>CAWBTD010000009.1:0-412392 GCA_963791675.1 Bryobacterales bacterium
ACATCCGCGGCCAGGATCGCATCGCCGTGCGCACCGTCGCCATCAGGCTCTCGTGCGTCGCGCCGTCCTTGGCCTGCATCGACATGCCCTGGTAGATGGTGGCGTAGAAGTTGGCCAGGTCCTTGGCGTCGGTGTCGGCCGGCAGTTCGCCGTTGTCGATGCCGCCCTGGATGCGGCGGCCGACGTTGGCGATGGCCTCGGTGCGGCGCAGCAGCAGCGCGTCCTGCACGCGTTCGGCCGCGGCCGAGCAGTTGGTGGCGGCCATCACCACCATGCAGCCCTTCGGGTGGCACGGCTGGGTGAGTTCGTTGGCGGCCTCGGTCAGCCAGCGCTCGATCGCGCCGCGCGCGACGGCTCTTCATCCAGCGCGCGGGCGCCGGCGCTGCCGTAGCCCAGCGCGTAGCGCTCGATGGCTTCCAGGAACAACTGCTCCTTGTCGCCGAACGCGGTGTACAGGCTGGGCGGCGTGATGCCCATCGCGGAGGTGAGGTCGGAGATCGACGCGGCCTCGTAGCCGCGCTCCCAGAACACGTGCATCGCGGTCTCGAGCGCGGCATCGCGGTCGAACGACAGCGGTCGGCCGCGCGGCTTGCGCGGGGCCTTGGCCGGCGCGGCCGGGGGCTTCGGCCAAGCCCACGGCGCCCGTCCAGCGAAGGCATATGACCTTCGGTTGTCTCATTCGTCTTTTTCATAGCGTTCGATACGAAAATGTGTTGACGTGCCCTTGTGGCTTGGCTACATTGTGCCATATGTCGTAGCGATCACTACGATAAAACTTTCCCGGACGGACAGCAAAAAGCCAGGCAATGCCTGGTTGAGCCGTTGCTTTGTCTAAAAGTTCCCGAGCACTCACTTTCAGTAACAAGCACCATTTCAGGAGTTCCCATGAACCAGGTTCCGCTCCAGCCCCGTCGCCGCCTCTGGGTCGCCGGCACCACGCTGACGGCCGTCGCCGCCGCCCTCGCCACCGTCTTCATGCTGCAGGCCGGGCCGGCGGTGGCCACCCCGTCGCCCGCCGCGAGTGTGCCGATCGGCGTCCGTGACGGGCTCAGTTGCCGCCCCCGGTATTCTCCAGAAGTTCAGCCTCCCCCTTGGCATGCAACGGGGAAATCTGCCGAACCCCTGAATCCGTAAAGTCCAATTGCCCTGGTTCAAAGATTCCATCAAAACGAATCTTGCGGACTTCCAACTCTTGAACGCTCAGCAACATGACCGGTTCCGGAATCCTTCAGTATACCGCAGCTTTCCCATCAGGGAACCTTGATCGTAAGGGGCATGGCAATTGGTTTCCCTTGGGAATTTACTGGGAGGAAAGGGTGTGTCCCCATCGGGGTAATGCGCATTTCCTTCCCTTCAATTTCTACCACCAGGAAATGCCGCTCCGCTGCCCAGCCTTCCATGTGAGCCTTCTCCATATGGGATTGAATATTTCCATGGCGTAGTTCCCCGCCAGCGCCGCTCACCACATAACGGATAGAACCCGTGGCGGCGCTGTCTTCACTGAACTGGAAATTATGCTCATGGCCACTGAATACCACCTTTACCCCTTGCTTTTCAAAGACACGCACAAAATGTTTCAGATCCCCGTAACTGGCGCCGTGAAAAGGACCAGCATTGTATACGGGGTGATGCCAATATGGAATCTTCCAAATGGCGTGCGATGCCTCCACCGCTTTCTGAAACCACTGAAATTGCTCGCCATTTTCGGCAAAGGCAGGCTGCGGGCGACCTTGCGGAGTGTTCGTGGTGCTATCCAGGGAGAAAAACTGGGCCAGATCGGCGAACTGAAAAGTGTACCAACGGGCGGGCTGGTTGCCAGGGTAGAAGAAGTTATCCAGGTAAGCCGATAAGTCGCTCTGGTTCTCGGTTCCATTTCCATCGTGATTACCCGGCGATGGATAAAACGGGATTTCGCGGATCACGCTTTGGTAAGCACGGAAGAACTTATCCTCCCAATCCCGGTCTTCCGATCCGGAATGGATCGCCCGAAATCCCAGGTTCAGATCGGCATAGATGTTGTCCCCCGTTGTCAGTACAAACCGGACCGGCTCGCCCGCAGCAGTGCGTTTTCGGTATTCCTGCTCCATTACCCGCGAGATTTGGTATTGCCCGGCAGTACCCGTGCCATAGTCTCCTATCACGAAAAAGCATAGACGGGTAGCATGTTCCGGGTACGTGCGAACAGTTCCCTGCCCGATCTTGCGATTCCCAGAGACCACTTCATAGTGGTAGCTCTGGTCCGGCTCTAAGTCATTGACCACTGCCCAGTTTTTTTCCGTGGTGATGTGATGGGTTCCCACTGTTACTGTGTTCTGCCCCGTGGAAGGAGAAGATCTGCCAATCGTGTTCGCGCCTTCCGTGGTGCCCCAGGCCACCAACACCGAATGAGCCTCAATCTGCCCTATATATGTGTATGAATTTGCTGCAGGGAGAAGGGGGGAAGCTCGCAGAAACAAAGCCAGGGTCGCTACACACAGGCGCATTCTCACCAGAGTGCCATGGAATACGAAATGCATGTTCCTCCCAGGAGGAATTTCCGCATGAACTGGGATCAAGTAGAAGGCAAATGGAAGCAACTGGCTGGATCGCTGAAAGAAAAATTCGGCAAGCTTACCGACGATGACTTAAAAGTGGTAGCCGGCAAAAAAGAGCACGCGATCGGGAAACTACAGGAACTGTATGGCCATTCCAGAGCGGAAGCGGAGACACACCTGGATGCCTGGACCTCAGAGTTAAAAGACGAAGAAATCCCCACTTCTACGTCCGGCGCGCCTACTTACTAGTCACAGGCTCGGAAGAGATTGAAAGATCCTCAACTGTTGATTTGCCTTTTCTTTTTTTCCTTGTTTCTGGTAAAGCTGAGCGAGACGATAATGAACAGTTTTTATTGTGGGGGCTTGCTGCGCGGCTGTTTCTAGTTCCTGGATCGCTTTTCCCACCTCCCCTTGCGCCTGGTGGAGAATGCCAAGTGCCAGCCATGCCTCGGGATAACGGCTTTTGAGCTGGATTGCCCGGTGGAAAAACTGCTCTTTCGCTTCTGGCTCCTCCACACTCAGCCCATAGTAATAGTTCGCTGCTGCATTCTCGGGGTAAAGCTTCACAAAGTTCGCCAATCGTTCGCGAACTTGGCTGGCCCATTCCGGAGAAACATCATGCACTTTGCCCAGGAACTCTAAAGCTCGCGTGTCTTTGGGATCCAGATCCACAGCGCGGCAAAGTGTTTCCACTGCCTCGCTGTACCTCCCTAAGGAATAGTGAGCGATTCCAAGGCCCATCTGCATCCTGGCCGATTGCGGGTATTTGGAAGTTCCCCACTCAAAAATCTGTGTTGCTTGCTGGAAACCCTGATGATTTAGCAGTTCAAGACCGAGGTCAAAAACATTCTTTTCTGTTGGCTCAGCACGCGCTGCGGTTTCCAGTTGCCGCACCGCTTCCAGCATGTTTCCCGAAGCTTCTTCCACATCCCCGAGCAAATTGTGCAACTCGGCCTTGTCTGTGCGGGCGAGCATTTCTTGTAGCACCGCTCTTGCCTCAGAGAGATTCCCGATCTGGAGATCTGTCAAGGCCAAGTCGTACCCATTGGTGTAATCGGCAGGGTTCAGCCGGTAGGCGCGGCGCAAAAAAGGCGCGGCTCCTTTCGGGTCATTCTGGCGAATACGCTCCTCGCCGCGCCGGTGGTTTTGCTCAAATAAAGCGGAATCTGCCTGCAGCGCCAGAAACAACAAAAGCGGGGCGCCTAGCATTGCGTTTTTCCTTTACCAGTAAAATTTGAGCGCAAACTGGATTTGCCGTGCGTCGTTGGGCGCATCAATCGTGGAAGTGATGTTGGCAAACGTTCTGGTGTTCACGAAATTGAGATTGCCCGGCTGACCGAAGTTTGGCGTATTGGTCAAGTTAAACGATTCGGCACGGAACTCAAAACGTTTATGTTCAGTCACGGGGAAGCTCTTGAAAAGCGAGAAATCCAGCCGGTGAAAACCAGGGCCGGTCACCTGAGAGCGTCCACCACCAAGAGGCGAGAGGTCGGTCTGGCCAATGGTGGTGACCACGGGCGGGTCCATGAACGCCGCCGGATTATAGTATTGCGTCACGTTGTGCGGTCCGGCATAAGGATCGGCGCCGGTGTACAACGCGTTGCATCCGGTACCTTGGCCGGTGGTCTTGGAGCAGCCAATGGTCTGCGCAAATCCTGTTCGGAGCGTAACAATATAGTTGGAACTCCAGCCGCCAAGCACCCCATTCACAAAGCGATTGGTGTTGGCGAGAAATTTTCGCCCGTTGCCGAAAGGCAGCTCATAAGAGCCGCTGGCAGTAAACGAGTGCCGGATATCAAACGGAGCTAACCCCATATCTCCGTGAATGTTGAAGGCACCGATGCCGGGTGCGCGAAAACCGCCTACGGAACCGCCACTCAAAAGGTCGCCTGCATCTGTTAACGTTTTTGCCCAGGTGTAAGTCACAAGCGTTGTGAAACCATGGGAGAACCGGCGCTCGTACTTGGTTTGTAGAGCGTTGTAATGAGCATTTCCAACCGTGTCGTCATAGGAAGAACCTCTGGCAAAGTCGGGAAAGGGCACATAGAGTTGTGCATTGGTACCGGGAGGCAAAAGCACCGAAGGCAGGTTCGTGCCTACAAAAGATTCTAAATGTCGGCTCAGGGAGCTGACATAACTAGCTTCCACCAAATCATTCCCTGCGAGTTGTTGCTGCAGGGTGAAGTTATAACTCATCACATAGGGAGTTTTGTAGTGAAGTTGAATACCGCGCAGGGAAAGCCCTTGCGTGGAGGAAGTTGCATTGATGCTGGAAATGCCGTTCTCAATGGTGGCAATGGTGCCATTCGGATAGGTAACCGGGGTTACAGAATTTGCGGCAGGGAAACTGAAAATGTACTGGAAGGGATAGTTGTAACCGAGGCTCGGCGACCCTCCACGATTTTCGAAACCACCGTAATAGATGCCAAACCCACCGCGCACCACCAACTTGCTGTTTGCCTTATAGGCAAATCCGAATCGCGGCGCGAGATTGTTCTTTTGTACATCGCTCAAACCTGAGCCGTAATCGTCGGTGTAGACCAGATTGATTCCATCTTTTTGCAACAGACCGAGAAACGCGGACGGCAGTACCGGATCTGTTTTCCTGCTGGCAGGAATCAAAAACATTGCCGATCCGGGAGCAGCCGGAACGAAGTTGCCCTGCGCACCGTACTTCTCGCCGGTTGGAGAAAAGTAGTCCCAGCGGAGGCCAATGTTAAGCACTAACTTTTGGCTGAGCTTCCAATCGTCTTGTAGATACGCGCCATAGTAATTTCGCTTGCTGGCAACTCCGCCGAAGTTGGAAGCGTTCACCGCATCCGATCCGCCAAGCGTTGTACCCGTAGCAGTGGCTACGGGATTCAGAAGAAACTGCACGCGGCCAGTGCTGCCGTCGCTTAAGTTAGGGAATGGAGGTATATTGCCCGCTAAAGGTAAAGGCTCCTTTGGCGTAAGGAGGTGCAGCCCAAGGCAACGCGATCACCTGCGCTTCAAAGCCGCCTTTGAATGTGTGATTCTTATAGATCTTCGTTAAGTTCTCCGTCAATTGGCCGGTGTTGCTGTAACGGTCGCTCACAAGCCACTGCGCAGGGCCCAACTGAGTTAGGCCGCCAATACCGAAATAAGGTAGACCGCCGTTGCCTGCGGCTTGCGGCACTCCCTGAATCCCGAACTGTGCCGGAATGTTGGAAGTATCGTTTCCGTATGCCTGAATGCGCACCGTGTGTTCGCGATTGAACCCAACGCGTACTTCATTAATCAAGCTCGGTCCGAAAATGTGTGTGTAGCTGATGGCTGCTCCCTGCGTATCCACGTGTTGCGTTCCATCGGAAAATCCACCTCCATCCGCATAGCCATCAAACGGTGGCGGGATCACACTGGGACTACGCGAAAGACTATAACGGGCAAAAAACTGATCCTTTTGAGAAAAGACTTGGTCAACACGGGAGTCAAACGCATTCACATTGGTGCTGTTGTTCCGGTTGATGTTGTAGTTATTGCTCAGACCAGCTTGCGTGGGCGAAGGATACAGGCTCATCAGCTTTACCGCATTCGGGTCGAGCCGACTGGCCGGAACGATGTTGCCAGGAAAAGCATCGCGCACATACTGGCCGGTCGCTAACTGGCGAGTGGTTCCCGGATCAAATATGGTTCCGAGTGGAAAAGTGCGCCCGGACGCATCCGTGCGCGTGCCGCTTTGCAACGTGATCAGGTCTGAGAAATCCGTGAAGCCGCTGCTGCGTTCGGCGAGAGTAGGCACCGTGTAGCCGGTTTTAGGAACTTGCTGCCGGATTCGGGTGCCTTCGTAATCGGCAAAGAAAAATGTCTTATTACGAATGATGCGTCCGCCCTGCGTGACACCGAATTGGTTTTGGCGGTATGCGCCTTTCTTCTGCCCATTGGCGTTCTGAAAGAAATCGGCTGCATCCACCTTGTCATTGCGAAGAAACTCCCATGCGCTGCCGTGAAACTCATTGGTGCCGGACTTCAATGTGGCATTCAGCACCGCGCCGCCAGCGCGCCCAAACTCCGCGCTGAATGCATTAGTTTGCAAGTTGAATTCGGCAATCGCATCAATGGGCGGCTTCACCACATAAGCGGCGCCACTCAGAAAATCAACGCTGCTGCTGTTGTTATCAATTCCATCTAATAAGTAGTTGTTCTGAGCGGGCCGTGTGCCATTGGCTTCAAACCAGCCGGTGGCATTCAATCCTCTGGATTCTGGTTGCCCTTGCGTAACACCTGGAGCAAGACGCGCCAGAAAAGTATAATTGCGCCCGTTCAAGGGAAGATCATTGATTGCCTTTTGACGGATCACCTGCCCGACCGAGCCGCTTTCGGTTTGTAACAAGGTAGCTTGGGCAGTTACTTCCACTGTGTTCGCAAGTTCGCCCACAGTGAGCGCGAAATCCACGGTGAGCTGTTGTTGGATATCCACTTGCAAACCTGTGCGACGTTGTCGCTGAAAGCCAGGCTGAGCAACTTCCACCGAGTAAACTCCAATTCGTAAAGGAGTCACAACATAGCTACCCGATTCGTTCGTGGCAGCAACTTGAGCAGCTCCGGTCCCCTGATTTGTGATAGTGATGCGTGCCTGTGGAATCACAGCTCCGGTGGAATCACGCACGGTGCCGGCAATGGAACCGGTATCTACCTGCGCATTCATCAGGGTCAAGGAAAGCAGAAGGCAAACGCACGTAGCGAATAAACGGGGATATCTGAACATGAACAACCTCCGGAATGGATTGAGCGAGGAACTTATCATATAGCAAAATCCACTGTAAACGTACACGGTGTTTGTTTTTGTGCTGAGTTCATTGCTTCCCCTTCAAAATAAAGAAGAAAAGAGAAAAGAAGGAGGCATTGGTAGTAGCACAATAATTGTCGTTTACACAACGGGAAGGACATGGCTATACTGTGCCTATGGTCTTTTCATAGTTCGGCCTCGCTCTTCAATTTCTGCCGGATTTTCTTGGTTTTCCGGCCGGCTCCAGCGTTATTTGCTGGCACTTTGATTCCCGAGGTAACAAGTGAAAAGTTTTCTTCAAAAAAGTTTAATTGTGGTTACAGGTCTTGCCAGTTTGCCTGCTGTTGCTTCGTTCACGGAGCACGAAAAACTTCGCTCCATTTACAAAAAGCCTGACCCGCGATTCCTTTCTCTTCGTAACTTCTTTCGTGCCCGGCATTGTCCGGTAGAGCAGTTAACTTCCGTGTTTCTTCAGGAAGCAGATGCCCATCACTTGGATTGGCGGCTTCTTCCCGGTCTTTCCTTTGTGGAATCAGGGGGAGGCAGAAATGCTCGCGGCAACAATATTTTTGGCTGGAATAACGGCAATCGTTCTTTTAGGAGTATTCGGGAAGGCATTCATTATGTTGCCTCTCGTCTAGCTTATTCGAACAATTACCGCAACAAATCTGTTACAGAAAAGTTACGAACGTATAATCCGGCAGAAAACTACTCGGAAAATGTGAAATCCGTCATGTTGCGCATTTCGAATGCACAAGCTTTAGAGTAGTTCCCTGATTGCTTTTCATTGACTTTGCTAAATCCGGTCCGCTATAGTTCTTAAAACTGCGTATTTTCAGTTGCTTACTGTAACCGCTCCGTATTGTTCTCTTCGTCGAGCCAACAAGCGCTGGATGGGGTTGAAAACCCGCAATAACAGTAAGCCTGAGGAGTATGGCAATGGCCGAGAACGAGACCGACGGGGAGCAATTCCAGAACTCTATAACCAAGGTGCGGAGGATTACGAACACCTGCTGGACGACTACAGTCATTTCGTTCCTCCCGCTGAAAATGAAGTTCTGCAAGGGCGCGTTCTCAAGGTCACACCGAAAGACGTCATCGTCGATTTTGCTTACAAATCAGAAGGCATCGTTCCCCTCAGCAATTCCGTTCCCCCACAGGAGAAATCACTGTGCAAGCCGGGCGACATGATCGACGTGATGGTGGATCACGAAGCCGAGCGCGTGGAAGGGTACGTCACTCTTTCGCATCAAAAGGCCGACGCGTTTACGCGTTTGGGAAGATCTGGAAGAAGCGCATGAGCAGCAGCTCACCCTGTCAGGCCGTGTGACCGGGTCGCGTCAAAGGCGGCATGTCGGTGGATGTTGGCCTGGTGGCGTTTATGCCCGGTTCGCAGGTGGATTCACGCCCGCTGCGCAATCTGGATGCCTTGGTAGGGCAAGACATTCCGGTCAAAGATCATCAAGCTGAATCGGCGGCGCGGCAATGTGGTGGTGTCTCGCCGCGCAGCGGTGGAGCAGGAAGTGAACGAGCGTCGCACGGTTACGCTGGAACATCTGCAGGAAGGCGCGGTTGTTACAGGCACGGTCAAGAATCTGACCGAGTACGGCGCTTTTGTGGACCTGGGCGGCATCGATGGGCTGCTGCACGTCACTGATATGTCGCATGGCCGCGTGGCGCACCCTTCCGAGATCCTGCAGCCGGGCGATCAGGTCACGGTCCAGGTCCTGAAATACGAGCCGCAGAAAGAGCGCATTTCGCTCGGCATGAAGCAGCTTCTCCCGGATCCGTGGGAGAACATTGAGGAGCGTTACCCGGTGAAGTCGCGCGTGATCGGCCGGGTAGTCAACGTGGCGGATTACGGCGCGTTCGTGGAACTCGAGCCAGGCGTGGAGGGGCTGATCCACGTCAGTGAAATGACCTGGTCACGCCGCATGAAGCATCCTTCCAAAGTGGTGAGGCCCGGCGATCAGGTGGAAACCGTGGTGCTGGAAGTGCATCCCAAGGAACGGCGCATTTCGCTTGGCTTGAAACAGTTGGAGGCTAACCCCTGGAGCACGATCGAGGAACGCTACAGCATCGGCTCCGTGGTGGAAGGCCGCGTCCGCAACATGACCGACTTCGGCGCATTTATCGAGATAGAAGAAGGCATCGACGGTTTGGTTCATGTTTCCGATCTTTCCTGGACCAAGCGCGTGAAGCATCCCTCCGAAGTGCTGCGCAAAGGTTCCATCGCGCAGGCCGTGATTCTGGGCATCGATGCCAAAGCCAAGCGGCTCTCACTGGGCGTGAAGCAGTTGCAGCCCGATGCCTGGGAAACGTATTTTCAAAACCACATGTGAACGACCTGGTGCATGGCCGCATCTGCCGCCTTGCGAGTTTCGGGGCCTTTGTGGAGTTGGCGGAAGGGGTAGAGGGGCTTTGCCATTTCTCCGAAGTTCCCGGCTACTCTGGCCGGAAGTCCGAGCCGCCGCCCGTTGCAAGTCGACCAGGAGTACGATTTCAAGATCATTCGCATGAATGAACAGGAAAAAAAAATCGGTTTGAGTCTGAAAGCCGTAGTGGAAGAAGAGGAACGGGTTCGCCTGGACGATTATCAGCGGCATGCTGCTGCCGCGACTTCGCGAATGGGTCAGCTTCGCGACGCCAGCGATGGCGGTGGCCAGGAATAACAACAAATTTGCTAAATCCAGCTTATTCAGGCGATACTGAATTTCTCGCTAATCGCTTGATAAAGGAGACCTTTGGGGATGACAAAAGCTGACCTAATTGAGGAAGTCTCGCGTGTGGTCGAGATGACGAGAAAGGAAGCTGAAGTTATCGTCGAGGCTATTTTTGACAGCATCGTGCGGGCTCTGCGCAGTGGGGACAAAATTGAAATTCGAGGGTTCGGCAGCTTCCGTACCCGACAGCGGCAACCGCGTGTGGGCCGCAATCCGAAAACTGGCACGCGCGTGGAAGTTCCGGCAAAAAAAATTCCTTATTTCAAACCCAGTAAAGAATTAAAGGATGTGGTGAACGTGCCACAAGGGGGTTCTCCTTCCAGCGAACCGGCCCCAACCAGCCAAGTTCATTAAACAAGCACCCATGGACTATTTGTGGAGCCCATGGCGCTACCAATACATTACGCATTCCTCCTCGTCCACAGAATGTATTTTCTGCGCAATTGCCCGATCCCTTAACGACGAAGAAAACTTGGTAGTCCACCGGGCTCAGTATAATTTTGTGGTGCTGAACCGCTTTCCTTATTCCAGCGGGCACCTGATGGTAGTGCCATATGAACACCTCAGCAGCCTTGCCGCTGTGAAGGAAGAAGGTGCTGCCGAGATGATGGGCTTGATGAGACAGGCGGAAACCGCCTTACGGAATGCTTACCAACCGAATGGCCTGAACATGGGCCTGAACTTAGGCGAGAGCGCCGGTGCCGGCGTTGCGGACCATGTACATATGCATGTGTTGCCCCGTTGGGCGGGCGATTCGAATTTTATGACGGTGGTAGGCGAAACACGGGTTTTGCCGGAAGATCTCGGGGAAACCTACCGGAAAGTAAAAGCCGCGCTGGAAACTGGCCTTAGTGGTGCAGCGATTCAGCCGTAATATCCACGCCCGTATCCACGTGCATTTCTTTGTTCCAGGCGCCTGTCTTGAGTCGGTAATCAGTAAGCAGCCAAAGCACCAGCAAGCCAAAGCCAAGACCGACAAAAGTATGCCGTTCATTGGGCAAATCATCAAAGCCAAGCAACCAGGGCGTGACGGGCAAAACAAGACCCACCACCAGCTCAATCATGCCATGGAGCGGAAAAGGGATTACCTTTGCGCCGAACGGAGTATCGGAAAGAACGGTAAGAAGAAAATGGATCGCACACAAGCTCCAAAGCACCCATCGTGCTGTACCTTCCATTCCGAACAGAATGGGTAGCAAAGAAAGCAGAAGAATCAGGTAAACATCAAAGAGTGTATGTGCGCGCCGTGTCAATTGTCCCATTCAGCAACTATCATAATGCAAAGCACCGACGTTACATCTATTTAAACAAATGCCGAAATCTCGGATTGTGATTATTGGAGCAGGCTTCGGCGGATTAAATGTCGCCAAAAAGCTGGGCGGAGTGGACGCGGAGGTCACTGTGATTGATCGCCGCAACTTCCACTTATTCCAGCCATTGTTGTACCAGGTGGCTACCGGCGCGCTCTCCCCTGGCGAAATTGCCGCGCCAATCCGCTCCGTGCTCCGCCACAACAAGAACATGACTGTTCTGTTAGGAGAAGTGACTGCCGTGGACGCCACTGCGCGCAAGCTCACCCTGGCCGATGGCGGAACAGTGGGATATGACACACTCGTGGTCGCGGCAGGCTCGGTGGATAACTATTTCAATCACCCGGAATGGAACGTGCTTGCGCCCGGCTTAAAAAGCGTGGAAAACGCAACAGAGATCCGCAGAAGGATTTTGCTTGCTTTTGAAAATGCGGAACGCGCAACAGATCCAGCAAAACGAAAAGCGTTCCTGACGTTTGTGATCATTGGCGGCGGCGCAACAGGCGTGGAGATGGCAGGGGCTATCTCAGAAATTGCGCGTGACACGCTGAAGCGAGACTTCCGCGCCATGAACCCCTCTGATGCTCAGATCCTGATGGTGGAAGGCTCGCCACGCGTGTTAAATGCCTTTCCTCCGGATCTCTCTCAAAGTGCGGAAAACCAGCTCAAACACATGAACGTGACGATCCGCGTTCATACACTTGTTACGCAAATTGATGAAGAGGGGGTTACGATCAAAAGCGGCGACGGAGAGGAGCATATCGCAGCAAGAACCACGATCTGGGCCGCTGGAGTAAAAGCCTCTCCGTTAGGCAAGCTGATAGCGGAACAGTGCGGCACGGAAATGGATAAAGGTGGCAGGCTCCTGGTAGAGCCAGACTGTACTTTGCGAGGCCATCCGGAGATTTTTGTGATTGGCGATCTGGCCAATTTTTCACACCAGGATGGCAAACCCTTACCAGGAGTTGCCCCGGTTGCGATCCAGATGGGAAATTACGTTGCAAAAGCGATCAAAGCGCGATTGAATCAGGAAACGGTGAAGCCGTTCCATTATTGGGATAAAGGAAGCATGGCTACCATTGGCCGCGCTGCAGCAGTAGCGCAGATCGGAAAACTTCACTTCAGCGGCTTTCTTGCCTGGATGATGTGGTTATTTGTTCATCTGCTCTACTTGGTAGGATTTCAAAGCAGAATGTTAGTTTTGGCAGAGTGGTTTTACAATTATTTCACGATGAATCGAGGGGCACGGCTGATCACGGGCGATTCCCAAAGTATCCGCCCGGAAAAAGTGGCGTCCTGAGGCGGTCCGGCTTCCCGCAGCAGACCCGCTCTGTGTAAGGTTCCAACCGATGGCCCCATCATTGCTACGCCCCGAACAAGGAGAAGATTATGTCAATCAATACACTGGAGTCCCTTCTGGACAGAAGGGAAAACAAGACAAAAGGCACCGTTCGTGATTCGCGCTGGCCTGCTGAGACCAATGCGACGCGAAAGGTAGATGACGACGAGGACAAGGATGAAGAAGAAGAGGAGGACGACGACGAAGAGGACGAGGAAGACGAAGACCTCGACGACGAAGACCTCGACGAGGATGAAGACCTGGATGACGATGAACTAGAGGATGACGAAGACGAACTCGACGAGGACGAGGATGAAGAGGACGACGAAGACGAACTCGACGAGGACGACGATGAGGAAGAAGACGAGGACGAAGAAGAGCAGGAGCTTCCGACCATTCCAATTCCTCTGAAACGAAGGGCCCCGATAAAAAAGCGCTAATCTTGCCTGTTACTGGTCCCACTTCCAGTTTTGAATGGCGTAGTGGGGCCAATCTTTATAGTCGAAGTGCCACCATTCGGCTGGGAGCACGGCAAAGCCTCCCTGCTCCATTTTTTGGCGAAGCAGATCCCGATATCCCCGTTGTCGGCTGGTTCCTCCTGCGTAGGCGGAAAATGAACGGGCTGACATTTCGTCGTATCCGCCTGTCATCTCCACTGTTTTGCCGGTCCGGAGGTCGTAAAGCGTGAGATCCACCGCGCAGCCTCGATTGTGACGGGAGCCTTCTTTGGGATCGGCGACAAAAATGTGATCTGCGTCCGGCACGGCATCCCAGAAAATCTTCGTGACATACCAAGGCCGATACGCATCATAGATTAGCAACCCGAACCCCTCCTGCCGTAAATCTTGTTGGACACGAAGCAGTGCTTCCGCCGCCGGGCGTTGCAGGAATGCTTTGGCCTGCCGGTAAACTGGTGTGTGGAGAAAATCGTTGCGGGAAGCATAGCGAATCTCCAAGCGAATGGATGAGTCCAGTTCCGCAGGCTGAACGAGATCAGGTTTCCGAAAATCACCTTGCTCCGCAGGCGGTGTTGCCTGAAGTGCTTCACGCCGTAGCTTGGCTACGGGTCGCAATGGTTTCACCCGAAAGGTAGCCATCCCTCGCGGCGTTGCTGGAGTGCCTTTTGCGCGAAGGGCGTTTGCTTCTTTCCATGAAATTTCGCGGTATGTGCCGTTTCGCCACTCCATCAGCTTTCCGTCTCGCTCCAAAATGGAAAAGAGTTGGTCGCTCTCCTTGTAATCTCCGATTACCGTTTTCCAGGAAGGCGGCACGTCCGGCGGCGGGGTAAATGCAGCCAACCAAAGCAGCAGCCACCAAGCAAGCTTCATTTCCCGATCACCACCACTGCGGCATGTGGCGCAATTTCAAAATGATCCATGCGATACCCAAGCGGGAACCACTCGCTCACCTTGGCATCCGGGTATTGGAAGCGAACATACTGGTGAATCAAAAACGTAAGCGCCTTCCCTTCCACCGTAGTGCCTGCGATTTGAAGGCTTTCCACATCCACCCTTGCCTTTCCGGCACTGGATAGAATCCGAGCCTGCACTGTGACCGGGCGTTCCCCTTCCAGCAAGGAGGAAACGAGCCATCCAGGCGTTTGGCCTGAGGCGCTTTGCATTTGGAGAAAATTGATATTGGCCGAAGCGGTAATTCGCCCAGCGCCAAACAGCAACTTTACCTGGTGAATGCCTTCCGGGGCTTCCCGTTGCGCCCATTGAGTCCATTCCCCAGAAGTGGTCATGATACGTGCTCCCGGTTTCAGATGGCCCTCCTCGATGGCGGCAAGCTTCCGGTCCAGCGGCAAAGGAGAAGCGAAGAGCAGCAACAAGAAAAGCAAAACCGACACAGCAGCAGGAACCAACCTGCTATGACGCTAACACGCTGCCCCGCTGGCGAGCGCTAAACAGTTCCTTGATGCCGTTCCACTTTCGGAGAACCAACTCCACCAGATTCAGCAGCACCGCGAGCGCCAGCAGCCCAGGCCATAATTCCAGCGTTCCCGGAACATATCTTCCTTGTGATTGAAATACTTCTCCGGCGTTGGCTCCGTTCAAAGTGGAAAAGTAACGGCCACCCGTACTTTCCGCAATTTCCTTCAACAAAAATTGGTTGGTGCCGTAATCCAGCAACTCGTTTTCCTGGCGGTAATACCCGACTTCCGGAAAAGCTTGCGATTCCGCCACAGGTCGAACTCGGAATAAGCCTTGATTGGCGGCCACTGGCACAGTGGCACGATAGCTGCCGCTCGCCAGTTTTGCCACCGTCATCGGCTTTTGAAATCCGTTTGGACCAAAAGCAAAAATATCCGGAAGTTTTGCCGGATCGTCCACATGTCTACCCAGGTGATAATCCACCACAAGATCACCGGACGCCTCGTCATAAGAAGCTACCGCTTCTGTAGCCAGGGCATGGGGCAGCAAATCACGAAATACGTTTACCCAAAACTTGTCATATCCGGCCCATGTCACCCAGTTGGTGGCCCATCGGCTTTTGGCGTCCGAGGTAAACACGGCTGCGCGGCCCAAGCCATACTGCCAGCGAACAAACAACGGATCTTTCTTTTCTCCGTTCTGCTGATCAATATTCAGCACTTCCGCTGCACTGGGTTTCTCCACAAATCGTACATATCCGAGCAATGGCGGTGCGGACTCTACGCCCGTTCCTTCCAGCAGTTCGGCTTTTTGGAGTACGCCGACCTTGGTGGCTTTTTCAATAGCAGTGGTGCCTGTATGCTCCTGCACGTCCTTCAGAAGAATCTGTTCCAGGCCACTGGGATCGTTCAGAAAATAAGCCTTGCCTTTAGCGTTTACTGCGATTTTTTCGAGATAAGCCCGGTTCACATCCTGCCCTAGGCCAACTGTGGAAATAGTGACTTTGTTCTGAGCGGCTTCTTTGGAAAGGCCTAGGCTGTCGCCTTCTTCCGAGATGCCGTCCGTCAGCAGCACCACATGTTTATAGATGGCATTCACGCCCACAATTTTGCGGTACGCCTCGGAAAGCGCGGGTGCAATCTGGGTTCCGCCATCCGGGGTAATCCCGGAAATCAACCGCTTGATCAAGGAGCGATCTTCCGCTTTGCGGATCGGCACAGCCCATTGAAACGAGTTGTCAAAAATCAGAACGCCCACGCTGTCTACGGGCCGAAGATTTTCTACCACACCAATGGAAGCCAGCCGCGCCAACTCCATCTTCTTTCCTTCCATGGAGGAAGACTTATCAATGATCAGCACGACGCATGTGCCTTCCGGCGAACGCGGCGGCGCCAGTTTCGCAGGAAAGGCGCGTTCCAGCGGAGTTTCCGGCACGCCCGGTTTTTTCTCTACATATTGATTGCGCTCTCCCGCAATCCAGAGCAAGCCACCACCCTGCTTTTCGAACTGTTCCACGCGCATCCTGATCGCTTTTGGGCAGACTCTCCATGTCCCAGTTGTTGAACACAATGATTTGGTTGCCATCCAACTTGGCCGGTAGCTGATCACTTACCTGCGTCACGTCGAACTGGTTTGACTGAAGGGCATGTGCCAGGTGCGCTTCCGTTCCTGCCGGATCTTGGGACATCACCAGCACACGTGGCCTTCGCACAGTAATGGCTTGTTCAAAACGTGTTTCGCCTAAGCCCGGTGCGCTTACTGTGCCAGCCAGATCCACCGCGCCAACCGCCGCAAGACTGGCGCGAACGCGAAAGCGGTTCGCCCCTGCCCCTAGCTCCACGTTGCTGATTCCTAGCTTTTTGCCTTCCGCCATGATCTCCACGGTGGCCTTTGCTGCTTTGGGAGCACTCACCGTCAGATCAATCGGGAAACGTTCCCCGCTAAATACTTCTGAAGGTAAAGAGACGCTTTCTGCTACCAGGCTTGGCTTCGGACGTCCCGCCATGGCAAACGTATCAATGGGCGCACCTAATTGCTGTGCTTGCCAGGTAGCGCGTGTCACCGTGCCGACGTTTTCATGGCCATCCGAAATCAAGACCAGGCGATGCACCATGCCGGAGGGAAGTTCGGCTACCGCGTCCCGGATGGCGATTTCCAGATTGGTGCCTTTGCCGGTATCGCCCTTGGTATAAGCAAGGTTCCAGCCTTTGCCGTGTTCCGTGATGGCTGGCTCCCGTGTGGAACGAGCAAACGGAATCACCTGGAGAAAACCGGACCCGCGCTTTGCTTCCATGTTGTTGAGCAGTGCGGATGCGTTGTTTAAGTCTTCCGGCGAAACACTCTCGGAGGTATCCACCAAAGCCGCTACCGCTACCTTTGGTGTCATGGAACAAAAGGCGTGGTTCGCTAAAGGCAAGCAAAATCAGAAGCAGTGAAGCCGCCTTTAAGCCAAGGGCGAGATGCCGTGACGAGGTACGCCACTCCCAAGCCGCCCATGCCAGCGGCAATATCGTAAAAGGCAGAACCCAAGGATGGAGCAAAAGTCATGATGCTTTTCTCCATACGGAAGGCAAGTGAAAAACGTTGCGGGCGTGGCCAAGCAACGGTTGAAACGCCCAAACAGTAACCACTCCACTGCTAAACCCAAGCCGCCCAACAACGCCAGAATCTGCCACAGATCGTGGGAACTTCGTAAGCGCTCCCCCAAGCGGGGCAAGCCAGTGGCAGCTCCTTCTGGCGCTTGCCATCTCGTATCCCCGATATCGGGCAAGCTCAAAGAGTAAACCGATTCACGGTCGCCCAAAATCACGCGAGCCATCCCAGGCGCTCCCGAAAAGAAGTGGAGCGATTTGCCTTCCAGCGTAAACGGAATGGGCGAGCCATCTTCACGCACTACACGCAGGCTGGACGGATCCACGTCCGTTTCCAGTGCGACGTTCACCGTGCCGACCTACCTGCGTGCTGAATTCCTTGGAACGAAACGTCGCAGGCGCCACCCACCGGAGCACATTGGCAAACAGCAGCGGCGTTGCCAGTTCATAACGCATGGCAGAAAGTGCCGGATGAAAACCAAGCACCACCATTTTCCTCCTTTTTAGAAGGGCTGCCGGGGCTCGCCACGATCACCGGGCCCATCATCCACTTCCGCCACTTTATATCGCCTTGGGCGGTGTTGAACACAGAAGGCGCTTCCAGACGCATATCGCGCTGCGCAATCCGGCCCCCAGTGTGTCGCCCGTGATCCAGTGGACAGTTTGCGATCCTGCTAGCCCGCGCGCGCACGGGAACCGGAGAGTCCGCTGCGGGAGGATCGATCCAGAGGGAATCCGACTCTGGCGTTTGGCGGACGGAAGCGATCCAGAATCACCAGGCCCTTATCGCTGCTGGCGTACTCGCGCTGGGGAGCGAAAAATCGCCGCCACCTGCGGATTAGCATCCAGAAACGGCTTCAGCAATTCCGGCTGATTGGAATAAACCGTCACGCCAAAGTTTGCCAGCGCGGGCAGTTCCACCGAAGCGCGGTCGTCATCAGGAAACCCATCCCCGGGAACAATCGCGCCTGCAGAATGCCGGCGGCCTTGGTGCGATAAGTGAACGAAGCCTCGCGCTCGCCCCCGGCCGGCAATCGCGCAAGCGCTGCGCGCCGGCAGGACATATTCGCCAACGCCACAACGCCCAGGAAACATCGCGCGCCCGCGTCCCGTAATTCTTAACCGACACATAAATGTCCCACACATCCGGGTCCGTGTTCGACCGCTTCAGCCCGATCTTCCGGATGCCCGCAGTTCTCCATCGTGTCCGACACCGCAAGCACGCGCAAATTCCTGGGGACGTCGCTCGACGCCTCGCCCGAGGGCACGCGCCCCGAGCCGACAAAAACCACTTCCCGGCGTGCGCCGTTGCCCCTGCACCTTGCGCGCAAAGGATAACGCCTGATCCAGGTTCAGCGATGTGGAGGACGGTTCGGATTGCGCAATCGCGCGTTCCACTTGCCGTGGTTGGATTCGAAGGCGGTGGCCGGAGTGGCTAGCGCATCCGCGCGCACCAGCATGACCATATCGCCCGCAGGCAGCGAATGCACATAGGCGCGAGCGCGGTCGCGCGCGTTATCCATCAGCGCCCGGCGGCCCGAACGCGCATTCATCCAGGCCGAAGTCTCCAGAATCAAAACATGCCGGCGGGGTTGCCCGCCATCGGTCCTCCAAACCGCAACTGCGCAATCGCCAGTAACAGCAGCAGCATGCTCAGCAGTTGCAGTAACAAGCGAAAAAGGCTGCTGGATATGCTTGCGCCGCACCACTGCGGTGGGCTGCTCCGCCGCCACCCAAAACCGCAACGTGGAAACCACCACGCGCCGCCGCGAGCGGTCCAGCAAATACAGCACCACCGAAACAGCCGAAATCGCCCCAAACAGCGCAAGAAACTGCCCAAGCCCCAAGTTCGCGAAAAACATCAGGCAATCCCCCGCGACCGCACCAGCGTTCCGAACACGATATCTTCCAGCGGTTGCGCTGTCGAAAGCCCACGTATTTCCCGCTATTGCGCAGCGCCAGTTGTTGAATAGAGTGGGAGAACTGCATCGAAAGCCGCGGTGTAACGGTCGCGCGCCTCCTCATCGAACTGCAGCTTCACGATTTCTGTTCGTTTCGCCGTCTTCAATCTCCAGTTCCCCGGTCCACGGCGGAACGCGGTCTTCTTCAGTCCAGAGCTGAATCAGAAAGAGCTCGTGCCCGAAATCGCCCAGATATTGCAGAGCCCGCTCGCAGCCACCCTCATCGTCCAGAAAATCGGAAATCACGATCAGCAACCCGCGCTGCGCAATGGTGAGAGATAAATTCGCGCACCACACCGGTGTAATCCGTCTTGCCCGTGCACTTCAAGCCTTCGAAATAATCCCATCACCGGGCTGAACCGGTGCCGCCCGCCGCCGCAGCGCTTGCCTTCACGCCATATGGCTGGAGCAAAGGGGTGAATCGCAATGGAATCATGCCGCACCAGGCCCACATAACACAGGGCCGCGGCCAGCTTGCGCGCATAAAGGAACTTCGAGCCATCGCCTGCCGCCCATGGAAGCACTGGTGTCCACCAGCATGCGAATCGGCACGCGCGGCTCAATCTGGAACATCTTCAGGAACATCTTGTCCAGGCGCATGTAGGCGCGCCAGTTCACGGCGCGCAAGATCGTCGCCATGATGAAATTGCCGGTGGTCGAGAAACTCCTGTCCGCCGCCCGCAAAGCGCGACGGATTATGGCCGCCCACCAGCCCGGCAAACGATTTCTGCCAGTGAATGGTGAGCCGCTCCAGCCTTTCCAGAAAATGGCGGTCGATCAGCGGCGCGTTCAGCCATGACTAGACTCTTGAGCAGCTAGCGCTGCCGCGGCGCGCACCACGCTGGAATGATTTTCCAGCACGGTGTCCGGCGTTTGCCCATCCGCATGCGCATCGAAATTCAGAATGATGCGGTGCCGCAGGACCGCTGGCGCCACCGTGCGCACATCTTCGATGCTCAAATGCAGCCGCCCGCGCATAAGGGCCAGCACGCGGCCGCACTCGACCAGAGCCTGCGCTCCGCGCGGCGAGCTGCCGTAGCGGATGTATTTCTTGGCCAGCTCGGGCGCTTCTCTTCTGATCCGGCTGGGTCGCCATGACCAGATCGATCGCGAAATCCTGCACATGCGGCGCCACCAGAACCTCGCGGCAGACCGCGCGCAGCTTCAGGATGTCGTCGCGATCCAGCACCTGGCGTCACGTGCGCTTCTTCGCGCTTTGAATGGTCCGCTCGACGATGCGCGTAAATCGGCGCGCGAAGGATAGCGTCACCAGAATCTTCATCAGGAACCGGTCCAGCTGCGCTTCCGGCAGCGGATAGGTGCCTTCCATCTCGATCGGGTTCTGGGTCGCCATGACCAGAAACGGCAGCTTCCAGCTCATGGGTCGTGGTGCCGCTGGTCACAGTGCGCTCCTGCATGGCTTCCAGCAGCGCGGACTGCGTCTTCGGCGTGGCGCGGTTGATTTCGTCGGCCAGCACCAGGTTCGCGAAAATCGGACCGGGCTGAAAGCGCAGACTCTTGGCGCCGCGCTCGTCGGTCTCCATGATCATGCTGCCGACAATGTCGGCGGGCATCAGGTCCGGCGTGAACTGGATTCGCGAATACTTCAGATTCAGGGCGCGGGAAAGAGTGCGGAGCAGCGTGGTCTTGCCCAAGTCCGGGAACGCCTTCCAGCAGCACATGGCCGCCGGCGAGCAGGCAGATCAGAACGCCGTCGACCACCTCCTGCTGTCCCACGATTACTTTTGCGATTTCTGCGCGTACCTGGTTCAGGCGGGATACCGCCTGCTGCAAGGACGCTTCGTTGGCCACGGGCATATTGTGAAGATTCAAGGTAACATTACTTCCGAGCAGACACCAACTCACTCTCCAGATAAGCCCGGTAACTTTTCCAACCAGCAACTTTCCCCATTGACAGCCGCCCGCAAGAAATGTAGGCTTTCATACACTTGCTATGCAAACAGCCTGCCTGTGTTTGCTGTTCTGTTGCTCCGCTTGGGCACAAACTTCTCTGGCTCTTCTGACAGAGTTTCAGACCTCCGCTTCCGACACTGCAATTCTGGCCATGAAGGCGGAAATTCAGAAAGTGATGCAACCATTAGGAGTTCAAGTGGAGTGGCATTCCGTTGCAGAAGCGCAGAGTTTACGAAAGCTACCTCGTTTCGTAATGCTTTCCTTTGAAGGGATTTGCCGGGCGCAACCTGCCGAATGGATAGAAGAGGAAAAACCGATTCTTGCTTACACGCAGGTAAATGGAGAGCGCGTGCTCCCCTTCAGCAAAGTGGAATGCAATCAGGTCCGCAGTTTGCTGCACGCGACTTCTTACTCACGCGAGCCGGACGTTATTTTTGGGAGGGCACTCGGGCGGGTAGTTGCGCATGAGATGTACCACGTTCTGCTTGGAACGCGGCAGCACGCCTCGCACGGAATTGCAAAGGCGATCCAAAATTCCTGGGAATTGACGAAAAAGGATCTCTTTTTTGACGCCCCTTCCCTTCGCAGTTTGCGTTTGAAATTGGGGCAGACGGAAACGCCTGCCCCGACAATTGCTACTTTGCACGCAAGCGCATTAAAACACTAACCGCAAAGCGAGTTGCAAAGTACGCGACCCAAAGCCAAGACCGGAAAGGGTGCTGGTGTACTGCCCGAAGTTGGCGGAGTTCACGTTGGCGATTGGTGCGCCGAAATGAGGTGAGTTGGCGAGGTTAAACGCTTCCGCACGAAATTCCAGCTTGGATTGTTCCAGGAACACAAAAGAGCGGAATAGTGAAAGGTCGTAGTTGGTGATGTTTTCTGACCTCAATACATTCCGTCCGGCGTTGCCGAGTTGTCCTGCCGCAGGCTGAGTAAAACCATAGTTGGCGTACGAGTAAACATATGGGAAGTAGCCAAAGTAGAACGGATTATAGGTAATCACATTGGTGGTTCCCAAATACTGTACGTTGGCTACCGGCGTGTTGCCCGGGCAGGCACAGGCAACCGGATCAGCCGTTGGCGTAAACGGAAGTCCTGTGGCGTAGCGAAGCACTCCATTCAACTGCCACGGACCCAGCACCTTGCCTAAAACACCTTTGCTGGCAAAGTGTGTTCCCGCGCCGAAGGGCAATTGCCAGACGTGTGTCAAGGTCAGCACGTGTGTCCGGTCGAAATCCGCAGGACCATAATTGCTGCGCACGTTCAGGTTATTCACCAAGGGATACAAGCTGTCGCTATAGTCGAGCGCTTTGCTGTAAGTATAGGCCAGAGAAAATGACAAGCCTTGCGAGAACCGCTTCGTTAAGTTAGCTTGCAACGAGTTGTAGTTGCTGGTCAAGCCGGTGGTTTGCTGCAGCACGCTGCCAGTGCGCCCAAATTGCGTGTAGTAAGGAAGCCCTGCCACGCCGGTACCGGGCATCGCTGCATTCATTTCACGCACATAAGGCAGTTGACGGCCCAGGTTGCCTACGTAGCCAATATCCAGCAGCATTCCGTAGCGCAGGTCCTGTTGCAATTGGAAGCTGTAATTCTGGACATAAGGTGTCTGCACGTCGCTGGGCGTATAGTACACGCCGGCGTTCGAGGCCAACGTACCCGATGAAGGAATCAGCGGTAATGCGCCAAAAGAACCAGCGCTGCCATAACTGCCTGCCACGCCGGTCAGCACACCGGTATTTGCCTGAAGAAAAGATCGGCTCTGCATCAACAAAGGCATTTGAAAATAATTGATGCCGTAGCCGCCGCGCACCACCGTGTGGTTGGTAAACCGGTAAGCAAATCCTACTCGCGGTGCGATGTTTCGCGTGCTGTACTGGACATTGCCACGTGCGTCTACGCTGTTCGTAGCGAGCGGCAACAAGGTATCCGTAGCGGGGTTAAAGATCGTATTGCCAGCAGCGCGTTTGGGTTGCAAAGGCGTAAAGAAGTCATAACGAACTCCCAATTCCAGCGTGAAGCGCGAGAACAGATTGATTTTGTCCTGAAGATATCCGGACGCCTGATATTGGTAGTTGCTGGAGAACTGCGTGGGAGCAACGCCGATCTGTGAAGGCGCACCCAGAAGGAAAGAGGCAAACGCATTGGGAAACTGCCCAAACTGACCTAGGTAAGATCCGCTCGGTGTGGATGTTACGCCGGTACCGAATATGTATCCGCCTTGTGGGCCGTATGCATTGTTCTGAAAACCATCTACGTTGATCTGCCAAAGGTCTACGCCAAACCGAATATTTTGCCCGAAGAGCCGTCCGCCCCAGTTGGTAGCCACATTAAAGTTGTTATCCACATTTCGCTGGGGGTAATTGGCAGGCGTTCCGATTGGGCTTAATCCGGTGATGGCGATATTGGGCAGAGTCGCCATGCCAGCCGCCACATTCGGATTCGTAAACCCAAACTGGCCGGCAGCAGCATAAGAACCATTCGCGCTGATGAGGTCTTCATAGCGGTTATACCCAAGCCGAAAATCAGCATTAAAGCCACGTACGGTAGTGTCGAAACCAATCTCCGCATTATGGGCGCGAAGCTTTCCAAGGTTGTTCGCCCCCAGCACGGAACCTAGCGGTGAATTATTCACTGTACGGAAGTTGGAGTAACCATAACGGGCGAATAGGGCAGCATGTTCGTTAAACCGGTGATCCAGTTTTCCATCGGCACGGTTTCCGTCATCCCGGTAAGGAACACTGGTGAACAAATTATTTTCGAAGCCCTGTGAATTTGCCTGTGGGAAATAAGAGAGCAGATTGCGCGCGATCGGGCTAATCAGCGAGGAGGGAATCACGTTATTGGGAAACGGCACTCCTGTGGCAGGGTTGTAGAGAGTCAAACCCGGCACGGCGCTGAAATCGCCATTCAAGAAGCTTGCCGTCGGCACTGTGGTAACCGTTGGATTCTGGTTGCGGAAGTAATCCCCTTCATAGGAAAGGAAAAAGAACGTATGGTCTCGAACGATGGGACCGCCCACGGTTGCGCCAAACTGGTTCAGATTGGTACGCGCTTGTGGCAATCCAACCGGATTGAAGTAATCTCGCGCGCTAAAGAATGAATTCGTATTGAACGCAAACAGGCTGCCATGCATTACGTTTGTGCCAGAGCGTGTGACTACGTTCACAATGGTGCCTGCCGCCCGGCCTTGTGAAGCGTCATAGGTGCTCGTGATCACATTCATTTGCTGAATGGTTTCGAGCGGCTGCAAACGGATGGCGAGATTGTAGAAAGGCTCATCATTTTCCACGCCATCCACGTTCTGGCGATTGGTCCAAACCTGTTGGCCATTGGTCTGCCAATACCGGTTTCGTTGCGGATCAATCACTAAAGGAACGGAAACAGAAGGCGGCGTCACGCCGGGCATTAATTCAGTGAGTTGCTGAAAGTTACGATCTAGCAGTGGAATCTCACGAACGGTCCGGCTGGTATAGGCTTTTGCCACTTGCGAGGAATCATCTTGTATCAAAGAAGCTTCGCCCGTCACTGCCACTGTGTCAGAGGCATTGCCAGTTTCCATGCTGAGTTCCACACGGACCGGCGTACCTGCCGCCACCTGCACGTTTTGCCGGGACAGCCGCTTGAAACCAGCAGCCTCTGCTTCCAGGCGGTAGCTGCCGGGCGCGAGTCCGGAAATGGAAAAGTTTCCATCTGTTGCCGTAACTCCGTTGCTACGCTCATTGTTATCCGTATTGGTCGCGGTAATGGCTGCTTGCGGAACAGGAGCACCGGATGCATCCGTCACTTTGCCTGTCAATGTGCCTCTTGTTTGACCGAAAGCCATTCCGGCCAATAAACCCAAACTGCAAAAAAACTGTAGAATCGACCTCTTTGAGAGGTGACCAAAGCAAGACATATATTCAGGCTAAATACGCCTGGAAAAAGCGTCAAAGCCAATACGTGAAAGAAGCTCCATTCCGTGCTTCTGATCTGCATCATTTTGAACAAATGCAAAATGATAACCAGAGAAAAGAGTGCGTATTATTCCAGTTGCAGCTTAGTTTTCAGTAGGTTTCGCCATGTGGTCAACAGCAATCATTTCCATCTGAGATTTTCCTGTCACCAGTTTTATCCCTAATCTCCCGACTGCTGTCATGGGAGAGATATCCGCTGCATCCGTTCACCCTCGGTTCTTATATTTCGGTATGGCAATGAGTTGGAAATCATGTTTTCCGGTCAGTCCGTTTTTATCCAGCACAAGCGCCTTCCAATCGAACTTGCGAGGCGAACTGGCTTCCAACTGAATTCCGTTCTTTCCAGCAACCAGCACGTAAACCGGCATCTCTGTTAGTTTCGCGATGTACCTTGAGCTGGAAGCGATCCGCCATGCATATGTTCTTTCCGATTGCGAGGCCCGTTTTCGCCTACTAAACTCTCAACAATCCTATTTAAAGCACTTTCGTCGCGGATTTTACGATGTACGAAACTACACAAACGAAACTATAAGTTATATAATCGCGAGAACCAAACCGCTTCGAGTCAAGGGTTTTGAATTGAGGAGTCGTACATGAAGAGCAGGTTGCTGATCGGTGTTTTCCTTTGGTCGTGGATATTATTGGCGCAATCCAACCGCGGCGCAATTACTGGCACTGTTTCGGATGCAGCCGGAGCGCTGATCCCGGGTGTCCGCGTGATAGCTACCAATAGCGAGACAGGGGCGCAGTCCGACACTGTCACCACGGGAACCGGCAACTATTCCATATTGCAGTTGGCGGTGGGTACATATACGCTGGCCGTAGAGCACCCCGGTTTCACAAAATACGAACAGACAAATATCCAGGTGCAGGTTGCCGTTACAACCCGGGTGGACGTGTCGTTGAAGGTGGGTGCGGCTACCGACTCGGTCACAATCACGGCGGAATCCAGTCTCTTGAAGAGTGAGAGTGCCGAGCAGTCCATGACTGTTACCGGTGAGCAAATCGCCGAACTGCCCATTAACTTCGGCATCGGAGCGGGCGCGGTTCGAAACCCGCTGTCCTTTATCCAGATGACGCCTGGCGCCTACTTTCAATGGCTGGAACAACATCTCCATCAACGGGGGCTCGGTCAATTTCAAGATCGTATTTGAAGGCCAGCAATCCGATGATCCCTATTCCACGCAGGTTTCAGACGAGATCCAACCCTCGGTAGAAGCAATTGAGCAATTCACGCTGCAAACTTCGAATTTTTCGGCAGAATACGGCGGAGTCGGTGGCGGCGGCATTTACAACTTCACGTCGAAAAGCGGAACCAATCAATTTCATGGCAGCGGCTATACCTATATCGAAAACACATTTCTAAACGCCGGAATTCCCTTCACCAATGACGGAACCGGGCACCATGTCAAGGTCGTGAAGCATTTGGCCGACTACGGCGGCAGCATCGGCGGGCCGGTTTGGATTCCGAAACTCTATAACGGCAGAAACAAGACCTTTTTCTTCTTCAATCTGGAACGCTACCGGGACCGCGAAGCTTTATATGCGGGTATTACCACAGTGCCGAACTCTGCCTACATCACGGGCAATCTGTCCAACAATCTTCTGGTGACAGGAAACCGAAATCTAGGAACGGATTTCGCAGGCAGACCGATCATTCAGAACGCCATCTATGATCCTGCAACAGCGGTGATCGATTCTTCCGGGCGGCGCGTGCTGCAAATGTTTCCTAACAACGTGATTCCGCAAAGCCGCATTGACCCAGTGGCGGCCAAGATCATTGGCCTGTTCCCCAAGCCGAATCTCGGCAATGATCTGTACGTGAATAACTTCGCCCAATCGGGAGCCTTCTACAAGCTCCAGCAGATTCCTTCCATCAAGATCGATCAGAACTTCGGCACCAAGTGGAAGCTTTCCGGCTACTACTCCACGCAAAGCACCACCAAGTCGAATGGCGTGGATGGCTTGCCCGCCGTGCTCTCAACCGTTCGCATCCAGGGCATTGAAAGCGCCATGGCACGCGGAAATGTGGATTACACCATTGCCCCAACGCTGCTGTTCCACTTCAGCACCGGTTTCCAAGTACACAGGAATCCGGATACCGTGCCGCCGGTCAGCGCTCAATATGACAATACGCTGCTCGGCATCGTGGGATCTCCTGGTAATGGATTCCCGCGCTTTGGAGCCATTGGCGACAACGTGCTTGGTGGCATCGCAGTCGCATTCGGACCCGGCAGCCGCAATCTGTTTATTGGCAGAAGATTGTCAGGCACTCCGACTTTAAGCTGGGTTCGCGGGAACCATACCTACAAGTTTGGAGCCGAGTGGAAGTATGATTCCACCAACTCTTCCTCGCAGACCAACCTTTCTCCGGCATATGGCTTCAGTTCTGCGGAAACAGCGCAGCCCCTTTACGGACAGGTGCTTCCCACGGGAACTGGCATCGGCAATGCCTGGGCCAGTTTCCTGCTCGGCCAATATGACAGCGTGACTGCTGGCAACGGTCAGGCGCTGTTTTACCAGCGGACTTCGTGGGGATTGTTTCTTCAGGACACCTGGAAGGTCACCCGCAATTTGACATTTGACTACGGTCTTCGCTGGGATCTGCAGCAGCCTTTGAAGGAACTGCATGACCGCATGATCAGCTTCAGCCCGACTACTCCGAATCCCACAGCTAACGGCCTGCTTGGCGGCGTGATCTACGCTGGCTATGGTCCGGGTCGCTGCAATTGCCTGTTCGCTCCTTCTTATCCTTATGCCATTGCTCCGCGCCTTGGCGTCGCCTATCAATACAATCCCAAGACCGTGATTGCGAGGCGGAATCGGCATCAGCTATGCTCCCTTGGCTGCGCTCTTAACCGATCCTTCTTCGTCCGGCACAGGCTTTAACTCGGTCACCATTCCTTCCCCCGGAAACAATGTTGCGGCTGGCATTCTTTCGAATCCACTGATGTTCGACCAGAACGCGCTTTTCGGCGCACGTTACGATCCGGGCTTGAACGTAGTGGCAGGCGGCGGCATCCAGAGCGCTCCCGCCGTAGTGGATCAGAACATGGGGCGGCCTTCCCGCGTGTTGCAATGGAACATCTCCTTGCAGCGCGAAGTGATGCGAGATCTGATTGTGGAAGCGGCTTACGTCGGCAACGTCGGCGTTTGGATTCCGAACGGAAGCAGCCAGGGCTTTTACAATGCAACCGTCGGCAATCTGGTCAACTACAATGCGGTGAGCCCGGCGGTTCTGGCGGCACACGGGCTCGGCGACCTGACGAACCCCAACACCCTTGCGCTGCTGAATTCCACCATCACCAGCGCGACCGCCGTGGCTGCAGGTTTCAAGAAGCCCTACGCCAATTTCCCGGATTCGGGCTCGGTGCTCCAGAGCCTGCGGCCATTCCCGCAGTACGGCGGTTCCCTTGGTCAGTTCCAGGCTCCTCTCGGCAAGTCCTGGTATGACTCTTTGCAGGTAAAGGTGATCAAACGCCTTTCTCATGGCCTCACGGCCACCATGGCCTATACGTTTAGCAAGACGCTCGACTCCACGACAAATGCTGGCAGCATCTATGACTGGAGCACGTTCAAAGGCCTCTCATCCTTGTCTGTTCCACACATTTTCAGCCTCAGTGTGGATTACACGGTACCGGCTTTCGGATTCGTCCAGCGGAATCAGCCTTGCCAGAACATTTCTGGCAGACTGGCGCATCACCACCCTCAGCACGAACCAGAGCGGCCAGCTTCTGGCAACTCCGGTTTCCAGCAACTCCATCGGCAACTACGTTTCCACGGGATACACCAGAATGGTTCGGGTTCCGGGCGTACCCTTGTACCTGAAAGACCCCAATTGCGGCTGCATCGATCCGACCCAGGAGACTGTTTTGAATCCCGCAGCTTGGCAGAATCAGGCGGCTGGCGTTCCGGGCAGCAACGTGGTCTATTACAACGACTTCCGTGCCCAGCGGCGGCCCGTTATTTCCGGCGGCATCGGCAAGGTTTTCAAAATCCGCGAGAGCATGGCATTCAGCGTTCGCGCGGAGTTCTTCAATCTGTTCAACATGATGGAGTCGCTGGCAAATCCAAGCACGTCAAGCCCGCAGAATCCCGTCACACGGTCGAATGGAGTGATTACGGGTGGCTTCGGGTATCTCAATTACACGGGGATTGCGGGCAACAGCGTGAGTTCCTCGTTGCCGACTCCTCGCACGGGTCAGATTGTGGCGCGTATCCAGTTCTAGAGGAGTGTTTGACGCCGCGCCTGCTCGTTTTGGTGTTGTTGTTCGGCGGCGTTGCGGGACCAGCCGCTACGCCGCCCGTCCATTCGATTTGAGGAAATCGCCGCCAAATCAGGCTTGCGATTCGAGCTTCACAACGGCGCCTCCGGCCAGTTTCAACAGATTGAGTTGACTGCCGGCGGCGTTGCCGTTCTGGATTACAACAACGACGGCTGCACGGATATTTTTTTCACCAACGGAGCGGCCATTCCGAGCCTTCGCAAGACCGGCCCGGAATACTACAACCGCCTGTTTCGCAATAACTGCGACCTGACCTTTACCGACGTAACGGCGGAAGCGGTCTTGCGGGCGAAGGCTATTCCATCGGGGTCTCCATCGGCGATTTCGACAACGACGGCTTCGCCGATATTTTTGTGGCAGGCGTGAAAGGCAACATTCTTTACCGCAATCTTGGAAATGGCCGCTTCGCTGACATCACTGCGCAAAGCTGGTGTTTCTGGAAAAGATGCCAAGTTCGGCAACATGTGGGCGGTATCCGCCGGCTGGCTGGATTACGACAACGATGGCTGGCTGGACCTGTTCGTCTCGAATTATGTGGCTTGGGACGCCGCCACGGCGCCGCGCTGCGGAACCGCCGCAACAGCGGTTCTACTGCCATCCCAAAGCCTATGAGGGCTTGCCCGGCCAACTCTTCCACAACAATCACGACGGAACTTTTACCGATGTCTCGCAAGCCTCCGGAATTGGACGCCACATCGGCAAAGGAATGGGAGTCGCCTTCGCCGACATCGATGGCGACGGCTTCACCGACATCTTTGTGGCGAACGATTCGGTGCGCAATTTTCTGTTTCACAATCAGGGTGACGGAACATTTCAGGAGATCGGGCTCGAAGCTGGCGTGGCGCTGCGCGAAGATGGCTTCGCCATCGCCGGAATGGGCGCTGATTTGCGCGATTTTGATAACGACGGCAGGCCCGACCTGGTGGTATCCGGAATCCTGAATGATTCGTTTCTGCTGTTCCGCAATCTGGGTGGCCTTACCGGCTTTGAGGATGACGCGCAGCGCACCGGCTTGCTCATGGGCACGCGCCAGTTAACCGGCTGGAGCCTGGGCATGTACGACTTCGATAATGACGGATGGAAAGACCTGTTCTTTGCCCTTTCCCATCTGTCGCAACTGGATCGTTACCTGGGCCGCGATTCGGCCCTCGCCGAATCGTGTGTTTCGCAATGTGGGCGGCAAGCGGTTCGAAGACGTCTCGGCTGGTGCCGGGCCGGAGTTTCAACAAGCCGCGCATGCATCGCGGCGTGGCCTTCGCCGATTTCGATAATGATGGCCGGGTGGACGCGGTAGTCACGGTGGTAAATGGTCCCGCCAAACTGTTTCGCAACGTCACTGGCGGCAATGCGCAATTGGCTGGCGGTCCGGCTTGCGCGGGCGGCATGCAAACCGGCAAGGACTTGGCGCAGTGGTGCACGTGCATTTGCCGGATGGCCGCGACTTGTACAACCAAGCCACCACAGCCGTGGGTTATGCGTCTTCGAGCGAGGCGTTGGTCCGGTTCGGACTGGGCTCGAACCGAGTTGTGGAGAGCCTGGAAATACGCTGGCCGGGCGGAGCTGTCCAACGGCTTGCCAATGTGCCCGCCGGACGCATTGTCGACGTAGAAGAAGAGGGAAAGCCATGACCGGATGGAAGGCTTCCGGCATTCTGTTGCTGGTCGGAATTACTCTGTTCGGTGCAACGCCTCCTTCACCGGGCCAGGCTGCTTACGAAAAAGCGAATCGCCTCCTGGTGGCCAAAAAGCTTCCCGAAGCACTTACAGCAGTGGAGGAAGCTCTGCGCCTGGACCCGAAACTGGTACCGGCACTGACCCTGAAAGCAAAATTGGCAATGGCCGCCTACCGCCTCGAAATTGCGCGGCAATGCCTGGAGCAGGCACTCGCGATTGACCCTCACGCTTCGTATGCCCAATTCCTTTACGGGATGGAGGCGTATCTGGGAAACGACTTAAAAGAAGCAGTGCCGCGATTTCAAAAGGCTCGTCAACTTAGCCCCACCGATCCGCGCGCAGCCCTTTATCTCGGCCTGAGCCTGGAAAGCTTAGGGCAGTCCGCAGAGGCACTGTCTCTCTACGAAGAGGCGATCCGGTTGGAACGCTCTGGCGGGCGGATTGCATGCGGAGACTTTGTTGCCTGACATCAGGCTTCTGCTTTTGATGGGCCGCTTGGAAGAATGCGAGCGTCGGCTCGACGAGGCGCTGAAGCTAGCGCCGCAATCCCGCGACGTCCACTTCGAAATGGCGCGGCTTCTCCTGAAGAAAGCAGATGCAGCGCAAGCAGCCGTTGAAGCAGAGTCCGCGCTCAGATTATCGGAAGGAGTGGTGACTGACAACGCCATTCATTATTTGCTGGTTCGCGCTTACCGGCAAAGCGGAGTGCCGGACAAAGCGGCTCTCCATGCAGAGATCATGCGGATACAGGAAACCCCGGCTGCCGGTCAAAAGCCTAAATTGTGAGACTCCGGTACGAATGTCCTTTTCAGTGACTCCTGCTGCATCGGAAGACGAGCCAGTCCTGGCCAACCTTCTTGAGTTGTACATACACGACTTTAGCGAGTTCCTCCACTTAGATGTAGGCGCAGATGGACGGTTTGGCTACCCACACCTTTCTCTTTACTGGCGAGAATCCAGCCGACATCCATTTCTGGTCAGGATGGACGGCAAATTAGCGGGATTCGTTTTTGTGAAGAAAGGATCGGAAGTCTCAGAGAATACGGGTATTTGGGATATCGCGGAGTTTTTCATTGTTCGTAAGTACCGGCGACAAGGAATGGGAACGCATGTGGCACACGAAATTTGGCGGCGTTTCCCAGGAAAATGGGAAATTCGCGTACGGGAAGAGAACCATTCGGCTTATTATTTTTGGAAGCGTGCCATAGAAGCATTTGTAGGTCAGGAAATTCCCTCATTGCGTGCTCAAAAGGGAGAAAAGTACTGGCACATCTTCTCATTCCAGTCCTTGAGCGCTTGACGATCATTTTGCAGAGTGGTTAGGTTTAACTAAAAAGGCATGGGTGTAGCGAACCTGCCAAAACCCTCTATGTATCTGCCCAATGCTTTCCGAGAAGACAATCTGGAGACTTTGCACTCACTGATCCGTGCACATCCGCTTGCCACTCTGATCACGGCTGGGCATGGCGGTCTGCTTGCGAACCTCGTGCCATTTACGCTCGTGGAGGGTGGTGAAAAAGGCATTCTTCGCGCCCATATTGCCAAAGCCAACGATCAGGTCGATGCATTGCGTTCCGGGGCGGAAACGCTGGTCGTATTCCAAGGTACTGAAGCATACATCACGCCATCGTGGTACGCCTCAAAACAAGAACACGGGCGCGTGGTGCCCACATGGAATTACGTGGTCGTGCAGGCACACGGAACACCTCGCGTGGTGGATGACGGAGAATGGCTCCTTACACAGATCCATCATCTGACGACCACACAAGAACAGAAACGATCAGCGCCGTGGAGCCTCAGCGATGCGCCGGAGCTATTCATCTCTGCCCAGATCAAGGCCATCATTGGGATAGAGATCCCGATTTCCACGATTGAGGGGAAATGGAAAGTTAGCCAGAACAGGTCGGCTGCTGATCGACAAGGTGTAGAGAAGGGTCTCCGAGAAGAAGGAATCAGCGAAGAAATGGCCAGGCTGGTAGCGCAAGGTGGCACGCTCCCGCCATCCAGCAAGGCAGAGCACCACGCGGCTGATGCAAGCTCCGTCGAGTCGTGGCTGGTTTCAGGAGGTCGGGAGCGACAGCCCGGCACACCGCTGAATGTGCCGCTATATCCGGCATCAAACTTCGTACTCGGTGACCGCCGGGCATATGCTCGCGATGACGGCACTCCGGGCTGGGAAGCTCTTGAGGAACTAGTGGGCGGCCTGGAAGGCGGCTCTGCAGTCGCCTTCGCATCCGGCATGGCGGGAATTGCGGCCATCTTCGATCAGTTGCCGGTGGGTTCGGTGGTTGCTCTGCCAGACGACTGCTATCAGGGTGTTACGGGCCTTGCAGAGGCTGGTCAACGCCGGGGTCGCTGGACCGTGCGTCGCATTGCGGTGACGGACACGGCGGGTTGGATCGAGGCATGTAGCGTGGCAGACCTGATCTGGCTGGAATCACCCTCTAACCCGCTACTGACTGTCGCCGACCTGGACATCATCTGCGCCGCACCGCGCAAGCCCGGCGCAATCCTTGGCGTAGACAATACTTTCGCGACGCCGTTGAACCAGCGTCCGCTGGCACTTGGAGCCGATGTTGCGGTGCAATCGGTCACGAAGTTCATCGGCGGACACTCGGACTTGCTTTGTGGCGTTGTGACCGTGCGGGATACCGCGTTACTATCGGCGCTCCATCAAGCGCGGGAACTTACTGGGGCAACGCCGGGCACGCTGGAGACATTTCTTGCCGTTCGTGGTGCACGGACGCTCGCCGTGCGACTCCATCGGGCGCAGAGTAACGCGATGACCCTAGCCGAGCGCATTGCGAGCCACCCGGAGGTGACGGTGACGCGCTATCCGGGCTTGGCGAGCCATTCCACTCACGAAGCAGCCAGACGCCAATTGAAGGGTTTCGGCACCATCATTTCGTTTGACGTGCGTGGGGGTGCTGAGGCTGCCGATGCAGTGTGCGCCCGCTTACGGCTCATTCAGCACGCCACCAGCCTCGGCGCAGTGGAGTCCACCATCGAACGGAGGGCAAGCATACCTGGGCAGGAGCATCTGCCGCCGGGTTTGCTCCGGCTGAGTGTGGGCATTGAGGGTGTTGAGGATCTCTGGACGGATCTGACCCAGGCTCTGAACGGCAAAAGCTAGAAAAGCCAAAAATACTGAAGCGAATACTTGACAATCGTAATGTCTTTACTCAATACTGAAGCAAATACTTCAGTATTGAGTAAACCAGAAAGGAATGTTATGCAGGAATCATCCGTTGTCCACAGTACGTTTGTGATGGAACGAAATTATCCAAAACCGCCAGATCAGGTATTCTCTGCTTTCGCCGACGCTGTCAAGAAACGCCGTTGGTTTGCGGAGAGCCCACACCAGGAGGTAGAGGAATTCACATTGGATTTTCGCGTCGGCGGCATGGAAAAAACGCAATGCCGTTTCAAGGAAGGCACTCCCTTTCCCGGCGTTCTGCTTACCAATGAGGGAACTTTCCAAGACATTGTTCCAAACCAACGGTTAGTAATAGCTTCCACTATGACCCTTGGCGATAAACGCATCTCTGCCTCGCTAGTCACAATTGAATTCATGCTAGGTGGGAATGGAACTGACTTACTCTTTACACACCAAGGCGCATTCTTTGAAGGCGCGGATAGTCCTCAGATGCGCGAAGCAGGCTGGCGCAGTTTACTGGAAAAGCTGGAGAAAGAGCTTACGGATTAGCCACTACGCACCACGCCACCAATGCCCGACAACAAACCCAGTGTCGATCGCATCTTGCACGCCCTTGGTGACCCAACCCGCCAGGCAATGGTGGAACGGCTCAGCCAAGGACCTCTTTCCGTGTCTCAGCTGGCACTTCCTTTGGAAATCACGCTAACGGCCGTGGTGCAGCACTTGCAAATCCTGGAAGAAAGCAAGTTGGTGAGGACGGAAAAACTCGGCAGGGTGCGCACCTGCCGACTCGAACCAACCGGCTTTGCCGTGCTGGAGCAATGGATTCGTGACCGGCGCTCCAGTTGGGAACAGCGGCTGGATCGCCTGGGCGATCTGCTTGGGGAACCAGAAACAAATTGATTCAAGACCTATAAACCTTGTTCCCACCGGGGAGAATACTTCCGCATAATAGATGTAGTGTTTCTCCCCTTTCTGCTCCTGAGCTTGTTTTTGGCAGACGTGCGCGATTGCGACTGCACGCTCACTGCTCCACAAGCAGCGGAAAAGCGCGAATGCAGTTTATGCCGGGAAGCCGATCAGCAGCCGGCAGACAAGCCTGTCTTTTTTCTGAAAGATGCCAACCCCACCAAGCAGAACCGCTTGCTTGCTTTGCCACGAAAGCATTACCCTGGCCCTCACTCCTTGGATGCTCTGACTGCTGAAGAACGCACCGTTTTGTGGACAGCGGCGATTCAGAAAGCTAGTTCCATATGGGGAGATGCATGGGGAATTGCCTACAATGGCGAAGAGCGCCGCACGCAATGCCATACTCATCTTCATATCGGAAAATTGCTGGACGGGATGGAAACCAGCCATTTTGTATGGGCGAACACCGCGGCGGAGATTCCGCTCCCCCCGCAGGGAACAGGATTATGGATTCATCCGGTGAATGGAAAATTCCATGTTCATGCGGGCGAACAGGTGAATGAAACGGTTTTGATGAGGTAGAAATGCAGTTAGTCGAGATTGAAAAATTGCCAACAGCCGAAAATTCGGCGATTCATCTCCACGGAACCGACAATGTGGCGGTTGCACGCGTGACTATTGCGCCGGATACATTGTTGCGGATGGATGGAGTGGAGATCCGGACAAAAGATCCGATTCCCGCTGGCCATAAAGTGGCTCTGCGGGAAATTGCCCCTGGAGAGGTGGTGCTTCGCTATGGCCAGAATATCGGCAAAGCGAAAACTCGCATCCTGCCGGGCCAGCATATCCACACTCATAATCTCGGCTTTGAGGAAACTTCGTTTCAGTACGAATTTCCCACGGGAGAAGTGCCCTTTCCCCCTGCTCCGGCTGTGATGCCAACCTTTATGGGTTACCTGCGGGAAGATGGGCGGGCAGGTACGCGGAATTACATTGCCGTGGTAGCTGCCAGCAATTGCGCGGCCCACACGTCCGAACTGATTTCTGCCAGTTTTGAAGGGGAGGCTTTGCCTTCTAACATTGATGGCATTATCGCGTTTCCGCACGGCGAAGGATGCGGCATGTCGATTGGACCGGATACGCAGCAGCTCCAGCGTACCCTGGCAGGCGTATTGTCGCATCCCAATGTCGCCGGGGCTGTAATTCTTGGCCTGGGTTGCGAAGTGAACCAGATTGACCATTACCTGGGACCGAATGCCCCCGCTCCAGCCGCCTGGTTGGCATGACGCTCCAGAACAGCGGCGGCACGCGTGGTGCGATTGCAGCAGCGCGGCGCGGCATCAGCGAAATGATCGATCAGATTGCCGAAGAGAAGCGGGTGGAATTGCCCGCCTCCAAAATTGTGCTCGGCCTAAATTGCGGCGGCTCGGATTCCTTTTCGGGGATCACTGCGAATCCGGCATTAGGGTATTGTTCGGATTTGCTGGCGAAAATTGGAGCCACTTCCGTTTTGGCGGAAACCACTGAAATTTTTGGTGCGGAACATTTGCTGGTGAAGCGCGCCCGCAACCGGGAAGTCGCGGAAAAACTGCTGGGGTTTGTGAAGGGTTACAAGCAGTACCTGAACCGGTTCAGCGGCAGCTTTGACGATAATCCCTCGCCTGGCAACAAAGCAGGCGGCCTCTCCAACATTTTGGAGAAATCTCTGGGTGCGGTAGCCAAGGCAGGCGTTTCCACCCTGACCGATGCAGTGGATTATGCGGAGCGAGTCAAAACACCGGGGTTTGTGTTCATGAATACTCCGGGATACGATCCGGTTTCGTTAACTGGGTTGGCAGCAGGCGGATGTAACATGATCGCGTTCACCACTGGCCGAGGCAGCGCCATTGGGTTTCCTTCCGTTCCTGTCATCAAAATCGCGAGCAACACTTTCACTTATGATCGAATGACGGACAACATGGACGTGAATGCAGGTGCGATTTCAGACGGCGAAAAAACGGTGACCGACGTAGGGCAGGAAATTTTTGACTTGGTGTTACGAGTGGCGTCCGGCGAACGAACCGCAGCAGAACGGCTCGGACACCAGGAATTTGTGCCGTGGCGCATTGGACCGGTGATGTAGATGAAAACACTTCTTTGGGGAGTCCTTTTTTGCTGCGCCCCTCTGCTGGCGCAGACTGCCAAGCGTGCAACCACGAAACCTTCTGTGAAGGCTGCTGCTAAATCTGCGGTTACCACAAACAAGGTTTCGGCATTTCGCAAACCGGATTTCGAAGCCTATGTGCGGCATCTGTTCGTGTGGTCTCCGCCCATTCAAGTAGAGATCAGCGATCCCAAGCCCGGCCCCATGCCCGGCTTTGATGAAGTGCGTGTGCATGCGTTTCAAGGCAAGGCCAGCCAGGATGAAGTATTTTACCTTTCCAAAGACGGGCAAAAGATTGTGCGCGGGCAAGTCTTTGACATCAAAGACAACCCGTTTAAAAGCGATCTGGACCAGCTAAAAACAGAGTTCCGGCCTAGCATTGGTACGCCGGGCGCTCCCGTGGTGATTGTGGCTTTCAGCGATTTTCAATGCCACTTCTGTAAGGAAGAAGCAAAAACGCTGCGGGACCACCTCCTGCAGGAATATCCCAAGGAAGTGCGGATGTATTTCATGGATTTCCCTTTGGAATCAGTACACCCTTGGGCCAGAGCGGCTGCCGACGCAGGGCAATGCGTATTTCAACAAAATCCTGGCGCCTTCTGGGATTATCACGATTGGATTTTTGCTCACCAGGAAGAAATCACGCCTGAAAATTTGCCTAACAAAATCCTGGATTTCGCAAAAGAAAAACAGTTGGACAGCCTTCGCCTGAAAAGCTGTATGGATAGCAAGAGTGGCGATCCCGCCGTGGAAAAATCCATGGCACAGGGTCAGTCGCTGAATGTGAACTCTACCCCTACCCTGTTTGTGAACGGTCGCCGGTTGCCCGGTGTTCTGGAATGGAACGAATTGAAGCGCATTATCGACTTCGAAATCAATTACCAGAAGACTGCTAAGAATGCAGGCGAAGATTGCGGGTGTGAAGTAAAACTGCCCAGTTATGGCCCGAAGTAGGCGGTGGAGCAAAAACCCTCTAAAGTTTTCAGTAAAGTTGCCGAAGTGGAGAATGACTACACGGGAAATGAGTATCTCAATTGGAAACTAAAGCAGCCCGGGGAAGTTGGAAGCTTCCTCCGCTGATTCTTCACCCGTTCACCGGTGATAAAGACTCGGACCCTTTGCTGGAAGGCTCGCGAGCACAGTTGATTCAGCAAGGGCTATTGAATGATTCCACCATGGACCCGGACGAGCTGCAGCGCCTGGTTCTGGCTGGACGCAGCCAGGAAATCCGGATGCTCTACTACATCGGCAAGGACTTGCAGCGATGGGCAGAGCAGTGCATGGATTTTGTGAGCCGCACTCCGGAACTGGCGGACACCGGAATTAAAGAGCAAAGCTTTGTGACGTTGCTGGTGGAAGGCACACCAGATGCCACCGGCTCCAAGCTGAAACGGTGGGGGATCTCCGACCAGCGGTCGATTTTCTCGCGTGCTATTGGCATTCATGCGCTGTTCAGCGAAGCACCGGACCCGGCCATGCTTTCGGTAGTTTTTATCCAATCCTACCAACGCTTTGCGGATTATCTGTTTATTTGCTACCAGACCATGGTGCCGTATACACCGCTCTCACCGCAGAGTTTTCAAGTGGAGTTGTACGCCTCGGATGAGTACGCCAAAATGCTTGCCGATGGATGGGAAACGAACGATTGATATAATCCCGTCATGCAATTCCCTCACTTGCTTCTGGTACGTCAACACTTTCCTGATCGCAGCGTAAAAGATATCGCCGGAACCGTTCGCCGTGAATTGGCGGCGGCTCCTTTTGCTCACCGGCTTGCCCCCGGATCGCGCGTGGCGATTGGCGTGGGAAGCCGAGGAATTACGAATATTGCCACCATTGTCCGCAGCGTGGTGGAGTTCTGGAAAGAGGCTGGCATGCAGCCGTTCATCTTCCCTGCCATGGGAAGCCACGGGGCCGCCACAGCGGAAGGCCAGGCGGATGTTCTGGCGCATTACGGCATCATCGCGGAAACCATGGGCTGCCCCGTTGTGAGTTCCCTCCAAGTGGTGGCACTGGGCAAAAGTCCGGACGGCATTGAAACCTTCATGGACCAGAACGCCTTCAATGCAGATGGCGTGATGCTGGTTGGCCGTGTGAAATGGCACACCGATTTTGCCGGAAACATTGAAAGCGGCCTGTTCAAAATGATGGCTATCGGTCTTGGCAAATTTCATGGGGCGCAGCGATACCACACGTATGCCTATAAGCTCGGCCTGGAATACGTCATCCGAAGCATTGGGCGTCAGGTATTGCAATCCGGAAAGATTTTAGGTGGCTTGGCAATTCTGGAAGATGCCAATCACAACACGGCTCAACTCACCGCCGTACCCGTGGAGCACATGGAGCAAAAAGAAGAGGAACTTCTGGCTCTGGTGAAGTCCTGGATGGGGCATGTTCCGGCAGACCTGGACATTCTGATTCTGGACCAGATTGGCAAACCGATCAGTGGGGCGGGAATGGATACCAAAGTGGCCAATCGCGGCGTTAATGGGGAATACAATCCATGGCCAAACACCCCGAAATTCCGCCGCATCTTTGTTCGCGACCTTCACCCGGATACCTACGGAAACGCGGTAGGTTTGGGAATGGCGGATGTGATTGCAGACCGGCTTTTGGAAAAAATCGACTGGAATCCCACCCGGATCAATTCCCTGACGGCTTCTACCCCAGCCGCCATTCGCACTCCCCTTCACTTCCCCACGGACCGGGAATGCCTGGAAAAAATCGCTCCCACGGTGGGGTTGTTCGATACCACAGACCTACGGTTGGGATGGATCAAAAATACGCTGGAACTCAATCTGGTGGTCTTAACAGAAAATCTCCGCTCGGAGATCGAAGCGAATCCGAAACTGGAAATCATTGACGGCCCTATGGAAATGCCATTCGATGGGGAAGGCAATCTCCAGTCTGTATTCGCCCGGCAGGGTGAGGCGGTCCACGCCCACTAATCAGCCAAGAATCTGATAGCTGCTATCAAAATAAAGCAAGGGCCGTCCATCGGCCCACTTCACCGCTCGTACTTCGCTGAGAAAAATATAGTGGTCCCCGGCTTCCACCACCTGCCAGAGGGAACACTCCAGCACGCCAAGGGTATCCGGAAGCACCGGAACGCCGAGCTCGCCGGGGAACCACTCGATATTGTCAAAACGATCTTCCACCCGATGTGCAAAGCGGTGGGAAATATCGCGCTGATGCTCGGTCAGGATATTGATGCCCAGGGAACTGGCGGCCAGCAATCGATGGAGAATGGTGGCCCGGCGATCAATGGAGACGGAAATCAGCGGCGGATGAAGCGAGACGGAACTGAACGAGTTCACCGTCATTCCATGAGGAAGGCCGTCTTCCCCCAGCACGGTTACCACTGCAATGCCAGTAGTAAATTTGCTGCAGGCCCTTCGGAAATGAAGCGCGTCCACTGGGGGTAGTGTGGAAAGCGCGTCATGGCTTGACATGTCGTAAACTCAACTTTATCATTAACTTGAAGGCTCCGGAGGCTTGCGTGATCAAACTGGACATCATTAACGAAGTGGTGAACAAAACAGGAATCACCAAGACCAAAGCCGAGATGGCCGTGGAAACTGTATTCGAGCAAATGAAACGAGCTTTGGAGCAAGGGGACCGAATCGAGCTTCGCGGATTCGGAGTATTCAACGTAAAGCCGCGCAAAACAGGGATTGGTCGTAATCCTCGTACGGGAGCGGAAGTTTCGATTCCCCCCGGAAAAGCGGTCCGGTTTAAGCCCGGTAAAGAATTGCAAACTCTTCAATAGATAGCATTTGTGGCCTCTTCCGGCATCTCGCCATCTTTACCCGCGCCTGCCCTTCCGGTTGAACCTGGCTACCCCTTTGCCTATGCAGCAGCAAAACCGAAACTTCGGGTTTGGCTGCATGTCCTTTTATTTCTTCTGACGCTTGCCACTACCTCTGCGGTAGGGGCGCGAATGCAGTACAACTTCGATCACAACTTACCCGTGTTTGATGTGGATCGTGATTTGGGCGTGTTTCTGGATGCCTGGGCTCACCCCTATACCCTGCTTTCCGGCTTGCCCTTTTCCCTCACTCTGCTCACAATTTTGCTGGCGCATGAATGCGGCCACTACGTGGCCTGTCTCTATTACGGCGTGGATTCCACTTTGCCCTTCTTTTTGCCGGCTCCTACGTTTACGGGAACATTGGGCGCTTTTATTCGCATTCGTTCGGCCATTTACTCCAAGCGAATTCTGTTCGATATCGGTGTGGCAGGGCCAATTGCCGGTTTTATTTTCCTTCTGCCAGCACTTTCCGTCGGGCTGGCCATGTCCAAGGTAGTGCCAGGGATTTCTCTTTCCGGGAGTCTCCATTTCGGTACGCCCTTATTACTTCGTTTCTTTGAGCATTTGATCTTTCCTGGTGTGGCGTCTGCCGACCTTTACCTCCACCCGGTGGTACGCGCGGGATGGGTGGGCTTGTTTGCAACCGCTTTGAATCTGCTTCCGGTCGGCCAATTAGATGGCGGGCATATTTTGTATGCCGTGGCAGGCGAGCGGCACCGGTTGATTACCCGCTTGTTTCTGATTTGTTTGTTGCCCCTAGGATATTTTTTCTGGGAAGGCTGGCTTCTGTGGGCCGTGTTTCTGTTTTTGTTTGGCCGCAAACATCCTTCCATCTATGATGTTTCCCCATTAGGTTCTGGCCGGGTGAAGCTGGCGATCCTTGCACTGCTGATGTTTCTGCTTTGCTTCACCGTGACGCCAGTGTCCGGATGACCTCCCTTAGCGCCACCATCGTTACGCTAAACGAAGAGCGGAAAATTGCGCGGGCCCTGGAGAGCCTGCGCTGCTGCGATGAAATCGTTGTGCTGGATAGCGGATCAACCGATCAGACGCGAGCCATTGCCCAAAAATTGGGAGCGACGGTGCAGCATCGGGCATGGGACGGTTATGCGCGCCAAAAGAATGCTGCCGCTGCCATAGCTTCCCATGATTGGGTGCTTTCCTTGGACGCAGACGAAGTAATTAGCGAGGCACTGGAAGGCGAGATTTGGATGCTGAAATCTGAGGGATTCCGGTATGATGCTTACGCCATGCCTCGCATGGCCCAATACATGGGTCGATGGATTCGGCATAGCGGCTGGTTCCCTGACCGAAAAGTGCGTCTGTACCATCGCGAGAAGGCCCAGTGGGTGGGAGATTATGTGCATGAAGGAGTCAGCGTGAATGGTACGGTTGGGCAGTTGGAGGGCGTGATCTTCCACTTCACTTGCGACTCGCTGAGCGAACATCTTCGTACGCTGGACAGGTACACCACCCTTGCCGCCGCAGAATTAACGGCTCGCGGCAAAGGATCTCTTACGCGCCACATGGTAATCGATCCAATTTGGACATTTTTTCGTTCTTTCTTACTGCAACGTGGTTTTCTGGACGGCGTTCCTGGTTTCACCATTGCCTGGATGGCCGCTCTCTATACGTTCTGCAAATATGCAAAAGCGCGGGAGGCGCGTTCCCGGTTTTGAAAACTCTCCATATTGATACAGGGCGTGAAATGCGCGGAGGCCAGTGGCAGGTGTTACGCCTCCTCAAGGGCCTGACGGCACTGGGGGAACAACCAACGCTGATGGCACGCGAAGATTCCCCTTTGTACGCCCATGCAAAACGCGATGGCTTGCGCCTCTGTCGCTTGACCACCTTGGGTCTTCCTCATCTCGCTCGCCAATCCGAACTGGTGCATGCCCATGATGGGCGCGCACATGCTTTGGCTGTGTTGTTCCGGCGTACTCCGGTGGTGGTGTCTCGCCGGGTTGCCTTTCCCATCCATGAGAACGTAGTATCTCGCCGCAAATACGGGCGTGCGGATGGATTTATTGCTGTATCACGTTATGTCGCTGCGGTTCTGGTCGGTGGCGGTGTTCCGGAAGAAAAGATCACAGTGGTTCACGACGGCGTGCCGCTGCTGCCTCTCTCGGACAGAACCGGCGGCATGATTACACCTGGTTCCAACGATCCACAAAAAGGCGTGAGGGTAGTATTGGAAGCAGCCAGGCTGCTCCGCGTGCAGGTAATCCCGTCGAGTGATCTGGAAGAAGACCTGCGCACTGCATCACTGTTTGTATATGTAACGTATTCCGAAGGGCTCGGCTCGGCGGCGCTTCTGGCAATGTCCGCAGGCGTGCCTGTAGTGGCCAGTGCGATTGGAGGTCTGACCGAAGTGGTACGGGACCATCAAGACGGTCTTCTGGTTCCGAATGATCCGGTTGCCATTGCTCGCACGGTGAAGGAACTGGCGGAAAATCCCGATCTGGCTCGACAATTCCGGGAAAGTGCGCGTCAAAGAATTGAAACCGAATTCTCGGAAGCACGCATGGTAGAACAAACCCAAAACGTGTATCAGAAAATTCTTGCCAGTGCCTGACCCATTCCTGTGTGCGGCGCTGAGCGGATTATTCGGCCTGCTGATTGGCAGCTTTCTGAATGTCTGTATTTTTCGATGGCCCAGAGACCTTTCCGTAGTCTCGCCCCGTTCCCGCTGCGCCCGGTGTGAGCACCCCATTGCGTGGTATGACAACATTCCGCTACTCAGCTATGTTCTGCTGCGCGGGCGATGCCGCTACTGCGCTCTTCCGATTTCCCTTCGTTACCCAATTGTGGAAGCGCTGACGGCGCTGTGTTTTGCTTGGTTCGCATGGAAATATGGATGGACTTGGGCTACAGCGCGGGATTCCGCATTTGTGGCCATTCTGATCACCTTGGCATTTGCAGATGCAGAAACCAGAATTCTGCCGGATGAGTTTACTCTGGGTGGCATCCTGGCCGGTTTTGTGTTTGCACTCCTTACGCCAGTGCCGGATACTACAGCCACTGTTTTGGCTTCGATTTTCGGTTGGGAGCCTCCCCCAATAGCCGCTTCCTTGAGCGAGTCTTTTTTGGGAGCAATAATTCCCAGCGGTGCTTTATGGACAACAGGTGCTCTTTTTGAAAAGCTCCGTCACAAAGAAGGATTAGGGTTTGGCGACGTGAAAATGATGGCGATGATAGGAGCTTTCAGCGGCGTGCGCGGGGCACTGTTGACGCTGGTGGTTGGTTCCGTATTGGGGTCCGTGATTGGAGTGCTTTACCTGGCAATTACAAGAAAAGATGCCGGGACTTACCAGTTGCCGCTAGGAACATTTCTAGCCATTGGCGGAGTAGTGAACGCTTTGGCTGGCCAACAGATCACATCGTGGTACTTACGCTAGGTTCTTTCTTTGACTGCCCTTTCGTTTTTTTTTGATCCAAAACTTGCCTTACTTTGCCCACCAGCGCGGCTGGAGTGAAAGGCTTGCCGAGGAAATGAAATCCTTTTTTTCCCTTATGCATATCTTCATGGTGGGTAGCATCCGAATAGCCTGAGATATAAAGCACAGGAAGACCAGGACGTTTGCGGTGTAGACTCTTCGCGACCTCTGGGCCACTCATTTCCGGCATTACCAGATCTGTGATCAACAGTTGAATTTCGCTGGCATGTTCCTGAGTCAGCTTCAATGCAGTAGGCGCAGTGTTTGCTTCCAGTACCCGGTAGCCTTTCCATTCCAAAGCAGTCCGTACCATGGTGGCGACACCCTTATCATCTTCCACCAGCAACACTGTTTCATAGCCGCCTTTGGGTTCGGGTTGGGCCTCTGAAACCACAACGCACTCTCCTTGATCGGCTTTCGGGAAGTACACTTTGATGGTGGTGCCCCGGCCCAGTTCGCTACAAATTTCCACCGTGCCTTTGTAGCGTTTCAAAATGCCAAGCACCATGGAAAGGCCTAAGCCAGTTCCCTGCCCTGACTCCTTGGTGGTGAAGAAAGGCTCAAAAATCCTTTCACGTGTTTTCCCATCCATGCCGATCCCGCTATCCGTTACGGAGAGCATCGCGTACTGGCCTGGACGTACTTTCATGTTGCCTGTGGAGAAGGATCTATCGAGATCCACGTTTTGGGTTTCTACCAGCAGTTTGCCGCCCTGTGGCATAGCATCTCTGGCATTCACAACCAGGTTCATAATGACCTGCTCCACTTGGCTTGAATCCGCATAAAGCTTCACAAGTTCATCTGAGAGCAAGAAACGGAGATCAATATGTTCGCCGATCAAACGCTTCAGCATCGGCGTCATGCCTTGCACAACGGAATTCAGATTGACGATTTTAGCCTGAACCGTTTGGCGGCGGCTAAATGCCAACAATTGACCAGTCAACTCAGCGGCACGTTCGCTGGCCTTAATCACCTGCTCCGCCGCAACGCGATTTTTCGGATCATTCGCCAGGCCACTCATCAGCATGTGGCTGTAGCCCGAAATAATGGTCAGCAGATTATTGAAATCATGGGCAACACCTCCGGCCAGCATTCCAATTGATTCCATTTTCTTCGATTGCCGTAACTGATCTTCTAGTTGTATGCGCAAGGCGGCATTTGCCAGCACAACCAGCAAAGCGGACTGTTCTCCGAAACTGGTCTCGCGAATCAGGAGATCTACCGGCATGGCTTCCCCATTTTTTGCCAGCAGCGTTACAGCCCGGAACTCAACCGAATCAAACTCTTTTTCCCGAAGCGCGGTGCGGAAACGATCCATATCCCAAGGCTGAATCACATCGAACAGCGTTCGCTCCTGGAACTCCGAGCGGCTAAAATAAAAGCTCTCAACAGCTTTCTGGTTGACTTCTAAAATGTGAAAGGTCCCGGGTTCAACCACCCAGGATGGCTCCGGATAGTCCAGAAACAGACTTCGGAATGACCGCGAATTAGATCGAGAAGATTGGGTCGGCACGGAAGACTCTCACACGCATAAGGGCGGCAATTGCTGTCAACACTGGCAGCCCTCACCCCGCTTACATGGCATTATGCAGGAATCTTTGTGAAGAGTCTGTGATTCTTACTCCCTTTTTACCTGGTTCAGTATGAAGCAGAACATTGTGGAATAGAAATTTGTACAAAGGAATTCTTCCTTTCTCCAAACCAAAGTCATCTAATCGGTTTTTTGTAGTTCGCTACCCATGTTTCATCCCTTTCATTCCAAAAGTGATTGGCGATACTAACGGAGAGTGAATCACATCTCCCGGATCACCAAACAGCAATGGCGCGTTCTTTTTGCGGCCCAAGCAGGCTACATGCTGGACGCGACGGATGTGCTGCTGTATAGTTTTGCGCTCAACACATTACGCAACGAGTTTCACCTTTCCAATGCGCAAGCCGGAGCCATTGCTTCTCTTACTTTGGTTTTTGCCGCGGCCGGAGGAATTTTATCCGGTGTTCTGGCGGATCGATTTGGGCGAACGAAGTTATTAGCGGCCACAGTGCTGTTATATTCCCTTGGTTCGGGTGGCACGGCACTCTCCACCGGGATGGTTTCGCTTCTGTTCTGGCGCAGCATTGTGGGGCTTGGATTAGGGGGAGAGTGGGCCGTAGGAGCAGTGCTGGTAGCGGAAACATGGCCTGCCGCCTTGCGATTAAAAGCAATGAGTTGGATGCAGTCCGGTTGGGCGATTGGATATTTATTGGCCGCCGGACTGACGGCGGCCATCCTCCCACGGTTTGGGTGGCGACCGTTATTCCTGGCAGGTTTATGTCCCGCGTTGCTGGCGATTGCCATCCGGCGCGGCGTCCAAGAACCGCAATCGTGGATTGCCCAGCCAAAAACGGGCGTGATGGAGAAGTTTCGGCAACTCTTTCAACCGCCTTTGTTAGTGAGAACAGTTTGGGCCACGTTGCTTTCCACTTCCGTGTTGTTCGCGTATTGGGGACTGTTCACCTGGTTACCGGGGTTTCTTTCTGCTCCGCAAGCGCAAGGCGGAGCAGGGCTTTCCATTCTGCGCACCAGTGCTTTTGTGGTGCCCACACAGGTTGGAGCATTTTGCGGATATCTTTCTTTTGGTTGGCTTGCGGGTAAGCTAGGCCGTCGCCCGGCCTTTGTGCTGTACATGGTTGCCGCTGCTCTTCTGGTTCCCATCTATGGCCTTTCCCGTTCTGTTGCGGTTTTGGTACCGCTTGGCTTTTTTGTCGGCTTTTTTGGGACAGGATATTTTAGTCTGTTTGGAGCGGTGCTGGCGGAACTTTATCCCGCAGCGGTTCGCGCGACCGGCCAAGGTTTCACTTATAACCTGGGTCGAAGCGTTAGCGCGGCTGCTCCATTGCTGGTGGGAACACTGGCAGACCGGAACGGGATTGGGGCGGCATTAGCCATTAATTCCGCTTTCTTTCTCCTTGCCGCCATTCTGGTCTTTCGCCTTCCCCGGGTGGATTGCATTGAACCACCCCAGTAACACTGCCAATCAATTTGTATTGATCCTGTTTTGTGGAACTTGCAGCGGGTGACGCCATGCGGGAAGTTTTGCATAGCCCTATGCTGCAAGCGGTAGATGAGTGAACAGATTCGTAAATTGCAACCCAACCGCACCATGGCCCTGCGCGGTTTCGATGCTCTCGGCGCAAGTGCCGCCCTCCATTCCGCCACGGCCGACAGCTTTCAAGTGAGCGGCGTTTTCCGCGATTCCGCCGATTTCGCGGTTCTCCTTTTGTGGGATGTCGATAACTTCTACGAGCACCCACGGCTGAAATACTTGCCGGACTTCGATTTTCACGAGGTGGTGTTGAGCTTTGATGTGGAATACAGCGCTGGCCTGCAACCCTTGGACTCACCCAAATATAACTGGATCGATTGGGCGACATTGGATTGCATTCGGGAAGACAGCACCACGGCACAAATTCGCTTGTGGGATCACTGCATGCTTCAGAGCGGCAGCTTCACCGCAGCGACAGGCAGTTTCCATCTTGTCACGGGTGCTGATGGCATTCAGCCATATGACCGAATCACGCTTTTCTTTCAGAACATTGCCTATGACTTCATTGCTCCGGCCACCAATGCCTCGGTGGAGTACCAGTTCTATGCAGGGGGATTAGGAACCGCGCACACCATCACCATTAATGGCCGTGTTTACACACATACGGAGTCCGCACCGAGCGGCGAAAGCAGTGCCGATCAAGCCAATGGGCTGATAGCTGCGATGAATGAAGGCGCAGGCGATCCGCAAGTGGTGGCATCCCTTGGCAGCACCTCCTATTCCGTCAAGCTAACGGCCAGACCCGGCCAGTCAGCGGCAGTGACCGGCACTGGCAACGTCGCAGCTTCTATCGGCTTGGCATCAGTGGAAAACGTTGCCGCCAGTTTAGCAGCAGAGATCAACTCCACTGATTGGTGGACTGCCATTCCCACCCATGCGCTACGTGCTTCCGCTACGGGAGCCACGATCACCGTAATAGCAGCGCGGTATGGGCATGTCGCCACGAATGGAACCACAGTGACATGGATTTCCGGCGCGATGTTTACCGGCATCATACCCGGCGCGGGGATCACCATCTCCGGCGTTGCTTACACGGTGGCTTCCGTGGAAAGCGTGAGCGCTGTTTCCCTCACCACCTCTGCAGGCGTGCAAACATCAGCCCCCTATACGGCGGACCGAGGAGGGGCCGATGGAAATATGATTCGGCTGTATGCGCTGCACAAGACCGAATCCTTGAAAACCGTGGAAGATGCCATTCTCCTAGAAGGAGGCAATTCCGAAGTCACATGGCACTGCCAACTGGACTTTACCGCGCTGGGGATTGACCATTTGCGGCAGTGTTGGCTTACCTTTGCGCCAGCACTCGCGAATGGTACGCCCTACACCGATACCGAGTGGCTTGCCCGTTTCACGAATTGGAGTACGGCAGATCCAAACCATGTCTCCATTCTTTCCGTAGCGGGGCCGAACAGCGTTCGCGTGGAGGATTCCAGTGGAGCGTGTAAGTATACGGGCGCTTGGGCTACGGCTACCCCGGAGTCCGGATTCTTTTCCCGAGGTTTGGCACGGCGCGCCGGTTCTCCTTCGGTAGTCACAGGCGAAACAGTTACGGTCACATATTCCTGCATCAAAACCCATGATCTATATTTGGGTACCTCGTTGTACACAGATCGGGCTACGGTGGGCGTGCAACTGGATGGCGACGCCGAAACGGAACTCAACTGCTTTCTTCAAACGGAGCCTGCCGTAAACACACGGCGGAAACTGCGAAGCGCGGTGCCCCCCGGCACACATCGCGTCACGCTACGGGTCAACACAACCGGCTATTTTTATTTTGATTTTCTGGAAGCTGCCGTGGTGTCCGATGTGCCGGATGCGCTTCCGCCGCGCAATCAGGTCTCGCCAGCGTTGGACTACAGCACGGACCACTCCTACAAATTGCCTCCGTCTCGGATTCTCTGGATATTGGATCAGCTTGGCCTGACTGGTCCAGTGAATCAATACATCGGCGTGTTCTGGTGGAATCAACGCAACAATCCCACCGCGCAGTTCCCTTCCCTTACTCTGGTCTTTCAAGGCGCCTGGGCGGATGGAGATACGGTTTGCCTGGATATCGGGGGCACTCCCTTATGGAAAAGCGTGTTCCCGGCAGATACCGCAAACACCATTGCCGCGCACTTTGCTTTCTACATCAATGAAGTATTTGTAGGAGCATGGGCTTACGCGCAAGGGCCGGTACTCACCATCACAGCGCGCTCCCCTGCTTACAGCTTCACCTTTGCAAAATCGATCGCTAGTTCCGCGAGCGGCACGGTGACGGCAAGCGGCTCCCTCCAAGGAGGGCAGATGGGTACATGGATGGTCGATCCCACCCAATCCCCTGCATTGAATCGCGGGGCGAGGGATTGGCATGCCGATTTGTACGCCAATTGCCGGCAACGTGGCCGTGAAGTAGTAACCGCCGGGTCCATGGAATTAGTGAACCCACCCGCTGGGTTTGCAGCCAAGTTTCCTGATGGAAAGCCGGTGGCAACAGATGTAGGTTTTGCCAGCCTTCACTCTACGCACTGCGCGCAAAGCTCCCTGATGCTCGCTTATCAGAAAGCCATGTTCGATTGCATCGCGGACCTTCAATCAGCAGCGGGGCTTACGCCTAATATTCAAATGGGCGAATATCTGTGGTGGTTTTTTACCAACTACTCTTCGACTGCTAATCCAACCGGGGGCATGGCATTCTACGATGCGGAAACCAAAGCAGCAGCACAAGCTACGCTGGGTCGTCCGCTGCATATATTTCAGCAACCCACGGATGATCCCACGGTGAACAACAGTGCGGACGCTGTATTTCTCCGCAATCGTTTGCGGGATCATGTGGCGTCCATTGTTTCCCACCTGCAAAGCCGCTACCCGGATGTGCAGTGCGAGGTGCTGTTTGCTTACGATGTCAATTACCCCACCGTAAACAACGGTGTGGGCGGGGCGCTAAATCACTTTATTAATTTCCCTGTAGAGTGGAGAAGCAAAACCAGCGCGGGGTTTCAGCGGCTAAAAGTAGAAGCACTATCGTTTGGAGGAACGTCACGGAACCTGGATCTTGCCTTCGCTGCCATCCAATTTCCTTTGCAGCAAAGTTGGCCGATTGACTCAGTGCGTTATCTGGTTCCCATTTTCGTCCATAGTTCCGCATGGGAAAAGGAACTTGCGGCGGCGTTGGCTTTGAAAATACCAGTGGTGAATCTGTGGGCATTTGACCAGATGTGTATTTTCGGTTTAAAGCCAACTGCTGGCCCGATTCAGGCACGGTCTGGTAAGTTCGCCGTTCCACATTAAAACAGCAGGAAAATTCGCGACGTTTTTGACGCTATCCGTCCAAACTGGACGAAAGCAGGAACCATGACGACACGAACCATTCTGTTGCTGTTAGCCGCACTGCCGCTTGCCGCACAAAACAAAACCCTGACATGCGATGGGGATCACTCTTATAACCGGGATCAGGTCACCAGTTGTGAAATCCGGGAACAATCCATGCCTGCCAGCGGACGAGTCACCGTAGATGGTCATACCAACGGCGGCATCTCTGTAAAAAGCTGGAATCAGGCAAGCGTGCTGGTACGTTCCAAAGTGCAAGCGTATGCTCCTACGGATGCGGAAGCGAAAGCACTGGGCGCTCAGGTAATTGTTCACACAACGGGCGGAATGGTTTCCACCGATGGCCCTTCCAGCGGGCACTGGTATGTGTCCTTCGAAGTTTTTGTCCCCGCACAAACCGACCTCAAACTGACGACGCATAACGGCGGTATTTCGATTGCGGATATTCACGGCACGCTGGAATTTCAAACCCATAACGGCGGCGTACACTTGTCCCGCGTAGGAGGCACCGTACACGGCTCAACATATAACGGTGGGGTCCACGTGGAACTTGCCGGGCAGCACTGGGATGGCACTGGCCTGGAGGTAGAAACGCGTAATGGCGGCGTAAATTTGGAGGTGCCTACCGGCTATTCGGCCCATTTGCAAGCCAGCACTCATAACGGCGGCCTTCGCAGCGAGATCCCGAATGTTGTTCTCGATAAGCGCTCGAAAGAGATTAACGCCAATCTGGGTGCTGGCGGTGCAGTTCTCCATTTCACCACCAACAATGGCGGCATCCGTGTCCAAAGCAAAGGACCTGTAGTGATTTAATTTCCTTTTTTATTCCAGGATTTTCCCTGACAAAATAAGGCGATAATTCCATGTCATAAGACATGGAATTAGCGCCTTATTTATTTTGAAGCGCTTCATTATATAAAACGATCGCAATCAGATTGTTAACGTTCTGAATGGTGACTTAATACCATAAGGTAATTCTCTATAATTTCCAAATAATAACCATAAAATTCTTGTTTTGTCCTGGTGAAAATTCTGCCTCGTCCTTATAATGAGAAAGAATTAGTTTCCGAGTAAAAGCCGGAAGGTCAGGAAATAGGGAATGAAAAACATTTGTTTAATAGCTTGTCTCTGGACGACAACCGCTGCTGCGGCAACTGTCGGCTGTATCGGCACGTGCGGCACTGATACAGGAAATGGCGATATTTTAGCGGCACCCGGTTACAATTCCTACTCATATGTGACGTCAACAAATGGAGTCACAGGCGGCGGTACGATTCCAGTGGGAGCCACTGGCGCGGAAACTAATGGGTCGACATTAACAACAGCAACATTTTTTGCAAATCCCGGGGATATCCTGTCGTTTAACTTTAATTACATCACTTCCGATGGTGCGGGATTTTCGGATTATGCTTGGGCGGAATTAGAAACGGCAGCAGGAGTTCCGGTAGCTCTCTTGTTCACCGCAGAAACGCAGCCGAATGGAAACACGGCTCCTGCTCCTGATCTGCCTAAGCCTGTAGCAACTCTGAATCCTGCCGCAGCTCCCATTAAGGGGAATGCGACGAATTGGAGTCAACTCGGCGGTTCCTCTGGGCAGTGTTATTCCGGCGGGTGCGGCTCGACGGGCTGGATTTCCTCCTTATATACCGTCACCACTGCGGGGAACTATCAACTCGCATTTGGAGCTACCAACCAGTTGGACACCGGGTATGATACCGGGCTCGCGATTGCTGGTATCACCATCGCTGGACAAGCTGTTGGCACCGCCGATATTCCGGAACCCTCCACTTTCGCGCTGCTCGCGATGGGATTTGCCGGTTTGGGAATCGTGCGTCGGAAAGCCTGCAAAGGGTAAAGTTCATCTGGTTTCCCCAAGAACCAGCTTGCTTTCCACTGAAGCTCTGGCATACACTAGCGGTTTCGTGCTTAACAGCTTTCCATTTACTTACTGGCGCAGCTTTTGGGGCTTCCCAAATGCGCGAGTGGTGCTGGAATAGAGCGGAATCAGTTTTCAGAAGACCAGCCCACTCGCAAGAGTGGGCTTTTTTATTGCGCAGGAGAAAAACATGATCATTTCCATGCGGCCACACGCGACCAAGCAGAGATCGACCACGTTTGCGAGCGAATCCGGGAATTCGGATACAAGGTCCATTCCATTGAAGGCGAGGAGCGCGTCGTGATCGGCGTGGTTGGCGTCGGCGACGTCACGGCCTGTCTGGAATCACTGGAAGCGACGCCCGGCGTGGAGAGTGCCGTGCGCATCTCCGCGCCTTACAAATTCGTCAGCAAAGAGTTCAAGAAGAGCGCACCAGTATGCGGATCAACGGCGTGGAAATCGGCGGCGACGAGTTCGTCGTGATGGCCGGCCCGTGTTCCGTGGAATCGGAAAAGCAGATCATGGAGACAGCCGAAGGCGGTGGCTGCGGCAGGCGCCAAAATCTGCGCGGCGGCGCCTTCAAGCCCCGCACCTCGCCCTACGATTTCCAGGGCATGGAAGAGGAAGGTCTGAAGCTGCTGGCGCAAGGCCCGAGAAGCCACCGGCCTGGCCGTCATCACGGAAGTCATGAGCGACCGCGACGTGACCTGGTGGCGGAATATGCCGACATCATGCAGGTGGGTGCGCGCAATATGCAGAACTTCGCGCTGCTGAAGACGCTGGGCAAATGCGGCCGGCCGGTGATGCTGAAGCGCGGCATGAGTTCCACCATCAAGGAACTGCTGATGTCTGCCGAATATGTGGTGGCGCACGGCAATCCCGACGTGATTCTGTGCGAGCGCGGCATCCGCACCTTCGAGACCGCCACGCGCAACACCTGCGACATCTCGGCTGTTCCGGTGCTGAACGAAATGACGCATCTGCCCGTGATTCTGGATCCGAGCCATGCGACGGGCAAGCGCAGCCTGGTTCCGGCCTCGCGCCGCGCGGCGTGGCCATCGGCGCGGATGGCATGATTGTCGAAATGCACCCGTGCCCTGAAAAGGCGGTCAGCGACGGCGCGCAATCGTCTGACGCTGGAGGGATTCGGCGCGATGATGCGGAGTTAAGCCTTACATTTCGCTTTGGAAAGAAGCACGCGTCGCGGAAGCCGCACTAGCCGTGTAATACTGCGGTGGTGCATCCGCAGGAAGTCCCGCCGCCTGATCCTCGCCGCCGGTTGATTACCCTTTCGCTGCTGGTTCTGGCGCTCGGAGGCATTGTTGCGGCGGTTTCTGGTGTTGCATCGCTCCCCCGAACACCGGAAAGCCTGCTAACTCGCCTTCCTGCAGAGGCGCAACGGTGCTGAGCGTAAATGTCAACGCATTGCGGCAAAGCGGATTGCTTCATTTCCTGGCTGCCAGTCAGATGGCGGAAGAAGCCGAATACAAGAACTTCGTGGCAAGCTCCGGTTTTGATTACCAGCGTGACCTCGATTCCGTGCTGATTTCCTTTGCTCCTTCGGGCGACTTATATTCTGGCGAAAGGGCGTTTTGAGTGGAACAAACTGGAGCAGTATGCAGCCGCCAATCATGGCTCTTGTTACCACAAGCTTTGCCATATGCCGGGAAGCACGCCGGAACGGCGCATTTCCTTTCTGCCGCTACGCGAAGATTTGATCGGCCTAGCCGTTAGCACTGACGATTTGGCAGCATCCCGGCTGGAGAAAAGAGTCGCAACCGCCAGTGACAACCATTCCTTCGCAGCCCGTGTGGCTTTCCGCGCCACAATCCGCTTTACAGCGAAGCGCTAAGCTGGGAGCGGTGCCCGCATGTTTGCCCAAGCGCTATCGAGTGCCGATCATATCCTGCTCACGCTTGGACCTCACAATGACAGCGGGTATGAAGCGCGCCTGGAAGTGAACTGCAAAAATACCGGAGAAGCCCATGTGCTTTCCGGCCAATTGCAGAAACTGACAGACCTCCTGAAGAGCTTAATGGCTCGCAACAAACAGGACGATCTTCCTGGATTGCTAGCCAGTGGTTCTTTCTCGGAAGCAGGAACCAAGGTGTTTGGCTATTGGCCGATCAGCAAACACCTTCTCCAAACGTTAGGAAACGGCAGCTAATCTAATCGATGTTGTCGTAGCCGCGCAGCGTCAGGAATTCCACGAAATCCTTGCTGGTTGCCATGTCGCCGAACAGTTGCGAGGCAAGCTGAAAACGCCCGGTATTTAAGCGGTCCCCCACAATTTCCCCGATCATTTTCTTCACCAGGTCAGCAGTTACGGTGCCGGCCGTCTGTCAGCTTGGCGCCATAGCGCGCCCACTGCCAGACCTGTGCCCGTGAAATTTCCGCCGTGGCGGCGTCTTCCATCAGGTTGTAAATGGGCACCGCGCCGTTGCCGCGCAGCCATGATTCCATGTACTGAATGCCGACGTCGATATTCAGGCGCAGCCCTTCTTCTGTAATTTCGCCATCGGGAACAGCCAGAAGGTCTTCCGCTGTGACATGGACATCTTCCCGCTTGCTGTCGATCTGGTTCGGGCCGGGCATGTATTCATCGAATACCTCCTTCGCGACAGGAACCAGCGCCGGGTGAGCCAGCCAGGTTCCGTCATGCCCTGCACTTGCACTTCGCGCAGCTTATCCTGCCGCACCTTTTCAATGGCGCGTTCATTGGCTTCCGGGTCGTTCTTGATGGGAATCTGCGCTGCCATTCCGCCCATGGCGTGAATGCCGCGTTTATGGCAAGTCTGGATCAGCAGGTCCACATAAGATTTCAGGAAGTGCCGCTCCATGGTGACCAGCGCGCGGTTCGGCAAGCGTAAAGCCAGGACGGTTTCGGAGTTTCTTGATAAAGCTGAAGATATAATCCCAGCGCCCGCAATTCAATCCGGCCGAATGCTCGCGCAACTCGTACAGAATCTCGTCCATCTCAAACGAGCCCAGAATGGTTTCAATCAGCACTGTGGCGCGAATGGAGCCGCTGCGGCACGCCGAGTGTTTCCTGGGCAAACAGAAACACATCGTTCCAGAGCCGGGCTTCCAGATGGCTTTCCAGCTTGGGCAGATAGAAGTAAGGTCCGGAACCATGCTCCAGCAGGTACTTGGCGTTATGGAAAAAGTAAAGGCCGAAATCAAACAGGGAACCGGAAACAGGCTGCCCATCCACCAGGAAGTGCTTTTCCACCAAGTGCCAGCCGCGCGGGCGAACCATCAGCACGGCGACTTTTTCATTCAGCTTGTACTGCTTGCCTTCCGGCCCGGTAAACGAGATGGTCCGCCGGATGGCATCGCGAAGGTTGATCTGCCCATCCAGGTTGTTCGCCCAGGTAGGGGAATTCGCATCTTCAAAATCCGCCATGAACACCTGTGCGCCGCAATTCAGCGCATTGATGATCATTTTGCGATCCACCGGACCAGTGATTTCCGTGCGGCGATCTTGGATATCCGGCGGAATCGGAGCCACTGTCCACGATTCTTCGCGGATGTGAGCCGTTTCCGGCAGGAAGTGAGGAAGCTGCCCGGCATCAATTTCCGCCTGACGCTGTTCCCGGCGAGCTAGGAGCTGCTGGCGTGTTCCCTCAAACTTCCGGGAAAGCTGCCGAACAAATTCGGCGGCTTCGGGAGTAAGAATTTCCTGCTGCGCGGGGGTAAGAGGAGCCATTAATTCATTCCGCACATGCCCGGCGTGCGGCACATGCCGCCAGGGCAGGAAGGCATCTCCGAAGCAGAAGGGGAGGAATGCCCGTGAGCATGCGCGGAAAACGTGGAATACTCCTGCGTCAGATGCCGCTCCCCACAGGACGGACAACTCAGTTGGTGCTCATCCTCTGTTCGACGCAGAAGTTTCTCAAAGCGCGTGGCGCAGGCTTGGCATTTGTACTCATAGATAGGCATATTAGTTCACCAGTAAGCTCCCTATTTTATCAATCACTTCGCGGATATCGTAGGAAGTGCCATTATAGTTGTTCACAAGTACCGTATACACCAACTGCCTTCCATTACGTTCGGTTACGTACCCGGAAAGCGCGCTGGCATGGGTAAGCGTTCCTGTTTTTCCCGTTAACCGCCCTTTGGCGCGAGATTGCGTAAATCGGGCGCGCAAAGAACCATCCACTCCCGCAATCGGCAGCAAGGTCTTCCATTGCTCCGCGAAGGGCGACTTCGCCATATAGGACAACAGAGCCACTACGGCATGGGGAGTGACTAAGTTATGCCGTGAAAGACCGGAGCCGTCGCGAAAGCTGTAATCCTGGTCTTCAATTTCGGCTTCGGAAAGGAATTGCTTCAGTTGGTTCAGCCCTTCCTTTCGACTGCCCTGCCCCACGATGCGCAACAGCATTTCCGCATGGAGGTTCTGGCTCACTTTATCTGTCACGCGCAAGTCCTCCAGCAAAGGCGGCGATGTGCGTTCTGCCAATACCACTCCGGGCTCTGCGGTTGGCTTAGGCAGACCCCATTGCCAGTGCTTGGCGGCAGCACGCCCATTCACCACGATTCCCTGGCGGTTCATGGCATTTACCAGGGAAAGGGCCGCATACCGGGCGGGATCATCCACAGCTAAGGAAAAACGCTGTTCGGGGTCACCCGGCGCGATTGTGCCCCACACAACCACCGTTCCTGAGCCGGGCTGCCGCTCCACGTGAATACCATGTTCCCGATCCATGGCAGTGGTGGCACGATTTTCTACCTGAAAAACCGGAATTGGCGGATCAAAGGTAATCTGCACGGGGCCACCCAACAGAGCACCTGGATTCACCGAAAGCACCACGACATTGTCGTTCACCGATAACGCGCTGGCAGGAGCTCCGTCCGCTCCAAAAGGATCATCCAGTCCCCAACCCGGCGCGTAAGGTTCCCACTCAAATGCTGTGTCGTCTCCAATCACGTCTCCATCAATTTCGCGGACGCCATGCTGAAAGAGTTGCAAAGCAAGATCCTGCATGGCGGTTAAAGGATCTCCCTTTTCCGCATCTGCCGCATAAGGAATCACTCGACCGGAAAGGTTGGCATCGCCTGCACCGATCAGTACCAAGTTGCCTGTGATATGGCCTGTAGCATCCGGAGCCAACGGCGCGGTAACTACGGTTTTGATCTTGTAATCCGCACCAAGTTTCTGGAGGGCAAGAGCCGTAGTAAACAGCTTCGTATTGGAGGCAGGCACAAACAGGTGGTCTGCGTTCCAGCGGAACAAACTGACGCCTGTTTGAAGATCTGCCACTTCAATACCCCAAAAAGCGGAGCGGGCCAGCGGTGATTTTTCAATCACGGCCCGAATGCGTGCGCCCAACGGGGCAGAGGCGCACCAAAGCACTTGCCCGCAAAGAAGCAACAGCAGAAACAGGTTTCTCATTGTCCGGTTACTTTGCTTTGGAGCCAGATTAACAGAAGCAGCAGCACCACTATGAATACCCCCAAAGCAGGAAGGCTCATGACCACCCAAAGACCCATCTGATCAGCCAGGATGCCGACTGCACCCGGCGCCACCATTCCCCCGGCAATGGCGAGCGAAAACATAGTGTGGAGCGCCACAGGATGTTGAGAAGGAAAACGCCCGCCTGCTTTTTCTGCCAGCAGAGGATAAATGGCGGCAAAACCGAATCCGGTCAGAAGAATGCCGCAGATCGCGCCAAAGAGATTGTTAGTCAGCAGGAGCAGGAAACAACCACCTAATGCTGCCACGGCACTTGCCGTCAGGAGCCGACCATGGCGGAAAGAGGAAAGCAGAAACACGGTTACCACTCTTCCCGCAAGAAGCCCCACCCAATACACCGCCAGCAACCACACCGCAGTTTGCGGACTAAGCCCTAGCCGATGAATCAAAAACAACGCAAGCCAGCCTGCGATTGTCCACTCATTTCCGGATTGCACCACTAACAGCAGGAGAAAGATGAGCGAACGTGGTCGAAGGAACTCGCGATAAGAGGACAGGCGCAAAGTGCTTTTTTCCTCTGAAGCTTTTTCTTGGGAAGGGACAGAAAGCGGACGACGAAATAACCAGCCTCCGAATCCAACAGAAATTCCCGCCACCAACAGCAACGCTTGCGGCACCGAAAAAACGGTAAAGGTTCCTACCACTACCAGGGCTGAAAGCACGCAGCCTAAACCGAAGTAAATGCCGCTCAGCGTAACCGTGGAAGCGGCATTTTCTTGATACAGAGTCTCTGTTGCACGGAACAGGCTGCCGTTCAACCCTCCAGCCGCTAAGCCGACTAAACTCCAAACCAAAGGCTCCCAACGTTCCGATCCTGAAGAGCTAAAGCTGGCAAGCAGGCATAAAGCAACGCCTGCTGCAAGGCAACTTCCGCTCAGCAGCACGCGCAGAGATGTTCTTGCCAGCAGGGGAAAAATGATTTGACTGGAAACGAGCACTCCTGCCCACACACTAAGAAAACAGAGCGCCGCATCGCGATTTTCCGCCGCCAGATGAAAACCCAAAGCAGGCAACAGCGCCCCTGGCAAGGCGAGTAAAAAGCCGGAAAGGAGAAATCCCGGTAGTAGCCCCTGGCCAGTACTATTCACTGAAGTATGATAGCGGCTCGCTGCCTGCTCACCACGAAAGCAACATGCGGAGTACCTTAAGAAGTATTGGTGGGATCTCGATGACCCGAAGTGCGTCTGATATAGATTGGCTCATTCTTGGCGGCGGCGTAGCTGGATTGACACTGGCTGCCACAATTGCTCAAAGTAGCACCTCGTTTCTTCTTCTGGAACAAAACGATAACCACAGTGAAGCAGGAGCAGGACTTTTTTTAGCACCGAATGCGACACGCATTCTGCAGAATTTAGGACTTTGGAAAGCAATGTTGGCGCATGGTCAAGTCACAAGGCAATGGCTGATCCGCGACCAGTCCGGAACCATACTACGACAGATTCGTATGCCTGCCGACGTTCCCCCTGCACTTTGCATTAGTTGGGGAGACTTAACCAATGAGATCCGAAAGTCGCTCCCGGCAAGTTGTGTTCAGAAAGGCAAAGCAACAAGTATTACTGGCACAGAGGAGCAAGCCAACATCACTTTGAGCGATGGTGAGGAATGCTCTGCGAAAGCCCTGATAGGGGCTGATGGCATTCGCTCCCCTACGCGAGAGTATTTATTTGGGCATATGCCCCTTCGTTATCGGGGATATGTCAGTTGGCGTGGAATTGTTCCCTTTGTTCCCGACACACACCCCCCCGGAACAATCACGGAATCCTGGGGAAATGGAGGATGTTTCGGGATCGCGCCGGTGGATAGCACTCGAACCTACTGGTATGCCTCAGCTAACCAGGAAGAGATTTGGGTAGACGACCCCGCCAGCAGAAAAGACGGCCTACTGAAGCGTTTTCAGGGTTGGCACTCGCCGATTCCGGCGTTGATTGACGGTACCCCAAATGAGCAAATTCTGGTGAGCCGAATCTACGATGGTCCCAAGTTGCGCCATTGGTCCAAACAACGAATCACCTTGTGCGGCGACGCGGCTCATGCCATGACGCCTAACCTGGGACAAGGCGCTTGCCTCGCGATGGAAGATGCGTGGACGCTGGGAAAAATGACTGAGCGTTATTCTGAGCCGGAAACCTTGTTTGCGGCTTACGAGCGCAGCCGGATCTCTCGCGTATCCTCCATACAACAGCAGTCCAGAGCCTTAGGCTTCATCGTGCAAGCGGATAATCCCTACGCCGTTACGCTGCGAAATTGGATTGCTCCGAAAGTTCCTGAGCACGTTCTTCAGTGGGGATTGCGAGCTATTTTTGCCGAACAAACTTTTTGAGAGAAATCGGCCTGTTTAGGAGGTCAACCGCATCCTCCATTTAGTGCTAAGTCTCTCTATTGAATCGATTTAAAGGGTAGTTTGGGACAGGAGTTGACATCCCGGCAAACTGGAGTTACCTTCGAAGTATCACTGAAGAAGGAGGTGGTCCAGAACAGATGATAAATGGTAGTAGACCCGACGAGGTGGCCGACTGCTGAGTCGACCGTTCTAACGTAGCCGGTTTTCGCCAGTCAGTGACGAAAACCAAGTTCCTGTGGACCGGTCACTTCGTCGTTTGAAGCAAAACTGCCTCAGGTTTCATCCAATAGGCTAATGAGCCCCCGTATTCTCCACAAGAGGGTACGGGGGTTTATGTTGTGCTACACTGATTTTTTCAGAAAGGTTCCCATGAAAGCTGGAGTTCACCCCGCCTACGAGCCGGTCAATGTGGTCTGCGCATGCGGCCACAAATTTGAGACTCGCTCTACTCACAAAGGCGATATCCGTGTTGAAATTTGTTCGAGTTGTCACCCGTTCTTTACAGGTAAACAGAAGCTGATTGATACGGCAGGAAGAATTGATCGTTTCGAGAAGAAGTACGCGAAATCGCGTACCGAAAAGCAAGCTGCGAAGTAATTAGTTAGTTTCCAGAAGCGGGTTTGGGAGAAGGTTTCTAAATCCGCTTTTGTGTTTTTGCAGAACAGTTGAATTCGTTACATTCCGCCTTTGCTGCGTTGCTGCCTGTTGTTGTCTGCTTCCCTACGTTTCTGGTGCTCTGCCCGCATTTTGTCGTATTCCGTGCTCTGCTTCTCCGTCAGAATCGCATGAACACTCTTCACCTGTTCTTTATGGATTTCCGTCATTTCCGGACGGTACCGTTCATGCAAATCCTTCATTCGGTTATCCGTATCGTCTAAGATGGCAGTGAGTTTTGCCACCTGGGTCGGTTCCAGATGGAGACGAGTGTGTAACTCTTCTATATAGCGTTGCCGATACTCGGCAGCGCTTTTTGGAGCAGCAACTCTGGAATCTGCGCTTACCGTTTTAGCTGTATAAAATCGGTCAGCCGTGAAACCAAACCCAGCCCCACCGACAAACACCAAGAGCAGGTATACCCAAGCAGAAGCACTGGAACGCTTCATCGGCCATTGCTCTCCATTGCCATTAGCTCCAGGCGTACCGGCTCAAAGAAAGCACCTTCCTCGTTTGCGTTGTCCGTAGCTAGAGCTTCTACATAGCTACCTTGGGAAAAAATGGATGGCTTACCGGAAGGGGCAAGCAGAAATACCATCAATGCCAAGGACAGAACAGTAGCTCCGGCAAACAAAGACTTTGCCGGACGTGCAAAGATATTTATCCTTGGCTGCCTGGCTTCAATCTTTTGCCAAAGACCCGGCATGAAATTTACTCCGGGTTCAGGATCGCCGCAAGCTTCCTTATATCGCTCAAATAGTTGGTCGAGTTGCTGTTCTCGGTATTCGAAATTTTTTCCAGACATTTGAGTGGCCCTAACCTTATTTACTCTTTTTACTCGGACAAACCTGCATTGGTAGAAATGGGGGTGGCTGCGCCCATGGCTTTCACCACTCGCTGCCGTGCACGGAACAGCCGCACTTTTAGCGCATTCTCGTTGACTTGGTAAATCTTTTCCATTTCCTTCAACGACAATCCTTCTACTTCCTTTAACACCAACAACAGCCGATCTTCCTCGGAAACAGCCGAAAGTAATTCATCCACATACTGCCGGACTTGCTGCTTCTGGTTATCTGCTAAATCAGCCTTGCCACTGGCTACGGCATCCGCTACCACAACCTGCTGCTCGGAAAGATCCGCCATACGGGATTCCGGTCTTCTCCGATGCTTCCGGAGATAGTCATATGCGGCGTTTCGCGTCAACCGGTGAAGCCAAGGTTCAAATACTTCCGGCGTTCTTAACTGATCCAGAGAATAGTACAAGCGCAGAAACACTTCCTGCCCTACATCCTCTACATCTTCCGGATGTCCAATCAATCGAGCAATCGTACCAAGAATGCGGCGGCGATAAGCCAGCACAATCTGATTAAACGCCGCTTGATCCCCTTTCTGGGCTCTTTTGATGAACTCGAAGTCGACCAACATGGAAGCTTGGCCGGCAACAAGAAAGGCGTACCGGCTTGTATTAAGGTTACAAAGCTTTTCAGGGACTCACAATCGGGAATTGAGGCTGAGAAAAATAGAAAAATTTCTCATCATAGGTATTGACAGCGATTGACTCATATTTTATGATTTGATTGTGATGAGATTACATGAAGTAGTCGAATCCAAGACTAACCGAAAGGAATCTTATAACCATGAGCCTCACAATTGATCCATTTCAAGGACTTCGTCAGTTCGAAGATGCCGTAACCCGTTTGATGAGCGAGCCTCGCGGTGCTCGCCCCTGGTCTCCCGCAACCGACATTTTGGAAACGGAGAATGAACTTGTACTGAAGGCAGACCTGCCGGATGTCGATCTAAAGGACATTGATGTGCAAGTGGAAAATCAGACTTTGACCATCAAAGGTCATCGGCATTTTGAGCGTGATGGCAACAACAAAGGTTTTCATCGGATTGAACGGAGTTATGGAACGTTTGTACGTAGCTTTACCGTTCCCAACGTTGTAGATACCGAGCAAGTAGCCGCAGATTATAAGAACGGCGTGTTAACCGTTCGCCTGCCAAAGAAGGCAACGGCTAAGCCTCGCCAAGTCAAGGTTGGTGGACAAGAGCAGGAACAGCCACAAACGATTAAGTAATTCTGGCTGTGTTTCACCTTGCGATTGGCCGCGAGGGGGCGTTCTCAGAGGAGCGCTCCTTCGCGGCCTTTCGTTTCTGGCAGTAAGCATCGAAGTATTTAGTAAAGGAATCCAATAGCATATGTTCCGGTTCGATAAACTCACACAGAAAGCGCAGGAGGCCATTCAGCAGTCTCAGAGCTGTGGCGGAAAAGCACGGGAACCAGGCGGTGCATCCCTTGCACATCTTGATTGCACTTGCTCAGGAGCGGGAAGGTATTATGCGTCCGGTGTCTGGAAAAATGCGGTGTGCAGCCGCAGGCAGTGATTGTGGAATCGGAGCAGTTGCTGCAAGCTCTTCCGAAAGTGGTGGGCGGCCCGACTGGACCTCAGGTGGGGATGATGATCTCCCCTTCCACCAACCAGGTGTTTGAATCGGCTTTTAAGGAAGCAGAACGGTTCAAGGACGAATATCGTTTCCACGGAGCATCTTCTGCTGGCGATTGCCGAGCAGAAGTTTGACCCGGCGGGAACTCTGCTGCAGCGTGCGGGAGCGGACCACGATGCCCTCTTGAATGCCTTAGCTTCCGTGCGCGGTACGCAGCGCATCACAGACCAGAATCCGGAATCGAAGTACCAGGCCCTGGAGCGATATGCGGTGGATCTGACGGAGCAGGCGCGGAAGGGCAAACTGGATCCGGTGATCGGCCGTGACGAAGAGATCCGCCGTGTCATGCAGGTGTTAAGCCGGCGCACGAAGAACAATCCGGTGCTGATCGGCGAGCCAGGCGTGGGCAAGACCGCCATTGTGGAAGGCTTGGCGCAACGCATTGTGCAAGGGCGACATTCCCGAACAGCTTAACAATAAGAGGCTGGTGGCGCTGGATCTGGGTTCCATGGTGGCGGGAACGAAGTTTCGCGGCGAGTTTGAAGACCGGCTGAAGGCGGTTCTGAAAGAAATCACGGAATCGCACGGCGAAATTATCTGCTTCATGGACGAACTGCACACGCTGGTAGGCGCGGGCTCCGCGGAAGGCGCAATCGATGCGGCAAATCATGCTTGAAACCGGCATTGGCACGCGGGGAACTGCGGTGCATCGGCGCGACAACGCTGACCGAGTACCGCAAATATGTAGAAAAAGATGCGGCACTGGCGCGGCGTTTTCAAACCGTGTTGGTGGGCGAATCTTCCGTGGATGACACGATTGCCATTCTGCGCGGATTGAAAGAGAAGTATGAGATTCACCACGGCGTCCGCATCAAGGATTCCGCCATTGTGGCTGCCGCAATGCTTTCGCACCGTTATATAAGTGATCGATTCCTGCCGGACAAGGCCATCGACATCATTGATGAAGCAGGATCGGCGTTGCGTATGCAGATTGGCAGCATGCCGATTGAGATCGATCAGATGGAGCGGCGTATTTCTCATTTAGAGATTGAACGCCAAGCTTTGAATCGGGAACGCGACATCGCGTCCCGCGAACGCTTGCGGCATGTAGAAAATGAACTGGAGCGGCTGCGGGGCGAAGCCGCTGGCTTGCAAGAGCGGTGGAAACGTGAAAAAGATGCTATCAATCGTGTCAGCCAGTTAAAGAAAGACCAGGAACAGGCAAGGCTGGACGAAGAAAAGGCCACTCGTTTAGGAGAGTGGGAAAAGGCTTCTCAACTCCGTTACGGCAAGCTGGCGGAGATTGAACGCGACCTCCTGAGCGCCACCAAGGAACTGGAAACCATCAAATCCGGTTCGGCGCTCTTGAAAGAAGAGATCGACGAAGAAGATATTGCCCGTGTCGTAGCGAAGGCAACTGGAATTCCGGTTTCCCGCATGCTGGAAGGCGAAATCCAGAAGCTGATCACCATGGAAGCGCGTCTGCAAGAGCGTGTGGTAGGTCAGAATGAAGCCGTCACGCTGGTAGCCAATGCGATTCGCCGGAATCGGGCTGGCCTGAGCGATCCCAATCGGCCGATCGGCAGTTTTATTTTCCTGGGTCCGACGGGCGTGGGCAAGACGGAAGTAGCCCGGGCTTTGGCGGAATTCCTGTTCGATGATGAGAAAGCCATGGTACGGATTGATATGTCCGAGTACATGGAGAAACATGCGGTGTCTCGCATGATGGGCGCGCCTCCGGGATACGTGGGCTACGACGAGGGCGGACAACTCACCGAGCATGTACGCCGGAAACCATTCTCCGTTGTGCTTTTCGACGAAATCGAAAAAGCTCACCCGGAAGTGTTCAACACCATGTTGCAGATTCTGGACGATGGACGCCTCACAGATGGGCAAGGCCGCACGGTGAATTTCAAGAACACCGTGATCATTATGACCTCCAATGTAGGCTCTAACCTGATCAAGGAATCCGGGCCAATTGGCTTCTCTGTGAACGTGCCGGACGGAAAAGCGGATGGGGTGCGCAGCCGCATCCTGGGATCACTGCGGCAAACCTTCCGGCCGGAGTTCCTGAACCGGATTGACGACATCATCGTCTTCAATCCGCTGAGCAAGGAACACCTGAGCGTCATTATTGATATTCAGTTGCGTCGCTTGACCTCTCAACTGGCAGCACGCGCTTTGCACCTGGAGATCACACAGGCTGCCAAAGACGTATTACTAACGGAAGGTTATGACGCCAATTACGGAGCACGACCTATGCGCCGCGCCATTCAGCGCTTAATTCAGGACCCGCTTTCCTTGCGGCTTCTGGAAGGCGATTACTTGAGCGGAGACACGGTGGTGGTAGATGCTTCCAGCGAACCGGGCAAGCTGCAATTCAGCAAGCGCCCGGCTCCTCCACTGGAGGAAGAACTCGATCTGGAACATAGCCACATTTCTGCTTAGTAAGAAATTTATCTAACAGAAAAGGCTCCGTATCATCTACGGAGCCTTTTCTGTTATAAATTCCGGATAAATTTAGATTGCCCGAAATACATAGTGCTCCAGAACGGACCCATCCGCTGCAGTAAGTTCTGCCAGATAATCCGCCTTGGGAAGAGTCACGTGCTCAAAAATAAAAATAGCTTCACTATTCGGACCCGCGCTAGAAGCAGCAACCGAACTGGAAGCAATCTCTTTCCGGCTTCCATCCACTTGAACCTGGAATAATTTAGCGCGGCATTGAACGGGGCCAGTGATTCCTGGCATCTCAAAAATGGTGCGCAACCGGTGATTGCCGGAGGCAACAAAAGCGAAAGAGGGCGTTGTCTCGAATCCCTTGCTCACGCCAGGCGATAACCTGAGTTGAATCGTTGGCGGAAGCGCGGGCGTTTCCTTTTTAGCTTCATAAGTGGTCACTGGCTTTTGCGGAACCATAAAGAATCCAATTAATATTGCTGCCGTTACTACTGCCAACGAAGCAAACGCGTAATTCCAGTTCAGTTTCCAAAACTGTTGTTTTGGAGATTCCGCAGAAACCGTGTGGCGCTTTGCTTCCACTTTCTGCAATAAACTTGGATTCGATAAGTAGATTTCTTCAAACCGGGTTTTTGAAGAACTCACCAAACGACCGGACAGGTAATCCTCAATCAGCCTCTCTTCTTCCGCCTTTAACCGGTCCAGAAACTCCGGGTTCGTAAAGTATTGCTCTTCTACGGAAACCGTTTCGGATTCGTCGAGTGTTTCCAGCAGGTAGTCTCGCAACGTTTTGCTAGACATATGGCATAAATTCACCAGTCATTACAAAACTGTTGGCTTCCAATTTAGTAACTTTTGTAGTTTCTCTCGCAATCGATGCCGTCGGACTCGTAATCGATTCTGCTCGGCTGCATTCAGTGTTTCCGTTGAGTGGGAAGCAAATAATTCCATTTCCTCTTCCAGAAAACTCCAATCTTTGTTTCGTAAATTTTTCTTTGCAATACGGAGAACCTCTTCCAGATAAATACGGATTTCCGGTTTTTCCCTGGTTTGAGTTTGCAGCCCGGTTGCCGCCGGACAATCTTCCAACGAGCGCTCCTGGCGCTTGGTTTCCTTCCGATACTCTTCAAACCGAATTTTAGCGGCAAACCCCAGGCAAACTCTTAGAAAGTCGCTTTCCTGTTCAAAGGTGAATTCTTCTTTGGTCAATATCCTCTCAATCGTTTGCTGTGCCAAGTCCTCAGCCTTCTGGAATCCGACTCGTTTTTGAAAGTAAAAAATAAGAGCCGCTCTTGCCTGCTCCCACGATTTTTGAGAAACGTCACGGCAAGTCATTGAGGTATTAGCGATTATATTCGTCCTGTTGGCCGACCAACAACAATAAAAGGCGCCCAGTAATAAGGATCATTCCAGCGCTTAGAAGCAGCAATCGCTCGCCGTGCCTGACACAAAGCAGCTTCCATGCTCACGGGATGGCGACTGAAAAAAGAACCGTATACTTGGGCAAAAAATGCAGCAGAGCCTTCCGCATCCACACTGGAAAGGGTGAGAACGAGCTGGCTTGCGCCTGCTCGAAACAGCGCTGCTGTTAAGCCAGCTAAGCCTTCTCCCATCACTTGTTTTCCAAGCGCCGTTTCACATGCGGAGAGCACCACAACAGACCCGGAAAGATGCAAATCCGCGAGTTGAGCGGGACGCAAGTAACCATCCATTCCTTTTCCCCTTCGATCCACTAGTGACAACGCCACCCGGGAAAGCGCAGGAACTCGGTCGTCCATAATGGCATGGGTGGAAAAGTGCAAAACTGCGTAATCCTGAAGAGGGAGCTTGAGCAGATTGATTCGATTTGCCTGGAAGCCAGTAAGCACCGTTCGTTTTGCTGCCGGTATCAGTTTTTGGATCACATCGATTTCCTCCGTAAACGGAAGCCTGGGTAGATCCTGAGAGAACACCGGATCGGCAATCCCGGCGAACTTCAAAGGGAATGATGCCATGGGGGGAACTTCCCGGCCAACCGTTAAGTATCCAGCCGATGGTGTTCTCACAACGTTGTGTGAGAGACCGATAGGAGTCGTTTCATGAAGTTGCCGCAGTGCTTCAAAGGGAACACGATGCAAAATGCCATCACAAACCAGAATCAAGGTTTCCGGGAGCGGTTTTCCGGCCAGTGGTCCTAACAGAGAGCGCGAAAGATCACGGCTGGCTTTTGCAAACTCTGCTTCCAGTTCAGGCGACCTTTTCCTGTCATTGACGCGGGTAAATAGAGATAAGAAACGCCTGCTTTCCGCCTCAATTCTTCCTTGGGAAGGAAGATGAAACACGTCCAAAGACTTGGCTGTCACAAACCATAGGTAACTTTCAGAGTTACCCAGGTGGTATTCCATTAAGGCTGTTCCCGGCGGTAAAAACTCCCGTTGTAACTTATCGATATCGTTTAATGGTTGACCTAACTTTCGCTCAGGCTGAAAATCGCGAATGCGCGCTTCCACTCCTTCGCGCTGTTCCACAAGGATCTGGGCTTGGTTATGGAGGCTCCGTTGCCGATCTTCATTCGCTCTTAGCAACTGGTCGGAAATCATCCCGAGCTTACGGTCAAGAGCAATTTGTTTTTCCACCAGCTCCGGAGGAGGAGAAGCTAACAGCGAGTTTTCTGCCAGCAGATCCAGCAGTGCACGCCCCTGCCCCAACTCCGCCGTCAGAAGCGCCTTTCGCTTGCCTCCTGCCTTATCCGTAAGAAAGTCAATCTGGATCATCAGATCGAGAATCTTGCGCCGAGTTGCCATATAAGACGCACGGAGTTCCGGCCCTGGCACTTTGACCCGAACCGTCTCGGAGAAAGAGAGTGCCTTTTCGGCTAACTCCCGGGCAGTTATCCAGGTGCCCTTCTCTCAGTTCCAGACTGGAAAGCTCGTAAAGCGAACTAATGGCATCATTCTTCAGTTCGCCTTGCATCCGAATTGAGGAGGCTTCTGCAAACTGAAGTTTGGCTTCCGGAATATGACCTTCTTGTTCCGCCGCAACTCCCAGGTAATGGTGATCTGCGGCAAGGGATCGCTTATCCTTTAGAATTTCGTGCAGACCAAAGGCCCGTTCCAAAAACGGCTTTGCTTTGGAAACGGAGTGTAAAGCAAGGTAAGCTTCTGCCAAATTAATGGAGGCAGTGGCAATCGCTTGACGATCATCCAACGCTTCCGCTTGACTGACTACTTCCGTCAAAACCGCAACTCCGCTCCCCGGGCGACCGCGCAAGACCATGTTTCGCCCGAGATTGATCCCGGCCCGTAGGGCCGGTACTCGGCCTTTTGGACTGGAGCGCTCGATATGGAGGGCACGCCGAAAATACTTCTCCGCAATACCGTACTCTGAAATCGATTGGTAAAGAAGCCCTAGGTTGTTCTCCACTACGGCAAAACCCACTTGGTTCATCGACTGCAACACCTCAGCGGCACGGCTGTAAAAACTGAGCGCCTGCTGAAACTCCCCCGCATGGGAATGCATAATTCCTAGATTCGAGAGCGTAATAGCTTCCAGGCTAGGTTCTTTCAATGCTTCCCACCCCTGCACGGCGGCTAACAATCTTTCTTGCGAACTTTCGAAGTCGCCGATTTCTTGTGAATCCAGGCCGCTGTTGTTGGCTGCCTCTGTTTGGCAGCGCAGGTCGTCTAATTCCTCACATAACCGCATCGCAACGTCATAAGTATCTCGTGCGGCTTTGTAGTCTTGTTTCGCGTGGTAATAATCCGCCTCTTTAAGGTAGGTAAGCGCTACAGCATGTATTTCGGAAAGCTCCGACCACAAACTGCGGGAGTATTGGATTTCCTTTAAAACGGGTATCTGCTTCGTTTCGGTTGCCGCATTTTCTGCGTTTCGCCAGGCAAAACCTTTCTGTAATGAAATCAGCTTTCGTGACACAGTAAGTGTACGCGGCAGTTTCGCTAAGTCTCGCGCGGTAATATGAACCTGAAATTCACCAGAAGCTACCAACGTTGCCGTCTCCACGCCAAGTTCAAAACTATCTACCTGCAACTTTATGCCTGGCCCTTCCAGCGCAATGACCAAGTCAACCGGCTGAGGGATCAGGATTTGCATAGCAGCCTTCTCCGGCACCCGAACCAGAAAACAAGGGAGCTTGCCTTGGTCGGCAAGTGTCAAACGATTTTCCGTATCCGGAAACACAGTGCATGTTTCCCCAGCCTGAATAAGAGAAAGAAGGCTAGTGAACATGAAGGTAACCGGGAGCAGTGGAACAGTCACGATGCTATACAATAGCGCACCTGCCAAAAGCCGGGAGAGGCTGCTACCTCCCCCGGGTAGTGACATACTTAAACACCAGTGTCAGAGCCCTGATTGACGATAAATTCGAGCACCAGGAAGAACAAATCGATCATGTTTTTCACCCCCTTTCGCCGGCGTTCCGTGCCGGCGATCGTCAAAGCGCAGGGGTGAAAAAAACTACTCAACTTTTTTTTAGGGAGGCGTGTGTAATGAATTTCTGCTGGGATGCATAGTATGAAGTCAACCAATGATGAGTGACTGCGGCGAAGTTACAACCCTGTTAAAAGCGGCCGCCAATGGGGATATCGCCGCTTCCCAGAAACTAATTGAAATTGTGTACAGCGACTTGAAAATGGTGGCCCGGCACAGAATGTCGATGGAATCTGCTGGACATACTTTGCAGCCCAGCGCCGTAGTAAATGAGGTTTTTCTTCGCTTGTTTCAACCCTGCGAGCCGGGCTCTGAGGACTGGGTGCTAAATCCCATGGAATTCCATAGCCGAGCACAGTTTCTTGGATTGGCAGCAAAGCAGATGCGGCTGGTCTTGATTGATCACGCCCGGAAACGAAAAGCAGAAAAACGTAACTTCGGGTTCAAGGTTTGTATCGATCATGTAAATCCCGCTGCCCTTGGCACCAAGAAAGAAGTAGATTTTGACGAGCTAAACGAGCAGTTAGAACTACTTGCCAGGAAAGATGCGGAATCCGCCAAGATAGTGGAGCTGAAGTTTTTTGGCGGGTTAACAGATCAGCAAGTTGTTGCTGTAACTGGAACAAATTTAACCAAAGTTAGAAGAGATTGGGAGTTTGCGCGGTCATTTCTTAGAGGCCGTTTACAAAGAACTAAGAAAAATGAGTAAACTAAAAAAGTTTTTCTTTTAGCAAGAGTGCTATCACTATGATCAGAAAACAAACAACCACGTTTGCAGTTATGTGCTTGCTGGGCGCATCCGGCAACAGTCAAACACCACCGACAGCCCCTGCATCAAAACCTGCTGCTACCGCAGCCCCCGCTCAAACAAAGCCGGCAACAGCAAGACCTGCCACTCGGCCCGCCGCTCCAAAAGCAGTCACTCCCGTGGATAACGTGGTTGCCCTGCTGAAAGCGAAGATGTCTGAATCACTGATCATGAAGTCAGTTCATGAGGCGCTAAGTCTTACTCCCGCAGACATGCTGAAGCTGAAAGACGCGGGAGCTTCGGAGAACCTCATTGGCTATCTGATGGACCCTGCTTCAGCCTCCACTCCTAAGGTGGTAACGGCGGGAGTTCCTGCTGCCGCTCCCGTTGTAGTTACCCCCGTAACTGTTCCTACTCCTGTACCTGCTGCTGCTCTTATTAACCCGGTTGCAGACACAAATGCCCAGAGAAAGCGCGTAGTGGTGGATGCGTTCGATTACTCCACTGTTATGACCTCTGTTCAAACGTATTTTCATACCAATCAGAACATCGGCAAAGGAATTCAGGCTCTCTTAGTAACAAGGTTGGCCAAAGACGGCAAAGTAGTGGTGGTGGAACGCGGCAAAGTGAAAGAAGTGATGCAGGAGCAAGACTTCACCGCAGGAAACCGTGCCAAGCAAGGAACTGGTTCGCGCATTGGAAAAATTAGCGGAGCGGATGCCATTCTGGCTGGCGACATCACAATTTTTGGCCGGGATGACAGGAAACAAAGCGGTGCGGTTGCAGCGATTGGTGGCTATTGCAGGCTTTGCGGGGCGATAGGTGGAGCCCACAAAGAGGAAAAAGCAGTAGTCGCGATTACTTATCGCTTGATTGATGCGGAAACCACGGAGATTATTGCCACTGGTGAAGCGCGAGGGGAGTCTGTTCGAAAAAGCAACAACTTTGCCGCTGCTTTTGCAAAAGCCTACACCGGCGCCGGTGCTGCAGCCATTGACATGAGCAGCACGAATTTCGCCGAAACCATTATTGGCGAGGCAACCACCGACTGCGTCAACAAACTCGCCGCCATTTTGAACGATCAGGCAACCACCATGAAGAAGAGAGTGCGCGAGGTGGACGCCACCGTGGTGGATGTGCAAGGCAATTCGCTGATGATTAGCGCAGGGTCCGGAGAAGGCGTAAATGCAGGGGAAGTCTTTGAGATTTTGGAAAGCATTCGCGAGGTAAAAGACCCTACCACTGGTGAAGTGTTGGATCGCGTCACGGAAAAACGGGGCGAACTGGTGATCTCCTCCGTCCGGGATAAAGTTTCCCTAGGTAACTACACGGGAACCGCTCCCGCACAGGTTAAATTCCTGGCGCGTAAGAAAGTACCGACACAACAGTAACGGAGACTTCCTATGACCAAGAAGGCGTTAACATTGCTCCTCGCCATCGCGCTTCCTGCCTTTTCACAAGGCAAGAAGGCGATGTCGATTGAAAACTTCGACTACTCCGCCGTGATGACTTCGGTTCAGTCCATCTTTGGAACACAGGTCAACATCGGTCAGGGCATCAACGCCATGATGACGAAGCGAGTCCAGCAGGATGGCCGCTTCACAGTTGTGGAACGCCGCAAAGTAAACAATGTCATGAACGAGCAGGATTTTGACGCGAGCAATCGGGTGAAGCGAGGTACGGGGGCTCGGGTCGGCCAGATTCGCGGCGCGGACCTCACGCTGATGGGCGATATCGTGGTATTTGGCCGTGATGATCGCCATGTTGGTGGAGCAGCAGGCGGCGGAACCTTTGGGGCCGCAGCCGCGATTGGCGGGTATAAGAATGACAACAAAGCCGTAGTGGTTTTAGACTTCCGGCTGGTTGATGTGGAAACGTCTGAAGTGGTCGCTACCGGGGAAGCGCGTGGAGAATCCAAACGCAGCAGTAAGGGCTTTGGTGCTGCTTTTCTGGCTGGTGGAGTTTTCGGGGGAGGCGCTATCAACATGAACAGTGCTAACTTCGCGGAAACCATTATTGGCGAAGCCACCATGGATGCGGTGAACAAGTTAGCTGAGCAATTACATTCCGCAAACTTGTCCGGCGGAGCCAGTGACCGCACACTGGAGCTGGACGCACGAGTCGCTGATGTAATGGGGCCAAGCATCACCATTAACGCCGGCACTGCTGCGGGGCTGCAAGTCGGCCAAACCTTTACGGTGTTTCACAAAGGTCGTGAAATCAAAGATCCAACCACAGGTGAAGTTCTCGATGTGCAAACAACACCGATCGGTCAACTCACACTTACCGTGGTGCGGGACCGCATCGCTGTCGGAAACTTTAATGGCTCTACGGCTCCTGTGGTGGGAGACGTCGTTCGGAAATAGCAGGAAAGGGAGCATCGGCAATGCACCGTGTTTGGCTGTCTTTTGCGTTCTGTTTATTTTCCTGGGCATCCGGCCATGCCCAGGAAGATGCGCCGTTGCCATTTTTGCTGAAAGCGCCAGCCATCACCAACGTCCCGAAAGCGGAGGCAGCCATCTCACGCGAACTATCGGAGCGTTATGAAGGCTCGGCAGCCCAATCTGCGGTCGCCTGGAATTCCGCTGATACCATTCGGCGCAACTTAGCTGCACAGGGAATGCAACTGAACACCGAGACGGCGGTTGCACTCACTCGCATCACGCTGTACCTGCAAACGGCGAGTGCTGCCTTGCAGGAGCATGATTGGAAATATGCGCGACTTAGTTTGGAACGGGCGGAGTATATGACAGAGAAAGTCTTCCGCGTGGTGGGCAGATGAGCAACGCACAACCAGAAGAAGTCACCAATTTCACCCGCCTGCGCGATCTGTTTCAACAAGCGCTATCCGTGGCCCCGCCGCAGCGCGAGGAGTGGCTGCAAGGCGCTTGCCATGGCGATAACACGCTTTATCGCCAACTACAAGAAATGCTTTCTACTTCGGGAGCTTCGTTTCTGCAGAACCCCGCTCAGATGCCCCCGAGCATGGTCGAGCCTGGGCAAGCAACTTCACAGTTTATCGGTCCATATCGATTGGTGCGTGAACTGGGGCGCGGCGGCATGGGCGTAGTGTATCTTGCCGTCCGTGATGATGGAGCATTTCGCAAAAACGTTGCGCTCAAGCTACTTCTCAGCGAAATGGTTTCGCCGGATTTCGTTCTTCGCTTCAAACAAGAACGGCAAGTGGTTGCTGCATTAGATCACCCAAACATCGCGCGCATTCTGGATGGCGGAGACTCGCCCAACGGCATGCCTTACTACGTGATGGAGTACGTGGAAGGCTTGCCGATTGACAAGTACTGCGATCAGAACAGGCTTTCCCTCACTGACCGCATTAAACTGTTCCAGCAGGTTTGCCGGGCAGTTAATTATCTCCATCAGAACCTGATTGTTCACCGGGACCTGAAACCAAGCAATATTCTGGTGTCATCGGATGGCGTCGTAAAGCTTCTCGACTTCGGGATCGCCAAGATGGTAGGCGCAGCGGCCATGTCGTCGCAGGAGTTAACCGGGGTACAAGGCCGCCCCATGACACCGATATATGCAAGCCCGGAGCAAATGCAAGGCGCAACACTGCAACCTGCTTCGGACATCTATTCGTTAGGCATCATTCTTTACAAGCTTCTGACCGGCCGAACCCCCTACGACAATCTGGATGAGAAAATCGCAAAGTTAGCCGCGCGAGAAGACCCGCCGCTGCCGAGTGCAAACATCCGGGAAGATCTCCGCTCCGAATCCGAAACCACAGCGCAATTGCGACGCATGATGATCGGCGGACTCGATAGCATCGTGCTCATGTCGCTGCGCTTTGATCCTAAAAAGCGCTACCAGTCTTCGCTTGCATTCGCAAACGATTTGCAGCATTTCCTGGACGGCGAGTCCATGACGGCTCACCATGAGGCATATGCAATCCGCTCCATGAAGGCTTTGAAGCGGAAACGGGCAATGCTGGCAGTGGCAGCCGTGATCCTGCTGCTGGCTTGTTTTGGCGGATGGGAATATGTGCGAGCTGCACAGTTGCGCTCCAAGATTGCTGATTTAGAAGCAGTGGTCGCGCAACCTGTGCAAGGAAAGCCGATCAACGCGTTATTGGACGATGTTCAGCGACTAAAAAAGGACTTCAACGCATTGCCGCCAGGAAGTTCATCACAAAAATGGGATTTGTTGGATCGCGGTGTTCAATATCTGGATCGTGTACGCGCCGCATCACCTATGGACCAGCGCCTGGGCGTGGAAGTGGCTGACGCTTATCGGCAACTCGGATCGCTTCAGGTCAAAGAGCCTGGACCGAAAAGCCACCAGGAAGCGGTGGAAACATATAAAAAAGCAGCAGGTGTACTAATCAACATCGCCACGACATTTCCTGACAATACACGTGCAAAGCAGGATTTAGCAGAAGTGCATAACCAGCTAAGAGCCTGGAACGTCAACGTCCAAATCACGGAAGTGCCAGCTTCACCGGAATCAACGCAGCCGCATCCACAACAGCCGGAGAATGTAACGTTAGCACCACGCCCGCCGCAAAATGCATCCATCAAAACACCGCCACATGCGGTGGTAAACACACCGACTCCATTAGCCCCTGTGGAACAATCTCCGGCAAGTGCGGCCATTCCAGCAGCGGAGCTTGCAGAATTACAAAACGATTTTGCGAACACTAGCTCCAAAATCAGCTCTGCCGACACGCAGATCGCTCTCGTCCGGCAAAACTTGCAAGCTCAGAGTCAGGATTTAAACGCCGATACACTTCATGCAATGACAATGATGCATACTCGCCTTGACAATGCCCAACGGCACATTTCCCAAGGCGATGCCAAGGCGGCTCAAAGCGATATCAAAGCAGCAGATGCATTCGCCACGAAAGTGCTGCGCACGGTTGGAAGATAAACGGCTAGGTTACCGAACATCTTTCAAGAGGTCTTCCACACTCTCTGGATGTTTCGCGATCACAGCCAGTAGAACACGTGTGGGTGTATCCGGGCGAACTCGTCCCTGCTCCCAATTGCGTAATGTCGCTGGTGGGAAACCGAATTTCAGCGCAAACTGTTCCTGGCTCAGACCCATCCGCCGACGTACCTTCGAAATGTCAACATCAGGTACCTGCACGTGCGTGACTCGGACCGGAAGCTCTTCGCCTTTCGACCAGGCGAGCCCCTCTTCGAGACCTTCGATAATTCTTTCGCCAACCGTAGGAGCTTTCTTCACAGCGGATTGGACGGCCCGGTTTTTCGCCCTTGTCATCTTGCTCCACGACCTTTCGAATAGCCCTGAACAATGGCCGGTACAATTTTCGCCATCGCGTTCCGCTCAGCTTTGCTGATTTCTGACGCCCTCGGTCTCCGGAATCAGATTACCCGCTTCCGGATTTGCACCAATCAACTCAACCAGCCACGCCTGATCTGATTCCACAACCGTCATCGGCGGGCGGTTCACGCCAACAGTATGCGCTAAATGCGTTCGACAATAAAATCACAGCCAAAGGAAAAACTTGAATAGCTTAAAGGTCTGGCAAACAGCGGAACGTCTGAGTTTCCGCAATTGTGTCCCTGAAGTGATTTGCTGTGAATGATTGGAAATACTGGTCGGGGCGAGAGGATTCGAACCTCCGGCCTCCTGGTCCCGAACCAGGCGCTCTACCAGGCTGAGCCACGCCCCGAAGTTCTTAGTTTAGTTGGTTGCGTGCTCCTTACACAAGTCGTTAGCATCAAAGGTGTCCTTTCGCGACCTTCCAGCGGTCCATGAAGTCATTGCGCGCTTAAATCCTGCCGCACGGCGCTTCCCTGCTCCGCTGGTCACTGGTGCCGTTCGGCGTGCTCTTCAGCAGGCTCGTGCGGAAATCCGGGCAAAGGGAAGCAGCAGTCTTTCGGTGGAATCTGTTGCCGAACAAGAATTATTGCGGCTGGCTGAACCTTCGCTTCGCCGTGTGATCAATGCCACTGGCGTCGTGCTTCACACCAATTTGGGTCGCGCTCCTCTTGCGGTTTCGCAGCAGTTGGATGGATATAGCAACCTGGAATACGACCTCCTGACGCGGCAAACGCGGCAAGCGCGATACCCACATCGCCGCACTATTGGAATCGTTGCTTGGCAAGCCAGCGATTGCTGTCAATAATGGCGCGGCAGCCCTGTATCTGGCGCTTCATGAGCTCGCTCCGGGCAGCGAAGTGATCGTGTCACGCGGTGAGTTGATTGAAATCGGCGACGGCTTCCGCATTCCCGAAATCATGCTTCGCTCCGGTGCAGTTTTGCGGGAAGTGGGAACCACGAACCGCACGCGAATAGAGGATTACCGTGTGGCCATTTCGCCGCAAACCAAACTGATTTTGCGCGTCCATCCGAGCAACTTTCATATGATCGGGTTTACCGCACGGCCGGAACTGCGCGAACTCGCGGCGCTTGGGCGCGAGGCTGGCATTCCCGTCCACGAAGACCTTGGCAGCGGGTGCATGGTGGATTTGCGGCCCTACGGAATTCAGGAACCTCTGGTGCAGACCAGCCTCCACGCAGGCGTAAATTTAGTTTCGTTCAGCGGTGATAAGCTGCTTGGCGGTCCGCAAGCCGGAATCATTGCCGGTGATGCGGAGCTGGTGGCTCGCTTGCGGCGCAATCCAATGTTTCGGGCCTTACGATTAGACAAGCTGATTCTCCGGCTTTGGAACAAACGCTACGCGCCCTTGTGTTAGAACAGTGGGATCAGATTCCCACGCTGCAAATGATCCGTGCTTACCGCTTCTGAAATCCGCAGCCGAGCAGAACGCTTTCTCCAGGCAGTTTCCCAGTTAGCAGCGGAAATCGATTCCGGGCGAATCGGTTACAGGTGGCGGTTCCACGCCCGCTCAAACGTTGCCTACGTTTCTGATTGCGATTCACGCGGCGGATGCCCGTGCATTTGAACAAAAGCTGCGTACCGGCTCGCCGCCTGTGATTGCCCGGATTGAACAGGATCGGGTGCTGCTGGATTTGCGAACAGTGCTTCCTCGAAGAAGAAGAGGAACTGATTGCTTATGCCCGTTCCTGGTAAGTGCCTTCCGCCGTATTCACGCGGATCTTTTCGCCCTCGGTAATAAATGGCGGCACCTGCACCACCAGCCCGGTTTCCATCTTGGCAGGCTTGGTGACGTTGGAAACGGTGGCGCCCTTTAAGCCAGGTTCCGTTTCCACCACTGTCATATCCACAGTGGCTGGCAGTTCCACGCCCATGGGCTTGCCTTCGTAGAACTCCACCGCGATCTTCAGGTTAGGAATCAGGTAGTAAACGGCATCGCCCGAGAATGTCCTTTGTCAGGTGCATCTGCTCGAAGGTTCTCGGTGTTCATGAAGTAGTAGTATTCGCCATCGTCATACATGTATTCGAAATCCTGTTCATCCATGATGGCGCGTTCTACTTTATCTTCGGACGAGAAACGGTGTTCCGCCATGGAACCGTTGCGCAGTTGGCGCATGCTCACTTGCACGAATCCGCGCAAGTTTCCCGGCGTCCGATGGCTCATGCTGAAGATGGAATACAGTTCATTGTTGAACTTGATGATCATCCCCGGACGCAGTTGTGTTGACGTAATCATAGGAGGTTAAACAACGAGTATAACAATGCTCCGCGAAAGACCCGGCTTCTCAGTAGTGGAGAAGCCGTTCAATCTCACGAGTAATATCTTCCGTTTGTGGCAGAATGGCGTTTTCTAATTGAGGGCTGTAGCCGACCCAGGTATCCAGGGCAGCGACGCGCCGCACCGGGGCATCCAGTTCGCCAAATAATTCGTCAGAGATGCGAGCAGCAATCTCCGCTCCGTACCCCCATGAAAGGCAATCTTCATGGACCACTAAAGCACGGCTAGTCTTCCGAACGGAAGCGGCAATTGTCTCCCAATCGTAGGGAGACAGCGAGCGGAGATCGATCACTTCAATGGATCGGTTTGCCTCTTTCCGCTCCATCTGTGCGGCAGCCGTTAACGCCTTGTGCACTGTTGCGCCGTAGGTTATGACGGTAAGCGAATCACCAGTTTTTACCACTTTCGCTTTTCCAAAGGGAATCGTGTAATCTTGGCCGGGGTGCTGAGAGCGATTGTAGGGCTCACGATACAGGCGCTTGTGTTCCAGAAACAGAACCGGATCGTCAGAACGAATGGCAGTACGCAGCAACCCGCAGGCATCCTGGGCATTGGAGGGCATCACCACACGCAAGCCTGGAATATGGGTGAACGTCACTTCCCCGGATTGGCTGTGATAAATTGCCCCGCCATTCAGATAGCCGCCAATCGGCACACGCAGCACAAGGGGGCAGGAAAAGCCGTTATGAGAGCGCCAGCGAAAATTCGCCAACTCATCTCGGATTTGCATCATGGCTGGCCAGATGTAATCAAAAAACTGGATCTCTGGAATCGGCTTCATGCCAGCCGTGGCCATGCCTAAGGCGCGACCCACAATAGCCGCTTCTGCAATGGGGGCATTGAAGCAGCGACGGCTCCCGAATTCCGTTTGGAGCCCGGCGGTTACTTTGAAAACACCCCCTTTGCCTTTCACTTCACAGAGGCTGTCTTCCCGGCTGCAATCCGCTACATCTTCGCCGAAGACCACGATCTTTTCATCACGACGCATCTCCTCTGCCAGCGTGGAATTGATCAGGTCCAGCATGGTTTTCGGCTCGCCCTGGAATTTTTCAGGAACTTCGAACGAGGGAGAACAAGGGTCAACACTGGGAGAGTAAAGGTAACGAAGAGCCGTTTCCGGAGCAGGCGGTTCCGCTCCTAACGCTTGCTGAGCGGCAAGATCTACCTCATGATCCACCTCATCCATCATGGTTTGCCATTGCTGCCGTGGAAGAACGGATTCCTCCAGCAACAAGCGAGGGAATATCAGAAGAGGATCACGTTTTACTTCCGCTTCCCGTTCCTTGGCGGTTCGGTAATATTTCTCGTCATCGGAGTAAGAATGGGCATAAAGGCGGATCAAATGGGCGTGAACAAATGCAGGCCCATTCCCTTGCCGGCAATGCTCCACCGCTCTTTGCAGCGCCCGATACGTGGCGATAAAATCTGTACCATCCACTTGTTCCCGCAGCAAACCGGGAAAGCCGGAAAGCAATTGGGAGATATTGCCACCCGGTGTTTGGAACTCTTTGGGAACGGAAATGGCGAAGCCGTTGTCCTGAATCAGGTAAACCACGGGCAATCGCCGCAAGCACGCCGCGTTAATGGATTCCCAGAATTCCCCTTCGCTGGTAGCTCCTTCGCCGGCAGATACCAATGCGATGCGGTCAGACTGGGGATGGAGATAACGCAGCGCCTCCGCACAGCCGATTGCCTGAAGAAATTGGGTTCCAGTAACCGAGGAAGATGTGACTAAATTCCGCTTTGGGTCGCTCCAGTGAGAGGGCATTTGCCTCCCCCCGGAGGCAGGATCGTCAGCCGCTCCCACGCCCTGCAGCATCATTTCATACGCAGTGACTCCCAGGGCAAGCGCGATACCACGATCCCGGTAGTAAGGGTAAACCCAATCGTAACCAGGACGAACCGCTAATCCGGCGGCAATTTGGGCAGCTTCATGCCCTGCCGCACTGATTTGAAAAAAGATTCTGTTTTGACGCTTTAATAAGACTTCGCGGTCATCGATGCGCCGCGAGGTATACATGAGCCGGAGGGCTCGGATGAGAAAGTCTGAATCCAGTTGGCCCAAGGACGAGTCCGAGGCAGAGGCCACCTGTGTTGGCGTCATAAACCGACTTTTTCCTCCCTCTCAAGTGTAATCCCCGGAAAGGCCAGGGGCGAGCGCTTCACTGATAACACCAGCAAGGCTCCCAGGTAAAGAAGACCACCCAACAGCAAAGTTTGTAGTAACCCCAGGTAAATAGCACAAACCAAAGCCCCTACACTGCCTAATACGCTGGAAGCAGCATTCAACGACCAAGCCCACCGCAGAGCTGGTTTATGCCATGCTTCCAAACGGGCAAGCCCTGCCGGAAAGGGCATTCCCATGGCAAACCCTGCGGGAAAAATCAGCAACATGGTGAGCGGAATTTTAGCTATTAGTGGTAATCCAACCAAGGCGGTCAAGAGCACGGTCACGGCTACCCCTAGCAGCGCGATCAAGGCAGTAACGGAAAGCAAAACCACTCGAAGCCGACGATCCTGTCCGTCCAAGATTCGTCCACTGAAATAGCTTCCGATCCCGCTAGAAAGAAGCATGGAAAAAATCACCACCGTCAAGGCATACGTCGGATGTCCTAGAAATAAAACAAATTTCTGGATCAGTGCCACTTCCACCAAAATGTAGCCGGTGCCAATCGCGAGAAAATACAGCAGAAAGATCTTCACCGAATTTTCGCGCGGTAAGTGCGTACCCAACACCATGGGAGGAAGCAAGAGCATGACCGCAACCGCAACCAAGCTGATGGCTAGAAGTTCGAATAATAACGGAACGGCTTTGTTGATTTTGAAATCCGCTGATTTTTCGGTAGCGCCTTGCAAAAACGTCAAAATGTCACGCGGCTGCACGGTGTAAAAAAAGAATGGCCGATTATCAGAAATAGGAGTGATATCGAACTGATAGTTCCGTTCATAAGCACCGGGGTCAGCCGTGCGCAAAAGCGTTGTAAAAGGATTCGGAATCTGCTCGCCTGGCAGGTAAACTGCTTCCATATTCGCTGCTGCAATTGCTGCCTTCGCCCTCTCGATATCTTCCGAAGAGAAGGGTTTCCGTGCAATCAGCACCGTGTCGCGAGCACCGAACTTTTTCAGTTCTGACGGCCACTCCCGGCCAACAATCACATGCCGCCATGGCTCCGGCTCCCCCAATTTTTGCAAGGAGGCAATGGCGAGGGAAATCAGCCGCAAGGACTCGCGAGGGGGATCAAAACCCCAGCGAGTAATGGCGATCATGCCGTCATCCGTTAAATGCGTTAGGTAGTCGTGAAAAGAATCTTCCGTGTAGAGATAGCTTTCCGAAAGGGCAAATGCGCCCGCAGCCGTGGAAGCCCAAGTATCCACCAAGGTGGCTTGCAGCACTTGGTACTTTTCCGGGCTACGCCGGACAAAGCTGCGTCCATCCGCCACCTGAATGTGAACATCGGGTCGGAAATATAGGCGCTGACTCAGTTGGGGAAATTTCTGCCGCATCACCGTGTTGGCGATGATCGGATTGATCTCCACGCCGGTGACATCATGGCTTCCGCTTGCCAAGGCGCGGGACACATCCCATCCGCCGCCAGGTCCAATAATCAGCGTTTTCGCACCGGGCCGAACGTTATAAGGAAGGCTGGCTCCCTGGTGCAGCAGATCCCGCTGGTTATTTTCCGTCAGATGGTCGAAATTGAAATTGGCGATCCCCGTGGAAGCATCCGCGTCAATGAAAATTTGCTCCATGCCACCTTCCGGCGCGAGTGCAATGCGGGAGAACTCGTTCCATTTCACAAACCGTTCTTGGCGAAGCTTCTGGCCTTTGGCGTAACGAACGTCGATCCAACCCACCTTCAGATTTACCACTACCAACAAAGTAAGCAGCAACCCCAAACTTACGCTGGCAACACGGCCGATTCGGTACTGCCCCAGATTGAACCAGATAGCGGCCGCTGCCGCGAACAAGACCGCAACGGCTAAGGTGGTGTTCGGACCGCCAAAGTTCCTGAGCATGGGGACTAACAGCAGACAGCCGCAAGCCGCACCCAGGAGGTCAAAGAAATAAACCCGGCTTACGCGCTCAATGGTTTCGGAAATCACTAGGGAAACAATGATGCCCGAGCAAAAGAACGGCAACGCATTGGTGAAATAGATCAGCGCTAATTGGCCGTTGCCCAACTCTGTTTTCTGCCCCAGCACAGTGACCACGGCTAGAATCACCAGACCGCAATTTGCCGCGCTTAAAAAGCCAAGCTTACGGAAAAAATTACCGCGCCACTCAGCTACCACATAAGAAAATACGCCCCCTACCCCGAGTCCGAAAAGGGCAATAGAGATCGCCAAAAAAGCGAAATGATAATAAAAAACAACCGAAAAAATACGGGTAAGCGAAAGCTCCAACAGCAGAGTGGCCAGCGTAGTCAGCGCGACCGCTATATAAAGGAGAGGCCAGTTCCAACCGGCCAGTGAGGAGCGGGGCAACATCCCATTCTAACCAAAGCAACTGGCACGAAACATGCCTCTTGTGTTGCCGCAATGCATCTTACAAACAGACGGATGCGAAGAAAAAACGCAATCATTGTAGATCCGGTGGAATCCGCACGCGCGGCCGGGCTCCGCTATATCCGGGAATTTACCACTGGCTTTACACGCAAACGGTCCGGAAAAGGATTCTACTTTGTGGATCACGAAGGCAAGGTGATTCGAGATAAACAGCACCTCCAACGAATCCGCAGCTTGGTAATTCCTCCTGCCTGGGAGCGCGTCTGGATCTGCGCTTTGCCCCATGGGCATCTGCAGGCGGTTGGCTATGACGCCAAAGGACGCAAGCAATATCGTTATCACCCTTTGTATTCCCAGTTCCGGAACCATACCAAGTTCAGCCGTATTCCTGATTTCGCTAAGGTATTGCCCAAGATCCGGGAGCATATTCGTCTCGATATGGCGAAACCAGGACTTCCCCGCGAGAAGGTATTAGCTACCGTAGTGAAACTGCTGGAAACCACGTGTATCCGCGTGGGCAATATAGAATACGCCAAAGAAAACGAATCTTTCGGGCTTACCACTATGCAGGATCGGCATGTGGAGATCAAAGGCGCCACGATTAAATTCCAGTTTCGAGGCAAAAGCAAGCAGGATCACGAAATGGAATTTCATGACAAGCGTCTTGCCCGGATTGTGCAAGCTTGTCAGGATTTGCCAGGCGAAGAGTTATTTCAATACCTGGATGAGCAAGGCAACCAGCACTGCATTGATTCCACTGATGTAAATCAATACCTTCACGAGATTACGGGGCAGCATATTACCGCAAAAGACTTCCGCACCTGGGCGGGAACCGTGCAAGCCGCTATGGAATTAGCGGAGATCGGGCCTGCTCAATCCGCTACGGAAGCCAAACGAAACATTGTCACAGCGATTAAGCATTCCGCATCCCGCCTGGGGAACCGACCTGCTACCTGCCGGAAGTATTACGTGCATCCAATGATGCTGGAGGCTTATGAGGATGGGATGTTGTTTCAGTTCCTGAAACCTGGAATTAGTGAGGAGAATCGGGAGGGATTGCTTCCGGAAGAAGCCGCCATCTTGCGGCTTATCCGGAAGCGGACCAGCATCAGCCTACCAGGGGCTGCTTAAACTACCGTAATGCCCATGCTGCGGGCAGTGCCTTTTACAGAACTTACAGCACTTTCTAAAGAAGTGGTATTCAGGTCAGGCAGTTTGATCTTAGCGATTTCTTCCACCTGCTTCTGCGTGATTTCCCCAACTTTTGTTTTGTGAGGTTCCGCCGAGCCTTTTGCAATGTTTACCGCACGCTTGATCAACACTGGGACCGGGGGAGTTTTCGTAATAAACGTAAAACTGCGGTCCGAATAAATAGTGATCACAACAGGAATGATCAAACCTTCCTGATCTTTTCCTGAAGTTTTTGCATTGTAAGCCTTGCAAAAATCCATGATGTTCACGCCCTGAGGACCAAGGGCAGTGCCAACAGGAGGAGCCGGAGTTGCCTTGCCTGCCGGAATTTGCAGCTTTACTTGTCCAGTTACTTTCTTTGCCATTGTTGCTTTACCTTTGCTATGCCTTTTCTACTTGCAGAAAATCGAGTTCAACGGGGGTAGCACGGCCAAAGATAGTGACCAGTACGCGAAGAGTATTCCGTTCGGGATTTACTTCATCCACCTTGCCAGAGAAGTTCGTGAACGGTCCATCGATAATCCGCACGCTTTCGTTCTTTTCGAAGCTCATCTTGGGTCGTGGACGGTCTACAGAAGACTGTTGGCGATACAAGATGGCATTTACTTCATCGGCTGTCAGCGGAACAGGGTGCGTGCCCCCTCCCACAAAACCGGTAACTCGAGGAGTGGCTTTCACGGCGTGCCACATCTCATCATCCATTTCCAGTTGCACCAACACGTAGCCGGGATATACCAGCCGTTTGGAGGTGATTTTTTTGCCGTTCCGCAGCTCTACTACTTCTTCGGTCGGAATCAGAATCTCGCCAACCTTGTCCGCAAAGCCAAAAGCTTCGGCGCGGGTGCGTAAAGACTCCGCGACCTTGTTTTCAAAGCCGGAATAGGTATGAACAATGAACCATTTCTTGGTTTCATCTTCCGGAACTGGCGCAACAGCTACGGCAGAAGGGTCAGCTTCGGCTTCCGCGAATTGCTCGGCGTCATAGGCTTCCGCAACAGGCAAAGTAGGATCTTGTGAAGAAGTGGACTCGGAGGGCAAATGAGCGGACTCTTCCTGGTCATCCGGAAAATAAGTGGCGTTACTCATTTACTTGGCTAAATCGGTGATGCGAGTCACAGTGTTTTTAATGATTTCATCCACAACGGCAAAATAAGCCGCGAAAGCAAACACTGTAATGATCACAATCAATGTGGTGGCCTGTACCTGCTGACGGGTAGGCCAAGTAACACGCTTCATCTCCAATTGAAGGTCGGCAATGTAATCTCGCGTAATCTGCGGCCATTGCTTCATGCCCTCCAACGTACCCGCTTTTGCTGGTTCAACTGAGGTTGCCATAAATTGCTTCTCCCAAAAACGTTTCCACTTTACTCAATAGAGAAATTGGCAGGGGCGGAGGGATTCGAACCCCCACTCGCGGTTTTGGAGACCGCTGGTCTGCCGTTAAACCTACGCCCCTTCGTTCAAGGACGCTTTCAGTTTACTTGATTTCCTTATGAGGCTGATGCTTACGGCAAAACGGGCAGAACTTCTTCAGTTCAATACGCTCCGTGGTGGTCTTCTTGTTCTTGGTCTTTGAATAATTGCGGTTCTTGCACTCACCGCATTGAAATGTAATGATTTCACGCATACAAAACCTTTCGGGAGCAGGATGATTCCTGCTCCCTATTTCCCCTAATTAATCCAAAATTTCCGACACGGTGCCAGCGCCTACTGTGCGTCCGCCTTCGCGAATCGCAAACCGCAGCCCCTTGTCCATGGCCACCGGCGTTTGCAGCTCCACGTCCAGCTGAATGTTGTCCCCCGGCATCACCATCTCCGTGCCTTCCGGCAACATCGCTACACCCGTGACGTCCGTGGTCCGAAAGTAAAACTGCGGCCGGTACCCCTTGAAGAATGGCGTGTGCCGCCCCCCTTCTTCCTTGCTCAATACGTATACCTCACCCTTGAACTTCCGGTGCGGCTTGATCGAGCCCGGCTTGGCAATCACCTGCCCCCGCTCCACTTCTTCCTTTTCCACCCCGCGCAGCAGCAACCCCACGTTGTCCCCTGCCCGACCTTCATCCAACAGCTTCTTGAACATTTCCACGCCCGTCACCACCGTCTTGCGCGTGTCCCGGAAACCCACAATCTCCATTTCCTCGCCCACTTTGCAGATCCCGGTCTCAATCCGTCCGGTCACCACCGTGCCCCGCCCCTGGATCGAGAAGATATCTTCAATCGGCATCAGAAACGGCCGGTCAATCAAGCGCTCCGGAATCGGCACATACTTGTCCACCGCCTCCATCAACTCATCGACCGACTTTTCCCATTGCGCTTCCCCGTTCAAAGCGCCCAAGGCAGACACTCGCACCACCGGCAGATCATTGCCCGGGAACTGATAGCTCGACAGCAGCTCGCGTACTTCCAGCTCCACCAGATCCAGCAGTTCAGCGTCATCCACCATGTCCACCTTGTTCATGGCGACCACGATGTTCGGCACACCTACCTGCCGCGCCAGCAGAATGTGCTCGCGCGTTTGCGGCATCGGCCCGTCCGTGGCAGCCACCACCAGAATGGCGCCATCCATCTGCGCCGCCCCGGTGATCATGTTCTTGATGTAGTCAGCGTGTCCCGGGCAGTCCACATGGGCATAGTGCCGATTGGCCGTCTCATACTCCACGTGTGCCGCGGCAATCGTGATCCCGCGTGCCTTTTCCTCGGGTGCATTGTCGATCGAGTCAAAGCTGCGGAACTTCACCTTCGGGTTATGCTTTGCCAGTGTTTTGGTGATCGCCGCCGTCAGGGTCGTCTTGCCATGATCGATGTGGCCAATCGTGCCTACATTGACGTGCGGCTTGCTGCGATCAAATTTCTCTTTTGCCATGGTAGTAGCTGAATTATCCGATAATCCCGATTGCTATCAATTTTTAACAATTAACCGTACAGGTAATACGGGCGGGCAACGTTAGTATAACAAAACTTACGAATCTCACTCAAACAAAACGATCCCTGCATTATCCAAATGCAGAGCTTAGACATTCCAAAGGCAACCAACAGGTAAATAAATACAAAAAGGAGGTTCAAAGAACCTCCTTTTTAGTAAGTCATGGCCCCGGACATATACCTTACTGGCAGAGATGGCTCCGGTAGCGTTCAAATCTATAGTACAAGCTAGCTTGTACTACGGTCAACAAGAATTCAATCCAATTTGTCTTAACGAAAATAATAGTTCTATATTGATATGCTGTTACGGCCTCTTTACACCCCGGAATTTCTAGCGAATCTTGAACAGGCTATTTCAACTGAGAGGCTAAGGCGATATCTGGCTGCGACAAACAACAATTTGGCTGCTGCTTTGGAGCTTTATGAATACAATGTGACAGTTTCAGAAGCGCTTTTTGGAATTCTGCACAGCTTTGAAGTAACTGTTCGCAACAGTATCCATTCCACTCTCAGCGGTGATCTTAAAGTCATAGATTGGTATCAAAGCGGCATTGTGCTTCCATGGTCAAAGAAGCAGGAAAAGTTAGTATTTCCTAAACCCACAAGGGACATAATCGCAACAGCAAGAAATCAGGCGGGTCCGGGAGCAAGCATAGGAAAACTTGTTGCCGAGCTTTCCTTTGGCTTCTGGTCAAACATTACGGCGAGCACATTCGATTACTTGTGGACACCTAGCCTCCACAAGGCTTTTTCTCATGCTCATGTCCCCCGCCGCTTTGTTCACTGGCGTTTAGAAATCATTCGGCGACTACGTAACCGCATTGCTCACCATGAACCCATTTTGAGTTCTCAGAACAAGGTGTACACAGGCTTCAAAGACGACCCTTACATCGCTTTGCCGCATATTTTGGAATGCGTGCAGTGGGTCTCCCCTGATGCGGCTTATTGGCTTCAGACCAGATCGCGTTATGCACAAGCAGAAACTTTGCTGATGGAAATCAGCAAAAGTGGAATTTCACTGTGAGATGGAGCATATGCACTACAGTAAGCGCATATGCAACCTTATCGTTTAGCGGGCAGCCATCAGCGCACGCAAGCGGCGGGCGCGTTCCGGCGCACGAAGCTGCCGAAGTGCTTTTGCCTCAATTTGACGAATTCGTTCCCGAGTTACATCAAATTCCTGACCAATTTCTTCCAGCGTATGTTCCCGCTCACAGCCAATGCCGAAGCGTAAGCGGATCACTTTTTCTTCCTTGGGAGAAAGTGTTTTCAAAATTCCGGCAGTTTCGTCCCGTACATTGGACTCAATCACCGCATCTACGGGAGAACCTACCCAGCGGTCCTCGATTAAATCGCCTAATGCCGATTCCCCATCGCGGCCTACGGGAGTTTCCAAGGATACCGGATCGCGGGAAATGGTCTTTAGCTTTTGTACCTTTTCCACAGGAATATCCATACGACGCCCAATTTCATCGTTGGTCGGAGTACGGCCTAATTCCTTTTCCAGTTCCCGAGAAGCACGGAGGAACTTGTTCATGCTCTCATTCATGTGAACCGGAATACGGATGGTACGCGACTGATCCGCAATCGCGCGGGTAATAGCCTGCCGAATCCACCAAGTGGCGTAGGTAGAAAACTTATAACCGCGACGATATTCAAATTTATCGGCAGCGCGCATCAAACCAATGTTGCCTTCCTGAATCAAATCCAGCAAGTGCAAGCCACGGTTCACATACTTCTTTGCCACGGAAACCACCAAGCGAAGATTGGCTTCCACCAGATCTTTCTTGGCTCGCTCGGCTTCCTGTTCGCCGTGGCGAATCACCGTCAAGGTGTGCTTCAGATCCGTTAACGCGGCTCCGGCCATGGACTCGCGTTTTTTGATTTCCCGCTTTAATTCGCGAATCCGCTGCTGGGCGCTGGCTCCGCCACGTGCTTCGGTTTTTCGCAACTCGCGGTCCAAGATGGCTAAGCTCATCTACCGCCTGTTCAATTTCCTTGCCGAATTCTTTCCATTTCCGGAGCAGAAATGGAGTGCGGCGAATCGCGACCGAAGTCTCCACTTTGGCTCGCGCCAGCCTGCCGGAGAGTCTCCTCCGAGGCTTTTTCACAGCCACGGCAGAGCTTTCCATTTTTTCTTCAATCGCCTGCTGCTTCTTATGCAGCGTGACGAAATCCGTAAAAAAAGCAAGCAGTTCTTCCCGGCGTTTGGCATCTGCTGGAATGCCTTCTTCCAGCTCGCCCATATCGACGACCTGTTCCAGATCCAGCGAGCCTTTTTTCAACTGCTCCGCAGTATCCAGAATCACCAGTTGCACCACGGCAGAGCGGCTGATTGCCTTCTGCATCCGCAGCTTGCCGCGCTCCATCCGGCGTGCCAGGTTCACTTCCCCTTCACGGGTCAGCAGCGGCACGGCTCCCATTTCGCGCAGGTACACACGAACCGGATCGTCCGTGTAGATGGATTCTTCTACGGGCTGCTGTGGATGGAGGAAGTCAGATTCCGGAGAAGCCTCTGGATCAAAGAATTTAGTCGCTTCCTCGTCGAAGTTAATATTGAGCGGACTTTCGTTTAGAAACTGATCTTCAAATTGATCCACTGACATACACCTCCCCCAAACAATCTTGGTTTGTTAATATATTGGCTTTATTTTGGGGCAAAACTTGCAGAATTTTACTCATGTAACTATAACATCAACCGGGCGGGTACGTAAACCCTACATTTTACAAGATGTTTCAGAAGGAAGAAGGTTACAAAATCAGGAGCTTTTTTGTCGCATCAAGATCTTCAGTTCTGCGAAAAATGCTTCTTCGTCCTGGAAATCACGATAAACGGAGGCAAACCGCACATAGGCGATTTTGTCCAGGTCGCGCAACTCGTCCATCAGCAACTCCCCAATTTCCACCGTGGAAACTTCCCGGTCCGGCGAGTCGGTCAGCTTTGCTTCCACCCGGTCCACCAGTGCCGCCAGCTTTCCCATACTGATCGGCCGTTTTTCGCCTGCCTTTAGGAGTCCGGAGAGTACTTTCTGGCGATCGAATTTTTCCCGACGCCCATCCTTCTTGATCACCATGTACGGCACCTCGTCGATCCGTTCATAGGTGGTGAAGCGCTTCTCGCATCCCAGGCATTGGCGCCTGCGCCGAATCGCTTCTCCTTCTTTGCTTTCGCGTGAATCCACCACTTTGTCTTCCAGGTGGCCGCAAAATGGGCAGTGCACATACGCCATCTTATGAAAAAATGAACCTCGGCGGAGGAAATGCCGTAAATGGGGATATGGCAACCGCTGTGATGAGCCTGGTGGAGAACCTGGAATCAGACAAAACCCTGATTGAGCGATGCTTGGCCGGCGATGACAGCGCTTGGGAGCACCTCGTTCGCACGCATACGCGCCGGGTTTATAGCCTTTGCTATCGATTCACGAACAGCGATTCGGAAGCCCAGGACTTAACGCAGGAAGTGTTTCTTCGGATTTTTAAATCCATTCGGAGCTTTCGGGCGGAAGAAGGGTGCTTCACGACCTGGCTTGCCCGGCTGACTCGCAATCTTCTGATTGATAATTACCGGCGCTCCCGCCAAGACCGCATCACAGACTCGATTGAAGAGCAGTTACCAAGGGTGGAGGAAGAACTCACTTCTGCAGCCCGCCCGGATGGTTTGCTTGCTGGCCGGGAAGCCCGTGAGCATTTGCAATCGGCTATGCAGAAACTGTCTCCCGAATTACGGGAAACTCTGATTCTCCGTGACCTGGAAGAACTGGATTACCGGGAAATTGCGGAAGTGCTCCGCATTCCGGAAGGAACAGTAAAAAGCAGGCTAAACCGCGCCCGTGCGGAATTGGCAAAAATTCTGCGAAAAAGGACGGGCATGAATGCACTGCCGGGCAGCACGGCCCAAGAAACATATTTTCCTCAGGGGAGAAAGGAGCCTTAAGGCAATGACTTGCAACGATTTCGATGCTTTGCTGTGCGATTACCTGGACGGCACGCTTCCTTCTGATCACCGATTGCTGATGGAAGTGCATCTGGCGGAGTGCGCAGATTGCTCGGAATTGGTGCAAGCAGCCCGAGAAGTTTCCAGCTTAGTGGAGCGCAGCGCCGAAGTGGAGCTTCCTCCGGAGCTGGTCACCAAAATTCTCCATCAGGTTCCCCAGGGCGGCTGGATGGCGCAACTTTCCAGCCGGTTCTTATCGCCCGTTCTCCAGCCCTTCACGCAGCCGCGATTTGTGATGGGGGCCATGCTGACGCTGCTTTCGTTTTCCATGATGACCCGCTGTGCCGGGGTACCCCAGCACGCTCTGACGGCGGCAGATCTGGATCCGGTCCGCTTATGGACTGTGTTTGACAACAAGGTTCATCGTGGTTGGCAACGGTCAGTGAAGGCATATGAAAGTATGAAACTCGTCTATGAGGTGCAGTCGCGTGTAGATGAGTGGAAAGAGCAGCAACAAGAAGATGAGGGAGATACGCATCGCTTGCCCAAAGGGAAAAGCGTGACGAATCCACCCTCAGGAAAGACGGAACAGTAAACCATGAATTGTGCAAACCATCCCGACGCGTCTGCAGTAGCCTATTGCCGCACTTGTGGAAAGCCGCTCTGCACGGAGTGCAAACGTGAGGCTCAGGGCTCTATTTTCTGTCAGGAACATGTTCCGGTCATTGCAGCGGAACCCAGCGGCTTCGCCAGCACGGCTACCAACCCAACCGGGCAGATTCCCCTGAGCACGCCCCCCGTGTTTCCCCGGCAAGATGGCCCTTCCCCTGGGGTAGCTTTCCTGCTCGGTCTGATTCCGGGCGTAGGCGCTATTTATAACGGTCAATATGCCAAAGGGCTTGTCCATGCAGTGGTATTTGGCATCCTGGTCAGCATTATTTCTTCTCACGATTTACACGGCCTAGAGCCGCTGTTCGGAATCATGATCGCCGTGTGGTACTTCTATATGGCGCTGGAGGCGTATCACACAGCTAAAAAACGACGCGATGGTATAGCGGTGGAAGAATTCTCCAGCCTGATTGAAGTGGATCGAACTCCCGGCAGATTTCCGGTCGGACCAATTGCGTTGATCGGATTAGGAGCGGTGCTGCTTCTGATACAAGCGGATATTATTTCCTTTTACCGGCTGGTCAGGCTGTGGCCCGTGGGATTGATCTTGATTGGCGTTTACCTTCTTTATGTGCGGGTAGACACGTCCGGGGTGCGACATGAATGATCACAGCTCCGCTCTGCTGAATGCGGTTCGAGGACCGGTGATGCTGATCACCATCGGCACCTTGTTCGCCCTGGATCAGTATTCCATTCTGAGTTTCAGCCGGAGCTGGCCTGCGATTCTGATCGTGCTCGGGCTGTTGAGTTTAGGGCAGTGGGCACGAAGGCGGTCCGAATGAGACACCGCTCGATTGCAGGTCCATTGGTGTTGATCGCCGTTGGAACCTTGTTTCTGCTTCGCGACTACTTGCCAAACTTTTCGGTCACGGATGTCCTTTTTCAATACTGGCCGTTTCTGTTGATTCTGCTTGGCATCGTGAAGCTGGTAGAGGTTCTGGTGGCTGCCGGAAACGGCAAGTTGGTAGAAACGCGGCGTTTTCGCGGCGGCTTTGGAGTGCCTTGGATTCTGCTGGGCATCTTGATGGTTTTTCTCAGCGCAGTGCATCGGAACAGGCCGAACTTTCCCGTAATGGCCTTTACCCGAAACGGGTTTGAACTGTTCCAGCAGGATTATGAGTACCCTGTTACGGAGCAGGGGGATGCAAAAGGCATCCGCACCGTGGTATTCGATAACATTTCGGGAAGTTTGACGCTGACCGGGACCACAAACACCGATACTTACTCCGCAGAAGGCAACAAAACCGTGCAGGCTTACCGGAAGGAAGATGCAGATGAGGCAGACCACCAAACCCATGTGCAGTTCGTTCGGGAAGGCGATCAATTAGTGGTCCGGCTCGCAGACGAGCAGCGGCAGCACGCACGACGGATCACGGCGAATCTGGAAATCAAAGTTCCACGAACTGTGGGAGTAGAGACGCGAGGGAGATCGGGCGATTTAACCATCAATTCGCTGGAAGGCGCTGTCAGCGTTGCCAGTGAACGTGGGGAAATCCGGCTAAATGAGCTGGCCGGGGATGTACGTGTGGAGATGACGCGCTGCAATTTACTGCGAGCCACGGACTTGAAAGGAACACTGGCCTTGGAAGGCCGGGGCAACGATATTCAGTTGGAAAATATTGCCGGGCAAGTCACGGTGAATGGCTCCTATGGGGGAACCCTGGAATTTAAGAATCTTGCCCAGCCGCTCCATTTCGAGTCCAATCAAACCGACCTGCGCGTAGCCAAAGTGCCTGGCACGCTTACCATGAGTCTGGGAGACCTCCGGGCAGATAACATTGTGGGTCCGGTTCACCTTCGGACTTCCAAATCACGGGATATTCGTTTGAACCACTTCTCGGATGCCTTGGAGTTGGAAATCGAGCGTGGCGATATTGAACTCAATCCAGATAAGCTGCCACTGGGGAAAATGGATGTCCGCTCCCGGAACGGCAACATCGAATTGGCTTTACCTGCCAAAGCAGAATTTGATTTAAAGGCAAATACCGATCGGGGAGAAGCCCACAATGACTATGGTCCTGAAGTCCGAATGGATGTAGAAGGAAGGGCTGCTTCCTTGCGAAGTGTGCAGGGGAATAGCGGCCCGCCGATCACGCTTGCTACGGCCCGTGGAACGGTTTCCGTCAGGAAAAACTAGGGATACGGTAACATGAAGTTTCAGCCCACCTTTCCACACGGCTACATCAACATCACGGCAGGCAACCATCGTTGGAAGATCAGATCCACATTCGGGGCGCACGCGTCCACAATTTAAAGAACATTGATGTTTCCATTCCCCATAACCAGATCACGGTAATCACAGGAGTCTCGGGGTCCGGCAAATCTTCGCTCGCTTTTGACACGGTGTATGCCGAAGGGCAGCGCCGGTATGTGGAGTCTATGTCCGCCTATGCCCGGCAGTTTCTGGAGCGTATGGAAAAGCCGGATGTGGACGAAATTGAGGGAATTGCGCCCGCAGTCGCCATTAAGCAAAAGAACTCCACCAGAAACCCGCGTTCCACAGTGGCAACAGCAACGGAAATTTACGATTTTCTGCGGCTATTGTTTGCCCGGATCGGGCGTACGTTCTGCCCGGTGTGCGGGGAACGGGTAGAGCGGGATACAGTGGATCGCGTTGCGGCCAAAGTAATGGAATTGCCGGAAGGGAGCCGCTGGTATGTGCTGTTTCCGGTACTCGCCGCAGGGGATCTGAAAGAACATCTGTTTGAGTTGCGGAAGAAAGGGTTTTCCCGCTTATTCCAAGCCGGCAGAACGTTCGAGTTTTCCACTCCGGAATCGCTTCTGGAAATCAACTTTGCCGAGCCTGTATTTGTGCAGGCAGACCGGATTGCCATTGGCCCAGACTTGCGAGAGCGACTGGTGGACACGATTGAGAGCTGTTACCGGGAAGCAAAGGAAGCAATTCTGCTCTCCAGCGACGGCGAGACACGGCTTCGCTTTTCCGAACATTTCACCTGCCCTTCCGCTCACATGGAGTTCAGCGAGCCGGAACCAAACTTGTTCAGCTTTAACAGCCCCTCCGGCGCATGCCCTCGCTGTCAAGGCTTTGGCAATACCATCGATTACGATTGGGACAAGGTAATTCCTGATTCCTCGCTCTCCATGGAAAAAGGCGCAGTGGAACCATGGACCAAGCCCAAAGGCCGGGAGTGGTACGAAGACCTCCGGCGAAACCTAGGGAAAAAGGTTCGCTTGCATGTACCCGTATGTGACCTTTCCGAGGCTGAAACGGATTCGGTAATGGTCGCAGTACGCAGCTTCTTCGATTTTCTGGAAAGCAAGAAGTACAAACTTCATGTACGCGTCTTTCTGAGCAAGTACCGTGGCTATGCACGCTGCCCGGAATGCCACGGACAACGTTTACGCAAAGAAGCGCTTTATGTTCGCGTGGGTGGCCGAACGATTGGGGAAGTGCTGCGGCTGAACATCACGCGTGCGCAGGAATTTTTCCATGGATTGCAGTTAACCGAAGAGGAAGCCGGAATTGCGGAAAAGATTCTGGTGGAGATTCGGCAGCGAGTCAAATTCTTGAATGATGTTGGGTTGGAGTATCTGACGCTGGATCGCTTGTCGTCTACCTTATCTGGCGGCGAAGCACAGCGCATTCAACTGGCGACTTCTCTGGGTTCGCGGTTAGTGGGGGCATGCTATGTTCTTGACGAGCCCTCCATCGGCTTGCACACACGGGATACAGGCCGGCTGGTGACAATCCTGAAAGAGTTGCGTGACTTGGGCAACACCATTGTGGTGGTAGAACATGACCCGGAAGTGATGCGCGCAGCAGACCATATCCTGGATATGGGTCCAGGTGCGGGGGAACTGGGGGGACGCGTCATTTTCCAAGGCTCTTACCCGGAATTGAAAGCGGATCAGGATGGATCGTTAACCGGCAAATACCTGAGCGGCCACTTGCAGGTGGCAACGCCTCGCGCAGTGCGTCCGGTAGATCCGGATAAGGTGCTCAGTTTTCATGGGGCGCGGCTTCATAACCTGAAAAATGTTGACGTAGAAATTCCATTGGGCTTGCTGGTGGTGGTAACCGGTGTTTCCGGTTCCGGCAAATCCACTCTGGTGCATGATGTCATCTACCGGGCGCTCCACCATCCCGTAACGGAGGAGGCTTCGGAAGAATCCACTGCGCCTGCTCCTCCCAAAGCAACTTGTGCGCGAGTGGAGGGCAACAAACGCGTCAGTGAGGTGATCATGATTGATCAATCACCCATTGGACGCACACCGCGCTCAAACCCCGTCACTTATATCAAAGCGTTTGACCTGATTCGCAACATCTTCGCCGGAACACCGGATGCGGAAAAACGCAGCTTCACCGCGGGGCATTTTTCCTTCAACATTCCAGGCGGACGCTGTGAAACCTGCCAGGGGGATGGAACGGTAACAGTGGAAATGCAGTTTCTGGCAGACGTGGAACTGATCTGCGAAGAATGCAACGGCACGCGATTCAAAAGCAGTATTTTGGAGATCAAGTACAAAGACAAGAATATCCACGACGTGCTCCAAATGACCGTGCGGGAAGCAATGGGTTTCTTTAGCGATCACACTCGTCTTCAGGGTCGCCTGAAAGTGTTGGACGATGTTGGACTTGGATACCTACGCCTAGGCCAATCCGCCACCACGCTTTCCGGCGGCGAAGCACAACGCGTAAAACTCGCTTCCCACTTAGCGCAATCCACTTCTCGCGGCACCCTTTATATCTGCGATGAACCCACCACCGGCCTCCATTTTGATGACATCGCGAAACTGCTGATTGCCTTTGAGAAGTTGATCGATCAAGGGGGAAGCCTCCTGATCATCGAACACAATCTCGATGTGATCCGCGCGGCGGACTGGATTATTGATCTTGGTCCGGAAGGCGGCGACCAAGGAGGGCATATTGTTGCCTGCGGAACCCCGGAAGATATCGCAAAGGTCCCCGAATCGCACACGGGAAAATATTTGTAGTTGATTCTGCTCCCCGTATGAACTTATCCGCCCCGTATCTCCGTCCGCTTCTCGTTGCGGCTGCTCTCCTGTTGGTGCTCTGGTCTTTTATGGACCCTGTCTACGAGAGCCCGGACGAATACCACCATTGGGCGCTTGCAGAATATATTCATGACCACGGCACGCTGCCTTTATTTGGCCCAGCCTATCAAGAAGCGACGCAGCCACCTCTCTACTATGCCTTGATTGCTCCGTTTGCTTCTCATTTTGCATTGGTTCAGCCGCCTCCCACGCGAGACTCCTTAGGCACCCAGAACACTTGTTGCACAGTGGTCCGCCTTTACCCTGTTCGTACGAATGATGTGCTCCGCTTCCGCTTTGCTCCTATTCGCATTGCCCGCCTGGTCACCGCCTTCTTGACCCTGTTCACCGTTTATTTCATCTACATGGCTGCGTTGGAAGTCTCCGGCCAACCCGCTACTGCTCTGCTGGCTGGTGCGGTAGCTGCTTTCCTCCCTCAGTTCACATTTCGCGGTAGCTCCATCAACAATGACACCCTGGTCGCTACCCTGTGTGCCGCCTGTTGTTACTTCAGTGTGCGTCTCTATGTTTCCGGTTTTACCTGGAAACGCGCCTGCTGGGCCGCTGCCCTGCTGGGTGCTGCATTTCTGTCCAAGATCAATGGGGTTTCCTTAGCGCCTGCCCTAGCAGTGGCTTTGTTAGCGGCTGAAGCTCCTTCCTGGCGAGTGCGGATACAGCGCTTAGCAGCATTCGGTGTCACGGTGCTGGTGATCTTGCCTTGGCTGATCTGGAACGTAGTGACGTATGGCGACTTGCTGGCCACCACAGTACCAAACACTTACTGGAAGGTCATCACTCGTCCTTTAAGCGATCCTTACTTCCGCAATGAGTTTCCAATCGTAATGTGGAGATCATTTATAGGGCTATTCGGCCACATGGCAATCCAAATGCCCCTCTCGTTTTATAGCTTATTTAATGCTGTTTTTGCTCTCGGCGGGCTCGGCATATTATGGGCTGTTGTTCCGGCGTAAAGTGAACTGGCGATTGATAGCGCTGTTGGTTCTACCGATCCTGGCCAACATCGTTTTAGCGATTCAATACAATATCCATTTCACTCAGCCGCAAGGAAGATTTTTGTTTCCGAGCTTATGTTGTTTTGCACTACTGATTGCCCTTGGGCTGCGGTCACTGGTGCTTTCTCCTCGCCTAGTCATTTTGCTGGCAGTTGGTTTCTTTGTTGTAAATACAACCGTGGTGGCCACTGTGATCTATCCGGTTTATTGGACTCCGGAGATGGAAGGAATCTGGACCGATGTTTCCGTCAGCCTTACAAAAGGAATAGTGCCCGCCGGTCCTTTAATGCCTGGCCGTGAAGTAAAGCAGTCCTTTGTGGCAACTCAGGACCACATGTGCAAACTCTCAGTATGGATCGCCAACTATGCTGGGCATCTTACGGCTGGGCAACTAAAGTTCAGGCTGGTTTCCGGAACAGATTCCACAGCCGTTCTTGCAAGCAAGGACTTGCCCGTGCGTCACCAGCCGGACAATATCTGGATTGATTTTCCGTTTCCAGAGATCAAGAATTCGCGTGGTCACATGTACTCAGTGATTCTTTCGGCAGAAGGCCTTCCTCCAGGTCAGATGCTTACACCATGGCTCACCACAGCCAAGACCTATCAAGAGGGAAGCTTGTGGATAGGAGGGCAGCCGCAGCCAAGAGATCTCGTTTTGCGGACCTATTTCCGTTTGCCAGAGTAATAAAAGCAGGGCTTCTCCGGAAGCTTGGCATGACCCGCTACACTAAGGGTATGTGGCTACCTGCCGCATTATTTCTTCTTTTACAAACTGCAGACCCCGTGGAAGAGGGCCGAAAGGCCCTGGAAGCAAATCAACTTCCACGCGCGGTGGAATTATTTCAGAAAGCGATTGCACAGGAGCCAAAGGACTACGCCGCTCATTTTCACTTAGCGCTGGCCTATAGCCTGCAAAACGATTCTGCCCATGCCATTCCGGAATACGAAACAACACTCGCCCTCAAGCCCGGCCTGTACCAAGCGGAGTTAAACCTTGGGCTTCTGCTGCAAAAGGAGAAGCGCGTAGCTGACGCCATTGCTCACCTGGAACAAGCGGTCACTCAAAAGCCCGGCGAAGCTCGTCCACAACTTCGCTTAGGAGAAGCTTATCTGGCCGCAGGCGATCCGGAAAAAGCGAAATTGCATTTTCAAGCCAGTTTGCAGAGCGATGGGAAACTGGCTGCTGCGGAACTTGGTCTTGGCAGGGTAGATGCTTTGCAAGGCAAGCTAGAGGACGGGGCGCCGCATTTTCGCAAGGCAGCGGAACTGGACCCTTCTTATCGTGATGCCCTTTTGGAGCTGGCAGCCGACTACGAAAAAAGTGGCAACCCGACTGGGGCGATAGAGATTTATCGCCAGTTTCCCGAGAACAGCGGTGCTCAGGAGCGCTTAGGAGAACTGCTGGTGGAAGGGAAGCAGTTTGCGGAAGCAATTCCTTTTCTGGAAAAAGCGGTAACGGTTTCACCTACTGCTGCCAATCAACTAGCTTTAGCGACGGCTTACCGCATGACAAAGCAGCCGCAGAAAGAAGTAGAACAACTGGGGCGAGCGATTGCAAAAGAGCCGAATAGCTTCGATCTCCGTATGATTCTTGCCCGCACCTTGCGAGACCAAAGGCAGTTTGTGCCTGCGGCACAACAATTTTTTGTCGCGGCCAAACTGAAGCCGGACTCCAAGGAAGCGTGGAACGAATTAGCCAGCGTCCTGATTGTGAACCAGAATTATGAACAAGGTTTGGCTGCCCTGGATAAAGTGAAAGCACTGGGAGAAGAAACACCGGGCAATTACTTTTTGCGGGCCATCACTCTGGATAAGTTGAAACAGCTGAAGCCCGCCTTGGAAAGCTATGAAAAGTTCCTGGCTACGGACGGAGGCAAGAATCCGGATCAGGAGTTTGAGGCACGTCAACGCGCTCGCATCATTCGGCAGGAGTTGAGTAAAAGGTGAAGTTCTTTCTCCTGATTCTCCTTACGGCACTTGCTTATGGATCTTTCCAGCCCAGCGGACTGGATGATCTCAAGGCAGAACCGAATCTGGAAAAACGCGCCCGACTGGCATTGGAATATGCGGAACAAGAGCTTACCAGTGCCAAGGATGCATATGGCAAAGGCGACACAAAAAACACTGTCGCGCATCTGGACGAAATACGGGAATCTGTTGAGCTAGCTCGGGCATCTCTGCAGGAAACCGGAAAGAATGCACGGAAACGGTCCAGACCATTTAAATATGGAGAAACGAAAACTCGTGACATGTTGAAGCGCTTGGATGCGCTTCAGAATGCCATGGATTTTGATGATCGTAAATTAATAGAGCCAGTCAGGGAAAAGCTGCAGGAAGTGCACGAAGCTTGGCTGCTTGGAATCATGGGGGCAAAATGAAACGTTGCATCTTAGCCTTATTTTTATTGGGCGCGCCCGCTTATGGACAGCGAGACTTTCTCACCACAAACGAAGTAGATCAGGTTCGGGAAATGCAGGACCCGAATGATCGCTTGAAACTGTATTTGAGTTTTGCTGAACAACGATTAGACCAAGTGAAATCGCTGATGAGCAAAGAAAAACCGGGTCGCTCGCTTCAGGTGCATGACTTATTGGATGAGTATTTAAAAATCCTGGACGCCATTGATACCGTTTCGGACGATGCCCTGAAACGCAAACTGAACATTGAAATCGGCAATACGGCCGTAGCGCAAGGAGAAAAAACGATGCTGAAATTCCTTGAGCAAGTGGCAAGTTCCCATCCGAAGGACCAGTCTCGCTATGAATTTGTTCTAAAACAAGCGATCGACAGCACGAACGATAGTTTGGAATTGGCTTCGCAAGACCTAACCACTCGCTCCACGGAAGTGGCCGCTAAGGAAGCCCAGGAAAAGAAAGAAATCGAATCCACCATGGAGCCGAAGGAAAGAGCGGAACGAAAGGCATCTGCGCAAAAGGAAGAAGATCAGAATTCGCAGCGCCGGAAGCCACCGACGCTGCTGAAAAAAGGCGAAACACTCTCCAACCCACCGAAGCAGTGAGTTACTGGCTCACTGCAATCAAAGCGGAATTGCTGGCGACTCCACCAATCGTAATCACCAGCGGGAAATCTGCCGTACCAACCGAAGGAATAACGATATTGGCTTGTGCTAAGCCCACCGAACCCGGAGTTAAGCCTACGTAAGAAGCAGTTACCGTAGTACCGCCAATGGTAACTGTGGAAGGGAGTGAGGCACGTGGCAGCGGTGAGGCAGGCGTAGCCGCTCCATTTGTAAGGGATGCGCTTACCGGTCCGACTCCGGTGAAATAAGCCACTACTGTGGTACCCGCTCTGGCAGGATTCCCTGCCCCGTTAATGCTGCCGTCTTGGTTCACCACAATGGCCCGTCCATTGTTGACCACCAAACCCGGTGCTGCTTGCGCCACAGAGAAACTGGCTGTTCCCGAAATGCCATTTGTGTTCTGTACCTGTATGCTGGCGGAGCCGACAGGCACTCCGTTTGGCAACTGAATGTTAATCTGCTGCGGGCCGACATAGAACAAAGGAGCCGCAACACCATTCACCAGCACTGAAGTACCGCCCAGGCTGGTGGGCAATGGAACGCTGGAAGCTGAAATCGCAGAGCCGATAAAGTTATTGCCAAAGATCGAAACCACAGAGCCTGGAGAAACTGGCCCGGTGGCAAAGCTGCCACCATTCACAATGCCTCCGTTAGAAATGATCGGCGAACCGGAAACACTCTGGAAGAAAATTCGAGCAAAAAAAGCATCTGTATTCCCACCACCTGGCGTAGGCTGGACCGCGTTGGAAGTCACAGGAAAATCATTTGATGAAGTAACACCTGCCACGTAGATATTTGTTGCGGAATCCACGGCAATGCCATAGGCGATATCATCACCTCCGCTTCCGCCCAGAAATGTGGAAAACACAATGCCGTTTCCAGCCGAGTTCAATTTGGTAATCACAGCATCAAAACTGCCTCGCCGACTGCCTTGAATCGCATCGCTGGAAACAGGATATTGGTCTGAATCCGTATCTCCAGCGATGTAGGCAGCACCAGCCCCATCTACCGCAATACCCCACCCTTCGTCTGCTCCGTGGGAGCCAAGAAATGTCGAATAGGATAACCCTCCCTGCCCTACGACCATCTTTGTAACAAAGATATCCGTGTCTCCACCTTGGAATCCGGTCTGGTACGCTCCGCTCGTCGTCGGGTAATCCGAAGATGCCGTTCTACCCGTAATATAGGCACTGCCGGTTGCATCCACCGCAATAGCATTCCCTTCCTCATCGCCGCCTCCGCCAAGAAAAGTGGAGTAGACCAAGCCGGTGCCACTGGTGTTGATCTCTGTCACAAACGCATCTAAGCCTGTTCCAGTGCTATGCCGAGAGTGTTGAAAGGGGTTATTGACCTGCGGAAAGCTATCGGAATTCGTGGACCCGGTAATGAATGCGTTTCCATTGCTATCCACCGCTACGGCGTATGCATTGTCGTTGGAGCCGCCTCCTACCAGCGTGGAGTAAACACGACCGCCATTCGCATTCAGTTTTATGACAAAGGCATCTGTGTTGCCCCGGTTCGGGACTTGGTAAGCACCTTGGCTGGTTGGGAAGTTCGTGGAATACGTAGTTCCGGCCAGATATGCAGCGCCTTGGGAGTCAAGCGCTATTCCATATCCATAATCATCATCGCTACCCCCTACATAGGTAGAAAAATAGGGATTCGTACCGGCAGGATTTAGACTGAACGCAAACGCATCAATTCCGCCAGCATTGCCGCTCTGAAATGCATTTACAGCCGGAAAATCCGTGGAATCGGTTCTGCCTCCTACATACACGGAACCGGAAGAATCTACACGAACACCATTTCCGTAATCATCCCCATTGCCGCCGTAATCCGCCAAATAGACCTGGGAGCCATCAGGAGCAAATTTTCGAAGCAGGATGTCTCCGTCTCCATCATTTGTGGAGAAGGTAATACCCGCAAAATACATGTTGCCGGAAGCATCCGCTGCTACAGCGTTTCCATTATCGTCGTCGCTTCCTCCCAGAAAACTGGAGTAGCTGAGCGTTGGATCAATTACCAGGGGAAGAGAGCGGTCATATGGCCCTAATTGAAAAGAGACTTGCTGAGCAGGATGAATTACAAATTGCCCTGCTACAGCGCGTCGACCTCCAGCGGTTTCCTGATAAATGACCGGTCGATGATGCACAAGAGGACCGGCAGCGGTCTTCAAAATCAAATTGCCGGAGGGATCTAGGGCAAGCGAAGAGATGCCGGAAAACTGCATCCGAATCGCACGCGGATCGGCACCCGGTGCAACCACATAGTCATATTCCAAGCTCTGTTGGTTTCCGTAGAAAACCAGGTCCACTCCGGGATACACGGAAGACTGCCGGATTTTTGCGAAATTTGGGACGGCTCGAATCCATTTTGCAGGATCATTTCCCCGGAAATGGCTGGAATAGCTTTTCAGAGGAACCAGAGGCGTCCAACGAGCATCAGGATTCGCCCCTACTAATCGACATATCTAAATTAGCTTTTCCTTCCGTATTTCGGATGGTCAATTGCGAACTGGATTGTCCGACAGAAAACAAATATCCATTGCCTTGGATTAGGTACTGAACTTCTTTTCCCGCTTGTCCTTGATTCGGCTCAAATGCGAGCGGCTATTTGGGCCGGATTGAGATGGGGAGCAGAAGCGGCCAAGAGCCGGTATGGTGAGACAAAAAACGGAGAATAGTCCAAGACGCATAGCGGCCTTTGCCAGCGTCTTGAGTACCGTTATTCAGCTTAGCTTATGAAAAATTGTACTTGAAATAACAATCACTAGAATCCGCTAAGCAGTGACTGCAGTTGCTGTGGGAGCGATTGTTTCCAAATAACGCTCGCGCGACTCTTGAATTGCCTTTCTTGCTTCCCGAGGACCACCCCATCCTTCCATTTTGGTCACTTTCCCTTCCAATTCCTTATAGATGGTAAAGAAGTGCTCAATTTCGCGCTTCACGTGCGAGAAAATCTGATCCATGGTGTGGATCTGATCGTAGCGGGGATTACGAGTCGGCACGGCAAGAACTTTCTGATCCCGTTCGGAATTATCCACCATGTTCAAGATTCCGACTGGCCGCACTTCAATCAGGCACCCTGGAAAGCTTGGTTGCTGCACCAGCACCAACACATCCAGAGGGTCATTGTCATCGGCAAGAGTGCCGGGAATAAACCCATAATCTCCGGGGTAATGCATGGGGGAATACAAGGCACGGTCCATGCGAAACACACCGAGTTTTCCATCGTACTCGTACTTATTTGCCGAGTTTTGCGGAATCTCAATAATAGAGCGAACCACTTCTGGGCATTCCGGGCCGGGATCGAGATCGTATAGCCGCATGTGAACCTCAGAATCAGGGTATCAGAAAGGCTTTGCTTCGTACTCTACCTGGCACAAGGTTAAGCCCTTCGCCGGTACACTAGTACCGGCTTTTTGCCGATTTTCCGAATGCAACAGCTTTGCCAAAATATTTTCATCTGCGTTTCCTTTTCCCGTTTCCAGCAGAAAACCAACGATATTGCGAACCATATGTTTTAAAAACCCGCTTCCACGAACGCGATAAATCAGAACGGGCCCGGAAGACTCGAACCGGGAAGAAAAAATTCTTCGGATATGGGAAGCGCCTACAGCGTCCCGCGCACGGTCCGCAGAAGCAAAGGCATGGAAGTCGTGCTCACCTTCCAGCATTGGCGCGATCTCCGTCATGCGATTTACATCCAGAGGGTAAGGGTAGTGGTAGACGTATCTCCACAAGAAGGGATCACACACCTCCGCACGAAAAATCCGGTACTCATATGTTTTTCCAATGGCATCGAATCGGGGATGAAACGACTCGTGTGTCTCTTCCGCCTGAAGAATCCGGATAGAAGGTGGCAGCAGCCGGTTCATCGCCCGGCGTAGATTCTCTACAGGGATTGGGTTTTCGAGAGAAAATGCAGCGACCTGAGCCAAGGCATGAACACCGGCATCGGTTCTCCCGGAACCTGCCACGGATACCGCTTTCCCTTCTAAGGTGGCAAGCGTTTCTTCCAGAATCTGCTGAACCGTGGAAAAACCAGGCTGCACCTGCCAGCCGTGAAAATCTGTTCCGTCGTAAGAAACAGTGATCCTAATTCGCCGCACTGCCAGGAACAGCACTTCCATCCGTTGCCCGGGAACCGGGCTTAACAACGGGAATTCCGCGCAAGCATTGAGGGCAGGTTTCCGGTGGAAATGTTTGCACCTCCAAAGTAGCCAAAGCCACCTTGGGAACTCCGGATAGCTCAGCCGCGCCGCCGCTCCGGTCCATGATGCACCCGGCCACTACCGGCTCCGCGCCAGCCGCACGCACCAGTTCGATCACCTCACGGGTACTGCCACCGGTGGTTACTACGTCTTCCACCACTGCCACACGGGTTCCCGAATGTAGTGAGAAGCCGCGCCGGAGGGTCATTTTTCCATCGGGGCCGCGCTCGGTAAACAAAAAAGGCGTGCCGAGAGCTCGGGCGACCTCGTGGCCAATAATGAGTCCGCCCAACGCGGGAGACATGACCAAACCAATTGGTTGTTGCGGCGTCAAAGCAGAGAGCTTTTCCGCTAAATCACGCCCGAGCTGTTCCGCATGATCAGGATGTTTCAAAACTAAGGCACATTGGAGATACCGATCACTATGAAGACCGCTCGTCAGACGGAAATGCCCTTGGAGGTAAGCACCTGTGTTTTCAAACAGGCGCACGACTTCATCTGATTGCGGCATCACGCAGGGGTCTGGCTTGCACCATTCTCAGGGCCTACTATACCATTGAGGGAAGTTTTTGCGCTGTTCATCGCAAAAGTCGAACTCGCTACACTGGTCCTGCGTACTCTCGTGATTAGAGCCTTAAATAGAGAAAGAAACATGTATCGCTTACAACCCGCTATCGCTATTTTGTGCATTCTCCTGCTGTGTGCGCCGCTTGCACCCGCGCAGGAACCCGGCAGCCCGACGGCCAACACTACTGACAATCTGCCCAAACGAGGGCAGGACACTGGCATTTTGGGCAGGTTCACTCGGAATTATAAGGAAGTTGCCGTTGACCCAGTCAAGCTCGGCAATTCCGGGCGATTGGAATCGCTGCTCAAGGCTGGCAATCTTTACCTGTCCTTACAGGACACAATTGCCTTAGCTCTGGAGAACAATATTGACATTGAACTTCAGCGGTATGGAGCGCCGATTCAAGATGCGAACGTCCTGCGCGCCCAAGCGGGAGGTGCACTTCGAGGCGTAACCCCTAATGTAACGGGCGGAGCCACCAGCGCCTCCCTTGGAGTAGGGCAGGCAACGGGTGTTACGCAAAGCGCTGCTGCAAGTGCTAGCGCAGCTGCAAGCAACAACCAAGGTGCACTCGTGCAGCAAACTGGCTCTACCATCCCCAATTATGATCCAACCATATCCGGGATCTTGCAATGGCAGCATGCTACTCAACCACAGGCAAGTCAACTCGTGACTGGGACTACTGCACTCGTCCAGGGCATTAACACTCAGCAGCTTCAAATCAGCCAAGGATTCGCAACCGGGACAACTTATAGCTTCGGATATTCTGAGCAACGTTTATCGTCTAATAACTACAACAATGCTTACAATCCATTTCGGACTGGGAGCTTTAGTTTGACCGTCCGTCAGAATTTGTTACAAGGATTCGGCCGGGCACTCAATAACCGCAACATCGTCATTGCAAAAAATAGCCGGGAACAAGCGGATTTAAATTTCAAGCAACAGGTGATTACCACCGTTACTTCCATTGTGGATCTTTACTGGGATCTGGTCAGTTTCATTGATGATGTAAAGTCCAAGCAGCAATCGTTAGCCTATAACGAAAAGCTGTATAGCGATAATAAAAAGCAAGTCGAAATCGGCACGCTCGCTCCTATTGAGATTGTTCGCGCAGAAGCAGCAGTAGCCAGTTCTCAGCAGGATTTGATTCTTTCCCAGACTCGTGTTTTACAGCAGGAAACCACCCTTAAGAACGCTTTGAGCCGTACCGGAGTAGAAAGCGCCACCCTTGCCGAAGCTCACATTATTCCCACAGATCGAATCCGCATTCCAGATGTGGAACCGGTACAGCCTTACCAGGATTTAGTTGCCCAGGCGTTAAGCGCACGGCCCGAGTTAGCGCAATCGCGCATTGGTCTCACTAACAGCAAAATCAATGCTAAGGGCTCCAGAAGCGAACTGTTGCCTGTACTTCAGGCATTTGCCACTGTAGCGAACAATGGCTTAGCAGGCCCAGCCAATTCTTTGCCGAATCCAAATGGCCAGACTACTACCACTGGTGATTTAACATCTGGAACACCTATTTCAGTCCGCGCAGTGAACCCTTATTTTCTTGGGGGATTTGGGAATTTATTCGGACAGTTGTTTAGCCGGAATTTTCCGGATTACTCAGCAGGTCTTCAATTAAATATTCCTTTGCGAAACCGAACCGCGCGTGCGGATTACACGATAGATCAATTAACGGTGAGGCAGAATGAACTTTCCTTACAACGGCAGGAAAACCAGATTCGTGTGGAAGTTCGGAACGCGCTGATCGGTCTGCAGCAGGCTCGTTCTGGCTACCAAGCGGCGGTGAAAGCGAGAATCCTGCAGGAACAAACTCTAGATGCCGAACAGAAAAAACTGAGCTTAGGCGCATCCACCATTTTCAATGTAATTTTGGTGCAAAGAGATTTAGCAACTGCTCAGACTGCGGAAGTCACAGCAGCAGGTACTTATCAGAAGGCTGTAGTGGAAATGGACCGGTCTACCGGGCAGACACTGGATAAGAACAACATCTCCGTTGCAGAAGCGTTCCGAGGAGTGGTATCCCATGGGCCTTCCCCGATTCCGCCGGACGTGAAATAAAACAAAGAACTACAAAGAAGGTGCGGTTCTTGCGGGAAAGAACCGCACCTTCTTTGTATAAAACTAATCAGCGTCCACAATAGGCAGATTCACCAAATGCTCGCTGATGAACCAGGCCTGCAGTTCATTCGTCCGAATCACGTCGCTCACCAGCAGATCATTGGTGCCATCGTCACCAGCATCGGCTGCCTTCTTCGCATACTCATGGGCTTGTTTCAGAATCAGTTCATGCGCTTCCAGGAGTCGTGAAATCTGAACTGGCACTTCTTCCCTTCCCTTAGGAGGACGTTCCACTTTGGTCATTTCCGCTACATCTGCGGCCATCGCAATGCTGATACCGCCAAGCGCCTGAATCCGTTCCGCAATGGTATCAATCAATTCCGACTGTTCTTCATAGTGTTTATCGAACAGAAGGTGCAATTGGTAGAAAGTCGGGCCAGAGACCTGCCAATGATGCTTTTTGTAAAGATCGCGAATCGACGCAGTGTCAACCAAAATTTGGTTCAGCATCGCCACGCTTTCCTGGCAAATATTTTCATCCAGGCCAATGGGTATTCGGACTACGGAACCGAATTTCTGTATTTCTTTGCCACGCTGCCCTACATGAGGCCGGGCACGATCCAAGAGCGTAGTCACATCTTTTGAATTATTCTGCTTGGTGCTCATATTCTTCCGAAATGTGTGCAATCACCGCGCCAAAGTTCCACACGTTTTTTGGCAACAAAGCTGCTAAGGAGAAGCCGTGCAATTTATCAAGGTTTAAGGCTGAGACCCCCGATAAGACTCTCCTGATTTACTCCCCAGCAGATCATTTCTTTCCTCTCTGAAGACCCTTACTCTCAGCCTTAGACCGGATGTTTTTTCAGGAGTTTTTCCCTTCCCACCAAGTACAGCAAGACCACTAATCCCGTGAAAGGAATCATGGATAGAAAATCCGAATAAGCGCCATGAAAGAAGGGATTTACAGCGGTGGACCAATCGGTCAGGGTTTTATCCATGGAGGAAAGAACACCTGCCATGAAGGCGATCAGAATCCCGGCGATTGCTCCTCCAGCGATGTATCCTGATGCCATCAGCACACCAGGGCTTCGATCCGTCTCTGCTACCAATTCTTCTTCTGTTAAGTTTTTTCCGGCAAGCCGCCGCCGAACAAAGATATCCACGAAATAGCGCACTAAGCCGCCTACCAGAATAGGGGAGGAAGTGGAAAGCGGAAGGTAAACTCCCACGGCAAAAGCAAGGGAAGGAATGCCGCTGACTTCCAGAGTGATGGAGATCATAACTCCCAACAGCACCAGACTCCAGGGCAGTTTGCGGCTCAGAATTCCTTTAATAATGTAGGAGACTAACGTCGCTTTTGGTGCATCGAACTTGGTTACTGTGGTCCCGTCCGGGCGCGTGGTATGCGTTCCATTGATACCAGGATCCACCAGGTAGACGACCTTGCCTTCATCATTCACCAGATAACGCCCTGCAGGAGCGCCTCCATCATCCGACTTGTGCCAAACCCGGTAAGTATTACTATCCCCTACCGACTGAACACCGCGTAATTGCTCCCTAGCTGTTTCCAGTTGCGAGGGATTTGCCCGCAAATTCGAAGGGAAGTTGCGGTAAAAGCGGTAGGCAATTTTTCCATACGGATTGACCACGTAATCGCCGGGCGGCAATCCATGCTCGACTTTTTCCGGATGCCACACCCGGTAATTGTTTCCTGTAGGCGGAGGCGTGTCTTCCGCATAAACGGGTAAGGGAGCCGGATCGGTGTAAAGGCGGGACGCAATTGGCTCAAAGCTCACATTCGGGACATACACAGTAGCAGCGTCATTCAGGCGGAGCAGAATTGGACCTAAGGCAATTGCTGAAGCTAAGGCTCCCACCAGAATGGCAATTTGCTGGTTGCGCGGCGTAGAACCAATCAGGAACCCGGTCTTCAGATCCTGGGAAGTGGTGCCTCCATTGGACGACGCAATACAAACAATTCCTCCAATGGAAAGTGCAGTGACGAAGTAGCTAGGTCCCGTCCAACCCACCAACAGGAAAAGGAGGCAGGTAAACAATACCGTGGCGATTGTCATTCCCGAGATGGGATTGGAGGAGGAACCGATTTCACCCGTCAGGCGCGAAGAAACCGTGACAAACAGAAATCCGAACACAATGATCAGCAGCGCGCCCACCGGATTGAACAGGAGGTTCAGCGAAGGCGACAACATGATCATGGCAACCAGCGCCACAATGCCGCCAAGCACAAACGTCATGGAAAGGTCACGATCCACGCGCGGCACAAACACCGATGCTTTCGCTTTGCTACGGCTCAGATCGGCTAGACCTTGCTTTAAACCACGCCAGATCGTGCTGCCGGAACGCAGAAGACTGATAATGCCGCCAGCGGTTACCGAGCCTGCACCTATATATAGGATGTAGGCACCACGGATCTGTCCAGGGTCCATCGCACTGATAGGAACCAATCCCGGAGGCACCACGCCGGGAATGGCGGAACCAAAGAACTTGATCATGGGAATCAGCACCAGGTAGGCCAGAATGCCACCCGCGCACATAATGCCTGCGATGCGCGGCCCGATGATGTATCCGACTCCTAGCAGTTCCGGAGAAATTTCCGCCGAAATGGAACCTGCCGCGAAAGGCTCGCCAAACACTTTTTCCGGCACATCCTTCCAAAGCTTCAAGGCCACATTGAACGTTTTATAGATCAGCCCAATCACGAAGCCAGCAAAAATGGTCTTCGCGCCCGAATCTGTTTCCGCAATGGAAGCGGATTCCGGGCTGTCCGGCAAGATTCCTTGCGCGGCAATCTGATCTTCGCGAGACGCTCCCGCCTTCAACACCTCTGCGCAAGCCGTTCCTTCCGGATACTTGAGCAACCCATGCTGATCTACGATCAAGGCTCGCCGCAAGGGAATCATCATCAAGATGCCCAGCAACCCGCCTAACACCGAAACCAAAAGCACGCGCCCGATTTCGAGGTCGAACCCCAAAATCATAATGGCGGGCATGGTAGCGCCCACGCCAAAGGCGATGGACTCCCCTGCCGACCCTGCGGTTTGCACGATGTTGTTTTCCAGAATGGTGGTGTTGTTCATGCCGAACCGGGATAGCAGCCGGAACAGGGTAATGGAAACAACCGCCACGGGAATGGAAGCGCTCACGGTGAGGCCAACCTTGAGCACCAGATACAGCGACGACGCGCCGAAAATAATGCCAAGCACCGTGCCCACAAGCAACGGAATTAACGTTAATTCCCGAAGGTGGACGCGGGAGGGAATATAAGGCCGGAATGCACCAGGAATTTCCGGCTCCGACTGGTCGATGACCTCCACGGCATTCTCTTTGTATTTCGGAGAGAAGCCGTGTTCTGAGTACTCTTTTTCCCACTCTTTTAAGGGGGGCTTGAAAAGTCGTCCCAACATATTTATGCCAATCGAGCTTTTACCTTCTCGCTAAGTTGCCGACCATCTACAGTTTTACCCACAAGTTTTACCTGGGCGGCTTTTATCACAACACCCAGCTGCTTGGAGGAAGTAGCACCAGTTTCCGCCACTGCACTGGCAATTGCTGCTTCTATCTCTTCCGGCGTGGCGGCTGCAGGAAGATAGGCTTCGATCAGACGGCGTTCGGAATCTTCTTTTTCCGCCAGTTCCGGGCGGCCTCCATTGCGAAACATTTCAGCGGCATCCTGGCGCTGCTTCACCAGACTGCGAAGCACTTGCTGCTCAGTCGCTTCATCCAGCGGCTTCATGGAATCGATTTCGTGCTTTTGGAGAGCGGATTTAATCATGCGGGCGGTGGAAAGGCGGATTTCGTCTTTGGCCTTCATCGCCGCCACAATGTCCTGCTGCACTTGATCGAGAACGGGCATAGTCGTGGTTAAATTCTAAAGCCGGAGAGGTTAGGGTGCAAATGGGTGAATTACTTTCGTATAGGTAGAGGATAAGACATTTCCCGTTTCGCGATCGCCAAAATGTGCACATTCCCAGAGTCTCGCTCCGGAACTGTAATACTATCTTTTCCTAATGGAGTCGAGCTAAGTAAAACACGAGCCTAACAAGATTTTCGGCCTTCCTCCTGGCCTGAAATTTCCAGCAACACACTTTTCAGACACGACAAATAATTGCGTCAATTGGCGCATTATTTGTAATATAAGGACCATGTCGCGCAGCAAGTTTCTCTTGCTGGCAGTGTGCGGCGCTGGATTTTTCGCCTGTCAATCCTACGCGTCCGAGCTCTGGTCTTCAAACTTCATCATCACCAGCGGAATATTCGATGGAACTCAGTTCCAGACCAACAATCCATTGGTATACAATGCCACGGTTCAGGGTTGGAGCAGCTCTGGATTTCACGCTGCTCACTCAGTGGAAGTTGGGACAAATGACTGGGCGCTAATGGTTTTTTCAGCCGGCGGTGCCGATGCAAATCTTTACACCCTGAACACAGGATTCGCCGCGAATACCGCCGGAACGAATTATTGGGTGAGCTATCAAATAGCTCCAACGGTTTATCAGGCTGCTGGACAGCAAACAGGCGCCTCGAACGTCTTACGCGTTTCTGTACTCAACCCTGCAGATCAGACTGTAGCCACCACTTTGGTATCTCCCGGGGCGTGGGATAGTACGCAAACCTTTCAGCAAAAATACTTTTCCTATGTGGGGAATGGCACCGGAGATGTGCGGCTGCAAATCACCTCAGGAGATGCCGGCACCGGTGTTTTTGACGGAGCCATTCATGAAATTGCTTTTTGGGACACTCAGCCTAATTTTACGAGTGTACCGGAACCCGCGAGTTATACCCTGATGGGGTTTGGAATTCTTGCTGTTGCGTGGAAGCGCCGGCACTAATTTCACACTCTGAATGCAGGCTCTGATCGTGGCATTCTCGCCGACCCGCTAATTCGGCTTACTGGTGCGCAAGCAAAAGCCGATTGCTCTTGCCTGCTGTGGCGATGTATTAACTAATTATACTGTGCGGACAACTTTAGACCTTGACGATGATCTCGTCTTAGCAGCAAGGGATCTTGCTCGCAAACAAGGCACCACGCTAGGAGAAGTGATTCGGCATTAATCAGAAAATCACTCCCTACGGACGCCACACAAAAGGTCCGCAATGGTGTTCCGCTGTTTGTCTCCAAACCTCGGGGTTCCATGAGCGATATGGCTATTGTGACTAAGTTACGGGACGGCGTGTGAGCGTTGCACTACTGGACGTGAATGTTCTGGTTGCTTTATTCGACCCAACCATGTCAACCATGAAGGGGCAAACACTGGTTTGCCTACAATCGAAATCAACGATGGGCCACGTGCCCAATTACGATCAATGGTTGTGTTCGGGTTCTGAGCAATCCAGCCTGCGCAACTCTGGCATATTCTGCGATGTCTCTTTTAATTCGGAGAATCGGGGTTTGTAGAAAAAGCCTCTTTGCTTCAACGAGACTCTATTTGGATGGTGGAGGGGCGACGTTGAAGTGCTTATCGTCGTCACTTTTGAACACATCATTCATGCTACAGTTCCAATCGCCAAAAGTAGTCTTGTAGCAATAGCCGGTTGCTTTCCGGTTCAGGTATGTGTTGCAGTTCTTATCAAAGTTGTTGAAGCGGCTATCGAATTTCGCATCCAGAACACTGCACTGGTATTCCAAAAACTGCCGCGTATGGCAATGGGCGAGATACGAGTGTCCATTTGCGAGAAGCCGGTTTGCGTCCGTGGATCGTAGCGAGTCGGGCCGCCCACCTCAACGTTGACATTCTCCACCAGGTACAGCATGTTGCCTGATACTTTTTCGGCTTGGCAGATAAAGTATTGTTTGGCATGAGCACTGTCAATGGTGGCTCCGGCAGGCGCTTTGGTGTTCACACAGGTGTGCGGGTCGCGGGTACCGTACTTGTTTGCTCCTGGGGAAGGTTGGGCGGAAGCAGCCGCTCCAGAGCTAAGAACATTTGCCTGGCCGGCGAGTTTGACCTTGTCACCGGTAGCCGGAACAGTTGACCATGCATTGTGATCACAGCGGATTTGGTACTGGTTCGTATAGCCTGGCCTGTAGTTTCCAGTCAGCTCGTTTGTGCCGATCACGGTGCAAGTATCGGGTTTTCCTAAGCCAATAGGATCTGCCAAGACCCGGTCGCCCACTTTGATCTCCCCTGTTTTGTAATGCTGGGCTTCATCCTGACAAGAAGCACTGAAGGGCGTGAAGCTGAAAGCAATCAGCAGAACAGCCGCAGTGATTCGCATTGCTTTTGCTCATCCTATCACCGCATTCATTGTGAAACAAAAGGGGTTACCCCTAAGTTTCCCAAACCACAGCTCCTGGTTTTACGGTGCTGGTATCCTGGTAGTTTAACTCCCATGCATATACGCAAGCAGCGTTTGCTGACTCCGGGCCCTACGCCCCTTTATCCACCGGCGTTGCACGCCATGATGGCGTCGGATATCCACCACCGCACGGAGGAATTTCGCGAAGTGTACAAGCCGCCCTGGCGGATCTGAAGGAAGTGCTCGCGACTTCGTCGGACGTGCTGTGCTTCGCGCTTCCGGCACGGGCGGTCTGGATGCCTCGGTTTCGAATCTGTTCTCTCGCGGCGACAAGGTGATCGTCTGTTCGGCCGGCAAGTTCGGCGAACGCTGGGTGGAGATCGCGAAGGCTTACGGCTTGGAGGCGACGGTGCTGAAGGCAGAGTACGGCGAAGTGGTGACGCCGGAGCGGGTAGCACGATGCGCTGCGGCAGAACCTGGCACCAAGGGCGTGTTCGTCACGGCTTCGGAAACTTCGACCGGCGCGGCGCACGACGTGCAAGGCATGGGCGAGATGGTGAAGAAGACGGACGCGATTTTCGTGGTGGATGCCATTACCGGCATCGGGCACCATGCCGCTCGATATCGAAGGCTGGGGCCTGGACGTGGTGATCGGCGGCTCGCAGAAGGCGTTCATGATTCCGCCGGGACTGGCGTTCATGTCCGTCAGCCCGAAAGCCTGGAAGCAATGCGGAAACTGCCACGCTGCCGCACTACTACTTCAACCTGAAGAAGGAGAAGAAGAACGGCGATGCGGGCGAATCGAGCTGGACGCCGGCCACTTCGCTGATTCTGGCGCTGGGCGAAGCGCTGAAGTACATCAAGAAGATCGGCATGGCGAAGCTGATCGAGAACGCGCAACTGCTGGCCCAGGCCACCCGCGCAGCCGCGAAGGCGCTGGGGCTGGAATTGTTCTGCCACGCATCCCGGGCAGTTCCGTGACGGCTGTGAAGCGCCCGGCCGGTATGGATTCCGGCGTGATCGTCAAGGAATTCCGGAACCGCTTCGGCGCGATCATCGCCAACGGCCAAGGCTCCATGAAGGGCCAGATTTTCCGCATGGCGCATCTGGGCTACTTCGATTTCGCGGATCTGTTCGCCGTCATTGCGGGGCTTGAAATCATTCTTGCACGCCAACGGCTACCCGGTGAAGTTCGGCACAGGCGTCGCCGCGGTGCAGGAAGCCTATGTCCAGCGCGAAGCCAGGCAAACGGGCAATCGTTGCCGGGCAATCGCGATCACGAGACGATCCGGTTAGCGGCATAACCACATGAACATTCTGATTGCTGAGCCGATGGCTGCGGCTGGCATCGAACTGTTCCAGAGCGCAGCGGATTGGAACATTATCGTTTCCAATCCCAAGGAGTACATCGAAGCACCTGGCCGAAGCGACGCGCTGGTGGTCCGCAGCGCCGTGCAGGTGAACGCCGAGGTGCTGGCGAAAGCGCCGAAACTGCGCGTCATCGGCCGCGCGGGGTCGGCGTCGATAACGTCGATCTGCCGCCGCCACCGCAGCCGGCGTGCTGGTGATGAACACGCCGGGCGGCAATGCGGTCTCGGTGGCCGAGCATACGCTGGCGCTGATGCTGTCCATGGCGCGCTCCATTCCGCAGGCCAGTGTTTCCACGAAGGCCGGCAAATGGGAAAAGAAGAAGTTTCTGGGCAACGAACTGCGCGGCAAAACGCTGGGCATTGTCGGTCTGGGCAGCATCGGCCGTGAAGTGGTGAAGCGCGCGCGCGCTTTCGACATGAGGGTGGTCGCGCACGATCCGTTATGTGACTTCGCAGATCGCCGCCGATCTGGGCGTGACCTTGGTCACCCTGCCGGAACTCTATGCGGCAGAGCGACTACATCACTCTGCACGTTTCGCTGACGCCGGATACCGAGAAGATGCTTTCTGCGGAGGCTTTCGCCCAGATGAAGAACGGCGTGCGGATCGTGAACTGCGCGCGAGGCGAACTGATGGATGACGCGGCGCTGCAAGCTGCGATTGAATCGGGCAAAGTGGCGGGCGCGGCGCTGGACGTGTTCACCATGGAACCGACCACGCGCGGAGTACCCGCTGTTCGCGCTGGAACGCAGTTCTGGCGACGCCGCATATCGCCGGCTCCACCGAAGAAGCGCAGGAGATCGTGGGCGTGCGCATCGCCGAGCAGATGGTGGAGTACCTGAAAAACGGCGTGGCCATCAACGCCGTCAACATGCCCGCGCTTTCGCCCGAACAGTACCGCACGCTTGGGCCTTATATCGAAGTGGCGGAAAAGCTGGGCAACTTTGCGGCGGATCTGGCCGTAGGCAATCCGCGGAACGTCCGGCTGACTTATTTCGGGCGCATGGCGGACGGCAATACCAGCCTGCTGCGCAATGCCGGCTTGGCGGGTTTGCTGCGCCGTTCGTCGCGCTCAACGCGCCAACGTGGTGAACGCGATGCAGATTGCATCGGAACGGGGCTGGAGCGTCACCGAAACCCAGGATAAACGCCGCCAATCGACCGATGCTGTCCGCCTGGAACTGGAAACCGATGCCGGAGTGACTACGGTGGAAGGCGCATACTTCTCCGGGCAAACCCCGTCTCCTGTATCTGGATGGCATCTACTGCGAAGCCCCCTTATCGGGTCACCTGATCTGCATGAAGAATATGGACGTTCCCGGCGTGATCGGCCATGTCGGCAATGTTCTTGGGAAGAATCAGGTCAACATCGCGAATTTCTCGTTGGGTCGCCGGGAAAGCCAGACCGGTACCGGGCCACAAGAGGCTATTGCAGTCGTGGCGACCGATACCGCTCCCGGCGAAGGGGTTTTGCAAGAACTGATGCAAAATCCGGCAGTTACCCTCGCCCGGGCAGTGGAGCTGGATCAATAATAGAGGGCCATGTCCCTGCAAGTAGCCGAAGCTGGCGGTTTGCTCCGGCTATGGAAATTTGTTCGTGAAGCACTTGCCGGGAGCCATCGGGACTTCACGGTTGCTCCTCTCAACACATCCCTGATTCTGCTTGCCATTCCCATGGTGTTGGAAATGGTAATGGAATCGTTGTTCGGCATTGTGGATGTCTTCTTTGTGGCGCGTCTTGGCCACGAAGCAGTCGCCATTGTGGGCTTAACGGAATCTTTGCTGGCGCTGGTATTTGGGGTTGCACTGGGCCTGAGTTTGGCCACCACTGCCATGGTGGCACGCCGAATTGGGGAAAAGGACGAAGAAGGCGCAGCAGTGGCGGCAGCACAAGCCATGTGGATCGGGCTCGTGGTTTCGGCTTTGGTGGGAATCATCGGGATCACCATGGCTCCCCGGCTTCTGTTGTGGATGGGCGGCGATGCCACAGTGATTCGGTCAGGCGCGCCTTACACGGCCACCCTGCTTGGCGGCTCCGTGGTGATCTTCTTTTTGTTTCTGATCAACGCAATTTTTCGCGGCGCAGGGGACGCGGCGCTTGCCATGCGAACCCTATGGCTGGCCAACACCATCAATATAGTGTTAGACCCGTGTCTGATTAACGGTTGGGGTCCGTTTCCGCATTTAGGCGTGATGGGAGCGGCAGTGGCGACCACCACAGGCCGGGGTGTCGGCGTCTTGTTTCAGCTTTGGTTGCTGTTAGGCGGCAAAAGCCGGGTGCGGCTTCGTTTTGGTCAGTTGCGGCTTCAGGCGGATATCCTGGTTCGGCTTCTGCGGGTTTCCGTTACGGGCATGATCCAGTTTCTGGTTGCCACAGCCAGTTGGATGTTGCTGGTCCGCATTATTTCCACGTTTGGCAGCACTGCCGTAGCGGGGTATACCATCGCGGTCCGCATGTTTATTTTTGTGATTCTGCCCTGCTGGGGCATGTGCAATGCGGCGGCAACCCTGGTCGGCCAAAACCTGGGAGCGCAGAGGCCAGACCGTTCGGAAGCGGCAGTGTACCGGGCCGGTGTACTGAACATGATCTATTTGGGTCTGGTTTCCGTTGTGTATCTCTGCTTTGCGGAGCAATTGGCTGAGTTTTTCACCAAAGAGCCGGACGTGGTACGCGTGGCGGCACGTTGTCTGCGGACCTTTAGCCGCAGGAAATATCTTTTATGCCTGGGGCATGGTGATGGTGCAGGCATTTAATGGAGCGGGTGACACCCGTACCCCACCATAGTGAATTTCTTTGCGTATTGGGTTTTTCAGATTCCGTTAGCCTACTTTCTCGCCCTTCACTTCCAGCAGGGTGTGCAGGGGGTATTCACAGCCATTCCTTTAGCGGAAATGTTGCTGGCAATAAGTTCTCTGCTGTTGTTCCGGCAAGGACGCTGGAAGCAGAAAAAAATCTGATTTTTTTCGCCCAAACAGGCTCCTCTGCAAAACCGAATTTTGTTTTCCACATTTCTTTCCACAGGCCATATTTCGAAACGGCTTGTAAGTCATAGCACCGTATATAGAAAAAGTTGTTGACGCAACGCAATATGTTGGACCATCATTGCAAAGGCAATACATAAATTGAGTGACAACTAAGGAGCATACATGGGCCAGATTACAGTCGATCTAAGTGAAAAGCTGAAAGACCTGTCGCGGGAAAATTCCAGCGCCGGTAAGCACCAGGAGTGTCATTTCCTCGTTACTTTACTTCCCGGTTGGATGCTGGCAAAACTCCCTATGACGAAGTCGCGTGGGAGACCCGCACGGCTTCCATCGGAGACAACAAAGGCACGACCATTTTCGAGCAGCGCGACATCGAAGTTCCGGCCGATTGGTCCCAAACCGCGGCCAACATTGTGGCCAGCAAGTATTTTCATGGCAAAATGGGCACCCCGGAGCGCGAACATAGCGTGGCCGAACTGGTGCACCGCGTGGTCGACACCATCGCCGATTGGGGCCGCCAGGATGGATACTTTTCCCTTCCGCCGAAGACGGCGAGGCTTTCCGGTCCGAACTCGCGCACCTGATGCTGCATCAGAAGGCGTGCTTCAACTCGCCGGTTTGGTTCAACGTGGGCGTTCAGGAATCGCGCGGCTACGGCTGGTTTTACGATGCCGCGTCGAAATCGAGTCAAGCAGATGACCAATGAAGCACGCCCCCAATGCTCCGCTTGCTTCATTGTTTCCGTGAAAGATTCGCTCGAATCGATTCTGGATCTGGCCAAGACCGAAGGCATGTTGTTCAAGTGGGGCTCCGGCACCGGCTCCAATCTGTCCATCTTGCGGGAAGAAGACGGCATTCTCTCCGGCGGCGGCCGCGCTTCCGGCCCGCTCTCGTTCATGAAAGGCTTTGACGCGTTCGCCGGCGTGATTAAGAGCGGCGGCAAAACACGCCGCGCCGCCAAAATGGTGATCCTGAACGCCGAGCACCCGGATGTCGAAGACTTCATCTGGTGCAAAGCCAAGGAAGAAAAAAAGGCCAGCACGCTGGTGGAAGCCGGATACGACGCTTCGCTGGATGGCGAAGCGTACAGCTCGATCTTCTACCAGAACGCCAACAACTCCGTCCGCGCCACAGACGACATTCATGGAAGCCGTCGTGGAAGACCACGAATGGTGGACCAAATCTGTGCTCAACGGCGAAAAGGTAAAGCGCTATCAAGCGCGCGACCTGATGCGCGCCATCTCCGAAGCCACACACCAGTGCGGCGACCCCGGCATGCAGTTCGATACCACTATCAACCGGTGGCATCCTTGCAAGAATACGGCGCGCATCAACGCTTCCAACCCGTGCTCGGAATACATGTTCCTGGATGATTCCGCGTGCAACCTTAGCTCGCTGAATCTGATGAAGTTTGTCGGCCCGGGCGGCCAATTCGATGTGGAGGCCTTCCGCCACGCCGTGGACACCATGATCATGGCGCAGGAAATTCTGGTCGACAACGCCAGCTACCCCACGGAAAAGATTGCGCAGAACTCGCACGATTACCGTCCCCTGGGTCTGGGTTTCGCGAACCTGGGCGCACTGCTGATGAGCTTCGGCATCCCGTATGACAGCGACGCGGGCCGCGATTACGCTGGCGCGATTTCCGCGGTGATGTGCGGCCAGGCGTATCTGACCAGCGCTCGCATTGCCGGAACCACCGGGTCCGTTTTCCGGCTACCGCCGAATGAAGCAAGCTGTTCCTGGACGTAATCGCGATGCACCGCGATACAGTCAGCGGCATCGACGCGCGCCATATTCCGTCGGACCTGTTCGCAGCCGCCAAGAGCGCTGGGTGGAAGCCTTGAGATGGGTAAAGCGCATGGTTACCGCAACGCGCAAATGACGGTGATCGCTCCCACGGGAACCATCGGGTTCATGATGGATTGCGATACCACCGGCATTGAGCCCGATCTGGCTTTGGTGAAGTATAAGAAGCTGGTGGGCGGTGGCGTAATCAAAATTGTGAACAACACGGTTCCGCAAGCACTAATTCGCTTGGGGTATACACCGGAGCAAGTGGAAACCATTGTGGCGCACATTGATTCCACCGGCACGATTGAAGGTGCGCCGGGCCTGAAGGCAGAGCATTTGGCAGTGTTTGACTGCAGCTTCCGTCCGCAGAATGGCACGCGATCCATTCACTACATGGGTCACCTGAAAATGATGGCCGCAGTACAGCCATTTGTTTCGGGCGCGATCTCTAAAACGATCAATATGCCGGAAGAGTGCTCCGTGGAGGACGTCATGGATGCTTACATTGAAAGCTGGCGCTTGGGCTTGAAGTCGGTTGCGATCTACCGCGACAACTCCAAGAGCGCTCAGCCCATGAGCACCGGAAAAGAGAAGAAAGCGGTGCGCCAGTTACGGTTGCGGCTCCCGCGCAACTCCGGCAATCACAGAGAAGGTTGTGTACCGGCCCGTCCGCCGCAAGCTGCCGGACGAGCGGCAAGCCTTAACGCACAAGTTCTCCATCGGCGGCCATGAAGGCTACGTAACCGTCGGCCTGTATGAGGACGGCACGCCCGGCGAAGTTTTCATCACCATGGCAAAGGAAGGCTCCACCATTTCCGGCTTGATGGATAGCTTCGCAACCGCCATCAGCTACAACCTGCAGTACGGCGTTCCGCTCAAGTTCCTGGTGGACAAGTTCGGCCACGTCCGCTTCGAACCCAGCGGCTGGACCGGCAACCCGCAGATTCCCTATGCCAAATCGATCCCCGATTACATCTTCCGATGGCTGGGTTCGAAGTTCCTGGGCGCCGAGTACGCGCCACGGAAGCGGGAACCACGACCATGCTGCGCCCGGCGGAAACCGAGCAGCAGGCGACCCTGCCCTTCCCTGCTGTGGCGACCGATGCGCCGAGTTGCTCCGAATGCGGAGGCATGATGACGCGCAACGGCAGTTGCTACAAGTGCGAAAACTGCGGCGGCACCAGCGGCTGCAGCTAAACTCTAGCTTTTCTTGACAATGGGCGGGCACTGAAAACATAGTGACCCGCCTTCTTTGTTGGAGGGACGTAAACTGTGTCAGATAACTTTACGTTTCCTAAACGGAAACTAGATCGGGCAAGAAAGCACATTACTGATTTTTATAAGGAATACGTAAATTTTTTCAGCAGCAATCCTTGGTCACGTGTTATTGACCGTCATCCTAAGGGGGATTTACTTGACCATAAGATTAAGTTCACACAAAATTTCCCCAATGCTCTGACTGATACTGTTTTGGATGCGGTTAACAATCTCCGTCCTGTTCTTGACCAAGCTGCATATGCTTCCGCCGTATCATCAGGCATCACTACTCCCACTAGTGCCTCCTTCCCGTTTGGAAGCGACCAAACCACTTGGGAAAACCAAGTTAAGGGGCGTTGTAAACATATCCATAGTGATGTGATTGCGATAATGCGTTCTTTCCAGCCTTATAAAACTGGAAATGGTCTGCTGTGGGCACTCACCGAAGCATGTAATACAGACAAGCACGCCTTGCTGGAACCAATTGCTATAAGTGTTGGCCCAACTGTAATTAGCGGCATGACTATCACCGGCGGTCCGGGACTCAGAGTATTTAGACCCAAATGGAATCGCGAAAAGAATGAAATCGTATTTGCCGTGACCGGACCTAATGTCAATGCTGACTATCACTCCCAGATCGGTATCGATCTCGGATTCGGTGAGATTGAGATCATTCAAGGCAAACCAGTCTTGCCTGTCCTAAACGCAATGGCAAACGAGGTTGAGAAGATTTTAAACGCTATTAAGTCTGAAACGCGACGTCTCTTTCCTGCTGCTTTCTTGTAACCAGCTACAATTTTGACGCACTCATCATTACTCTGTCGCGCTAACGAGAAGCTGGCAATCAACTTCCGTCCAGCGCGTGAAGGCTCGGTCAAAGGTGATTAGTATATAGGCGTGTTCGCGTGCAAATGCAGCTAGATAAGCATCTGTCCAAGAACTTGGCCCAACGCCGGGCTGTTGCATGAGTGCTGCCCAAGTCTCTTCCACTCCAACTGGTTCCTGAACCATAACGACTCTGTAGTCTGAGCAGAGTGCGAGGTAAATATTCCAAGCCTGATCAATAGTCCTCACGCCAGCATTCATTACGCTGCGATTGGTCAATAGTCGCAACAAGCCCATTTGGGTAACACGGCAAAACGCCACTCCCTTTTCTGGCTGCAAGGCAAACCAATCCCGTGCCGGAGCATGATGCAGATGGCCTTCGGCGGTTAACGCAAGCCAGCAGTTAACATCAGGAAGTGAAATTCTCACGAGTCAGCAATTCGTCTAATTCTTCACCATAGACGGGCTGGATCGGCCCTGTCTCGAATGCAGAAATAAGTGGCAAATGCACTTTGTCCGTTACACTCACTAGTGGCTTGGTACGCTCCAAACCTTCCTCCACCAAGCGGCGGATAAGATCAGCCGTGGTGGCCCCCTCTCGTCCTGCCCATTCTTCTAGTTGTCGTAGCAACGGCTCAGGAAGATCAACAGTAGCCTGCATTTCTTAATTTTCTCATGACGGGAACAGGAAAGCCTTTTCCGGTTCGATGCCGGGCGGAAGTGGGCCTCTTTTCTATTCTCAGATATGCTTGAGTAGGATCTGGTTGGCAGATTCCATCGGCATATAAAGTGAAGCGAGAGAGACTTCCCCAACGCTGAAATGGCTTATCGCATCGGCAGATATGAGGTCCAGGCAGAACTAGGTCGTGGCGGATTCGGTCAAGTCTTTCGCGCTTATGATCCTACTGTCGGTCGTCTGGTCGCCATTAAAACGTTAACTTCCTCCGGAGAGCCGGAGATGCTGACACGTTTCCGCAATGAGGCCGCTGCCGCAGGGAAGCTCCGTCACCAGAACATTGTCACTATTTTTGACTTTGGCGAGTTTGAGGGCAGTCCTTTCTTGGTCATGGAACTACTCGACGGTGAGGACGTCGAGCGTATCATCACCAATCATCGGCCTCTCTCCCTTCTGAAAAAACTCGACATCGTGATGCAATCCGCAGATGGTTTGCACCATGCCCATACCAAGGGAATTATCCATCGGGATATCAAGCCAGCAAACATTATGTTGCTGGCCGATGGCAATGTCAAAATCATGGATTTTGGTATTGCCCTGTTCACACAGGCTACGGCTGCGCGCATCACGCCTCAAGGTTCCTTGATCGGCACCCTGCCATATATGTCACCGGAACAGTTTTACGGCTCTGCTTCCGATGCACTGTCCGACATCTTTGCCTTTGGGGTGACTTGTTACAAATTACTGACCGGTATACATCCCTTCCAAGCACCTGAAATGGGCGGGCTGATGTATAACATCATCAATAAAGCGCCAGCACCTATTCGCGCACTGAACCCAGCATGTCCGGAGGCACTCGAAGAGACCGTTTTCCGAATGTTGGCAAAGGACCGCGAACTCCGTTACCAGAACTTGGAAGACATACAGTTCGATATTGAGCCGGTTCTGCTGGAGCTTCGCCGGGAACACGTGGCAGAGTTGCTGACTCAAGTACGAGACCTGATTGCCGGGGACCAGTTGGAAAGCGCTCAGGCAACCATACGCCAAGTTCTGGAAATTGATTCAGGAAATCGTACTGCCCGCGAATTTCGGGAAAGGGTAAATCATCTCCTAAAAGACAAGATTGTTCGCCCGAAAATCGCCCTGTTAGTAAATGATGGGCGCGATCAATTAAGTGTTCGCCAATTCGATTTAGCGATTCAGAAGTTTGAGTCTGCCTTACGGTTAGATAAGTCAAATCCGGAATTGCAGGCGCTGATTGCCGAAGCCAGGGAGTCTGCGAAACGAGCACGCCAAGCAGACAAATTCCTTGAAAATGCAAACAAAGCGTTGAGCAGCGATGATTTATCTGCGGCTTATCAAAACATTGCCGAGGCTTTATCGGCGGATCCCGAGCATGCAAAAGCCAAGTCTTTGCAAGCGCTGGTAGAGGAACGCATTGCACTCCGCGACCGGGAGCGTCGCCTCCAAGAGCAACTGAGCAAAGTCAAAGGGCTCATGCTGCTGCAGAGTTTCGAAGAAGCCATTGCCGCTCTGGTTGAGCTTCAGCGGGAGTATCGGGAGTCCACCGAAATCAGCCAGTTGCTTGGGCGTGCAAAATCTGAGCAGGCGGCGCAAGCACGTCGTTTCCGTTTGGAGGCATTTCAGGAAGAAGCCAAAGCCTTGCTGCGGGATCGTCGTTTTGCGGAAGCAGTAGATCGGCTTGCACAGTTCCGCACAGAGTTCCCGGAATCAGCCGAACTGCAGGCCTTAACTTCCTATGCGGAACAGGAGCTAAAAGCACAAAAGCAAGCCGAAGCGATTCAGCTCGCTATCGAGCAGACAGAAGCGTTGCTACAGGCCAGTAAATTCGACTTAGCGCTGGACCATCTGAACAAGGCTCTCGGCGAGTATCCGGGGGCGAGCCCTTTACGGGAACTCTTGGCAAGTGTCGCTTCCGCGAAAGCAGAGCATCAGCGAAAGCTTGCCTTGGAGCGTGTGATCCAGCAATCTTCAAAACTGATCCAAGAAAAACGCTTCAGTGAAGCGCTGGAACAGATTGGCGCGTTTACCCGTTCCTATGGGGAAATGCCTGCTCTGGAACCATTCAGCAGACAGGCCAACGAAGAACTAGCCAAACAGCAACGGGAAGCAGCGATCCGCAAGTCAGTCGCTGATGCGCAAACGCTTCTTCAAGACGGAAGTCCAGAAATGGCGACACGGGTATTGGAACAAGCTACTCTCCAATTTCCTGGTAATGGAGAACTGGTGAACCTCCTGGGAGTCGCGCAAAGCAGGCTGCAAGAAAAGAGAACCGCCGAGGCAATCTCGAAACTGATTGCCAAAGTGGAAAGCCTGGCAAGGTCCCAGCAATTCGACCAGGCGTTAAACCTGATCGACGAAGGAATCAAGCAATATGCGGGTGCGGAACGATTGGTGCGGTGCCGCGATGCGACGCTTGCAAGCCGAACTGCCTACCAACACGAACAACTCCGAAAAGAGGCCCTGCTCCAAGCGTTCCACCTAAGAGATGAGCGTGATTTTGCGGGTGCTATCTCCCTTCTCCACTCTGCGCTAACGACGCTCAAAGAAGACACTCAATTACAGGACGCCAAACGGCAGATTGAGCAGGCTCAGCAAGTAGACGAGGCCAGAAAAGCGATTGAGCGAGCCAGAATCTTGCTCGATCAAGGAAACATTCAGTCCGCTACCAGCATTTTGCAAGATGTCACGGTGCGCTTCCCTGATGAGCCGCTGGCCAAGACGCTTATCGCGGTGGCTGAGACACGCCTCCGTGAACAGTGGCGAAGAGAAGAGATTGCGAGCATTGTTCGCGATGCCGAAGATCAGCTCAAAACAAAACGATTTGACCAAGCAATTCACCTGTTGAACACGGCACTGAAGAAATATGGCTCAGAAGAACAGTTAGTTGCTGCCCGCGATACGGCACTTGCGGCGCAGAAGCAATACGAACAAGAGCAACAACTTGCCGCCGTCAAGTTGCGGGTAAATCAGCTTCGCGCCAATGGCGACATTCCTGAAGCGCTTCATGCGTTGTCCGTAGGGTTAACGCGATTCCCCAACGATGCCGGATTGCTGGATCTTCAAAAGGAGATTCAAGCCATACAGGAAGCTGCGCGGCAAGCCGAGCAGCAGCGTATGCAAGCCATCTCCGCCCTGGAACGATCAGCAGCGGTGCATGTGGAAAGCAAACAATTTGTGCAAGCGCTGGAGGTACTAAACCAAGGTTTAAAACAGTTTCCCGATACAGACACTCTGATACAAGCACGAAAATCTGCTGTTGCCGCACAGATGCTGGCACAGGCACAGAATCTGTATGAGCAGGATAAGTGGGAAGCTGCACTGCAACTGATTGCTGCAGCGCTTCAGAAGAATCCGAGTGATCAGCAATTTCAGAAGCTAAAAATTCAGATTGAGACAGAGCAGGAGAAACAGCGACAGTCCAGGGAAGTTGATCAAGCTCTTACAAACGCAAGCAATCTCCTTCAGGAAGGCCGTACCGAAGCGTCCATCGAGTTGCTTCGCAACGTCGCCAGAAAATACCCAAGTGAGTTACGGATCTCCACTCAACTCGACGCTGCCGAAAAGCAATGGCAACAGCTTCAGGAGCAAGCATTACAACAAAATCGAGAGGAAGCATTGGCACGGGCCAATGCCCTAAAGCGAACCCAGCACTGGCAGCAAGCATTGGCACTTTTAGAACAGGCGATTCGCCTATATGGAAATTCACCCGCGATTGTTGCCCTACAGAATGACCTGCAAAGGGAGATCACTCAGCAAAAACAACGTGAAGCTCGCGATCGTGATCGCGACGAACTCCTGAGGCTGGAACAAAATGTTTCTTCCACAAAGAAAAAAAAATTAAAAGACGTTGACCGTCAGGTGCAACGACTCGTGACTTCCCATCCGGAAAACCAGGAGATCCAGGAGATTGCCTCTCGGATTCACAGGCAAGTCGAAGCCATCCGCGCAATTCCTACGCCTCCCCTTCAAATCCCTTGGCGATGGATCACCGTGGCTGGAGGTGTCGCTGCCATTGGCGGAACCTCTCTCCTCGTGGTGCCTCGTATTTTCCAAAAACCGAACCCAACAACATTCGTGCCATCGAAGCCTATTTCACTCGAAGTTCGTAGCGATCCCTCAGGCACCACGATCAAGGTAGGCGACCTTTCCTGCATTACACCGAACTGCCGGATTGACTTGAAACCTGGAAGATATCAGATGGAAGCACGAAAGGAGGGCTATCAACCCCGCCAACAGGTTGTTGTTCTGGATCCGGCAAAACCATCGGATGTAGTCGAGGTAAAACTGGAACCGGAACTTCCTCCGGCATTGCCCGACAAAGTGCCAGCCACCTCCATCGGTACGCTTGTGGTTCGGGCTGGCATACCAGGGGCAATGGTGATTGTAGACAACACACCACGCGGCCGCACAAACAACAGAGGTGACTTCACTTTACCTGTTGAGGCACGGAATCACGAGGTACGTTTAGAAAAATCCGGGTATGAGCCGCCTGCTCCCCAACAGGTCAAAATTGTTGAGGGCAAGTCCCAGATTGCTACGTTCAAGCCTACCGTGCTCAATGCAAAGCTAGAGCTGCGAGGAGCACCTGCAGGAGTTGAGGTACGTGTCGGCCAGAAGATGCTTGGAAGAACAGACGGCTCACCCGTGTTCTCGGCTTCGCTGCCACCCGGCTCCAAAACACTGGACGTGAGACAAGGCCCCGCAAGCCGCCAAGTCACGCAAACATTTGAACCAGGCGAAACACGCTCCATTGAATGGTCAAGCGTTGCACCACCGGTTGCGACTCCAAAGCTTCCACAAACAAATTCGGATAACACGCAACGTGTGCCAGAACATCAAACTCCTGCGGAAGCACCACGCATAACTGAAACGCCTCAGAAAGCTCCACAAATTAGTCCATCAGTTCCACCGCAGGTAACCGGAGGAGCAACTAATAGCAACCCGATCGCGAAAGATCCAGCAATAGTAGCCGAACAAGAAAAGCAGAGACTATTGGTGGAACAACAGTCACAAGCTATTCATTCCGTTCTGGAACGCTTTAACGCTGCGTTTCAGCGTAGGCAGCCAAAGGAGCTGAAAGCAGTTTGGCCCGGTGCTACGGATCCTATTCGTGGACTCGGTCAAAAGCGGTGGAGCGGTAACTCTTCGCCCCGCTGGACCGGCACAAATCAATAAAGACGCCACCACAGCAACCGTTCCGTGTGAACTGGTCACCACCAAAGCAAATCCAGTGCGAGTGGTATTGCAGAAGCAGGGTGACCACTGGGTAATCGTTCAGATTGCTCGTTAAATTAAAACGTATAGCCGAGCCCGTATTGCGGCACTACCCGCGCTGTTAATCCGTTGTTATCAAACCTCACCAGAAGGTTGAAATTCGCAACCAGATTTTCAGAGATACGATGCTTATACCCGAATGAGCCATTGTATTGAGCATATGAAACACGGCCCGCGCTGACCAACCCGGAAACATTGCCCTTAGGAGCAGTAGCACCAGTTGCGTCTCCGTTGGTACCTGTGGGCAGGTTCACTCCTGTCAGCGTCTGGGTGATGGTGTTAGAAATTCCATGAATCCAACCAATCTGATTTCCCAGGATATCGGCGATCACTGTGTCACGGCGGCCTAGTGCCAACTCAGCGCCAAGCGCCCAGGAGAACACATCCGGTAGAAAGTCTTTCGTGGTGGTGAAAGGCGCGCCAATATAGTTCACAGTCCCGGCTGATGTGGTTTGTGTCAATGCGGTTCCCTGTAACTGTCCGCCCAGAATACTCTTGCCCGTGAACTGCCACCCTGCATCGAAATGAGGAGAAAGCACAATCCCGTTTCGAAAAGGTTTTGAGTAGAACGAGAGCGCGGCGAAAGGCTTCACGCTGGTTGCTCCTACTCCCAGGTAATTCTGTTCGTCACCCGTAGGAAAGCGTATGTCTGTTCCAACAGCCACCACCACACCGGGCTTCCGAATCACTGTACCTTTCAAACGAAGCAACAGGTCTCCGAAGCCGGTCTTGCTCATGCTGGATTGGCTTACCTCTGACTGAACCAACGTAGGGTAACCAGGCGTCAACGTATTCACACACCAGCACGCGGAGCCATTTGCGCCATAACCATTTCCCGCATAAACCGTGGCATTATAGGTCCGCGCCGCGACAGCAGCATGAATCACTGGCAGTCCGACTGAAACATCGAAGCGGTCTGTCAGTCCATACGTCAGAAAGGCAATATCTTGGGAGAGCCTTACATCCATGCCGATGCTGAAGCTTGCCGGAACAGTGGTAAGCGTGCTTCCGTTTGCCGTTACTTTTGACGGGTCGCCGCCGGTGTAAAGAAGATTGATTCCGTTTAGAGAGCTGCCGTTATAGCCAGTGAAGTGAAACTCCTGGTGTGAAGCACCCACATAGAATTTGTGCTTTCCAATGGTTTCGGCTCGCTCAGTAAAGATCGGGCCCAAGGTGCTGCTGACGGGTAACTCTGCACCCGTGGCAGGGTCCGTTTTTACAATCACACCCGAGGCTGGCGATGACAAGGGAATAATGGATAACGCTGTGGCAATACTGGCATTCAGAGCATTGTTTACCTGCACAAAACTTTGCGAAACACTGAAGTTAGAAGGATTGGTTACAATGCCCGTAAAAACAGCACCATTCGGGTCGGCAGACGTTCCTATCGCGCTGAAGTTCGCCTGAGTTCCCGTTTGCGTAAAGACACTCGGAACTGCTCTGGTTAGTGTGAAACTGCCGGAACCAGTAGGGACCGTCAGGGTCGGTATGGTGGCCGAATACATGAGCACCTGCGAAACACTGGGAGCATTTTGCGACTGTGCTTCTGCAAGGAAAACGGTGAAAGCAAGGATCAACGATACCCTGAGGAATGAGGACATAAGCTTGTTCAATAAGCAGTGAAAAATTCGAGTCCAGTGTTACATAGAATTTTTACTTTGAACAGAAAATTAATTTCGCTCCGTCCGCTCAGTCTGAGTGAGTACAGTGGTAACCCGTTCTGTTTTTGAGATAACGTTATAGCCATTCATGTCCCCCATAGCAGTTTTGATCCCCTTATTGGGAATGATTCTGGTAATGGGCACCACTCTCTTTATCGCAGCCGGACGGTGGAATATCCCGGCATTTTGGGTATATCTTCTCCTGTTTGCGGTTGGTATGTCAGCAACGTCCCTTGCGGCTGGACCAGAACTGATGCGCGAGCGCATGAAGCCAGCACCAGGAGGAACAGACTATCTCACCCGTATCCTGGCGTCTTTGGTCATGTTGAGCCATCTGGTGATTGCTGGTCTGGATGTAGGCCGTTTTCATTGGTCGGTTGCAGTGCCGCTCTCCCTAAGGATTGTGGCCTTTTTTGCGTTGAGCGGCTGTTTGATAATGTGGGCTATTGCGATGCACACGAATCGCTTTTTCTCTTCAGTAATTCGAATCCAGCAGGAACGCGGCCATTATGTAATCGATACGGGCCCGTACCGTGTGGTTCGCCATCCTGGCTACGCGGGAATACTTACGCTGCCCTTGTGGAGCGGAGTTGCGCTCGGCTCATGGTGGTCACTTGTGCCAGCCATATTCACCAGTCTGATATTCATCCGTCGAACGTATCTGGAAGACCGGATGTTACAGGCTCACCTCAAAGGCTATAGGGAATACGCAGAGCGTGTGCAATACCGCCTTGTGCCGGGTCTTTGGTAATCTGCATAGCCTTGTTGACACCATTTTCCCCCTAGCTTAATCACCAGGTATTCAGTGCGTAACAGCATCCTGACGCAAAAGATATATCTTTTGGGGAACGAAAAATGTCGACTTATGCTACACTCACAATCCTGAACTTCGATGTAAATCGCGGCTGAAATCTTTTCTACGATGATGTTGAGCACGCCCTTATTTCGAAAGCTCCTCAACTGAGTTTTACATCAGAAACCGCGTGATTGTGCTCTTAAACTTGATCTCCAGAAAGGTGGATATAAATTGAAAGCAGTTCTCCCGTTCCTACTACTAATCGCTGGCGCCGGAATGACGCAGGCAGCCATTATCGAAACAATCAGCTTTGATCTTTCCTCACTCCATGCGGGTTCTACCCTGTCAGGTACGTTCACTCTATCCGACTCGCCCATAATCGGCGATACAGCCCCCGTCTTGCTGACGTTCAGCGATCCTTCGGACTATTCGCCAACGTCCCTAACATCGACCATTACCATTTCGAACGGGACTCCGAGCGGTTATGCGGTGCTCTTCTCGGCATTGAGCTTCACTAACCTTAGTGGCGTGACCACCCCGATCAATACGAGGGATGTCTCTCTGACGGGGTTTGCCTTTGCCAAGTGCTCGTCCTTTCCTTGCACAGCCAGCGGAGGTTTACAAGACCGCAATCCGCCGGTATTTACGTCGACGTACACCATCAGCCCCGCTGCTGCAGCAGTTCCTGAACCCAGCTACGCCCTGCTATTCCCCATGTTGCTGACTGCCGTTGTGTTCGGACGACGATTCGTTCGGCCCACAATGGCCGATCGCGCTTAACAAGAACACTTGCCTCCGGTGACCAAGCAAGTTTTGTTGCTTGCTTGGTCTACTCGGAAAAAGGCGGCACATCTACCCAGCCGCGTTTGGACGAGCTTTGGAGCACACCTTCCAGAATATTCAATTGCCGCAGACCATCCACAAATTGCGGATATTCCACTGCCGCATCAGGCTGTGCGACTTTGTTGTAGAAACGGCGAAATACCTGCTTGAACGTGTCGTCATAGCCTTCGCTGTGTCCGCCAGGCAGATCCGCATAGGATTTTGCCGTAGCGACCATCAGCGATGGATCTTTGACCATCACACGATTCGGCTCATTCCGATAGCCAAGCCAAAGCTCATCTGGTTTTTCCTGATCCCATGCCGCGGAGCCTTTGGAGCCATACACTTCCATAACAAGCGATTCTTGCGACCTGCTGAAATTTGGCTGACCGTGAATGCGCCCCTTGCGGTTTCCCCTAGGCGAAGCAGCACGGCTGCAAAATCTTCCGTGTCAATCGGCACTTCTTCGTAGTCCCTTGGCTGAAGCGGTTTGCCGGAGAAAGTCTCTACCGAACCTTTCGGCCGCTTGCGCGTTTTGTGAAACGTCTGCAGTCCGCGCATAGCGAGCTAATGCGCAGGCCGGAGATGTGCTCCACCATGTCGCACCAGTGCGTGCCGATATCGGCAAATACGCGGGAGCGTCCATTCGCGGCGGAATCAATGCGCCAGTTCCAATCGGTGTCGTACAGGAGCCAGTCTTGCGAATACGTGCCCTGCACCGCATAGATTTCGCCCAGTTCCTCCGCTTCGCGCAGGCGCCGAATCTGCTGCACCATCGGGTAGTAGCGCAAATTCTGCAGCGTGCAGTTTGCCAAGTTCTTTTCCTTGGCTTTCGCCACTAACTGCTGCGCCTCTTGCACGGTGGTGGCAAGGGGTTTTTCGCACACTACATTTTTCCCTGCTTCCAGAGCAGCCATCGCCATGGGAAAGTGAAGCGCGTTTGGCGTGCATACGTGGACGGCGTCAATTGAGGCATCCGAAAGAAGGGAATGAAAATCACCCGTGGAGCGCTCCACACCCATTTCATCCGCGAAACTCCGCGCTTTTTGTTCGCTGGAAGCGGCAATTCCCACCACTTCCACATTTCCCAAACGCCGGATGGCTTCAATGTGGACTCGGCCCATAAATCCCGTTCCCAATACAGCAGTCTTCAGATGCTTCATCGCGTCCACTTTACCGTAAAGCTGCTAGATTTGTAAGGACAAACATGATTGTAAGGATTCGCCTTACACGTGGTTCAGGTTCAGGCACATCGGGAATCAAGGCGGCCCTAGCAGGGTTGCTTACATTGCTTGGTGTTATGTGTTTTGTAATGGGCTCCTGGATCTTGTTGGCTGGACTTGGCTGGGCAGGAGAATTTGTATTGCGTCAGGGCGTGTTTTCGCATTGGCAAGTGTGGATGGCCTGCGGAGTGGTCGCGCAACTAATCTCCTTCCGGTTGAACCGCACACTTCCCGCCGGACCGCAAGACTCCTCCGTGGTAATGGAAAAGGCGCTGTAACCGTTTGATATCCTGAGACAAGGCATCGGCATGAGATATGACACGCGAGCCCGGTTTGCCGGGTCGAGCTTTTCCAGCTACTTACCGGCTGGAGTGAAGTGGCTGTTGATCTCCAACGTTGCCATATTCCTGATTTACTTCTTCGCCTCGCTGGCGGGGGCAGGCTCATTTTTTAACCTGTTTGCCCTGGTGCCTCGCGCTGTGGTGGGGCATTTTGCGATCTGGCAACTTTTCACCTACCTGTTCCTCCATTCGCCGGCAGGGTTCTCCCATATTTTGCTGAACATGCTCTCGCTCTGGATGTTTGGGTCCATCTTGGAGCGGGATTGGGGAACTAAACAATTCCTGCGCTATTACTTTGTTTGCGGGGTAGGGGCAGGAATCTGCGTGGTGCTGATCAGCCTCCTGTTCGGCCAGCAGGATGTGCTGGTGATTGGGGCTTCCGGCGCAATTTACGGCCTTCTAATGGCTTTCGGGCTTTTGTACCCGAACATGGAACTGCTGTTTTTCTTTTTGTTTCCGATTCGCGCCAAATACTACGTCATGATCGTGGGCGCCATGATCTTCTTGATGACGTTGGTGCCGAGTCAAGGAGTCAGCAACCTTGCGCATTTAGGCGGCATGCTGGTCGGATATTTGTATTTGAAGGCTAAGTTTCGCACCCCGAGTCTGGCTTTTATCGGCCAGGGTTACCGGGAGTGGAAGTTACGCCGAGCCAAAAAAAAATTCCAGGTTTACATGCGAAAACACGGTTCCGGCGACGGCCCTCCTGTTCATTAGTTTTCCATTGGTAACCCGTGCGAAGCGTGCTTCGTCGGTTAAATGTAAGATACATTCATAAGGACTTTGCCATGAAGTGGATTCCTGCTCGATTCCGGTATGTCGGCCTCTTGATTTCCGCTGCAGCAGGACTGCTGCTACTCGCTCAGGAGGGACCGATACACCCTGGTAGCGAAACCGTTTCCAAACCACGCAAGAAGGCGACCACCCCGGCGGAAACGGAACCGGAAACGGATTTACCCAAAATTCCTTCTAAGCTGGGAGCAAAGAACAAGGTGGACGAATCCGCCAGCAACCCCAGCTTCAAAGTGGAATCCAATCTTGTCAATGTGGATGTGGCGGTGGTGGATGATAAGGGCCACTTCATTCCTGGCATTCCCAAAGGTGCCTTCCGAGTGCTGGAAGATAATGTACCGCAGCAGATTAGCAGTTTTGCCTTGGGCGAAGCTCCAGAAACCGTGTGCCTGGTGGTGGAATTCAGCAACCGGTTTCAGAGCTTGTATGGCTCCGGTTGGTTTCAAACTCTGCAAGCCGTGTATGGGTTTGTGGACACACTGAAAAAAGACGACTACGTGGCAGTGATGGCCTACGATATGCGTTCGGAGATCCTCTCGGACTTCTCCACGGACCGCAGCAAAACGTATGAAGCGCTGCAGCGTCTCCGCATTGCTGCTTTTTCAGAAGCGAATCTTTTTGATGCGCTGGTGGAAGCGGAAGAGCGCATGAAGGACATTGAAGGACGAAAAGCCATTGTGTTGATTTCCAGCGGCATTGACACCTTCAGCAAGCTGACCTTTGATAAGACGCGCAAGGCTTTGCAAAACGATTCAGTGCCCATTTACGCGATTGGGCTGCTGCAAACCGCACGTGAATTAGCGGATGCCAGAGGCATGATGGGGCCCCTTGCCCGCATGGACTTTTTGCAGGCAGACAATCAACTTCGCACCTTTGCAAAAGAAACAGGCGGCATGGCATTTTTCCCGCGTTTTTATGGGGAATTTCCGACTATCTACCAAAATATTTCTCAGTCTTTGCGCAACCAATATTCTTTGGCTTACAGCCCCACGAACCAGGCAAGAGACGGTAAGTACCGAAAAATAAAGGTGCAACTAGTAAATGGGGAAACCAACGAACCCTTGCCGGTGAAAGATCAAAAAGGCAAACCAATCAAATACCAAATCATTGCGAAAGCAGGTTACACCGCGCCGAGGACTGTGGAGTGAAAACAAACTCAGCAAAAGAAGTCAAGAACTGAAATTGCTTCGTTTTGAGTTTGATGCACTGCTGCAATTAAGTCGTTGACACCTTTGTAATGGCTTTGTTACGCTGCCTTGCGTTCCTTTATGACATCCTCTTCTGTGCCTTATGCCATTCTGCTCGTTGATGACAACGTTCATGGATTGGTAGCAAGGCAGCAGACGCTGCTGGAGCTCGGTTACGAGGTCCATACTGCTGGTTGCGCGGAAGAAGCATGGCAAATGATTCAGGCGGAAAAAAAAGTTTTTCACGTCGTGGTGACGGATTATCGGATGATCGCCATGGATGGCCTGGAATTGATTGCTAAGATCAGAAAGGCCCGTCCGGAAACGAAGACGGTTCTGCTCTCCGGTTTTGTGGATGCATTAGGATTAACAGCAGAATCCACTGGCGCTGACGCAGTGGTATCAAAAAGCGCGACGGAACTAGACCAACTCGCTCGCACACTGAAAAAGCTATTTGGAAAACGCACGCTGAAGAAACCCGCCACTTCACAACCATGCTCGGCTTTCACTTTGTCAAAAAGCGTTTAGTGGTTTCCCGTTCTGTCTTTATTTTTCTTTTCGTTACACTTGGTTTCGCAGCGACCACAGCGAAGCATACGGTGAAACCCGCTTCCAGTAAAACTTCCACAAAATCCGCTAAGCCTGCTACCGCCAAAGGCACGCCGGAAGCCCGCTGGATGCGCAATATGACGTTGCGCGACGAAGTGGCGCAACTGATTGTGGTGCCATTTAGCGGCCGTCCGCTCAACACCAGATCCAAAGCTTACCGGGATTATGTGCGCTTAATAGCGCAAGACCATATCGGCGGCATGATTCTGGTCAACGTCACGCAAGGCCGCTTAGTCGCCAAAGCGCAACCCTTGGAAGTCGCTGCATTTCTGAACAAGATGCAGCGGCTTGCACCCGTACCTTTGCTGGTTTCTGCTGATCTGGAGCGCGGCGCGTCCATGCGTCTGGAATCCACCACGGTGTTTCCCCATGCCATGGCTTTTACGGCGGGGAGAGATACTTCCGCTGCGCGTTACGAAGGCGAAATCACAGCACGGGAAGCACGAGCGGTTGGGATTCACTGGGTGTTCTACCCAGTGGCAGATGTCAACAACAATCCGGATAACCCGATTATCAATATCCGCTCATTCGGGGAAAGCCCGGAAGATGTTTCTGCTTACGTCACTGCTTTTATTGAAGGCGCGCAATCCGATCCGCAGAACCGGGTTCTCACCACGGCAAAGCATTTTCCTGGGCACGGGGACACTTCCATTGATTCCCATTTGAATCTGCCGGTAATTCCCACCAGCCGGGCACGGCTGGAGCAACTAGAGTTTCTTCCCTTCCAAGCAGCCATTCGCGCAGGGGTGGATTCCATTATGACGGCCCACATCTCCGTTCCGGCCATTGACGAGGAAAGCCTTCCCGCTACGCTGTCACCCAAAATTCTTACCGGCATTCTTCGGGAGCAGATGCAATTTAAAGGGATCATCGTGACCGATGCCTTGGAAATGGGAGGCATCGTGAAAGGCTTCGGCACGGGAGAAGCCGCCGTACGAGCTTTGGCAGCAGGAGCAGATGTGTTGCTTATGCCTTCCGATCCCCGTGCGGCGATTCAAGCCGTGGTAGCCGCCGTTCGTAGCGGCAAGATCAGCAAACAGCGTTTGGACGCCAGCGTGATGCGTCTGCTGCAAGCCAAAGCCAAGCTTGGGCTTGCCACAAAAAGCGTTGTGGATCTGGAAGAAATCAACACCAGGGTCAATAGCCCGGAATCGAATGCGCGCGCACAAAACATTGCAGACCATGCGGTGACTTTGGTGAAAAATCAAGGCAACGTTGTACCCCTGGCTGCTCCCACACGAGCCTGTTACTTTGTTTTGACGGAAAGCCCAACTTCCGTGCAGGGCCAAGCATTTCAACAGGAAGTGCGGCGACGCGCTCCAGGAGCCAGGGTTTCCCTTCTCGACTCTTCCATGATGGATGCCGAGATTCGACAAGCAGAGCAAGGGAACACTGGTTGCGATGTGAATGTGGTGGCAGCATTCGTTACCGTGGCTGCTTACCGGGGCGATGTTGCTTTAGGAGGCGAACTTCCTGGCTTGCTCAACCGACTCACCGCAAGCGGCCAGCCGTTGGTATTGGTGTCGCTTGGCAATCCCTATCTGCTTCGCAATTTCCCTAAAGTGAATGCCTACATGGCGACTTTCAGCACGGTGCCTCCATCGGAAATTGCGGCGGTTAAGTCACTGTTCGGTGAAATCGCCATCGGAGGCAAGCTTCCCGTATCGATCCCAACACTTGCCACTTATGGCGAAGGCATTCAGACCGCTTCCACTCGCGGCACCGTGAAATAATTCGGATATGCAAATCACGTGGCTGGGGCACGGCACGTTTCAATTTGTTCTCCCTTCGGGAGAAACCATCGTGTTCGATCCCTGGACGGAAGGCAACCCCGCATTCCCGACCAAGCACGAATTTTCCCGCATCGATACGATGCTGATCAGCCACGGGCATTTTGATCACATTCATGATGCCGTGCCGCTGGCCCTGAAATATACGCCGAATGTAGTGGCAATTTATGAAACCTGCGAATGGCTCGGGAAAAAGGGCGTGCAGAAGACCAAAGCCATGAACAAAGGCGGTTCGCAAACCATAGGTTCGGTCACCATCACGATGACACATGCCGTTCATAGCTGCGGCATTCTGGATGGGGATCAGATTATTTACGGTGGTGAAGCAGCCGGGTATGTTCTCCGGTTTGAAGATGGACGCGTTCTTTACTTTGCAGGGGATACCAATGTATTTACTGATATGCAGTTGATAGCGCAGTTGTATCAACCCGAACTGGCGTTTCTTCCTGTAGGTGATTTGTATACGATGGGTCCTCGCGAAACAGCAGCGGCATGCAAGCTGTTAGGAGCCAAGCGGGTGATTCCAATGCATTTTGGAACTTTTCCTGCCCTAACGGGAACGCCGGGCGGTTTACAAGATCTGGTGGATAAAAACTCCACCGAAATTTGGCAACTCACGCCGGGCGAGCCGGTAGAATGGTGAGAAATGGCGAACTATCCTGACGAAGCGAACCAAACCTACCTCACACGCGATCATGCGGAAACGGAGCTGGAAGAAAGCCCGCCATGGTGGTTACAGCTTGTGATCCTGGTTGGCGGGCTGCTGACCTTTTTAACCCTCGTGTTTCAGCACGAGTTTTTGTTCTAACCCCTTTGTCTTAATTTTGGGGAAGGACCATTCCTTCCCCTTGCTGACCAACTATTTCTTTAACTTTCAAAGGTCCGCAGTGTCGGGACCATCTTTTCCTGTCTATCGGAAGCGCGATATGATCGCCAGCAATGATGACCCGCCGATCGATACTTTCTCTTAGCATGGCAGCTTTGGGAGTGGCGCAAACTCAGACTCCGCCTCCTGCCGGGAACGGCAGGCTGAAACAGTCCGTGTCGCGCTGGTGTTATCCCAAGCAATCTCTGGATGACCTTTGCCGCGAGGCTGTGCGCATCGGGTTAAAGGGCATCGATCTGGTTACGCCGGAAGAATGGCCAACCATTCAGAAGTATGGCTTGGTTCCTTCCATGACGGCCAAAGGCGCGGGAACCATTCCCGATGCCTGGAACCGTCTGGAAAGCCATGATCGCCTGGAACAGGAGATGCGGCAAAGCATCACAACGGCAGCAGCAGCCAAGGTGCCGAATGTGATTACTTTTTCCGGCAACCGAAAAGGCATGCCCGATGCGGAAGGCTTGGCAAACTGTGTCACCGGCCTGAACCGCGTCAAGAAATTCGCGGAAGAAAACGGAATCACCATTCATGTGGAACTTTTGAACAGCAAAGTAAACCACAAAGATTACATGTGCGATCACACGGCTTGGGGCGTGGAGCTTTGCCGCCGCGTGGCGTCACCTCGCGTAAAATTGCTGTACGACATCTACCACATGCAAATCATGGAAGGCGATATTATCCGAACCATCCGCGATGCTTACCCTTACATCGGCCATTTCCATACCGGCGGCGTTCCCGGACGCCATGAGATTGATGGCACGCAGGAACTGGATTACCATGCCGTCGCCAAGGCGATTGCCGATTTAGGCTTTCAAGGATTTCTGGCCCATGAGTTCGTGCCAACAAAAGATCCGATTGCCTCCTTGGAGCAGGCATACCGCATCTGCACGGTTTAATTTTCCGGTGCCGTTGGTTTACTAAAGAAGGGATACATCACCGGCAGCACATAGAGGGTCAAAACGGTGGCCGTGATTAATCCACCAATCACTACGGTGGCAAGCGGGCGTTGCACTTCCGCGCCGCGTGAAGTGGAAACAGCCATGGGAATAAAGCCGAGGCTGGCCACTAGCGCCGTCATCAGCACCGGGCGAAGCCGATCCTGCGCTCCTTGCCTCACCGCTTCTTCTAAATCCTTTCCGGAATCACGAATGGAATTGATGTGGCTTACCATTACCACTCCGTTCAACACCGCTACGCCGAACAGTGCAATAAAGCCAACCGAGGCGGACAGGCTCAGATTTAATCCTCTTAACCAAAGCGCCGCCACACCTCCCACCAACGCAAACGGCACAATCAGCAGAATCAAGCTTGCTTGTTTCAGTGTGCGGAAAGTAGCGAACAACAAAGCAAAAATGATGCAAATGGAAACCGGCAGCACAATCGCCAGACGTTGATTGGCGCGTTTCTGGTTTTCAAACTGTCCGCCCCAGCTCAAGGTATACCCGCTGGGCACTTTCAATTCTTCTTCTACCTTCTCCTGCGCATCCCGCACAAAGCTGCCCAAGTCGCGCCCCCGCACACTGGCCTGCACGGCTACACGGCGCTGCGCGCTTTCGCGGTTCACCACTTCCGGCCCTCGCACCACATGGATATCTGCTACTTGCCGGAGTTGCACGCGTTCGCCTCCGGGAGCAATCAGATGTAACTCGCCAAGCGCATCCAGATCATTCCGTTTCACATCTGACAAACGCACCACAATGCCGAAACGCCTTTGCCCTTCCACCATTTCCGAGATCTGGCGATTGCCCATCATGGTTTCGATCAGGTCCTGCACGTCCGACACATTCAGGCCATAACGATCCAATTCCGGACGGTTTACCTCAATCCGCAATTCTGCAACGCCATTGGCCACATCCTTTTGCACTTCTTCCGCACCGGGCACCCGGGAAATTAAGCCGACTGCGCGTGTCGCTAATTGATCCAGCACATCCGTGTTGTCCCCGAAGATTTTGAGCGCCAAGTCTCCGCGAATCCCTGTGACCACTTCATCCATGCGCATCTGCATCGGCTGCGTGAAGGTGTATGCCACTCCTGGAATGCCTTGCAATTTCTTAGTCAGCTTGTCGATCAGTTGGTCTTTGTTGCGGCAACACTTCCAACTCTTTTCCGGCGCGAGTGACAAATACGAATCGGATTCATACACACTCATCGCTTCCGTAGCCAAGTCCGGCCTACCCAGCTTGCTCACTACGCTGGTCACTTCCGGGAAGCTCCGAATTGCTTTTTCAATCCGGTCGCCCAGGTACACCGATTCTTCCAGTGAGATACCGGGCAACTTGCGTGAAGTGACCACGATGGAACCTTCATCCAGGCGCGGCATAAACTCCGTGCCGATAAATTTCAGAGACGCAAGAGCACCACACACCAACACAAGCGAAACAGCCAACACGAACTTGCGATGTCCGAGCGCCCATTGGAGACTGCTCTGATACCTTTCGCGCAAGTAGTCGAACCATGTCTTGCGGTCTTTGGCGTGCCGGGGCACAACAAGCACATAAGTCGAGATGGTAGGCATGGCAAACAAAGCCAGCAACAAGGAGCCTGCCAGCGCTGAACAAACTGTGATGGCCATGGGCCGGAACATTCTGCCTTCCAACCCCTGCAACGTAAAGATTGGCAGGTATACAGAGATAATAATCGCCACTCCGAACACAATGGGCCGCGCCACTTCGTTAGCGGCCTGCTGAATAGTTTTGTTTGTATCCTTCTGTTCACTGCCTTCCAAGTGACGGACGAAATTTTCCACCATCACCACGGAGCCATCCACGATCATGCCGAAATCCACTGCTCCCAGGCTCATCAGGTTCGCCGAAACCTTAAACAGCGCCATGCCTAGAAAGCCAAACAAAAGGGAAAGGGGAATCACGGAAGCCACCACCAATGCCGCGCGCCAGTTCCCCAGAAACACAAGCAACACCGCTAACACCAGAAAGCCGGCCTCAATCAGGTTGTGCTTCACGGTTTCCACCGTGGCGTCGATCACTTCGCTCTGATCGTAGAAAGGGGTAAGCTGCACGCCACGCGGCAACTTCATGGAAGCAATGGTTTTCTTCACTTCCCGAATCACATTGCGCCCATTAGCACCCTTCAGGATGATCACCATGCCGGAAACCGTTTCGCCTTTGCCGTCACGCATCACAGCGCCTTGGCGTGGAAGCGGCAAAGGCTCCACCTTTGCGAGGTCACGCACCAGCACAGGCACTCCATCGTGAGAACGGACCACGATATTTTCCAGGTCCTCCACACCCGTTGCTCGCCCCAGGCCACGCACGGTGTATTGTTCTTCCGCATGGTTCACAAAACCGCCGCCGAAGTTGGCGTTGTTGCCTGCTACGCGATCCACTACCTCTTTCGCGGTTATTCCATAGCGGCGCAATGCCAGCGGGTCCACTTCCACGGCGTACTGCTTGGTGTAGCCACCCCAAGAATTGATTTCACTCACACCCGGCACCGTGCGCAGAATGTAGCGGACTTGCCAGTCATGCAACGTTTTTAGGTCCATCAGGCTGGTGTGGCCGCCTTGCAGAGTGTATTGATACACTTCCCCGAAGGCAGTAGCCATGGGGCCGAGCCGAGGTTCCAGCTTTTCCGGAATGCGCGCCCGCGCTTCGCCCAACCGTTCCGTCACTAATTGACGCGCCAGGTAAAGGTCCATGGAATCATCGAACACCACCGTGATAAGGGAAAGCCCAAGCTTGGAGACGGAACGGACCACTTCTGTTTTCGGCATTCCCAACATGGTGGTTTCAATAGGAAAGGTCACCAGTTGTTCCACCTCTACGGGTGACATTCCTGGTGCTTCCGTAGTGACCACAATCTGCTTATTCGTCAGATCCGGGTAGGCTTCAATGTTCAGATGGAACATGGTGTAGATGCCGGCTACCAGCAGCGCCAGCAGCAAGGCCAACACCAGCCATCGGTTCTCCAGAGCAAAATCGATCATGATTCGCCGATTTGGCTCTTGAGCAGTTCTGACTTCACCACAAAGCTTCCCTTCACCACGATCACATCGCCACCCTGCAATCCTGCGCGAATCTGAGCCTGGCCATTGATGCGCCGCGCCACTTCCACTGGACGGGGCTCAAACATCTCTGTTCCCCGTCGCACAAACACCACGGAGCCGCCGTTGATATCCTGCACGGCTAACTCCGGCACAAAGATCGCCTGTTGCGATTCCCCTCGTTCCATTTGGGCATTGGCGTACATCCCTGGGCGCAGTCGCATTCCATCGTTGGGCAGGAGAATACGAACCTGCAGGGTACGTGTTTCCGGGTCAAGCTGCGTGCCAAGCTGCGTCACACGGCCTTTGATGGAATGAGCAGAATCCGCTTGGCTGATCACATTAGCAAGGAGGTTGACATGCACCAGGTGAACATCCGTTTCGTTCACGGAAGCCATCATCCACACCGTGGAAAGATCGGTAATGGTGAAAGCATTTTCTCCCGGCTCCACCACGCTTCCCGGAGTGACATTCCGTTCCATCACGGTGCCAGCTAAAGTGGCTCGAATGGGCACAAATTCGGACTGCGCCTCCAGTTGAAACGGTTGATCATCCGGAATATTCAGCAGATCCATTAAGTGTTCGCGCTTTTCCCGCAAGCTAATCTCGGCATTATGTACATCCACTTCGGCGCTGCGAAGATCCGCTTCTGCTCGTTCTACCTCCTGCTGAGAAGCAGATCTCAAGTCAAACAAGCGGCGCATTCGATCTCGCACGCGAATCGCGTAATCACGAGCTGTTTGATTGCGCGCTAGCTCCTGGGTTGCCGTCTGGTAGTCTGCTCGCGACTCATGGACGTTGTGGCTATGCATTCGCGCCAGCACTTGCCCCTTGGTCACGTGGTCGCCCACGCGGGCAAATACATCGATTACACGGCCATCCGTATACGTTCCAATGTGAACGGTTCGGTCTTCGTTCGGCACAATCTGCCCGGAGGCTGTTAAGTTCTCGGAAACAGAACGCGCTTCCACTGAAGCGATTTCAATTCCTGCATTGCGCTGCGCCGCCTCGCTGATTTTCACCTGGCTACCGGATTCTTTGTCACCGGATGGAGCCTCCTTACCGCTTTCGGCGGGCGCTTTGCCGTGCTTGCCACACCCGCACAACAGCGTTGTAAGCACAACCACCAGGAAACCGAACCTCATGGCAAAGCCCTTCCCGAAGCAAACAACAGCGTCAGCGTAGATTGCTGAAGCTCCATCAAAGCCCGGTAATATTGGACCTCTGTGTCAATGCGAATGCGTTCCGCATCCAGCAATCGCACCAGGTCAAAGCCTCCTTCTCGGTAAGCGGCTTGGGCAATTCGCGCTGTTTCGGCAGCTCGTGCCCTGGTTTCTGGAAAAGCTCGAAATAAAACACGTCCGGCTTGGTAGGCGCGAGTAGCGGATTCCCATTCTCCTCGAATACCCACTTCCGTACTGGCTAAATCTGCCTTAGCCGCCCGCACCAGTGCTTGCGCTGCTTCAATGGCCCCTTGGTTCCGATTCCGAAATGGGAGATCCACCTGCACGGCTCCATACAAAGTATCCAACCCCGCAGTGCGCTTATACCCCAGGTAGAAATCAGGATCGGGCTTTGCATTCGCCTGCTGTAGACGCACGCTTGCCTCGCTCCGGGAAAGGTTTTCCCGGGCCGATTGCATTTCGGGTCGCTGTTCCAAAGCAGTTGCCAGTTCAGGAATGCTGATATCCGGAACGTTTTCCAGGGAGTCTGCAAACGTCACGGCAGGAAACTCTGTTTTTTCCATAGCACGAAATAAAGCCACAGTGGCCTGCTCCGCTTCCCTGGTCGCAGCTAGCACCTGGAAACGAACCCGATCACGCTCCAGTTCGATTCGCAGAAGATCCGCTTCGGCCATTGCACCTTCGCGAACACGATTCCGATGGTAAGTGACGTTTTCCTCATACGTCTGGAGACTTTGTTCCAGCAGTTCACGAATACGCGCTGCTCCTGCTGCCATCCAATAAGCGGAGCCTACCCGATATCGAATTCCCCGTGCGACTACCAGATTCTGTGATGCCGCGAATCGGACCCCTGCCGTAGCCACTTCCACGCGACGCGCCCGTTTTCCCGCAACTTCCACCACTTGGCCCACATATCCGTAGTCATCCGTACTGTTGGGAAATGAAAAAGGCGTACTGCCCCAAAACCGGGCATTCTCCGTTTGGACATAGAGGCGCGGATTAGGGGCAAGTCCGGCTTGGTGGCGGTCCCCTTCCGCCGCAGCAGTTCTGGCCTGGCTGGCAAGAATCTGCGGACTATTCCGAAGTGCTTCCGTAACAGCCTGTTGCAGTGTCAACGGAGTTTGCGCAAACAAGACCACTGCGTGCCACACGCCGAAAGAAAGTATCCGCAGCAGCCGCACGCGTTATGGTACCCACCCCTGGGCAACCGCCCCTTGGGACCAAACCCAAAAAGAAAAACTCACAGTTGGACGCAGAATACCAGTTTCTTCTTCCCATCTGCAGAAAAAGCAACAGGCGCCGGATGGCTAACCGGCGCCTGTGCAACAAGGAGAAGAACACTGCCGAGGAACCCACCCGATTGGGCCCCTCATCTTTACAGACGCAGCCAAGCGCTAAATAGTCTCCAGATTTTTTGTTTCTTAGCCAAAGCAATGACATTCAGTAAACTGATGAGTTGCCCTCAACAACAAAGGCCAAGTTTGATGTGGTAGGAGTTGGACTAAATGCCACCGATACACTGCTTCTGGTTCCCCAATTTCCCCCCTGTGGAAGCAAAGTTGCATTCCATCAGGAAATACTGAGCCCTGGCGGCCAAGTGACCAGCGCCATGGTAACCTGCGCAAAACTCGGCCTTCGTGCAAAATATGTCGGCACTATGGGGGATGATCTGCGTGGGCAGGTGCAAATGCAAAGCCTCCATGGCTCCGGGGTCAACCTGGACGATGTGCAGATCAAACCCGGTTGCCCAAATCAGTCGGCGTATATTGTGATTGACCAATCCTCCGGCGAACGAACCGTGTTTTGGAACCGCCAGGATTGCCTGGCACTTTCGCCCGACGATATCACCGAGGAAATGATTAGCTGTGCCCGCATGCTTCACACAGACGGGTTAGATATTCCCGCTGTGGAACGCGCGGCTTCCATTGCCCGCGACCACAAAATCCCCGTGGCGCTGGATATTGATGCGGTTTACCCGGACTTTGAACGCGTGCTGCGGAAAGTAGACTACCTGATCACCAGTTCCGAATTTCCATCGCAGTGGACCCGGCAAGAAGACCCTCTTTCTGCTTTGGCACAGTTGGAGGAAGAGTACGGCATTTCCGTAACAGGAATGACGCTGGGGGCCTATGGGGCATTGGCTTTTTCCGAGGGTCGCTACGTGTATTCACCCGGCTTTGAAGTGCATTGTGTGGATACCACCGGAGCCGGTGACGTGTTCCATGGGGCCTTCTGCTATGCTGTTTTGCAAGGAATGGAACTCACCGAGGCCCTGGAGTTTTCCAATGCCATGGCCGCATTGAACTGTACTGCCCTTGGCGCACGCGGAGCGATTGCCGGGCTGGGGGAGGCGCGTCACCTGATCGCCACTGGCGCTCGCCACATGCATCCTTCTTACGGGAAGTTCGCGCGGTCCTGATCTATGTTTCCGCTGCGAGACGATCAGCCTCTTTCTTCCAAACCCCTTGTTTGCACCCTTTTAATCATTCTGAATGTGGTTGTGTTTCTCCATGAGATGCAGTTGGAGCCGTTTTCACGAAATTACTTCGTGGGGCATTATGGACTGATTCCCAACCACCTCCGATTTCCCTTTACTCCACTGATCACCTCACAGTTCCTCCATGCCGGATGGATGCATATCATCGGGAACATGATTTTTCTGTGGGCTTTCGGTAGAAGCCTGGAAGACGCCATGGGAAGCGGGAAATTTCTGCTGTTTTATTTAGCCAGCGGCGTACTAGCAGGAGTAACGCAGGTTTTCTTTAACCCGGACTCCAACTTGCCGATGGTTGGGGCGAGCGGTGCCATTGCAGGAGTGATGGGAGCTTATTTAATCAAGTTCCCGCGTGCCCGCATTTTGACGCTGGTGTTCCTGATCTTCATCACGCGCGTGGAAATTCCAGCCATGCTGTATCTGCCCTACTGGTTTTTCACACAGTTGCTGAACGGGTATGGAACCGTTGCCTATTCGCATTTACAGGAAGGGGGAACGGCTTGGTTCGCTCATATTGGGGGGTTTATCGCAGGCATGATTCTGGTGACATTCATGGGAACAGAGAACCGATACCGGCATAAAAGGCTTTCCTGGTGAGCGGGATGGACCTGGATCTTCTGGCCATTGCGGCACACCCGGACGACGTGGAACAAACCTGCGGAGGAACCCTGCTGCGCATGGCGGAGGCCGGTTACCGTACTGGCATTATTGATCTGACAGCGGGAGACATGGGCACGCGCGGCACGCCGGAACTGCGAATCACGGAATCCGAAGAAGCGGCAAAGAAGCTCCGCGTGAAACACCGGGAAAACTTGCGGATGCCGGATGCGCGTTTAGAAAACAGCCTGGCCGGGCGCGTCACTATCGCCTCCCGTATCCGCGAACTTCGCCCCCGCGTGGTGATTCTGCCTTACTGGGAAGCACGGCACCCGGATCACTACCGCGCCACGGAAATGTGCTACGAAGCTTGTTTTCTGGCAGGCTTACGCAAGATCGACCAATACACGGAGCCACATCGCCCACAGAAAATCTTGTACGCTTCCTCCTACGCGAACGTCACGCCGTCCTTTGTGGTGGATATTTCTTCGCAGTTGGAACGCCGCATGGAGTCGCTGCTTTGTTACCGTTCCCAATATGGAGCCACTACTGAAGGAGGCGCTCTTTTTCCGGATGAAGCGGAGATTCGCGAGCGCTTAACGTCAGTGGCGCGTTACTACGGCAACCTGATCGGGTGCCGCTATGGCGAGCCGTTTGTGGTGAAAGAAACCATGCGCGTGGATGATGTGATGAACATGGGCGTCCGAAGCCTGTAAGAATAACGTTGTGAGTGAACTGCGCTGGAATGCCGTTCTTGAGTCAGTGGGTCGCCGTGGCTGCCAATCGCCAGGACCGCCCCCAGATGCCGAAGGATTATTGTCCCTTCGACCCAGGGTCGGGCAAGGTGCCGGACCACTACGACGTATTTCTGTACCCCAACGACTTTGCTGCCTTTTCCGCACAGGAAGAGCCGTTTAACGCTTCCCACTCCCAGGAACTTTTTGGGACCACGGGCGCACGCGGTTCCTGTGACGTGATCATTTACCATCCGGATCACAACATGCCGCCTTCCGGACTTAGCGCGGAGCATTGGCGAATGGTTATCGATCTTTGGACAAAACGCTCCGTGGAATTATGGGCAAACCCGGATATTGCGCAAGTGTATATTTTTGAAAACACCGGCGTAGCGATTGGCGTTACCATGCCGCATCCGCATGGGCAGATCTATGCGTTTCCGTTTATTCCGCCTTATATTGAGCGGGAACTTCATTCTGCCAGTACCTATCGGCACGCACGCGGAGAGTGCTTGTACTGCAATCTGCTGGAAGGGGAGGTAGCGGACGGAAGGCGCATTGTTTCAGAGAACGAAGACTTTGTTGCATTTGTTCCATTTGCCGCGCGTTTTCCGGCGGAAGTACAGATCTATGCCCGCCGTCATGTGGACCGCCTGGAGAGCCTGGAAGACAAAGAGAAGACCAACCTGGCGAAACTGCTTCACATCATTCGGCGAAAGTATGACCACCTGTATGGCATTCCCATGCCGCTCATGATGGTGGTGCGGCAGCCTCCTACGCGCGGGGATCACCCGTACTTCCACTTTCACATCGAGTTTTATCCCATTCAGCGAAGTGCCACCAAGCTGAAATATCTTGCCGGCGTGGAGACAGGTGCAGGAACGTTTCTGAACGATACTGTAGCGGAAGAACGCGCCGCAGCTTTGCGCCAGGCAGAGCCCGCCAACTAAGCCGAGCCCGTCAACTAATTAGCTGGCAGGGCGGAAGCCGTGCTCCAGCAGAAGTTGCCGCGCTGCTGTTAGGCTTTCCGGAAGCACATAGAAGAAAGCACCCACGCGCTCGGAACGAAAAATAATACCGCCCGTATACGTGTCGGCTTCCACTCCATAATCCACGCCGGCTTGGTCCAAAATTTGTTCCAGCTCAGTGGCATCACTCAAACGCCGGGCAATATACAGCAGTTCCGGCTCATGGCCTTCAAAAAAAGTAGCATCCCGTTTCATGGGTGAGAGTTCGAGAGGGAAAGCAGCACAACTTCATCTTATGTCTGTTCTTGCCCACTCCCCTTCCCCTCTCACTAGCGAAGAAGAGTTGCATTGGCTTGCCTTGCGAATGGTTTCCGGCCTGGGAACTCGCCGGGCAGGCATGTTGCTGCAACGCTTGCAAACGCCACAGGCCATTTTTCATGCGTCGCGGAGCGAACTGGAAGGAGCGGGGCTGAGTGGAAGTGTGGCCCAATCCATTGTGAGTGGTTGCTCCTTTGAGGAAGCGGCGGAGCAACAGCAGAAGATGCGCAAAGCCGGAGCGACCTTGATTCCTCTGCGTGATGCTCGCTACCCGGAGTTGCTGCGGCAAATCTATGACCCTCCTATTCTCTTATTCGCACGAGGAAATTTGTCTCTGCTGGCCACCACGTGTTTCGCCGTGGTGGGAACGCGCCGCCCTACTCCGTACGGAACGGCTGCAGCCGAGCGCCTCGCGGGGGATTTAGCGCGGGCAGGGCTCACGATTGTGAGTGGAATGGCGCGCGGCATTGATACCAATGCTCACAAAGGAGCTTTAGCGGCGGAAGGGAAAACGATTGCGGTGCTGGGCTGCGGCGTAGATGTGGTTTACCCTTCCGAAAACCGGAAATTGGCAGGAGACTTAGTGGCCCAAGGCCTCATCATCTCTGAGTTCCCCATGGGTTCGGTTGCCTTTCCGCAGAATTTTCCGATTCGTAATCGGATCATCAGCGGCTTGAGCGTAGGCTTGTTGGTGGTGGAAGGCGCGCAGTATAGCGGATCTTCCATCACAGCAAAACTGGCGCTTGACCAAGGGCGTGAACTATTTGCCGTACCCGGCAACATCACATCTAAGTTAAGCTGGGGACCAAACCTGCTGATTAAGCAGGGAGCAAAACTGGTGCAGGATTGGAATGACGTGATTGTGGATCTGCCCCCGGAAGTACAGCGTAAGCTGATTCAGGAAGGCAAGCAAAGATTGCTGGAATACGACGGTACCGGGGAAGCCGCAACTTCTGAGGGGGGAGACTCATCTTTATTAAGTGGCCCCGAAGCGGAAACCAGTCGCCGGGTTCTGCAGCAACTCAAGCCAGATATTCCTACACAGCTCGATGATCTGGTGGAAACAATGGGTTCTTATTCCCCTTCCGAGCTGATTGCTGCGTTGTTCGAGTTGGAAATGCTAGGGCTGGTAAAACAACTCCCCGGCAAAAACTTTGTTAGAGTGTGGTAACCGTTATAGGGATGGAAGTGTTATGGCAAAGGCTCTGGTGATTGTGGAATCGCCAGCAAAGGCGAAAACAATCAACAAGTACTTGGGCAACCAGTACGTAGTGAAAGCTTCTCTCGGGCACATTAAAGACTTCCTAAGAAGGACTTGGCTGTGGATGTTGACAACGGCTTTGCCCCTCGCTATGAAGTAATTGAAGGCAAGAAGAAGCTGATTGCCGAGCTAAAAGCTGCCGCGAAAAAGGTGGATTCCATTTACCTGGCGGCGGACCCTGATCGCGAAGGGGAAGCAATTTGCTATCACTTGCAGGAAGAACTTGCCCCTGCTGCGGGAATGAATTCGCGAAAGCGTGCTTCCGCGAATGGAGGACCGCAGATCTATCGGGTGATGTTCAATGAGATCACCAAGATACTCCATTCAGAAGGCTTTTGAGAAGCCGCTCCAAGTCAACGTAAACCTGGTGGAGGCGCAGCAGGCACGCCGTGTGCTGGACCGTTTGGTGGGCTATAAAATCTCACCGCTGCTGTGGGACGTGTCCGTCGCGGACTTTCTGCAGGACGCGTGCAAACCGTGGCGGTTCGCCTGGTGGTGGAGCGCGAGCGGGAAATTCGGGCCTTTGAAAAAGAAGAGTACTGGACGCTGGATGTAGACCTCAATGCGAAAAAGCCGCCGCTGTTAACAGCACGGCTTTTCAAAAAGAATGACGAAACTCCTGCTATCTCCAACCAGGAGAGTTCTGATGCCCTGGTGGCAGATCTAGCCGATGTGGACTACATCGTTAAGTCGGTCAACACTCGTGAAAAGCGCCGCAATCCGGTGGCGCCATTCATTACCTCGACTTTGCAGCAGGATTCCTCGCGCAAGCTGCGCTTCAGCGTGAAGCGCACTATGATGCTGGCCCAGCGCTTATATGAAGGCGTTGAACTCGGCAAAGAAGGCGCGGTGGGTTTGATTACCTACATGCGTACCGACTCCACGCGCATATCGCCCGAAGCCATTGCGGAATTGCGCGGCTTTGTGGACGGAAAGTACGGAGCGCAGTACCTGCCTAAAGATGCCAATGTGTACAAGACCAAGAAGGATGCGCAGGATGCGCACGAAGCCATCCGGCCGACTTCGGTCCTCCATACACCCGACGAAGTGGCGAAGTACCTGGCAGAAGACGAACTGAAGCTTTATCGCTTGATCTGGATGCGGTTTGTGGCATCGCAAATGATGCCCGGCGGTATTCGACCAGACCACCATCGACGTCACGGCGCAAGGGCAAATCCGGAGACGAGCTATATATTCCGCGCCACCGGTTCCGTGCCTAAGTTTGATGGCTTCCTTAGCCGTGTATCAGGAAGGCAAAGACGCGCCGGACGAAGAAGACGAGGAGTTGAAGCACAAGCTTCCCGCTTGTTACGCAAGGCGAAACATTGCGCTTGAAAGGGCTTCGTCCGGAGCAGCACTTCACAGAACCGCCTCCGCGCTACAACGAAGCGACACTGGTGAAGAAATTGGAGTCGGATGGCGTAGGCCGTCCGTCTACGTATGCTTCCATTCTTTCCACCATTCAGGATCGCGAATACGTCACCAAGGAAGGCGGACGATTCAAGCCCACTGAACTAGGCATGGTGGTTTGCGACCTTCTGCTCGAAAGCTTCAACGACCTCTTCGACGTGAAATACACGGCGCGGATGGAAGAAGAGCTCGACGAGATCGAAGACGGCAAGCTCGATTGGCGCGTCGCCATGGGCGAGTTTTACGACCGCTTCACCAAAGACATCGAACACGCCGAAGAGCACATGACGGACATCAAGCGGATGGAAAAACCCACCGACTTGATATGCGAAAAGTGCGGCAAACCGCTGGTGATCAAGTGGGGCAAGCATGGAAGCTTCATTGCTTGCACCGGCTATCCGGAATGCACCTATACGCGGGAACTCACCGTTGACCTGCCGGATCTTGACAATGCGGATTTAAGCGAACAGGGCGAAGAAGAGTATTGCGAAAATTGCGGCCGTCCTATGGTGCTAAAGAAGGGCCGCTTCGGCACGTTCCTCGCTTGCACCGGCTATCCCGATTGCAAGACCACGAAACAGATCGGCGGCTCGCAGAAGAAGGCCGATGTTGCCTTGGATGAAAAGTGTCCGCAATGCGAAAACAACTTGGTGCAGAAGTTTGGGCGATTTGGTGAATTTACGGCGTGCAGCAATTACCCTACCTGCAAGTTCGTCAAGCAGAAGACAATCGGCGTGAAATGTCCGGAATGTTCAGAAGGAGAAATCTCCGAGCGCCGTTCCAAAAAGGGGAAGAACTTCTACGGATGTACGCGCTATCCGGATTGTAGTTTTGTCGCTTGGGCAAAACCAGTGGCAGAAAAGTGCCCGGAATGCAGCGGCTCTTACTTGGTAGAAAAATACCTGAAAGCTGGCGCAGTACTGCAATGCCCCAACAAAGAATGCAGCTATAAGCGCGCTATGGAACCAGTCGCCGTATAACAAGAGCTAACCAGCTTATGGCAAATACCAATGCGTTGATAGCTCAGGCCTACTCGGCCTTCAACCGGAGAAAGATCGATGAAGCACTTGCGCTGATGAGTGAGACTGTGGATTGGCCTAAAGCATCGGAAGGTGGTCGAGTAGTCGGGAAAGAAGAGATCCGGGCTTACTGGACACGCCAATGGGCTGAGTTTGATCCACACGTAGAACCTATCGAAGTAACTGACCGTGAGGCGGGCAGAACTGATGTGAAAGTTCATCAATTGGTAAAAAATCTGAAGGGTGGTGTCCTTTCAGATCAAGTCGTATTGCATGTCTTTAAGATTGCTAACGGCTTAATTGAACGTATGGACGTTCACGAAAGCAAACCTGCCTTTAAACATGTTCCTACGGAGTGACTTCGCAAAAGCTGACGGCTAGTCAGACTGATGGAGAAGTCCGCAGTATGAATAAAGGGTATTCGGTTGATAGACCCTGCCTTGTGATCGAATTTTCACCCTGGTAGACACACCCACCTCCCAAAACTCCTTCCCAGAAACTATCCAACATTAGAACTTGACACATAACTCGGGTTTCGATATAACGAAACACGAGCGATATGAATTCTGCGGATTCTTGGTTGCCCCTTTCACCGGCTGTGCTTCACATTCTTCTGGCTCTGGCGGGGGAAGATCGACATGGCTACGCCATTATGACGGAAGTCGCACGGCAGTCGGAAGGCTGCTACAAAATAGGTCCCGGAACTCTATACGACAATCTTGAAAAGCTGCTGGATCAAGGTTTGGTGAAAGAACAGCAACGACGGCCAGAAAAGGATGACCCGAGGCGTAAATACTATCGACTTACGCACTTTGGAAGGTCCGTGTTGAAAGCGGAAACAGATCGCCTGGATAACGTCGTGAAGGCAGCACGGGCATATCTGGCACCCGCAAAGAGCAACGGATAAATTATGGCTCGCCTGTACCAATTTCTGGTGCGCTTACACCCTTGTATATTCCGCAAGAAGTTCGGTTCGGAGATGCTTTGCATATTCGATGAAACGGACTCAGCCCTAAGGCCCGCATTGTTCGCAGACTGCCTCATTTCTCTCATGCGTCAGTGGGTGCTGCGTGCGGGCTACTGGATTTTAGCAGTGGCCGGACTTGCCGCGTTTGCACAAGTGGTTCTGATAGCAACCATGTGGCTGACCATCACGCCTAAAGGTATTTCGACACTTGTTTCGGATGCTTTATCTGCAAATGGCTCGCTTCCCACAGGAGAAACGTTGTTGCTGGCATCCGGAGTTCTGACGGCAATGTTGCTGAGCCTCACAATGACGGCGGTGAAGATCGGCAAAAGACCATCCAGCACGCACAAGTCACCACGCCGTCGGGTGGAAGTTCATAAATGAGTACAAACTCTTTTCGGTCTTTGTTTATTGCCTCGTATCTCATGGTGTGTTGCGAGTCTTCGCTTGTAGCACAGAGTAATGGGAATCGACCCAAGTTTGAAGTAACTGCAGTAAAGCGCAATCTTAGCGGCTGTTTGCAAGGCCGTGGTGGCGCTGCGCCAGCACCAGACAGATTGCGCGTGACTTGCATCTCTGTGAAGGACCTGATCCAGTCCGCTTATGGGACGTTTGCCAATGGACCAGTACCGGATTCGCGCCTGTTGCAGGTCGTCGGAGCTCCGGAATGGATAGACAACGAAATGTTTGATGTGAGTGCGAAGCCAGCCACCCCAGCTTCCATTGACCAAATGTTTGGGCCGATGTTACAGACTCTGCTGGAAGACCGTTTTGGCCTACAAATCCACCGTGAAACGAGAGATCGTCCTGTTTACCTTCTGACAGTAGGTTCCAAGGGTCCTAAGTTGCCTGCCACTGTGCCAGGAACGTGCATGCAATTCGATCCAACTCATCCGCCGTCACAGCCTCAAACTGCTCAAGCACCGGTCGGGCTCTGTGGAAGAACTTCGGTCAAACAAAATAGTGGGATTCTTACAATTGACGCCTTTGGGATTCAGATGGCGCAGTTTGCCGGTGTCACTCTCTCCGTCCGGGCTCAGCTCGACAGGCCTGTGATTGATCGAACGCAGCTTAACGGCATATTCGACATTCACTTGTTGTTCAGACCCGGCCTATCATTGCCCTCAAGATGGGAACGTATCCGCTAGTGACGTTGCTCCTTCCATCTACACTGCACTGCGGGAACTCGGATTACGGCTATCACCTGGAAAAGGTCCGGTCGAAGTTCTTATAGTCAATCGAATCAGTCATCCTTTAGAAAACTGAAACTTCGCCTATAGAAATGTCCGGAGCAGAAAAGCGCCTGGAATGCAGTTAAAAGCGTGTCATGGAGCCGGTTGCTATGTAACAAGCTCTACTCGGTTATGTAGGCACAATTTGCTATTTGATTGACATGTGCTTCACATGTTTACATACTTAAAACGTGTCTAAGATGATACAAATACGGGATGTCCCAGATTCCGTACATGGCACTTTAAAGGCACGGGCCGCACGCGAAGGCATGAATCTTTCTGACTTTATTAAACGGGAACTGGAGCGAGTGGTTGAGCGACCAGCCCTGGCGGAATGGTTGGAGCGTACGCAGCAAGCTAAGCCAATTCCAGTCAAGCGATCCGCCACGCAAGTCATACGGGAACTCCGAAACGAGCGATGATTGTTCTGGACGCTTCGGCCGTTGTCGAACTTCTTATCAATAGCGCTCTGGCCACTGCAATCAGAAACGATATAGCTATACGCGATGAATCCTTGATTGTTCCGCACTTGATCGACGCCGAAGTCATAAGTGCACTGCGAAGAATGATGGCCGGACTGAGAATCGACTCACACCGCAGCGAACAGCTACTTACGGAGCTTGCGGCTTTACCTGCCGAGCGTTACTCACATACTCCCCTGTTGAGTCGTATTTAGGAACTACGGCACAATTTCACAGCTTATGATGCCGCATATATTGCCTTGACAGAAGCAACTGACTCCGTTCTTTACACGTGCGATGAGAAGTTGCGAACGGGACACCGCGCACGTGTAGCTCTATTCACCGACTCATAGTTTCCTTTTTCAAAGGACTCTTACAATTTTGCGAGCGCTCGGTAACTTCCAATGTTCCCCTAATGAGAATTGGAAACCAGAATCTCTGCGGAGCGAGGCGGCAGCTTGATCTTCTGCCCTGAAATGGTTCCTGTCTTCAACTGGGCCTGAAACGTGCCAGCAGGAAGGTCCATCGTAGCGGCTTCTTTTCCGTTATTGATGGCGACGATCACGCGTTGTTGTTCTCGGTCTCGCGCATACATCCAGGTCTGTTCGCCGATAAACAAATTGGTTTGCGTGCCGCGTCGCAAAGCTTCCAGTTCTCCGTGAAGATGAATCAGCTTGCTGACGTAATCTCGCAGTGAGTTTTCCGCGTTGAAACTGTTGATCGGAAAATCGCGACGATTGTCTGGGTCCGGGCCGCCCTCCATTCCGATCTCATCGCCATAGTAGATCATCGGGATGCCACGACTCGTCAGCAGAAAGGTGAAAGCGAGCTTCAGGCCATCTACGGAAGCGCCTTTCTCGTTCATAAATCTGGGCAGATCATGCAGCCCGAGCAGCGTCACCAGCATTTCCGGGTTCGGATACAATCGGTCATGCGCTAAGCTGGCGGCTACCTCCGTCACCGGCCTGCCCATCGCAAATGTTTCTCGAAGCTTGAAGTACGTGGGAAAGTCGAACACCGTATCCACAACGCCTTGGAAGTAGGACGTCAGAACAGGATCTGCATCCAGCACTTCCCCCACAACTTTTACGTCAGGGTATTCGCGCCGAAGTGCAGCTGACCACTGCGACCAGAAATCACGCGGCACATAGGGCAATGTATCCTGGCGAATGCCGTCAAAGCCAAACTGGCCCATCCACCAAAGCGTGTTCTGAATCTCGTAACGTGCCACTTCCGGTTCATCTTGGTTTAGATCCGGCAAAAAGCCGCCGAACCATCCATCTAACACGGTTTGACGAATGGAGAGGTTGGAGTGGTGATCTGGCAGCGACCATGTTTGCCAACTTTCATTGATGTGGTTCTGCCGCGTTCCGTGATACCACGTGGGCAATGGAGGATTCTCCACCCAGGGATGATACGGCCCTGTGTGATTTGCTACCTGATCCTGAATCACCTTCATGCCCAAGTGGTGTGCCGATTCCACCAGTTCGCGCAATTGCGCGGCATTGCCGAAATGCTCTTCCACGTCGTAATAGTCCACTGCGCCATAGCCGTGATAATCCGTAATAGGCTGGCCGTCGTACTTCTCTACTTGGTTTAGGTGGTTTACATTGTCATATACGGGCGTCGGTCCAAAGCGCCGTGACTCCCAAGTTCTTTAAATACGGCAGGTGGTCAATAATGCCTTTGAAATCGCCGCCATGGTAATAACGAGGCTTATCAAGCGCAAGTAGTCCAGAGGAACCAGCGGGATCATCATTGGACGTATCGCCATTCGCGAATCGATCCGGCATGATCAGGTAGATCACATCGTCTGGCGAAAAGCCCTGAAAGCGGCCAGCACGCGGAAGTGGTATATCCACACGAAAGTCGGCGTTTGTGGTGCCTTGTGCTGTTTTGATGGTGAGCGGGTAATTGCCAGCTTGCGTAGGCAATGTAACATCTGCGAACAGGTAAGTGCCGTTGACATTCACGCGCACGTTGGCCACTCCTAAACCAGTCACAGTTGCACCGGATAAGTGACTGCCTCGAATCAATAAACGAACTGGATTGATCGAGTGACCCGTCCACCAGTTAGGTGGCTCTACCTTAGTCACCACTGGTTGAGCAAAGGCCGCTGCACTACACCCTGTGAGTAGCAGCAGAAGCGTCGGAAATCTCATGCCAACACCGACTCTGCCACAATTGCGACTTCGGCAGTGTCTTGCACGCGCTGCATCAGAATTGCCGCTAACAGCAGAAACACGCCGCCGCATACCACTGCGAACAAGGTGTTGTTGCCAAGAACGTGGTTCATGATCCAACCAAAGCCCAGGGACGCACAAATCTCCGGGATCACAATAAAAAAGTTGAAAATCCCCATATAAACGCCTGTTTTTCCCGGAGGCAATGCTCCAGCGAGCACGGCATACGGCATGGAGAGTGTGCTGGCCCACGCAATTCCTACACCCATCATGGAAAGCAATAACAAAGCCGGTGTATGAATCGCTCCCACGCTCATCAATCCAGCGGCACCGCATAGGAGGCAAAGGCTATGCGTAGCGCGGCGTCCCCATCGGTGAGCTAACACTGGAAGCACAAAGGAAAACAGGAAGCACACAGCGGAATACATGCCGAAACACAAATTCCCCCACTCCACGCCTTTCGTATATTCAGGCGAATGGGGATCACTTGATCCATAAATATTGCGTGCCACAGCAACGGTGAAGTAAAGCCACATGCAGAACAACCCTAGCCACGTGAATAGCTGGACCCAGGCGAGTTGCTTCATGGTAGCGGGCATGTGAGCCACATCACGGAGAATGCCGCTCAGTTTTTCAGATGGCGGCACGCCTTCCGGCGGATACTCCCGTGTTCGAAAAATAGTCCAGAGAACAGCAGCCAAAAAAGCAACTGCACCTACCCGGTAGGAAATCCGGATCGCGATGGGAATGGCATTTGTTCCGCTTTCTTCCACATGAAGTACAGAGCCTAAAAACCAGGGAAGTGCGGAAGCAGCCACTGCTCCGATGCCGATAAAAAAGCTTTGCATCGCAAATCCCCGCGTCCGCTGCTCATTCGGCAACATGTCCGCCACAAACGCTCGAAATGGCTCCATGGAAATGTTGATGGAAGCGTCGAGTACCCATAGAAGACCCGCTGCCATCCATAACGACGAGCATTGCGGCATCAGCATGAGCGCGATCGAACTTAAGATAGCTCCCGTTAAAAAGTAAGGACGCCTTCTCCCTAAGCGGTTCCAGGTGCGGTCACTCATGTGGCCGATAATGGGCTGTACAATCAGACCGGTAAGCGGAGCAGCCAGCCAAAGAATCGGAATTTGGTCCGGATCAGCTCCCAGGTATTGGTAAATCGCGCTCATGTTTCCCAGCTGGAGGTTCCACCCAAACTGAATCCCGAGAAACCCGAAACTCATGTTCCAGATTTGCCAGAAACCTAAGCGTGGCTTTTCCATGCCCCTACCGTTCGTACAGAGTGCAAAGTCTTTTCAAACGTTCCGCGTGAGCCGATGTTAATTCGCCGCGCGAGTAGCGCCATCGCCAATTACCGGCCCCTTTGCCCGGCGTATTCATCCGGGCCTCGCTGCCAAGACCTAGTACGTCCTGAACGGGAAACACCACAGTATCCGCCACCGAGGCCATCAGGGTGCGGATAAAGGTCCAGTTCATCTCGTCGCCTTTTGCATGGAGGTATTCCAGCGTGAATTGGCGTTCTTGTTCGATCTCCGCTTCACTGCGGGTGCTAGATCCCGCATCCGTGCTGGTCCACCAGCCGATTGTGGTGTCATTATCATGCGTGCCGCTGTAGGCAAAGCGCTCGTGCGGGTAGTTATGGGGGCGAAAATCGGGAGCTTGCGGGTCTGTTCCGAATCCGAACTGCAGCACTGCCATTCCTGGAAAGCCAAATTTCTCCCGAATGGCTTCCACTTCCGGAGTAATCACGCCGAGGTTTTCCGCCACCACCGGCAACTCACCCAAAGCACGTTGTGCTTCCGCAAATAGTGCTTCGCCTGGAGCTTTGACCCAGCGGCCATTTACGGCAGTTTCTTCCTTGGCCGGAACTTCCCAATACGCTTCAAAGCCGCGGAAATGATCCAGCCGGATCAGGTCGAACATGGCAAATGAAGCGCGAAGACGTTCAATCCACCAGGGAAACTTGTCCTGCTCCATCTTGTCCCAGCGATAGATCGGGTTGCCCCAGAGTTGACCGGTGGCGCTGAAGTAATCCGGCGGAACACCAGCGACCACAAGGGGGTTGCCGCGTTCATCGAGTTGAAAATTTTCCGGGTGAGCCCAAACGTCCGCACTGTCATGCGCTACATAGATGGGCACGTCTCCCATTAAACGGATCTTGCGCTCATGGCAATACGTTTTTAGTTCATTCCACTGCTGAAAAAATTCGTATTGCGCGTACTTTAAAGAGTCGATGCGGGAAGCAAGCCTGTTTTCCACGCCTTTTTCTTGCGGCCATTCCGTCCAGGAGTGTTCCGGCCCAAAGTCCTCTTTCCTCGCAATAAACAAGGCATATGGATCGAGCCAGGAAGCGTTTTCCTGACAGAATTTTTCATATTCTGTTTGGTCAGTGGCGGAAGGGCGCGCTCGGAAATTCTCGTAAGCCAGCGATAAAAGATGATGTTTCCACTGAATCACTTTTCCGAAATCCACTTCTGATTCGGGAAAAGAGGGTAAAGTCGCAAGTTGATTAGGAGTCAATACCCCTTTCCGAATCAGCTTTTCCGGACTGATCAGCAAAGGATTTCCCGCAAAAGCGGAGAACAGTTGGTAGGGGGAATCACCGTATCCAGTTGGCCCTAGCGGCAACATCTGCCAAATGGTTTGACCCGCTTCCACTAAGAAATCGGCAAAGGCATATGCCTCAGGCCCAAGATCGCCAATACCAAAACGCCCTGGCAAGGAAGTGGGATGAAGCAGGAGACCGCTGGCACGAGGAAAGTTCACGATTTCACAATACCGTTATGTGAAGGCAAACGATAGCGGCAAATTGTCGGAAATCACACTCGCTTTATTCGTATTGCAGTCGAATCGTTTTACCTGGCATCGCGATAAGCAAAATAATCGGCAACTTGCTGGCCGATGCGTCCAATTGCATCTTCCAGATACTCACCGGAACCAAAATGATTCGCCGTGAATACGCTCACAATCACATTTCGCTGTGCGCTTTCGAAAACACCAACATCTACGCCAATAAACGGCAGAAAGTCACCTGTTTTATGGGGAATGCGGAATGTATTGACGTATTTGGGAAGTCGGGTGCGGTAAAGTTGGCCGCGCATAATCTCCAGCATCTGGTCGCTCGCTTTTTTGCTAACCGCTTGCCCTGTCTTGATACGCTCCAGCAGCGCGCCCATCTCCTTCGGGGAGGAAAGGCCGAAAGGGTGCTTCCCTTCCCGATGAAAATCCGCAGAGCTTTTTGCAGCACGCAGGGCTGCGAACCAGTCTGATGTGGGCCCTGTAGCGCGGGTTTGAGTAAGGCCGTAATCTGCCATCAAGTGGTTCACCGGCTCAATGCCGCCGACTTTTGCAAACAACATATCAGTCGCAGTGTTGTCGCTTACGATGATCATCAAGGTGATTAGATCTTTCACCGTAAGTTCCATACCGGCATCGAAGGATCGAATCACGCCAGTGCCGGGACGTTTATCTTCTTCACGGAGCTTGATGCGATCACTAATGAGAATTTGCCGGCTTCGATCTGTCGGTACACCTCGATCATGAGCGGGATCTTGATCGTGCTCATGGTGTCCATCTGATCCGTGGCATTGACTGCCACTTCCTCACCCGTTTCCAGGCACTTCACGTAAATTCCCCATTTGGCATTTACGGAGGTGGTAATTGATCGAATCGCGGCGTTCAGGCGGTCCAGGGGCGAAACGGGGGCCCTTTGCGCCCAGGCCAGAACGGGTGCGGACAACAGGAGCGTTCTTCTGAGCATAACCAAGAGTAAAGCATGAAGCTTCCCCTCTTGCGGACCCCCGCCGAGCAGATTACCGTTGCGCTGCCGTATAGATTATATGGCAATTAAATTCAGGTTTATTTAGTATTTCGTCTTCGAATTATCCCGTGAACGGACTTCCCCACAAATTATCCGGAATTAAATTAAAAATAATCCAGGTAAAAATTTTCATTAAATAACGAAAAAAAATGTTATTTTAAGAAAACGAGAAGGTATGAAATCGCTGTTTCATAAACACTTTAACTGGTCGGCAGCTGTGATGCTGCTGTTTGCCAGCGCCTATACCGCCAGTGCAGCACCCGTATCAATGCAGATTATTGCGGACAACGACTTTGCATTATTTGTCGGCACCAGTAACAGCATTACGCGGCTTATTTATCAGAACAATGTGAGTTGGTCGGGTCAGTTGTCAGCTCTGACGAGTTTTTCTTTCTCATTACAGGGTGCTGAGACAACCTTCTACCTTTTGGGAATGGGCGCAGGCGGGCAAGAGAACGTTAGCGGAACCTTAAACGGTGTGGACATTACTACGATCCCCGTTTTAATGAGTTCCAACGTGGTGCCATACCTTACTGGCTATGCAGCCGCGTTATCCAATAGCAACCTGGATAACGGAACTTATAATGCGAGCCTTACCGATGTCCAAACAGCGTTGCCGCAGGTGACGTTTGGCAGCCCTACGGTATCGACGACCGACACCGTCATCACACAAAGTCCTACCAAGCGGGGTTATACTTTTCCTGACAGCACTGCCCATCTTTTTCAATTTGCTGCAGCAGCTACCAATGTGACGGCCACTCCTGAGCCCTCTACTTTCTTGCTGCTTCTGGGCGGTGGTGTAGTAATGGGGCTGAGCCGTTTTCGTGGCCGAGCCTCTGCTAATCGCGTTCTTTAAAAGGTAAAACACAATGTTTGTGCCGTGCTTTAACTTAAGGGCAACCGAGATAGTGTTCGGAGTTTCAGCACGGCCTTCCCTATTCTCCTCTTGCAGTCCCTGAGCTCAATATTGCATTGCTTCTACTGTAGAATCGCCTGAGCCAGCTTTGGAGTAAAGTCCGTGGCCCCCTTGTTATTCAGGTGAAATCCATCCCGGAAGAAGCTTGTGGAAAACTCCGCAGGCCTCACTGGCGTCAGTACTGGCACACCTACGTCCTTTCCCAAAGCTGTCAATAACGCCGATCCATCTTCCGTTTCCACCACAGGAGGCACCACTAACATGAATTGCGCTCCATTCCGGTTACACGATTCTTTCAGGTCTTGTAATCGTTGTAGCTTTACTCGTACCAACTCTGGGGCAAAGTGTGGTGCAGGCCGGAACCCGAGTACGTTTGCCGATTCCCCGGCATCTGGAAGAATGCGCCCAAGCAACCACTTCCGGATCTCAGTACGAGCTCCCCACCAAGAACTGTAATGTGCAAACAGCAAGTTACTGGCAGTGGTCGGATCTAAATGCTGCTGCCTGACTAGCTCCGGTAAGTCCTGAGCATCCATGGCGTAATGGGCCGTGAACTCACCACGGGTGGTATCAGCTAACATTTGAGACACCGAAAGCGACAGCACCACCACGCTCGGTCGCGATCCATGTCGAAAAATGTGCTTTAAAGCGAAATACCAGTCCAAGTAAACCGTTTGTTCAATGATGAATCGATGCGCATCGTACTTGTCCGAGATCATCTGCTTGAACTTCGGAAAATCAGTACCTTCCAGAATGAGCGAGTTTCCCACAAGCAGCAGCGTTGGTTTGCCTTCCGGGTTTTTTGGTTTCAATTGCAAGGCCTCCGCTGCTTCCCCTTCGATGCGCCTTTGAATTTTGCTGATATGGGGAAATCCAAGGGAAACCGCAAGCTCTAAAAAAATCCAGAGCACAAGCAAGCCCCCGGCTAGCGCTCGGATCGCTCCCTGCGATTTGGAAGTTCTTATCAGAAACTCTTTAGAACTGGAAGTAGATGAAAGCATTTGCCTGATTCGCTCCAAACATCACAATCAGAGTCATGCAAGCAAAGCTTGCGGCTAACTGCCAGGAAAAGCCTCGCGATTGCATAAAGTATTCGTCTCCAGTGGAGTCCAACAAAAGATCCAGCATCAGAAGTGGCACTGAAAAGAATGCCAAGAACTTAACCGCCGCTAGATACTCTGGCCGCCACTCCCACTTCGTAATGCCGCTCAACGAAGTAAGTGCGGCCGTCATGGAATCGGCCCGAAAGAATATCCAGGCTAAACACACCACATGAAAAATAAAAATCCTACGCACCCAGGTGGAAGCAAATATCGCTTGCGCTGGTTTCACTGCAGTTTGGAAGAAACGCTCGAGAGCCAAGCCACCGCCGTGAATGCCACCCCATATCACAAACGTCCAGTTTGCTCCATGCCATAATCCGCCAAGCAGCATCGTGGTCATTAGGTTGATATACGTCCTGAAATTTCCCTTTCGATTTCCGCCTAATGGAATATAAAGATAATCACGCAGCCAAGTGCTAAGGCTGATGTGCCATCGCCTCCAAAATTCCTGCAAGCTTTGTGACAGGTAGGGTTGCCGGAAATTTACCATAAAGTGAAATCCCAACAACTGCGCGCTTCCACGTGCGATGTTGCTGTACGCACTGAAGTCCCCATAAATCTGCCAAGCAAAGGCGTACATCCCAAGCAGCAAAACAGGAAGATTGGGGCCGCCAAACTTCCCATCAAAAGCAGCATTTGCAATCAATGCGCAGTTATCGGCAATCACGCATTTGCGAAACAGACCTTCAATAATCAGGCACACTCCATCTAAAGCCTGGGTAGGATCCCAGCGACGTGGTTGCTGTACTTGTGGGAGCAAGTGCGAAGGGCGTTGAATTGGGCCGGCAATCAGATGCGGGAACAAGCTGATGAATAGCGCGTAGTCACTGAATCGGTCTGAAGCCTTTAACCGCCCTTGATAAACATCCACAATGTAAGCAACTTCCTGGAAGGTATAAAAGGAAATACCCGGCGGCAAAACCACAGACAGGAAACGATTTCGGCAACCCAGTTACGCCAAGCAACCCAAGTGCATGCGTAAATGAGCCGATAAAGAAGTTGAAGTACTTAAACGCTCCCAGAATGCCAAAATTAATGACGAGCGAGAAAACCAGTAATTGCTTTCGCCTCGCCGAGTCCACTTCTGCAGATAGTCTTCTTGCAATCCAGAAATCGATGGCGGTAGAGGCCATCATCAAGAGCAGAAATCGCCAGTCCCACCACCCATAGAAAAGATAGCTGGCACCCAGAAGAAAGATATTTTGAGATCTGAATCCAAGCCGCCAATAGACGAGAAAGACCAGAATCAAAAAAGCAAAATAGATGGGGGAGTCGAAAAGCATACGCCAGAATAGGAACCAGCCAATCTTATCGATCCCTTTCCTAACATATACCTAGTAATTTGATAGGGTAAATCCTAGTGTTAATCCCGATAGGCAGTAGTAATTTTCAGGGTATCCAAAGAGCTGCTGTTCTCAACCACTTGCAAAAGCTTTTAAAGAAATGTGTGTTCCAGCTAGTAATGGTGCGGAGATTCCAAGTCGAATGCCACTGTATCTGAATTCTCCTGAAAAACAGGAGAGTTACACCCGATGGGATAGTTGAAAATGCTATGGGAGTAGCGTCATTTCTACTAAATAATGGTCCAGTACTAAACCGACGTTATTCTAGGTCGTAAAAGCAGCAGATATTCTACTCGAGTAAAGAAAAACAGAACTCCTACAGCGAAAGATGATCACCGGTATTTCCGGTTTGCCGGTCCATCTGTTTTTGATCTTTCAGGCAATACGGAGTCCAAGCCACTGCTTCCAATCTTTTGGGCTCAATTTGTTCCCCACAAGCTGTACAAATTCCATAACTGCCCTCTTGTATCCTTAGCAAGGCAGCCTTGATCTCTTCCAATTGCTGAAAATCCGTATCCGCTTGCTGAAGCATCTTGTCCTGATCTTCCAGATTTACAGAGCGCTCCATGGCTTCAGGAGTTGTGCGGTCAGTATCTTCGCGGGCCTCTTCCTCCCTTCGCTGAATACGGTCCAGGAGTTCCTGTTGCTTGCTTTCTAAAAGATTTCGGTAATGGGAGGTGTCCATAAAGGCAGAAAAAAGGTGGAAGAGGAGCTTTCTTAGAACTCTCTGCTTCCACCTCTTTGTTCAAATTAGTGAGAGTGGGCCGCGTGCTTCATGTTGCGGATACGGTCATGAGCTTCTCTTACACCTGCATACTGGGTTTGAACAATGGAAAGAAGATCAGACGGAATGGTCTTCTTCAAAGCAGCTTCATAGTTGGCTTTGGCAGCATCTTCGCCACGTTCGCACTCGTCGATAATTGCCACTTCCTCCTTGCCAGCTACAGCCTGCTTCAGATTCAGCCAGCCGCGATGGAATGCAGCGGAAACGTGACCTGAGGTAGCAGGTTCCCCGCCTCGGCGAAGCACTTCATTTGCTAATTCCCCACCGTACTGAGCTCGCTGTTGGGAATAGGTATTAAACAGAGTCTTCAAATCCGAATTAGGTACATGCTCTGCTGCCTCGCGAAAGCCTTGCTCGCCGTCCTTGCAGGTTTCAATCAAATCATTCAGGACCGAGATCGCGTCATCATTTGTTGTGCTCATTGTCACTCCTCGCGGAAAGTCTTGCAATCGGGATTCCGAAAGCCCTCACAAATAATAATTTTTGTTCCAGGCGTGCTGCTTCAAAACAGCCAGCGTATTTTCCGGCAGCGGTCCTAAGCCAGAGTAACCGCAATTTGCTTCCACATTGCGAACACTGCGCATTCCGGGAATTACAGTGGAAACAGCTGGATGGGAAAGGCAGAAGCGAATGGCAATCTGCGGCAACTCGGCAGCAGTAATGCCCATATCCGCCAAAAGCGCGCTTACATGCTCTTCCACTTCTACCTTGCGCTCGTCACGAAAATATCGTTCCCGAAAGTCTCCGGCGGGGAATGTGGTGTAACGGTTCACCGTGCCTGTTAACGAGCCTTCATCAAAGGGAACGCGCACAATTACGCCCACATTGTGCTTCACAGCTAAAGGGAAAAGGTTCTCCGTTGCGCCTTGGTCAAAGATGTTATAAATCACCTGCACGGTATCGATCAAACCCGTTTTGATAATGTCCAGAGCGGAATCGGGATCATGGTCATTAATCGAAATGCCGAAATAATGCACTTTTCCTGACGCTTTCAGGTCCTCAATGGAACGGCGCCACTCATCCCGCACAAGCCATTCCGGGTTCCAGACGTGAAATTGTTGCAGGTCCAGGTAATCCACACCCAGATTTTTCAGGCTTTGTTCCGTGCTTTGCACTACATAATCTTGCGGAAAGACATCATCCAGTCCGATTCCGGCACGTGCGGGCCAAAGCTGATTCTTGGGAGGCACCTTGGACGCAACGTAAATTTTGCGCGCTTGCCCGTTGATCACACTTCCCACCAGTTGTTCGCTGTGACCTTCTCCGTATGCCAAGGCGGTATCAATGAAATTCAGTCCAAGCTCAATCGCTCGCCGCATGGCGGTAAGGGACTCATGATCACTACCGCCCAACCATTGCTTCTGACCAATGCCCCAGGCACCGTAGCCAATCTCACTGACGTCTATGTTGGTTCTTCCTAGTTTTCGATAGTGCATGAAGCCTTATTATAGAAATATATGCGGCGATTTTTAGTCGCGCTGCTGTTCTTCTCCGCACTAGGGAAAGCAGCCACCTTCAAACTTTACCTTTCCGACGGAAGCTACCATGCGGTACGCGAGTACAAAGTGCAGGGGGATCGCGTTCGGTATTACAGCGTAGAACGTGGCGATTGGGAAGAAATTCCCACCACCCTGGTGGATCTGAAAAAGACGGAAAGTGAAAAAACCGAGCATGAGGCGGCGTCTGCCGAAGAAGCCCGGTTAATCAGCGAAGAAGATAAAGCAGCCCGCGCCCTGCAAGACGAAGTATTAAAGATTCCACAAGACCCTGGCGTGTACACTTTGGATAACGGCACGCAGCTTCGCATCTTCAAGCTGGCCGAGTCCAAGTATCACAGCCATAAGGGCCGCTCCATTCTGAAGGTGATGTCACCCATTCCCCTGGTTCCTGGCAAGGGAACCGTGGAGATTGATAATCCACATTCCTTGAACATTCTGACGGTGGATCGCCCGGATTTCTATATTCAGCTTTCCACGGAACAAAATTTTGCTCTGGTAAAAGTTACGCCTCATGCGGGGGTTCGGGTAGTGGAGCAAGTTTCTGTTCTCCCTGTTACCAATGAAGCCATGGAGGAAGTGAGCGAAGTACCCGTTTTTCGCAAGCAGCTCACAGAAAGCAGCTTGTATAAAGTGTGGCCCAAAGAGCCGCTGGCGCCCGGTGAATACGCCATGATTGAATACACTCCCGGCAAAATGAACGCACAGGTCTGGGACTTCGCCATCAAGAAATAGAGCGCGTTTACTTGTGCCCCATTTCCTTAAGGAACTCCTTGGCAATTTCACGCACCGGGCGATGCTTGCCATCCAGTTCGTAATTCATTTTGCGCATGGCTGCTGTGGAGATATGCCCGCTCAAAGCAGCCACGGCTCCCTCCAAACCGGGAACTTCGCTGTATGCCTGCGAGCGAACTACTAAGGCAGCTTGGTAGGGCGGAAAATAATGCTGGTCATCATCCAGCACCACAAGAGGTTTAGCGGAAAGCATTCCATCCGTGCTGTTGCCAGCCACCATATCCACTTGATGCTGTTCCAAGGCTTGGTAGAGAAGTCCGAGATCCATGGTTTTACAGAACCTTTTGCATTTAGGCGATAGGTACGGATCAATCCCGCCAGTCCATCCGGTCGCTTCAAAAACTCATACCCGACTCCTAGCTTCCAACCGGGTGCAAACTGTGCTGCTTCCGTCAGGGTATGAACGCCGCGTTCTTCCGCATCTTCCTTGCGAACGGTCATAGCAAAAGTGTTATCAAAGCCAAGCGGCGCAGCCCATTGCAGGTTCCACTGCTTGTAACCGGAACGAACTTTTTCCAGCACCGCTGCCGGATCACGATCTGGTTCCTGCTTCAGAATGGTGGTGAGTGCTGTTCCGGTGTATTCCGGGTAAAGGTCAATTTCGCCTTTCACCAAAGCTTGGTGTGCCAGCAGCGTGCCACCTAAATCGAGTTTGCGCTGTACATGCGTCTGGAGCGCTTGTTCCAAGTGCTGGGCCACAATTTCTCCCAGAATCAATTGCTCCGAAAAGTTTTTGGAACCAACCACAATTTTTCGCTGATGCGAGCAGCTACCCAGCAGCACAACCGCTACGAGGGTAAAGAGAGCTTTCGTTCGATCCATCCGAATCCTTCATCTGCCAGCACGGCCATAACAGCAGCCGGAACAGCACCAGCAAGAATCTGTTGATTATCCACCGAAGCGATGCCACGAAAAATAAACACGCCCAGGCCGCCTGCTCCAATCGCTGCAGCAATGGCCGCTGTACCCACCGTGGTCACTGTGGCAACGCGAAGACCGGCAATAATAGAGGGGGCTGCCAGCGGCAATTCCACTTCCCATAAAATCTGCCGGGGCGTCATTCCGATTGCCACTGCGGATTCCCGCACGGCATGGTCAATGCCGGTAATTCCCACCAATGTATTGCGTACAATCGGCAGCAAAGCATAGAGCACCAACGCCACAATTGCCGTACGTTTCCCGATCCCTCCAATCAACGGAATCGGAATCAGAAAGCCAAACAGTGCCAAGCTCGGAATGGTCTGAAACACATTCACCAGAGCCAGCAAAGAACGCTGAAAGCGTTCCTGACGAGTCAGCCATAGCGCAGTGGGAATTGCAATGGCAGCCGCAATCAGAACCGACACTACTACCAAAAACAAATGCTCCAGCGATAGCTCCCCAATGTCCTGAAACAGGTCAGCCCACATCTTGCAACACCTCCAGAAATGCCTGCGCTTCCGGATTTGTGCTTTTGGCAAACTCTGCGGGAGGAGCCAACACTTCCAGGCGTCCGTTACACAACAGGGCAACTCGCGAAGCAAGTGCAAGTGCTTCCCTTACATCATGAGTGACAAAAATGGCTGTTTTTCCAAAGGACTTCCTTAAATCGAGAAACTGACGCTGGAGATCGAGGCGAGTCACCGGATCCAGTGCGCCGAACGGCTCATCCAGCAACAGCAAAGGCGGGTCTGCCGCTAAGGCCCGAGCCACGCCAACCCGCTGCCGCTGACCACCGGAAAGGGAATGTGGGTAACGGTTGCCTAACTCGGCCAACCCGACTCGTTGCAGCATTTCCTCCACGCGGGATCTTTGTTTTTCCGGCGGCCAACCTGCCAGCCGAGGAGGAACAGCGACATTTGCCGCAACCGTGAAGTGGGGAAACAACCCGGCTTCTTGGATCACATAGCCAATCCGTCGTTTCAAGGCAACAGGGTCCCAGGTTTTGGTGGATTTTCCTTCTACCCGAATTTCTCCGCTGGTGGGAGTCAGCAGGCCATTCACCAGCTTCAACGCTGTAGTTTTTCCAGAACCGCTGCGTCCTAATAAAACGATGGTCTCGCCTGGCTCGACCCGGAGATGGAAATCGCGAAGAATGATCTTGCCATTTACGGAGTAAGAGACGTTTTCAAACTCCACTAGGGCGCTCATGCCACCTGCATGAGTGTTTCCGCAAAGGGCCATTCCCGATCCACCCATTGCTGGCGAATCCCAAACCCAGCTTTCTCGGCTAACCGATGAATATCAGATTGCTGGAATTTGTAAGAGCTTTCCGTCCAGATGGTTTCTCCCGGCTCAAACGAAATGGTACGGTTCAGCGCTTCAATACGGACACTTTGACGCTGGAGAGAGCGGATATGCATTTCGATCCGGGACTTCTGCTCATGGAACCGGGCTTCGTGCTGGAACTGGCGGATCACAAAAGAAGCCCCTACTTCACGGTTCATCCGGGAAAGCAGATTGAGGTTGAACGCTGCTGTTACCCCTAAGGCATCATCATACGCCGGAATCATCTGAGAAAGTGGCTTGCGGAGGTCAGTGCCAAGCAGCAACATATCGCCGCGTTGCAGCAATTGCCGGACCTCCTGAAGAAACAAAGGAGCCGCCTCGCTATCAAAGTTGCCAATCGTGCTTCCCAGAAACAAGACCAACAGGGATTCGCCGGGTTTGCGGTGCGCGGTTACCTGCTCCAAACCTTCCAGGTAACTGCCGTTTACCGGATCAATCGTCACTCCCGGGATGTCGCTCAAGGTGCTCTTGCACTTTTCCAGGGCTGTTTCCGAAATATCGATTGGCTGATACCGAACCGGATGCTGGCGCGAAGCAGATTGCAACAGAAACCGCGTCTTTGAGCCGGTGCCGCTGCCGAGTTCCACCACAGCAAATTTTTCGGGCAAAGCTTTTACCATCTCTCCGGCATGGAACTGGAGCAGTCGTGAATCCGCACGGGTTAAACCGTATTCCGGAAGCACGGTAATTGCGTCAAACAGAATAGAGCCTAGTTCGTCATACAAGTACTTTGACGGAAGTTCTTTCTGCCCGGTCCGGCACATGCCCTCAGAAATATCTTTTGCAAACTCAGTGGCAAATCCAAGATCCGGTGCAACCACAAGCGAAGAAAGGGACATAAGATCGAGTTAGCTTAGTTTTGAACCACGCGGAAGGTGCCGTATACGTACGGATATTGGGGCCGGAACCAGTTTCTGAGGGAACGGCGAACCAGTTTCGCTGCGGTTCGGGGCGAAGCTCCCTTCATGACGTAGTGCTGGTTATCGAAGAAATTAGCGGAATACCCCGGATAGGTGGAGCGTGGCTGGAAGCCCTCAAAAGGAGCAAATGGAGTATTCGTCCACTCCCACCCATTCCCCATGAGCTGCGCAACCCCAAACTGGCTTTCTCCTTCGGGAGTGCCATGGACAGGCAAAGGATCGAACCGGCGGTAATCATAGTTGTCACTCACGCGGTTCACATCTCCCCAAGGAAATTTGCTTTCCGTCCCCGCAGGGGAACCAAAGGCCGCCCGGTGGTATTGTGCCTCAGTTAGCAGTGAAGATCCCTGCCATGCGGCATACGCACGGGCCTGATCTAAGGTCACATACACCGGCCAATCCAGAGGTAAGGGAACTTCCTGAAATACACCCTGGTAAAAATGCTGCCCATTTTTTTCCTGCCAGTAATGCGGACGAAAGTGAGCATCAAAGTCATGAGCCTGTAGGAAATCGAGATACTCACCGTTTGTGACTTTGAAGCGGCTTGCGGTAAAAGCAGGCACTTCCACTTGGAACTCACGGAACTCATTGTCCCAGCCAAAACCCTGCTCCGTGCTTCTGCCGAGCGTCGCGATGCCTGCCGGGATGCAAATCATCTGCTTTTGGGGGGGCGGTAATTGGGGTACCGGATCGCGAGGACCCTGTTTTTGTTCGGGCGATAAGTTGTGGAGGATATAAGTAAACGTTTCGGCATGCATATGCCGGTGCTCTATCATCATGTGGACAATTTCCGGGGGGAGCAGCAGCCAGTTCACGGTCCACAATGATTCGAATTTCCTGAACATAACGCTGCACTTCCGGCAAAGAAGGCCAGTCCGATGGCTGATCGGAAGGAAGTTGGCCGGGTTCGGGGTCAATACCAAACGCAAAAAGCTGGTCGAACTCTCGGTTGGGGGATTGCGCCGTAGTTCCTGTTTGGCTCAATTGATTCCAGTCAAACGCTTCCACATGCCCCAGGTAAAAAATCATGCGGTGGCGTTCGGCAATGGGCCGGTCGTAAATCGCCTCCGGATGAAGATAACTAAACAACTTATCTGTTTCCGAGCGCGCGTCCGCCAGCTCGCTGGAGAGATCCATGGCACTCAGCCGAGCAATTTCCCGGCCTTACTGCGAAAAGCGCGATTCCGTCCAGCTTTGGTACTACTTTACAGAACAATCTCCTGCCACTTGCATTTCCGATTTATTCTAGGTTCATACTGTTATAAATCTCTGGAAGGATTGCTTCACCAAGCAACCTTCTGGAAGGTGTGCTCCGGACATCAATATGGGTGTGATCCATTTGGGGTTTTTACGAGTAGCCACACTTTCGCTACTCGCTTTTCCATTCGCGCTGCCGCAGGCATGGGCGCAAACGCTGATGCTTGGCTCCGGGCCAGGGCATGTGGTGCGAACTTTCAACACTGACGAAGCCGTTCTGGAATCCCAGGAAGAACGTAAAGATTTGAACTGCTCCGTAGAACCTATCAAACCGACGCTTGGCTTCGACCTTCGGTTTCATGGCGGTTATGACGTCACCATTCCTTTACGGGAACTCTCCGGAATGGATAACACGCTGACCATGATTTTCCGCGTTACCTCAGATGTCGATAAAGATCATCCGGTCTATTTCTCGCAAAAGTTCAACGTGCCAAAAATTGAGGACGAAGCCAAGGGAAGCGCCATATTGGAAGGCACTTTCGATGTGGGGGAAGGCGATTACCATGTGGATTGGCTGATGCGAGACCGCTCCGAGCGTGTCTGTTCTTCCTATTGGGACGCCAATGCTGCCCTGCCCCCAAAAGACAAGGATGTTTCGCTCCATATCGCCACCAACGCCATTGAAGCTGCGCAAGAAGAACCCTTCAAAGATGAGCCGCCCATCAGCCGCAATGACAAAGAGGTGCCGCTCAACGTAAAGATCATGGTGAACTTTGCCCCGCAACGGGCTTCCTCCGCCACCATGCAGCCATTGGACACCAATGCATTAGTTTCCATTCTTCGTAACATTTCTCGCGAACCGCGCATCTGTAGGTTTTCAGTAATTGCCTTTAATATGCAGGAGCAGCGGGTGCTATACCGGCAGGACGAATCCGAGCAGATCGATTTTCCTGCTTTGGGAAACTCCCTGCATTCCTTGAATTTGGGAACAGTGGATCTGAAACGGCTGGAAAACAAGCATGGCGGCACGGAGTTTCTGAGCAACCTGATTTCTCAGGAGGTTGCGAATACGCAAGCGGACGCCGTTATTTTTGCCGGACCCAAGGTGATGTTAAATGAGGGCCTGCTGCAAGACTCCATGAAGCAGTTGGAAAACGTCAGCATGCCTGTGTTTTATATGAATTACAACCTATACCCACAGGCAAATCCCTGGCGTGACTCTATCGGAAATGCAGTGAAAAAACTGCGTGGGTATGAATACACCATCAGCAGGCCGCGCGATCTTTGGGTTGCGTGGACGGATATTGTAACGCGTATAGTAAAATCGAAAAGTTTACGAGTTCCTTTGGCAACCTCAACCGCTCATTAACGTCTTACTGATTTATGCGGGCACCTTTTCTTCTCTGTTCTTTGTTGTGTTTTGCTGCGCCGGTTGCGGCGCAGCACTTCACTAATCCCGATACGTTGGGGCCGGATGTCCCTACCCCTCCTCAGGTGGTGGAACGGATGCTGGAGTTGGCCCATGTGAAGCCAGGCGAGGTCGTCTACGATCTTGGCTGCGGAGAAGGCCGGGTAGTCATTATGGCCGCGCAGAAGTTCAAGGCGCATGCCGTGGGAATTGAGCTTTCTCCCATTATTTTTGAGCGAACCTTTAACCACATTAAAGCCATGGGGCTGGATCAGCAGATTACTATAGTGCAGGGCAATGCTCTGCAATATGACCTTCGGCCAGCCGATGTAGTGACCATTTATTTCCTGACAAGTTCCAATGCCCGGTTGCGGCCTGTGTTTGAGCACAGCTTAAAGCCAGGAGCGCGCGTGGTTTCGCATGACTATGAGATTCGTGGATGGAAACCTGCGAATCGCGAAGATATTCAGGTGGACGGCAGATCGCACACAATTTTTGTGTATCAGATGGCGCGTAAAAACGGGGAATGATAGGGATTCTTCCCTCGCAAATGCTGGCCGAGTTGGCGCAAGCCGGCTCCATTAGTGCCTCCGTTCCCATTCTTGCCGAACAGATACAACCTTCCAGTATTGATTTACGATTAGGATCGGTCGCCTACCGCGTTCGCGCCAGTTTTCTTCCTGGGGAACACTCCACCGTGGCGCGAAAGCTGAGCGACCATAAACTGCATGAATTGGACCTGACTCGCCCGGTAGTGCTGGAAAAAGGGTGCGTCTATGTGGTGCCTTTGTTGGAGGAGCTTTCCCTGCCCCCCGACATTTCCGGCAAAGTGAACCCAAAAAGTTCCACGGGAAGGTTGGACATTTTTACACGGCTGATTACGGATTTCGGTCGCCAGTTCGAATTCGTGCCTGCCGGTTACCATGGCAAGCTATATGCGGAAATTGTTCCCCGCACGTTCAGCATCCTGGTGCAGCAAGGCGCTCGGCTGAATCAACTGCGCCTCACACGCGGCGTACCCCGGTCTTCCGATGAAGACCTGCGCGACCTGGACCGGCGGGAAATGCTGGTATACCAGAACGATCTTCCGGTGACCGCGATGATTGCGGAAGGATTGCGGCTGTCCGTAAATCTGTCCGAGGGAGAAATTATCGGCTACCGCGCTAAGCAGCACACCTCGTTGATTGATCTCCAGCGAATTGATTATTACGAGCCAAGTGAATTTTGGGACCCGCTCTACCGCACCAAAAACCGGGCTTTAGTATTAGACCCGGAAGACTTCTATATTTTGGCTTCGCGCGAGCGAGTGCGCATTCCCCCGGATTTTGCGGCAGAAATGGTGCCCTACGATCCTTCCGTGGGAGAATTTCGAATCCACTACGCGGGATTTTTTGACCCAGGGTTTGGTTACGGAACCGACGATATCAAAGGCACTCGTGCGGTACTGGAAGTCCGGTCACACGAAGTGCCGTTCTTGTTGGAAGACGGCCAGGAAGTTGGCAGCTTGACGTTTGAACGGTTAATTACCCGGCCAGAAAAACTCTATGGCCAAGGCATTGGCTCTTCGTACCAGAAACAGGAGCTAGCGCTAAGCAAACACTTCAAGCGCGCGCCGGTTCTGGCACGCGCCATGGAATAATGCTTCTTTACTGCTCTTTGGCCTTTAGCTTTTCGTTGTTTTCCGTGATGAACTCTTTGATGTCATCACTCATCGCCAGCAGCTTCTGCCACTGTTCTTTGTAAAGCGTTACCGGAAAGCGACCCAGGCCGTATACGGAAAGAGCGCCCTTTTCACTCACTTTCATGGAAACCGGGCTGCCCCGTCGACGCTCTTTTAGTGTTTCGTTTTCCGCTCGTAGGCGTTCCAGTTCCGCTTTCAAATCTTCGTCTGCCATGTGTGCCATTTCATTGTAATCCCATTAAGAATAAGGCAGGGGCATCTGAATCGAACATGCGCGGAAACTCAGGTCGCACACGACTGGAGCTAGACGCTTTTTCCCGAAAAATCTTTTCGCGAAAGCTGGATGCACCTTTGCTCCATATATACGGGTGTTGTATTTTATATATACAAACGGAAGAATTCATCCATGGCTGTAACTTTGACGTCAATCCGATTGGATACGCATTTGGCGGATGAGGCCGCCAAGGTGCTCGGTGTGAAATCCCGAACCGAAGCAGTTCACAGTGCGCTTCGCGAAATTGTGGCGCTGAAACGATTCAAGAAGTTGCTGCGAAAAAACGCTGGAAAGCTGTCGTTTACCGGTCACGGTGAGTAATCTCATCATTTTTGACACTTCCATATTCATCGACCATTTACGTACGGGCCGTCATCAGCAACGGATAGATTCAGTAGCTGGCCTGATTCGAACCTCCTCTGTTGTGCTGGCAGAACTGTGGCGCGGGGCAACGAAAGCCACAGAGCTAGAATTCCTCCGAGCACTAGAGAAAAATCATCCTATCCTGGTCCCGACCGAAAAGAACTGGCTGGAATCGGGCGAGATCCTTGGGAAAATCTATCGGGACCACGGATTCACTCCCGAGAAACTCCGCGACTTACATTTTGATGTGCTCATCGCACTCACAGCTCGATCGCACGGCGCTCGGCTGATCACCTCGAATCGTTCCGACTTCGAAGTGATCAACCGTTACCGTAAACTCCAGCTCGAAATCTGGTAGTTCCTGTAGGGCTGCCTCTTGAGGGCGGATTCCAATAAATGGGAATACAGCATTCCGATTCGTTGTGAGTAAAAACCCCGTAGTGGGTCAGTTTGAGTTCGCTTCGGCGGATTCAGATTCGCGCCGTTCAAACCGACGCCGGATTCTTCCCTGCGTTCGGATCGTCCAACGGCTCGCCGGTTAACTTCGCGCCAATGGTCTGCTCTACGACTTAGTGGTCCTTGGTTGAACGGGTAGGCATGATGCGATTATGGCGTTTGCGAGGAACACGAGATTCCATGGTCCACAAGACAAGAATCATGTATATCGAATGCAAGGCTGGCGGTCTCGTCGGCCCTGCCAGAATCGGGCGTGTGACTTATTCCAAGACGGGGGCGACAATTTATTATCAGGGCAAGGAATTCAGAAGCCTCAAGGGCGCTGGATTCAAGGCCAACTACTACGAGGTAGGAACCGGTGATGAATACTGGATTTCCGGCCCCCGCAAGGATGGCCGGGATTCGCTTTATGCTACAAACATCGCCCCTGATATCGATGTGGACGTGAGCGATGAGTATTGGAGCAAGATAAGAACGCCACCAAAGCCATCAACCTGACCCGCGCCTCAACAAATTTCAAATTGACCCACCACCCGATAGGAGTATCCAGCACAAAAAGCCATTACCCTCTTTGCAACTGGCCTTCCTCAAAGGGGCGAAACTTGCCAGAACGATCCTCTGACTTCATTTCGTTCAGAAAAGCGATTCCAACGCCGCCCGGCGAAAAATCCCTCTCCATCTCGGCATCCCACTCCCCTTGCTCTCGCTCGGCCAGCCAAGCCGCAAGCACTGCTTGTTGCTCTTTGGGGAGTTCCTCAATCGCGTATTGAATTTCCGCCAAGTTTATCTGTTCTATCGTATCCCCATAAATCTCTAGCAATTACCTCTCATAAGCCACACGTGTGATAGCTTCATCTGAGGTGAAACTCGCTCCCATCGACTACGGCATCCTGGCACTATACTTCTTATTTGTATCGGCATTGGTTGGCGGCTCCGAGGCAAGGCAACCTCTAGCGGCGAGTTTCTGACCAGCGGCAGGTCTATGCCGGTCTGGATTACCAGTCTCGCCTTTCTGGCCGCCAACCTGGGTGCGCAGGAAGTGATCGGGATGTGTGCTTCCGGCGCGAAGTACGGCATCATGACCTCTCACTTTTACTGGGTGGGAGCGGTTCCTGCCATGTTGTTTATTGGCGTGTTCATGATGCCGTTTTATTACGGCAGCAAAGCAAGGTCAGTGCCGGAATACCTCCGCATGCGGTTTGACGAAAAAACGCGCGGGTTGAACGCCATCACATTCGCCATCATGACTGTGTTTTCTTCCGGCATCTCCATGTATGCGCTGGGCATTTTGTTCGAAGCCGTGCTGGGGTGGAGTTTCACCGCGTCCGTGTTGCTTTCCGCAGCCATCGTACTGGTGTACACGTATCTGGGCGGCCTCCGCAGCGCCATCTATAACGAGGTGTTACAGTTTTTCCTGATCGTATTAGGCTTTGCACCCCTGGCAATCATGTCGCTCTACCGGGCAGGCGGCTGGAGCGGCTTGCAGGCGCGGCTCCCTCCCGTGATGACACATAGCTGGAAATACATGGGCGCTGCCAGCGAAAACCCGATGGGTGTGGAAGTCTTCGGGTTGGTGGCAGGACTCGGATTCGTGCTTTCGTTCGGCTACTGGTGTACGGATTTTCTGGTGGTGCAGCGTGCCATGGCGGCTGACTCTATGGAGGCTGCCCGGCGCACTCCGGTGCTGGCGGCATTTCCTAAAATGGTGATGCCCTTTATTGTGATTCTTCCCGGCTTGGCTGCTGTTGCACTTTCTCAAATGGGACCAGGCTACTCACTGCCGATGAAAGGCGCCGGGTATCGATTATGACAAAGTTCTGACTACCTTGATGGCGCAGTTTTATCCATCCGGCATGTTGGGCGTCGGTCTAACAGCGTTGATGGCTTCCTTTATGTCCGGCATGGCTGGGAATGTCACGGCCTTCAACACTGTGTTTACCTACGACATCTATCAAAGCTATATTCGACCCGGCGCGCCGGATCGCCACTATCTTACGGTGGGTCGCATGACTACGCTGGTCGGCACGGCGCTTTCTATCGCCACGGCTTACCTGGCGCAGCATTACAACAACATTATGGACCTGCTTCAGTTGGTATTCGGCTTCGTAAACGCCCCACTGTTTGCCACGTTTTTGCTCGGAATGTTCTGGAAGCGCACCACTGGTCACGGCGCATTTACCGGTTTGCTGGCAGGAACCAGCGCAGCGGCTCTGGTGCATGGCCTCACAGCTTGCGGAAGGAAAGGGCGGTTGGATTGGGACCACGTATACGTTTCCTTCCACCATGGCGCAAAACTTCTGGATCGCGATTTTTGCCTGGACGACCTGCTTCGCCGTTACGGTTCTGGTCAGCCTCGCGACATCGCCCAAGCCGGATCGGGAACTGGCCGGGTTGGTCTATGGCTTAACCGAAGTGCCCCAGGAGAAAGGTGTGCCTTGGTACCGCCGCCCAGTTCCGCTTGCTTTTGCGGTATGTGCCGTGCTGATACTGTTGAACATCTGGTCCCGCTGATGCTTGATCTCCGCATTCCTTCCGGCGCATTCTTTGCCATCATTGGCCTCGTTCTTTGTGGAATGGGATTGGTGTCCCCTGAAAACCGCGCTCCCCTGACCACCACCAACATTAATTTGGTAGCAGGGGCTGTGATGCTGGCATTTGGCATTGTGCTGTTACTGCTGTCTCGCAGACGTGCATGAAAAACGAATTCGAAAAACACTTTGGTCCGGCTTCGGATATTCGCGTGTTTCGCGCGCCGGGACGCGTGAACTTGATTGGGGAACACACAGATTATAATCTCGGCTTTGTGTTGCCGATTGCTCTGGATCTGGCGACCTGGGTCGCTGTTGCGCCTTCCCCCGATGGAAAATTCCGTGTTCATTCGGAAAACCAGAAAGAGACCTGGGAAGTTCCCGTCGAAAATCTTGCCGCCCAAGAGCCGACCAAGCATTGGACGGATTATGTAGTGGGCGTGGCGCAACAAGTGATGCGCGCCGGAGTGCCCGTAAAACCTGTCAATTTGTTGATCCATAGTACCGTGCCGGATGGCGCAGGGTTAAGCTCCTCGGCGGCAATTGAAGTGTCCACCGCGTTGGCACTGCTGGGCGACCATCACATGGACCGGTTGGAACTGGCAAAACTGTGCCAGCGCGCCGAACGCGAGTTTGTGGGCGTTCCGAGCGGCATCATGGATCAGTACATTTCTGTATTCGGGCAGCCGAAAAATGCTGTTCTGATTGATTGCCGCAGCCTGGAGCACGAACTGGTAGAGTTGCCGGAAGGAGCAGAAATCTGGGCCGTGAATTCCATGGTGAAGCACGCTCTCGGCAGCGGCGCTTACCGCGAGCGAGTGGAGCAATGCGCTACCGCTGTGGATTCCATCAGCAGAAAATATCCCGAAGTGAAAAGCCTGCGGGACGTTACGGTTTCGCAGTTAGAAAACACCCCAATGCCCAACGTGATTCTCCGGCGAGCGCGGCATGTGGTGTCCGAAGACATGCGCGTCAATCTGTTTGTGAGTGCGGCGCGGCGCGGTGACTTAGAGCGCATGGGGGAACTTTTTACCGAATCGCATGTGAGTATGCAGCATGATTATGAGATTACGTGCGAGGAAGTGGATTTTCTGGTGCAGGATGCCATTGGCATTGAGGGCGTCTTAGGAGCGCGCATGACCGGCGGAGGCTTTGGCGGATGCACCGTAAACTTGGTGAAACCGCTCGCGGTGGAGCATTTCCGATCCGAGATTGAACACCGTTACCGGGAGCGGTTTGGGATTACTCCACCGATCTTTCGCTGTGTTCCTTCCGCCGGTGCCGGCGAAGAAAAATAATTTTGAGATTTTTTTCTTCGGCTGTGACTAAGTCATCAAATCCTCCTTTGTTTCGCAGGGGCGCGTCATGCCTTTTCTGGCCGGAAGGCATGGCGTGGTCCCGGTGGACCCCCTTTTCCACTCCAGTTCACTGAATCCCATCCCTCGGTTTCGCATCCTGATAGAGGGCTGCGCGGCAGCAGGGGAGTAATTTCAATGGCAGATATCAAAGTTTTGATCGCGTTTTACTCGCGAAATGGTTCCACCGAAGCACTGGCAAAAGCGATTGGGGAAGGCGCAAAAACGGGAGGAGCAGAAGTTCGCCTCCGTCGCGCAGCAGACCTTGTCTCTCCGGAAATCATGAAGAAAGCACCCGGCTGGTTGGAAAATAGCCAGCGCATGATTGCCGAGTATGGCGCTCCTTCGGAAGCCGACGCGGAATGGGCAGATGCCATTGTGTTCGGCACGCCAACCCGTTTCGGCAATGTTTCCAGTGAGTTAAAAGCTTATATTGATTCGCTAGGCGGATTGTGGTTCCAAGGGAAATTGAACGGCAAAGTCGGCAGTGCGTTTGCTTCCACCTCCACTCCTCACGGAGGAAACGAAAGCACAATCACTTCCCTGTATACGCCTATGGCGCATCTGGGTTTGATCATTGTGCCCTTGGGTTACTCTGATCCAGTGTTGTTCCGGGCAGGTACGCCATATGGAGCTTCCAGCGTCTCAGGCCAGAACAACACGCCTCCTACTGCTGACGATCTGGAAGTTGCCACTTATCAGGGGAAACGCGTGGCTTATGTCACCAAGGCTTTAGCTGCGGCGCGCATCACCGAAACCAAGTAACATATTCACTATGGAAACTGCCGCTGCCTCCCTCTCACATGAGGTGATGGACACGGAGAAGGAACACCTTCTTCAAAATTATTCCCGGTATCCACTGGTATTAAGCCATGGGGACGGGGTCTACTTGTGGGACGTGGAAGGACGCCGTTATCTGGACCTGATTTCCGGAATCGGCGTCAACGCCTTAGGGCATAACCACCCGCGTATCACTCGTGTGATTCAGGAGCAAGCGGCTCGTCTGATTCATAGCTCCAATCTGTATTACCACCAGTTCCAGGGTCCGCTGGCCACGCGCATAGCGAAGGCCAGCGGCTTAGACCGGGTGTTTTTCGGAAATACCGGAACAGAAGTTGTGGAAGGCGCACTGAAAATGGCGCATTCCCATGGAAGAAAAATTCATCCGGAAAAGTGGGAAATTATCTCGCTGGAAAATTCTTTCCATGGTCGGACCATGGGTGCTCTTTCCGTCACAGGGCAACCCAAATACCGGAAAGATTTTGAACCCCTGCTTCCCGGTGTCCACTTTGTGGAAAAGAATAACATTGCGGCATTGGAAAATGCATTCCATGAGCGCACGGCTGCCATTATTCTGGAAGTGATTCAAGGGGAAGGCGGCATCTATCCCATTGACCGGGAATACTTGGCCAAAGCACGGGAATTGGCAGACCGTTATGATGCCCTGCTGATCTTCGATGAAACACAGTGCGGTGTGGGACGGCCCGGCACTTACTTTGCTTACCAGCAGTTCGCTCCTGTAGTGCTGCCCGACGTTATGGTAGCCGCGAAGCCGATTGCCTGCGGGCTGCCTTTAGGCTTCATTGCCGCAAACGAGCGGGCGGCGGCATCGATCGCGCCGGGTATGCATGGCTCCACGTTTGGCGGTGGACCGCTCGCGTGCCGTGTCGCCTTGGAATTCTTCGATATGCTGGATGATCTTCTTCCCCAAATCCAGCGTGTGGGAAATTATTTCCGGACCCGATTACTTGACGCCGAAAAGCGCCATCCTTCCGTGCGGCAGATTCGCGCACAAGGATTGATGATTGGCGTGGAAATGCAAGAACCCTGCGGACATCTGGTGGAAGCTGCCATGGCCGAAGGGGTGTTGCTCAACGTGACGCACGGCAATGTGCTTCGCTTTCTGCCTTCCTATATTTTGACCGAAACAGAGGTGGATGAAGCGATGGCAGTACTGGAGAAGCTGTTCACGCAAGAAGACCAAAAACGAAAAGTCTAAAGCAGGTCTTCGCGTTTTTGCTTTTCCAGCATCTTCACTAGGTCGCCTACTTCCTGCGCCCGGTGCCTGTCTGCAATCAGCAGGGCATCGGGCGTATCTACTACAATCAGGTCTTTTACACCCAGCAAAGCAACCAGCTTTTTGCCCGCATCGACGTAATTACCGGAGCTATCGGTAGCAGCGAGAGAGGAGCGAGCCACGTTTTCGTCCGCATCACGCGGAAGAAGATCATACACGGCGTTCCAGCTTCCCACATCATTCCAGCCAATCTCGCCGCAGGCAAGCCCGACTACGTTTTTGGCATTTTCCAGCACCGCGTAATCAATCGAGATGTTCTCGCAGAGGGGAAATACTTCCGCGAGTTGGGCGGAAAACGACGGATCACGGAAGGGCGGCAGGCTGGCAATCAGGGTTGCCGTTTTTGGCAGATGCTGGCGCAAACTGTCCAGCACCACACTGGCACGCCAGAAAAACATGCCGGCATTCCAATAAAAGTTGCCTTTTTCCAAGTAGCTTTCTGCTGTTTTTCCGTCAGGTTTCTCGCGGAAGCTGGTCACTGCGGCGGGCTGAACCGAGCCACGCTCCACGTTTTGTGGAAATTCGATATAGCCGTATCCTGTTTCCGGCCAGCGCGGAGCAATGCCGAGCACAGCAATCTTGCCTTCCGCCGCAGCAGTGAAGGCGGCGTGAACCATTTGGAGATACGGCTCCGGCTGTTCAATCACGTGGTCCGCCGGAAACACGCCCATCACCGCATCCGGATCAAGGGAATGAAAAATGTGGGCGGCTAGGCCAATGGCAGGCGCGGTGTTGCGCTGCATGGGTTCCGCCAGAATCTGCTCGGCGGGAATTTCCGGCAACTGCCGGACAATTTCGTCACGCAGAAAATCGTTCGTTAGTACCCAAATCCGCTCCGGCGGAAGCTCCGGCTTCAAGCGATCCACCGTGGCCTGAATCATGGAACGCTCCCCCGCAATGTTGAGGACCTGTTTCGCTCGCCGCTTCCGGCTTTGCGGCCAGAAGCGCGTACCACGCCCTCCAGCCAGAATCAGACCGTATGGAATCATCTAGTTATTGAACAGGGTAACCGTGAACGAAGTTCAGAGTGCGGCTCCAACGTGTTTTGGAGAAGAAGTGCTGCACCAAGTCCATCAAGTGGTCAAATCCGATGGCCGGGTTGGAAAGATCTTCCGTGGAAGCTGCGTAAGACCAATAGATGACCAGCGGTTTGCCGATAATGTTTTCACGCGGTACAAATCCCCAATACCGGCTGTCCCAGGAAGAATCACGATTGTCCCCCATGGCAAAAACAAAACCTGGCGGCACCACCACTTCGTGGTTCACCACGTTCTTCTCCAACATAGTTTGGGCGCTGGGGGTCAGCGGAACATTCGGATCAGACGGGAAATTGTCGCGGTACGAATCGATGTACTCCGTTTTATGTACCACATACGGTTCATTCAGGAGATGGCCGTTCAGATATACCTTTTTGTTTTCCAACCGGATATGGTCGCCCGGCACGCCCATCGCCCGTTTCACATACGTCTGGCGAATGTCCACCGGATAGCGAAACACAATAATGTCGCCGCGCTTTACTTCGCTATAGGGCAATAAGTTCTTGCTCACCGAACCTGCGGGAGCGTAAGCCAGTTTATCTACCAGAAGATGATCCCCCACCAGCAGGGTATCTTCCATGGAACCGGTGGGAATCACAAAGGCCTGTACCAGGGTGGTGGTACCGAACAGCAACAGAATGATTGTCACCGTCCATTCCGCAATTACCCCGCGCGGAACATCGTTCTGAGCTTTCTTCTTATTGTTAGAAGAACTAGGTGAGGAGGGCTCCGCTGGCGCGGACTTCTCAGCAACGCTGGTGATCTTTTCTCGCTCCACAGAGCACCATTGTATCGGAAACGCTGATATCCTGTGAATTCCGCCAGCATTACGCATGATTAGCCCCGCGAGCAGTCTTCCTGAGGCGCAGAAAAAGCCTTATACCCGGATGCAATCCGTGGTTCTGGTATTTATCTCTACCATTTCCGCAGCAGCAGCGCAGATCCTGATGAAAAAGGGGGTAAACCATGTGGAGCACGTCAGCCTGCTGCAGTTGATCACCAACATTCCCCTGATGCTTGGATATTGCCTGTATGGAATGAACACGCTGTTGCTGATGCTTGCTTTGCGGGATGGCGAACTTTCCATGCTGTACCCCATCATTGCCCTTGGCTTTGTATGGGTGACTATGCTATCCCCTTATTTCTTCAATGAGCCTTTAAATCCGATGAAGATTGTCGGAATTATGGTCATTGTGGGGGGCGTCACAATTCTAGGTAAGGCCAATTCCAAGCGATGAAAACGCCACTCTCGTCGTTTTTTCTGGTTTTTCTGGCTTCGATAGTCGGCTCTTTTGGCGCTGTATTTCTGAAATTGGGTGCGGAAAAACTCAGGTACGGAATTCGCCATATCATCAGCGCCCAGGCAGCTTTTGGGGTGGCTCTCTTTTTAGGCTCTTCCGTATTTTATAACTGGGGTATCAAGAACGGGCAGCTTTCCGTGCTTTACCCCATTTCTTCTCTTAGCTATGTTTGGGCGCTTATCTGGTCGCGGCTTTTTTTCCGGGAAAAGTTGAGTGCGCAGAAGATTATTGCTTTAGGCATTATTTTGTTGGGAATCCTGCTCGTTGGCAGTACCCGCTAACGGCTTCACTCCCCAAACATTCCGCAAATGTCGCGCAGCGTTGCACCGAAACCGGAGTTGTTCCCACATACATAAGGCACGGGAACGGCGCGAAAGTCCCGACGCATAGATTTTTTGCTCGATTCGCCGGCAATCCGCCACATATTCAGCCTGGAGCCGTTTGCTGCCGGAAATCGACTCCGGGTGGAGGCGAAACTCCCCTAATAAATACGGGCTGCTCCAGAATGTGCATCCTGCCAAGGCAAGATCCACGGCCAGTTCATAATCCCAACAAGTGTGGTTTTCCTTGCGAAATCCGCCGCATCTTTGAAATGCGGCACGCCGGAAAAAGACAGATGGGCAGTACACAAACGCCCTTCCTTCGGCTGCCCGGCGAAGATTGAATGGATCGGGAATTCGCTTTCGCCAACGTCGACGATTCGTGCCGTCAATGATGGCAATGGCCCCGAACAAAACATCCACTGCCGGATGGGAAAGGAAAAATTGGGCAGCATAATCCAGTGCTCCCGGCGTGTAACGGTCATCCGCATTCAGGTAGCCGAATATGTCGCCGTCACATTGGGCAAAGCCTTTGTTGAGTCCATCGGCTGGCCCAGAATCCGGCCCCAGAACCACGGCAGAAAAACGGGCGTGATTCCGCGCAATGATTTCCCGAGAGCCATCCGTGCTTCCCGGATCTACAACTACATACTGAACCTCGGCACTTTGCGCCTTCACGGAATCAATAGCTTGTGGCAGAAACCGGGCCTGCTGGAAAGACAGGGTGACAATGCTCAGTTTCAAAATTCAGATGCACCGAGGCTAAGGGCGCACCACCCGGTCCATCTCCAGAAACTCTTTGATTTCCGGATGATCCACTTTCTGCAGCTCGTCCGGCGGGCCAAAAAAAATAATCTCGCCTTTGCTGAGAAACACTACCTTATCGGCCAAGCGGTGCATCAGGTCCAGATCATGCGTCACCACAACGCTGGTCAGCTTCAATTCATTCTTGAGACGAAGCATCATGCTGGCCAAGTGGTCCGACATGATGGGGTCCACCATGGTGGTTGGCTCATCGTACAAAATGCATTGGGGTTGCGCGGCAATCGCGCGCGCAATCGCGACGGCACGGCGATACCCGGTGGAAAGGTCGGTGGGAAAGGAGTCCCGCGCATCCCAAATATCCACCATTTTGAGCAGCCCTTCCACCACGTCCTCTTTGTTCTTCTCGTCGTATTCGTCCCGCAACTCCAACGAGAACAGAACATTTTCCGATACGGTCAGCGAATCGAACAAAGCCCCGGATTGAAATACCATGGTGACTTTGCGCCGAACCGCCTCCATCTGTTTTTCCGTAAAATTTGTTACATCCTCATGAGCCACAATCACTTGGCCCTTGTCCGGCTTCAGAAAGCCCATGATGTGGCCCAGCGTGACGGATTTGCCGACGCCGCTACGGCCAATGATCGCCACGGTCTCGCCGCCATCCACATGAAAATTGGCATCGACTAAAACGGGCTTATCGAACGTCTTATACACGTGGCGAAACTCAAGGTAATGCGGAAATTCGTCTTTTATCGGCACGGTTCGGAACCAACACTCCTCAAAAACTCTTCCCAATCCTGCGGGGTATTCACGTTTTGAAGTTCCCTCTGATTACCAGTCTGCGACAAAACCACGCGAAGCATGGCCAGCATGTCAAAAACCCGGCGAATGCCGCCATTGAGGGCGGTCCGGATCATGGGCAAGCAGCGCCGGTGGTATACAGCACACAAGGGGTGATGGACCGGCATCAGGCAATCCGCAGGTTCCGGCAACGCCTCGGCTTCTTCCAACAATTGGCGGAGCAACGAAGTCTGGAGGGCGGGCATATCGCACGCGACCACCAGGTTCCATTTCGCCTCCGAGATGGACAGCGCAGTTTCCAATCCGGCCAGCGGCCCGGCGTTGAGAATTCTGTCCGGTACCACGGGGAATCCCAAACCACCGTAAAGAGCAGGGTCGCCAATCACCGTGGCACAACCGGCAGCCTCCTGGACTATCTGGGCAATGTGCTGCACCAGAGGAGTATTGGAGCGACGAAGAAAGGCTTTATTCTCCCCCATGCGGGAACTTTTTCCACCTGCCAGCACGAAGCCCGCCCGGTGTATTCCCCCAATCATTTGAGAATGATAACATTGAGCTTAGTGAGTGTTTTCCGCTTCCCGGTCTATGCGGGATTTTGTATGGTGTTGGGCACAACAGCGGTTCGTGCGGAAACTTCCGCGCCGCATACCACGGTAGTGGTAAAGGTGGACGCACATTCCGGGCGATTGGTGCGCAGCGTGGTTTCCGCTGCTCCCAAAATGTCGCGGGCATTTGTTCCGGCTCCTTTTTCTTCGGCTGATGCTTCTGCTGCTGCGGCACAGATGCCTGTTTCTGCCAATACTCTGGCGGAACTGATTGATGCCATTGCGGAAGCAAACCACGTGGAAGCGCCCTTGGTGCATTCCGTGATCAAGGCGGAAAGCAATTATAATCCGGCGGCTATCTCCCCGAAAGGTGCAGAAGGGCTGATGCAGTTGATTCCTTCCACAGCGCATCGGTTTGGTGTTTCCAACAGCTTCAACGCCCAGGAAAATGTGGAAGGTGGCGTTAAGTATTTGAAATACCTGATTGAACTCTATCAGAACGATTATGAAAAAGTGATTGCCGCCTACAATGCAGGCGAGGGCGCGGTGGCGAAGTACGGCGGAATTCCTCCGTATTCGGAAACCATTAACTACGTTCTGCGAGTCAGCAAAAATCTGCAAACCGCGCGCCAGTATGCGGAACAGAAAACGCGGTTAGCCGCTGTCACAGCCCATTCTTCGCCTCAGAAAACAGAGGGGGAAGAAGTGCACTCGATTCAAGCCAGTGTGGCCGCAGACGGCAAGGTATACTACAGAACACAGTAAGCATGTACGTGCGGAATATTTTCGGAGTTCTGCTCTGTGCCGCTTGTTTGTCCGCGCAAACCTCAACTCATTCCCTGCAGGTCACGGACGTTCGTTTCTGGTCGCTTAACAACGTGACTCGGGTTGCCATAGAAACCAGCGGGGACTTCACCTATAAGTCGGATCACATTCCCAATCCCGAACGGCTCTTTTTCGACATCGTCGGAGCCACGCCGAAATTCGGCGGCAAACGCATCACGGTGAAGAACGTTGGCGATAAACTGCTGAAGCGGATTCGAATTGCCGAAAACATCCCTGGCGTGACACGGATTGTGCTGGATCTGGAAGGGCCAGTGGAGTACACAGCTTCTCAGCTCGGCAATCCCGACCGGCTGATGGTGGAACTTCGCCCTGCTGCGGGCGTGCCGGTCACCGCGCCTGTTTTGATCACGGAAGCTCCCCGACCTAAAGGGCCTGTGTTGGTGCCGGGAATTGTGGTGTCGACACCGCCGCCAGCTTTGTCCTCCGTAGTCTCTACCACTCCTTCCAAAGTGCCGGACGTGATTGCCTCTCCGGGAGTGGAAGTGGCGCGCTCCGTAATGGCTCCTTTGAAGCCACCGCCTTCCTTGCCGGTGAAGAAAGACGTTCCTCCTAGCACCGCTCTGCCTGCCCTGGATCTGGGTGCGCCGAGTGTTGCCCGGAAGATGTCTGGCGATGCTTCACGGTCTTCCCTGACCCGCGCATTAGGTCTGAAAATTAATCGGGTTGTGATTGATCCCGGCCACGGTGGGCATGACCAGGGAACCAGCGGTCCCAAAGGTTTACTGGAAAAGGACTTGGTTCTGGATGTGGCGCTGCGATTGGGCAAACTACTGGAACAGCGCCTGGGCAGTGAAGTGATCTACACGCGTTCGGATGATACCTTTATTCCACTGCGCGAACGCACGGAAATCGCAAATCAGAAAAAGGCTGATTTGTTTCTTTCCATTCACGCTAATTCTTCTCCTGCTTCCAATGTGGCCGGAATTGAAACATACTACCTGAACTTCACGTCTTCCAGCGACTCACTGGATGTTGCCGCTCGTGAAAATGCCAGCGGCCAGAATACCGTGTACGAGCTTTCGGATCTGGTTTCGAGCATTGCCAAGCACGACAAGATTGAAGAATCCAAGGAATTTGCCACCGAAGTACAAACAGCGCTCCAGAGCTTTGAAACGAAATACATTCCTGGCGCGAAGGACCGGGGTATTCGCAAAGCCCCGTTTGTGGTGCTGATTGGTGCGCAAATGCCTTCCATTCTGGCGGAAATCGGATTCATCAGTAACCGGCAGGAAGAGTCACTGCTGAATAAACCGGACCACCGGCAGAAATTAGCCGAAGCGCTCTATAAAGGTGTTTCCAAGTATGTGGGTGATCTCAGTCATTTTGACGTCACCACAAAGCGTTCCGCCGGGGGCAGCAATGCTGCCAAAAAAGAAGAAGCGGGTTCCAAGTAAGTTCAAAACTGTTCGGGAATCATCAGCTTCGCCCTCACTCTTGTGTCTCCCATCGTGAGTGGAAGTTGCGATCCAGGATGAGTTTTTCTATTCCTTCCAACAGAAACACCCCTCCGTTTGAAGGCCGCGCAGGGATAACCAGCTTGCTGGTGCGTTTCCGCATCAACATAAATCGAGGTAGCAAAAATCGCTCTCCGTCATCTAGCGGCTTGAGCCGAATCGCTTGCCTCGTGCCGTTGTGGTTGATGGTGTCGAACTGAATCGAAACCGTCCAGATGGGAACTCCGATGTTCTGCTCTTCCAGCCGTAGCAGCCGACCTTGCAGCTTGTCGCCTTCCCAAGCAACGATCTCGCCACTATTTCTTACTTCATGGGCGATTACGCCAGTAATGATGTCCCCGGCTGCGGCTGTTGTGGCATCAACAGGCGGATCAATGCTCACCTGCAGCTTGGTATTCGGAGAAATACGTCGAACAGCTCCCGGCGTTTTCTCCACGACTTGTTCCGTGGCCGCATCATCCTCGCCTTCGAAATGAATCTTGGATTCGGCTACATACTCGTGACAGCCTGAGAATTTGGTCTCATTCACGGCTTCCATCCCATCGCTGTAAAGCACGGCAAATTGCGATTTTTCAGGCAGGACAAAATCGCCGTCACCGATTCGCTCCCGCTGGTAGTCAATCGTGTGAAGCGTTTGGCACACGCCGCTACTGGCGGGAAAGTCATCCGCATTTACAATCAGGCGTCGTAGTTCCGCCGTTACTGGGTCTACAAGGAGTTGCCCGTGGTAAGCCACCGTTCGATTGACTCCATCTCCGGTGTTATAGGTATACCGGCTCTTCTCCAGTGGGAGCGCGTACTCAAATTCCGCAGCGGGACCTGGAAACGATACCCGCTCTCCCGCATATCGAAAATCCGCTCCGCCTATCCCAAAGATGCTGGTAAGGAACGTACTGAAATCGCCGGTTCCGCTCACACCGGCAAGAGCCAGTTCCTGAATGTTGCTGGCCCCAAATTCGCGGGCACCAACCCAGGAGAACATCTCCGAATTCTGCCCTACCGCAACATCCACTCGCAGGCGATCTCGCCAAGCACGTATGCGCGTGGACTGTGTGTCCGCATCTCTTGCAATCAATACCCGACATCCCAAATTCTTGCTACCCGGTTGCGGGCGGTATTGCGCCCTGTTAATGGTTTCCGTGCAAGTGTAGCGGGGAGCCCGTTTTAAGTTCTCAATGACCTGACTACGTAACCTGTCCAGAAGAGTTTGATCATCTGTAGCCGCCCCGATTGCCGCCGCTAAAATCAGTACGCAACTCGTGACCTTATAAGGCATTGCCGCCTGAACTCCTTATTCTGTCCAGTAACCGCTCTTGGCGTTGATTCGAACTTTGTTGTCGTTGGTTTTGATTGTGATTTTATGAAACTGCTTGCCGGGGCTGGTATTTGTTGGCGTGTAGGCCAAGGTGTAATAATCCCGCCCATCGGCGAAGGCTTGCTCCAAGCCCTTCAAAATATCGTTATTGTTTCGAAACGATGTGCCTCCAGTATCCGACGCAATCTGTTGTAAAGTATTCCCCGCACTTTGCGCCACGCTGTTCAGCACCGAACCCATTGCTTCCAACGCACGCGCCGATCCTCCGGACTCTTCCGCGTTATACATAGGCATCGTGTACAAGCCCCGCGAATCGATCGTGTAAATGACCACGTTCTTTTGTTGAGACATCCTTAAAACGGGTTCCAATTCACCCGCAATTCGCTCTTCCCCGCGAAGGGAGTTGCCTCGCATGTCCGGAAATAAACGTTGCAACAGAAGATAGCCAACCTGGCCGGGAACCATGTTGAACCCATCGGAAACCAACACTATGGAGCGCCTGCCACCAAACGCCGACATCTTCTCTACCAGGAATCGCAGTTGCCGCAGAAACTCCACAGTTCCCAAACGCTCGAACTCGGCAAGTTGATCCGCCTGGCTTTGCAGATGAAGTTTTCCTGCATCGCAAATCGCTCGGTAAAGGGGATCTGTCACGTGATCGCAAGCCGACCGCACCCGGCTTGCCTCTCTCCGAAAGTCCGCCGTTTGGGTCTCGGTCGAGCTCTTTCTGCTCCCCAGGAATGCCCGTTCGAACTCTTTGCCCTCAACCGCTGCCAAGGTTGCCGCCGGACTGCGTGTCAAGGCATGTACGTTGGTCATCTGAGATCCCACAGTGACCACTGCATATTGGGAATCGCCCTCGTGTTCTTCACCAAACAATTTCACCAAAGCCTTGCGAACGTAAACCAGGTTGCTGAAAGTGGTATGTAGTGCATCCACGCAAACCACGTATGTTCTGTTGATTCGCTCGGCGAAAGCCGTTTCCCTCGCTTGTCTCTGACCCGGTGCGGCGGTGGAAGCGTTGGGCGCGTCAGGAATTGATTCCACAAGGCCGCCCTTCTCCACCGTAAATGCACTGATGTTCTGTTCCACGCCGTCTTCAAAAACGTGAAAATCGTTGCGCGATAGGCCGCTGACGCGGTGCCCGTCGCGTGTTATCACTACCGGCACCACGACCTGCCGCACGTCCACCCGGATCGGCGTGTCTGCCATTGTTTGCGTCACCGGGTGAGTGCGTGCTTCCAGCCGTTCCCCAAAGTGCTTGGAGTTGGGGTCCAACTCAGCGGCCTTTCGGTACTCCTCTAATGCCGAGGCAGCGTCGCCCGATTTTTCCAGAGCTTCCGCCAAGTTGAAGTGAGATGTAGCATTGGCACTGTTGAGCGCCAGACTGGCTCGAAATTCAGCAATCGCTCCAGTCAAGTTGTTCCGACCGAACAACACAATCGCCAGCAGATTGTGAATCACAAATGCATCAGGCGCAAATTGCAAAGCTGTTCGAAGTTCACGCTCCGCGTCGGCAAACGCCTTCTTTCTCCACAAAGCAATGGCGATTTGAAAGTGCGTCTCCGGCCGCTCCGGATCTTGTTTGGCGGCACGCTGTAGCAAAGCTTCTTTTGCCTGCTCATCCGTTGCTTCACTCGCTTGACCGAGCAATTCCACCGCATTTGGTAAGCGTTCCTGTGCATCCACAACGCTTCCTTTACCGCCTCCCGACTGCTCGTATGTGGAGAACCGGTGAACGTTTAGCGACTCCAGCCGAGCTTGGTGCGTGCTCATCACAGCACTGCCGGGCAGCCACACCGCCTTTTGTGCCCGGTCGAAACGAACCGAGTGGTAAATCACGTCCATGGTGCTTGCTGGGGTGCCAGGAAGTTCCACTAAAATTCGGTGAATGGCACCATCACGCGTGTCGAGCCACAGCAGACCTTCGGAGCCCGACGCCGATTTCTCGGAAATAGGGGTGAACGCAACAATTTCGTACTCATGGCCCCCTGCGGCAATGTGACCAAACGGCGAGAACTGAAACTTGTTCTGGCCATCGGTAACGAAAGACTGAAGCAGTTCCATGTACCCTGGCCGCGCATTTTCGCGAAGGGACATTTCAATCGAATAATCAGAAACCGACTTACGGGAACTCCAAGCCATATCGTCGGCATCGAAGCGTAACTCAGTGACCTCCTCCGCCATTGAGATACTCGTGAAATCCTGAAACGTCGCGTCGATTTGCGTGCCCGCTCTGCGCAATAAGGCACGGACTTCCGCCTCATGCAAACCTGGATGCAAACCGGCCAATTCCGGCGCCAGGGCAACCCAAGCTTCGCGAGTAACATTTGCAGGGAGAGAGCCTGTAAATACAGCAAGCAAAGCGCACCACAAGCAGGCAGCTTTCAGCATCGCTTGTATCGTATCAGTGACTAGGAGCCTTCGAGCCTTACCAGCGAAAAGGAATCTTTCCACAAACACTGCTCTGCTGGTCTTGGATCTGGATGGTTGATTTCAATCGGCAAAAGGATTGATGATGCGCACTCCCGCGAGTACGGAGCCATGCTGAAGGTCCTCACTATAAAGGATGGTCGCGCCAGACTGTCGCGCAGCCTGCAAGATGAGTGAGTCCCAGAATGAAATTCTGGTGAGCCGATGCAACTCGATGGCTTTAATTACGTCATCCACTTCGAACCTTACGACCCTTCCCTGGCCCAAGAGTTCGATTTTACGTTGAGCCGTTTCCGGCGCTATCCCCAGCTTTCGTGTAGCTGCGACAAAATACTCCTGCAAGACTTGCAAGGATACGACCGCAGTTCCGCGCCGAAAATGTTCCGTAAATAGAGTGATCGATTTTTGCTGCTTGTCCGGTGAGGACGAATCATCGGTATAGACAAGGATATTTGTGTCGAAGAAAGCAAGTCCATTGCTTGTTCTTTGCGAAGCTGGCATTGAACTGGTCTGGACTTAGCGCCGTTCGTGCAACTCTTGGCGGTTAAACTTCCAGCCTTTCGATTCCCCTTTTGATTCGTATGAAAGACGCTGAAATTCCGTAGCAGCAGATTCAGGGTCAAGTTTGCCAGCAAGCTGCTCTAGGTACTCACGCACGAGTTGATTGACACTTGTACCCATAGCCTCAGCACGGCGCCGCGCTTGATGAATCACTTCGTCATCGACGGAAAGAGTGACATTCATAACACCATATTATGTGTACACTTAATCCGTGTCAATAAACCTGCCCGTGTCTTCTATTAAGCGGAACCATGTACGCTACGCAACGAAATCAAGTCAACATATTTGGGTTGACATGAGTTCGGCATACGAACTTTTACACAGATGAACTAGCCATCACTGGACTATGAACAATGGACCTTTTCTTAGGCTTGCGATCTCGAATTCTTAACATAGGGCGCTCAATCAGGTAATACGAGGCAAAAGCGAGTATCACCGCAGCGATTGCCGCAGAGGTCTTCCGGTGACCGGACAATAACCGAAATGCCTCATCAATGGCTACAACGTGATACAGATACAACGCATAAGATAAGCGAGCCACCATTTTAATAGAAGGATGCTCCAGGAATGCCCATTGCGAAGCACTCCAGTGCACCACCTGGAGCAACAGAACACTAACCACGACTGGCTGGAGCGAGAACAAGGCTACGAAAAGGGGCGTAGGAATTGGATAATGGCTTGTGTCTTGGAGGGAAACTAGGACAAGAATTCCAATTGGGATCGCTACTAGCCAAGGCGAGCGGATAAGTGCGGTTCTCCCTTTCATCAATGCACCACTTTCCACAACAATCGCTAGCAACCCGCCAATCATCAGGGCATCGAGTCGCATTTCAAAGGCGTTATAGACATAGGTGAACAAGCCGCCGAAGCCACAAATAAATACTGCGCGATAAATCCAAACAGTTGTAATCAGAAGGGAAACGGCTCGAATCAGATTAGCTTTCCGTTTGAGGAGAAAGAGAAGCAATGCAGGCCAGATGAAGTAAAACTGTTCTTCAATGGCTAATGACCAGGAGATCCACATATGGATGCCTGTCTGGTTGTCAGGGGAAAGAGCGCGAATGTAATCGGTGGCATAGAAAAATGATCCAAGCGCTTGACGGGGACCGATCCGAATATGGTGAATTAACATCAACACCGTGGTAAGTAGCCAACAGGCATAGAAGGTCGGAAAAATGCGAAAGGCACGGCGGCTATAAAAGCGGCGCAGTGAGATTCTTCCCGACTTCCGAAACTCTTTAAGCAAAATTCCAGTAATCAGAAATCCGCTTAGAACAAAAAAAATCATTACACCAAGCGGCCCGGATACTGGCATTCCAAAATGGAAAAGCAGCACAAGCGCAATTGCAGCGGCTCGCAGGGCATCCAGCCCTGGAATCTCATGACGATGATTGATAGAGGGAGTGCTTCTATCGCCTAAGCCGCTATATGCTGCAGTCGCTTTCAGGTATGCAGTGGAATCCACTCCGGGCGGCATTTCAGAAGTATACAGATTTTTTATTCCTAAAAAGAGCTAAAAGGCTATCCATAAGAGGATGTAGTGAATTTTGTGAAAGTGGCTGCCTCCGGGAAGATAGGAAAGAGTATGGAAGATGTTTTACCTTGCCGAGTCACAAGAAGATTCATAGAATAGTAGAAATTCGTACTTTTCCGAGAACCATTTGATCTACTCTCGCTCGTCTGAATACGCTATTCGTGCGTCTCTCCATTTGGCCCAAGTACCTGCGGGAAAATGCGCCTTTGCGAAAGATATTGCTCAGCAACATGACATTCCCGCTCATTTTCTGGCAAAAATACTTCAGCAATTAGCGCGAAAAGGTTTTCTGATTTCCTCCAAAGGTCCCGCCGGCGGCTTTCGCTTGAGCGGCCAGGCCAATGACTTGCGACTAATTGATATTGTGGACGCAGTGGATGGTCTTCACCACTACGGCCAGTGCATTGCCGGTAATTCGGAATGCTCGGATCATGCTCCTTGCCCTTTGCACGATAGCTGGACTGTGCTGCACTCGCGTATCATGGAATACTTAAAGCGCAACACAATTGGCAGTTTGGTGCAGCAGGTGGAAACACAGAAGCAAAGCCAATGCTTTGTGCCAAGCGAGCAGATTAAAGCCTGCGAGTCGAACCAGGCTTTGCAGTCATCATTGTAAGGAGAAAGGGATTTCTGATGGGTTCCGGAATGCTGGTCCCCATGGTGGTTGAGCAAACCTCCCGTGGCGAGCGCGCGTATGACATTTATTCGCGTTTATTGAAAGAAAACATTATTTTTTTAGGCACTCCGATTGACGACACCGTTGCCAATCTGGTGATTGCTCAGCTTCTGTTTTTGGAAGCGGAAGACCCGGAGCGGGATATTTCCATTTACCTGAATTCCCCCGGCGGGTCGATTACGGCAGGACTTGCCATTTTAGACACAATGTCATTTGTTCGTCCGGACATTATTACCATCTGTGTCGGCCAGGCTGCTTCCATGGCGGCAGTGCTTCTGGCGGCGGGCACAAAAGGCAAGCGGTTCAGCCTTCCCAATTCCCGCATCATGATTCACCAGCCTTCTATGCAGGGCTTAGCCGGGCAGGCAGCAGATATTGACATCTATGCTCGGGAAATTCTCCGCATGCGGGAAACATTGAATAATATGTTGGCCAATGCGACCGGGCAAACGGTTGACCGGATTGCCAGGGATGTGGACCGCGACTACATTATGAGTCCGGAGCAGGGCGTAGACTACGGCATGATTGACAAAGTCATTAGCAGTCGCGATCTGGCTCCCATTGCTTTGACCAAACCTTCGTAAAATCAACGAATGCGTTTGGAAAGCAAAGTAGCAATTATTACAGGAGCAGGCGCCGGAATCGGCGAAGCCACAGCAGTGCGCTTCGCCGAGGAAGGCGCCAAACTCGTTTTAGCGGATTATGACGAAGCAGCGGGTGCTGCCGTCGCGAAAAAACTAAAGGCACAAGGGGCACAAGCGGTAAGCGTTGCCGCCGACGTTTCGGATGAAGACCAAGCCCGGCAAATTTCAGAAATGGCCTTTGCCGAATTTGGCGGTGTCGATATCGTGGTGAATAATGCTGCGAATTTCACAGCAAGGAATGTAGAAGAAGCAACCGCCGCAGATTGGAACAAGGCACTCAGTGTGAACGTGATTGGGACTTCCTTGGTTTCACGCTTCGCCATTCCTTATATGAAAGCTCGCGGTAAGGGTTCCATTGTAAATATCTCGTCACGCAGCGGCATTGTGGCGCAGCATAATTTCACTACCTATAGTTCTTCCAAGGCTGCCATTTTGATGATGACGCGGTGCATGGCCCTGGATTTGGCGCCTTTCCAGATCCGGGTGAATACCATCTGTCCCGGCGCCATCTACACCACGGCAACGGAGCGGGAATGGAAAAGCCTGGGCATCTCCAAAGAGGAATGGACAGCCAAGGAAGCTCCTTCGCACATGCTGAACCGGGTGGGAGAAGCGCGAGAAGTGGCCAATGCCATTCTGTTTTTGGCCAGTGATGAAGCTAGTTTTGTTACGGCGGCTCACTTAACGGTGGACGGCGGCTGTATTTGGCAGTAACGATACCGGATTCTTCTCAGCCGGACGCCGTTTTGACCCCGATTGAGCATAGACTTACAATAGAGGAGGTATTCCAGTCCTAACCCTATGCTGAAGCTCACGAAAAAAGCGGATTACGGACTGATTGCTCTCCGGCACCTTGCAATCGGGGGCCGTAAGACTGCCAGTGCCAAGGAAATTGCGGATACCTACGAAATTCCTTTGCCGTTATTGGCAAAAATTCTGCAAACGCTAACCAAAACAGCAATATTGCAGTCAGTTCCCGGCACGAATGGCGGGTACCGATTGGCGCGTGACCCGGCGTGTATTACCACCCTGGAAGTGATCCGTGCGATTGATGGCCCTATTGTGTTGACTTCCTGCTTTACGTCTCACCGCGGCTGCGACCAATCAGAAAAATGTACGGTACGTGAGCCGCTTCGTCGTGTTCACGAGGGTATTCTGGACCTACTGGCGAAAATGACCATTCGCGAATTGGCTTCTGACGGTCCACAGGCGAATGAGAAAGAAACCGTTTCGCCTTTGGGTCATCCAATAAGGGAACGGTCTGGCGCGTCCCTGCACGTTCTGTAAGGAAGTATTTTTTGATGAAAACACCTATTTATCTTGATAATCACGCTACCACTCCTGTTGATCCACGCGTGCTGGATGCAATGATTCCGTATTTCACGGATCTGTTTGGCAACTCGGCAAGCCGCAATCATAGCTTTGGCTGGGCAGCGGAGCAGGCAGTGGAGCATGCACGGAAGCAAGTCGCAGATCTGATTGGCGCGAACGCCAAGGAAATTATTTTCACCAGCGGTGCAACGGAATCCAATAACCTTGCCATTAAGGGCGTAGCCGAGATGTATGCCGAAAAGGGCAACCACATCATCACAGTGGCTACGGAGCACAAAGCAGTTCTGGATACCTGCAAGCATTTAGAAAAACGGGGCTGCCGGGTTACTTACCTCCCTTTACAACAAGATGGATTGGTAGACCTGGAACTACTCCGTTCCAGCATTACGGATAAAACGATTCTGGTTTCCATCATGTACGCCAACAATGAGATTGGCGTGATTCAACCGGTTGCGGAAATCGGCAAAATCTGCAAGGAACGCGGCGTTCTGTTTCACTCGGACGCGGTGCAGGCAGTGGGCAAGGTTCCCGTTAATGTGATTGCTGACAACATAGACCTTTTATCTCTTTCGGCACACAAAATGTATGGGCCGAAAGGGGTTGGTGCACTTTACGTCCGGCGCAAAAATCCCCGTGTTCAGATTACCGCCCAAATGGATGGCGGCGGACATGAGCGAGGCATGCGTTCCGGCACCATGAACGTTCCTGGCATTGTGGGATTAGGCAAAGCAGCGGAACTATGCCGCTTGGAGATGGCGGAAGAGTCAAAGCGTTTGCGGGACTTGCGAGATAAGCTTAGAGCCAAGCTGGAAGGCGCTTTGGATGAGGTTTTTATCAACGGCACCATGGAGCGCCGCCTGCCGCATAATCTGAACATGAGTTTCGCCTATGTGGAAGGCGAATCCCTGCTGATGGGGATTAATGACATTGCCGTTTCCAGCGGTTCGGCTTGCACTTCTGCTACTCTTGAACCTAGTTACGTCCTGAAGGCGTTGGGTGTAGGAGACGATCTGGCTCATACCTCTATTCGGTTCGGCTTAGGCCGGTTTACCACAGCGGAAGAAGTGGATTATGCCGCTGAGAGGTTAATTGAAACGGTTCGTAAATTGCGAGAGTTGTCACCTCTGTACGAAATGGCAAAAGAGGGAATCGATCTGAGCAAAGTATCCTGGGCGGCGCATTAGCTTCAGAGCAAGATTAAGGAGAAACTATGGCATATTCTGATAAGGTTCTCGACCATTACAATAATCCCCGGAATGTTGGATCAATGGATAAAAATGATCCAAATGTGGGGACAGGCATGGTCGGTGCTCCGGAATGCGGCGATGTAATGAAGCTGCAATTAAAGGTCAATGAAGCAAATGGCATCATTGAAGATGCCAAATTTAAAACCTTTGGATGCGGGAGTGCGATTGCCAGTTCTTCGCTGGCAACCGAATGGCTCAAAGGGAAAACCGTGGATGAGGCGCTGAAAATCAAGAACACGGAAATTGTGAATGAACTCAGCTTGCCTCCAGTTAAGATTCACTGCTCGGTTTTGGCGGAAGATGCGATTAAAGCAGCGATTTCCGATTACAAGCACAAGCAGGAAACTCGCAAGCCGGCAGTAAATCAGGAAGTGTTGGCGTAAGGCTCTCAACGGGATTACCATGGCGGAAACGGTGGAAGCTCCCGGCGTTGCTGGCATTCAAGTCACGCCGAAAGCAATTACAAAAATCCGGCAAACTTTCGAGAAACAAGGCGTGGAAGGATATCTGCGCCTTGGCATTCTCGGCGGTGGTTGTTCCGGATTAAGTTATCAGTTCAAGTTCGAGACCAAAACTCGCCCAACGGACAAGGTATTTGAGTTTGAGGGCGGCGTAAAGGTCATTGTTGACCCGAAAAGCTATCTTTACCTTTCCGGACTGATTTTAGACTACAAAGAATCTTTGATGCAGTCCGGTTTTGCTTTCGATAATCCTCACGCGACCAAGAATTGTGGTTGCGGTTCCTCCTTTGCCGGTTAACACAGACTACTTTACCTTCTTCGGGATTGAGGAAAGGCTGGACCTCCATTCCCAAGACTTGGAAAAGCGTTTTTATCAGTTAAGTCGAAAATGGCATCCTGATCTGTTCGCCCGGCGAAGCGCCGCCGAACAACAAGAAGCCTTAGAGAATACTGCTCTCCTGAACGATGCCTACCGCACTCTGCGTGAGCCGATTAGTCGGGCCGAATATGTTCTTTCCCGTCATGGTCTAGAAGTATCCGAACAAAAATCCGGTTCCGTTCCTCCAGAATTGCTGGAAGAAGTGTTCGAACTGAACATGGCTTTGGAAGAACTTCGCAGTGGCGATGCGGATGCTAAGCCTCAGTTGGAATCAGCGCAAACCAAATTCCTCGGAATGCGTGACGAAATCGATCAAGACCTCCAGGCGGAATTTACGAAGTACGATCCAGCCTCGCCAGAAAAAACGCTGGGGGAAATTCGCGCGCTCCTGAACCGCCGGAACTATATCCGGAATCTGATTACCGAAGTGGAAAAAACGTTGGCCACTCACGGGTAAATACACCTTTCCCATGTTGCAGATTGATTTTGGAAATTCCGAACAGATCGTTGGCATTGATCTGGGCACCACCAATAGCCTAGTGGCCGTAATGGAGGCCGGAGCGCCGCGTGTGATTGTGGGCGAAGACGGCGATAAGTTAGTGCCAAGCGTCGTTTCGCTCGCTGAAGACGGCAGCATCATAGTGGGAAACAATGCCCGCCAGCTTCTGGTGGAGCATCCGGAGCGCTCGGTATATTCCGCTAAGCGCCTGATGGGAAAAGGCATTGCGGATGTGGAAGCGGAGTTAAAGCTTTTTCCGTTTCGCGTTGCGGAAGGAAGTGAGTCCGTAATTCGCATTGCGCTAGGCGACCGGACGTTTACGCCTCCTGAAATTTCCGCGATGGTGCTCCGGCAGTTGAAAAAGAATGCGGAAGCAGATCTAGGCAGCCCGATCACAAAAGCAGTGATTACCGTTCCGGCCTATTTCAACGATGCCCAACGGCAAGCAACCAAGGATGCGGGCCGCATTGCCGGCCTGGAAGTGCTGCGGTTAGTCAACGAACCCACTGCGGCGGCACTCGCCTACGGACTCGATAAGCGCAAAGAAGGCATTATCGCAGTGTATGACCTGGGTGGCGGCACATTCGACATCTCCATTCTGAAGCTGCAGGAAGGCATCTTTGAAGTATTAGCTACGAATGGCGATACGCACCTAGGCGGGGATGACATTGATGCGCGACTGCTTCGGATCGCCTTGGAAGATATTGCGTCAGAATGGGCCGAGGATCTTTCCGGGAGCGGCGAAGCAGTGCAAACCCTGCGCCGGGAAGTGATTCGGGCCAAAGAAGAATTGTCTTTTGTTCCGAGTGTGGCGTTGCAATTTCACTGGGGAGGACGAACCTATCACCGGGAAATCACGCGAGAACTTTTCGAAAAATTGATTGCCGATATCGTGGACCGCACGCTCGGCCCTTGCCGCGATTGCATCCGGGATGCTGGCGTCAAGGTGGAAGAGATTGATGAAGTGGTCATGGTCGGCGGCTCCACTCGCATTCCCATGGTCAGAAACGCTGTGGAAGTGCTGTTTCGCGCTCGCCCGCATACGGAACTGAATCCGGATGAAGTGGTCGCACTCGGCGCGGCGGTGCAGGCGGGTATTCTTTCCGGCACCGTGGAAGATCAGCTTTTGCTGGACGTTACTCCTCTTTCCTTGGGAATTGAAACGATGGGCGGTGTGGTTTCCAAAATCATTCCGCGCAATTCCACCATTCCCGCCAGCGCCAGCGAGCAGTTCACCACTTCCGTGGATGGGCAACGCAATGTGTTGATTCATGTGCTGCAAGGCGAGCGCGAACTGGTGAAAGATTGCCGTCCTCTGGCACGATTTGACCTGAAAGATCTGGACCCGCTGCCAGCCGGTTTGGCCCGAATTGAAGTTCGGTTCCTGATTGATGCGAATGGCATTTTGAATGTCACCGCACGTGATGCTCGCACCGGCAAAGAAACTTCGGTCGATGTGAAGCCCACTTATGGACTCACTGATGCAGAAGTGGAAGCCATGATCGAAGCTTCCTTTGAACATGCGGAAGCCGATTTTGCGGCGCGGCAAGTAGCAGAAGCGCGCGTGGATGCTGACACGATTCTGGCCGCTTTAGAAAAGGCAAAAGCCAACGATGCCTTTGCCGAGCTTTCTGAAGGAGAAAGAGAAGCAATTGCTTCAGCGACCAAGCAGTTGCAGGAAGCCTATCACTCCGACGATCATCGTTTAATTCGAGCTAAGATCGACGAGCTGAACGCCGCGACTACCACACTCGCCGAAAACATGATGAACACGGCAGTGCGCGGCGCTCTCAAAGGGACGCAGATTTAGTTACTCCACTGCATTCCCAGCTCATCCGCAAAGAAGCTCAAAGTATCTGTGAAGTCTTCCACTTGCTGGCTGATGGGCTGACCGCCGGAATGACCGGCCTTGGTGTTGTACCGCAGCAGAATCGGCAAATCGGAGCCGGTAGAAGCCTGCAGCAATGCCGTCATTTTCCGGGCATGCAACGGGGCTACACGCGTATCGGCATCGCCTGTGACTAAGAGAACCGCTGGATATTTCGTTCCTTTGTGAACGTTCTGGTAAGGCGAGTATTTCGAGATATAGGCAAACTGCTTGGCGTCTTCCGACGAACCGTATTCCGAGACCCACAACGGTCCCAGCATAAAACGGTGGAACCGCACCATATCCAGTAAAGGAAATCCGCATTGCACAGCGCGGAACAGATCCGGACGTTCGGTTAATGCTGCTCCCACCAGCAAACCGCCATTGGAAGTGCCGGAAATCGCAAGCTTTTGAGAATTGGTGTACTTGTTGGCAATCAGCCATTCCGCAGCAGAGATAAAGTCGTCGAACACATTCTGCTTGTGCTCATACATCGCAGCTTGGTGCCACTTTTCGCCAAACTCCGCACCACCACGAAGGTTGGGTAAGGCAAGCACGCCGCCCTGCTCTGCCCAGGCAATCTCGGCAGCATTGTAAGTGGGCAATTGGCTCAAGGTAAAACCACCGTAACCGGTCAGCCACACGGGTCGGTTTCCATCTGGCACAACGCCCTTTTTGGAAAACAGAAACATGGGCACACGCGTTTTGTCTTTGGAGGTGTACCAAACCTGCTTCACTTCGAAGTCGGCCGGGTTTACGGGGGAACGCGGAGTTACCCAGGCTTCTTGTTGCCCGGTGCGAAGCGAGTAACGGAAACTGCTTGGCGGCTGTGCAAAAGATTGGAAGCTATAAAACAGATCGTCACTCTTCCATCGGCCTTCCAGTGCGCCAACGCTTCCTAAGCTGGGCACCGTGATATCACGGACAGCTTTTCCTCCAGGCTCGAACACGCGAATCAGCGGCTTTACATTTTCCAGGTATTCCACACAGATTTTTTCGCCTGCCAGAGTAAAAGACTGCATGGGGTTCGCCGTCTCAGCAACCACTTCATGCCAATTGGCCCGCTCCGGTTTTCTCAAATCCACCATCAGAATCCGACCGTTCGGAGCTTTCCAGTCAGTGCGGAGAAACAGATGACCGCCTCCAAACTCTCCGGTGAAACGAGCCTGAACATCGTTTACCAAGGGCTTGATCTGGTTGCCGTTCTTGGCATCGCGCGTCATCAGAAACAAATCTGATTTAGAACCGGATGAACCATAGCCGACAGTGAAAAGAACATAATGACCGTCCTCAGAGATTTGGGTAGAGATGAAGTTTTGCAGGCCGTACTCTTTTCCAAATAACTCTTCGTCCGTCGCTGTTCCCATCAGGTGAAGAAAAATGCGTGAGCCTTTTTCGGTACGCTTGGAGTAGTAAAATCCTTTGTTGTCCGGCAAAAATGAAATGCCGTTATAACGACCCTTTGGAAGCTGATCCTCCATCACGGACTTCTTTACCGGGTCATACAGCACAGGAGTCAGTTCATCTTCGCCGCCCTGCCGAATGCCATACAGAATGGCTTTTCCGTCATCGGAAAATCCCATGAAGGCAGCAGAGGAAGTCTTCGCGCCAGCCTTAGCATTTGGGTCATACACTACCTGATCTTGTCCATGCAGCCCTTCTCGCATGAACAATACGGACTGCTCCTGGTCTGCCGTGCGGCGCGAGAAAAAGTAACGTCCGCCCCGCTCAATCGGAAGCGTTTCCCGATCAATCTTCAGCAGCTCAGTTAACCGTGCGCTGATCTTTTCACGGGATGGCAGCTTGTCTAAGAACGAGCGGGTGTAGTTATTCTGGGAATCGATCCAGGCCCGTGTTTCCGGGCTGTTCTGATCTTCCAGCCAGCGATAGGGATCTTTCTGAACTACCCCGTGAAGGGTTTCACTGAAATCACTAGCGCGTGTTTGCGGAGGCGCTGCATGCAGTGCTACCGAGCATGCAGCGGAAAACGACAGAAGAGCGGAAAGCAAAGGATGCCGCATCCATCCAGTGTACAGAACGCGTGATTACCACACGCGGCAGGACTTTTCACGTACCATCGGCTGGCCCGCTTTGCATCCGAAAGCTTGCCGAAATTCCGGCATATTGGAAACAACGCCATTTACGCGGTATTTATCAATCGCATGAGGATTGGTTTGCGCTTGTAAACGGCTGAGCTGTTCCGTCTCGTTCTGGCACCAGATCTGGCCCCATCCTAAAAAGAACCGTTGCTGTGTTGTGTAGCCGTCACGTGGACCCGGAATATTGTTTCCCAACGTATTCATCAGGGCCATATAAGCGATCCGCAGTCCGCCATTATCCGCTGTGTTTTCCCCCAATGTGAGTTTTCCATTGAGCTTCACGTCTCCCGCAGCCACGAAGTTGGAATACTCGTCAATTATGCATTGTTCCCGGGTATCGAAAGCATCAGCATCTTTCCCTGTCCACCAATCGCGCAGGTTCCCTTGGGGGTCGAACTGTCTTCCTTCATCATCAAACCCGTGCGTGAGTTCATGCCCAATCACCGCGCCAATCGCGCCGAAGTTCACGGCATCGTCCTGGCTTTTCTCATAAAACGGAGGCTGCAAGATTCCGGCGGGAAAGTTGATATTGTTCATCTGAGGATCGTAATAGGCGTTCACGGTGGGGGGCGTCATTCCCCATTCCAGGCGGTCCACTGGCTTTCCGATCTTATTCAGTTGCCGGGCTACCTCAAACTCGGTTGCCCGATCCGTATTGCCGATCATGTCTCCCCGGACAATATTCACCGTGGAATAATCTCGCCATTTTTCCGGATACCCAATCTTGTTGGTAATGGCATGAAGCTTTTCCATGGCTTTCTGCTTAGTGGCCGGGGTCATCCAATCCAGCTTCTCAATGTCCTGACCCATTGCTTTTTCCAAAGCATTCACCATTTCCAGAGTTTTTGCTTTGCTTTCCGGCCCGAACGTCTTTTCCACAAATGCTTTGCCAAGCGCTTCGCCTAAATCGCCGTCGGCAAAAGCTACGCAACGCTTCCAACGAGTCTTCAGTTCTTTGGAACCGGTTAAGGTTTTGCCAAAGAAATCAAACCTTGCATTCACGAAAGCTGAGGGCAGAAACTCGGCTTCATGTTCGCTGTAGTGCCATACCAGATAGGTTTTGATGTCATCTAAGTTGGCCGTTTTCAGCAAGTTCTCTATGCCAGAGAAAAACTGCGGCACAGCAACATTCAGTGAGCTAACTGAAGGAGCCCCTAGTTCTTTGAGGTATGAGTTCCAATTCAACGACGGCGTAAGCTTTTGAAGGTCCACCACACTCATCAGGTGATAAATCTTGGTAGGATCGCGACGTGTCACCACATCCTGCGAATCCTTTGCTAAAGCCGTTTCCATCTTCATGACGGCCTTTGCTTTGGCGGCTGCCACATTGCTGGAATCCCCTAGCAACTCAAACCATTTCTGCACAAACGCCACATATTTCTGCCGCGTTTCCACAGAAGTAGGATCAGTCTTGAAGTAATAGTCGCGCTCTGGCAAACCCAAGCCGCCTTGATCGGTTTGGGCAATCACCTTAGTGGAATCTTTGAAATCCTGCCCGGAACCGAACTGAAAAAAAGCGTTTACCCCGATCTTGTGTAACTGCGCCAGCACTGGCATCAGTTCGGCAAGGCTTTTCATCCCCTGAATACGTTGAATGTTGCCCTGAAGGGGCTGCGTACCTTTTTTTTCAATGGCAGCCTCGTCCATGCAGGAAGCGTAGTAATCGCCGATTTTTTGGTCGGTATCAGAGCGGCCCGCTTGGTTCGCTTGGGCTTTCTCCAGAATCTGGTGCAGCACCTCACGATTTCGCTCGGCCAATGCGCTAAAGCGTCCCCAGGAAGATTGATCCGGCGGAATTGGATTATTTTTTAGCCAAGTACCACAGGAATATTGGTAAAAGTTTTCGCACGGATTGACTGCCTTATCAATTGCCTGGACATCAAACCCGGCAATGGTTCCGGAAGGTAATTGCTGGCCCCAGAGAAAAGCTTGGGCGGAGATCAAAACAAGAAGAGAAGCTGGCTTCATCGAGTTATCGCAGACTTAGATTCTATCTGTTGAATACGAGTGAGCAAGCTAGAAGGTTCCGGGTCAACTGCCGCGGCTTCTTTTAAATAACGAATCAAGTCAGCTTGGTCGTCCTTTGGGAGTTCCAGACGATGGCCTTGATGCAGGGCGTAAAGCTGATCCTTTTCGATCATCAAGCAAGCTTGCGTACCGGTATTTCGGCTCAAACGCGCAATGCCGACATCAATAAACATGACACGATTTTTAAAACCTGGCAGAACTGCATTGGCTCCATCAATATGCGCAACCACTTCCCGCTTCGCCCCAAAATGATCCAGCGTTTTTCCCACTTCCGCGATACTTGCCTCGTTTGCCTCGCCACGCGCTAATCCGCTATACCAGAGTGGGCCTTGCAGATCCGTCACCATGCCGCCTTGTAGATTTTGCGGATTGCTCAATTCTTCCCGGATTGTGCGATTAATGTCAGCAATGGAGTATTTGGCAAACTTCGGGCTAATGCCTGCGTGGGAAAACAGGGTGTCATTGATACGAATCACCGTGTCATGCCCAAGAATCCACTTTCCATAAATACCTGTGGGAGCGAACGCTTCCTGATGTTCGAAAAATCCTGCCGGATGCTGCTTCATCCAGTCTGCTTGTGGCGTCTCGTCCACGGCAGGAAAACCTTTTGCCTGAGCATAATTGGCGCGATCTTTCTGGTACTGCTCGTAATACCGTTGGCGGAGTTTTTCAGAATCATCGGTACGGAATTCGCTAAACCCCGCAGGAGACACAAAACGGAGATCACCGTAAATATTCATTGCCTCATGATTCCCCATCAGGCAGTGAACGTATCCTCCAGCGGTTTGCGCCTGCTTTTCTAACTTCATCAGCAGATCTAAAATACGCCGGGCATCAGGTCCTTCGTCTACTACGTCCCCGGTTTGCACCAAATGAGTTTTTCCGCCAGACCAGTTATCCTGCCCGTCAATCACTTTGGCTGCTCTTAACACGGCAGTTAATTGTTCATAGTCGCCATGAATATCCCCGACCGCCACAACACGATCTACGCCGGTCCAAACTCCAGCCGTTTCAGGAATTTCGGCGGGCGCTGCCACTGGAGCAGCAGGAGCGGATTTCGTTTCCGTCTCTGCGGTAGATGGAGAAGCAAAGGCAGAAGAAGCGGGTGGCAATTCCGGTTTCGCATACATTCCTGCTCTCTCAGGACCGCTATCCCCCTCTATAGGAGGTTTCTGGGAAGGGTTAGTTGCCAGAAGAATCTGTTCTTTATGGCCTGTCTTGAATTGGGCAGCTACTTCCTTGGCCTTCTGAATTTGCTTTGCGTTCAGCTTGTTTGTGGTGACCTGCATTAAGTTGCTGGCGCGGGGGTCCCCGGCTTCTTGAGCAAGAAGGAAGTAGGCATGAGCCTGAATCAAATCACGTGGAACGCCCTGACCGTTGTAGTACAAAATGGCCAAATTACAGAGCGCGCCTTCGTTCCACTGGTCCGCAGCCTTCCGGTACCACTTCTCTGCTTCTGTGAAGTCGGATTTTACCCCTTGGCCCAGGTCATACATCACGCCTAAGTTAAACTGAGCGTTAGAATTACCCTTTTCTGCGGCTTTCCTGTACCATTTCTCCGCTTCTGCAAAGTTACGGAAAGAACCCTCGCCTGCATCGTACAAGGTTCCCAAATTGTTTTCGGCATTCACATCGCCTTTTTCGGCAGCTTTTTGAAACCACTTCGCCGCTTCTGTATAATCTTTTGGCACGCCTAGGCCATTGCTATACAGCATTCCCAAGTTGTATTGTGCTTCCGGTATCCCTTTTTCCGCCGCTTTCTGGTACCACTTAGCCGCCTCGGAGTAATCTTGCTTTACGCCTTGTCCTTTGGCGTACATTAATGCCAAGTTATACGAAGCCAGTGGCGCTCCTTGCTCAGCAAGAGGCTGCCATTCTTTCAATGCACCTGCAAAATCACCCTTTTCGAAGGCTTGGCGACCAGCCTCAAAATCCGAGGCAAAAGCAATGCCTACTAACAGAAAATACAACGAAATACTGCGTTTCCCACCCATACTGGAGGTGCAGTGTGCAATCAAATGCCCATTTCTCTGTTAACTATTGATAAAAGTTTTGGTTTGTGCCTATTTGAAGTTAAATCCTTCCCATATAACCTTGAGTAGATCGATTCAACTGTTAAATTTCAGTACTCCCCTATCTTCCATAAGCATGTGATTAGTCTCTGAAGATTCAGAATGGAACCAATGGCACAGGATCTTTTGAAAGAAGAGGTAGGCCGATTTCTTGACGCTTGGCTAGGCGCTCGGCAGTTGATTTAAGCAGCGAATTTCAAGCAGCTCCAAAAAGAGGGCCTAAGTGCCACACAATTCATGACGCTGAATCTTCTTCCTGTAAACCTTGATTGGAAGCTGTATGATTCAGGGCTAACGTGTTGCATCACTGCCGCCAAGAGATCCAAAAGGTCCAGTGAAGATCACTTTTGCGGATCACGTACAGAAAGTATCAGCGAGTTAAGTACCGGCGCGCAATTCTGAAGCAGTGCGTCTGAGCGCTTCAGGCACAGAATGCCACGGCCATTCTCTGAGTGAAATGGAAGCACGAACCAACTCCACTCTTGCCGCCTCAAGCCGCTGCTCTTTGTAGTGCGTTACCACGAAGTGTCCCCAATCTTCTGGCGTGCAGTGTCCTTCTGAAAGGTTGGTCAGAAAATCCAAAAAGTCCTGCGTCATAAAGGCCTTAATGAATGGCTATGCTCATTTCACAACTTACCATTTGCGGAAACAGCCCTTCTCGTGGGTTAGCAGTTTGGAAAGAACAAGTCGATGAAGACGGACGCTCTGCTGGCACAGCCGTAAATTGGTACGCTGGAAGCAGACGTGCGCCGCGCCTTCGCCAGTTCGCTGTTGTCTTTGCTGCTGCTAGCGACCCTTGTGTGGGGCGGTTGCATTTCCTGCGAACAGTATTTCATGTGGCCGGGGGCGAAGAGCTGCTGCTCTCCCGACGGTCACTGCAAAACAAAAGCTCCGCGCCAGAGAACTCGCAGCGCGAATGCAAGCAGATTGCGTTCGACCATCACAAGTCTCTCGATTTCCACATTGATCTACCGATCGTCGCGGTGGTCATAGATCGAGTTGCCTGTGCACGCGGTCGAGGCGTTGGAACGCTGGCACGGACGTCAAATCTGGTCGAGCCATCCCCGCCCGATCTGCAAATTTTAAATTCCACTTTTCTCATCTAGTTTTCCTTTCTCGCTTTCGACGTGGGTTTGCAGTCACGCGTGTCTCGGCGCGTTTGGTCTGCCGTTCCACGGCAGGTGAAGGCATGAAAGGAGAACAGAATTATGCAGTCATCATACCCGCGCCGCGTGGGTTGTGGCGATGGCCGCAATGCTCACCGCTGCGCAACGGGGGAGCGCCGCCGATCATGGTCCGGTGTTTGGGTTGGCGACTCCGACGAACCCGCAAGGCGGATGGAGTTTCGACCTGGGAGTGAATGGCCGAAGCGGGACGGCCTCAAATCTCGAAGCGGAATTGAGCTACGGCGTTACGCAAAACGTGAAGCTTGCCGTTTCCGGTCCCGTTGTCTTTCAACCGGACCCATATCCGCGCTCGTCCGTGACAACGAATACACCGATCAGCGGTGATTTCAGCGGGCTTGCATGGTGGCGGTTCCAGCGGAAAGATTTCGCCGGCAAGCGCGTGGAGAGCACCGCCGTTGCCGGCGTTCTCGTTCCCGGTCCGCAGCAGGAAACCGGCCTTTACCGTGGCCTGAACAGCGGGCCGGGTTATCTCGTCGGCGCGGTCACCGGCGTTGCCTCACGAAGCCAGTACGTCTGGGTGGGAACGACTTACCAGCGGTATGCAGAATCGAAAGGCGACCGCCGCCCCGATCTGCTTACGTACACCGCCGTTTACGGTTACCGGCCTCTTTCCTGGCGCACCGATTACCCGCGATGGGATTGGCGCATTTTTGGGGAGTTCACGGGCGAACGAACCGGCACGCTTCAGCGGCAAGACTTGGAAGTGCCGGGCAGCGGGGCGAAGCAAATGTTTCTTGGCCCCAGCCTGCTCGGGGTGTACCGCGCCATTGGAATCGAAGCCGGAATGCAGTTTCCGGTCTATCGCGATGCCGGGCCGCTGTACCCGAAGGAACGCTACCGGTTTGCGGTCAATTTTGCTTATTTCTTCTAAAGACGAAAGGAACATACGATGCGAAAAACACTGTCCGTGCTGGCTTGCGCTGCTCATGATGGGAGCCTTGCCGGGCCGGGCGGAACTGTTGCAAGTCGATCTGTCGATCTTCGGCATGGATTGAATGACCTGCGCCCACGTGGTCGACGTGGCATTGAAAAAAGTGGCCGGTGTGGAATCGGTGGAGGTCAGTTTGAACAAGGGCCTTGCGACGGTGAAGCTGAAGCCGGGCAATACGGTATCCGTTCCGCAGTTATGGGAACTCATTCACAAGAACGGATACACGCCGAAATCAACGGCGGTGTCGGTCCGGGGCGAATCTGGCGAATGTGAATGGGCAACTTCGATTGAAGGTTTCGGGGACGAAAGAAACGCTGGCGCTTGCTGCCGATCCGAAGAACCCCGCGGCCTACAGCGAAGCGCCTAAAAAGCTGGGCCAGACCGTCATCGTTCAAGGCGTGATGGAGCCGGGCAAGGACTTGAAAGCGCCGGTCCCGCTTCAGGTCGGTCAGGTGAAGTAATCAGGAAAGGAAGTATGATGCAACGAACCGCTCTCCAGTGCGCCGCCACTTCGCAGCGGCGCACTCAGTTATCTATCGCTTTTTACTTCGCTCGGGACGCTGCTGTGCTGCGCGTTGCCGTCGCTGCTGGTTCTGTTCGGACTCGGGGCAACGGTCGCTTCCGTGCTTTCGGAAGCGCCGTGGCTGGTCGCGATGTCGCATCACAAGCATTGGGTGTTCATCGTCGCGGGCGTGCTGATTTCCGGCAATTTCGTTTACGTCTACGCGATTGCGCCAAAACTTCAACTGAGAAACGTTGGCGCTGTGACCCGAACGACCCCGCCGCGTGCCAGACGGCCAGCCGTTTCAGCCGGATTGTGCTTTGGTGCTCGGCGGTGTTGTACATGGTGGGCTGCTTTACTGCGTACATTTTGGGGCCTCTTCTTGTGCGGTTCGATTAAGTGATAGTAGATTGCAAAGGACTCTTATGAGGTTCCGTCAGGTTCAAGTATGATGCGAGCATTGAAAGGAATCGTTTCTTTCGCTCTTCTGATTAGCACGGCATGGGGGCAAACTCCCAAGCTCCCCTCATTTGACATTGCAGATGTTCACGCAAGTGCTCCCGCTACAAATCCTGACACGTTCGTATCCGGTGGCCTCCTGAGCAACGGACGTTATGACCTGCGGAGAGCTACCATGCTGGACCTGATCGGTATTGCCTGGAGCTTTGATTCCAGGAAGATACTGGGAGGACCGGGCTGGCTGGGATTTGATCGCTTTGATATCTCTGCGAAAGCAGAGCCTTCTACGTCTCCCGAAACGGTCAACCGGATGCTCCAGTCCCTGATAACTGACCGTTTCCAGCTTGCCTTGCACCGGGACAATAGGCCACTTCCGGCATTTGCACTGAACAGAGGAGATGGACAGCCAAAACTAAAGCCGGCTCGCGGAGCGGAGAGTCCTGGTTGCCAGGCCCAATCCCAGTCAGGCACGTCTTCGTACTCAGTATTTTCATGCCGCGACATAACCATGAAGGCATTTGCGGAAGCATTGCGCCGGATAGCTGGAGATTATTTATCCGAGCCTGTGGTGGATTCAACGGGCTTGGAAGGCTCCTGGGACTTTGATATCAGTTGGAATCCACGATCCCGAACACTGCAGGCGGGGGCTAACCGCACCACAATCTTTGAGGCAATCGAGAAACAACTTGGATTGAAGCTGGAACTGCGACAAGTTCCTGCGCCTGTCCTCGTTGTCGACCACGTCAACCAAACACCATCCGCCAATCCGCCTGGAGTGGCGCAAATCCTGCCGCCTCGCTCCATGGAGTTTGAAGTAGCCGCTATTAAGTCAAGCCCACCGGACGCTCGATTTGGCTTCAGGCGCTACCCTGGAGGCCGGCTTGAGATGCACGCATTCCCGATGAGAATGCTGATCGCAACGGCTTGGGACGTGGATTGGGACCACATGGACGAAAGAATTGCGGGAGAGCCGAAATGGGTAGATTCGAAGCGCTTTGATATTGTCGCGAACACTGCTGCTGCCAGCGTGCCCCAAGGTATGGGCTTTATCGATGAGGATTTCCAGCTTATGTTGCGCTCCCTCTTAATTGATCGCTTCCAAATTGCGATGCACTTTGAGGACCGGCCCGTATCTACCTATACACTGACATCAGGTAAGCCAAAACTTGCGAAGGCAGATCCCTCGAATCGCACGAACTGCAGGGAGGCTGGCGTTGTCGCTCATGACCCGCGAGACGTGAACCCGAGGCTTTCCCGGCTGATTCAATGCCAGAACATCACAATGGCGCAATTTGCACGGCAGCTTCGCAGCATGGACCGCGTGGAGTCAGCTTTCAACGACGTTGTGGATGAAACGGGCTTAGCCGGTTCCTATGACTTCACCATCAGCTTCACCCCGCGATTTCTGTTGCAGAGCGGTCGAGAAGGCAACGCCGTCCAGCAGTCGACGAGCAGCATGCCTTCGGCATTGGACCCCAACGGAACTGTATCGTTTTTCGATGCCCTCCGGCAGCAACTCGGCCTGAAACTGGAGATGCGGAAGCTCCCGATGCCCGTGTTAGTGATCGACCACATTGAGGAGAAACCGGCAGCGAATTGATTGTTAGGCTGGCTTGTGAATTTCACTGTAAACTCCTGTGTTTTCGCCCCAACAAGCATCCGCATTTCGGTTCCTTATCTGGGCTTGTTCGGAACCAATGAGTTCCACTGCGATCTGAGAAAGCACGCAAACCCTCCTGCCACACGTGGTTCATGTGCATTTTCCGGTGTAGCAGAAAACTGCCTTAGCCTTGGTGCCTGGCTCCCTCTGTGGTCTGATTTTAGTTTTCATAAACGGTAAGATGGAAATTTATCAGCCATCGAATTGCGGCATGACTTCAGCCATGCGAAAGAAGGCCCATGACACGCGATAGCTCACTGTTGCGAGACAATCCGGTCCTCGCGAGATTTTGCGCCGCCCTGGACGAGATGTATGGGGCGCGTCTGGAGCGTGCTGTCTTATTTGGTTCACAAGCGCGCGGCGATGCTCGCCCGGATTCCGACTACGACGTAGCGGTTTTTTTGAACGGCAGCGAGAAGACTTTTGATCGTTGGGCTGAACTGCACAAGCTGGCAACGCTGCGTGTCAAATTCCTCGATGAGACCGGCGTTTTCTTCGATGCAAAACCGTATGCGGCCACCGAGTACCGGGAGCGGTCACCCCTCATGCACGAAATCCGGCGCGAAGGGCTTGACCTGTGACACGTGCATCTTAACGATGACGCAGCGCGAGCCGCGTATCTAGCTGTTTTTCACGCTGCGCAAGGCATCATTTTTGAGCGCAGCGGCAGGGTAGTGAAAACTCATCGAGGCGTGCAAAGTGAATTCCTGCGCCCGACAAAAGACGACCCGCTCTTTACGCCTGACCAGCGGATTTTTCTTTCGCAAGCCTATAATTTCAAGGCCGTTGCTGATTATGAAACCGGCTCTGCCGAGCTTTCAGCAGAACAGGCCATGGTAGGTCTCGAAAGTGGGCGAGGTTTTGTTAATGCTGTCCGCCGCGTATTGACACCGGAACCCGTCTAGCGGGTGGAATACTTCTCGGAAGAAATATTCCGTTTCGATGCTTATGAATATAGGCAGTGAGCAAAACTGCCTCTGCAGGTTCTGAGATTGGATGACTTGCCGCGGTAATCTGTAGATAATTTAGTACAGAATTGTCGGGCGGTAAACAATGCAGGACCTAAGGCCAAGCTCCTGTGTTTCTACGCTAACTGACCTCCGCATTTTGGCCACGATCATATAATGACGCCAATATGAGCAGAGTCCGAATCGCCTTAGTGCTGGCAATGGTCGCTTCCACGCTGGAAGCTCGCGTCACCAAATTCTCTATCGAGCATCGCGAATCCCCGGCTTATAGCGGCAAGAACTTCGGCAAGGCCGGCCAGTACGAGCTTCTTACCGGCCACTTCACCGGCGAACTCGATCCCCATGACCCGCACAATCAAGTCATTAATGATATTCAGCTTGCTGTTCGCAATGCCCATGGCATGGTCGAATACACCGGCACATTCGCCATTGCCAAACCCATCGACATGTCTAAGGCGAGCGGCGTGCTCAAGTACAGTGTTCCCAATCGCGGCGGTGGAGCACCGCAACCCGATGGTGATGGCCACGTCAGTGTGGTCTCCGGCTGGCAAGGGGATCTCGTTCCTCGCGACAATCTCCAGACCATCACCGTCCCCCTCGCAAAAAATCCCGATGGCTCCTCCATCACCGGTCCCATCGCCGCCCGCTTTATCGATTTACCGAACGGCATCACAACCGTTCCGCTCTCCTTAGCAACCAGCGCCATCGTTTACCAGCTTCCGGCTTCTCTCGACACCTCCAAAGCCAAGCTCACCAAACGCGCCACGGAAGACGGTGCCCGCACCGCCATTCCCCCTACCGATTGGGCCTTCGCTGATTGCAGTAAAACGCCTTTCCCTGGCGCTCCCGATTCCACAAAGATCTGCACCAAAGCACCGCTGGAAGCCACGCTTCTTTACGAACTGGAATACACGGCGAAAGACCCTCTCGTGCTTGCCGTAGGCTATGCGGCCACCCGCGACCTCAACTCATTTCTCCGCTACGAAGCAAAGGATTCCCTTGGCAATGATAACCCTCTTGCTGGGCAAATCAAGTGGGGCATCTCGGAAGGCAACTCCCAGTCTGGCAACTTCCTCCGCAGCTATATTCATCTCGGCTTCAATCAGGATGAGGCAAATCGCATGGTGTGGGATGGTTGCAATCCGAATATTGCCGGGCGTCAGCTCGCCATGAACTACCGCTTCGCGGTCGCCGGTGGCACTTCCCTGCTCAATGAACCCGGCTCTGATGGCGTTGTCTGGTGGGAAAGCTATCCCAACGTTGCACGCGGTATTCCCCGTGCCGGTCTGCTCCATCGCTGCCGCGCCACGAAGACATGCCCCAAGATTATTGAGACCTTCGGCAGTCTTGAATTCTGGGGTCTTCGGATGTCCGCCGATCTGGTCGGTACCGACGCAAAAGAAGACATTCCCCTTCCGAGCAATGTCCGCCGGTATTTCTTTCCCGCTACTACTCACGGCGGCGGTCGTGGTGGCTTCGCTGTGGAGCCAGCTTCCACACCGAGGAACTGCGTGCTCCCGGCCAACCCTAACCCTGAAGCCGAAACACTACGCGCCCTTCGTGCCGACCTTGTGGAATGGGTGACCAAAGGTGCGGAACCGCCACCCAGCAGATATCCGAAACTACATCCCATGAGAGGCGAACAAGGCCAACTCGTCGTCGCCAATCAACAGGCCATGGGCTTTCCCCTGATTCCCGGCCAGCCCGTGCCGGATGGTGCGCTGAACCCCATCTACAATTACGACTTCGGCCCTGAATTCCGCTACGTGGATCTTGCTGGCACTGTCACTAAAGTGCCACCCGTCCGTACGGTAGTTCCCACTCTGGTGCCCAAAACCGACACCGACGGCAATGACTTGGGTGGCGTTGCTTCCGTGCTCCGCCAAGTTCCGCTTGGAACTTACACCGGCTGGAACATCACCGCTTTCGGCTGGAACCAAGGCCAATGGTGCGGTTTGAATGGCGGGTATATCCCTTTTGCGAAAAGCAAAACTGAACGGGAAGCGAAACATGATCCACGCCTCTCTATTGAAGAACGCTATGGCACGCACGGGCATTACGTGGAACTCGTGAAGGCCGCAGTGGCCAAGGCTGTAGCCGATCGACTGCTGCTCCAGGACGACGCCGACAAACTGATTCGCCAAGCGGAAGCGAGCGACGTGGCCGTGAATCCTGCACTGCGGGTCCCGGCTGCGAGTGCCCAAGCGGCGGCACAGTGATAAGAACAGGGAAAAGGAGGCTGCCCTCCTCGACAAACAACGCATTTCATTGGCATTCCGGATTTTCTGGCTTTCCTTGCGATTTCGGGTCACGGGGAAACCAGCTTTCTTTCGCATGAGTTCTTAGGTGTTTACAGGGAACCAGTAAAATATTCCGGCACAAGTCACGCCTATGATCATGGCAAAGAACCGAAGGCTGGTTATTACCCTAATTCATGCCGGACAACAGTCGCGTCCAACACTCTCAACGGCTGGAATTGATTGGAACTGTCGCTAGCGGAGTAGCGCATGATCTCAATAACTTGTTAACAGTTATTCTGAACCACTTGGATTTTGCCCTTTACCGGCTGGAATCCAATCATCCAGTTCGTGCGAACTTGGCTGACGTCCAGCGGGCCGCTATGCGCAGCACGGAGCTTATGGGCGCTCTTCTCAGCTTTGGGGCGCGTACCCCGACCCGCTATCAACGCATGAACCTGACTACGGTGATTGAGGAAACGGTTCGGCTCCTCTTGCGACGGGTGATGCCTTCCACGATTGAGATCGTGCAAACTGTTGATCCCAAGCTAGGAACCGTGCTGGCGGACGCCACACAGATCCAGCAAATTCTGGTCAATCTGTCTGTGAATGCAAGGGATGCGATGCCACGCGGCGGCAGTTTAGAAATTTCCGCAAAAAATCAGGGGGACAAAGTGGTGTTATCCGTTCGCGATAACGGCTCCGGCATCACGGCCGAAGTGCGGGAAAGGATCTTTGAACCGTTCTACACCACCAAAGGCGATTCCGGCGGATCTGGACTTGGTTTGGCCATGGTGGCCTCCATTGTGGATGCTCACCAAGGATCTATCACGGTGGAAAGCGACCCGGGCCAGGGCACCACATTCCAAATCAGCCTTCCGACTGTATCGAAAGCGCCCGTGCATACAAGCGAATCCTGCGGTAAGCTCACGCGGCCTAAACGCCCTATGGCTGGCTGCGTACTGGTAGCAGAAGACGATGATTTGGTTCGCGGCGTGGCAAGAACTACGCTGCAAATGCAGGGTTACCGGGTGCTGGAAGCCCGCGATGGGGATGAGGCGGTGCGCGTTTTCAGTGACCATGCCGAAGAAATCGATATGGTGTTCTTTGACGTCACCATGCCACATGCCACAGGAACAGAAGCTTTGAGCCGTGTGCGGTGGATCAAGCCCCAAGTGAAAGCACTTCTCACCAGCGGCTACAGTTCTCCGCTAAAAGAGGAATTTTTATATAAGCCGTATACTGCCTTTGACCTTGCCCGTAAAGTGGATAAGATCATGGCCCTGTGAGAATCGGGCGGCAAGCATGAAAAAATGGAGGTTGCTGCCGGTTCGCATTTTAGCCATTGAATCTTCTTGTGATGAAACAGCCGCTGCTGTGGTGGAAGAGGGCGAGAAAATTTTGTCCTCCGTGGTGGCTTCGCAGTTGGACGCTCACGCCAGATATGGAGGCGTGGTGCCGGAGCTTGCTTCGCGGGAGCACCTTCGCGCCATTGTCCCGGTGGTACGTTCCGCCATGGCCGAAGCAGAGTGCCAGTGGGCCCAGCTTAGTGCTGTTGCGGTCACCATCGGACCAGGATTGGTCGGCTCTTTGCTGGTAGGAGTAACTTACGCCAAAGCACTCGCCTTAGCTCGGCATCTGCCCTTGATTGCGGTGAACCATGTGGAAGGCCACATTCACGCCGTGATTCTGGAAGCTGCACGAGAGGGTCGGCCGGTGGAGTTCCCGGCTCTGGCGCTAGTGGTGAGCGGCGGCCATACCCATCTTTTCGAACTGCCCACTCCTTCCACCTATCGGTTGCTGGGCAAAACCAGGGATGACGCTGCCGGGGAAGCCTTCGATAAAGTAGGCAAGCTACTTGGCTTCGGTTACCCCGGTGGACCGGTGATCGATAAGATTGCTCCCTTTGGTGACCCGCGCGCCATTCGCTTTTCCATGGCTCGCATGAAAGGCAATACGCTGGATTTCAGTTTCAGCGGCTTGAAAACCGGCGTGCTTCGTTGGGTGGAAAGTCATGGCATGGAGCAGGAAATTGCCGATCGTCAGAAACTGCTGGCGGAACATCCCCAACCCTCGCTTGAGCAGTGGCTAGCTGCCACGCCGCAGCGAACGCGAGATTTAGTCGCCAGTTTCCAGCGGACCGTGATTGAGGAACTGCTGCAAAGGGCAGCCAGTTCTGCGGAAGCAGTGGGAGCGCGATCCTTGATCATCTCTGGTGGAGTGGCCTGTAATTCCGGCTTACGCACTGCGGCCAGCGAGGTTCGCATGAGGACGGCAGTTCACTTCCCTTCCCCTTCGCTTTCCACGGATAACGCCGTGATGATTGCCGCAGCGGCATTTCCCAAGTGGTATCGCCGCGAGTTCTCCGGCCTGGATCTTGGTGTTTACGCTAGTCTTCCGTTAGCGTAAAAGCCCCAAAGCCCGGAGAAAGCCTTCTTCGTTCTCCACTTCTACGCCGATACGCAACCAATACAGCGGAGGCAAGTGATGCCACTCTTGCTTTAGTTCTTCCAAGTTGATGGCGTCCTTTTCGGTTGTTAATAAGACCTCTGCCCCGAAGTGTTCCGCCGTTTCCCCCAGCTTTCGAAGATCGCGTTCTCCATACCGGTGATGGTCAGGAAAGTGTAAAGTCTCTGCCAGTTCTATCGAAAGCTCTCGCAATGTTTGAGAAAAAGAACGGGGATTTCCCAATCCGCAAAAAGCAACAGCTTGCTTGAATGGCAATGGGGAAACGGAAAATTCCAGACCGCTCGCAAGCTCCACCCACGCAAGCGGCACAATGCGTGAGCGAAACACCGGCGCATAGGAGTTGCACCGGCTCAGCATAGCTTCTATAGCCGTAGCTTGGGCCGTGGATTGAACCCGAGTGAGCACAAACACTGAAGCCCTTTGAAGGCTAGTGAGCGGTTCGCGCAAGCGTCCCGCTGGCAGCGTTTGGCAATTCCCAAAAGGGTCCAACGCATCCACGAGCACAATATCCAGATCCCGTGCGAGCCGTCGATGCTGAAAGCCGTCATCCAAAATCAACACATCGGTCCCGAACTGCCGAATCAATGCTTCGCCTGTTGCATAGCGGTCCGCGCTAACGCCCACCGGAGCAGCGCCAGACCGGAGAAAAATCTGAGCTTCATCGCCTGTTTGCTCCGGGCTTGTTTTGTCGCCCGGAGCAAGCACAAGCATTGGGGGGCTAGAGCTTTTGCGACGGTAGCCACGCGTCAGTATGCCGGGCGTTCTTCCTGCTCTCCGGTACTGTTCCGCCAAATACAGCACAAACGGAGTCTTGCCTGTTCCGCCTACAGACAGATTACCGACGCTGATTACGGTAGCCGGAAGCTTCCGCTGCCTACGGAGATCCCGGGCACTTTTCCAACGGCTTCCCCACTTCCATATCAAGCTAAGAGGAGCAGCCATCAACAGCAAGGGCAGCGGCAAACGCCGGCATGGCACGGAACGAGCATAAACAGAGTGAAGCACTCGCGCCGTGCGCGCCAATGCCCCGCGCTTTGCTTCTGCTACCTTGTGCGCACGAACACCGAGTTCGGCCTGCCCTGCTGCCCGCAGCACCGCATCTCGCAGTTCCGTGCCACTGGCAATTTCCACCACTGCGTGGGCCTGTCGAAACTCATCGGCAATTTCGCGAAAGTTTTCCATATGTGGCCCAATCACCACAGGTTTTGCGAAAAAAGCCGGTTCCAGTAAGTTATGGCCCCCGCGATTAGCCAGTGTTCCGCCCATAAACACCACGTCCGCCAAAACAAACAACCCGGCTAGCTCGCCAATGGTGTCCAGCAGCAACACGTCGCCTGTGGCAGAAGCTGTGATCTGGGATCGCCGCACATACGGCAAGCCAGCACGCTGGAGTTTTTCCGCTACGGCTTCAAACCGTTCCGGCTTACGGGGTGCCAACAACAATTTCCAGCCGGGCATGTCCTGAAATGCCCGCAGTACCGCGTCTTCTTCCTCGATTTCGCCATCGGCGGATGTGCTGGCAGCGATCCATACTTTTGCCGTTCCCACAAACGCGCGTACTGGCGAATCTGCAGCGGCCTCTTGTGGAATCGCTTCATATTTGAGGTTTCCGGCGTCGGTCACAATCTCCATCGGCGCACCAGCTTGCACAAATCGTTCTCGTGCCGTCTCACTTTGCGCCAGAATGGCATCGGGAAGGCAAAGCGCCGCCTGAAAAAACCACCGAAACTGGGTGTAACGTGGAAGGGCTTTGTCGGAAATGCGCCCGTTCACCATCACCAGGCCGCAACCAATGCGCTTGGTTTCCCGAAACAAATTCGGCCAGATTTCCGTTTCCGCTACTACCACCAGCGAAGGACGAATGTGGCGCAGCACGCGCCTGACGGCAAACACGTAATCCAGCGGCGCGTAAAACACGCTTGCCACAGAGCCTAATTTTTCCTGCGCGGCTGTGTAGCCAGCCAGCGTAAAGGCAGAAACAAAAAGCGGTGCTTCCGGCAGTGTTTCCCCCATACGGCGCACCAAGGGCGCAATGGCAATCACTTCGCCTAAGGAAACCGCATGAAACCAGATTGCTCCGTAGGAAGTCTGCTGATATGGCCGGGGAAGAAAACCCAATCTTTGCCGGAGAGTGCCCGCGTATTTCGGATTCCGAAAAACGCGAATGAGAAAATACAGGAAAATGAACGGTGAGAATAGCACCAACAACAGACGATGGAGAAAGAAGGTGCCCTTGAAGTTCAAATCGCTGATTCTTTTGTTGAGTATAGCGGCCCTGGCGGCAGACAAGGAAAATAGCCGGTTCGTGCCGCTGCCAGCCGCGCAATATCCGAACCACCAAGCCTCAAACGGGGTCACCATTGGAGCCAGCGCTTTTGAAACGGATGCCCAAGCGCAACCGGCCTTTGGAAAGGTAAATCCGTATAAGCTGGGTGTACTGCCGGTATTGGTGGTGATTCAGAACAACAGCAAAAGTGCTATTCGCGCTGATCGATTGGAAGCACAATACATCGGACCAGACCGGGAAAAGATTGTCAGCACGCCAGCGCGAGACCTAGCTTATCTGAATGGCCCGCAGCGGCCACGGAACATACCGATCAATCCGCTTCCCGCGCCCATCCCCGGACTGGGAAAAAAGAAGTCGCCGCTCGCAGAATGGCAGATTGAGGGACGAGCGTTCTCCGCCAAAATGATTCCCCCGGGCGAATCCGCCAGCGGCTTCTTTTATTTCCAGACCGGCCACAGGAGCGGCTCGGTTTTGTACCTGTCCGGGCTGCGCGATGCCGCCACCGGACAAGACCTGCTGTATTTCGAACTACCCCTGGAAAACGTTCGCTAACTCTTTTACTTCATTTGCGAAAAATCGGTTGGGTCTAAGAATACGCTGGTTACCTTGCTTACGATCTTGCCGTTTGCTTCTGATTCCGCAGACACTTTCTTCCATTCCGGATCATTGCGGAACTCATCCCAGGACTTTTTGGCTGCTTCACGGCTGGGGAAAGCCAGCAGATACGTCAGGGTATTTTCCGATTCCGGTTTATCTTGCGGGGTCCAATAGCCAATGCTGGTCATGCCATGGCGTTGGAAAATCTGAATCGTGTGGTCGCGAAAGCGCTTTTCGAGATCAGGAAGCTTGCCTTCCGGAGCGGTATAGGTCCGCAGTTCAAATACACGGTTCTGACCGGCTGCTTCTACGTTTTTTGTCATACCGAACCAGTATCCTGCACCGAGCAAAGCGAGCGCCGCGGCGCTACGGAAAAAAATTTTCTGCATCATGCACGCCTATGGTATCGCAACATTCTCCGATCTTTCGTGCTTGAAACAATGCTTACCTTTGAGATATTAATTTATCTCGAAAAGGCGAAGGAGAATGGAATGTCCATCAATCTTACGGTCGGATCGAATACCGCAATCGGGCTGAATACACTCACAGATTTGAAAAACGTTTTGGATTCAAATCTGAGCTTAGGGACAGAGTTCACTAACCTGCTCGATCGGCCACTCGGAAGCATTCCCGCCAGCCTGAGCAGTGCAAACATTCAACTCTCTAGCGGAAACCCGTCGTGGAGCGTTGGGAATTTTACCTTTACACTCTCGGGAGGAGTTTCGGGAACTGTTTCTGTGATCACTTCTGGCGATCTGCTTTCCTACACGGACGGATTCGCCACAGAAGTGGCAACGGATCTGACGACCACCACCAACGCAAACCCAACCAAGACCATTCCCGTTGCCGCCAGCACAGCATTTGTTTGTGTTGCGTTGGACTTTTCCATTCAAGGGGGCATCTCCGGAAACTTCACTTCTGGAACGTATGGAGTTTCCAGCAGTGTAAGCGCGAATGAAACGTTCAGTATCGCCTTCTACAAAAAATGCCGGACGGCGGATCTGCTACAAGATGCGCTGATCGCGGCATTTTCGGACTTCGTGCTTCCACTTCATCCCCATACGCTGGGAAACTTAAAAGCCGGCGATTACCTTCACCATAACTTCAATGCCAATCTCCAATTGGGGCTTGGCGCCAGCATTGGGATCGATAAGGTTTTCTATGCAGGCCAATATAAGGCCGACATTCCCGGAACGGCGGGAGCCGTCGTTGTGAACGCATCCGTACAGCCAGAGATACAAGCCGGCGCAAAACTCGCTTTCAGTTTCGGTTACGGAGGGCAGTTCGAAACCCTGCTCTGGAAAGATGACGCAAACACCGGGCATCTGCACTTGTACCGTGCCGCAACGCAAGACACAAGTTTGGGATTGCATCTCGGAGTAACTCTCCTCTCCGGCCTCGATGCTAGTGCCAACGTGATGACGGATCAAATAGGGGCACGGCTTGTTGGGCTTTTCCCGCCGCCATTGCGAAAAGCATTCAGCGATGTGGTTTGGCCGAAGGCTTCGGAGGAGATTACAAAATATGTAACTGATGCGAATAACAAAGTATCGGGTTGGCTTCAGCCACTGAGCCAAGCGAAGGCAACTCTCGATTTTGCCATTGAGAAGACGAACCAGAAGTTTCTGCTGATGGACTACACTTTTGATCTTACGGCTCCGGCCATTGCTGCAGGTTGGAATGCAGCGATTCATGGTCGGTTTTTGGATGCCTTGGAAGTGCCCGGTGGCGGCGTTTCCATTGCCATCGGTAGCGGCCTGGAAAATTTCTACAATCAGAAAACATCCGTCACCCTGAATCTTTTTGGCAAGCTAACAGCGGCGTGGACTTCGGCAATCATTAGCAATTCCAGCCTCGTCTATGTGGGAAACAATATTTTCCATCTCATCACCAATGAAGGGAGACAGTTACTCTCCACTGTGAATAACAGAAAGCGGGAAATTGATTTCTACTTTGCGGCTGAAGTCGATCTTTCTCCCCATTCCCAATCTCTTGCCACAGTGAATCTCCACTGCATTTTGCGAGCGACCAACAACACGAACTTCGGTGGATACATCGCGAAGTTTCTCCGCTTGACCACAACCGGGATGAATAATGTTGCTCTCACGAACAACGTTGCCCGAATGGCAATGCAGGCAAATACAACACAGTTACTTCACCTGGTCTTTACTCCTCCGGCTTACGGTCGCTTAGTGTGTTCCACTCTCCCTAAAAAGGCGGCGGATGATACAACGGGGGATCAGAAGAACTACGCCGCTTTCGCCAAAGCCTGCTCAGAGTTATTCACTAGCTCTCCAGCGAATTTCCTGATTGCGGGCCAGAGCAGCTACAAGCAGTGGTGTAACTGGAACATTGCCTGTAACAAGAACTGGCCAGCGCCGGATGGAGCCTTTGCCAATCGATCGCAGCCCGGAAACACAGGTGGTGCTGCGGCGATGGCAGAGTTGCACGAAGCGTTTCCTGGGCAAACGGCGCAATTGATTGGGTATGCGTTCGAGGCGCAAAGCGATTTTCTGAATTTTTGTGACGCTCTAGTTAACTTAGCCGGTGCTGAATCAGTCGTGGATTTACAGCATTGGGATAACTTCGTTGCCCGGTTGAAGTCCATCATGAAGAATGATGTCAGCCCGGACTTCATTAATCCCATGGCGTTAGCTTTGACACGGCTCGTGGCCGGCACTCCTCCCATGCCCGTGGTAGGGCCTGCTCCTGGCTTAACGGATCAGAACTCGATCGCAGTTACGATGACCTACTCTTGATTAGTGAAAGCTCGGACCCTGGCCAACAAGGTTACTGCTGAGCGGCGAAGGCAGTGGATAAATGTGATACAGCATCAGGTACACAACCACGCCAGTTACGCTGACATAGAGCCAGATGGGAAAAGTCCAGCGCGCAATGCGGCGATGCTTATCGAATCTGGCCCGCAAAGCACGATTCAGGGTAATGATCGCCAACACGGGAACAGCAGCGGCCAGAATGGTGTGAGTCGCCAAGATGGTCAGGTACACCGTTTTCACCCAACCAGGTTGCGGAAAGTGAACTGAACCCACGTTGTAGTGGTACACCAGGTAGCACACCAGAAACACAACGGAAACGCCGAACGCGGTCAACATCACCCGCCTGTGCTGTTCGATTTTTTTCTGGCGAATCAGAACGAAGCCGTACACCAACAGGAGCGCCGCAGTGCCGTTCAAAATGGCATTCACGGTGGGTAAGTCACGAAGGGTCATTACGTGTTTTCTCTTTCCAATTGCAACGCATCGGCGGCAATGCGCGAAACGGGATTTTCTTCCGTGGTGCCGTAATAGCCGCGAATCCGACCTCGTTGATCCACCAGCACCAACCGTGTGCTGTGGTTCATGCTGCCATCCACATCGCCGAGCTTGAACACGTCACGGCTCAATGTCTGCAGAGTTTCGGGTTTGCCGGTCAGAAAACTCCACCGAGCGGGATCGGCCTGATATTTAGCGGCAAATTCCGAAAGCACCGCCGGAGTATCCCGCGCCGGGTCCACCGAAAAAGAGACCAGCCGGATATCCGGTTTGCCTGCCGTTTTGCGCTGGATTTCTCGCATACGCGAGCTCATGCGAAGGCATGGCCCTGGGCAGTGCGTGAAAATAAAATCCGCAATCCAGACATGGTTTTGGAGGCTTTCTCCATGAAACAGCTTGCCCTGCTGTGAGGTCAACTCAAAACCCGGCACGCTTCCTAAAACCGGAAGGTCACGGTGTTGGGAGCAGTTTGCCAGCAGAATAAACAATCCACAAAGGACGGAAGTTTTCACCAAATGGGCCTATCCAACAACATCAGGCCGTAAATTAGCGGAAGGTAGATCACAGACACTAACAGCACCTGCCTGGCGCGTCGGATAGTTCGATCCATGGCTACCCGCACACCGGAATACAGAAACAGGCAGCCCAGCAGCAAAGCACCCATTAAGTAGATTTTGCCGGTCATGCCGAGCAGAGTAGGAAACAAGCTGACAGGAATCAGCGTGGAAGCATACACCACGATTTGGCGCGAAGTGGAACTGCCGTCCGGCTCCACAACCGGCAGCATTCGAATGCCAGCGCGAGAATAATCTTCCCGGTACATCCAGGCAATGGCTAGAAAATGCGGAAACTGCCACATGAACAAGATGGCAAACAGTGCCCAGGCTTCAGAGGTCAACCTCCCGCTGGCCGCCGCATACCCGATCAAGGGAGGCATGGCCCCCGGCAGTGCGCCCACCACGGTGGAAAGCGAAGAACGTTGCTTCAGCGGAGTGTAGATAAACAGGTACGACGCCAGCGTGAACAGCCCCAGCAGACCGGACAGGAGGTTTACCGCCAGGGTAAGCACAGCAAACCCAACCACCGCCATGACCACGCCAAACACCAGAGCCTGATTCGCCGTAAGTCTTCCCCCAGGCAATGGCCGCTGGGCAGTGCGGCGCATTTTGAGGTCCGCATCCCGTTCATACCATTGGTTTAAGGCAGAGGTACCCGAAGCAATAATGCCGGTACCGGCCATGGTGACCAACAACGGCATCCAGCTATGCCAGGAATTCCACTCAAAGGTGCCAAGCGGAATGCCGAAGCAGTAGCCAATGGCCGCACTCATCACAATAAACCACGTGATCCGGGGTTTGGTGAGGGCAATGTAATCTCTCATGGGTGCCCTGGGCAAAGGAACCGCTGCATCCGCCTGGAAACTCAAAGTACCGCACTCCCCCCCTGCTTTGCCAGATGTTTAGCTTCCATAGGAAAACTCAACTTCTTTTCGCTCCCGTGGCCCCACCGTGATTTCCATCTCTTTCTTGCCGTATGTTTCATGCACGGCTTCCACGGTATACGTTCCCGGCGGCACACCGTTCAGGGTAAATGCGCCCTTCTCATCAGTGACCGCAAAGAACGGATGGGGAGAAACATTCACAAACGCTTTCATCCAAGGGTGAACGCCGCACGTCACCGGGATCAGCAGTTCCGGTTCGGAAAACTGCTTTTGCTTGGTTTCCGCCCGGGGCGCCTCGGTTTCATTCCATCCGGGGTTCTCCGTTCCTGCCGCATGAATGTTGTGGTTGACCGGGTCCGAATTCACAATTTCCACGGTTTGCCCTACCATCACGCCAAGCACATGAGGAGTATACACGCAGCCAACCTGGTCCAGCTTGGCTAATTCCGGCAAAGGCTCCCACCGTGCTTTCGGCAGTCCCTTCTTGATCCAGACAAAGGCATACCGAAGCGTGTTATTCGGGTTGACCACTGTTTGTTCCGATTTCGCCGGTTTCGGGTGCTGGCGCTCGCACATGGGATTGGCAGACATATCAATATCCGCCCGTTTTGGCACAGCGCCTTGCCATTGGACTCGCCCGGTAATGGTCCCGGCTGATCCTGTATCCACGTGTGCCAAGGGTAGGGCTTGCTCTGCTACCGAGGGAGCTGGTTTTGTTGTTCCGCACCCACCGAGAATGGCCGTTCCCGCAGCCACCACGATAGCCGCACCTCTCCCCCAACCCAACTGAAGCACTCCCCGCAAATTTTTGGTAAATTTCATTGTCGCATGTTCAGCGGCTCCGAAACGAGTGAACGTTTCCGGAGCAAATTTCGTATGGGAGAACATGAACAACGCTTCTGTGACCCTGCTTCTAGCCGGTGGAATTCTGTGTCTCACCGGTTGCAACATGGAGGACTTTGATGGAGGCGAAAAGGTGCAGACCAGTTTCCATTACAAATACGATCTCCAACCGGGTGGAACGCTCACCCTGGACAACGGAAACGGCTCAGTGGAAATTACCGGTTGGGATCAAAACAGCGTGGAAATCAGCGGCTCCAAATACGCCCGCACGGAACAACTGCGGGATGCTATTCAGATTCACGTGGACCATACCGATTCCAGTGTTGCCGTTCGCACCATCTTGCCGGAAGGCAACGGCGGCAACAAGGGAGCGAAATACCAGATTCGCGTTCCCCGCATGACCAAGCTGGACCACATCACCAACACAAACGGGAAAATTCAGATAGACGACATTCAAGGAGATGCCAATCTCCGAACCTCCAATGGAGCTATTCGCATTGATCGAATTGCCGGCAACCTCCAAGCACATACCAGCAACGGGAAGATTGAGTTGGAGCATGTCACGGGAAATGGGAAGTCACCGTTGGAACTCACCACATCGAATGGAGCCATTGAAGCCACTTTCGACCATTCTTTGGAAAGCGACCTCCATGCGCGCACCACAAACGGCTCTATCACCCTGCGCCTTGCGCCCACCACATCCGCCCGCGTCAGCGCCAACACTTCGAATGGCAGTATCTCTTCCGATTTCGAGATGAACCAACAAAGTCGCGAAGACCGTCACCACTTGGACGCGCAACTCAATGGTGGCGGCTCCGGCAGCCCATTGCTGGATCTTTCTACGTCTAACGGCTCGATCCGACTGATGAAGAACTGAGAGAGTCTGAATATTCCAGGCCGTTTTGTTGACTCTTGTGGCATGTTGAGAAATCGGTAAAATTGAATCATGGACGCAGGCTTCTGGCGGGACTGTACCGAAGTCGAAATCGATCAAGAAAAGCTGCACGGCGAACCCACTGTCGGACCGTATCGCGTTGCTGCTCGTACCGTCATCGAAGGTGCGGAACTTGGCGAGAAGCCGGAGGAAATCGCTGATGAATATCAGCTACCGTTGGACACGGTACGCTCGATCCTCGCGTATTTCCATGCTCATCAACCCGAGCTGAAACCCTCTAGTTGAAACGCGTTCTGGCGGATCACAATGTACCCCGACCATTGGTGCGGGTGCTGACGGGTTTCCACATGGAAACGGCAGCTGACCGTGGTTGGTCTGAACTTCGTAATGGCAAGCTGCTGGCTATCGCTGAGGAATCCGGGTTCGATGTTCTACTTACAGGTGATCAAAGCCTGCGCTACGAACAGAACATGGCAGATAGAAAGATTTCTGTTGTTGCGATGAGCGATAACCATTGGAAGATCGTGAAAACTTATGTTCCGGCAATATCCGATGTTCTGGATCAGGTTCAACCCGGTAAAGTTTGCACTGTCTTTTGCGGTAAGTTCGTGCCCAAGAAATTTAGGGCTGACCCGCCCGACTGATTACTGAAGCACCAGCAGGCCCCATTATTCCCTAATGGCTCAATTTGGCTGATGAAGAACTAAGGGAGAGCGAGATAGAAGTCAAATCACCGGTTCTCCTAGAGCGGTGATCACACGCTCCACGTTCTTCACGATTACCGGCCAAGTGAGATGCCCGAGCGCCTCATTCCTGGCTTCCTCTAAAAGCTCGATCAATTTTGGGTAAGCAGCAAGAATGGTCCTGGGAGATGGGGCAGGAGGCAAATAATCCGGCTGAATGGTCAGCCAACCCGAAATCGCCTTAATCACGGTTGCCGGTGTTTGCTCATGCGCTGGAGGATCAAATCCTGCCAAATCGGAGATGAACTTTTGATGCACAAATCCCTGGGGAACTAAGGCAACCCAATTATGCGGGATACCAGAAACCTTCCCTTGATACCGGAGAGTGAGAGCCATCCCAAGTTCGAGAGGCATATTAAAGCGGGAAAGATGGTCCGGACCCTCACCCTGAAAACGCGAGAGATCATGAATGGAATACTTTGACTCTCTCAGGCCTCTTGCAATTCGATCAATGCGCGGATCTGACTCTCCCTCTGTTTCCCGTGCGCAGCGCGGTGTAAAGCCCAACGCTGCAATGGTGAGAACCGCCGCGTGGAACAACGGAGCAAACAGATCATCAAAAGGGCAGTTCAGGAAAACTGACCGCTCATACGCAGGCACTGCTATTCCAGGGCGCGAACGCCAACTCGCTTGATCTCGTCTTCGCCAAGAGCTTGAGAATACTCTCGAAAACTCTCAAGAGCCATTTTCCGAGCTTGACGCCCTAATTCGAGTTTCTTCACATCCACGGAAGCAGCGGGATTTTGCAGTGCTTTCATTACTTCATCGGCTACTTGTGCATAGGATTCAGAAGTTTCTCCTAAATCCAAAGTCTGGCGCGTTTTCAAAAAGCCGGGCAAATCGGGTTGGCCAATCAAAACAGGAATCAGTGGTTTGGAAGGATCTAAGTAATATTCATGATCCACTACTTGCTGCCACTCAAAAGTCTGCCAACGATCACCAGCACCAGGAGGCCCGATCAGAAACACGAAACCCGCTGCCTCTTGAATGGCCAGAACGACGCTTTTATCCCACTCCGCTCCGGGTTCAAGATTTCGGACATCCAACCAAGTATCCACACCACGATTGCGAAGCTCATCGCAAAGCCGAAATGCCGCGTTGCTGTTTACTCGCGAATGGGAAATAAATACATGCATGGAGGAACTTTCGCCTATTGCGATTATCGCATCTAACTTCCTGGGCTTAGTAAGCCGAAGCATCGTCACTTCCGGCCTGCATCGAAACCGAACGCTGCCAATGCTGCCAACGCCTCGTGTCGTGTAGATGTGACGATCACGCCAACTGTTCAGGCCAGATACAAAGCTTTATCTTCCACTGGCGCAAAACAAGGGCCTTTAAAGGGTACCAACACCTGACCGCCATGGGTGTGCCCGGACAGCATCAGATTCCATGCGTGACCGCCAAGCGCTTGTTTGCTATCCGGATTGTGGGAAAGCAAAACGGCAGGGATATCAGGATCTGCACGGGCAAAGGCTGTTTCCGGGTCCATCTCCTGCGACCAGTAATCTCCTACGCCTACGAGTGACAAGCGACTGCCCTTGACTTGAATGGTTTCGGATTGATTATGAAGCAGTTTCACGCCGCTTTGCCGCAGCAGTTCTTCCACAAAATGATGTTGCGCAAAGCCGCCACGCGCCGGAGCCCATGCCCCGCCATCATGATTCCCCAGCACCGCATATGTCGGCACCTGCTTGGCAAGTTTCCTCAGAATGCCGAGATAGGCATCCACGTCAAAATCGATTTGCCACGTGATGAAGTCGCCTGTTAAGCACACAAAGTCCGGGTGCTGCTGCAAGCCAACGGCGATTGCCTGCTCAATCAGCGACATTGGCACCACACGGGAGGCATGGAAATCGGAAAGGTGCAAGATCCGTATCGGTCTTGCCGTCCGGAGGCCAAGGGGAACATCCGTATGCGTTAATTCCAACCAGCGAGGTTCCAGCACCGTGGGGTACGCAGCCACTGGAATTGCACCCAAAGCCGTCAATGAAAGCCATTGTCTTCTGCTAACCATTTGCTTACTCTATTTTCCGACAATGGCGGACCCGGCTGCTAGTATTGCTCGCTCATCGGGTGGTAGTCCCTTCTCCCATATAACCTGAGCATGATAGACTACCTCCTCTTCATATGCCGCGTCCCATCGTGCTCATTCATGGATATTCCGCCGGAGGCTTAGACTTTGCTCCGCTTTGCAACAAGCTGACCGCCGCAGGGATTTCAGCAGTTGACCTGAACATCGGCAACTATGTTTCCCTCAACAACGAGATCACGATCAAGGACATTGCGGAAGGCTTTGACCGGGCGCTCCGCAACAACCCCCGATTAAACCAGGAACAGGAATTCGATGCCATTGTGCATTCCACTGGAATGTTGGTCATCCGTTCTTGGCTGACAAACTATGGAGCCGCAGTTACCCACAACGTAAGGCTCAAACGGTTGAAGCATCTGATCGGATTAGCACCGGCCACATGGGGCTCTCCGCAGGCGCATAAAGGCCGCACTTGGATTGGGGCGCTGGTGAAGGGCGACAAGGAACCCGGGCCGGATTTCATGAATGCCGGTGACGAAGTGCTGGATGGCTTGGAACTGGGAAGCCGGTTCACCTGGGATTTAGCGCATGGGGATCTGCTCGGCGACGCTCCTTACTATGGGGCGGGACCGGAAACACCGTATGTCTGCGTCTTTATCGGCAACACCTCCTACACGGGCATTTCCAGCGTTGCGAATGATCCTGGCACGGACGGAACTGTGCGCTGGGCTGGTTGCGGCCTCAACACCCGAAAGATTTCTTTGGATCTTACGCGCACACCGATTGGGGAAGACGGCAAGCCAGCATCCCGAGTCACCATCACGCCTTGGGCAGGTCGTGTGGATATTCCCATGATCCCGGTTGAGGGCAGAAATCACGCCACGTTGATCAGCAATCCGGATGACGCCATGGTGAAGGAGATGCTTACCTTCTTGAATGTGGCGGACGAACCGGGCTATCAGGCTTGGGTGGATGCCGCTCAGAAAAGCGGCGAGCAAGCTTTACAGAAGATGCTGATCAATCCGGGCAAGGATGCGGCTGGCGTTGGGGGCGCATTCAAGTCCGTCTTCGGCCATCTCTTTCAAGCTGGCGACCAGCCCATGGATGGATGGCAGCAATTCGTGGTTCATGCCAGAGATGAACGCGGCGATCCGGTTACCGATTACCTGATTGATGTGCTGCGGAAAGAAGGTGACAACTGGGTGGAATTTGCGGAGATGTATACCAACGTCCACGCCTATGGAGCGGATGCCAGTTTCCGCTGTTTTCACATCCGCCTTCCCCAAGGCATTTCCCAAAGCCGTCTTCCGTTGCAGATTCGCATCACGGCTTCCACCGGCACTGCATTGATGGCCTATCAAGGATATGGAAGCGACGATGACGGAAAGACCATGACAGCTACGGCAACGCCCGTTGTCGTTGAAGTCAATGGACTGAATGATGCGTCCCTGTTCTTTCCTTTCACCACAACGTTGGTGGAAATTCTGATCAATCGCGAGCCGTCACCCCTGAATCAAGTCAGCAACATTTTCAAATTTCTAGGAAGCAGCGGGGCTTAGCCAATCCGAATTCCCAACAGCGGGGCAAATGTCAAAGCTTGCGCAGGGTCCACAATGGCGCCTCGAATATCTTTCGCATTCAGCTTTACACCCTCCACAGTGGAGCCGCGAAGATCGACTTCTGTGAGCGTGACGTCACTCATTTCTGCATTGCGAAGCTGGCAGTGGGAGAACTTCACATGCTTCAGCTTAGCGCCAGCAAAGTCCGCCTCTTCGAAATTACAGCCGTCGAATTCCACTGTTTCCATGGTGGAGAAACGAAACTGCGCATACCGTTGGTCACCGCTGGAAATCAGAAGGTCTTTACACTCATTCTCATTCAGCCGGATACCAGTTAACCGGCAGTTCTTAAACTCCACTCGCATCGCGAACAGTTTACGCACATGGAGGTTCGCCAGATCGCAATTCAGGAACACCACATCCTTACAGCGCATGGATTCGATCTTTCCTCCATTAAAGGAAACGCGATCAAAAACACAGCTCTCCGCCATTACCTTGGACAACTGAATGGTTGCGAAGCTCAACCCCTGGAAAGAAAGCTCGGAAACGACCCACTCCCGTGCTGCGGAAAGAGTTTCCGCTTCCTCAGAGGAGACCGTGCTGAACTCAGACGGAAGGTCAGGTTGTGTTCGGATCACCAAGGAGCTTTTCGGTTTAGCCATCGTATCGGAACCGCGGGTTTAGTGTCTCCATACGGGGCTGCTCATTTCGGTGCTCCAGGTCGGACCACCCAAGAACATGGGGCCTTCTGCCTTCACAAACGCAGGCGCTTCCCCGCCCACCACCCAAAAATTTATATCGGCTGGTTGTTTGCCGACCAGAGAGGCAAACATCCCGGTAATGCCGCCTATTTCCACTTTCACCGTGAAGCGAATGGCCTTGTGGTGAGCACCAGCGACGCTGAACATTTCTTGCCCTTGCGGCGTAATGGAGAGCTGAACAATGCGTGGTTTAGGAGTTGCCGCCACATAGGAGAGTTTTGTTTCTTTGGCATTCGCCGGAATGTTTTTTAAAAGATCCAGAATCATTCCGTTGGCTAGATCAGGTGGCAGGTTCAAATGCTCGGTTTCTGTTTTTTCCTTGCCATTTTCTTGGTAACGAACGGTTACTTGTCCGCTGGAAGCATTGATCTGGACATTGGTAGGCTGCGGAAAAGAGGGTCCCCTTTGAATGTGGTGGTCGCTAATGAGTCGAAAGGTGCCACGCTGAGAAAACACCGCCGTTTCGTCATCCACGGAACCATCTTTGAAGCGAAAAACCAAATGGTTTACCATTCGGTTTCCATGCACACTCTGAGTCACATCGCCAGAAGCAATCACCTTACCCTCCAGGCTATGGATTACCAGGAAACCATGTAAGGAGCCTTCCATGAATCGCACTGCAATCGGCTCCCCTGGTGCAGGCAAAGGCTGGAGCAGAATCACAGCCAGGAGCCCGGAGCAACTTCTTGGTCGCAGAAGCAGATTCATAGAGACTTTCTTGCAGCACAATTCATCATTTTTCGGCTTTGTCCTTCTGCTCAATCCAGGCTGAAGGAAGAGCGTTCTTTCAATACGCGGCGAAGAGTCTCGGCTTGCATCTCACGCTCTCTGGCCTCTCCGCGGAGCCGGTCGCTTAACGGGGGATCAAATTCATCAGCCAGTAGCATGGCCAGGGAAGCTCCCTCTTGCAAGCTGACAATTGCACCATAGAGCAGCTTTTCCTGCGAGGCAAACTGCTCAGACAGCATGCTTTTTAAGGAAAATTTGTGCCCCACCCGGCACCGGAACTCTTTTCCTTTTCCCTTCTGTGTCACCCAAATAGTCCCTCGGCAATCTGGGCAGGTTAAGTCTGTTAATTGCGGTTCCATACTGGCAAATTCGACCTCAATCTGCTGTTCTATTTTCTCCTCTGATGCCAATTGAACCAGAAGCGATCCCATATCTGCGAGCCTGACGATATGATTGGCCTCTACCTCGCGAAGAGCGCTCAAAGGCATAGATGGAAATGCAGCTTCCTCCGGGTTTTGCACAATGGCCAAGCCGCCATGCCTCTTCACTTCCCACAGGCCCGCCGTTCCATCATCCAGCTCTCCCGTAAGCACAATTGCTGCCACTCGCTCCTTGTAAGCCAGAGCCGCTGACCGGAAGAGGACGTTGACACAGGGCCTGTGGTGCTGCTCCTTGGGGCCCATACTTAGGTGCACATGGTTCCGCTCCACAATCAGGTGATAATCAGGAGGCGCAACATAAATATGCCCCGGCTCAATCCTGACTCCGTTGGCAGGATGCACAGCTGGCAACTTCCCCGCCCTGGTCAGCAATTCCGGCAGAAAACTGGTGGAGCGCGGCGGAATATGAAGTACCACAAACAAAGATCCGGGAAACCCGGCCGGCAGTTGGGAAACAAGTTGCTGCAAAGCTTCCACCCCGCCTGCGGAAGCGCCTACCACGAAAATATTTTGTGCGGCCATGGTCTTAAATGGGTTCTTGCAAGGGAACCAAAACCGTTACCCTGGTGCCTTCCCACAAGGCAGAGTGAATTTTCAATGTCGCGCCAATCAGGCGAGCTCTTTCCTTCATGCTGATCAACCCTAAACCAGGCGAGTAGTCTTCCACGTCAAACCCTATTCCGGCATCTATCACTTGTAGTTCCAATCCTTCCGGCAATCCCCGCAATTGTACTTTTACATGCGTTTTCCCGGCATATTTGGCGACGTTGCGCAATGCTTCCTGCGCAATGCGGTAAAGCACCGTGGCGACTTCAATCGGCAGTTCCAGGGGAACATCCTGTGCAAAATAGGAACTGATCATTTCTTCGCGCTCGCCAAACTCTTCCGTCAAGGCCTGCAACGCAACGCTCAAGCCAAGATCCACAAGCATGGAAGGGTGCAGCCGGTGAGACAACGTGCGAACATCTTCGGAAAGCTGCAATACCTGCCCTGAACTCTCCTGCAGTTTCTCCGCCGCGCTCTCCGGATCATCTTGTATGTGTTGCAAAATGTAATAGTTAATCGCGCTCAGCGCGGCAAGCTTTTGACTGATATCATCGTGCAGTTCGCGCGCAAGCCGCCGCCGTTCATCTTCCTGCGAAGTCAACAGATTGCCGGTCAGTGCCTGCAATTCCTCCCTGCTGCGCTCCAGCTCCCTGGTAGTGGATTCCACTTCGTGCACCAGACGCTCGCGATCCTCCTTTAACATTTTTTCCAGTAGTTTGTGTTGGGTTAAATCCCGGAAGGTCACCAGCAAAAACTTCCCTCCATCCGGTTTTAATATCTGCCCGCATACCAGAAAAACGCTCGGGTTCTTCCCCGGTGTTTGGAATTCAAATTCCTGGTTTCTGGGCCCTTCTTCCCCGTTGGCATGCAAGCTTTCCAGCAGAGTGCGCAAGGGTTGCCCCATTTCCCATTGCACTGCTGCCAGGTCGGGAAGCGAGCGTTTATCCAATGCTTGGCTGCTGGAATTAGCCAACACACAGAACGCCTCATTGGTGAAACAAATCCGGAATTCCCTATCCACCACCACCAAAGGCAGAGGCGTGCCTGCAATGATGGAGGTGCTGAAATCGCGTGCATTCTGCAATTCCTGCTGGGTGCGCCGTACCTGGTCAATATCCACCAGCACCACTACCACTCCATCAATCTTGTTTTCGGTGGTCCGGTACGGGCGAACCCGCAAAAGATACCAATGGCCGTCCCGGTCCTGCACCTCAATCTCGCGCGCTCCCAAACTATCCAACACGTCCGTAAACAGCGGTTCCAGGTCGTCGACGTTCAGGTTGAGGCGAATATCGCTAAAAGGGCGGCCCACATCTGAGGGGCGGAGATTCATCACCTTTTGCGTTTGGGGCGTAAAGTGCCGGATGTGGAAATCACTACTTAGCATCAGCACCGGCAGGTTCACACTGTTCAAAAGGTTGGAAAGGTCACTGCTGGCTTGACCCAGCACCACGTTCCGGGTTTGCAGTTCATCATTTACCGTTTGGAGTTCCTCGTTGGAGCTTTGCAGCTCTTCCTTGGTGGTTTCCAATTCTTCGTTTGTGCTTTGCAGTTCCTCATTGGAAGACTGAATCTCTTCATTCGCAGACACCAATTCCTGGTTTCTGGCGTCGCGCTCATCCAGAAGGGATTGGAGATACAGTTTCGTGTTTGCCAGGTCTTGCTGCAGTTGCGCAATCAGTTGGGCGTTGTCCTCCACCAGTTCCGCACTGGGAGCGTTCAGCAACAGATTGTGTCTCGCACTCCCACTCAAGGCGGAGGAAACAAACATAATCAGGAAGCAGCGAATACGAGCTTCTGGAGAGTGAATCGGCAACACTTCCAACGTCGCTTCCAGTTTCTGGTTCTCCACTTTGAGCTGCAACCCATCCACACGGACCGGGATGTCCTCCACCAAAGAACGCTTTACCGCTTCCATCACGGGCATCGCTATTTCCTCCCGCAGCATGCGATTCAACTGGAGCGTAACTATGCCTGGGGAGATTTCCAGAAACGGCCTGGTATGCCCCCGGACTTGCAGAACTTCCAATTTTTCATTTACCACTATGCCGGGCGGTGCGAAGCGCGCGAGCACAAGCCGATCCGTTGCTTGTTGCAGTGGTAGGTCTGCCCAGTCTAAGCCCAGTGGAGCCTCCGAAGTTGTTAGGAGTTTATCGCCCTGCAGGGAAACAGGGACCACACCCTGGAGCACTCGCATCGGGGTATCGCCAATTTTTCCATACACCTTGTGCTTCCGGTCCACCATGGAAAACAGGTTGGAGTAATTGCGAATCGTTTCGGAACTGCCAAGCAGAAGAAATCCTTCCTGGCGCAACGCATAGTGAAACGTGGGAATGAGCTGGTTTTGCAACTGAGGCCCGAAGTAGATCAATACGTTGCGGCAACTCACCAGATCCAGACGGGAAAAAGGAGGATCGTGACAAAGGTTCTGCCGGGCAAAGATGCACAGATCGCGCACCCGCTTGGCAACCTGGTATCCCTTTTCATGTTTCACAAAGAAGCGCCGAAGCCGTTCCGGAGATATGTCATTCGCAATCATGTCCGAGAAAACCCCCGCGCGCGCTTTCTGGATATTTCGCTCGCTGGCATCCGTGCCAAAGATCTGAATAGAAGGCTGCACTGCATTTCCGGTCAGGTACTCCAGCAAGCAGATGGCAATGGAATACACTTCCTCGCCGGAAGCGCAGCCCGCCACCCAGATGCGCACCTGCTGGTCGGGAGCACGATCCTCAACAATGCGCGGCAGCACCAGCCTCTTAAGAGATTCAAATACCTCCGGGTCGCGAAAGAAACGCGTGACGTTGATCAGAATGTCATCTTGCAGTTCCCGCAGCTCTTTTGCATTGTTTTGCAGAAATGTGACGTATTCCGCAAGCGTATCAATGCGGTGCATCAACATCCGCCGTGCCGTCCGCCGCAGAAGAGTGCTCGGTTTATACAAGCGAAAATCAACGCCGGATACGGATTTCAATTGCCGGAGAATGATTCCGAACTGCTGGTCCTGAAAGATCGGTTTCTGCCTCATCTCTAACTGGCGTACTTCCGGCAGGTGGGTATGAGGTCCGATTTGCGCTAACCGGAGTGCAATCTGTTCCGGTGGCAGCACCATATCCACATGGTCAAAAGAGATGCTGGTACGCGGCATTTCAGGAAAGCGCGCCGACTCGGGCTCCTGCACCATGGAGATGCCACCCTCGCCCTTGATGGTCTGCAGTCCGAGAGCGCCATCCCCATCCATGCCGGACAGCACCACGCCGATGGCCAGATTCTTTTGGGAAGCGGCTAAAGACTCAAAAAAGAAATTAATGGGAAAACCGGAAGCTTTCCCGTTTCGGGCCTGGAGGCGGAACTCCCCTTCTTGCAAGGAAGCCACTGTGTTTGGCGGCAGAAAATAGACATGGTTCGGTTGGGGGCGCACGCCGCTCTCGATGAAGGCAGTTGGCATGGGTGTTTCCCGACCAATAATTTCCGGCAGATAGCTTGGCTGGTCTGCCGCTAAGTGGGGGATCACCACAAAGGCCATGCCTGTGTTGCCCAGACAGGTGCTGAAACAGCGTAATAAATGCTTCCACTCCGCCTGCGGAACCACCAATTCCAACCACAGGAAAAGGAAGTTGCGGATCACTTTCTGCTGCTTCCCCGCCGTCACTGACCACTGATAAGTCGTGCTCGAAAGTGGCAGAGGCGGGACTGAACTGAATCTCTATCTCTTGCTTCTGGTGCGCAGGGTTCTGCTGTTCCGGTGATAGTGGAAAATCTTGCTCTGACATATGGAGATACGGCTGACGAATGGATGGGAGACGGGAAACTAGGAATTTCTATTATCTCGTATCTCCCGATAGCGGCTTTAGTCCAGGACTCGTAGCCGAAAAACGCTGCTGCCGAAATGCCAGGAAGTGGTCCGCATGGGACATCAAATCAGCATAAGTTGCCCTGATGATGCATGAAATGTATGAACAAGAAGTTGCGTAGAGGCTCTATCCAACAACCTTTTCCCGAAAGTGCCACACTGAGGTAGTTCTTTTCACCGAGCAGTCGGTTTCCACTGACATTTTCCTCTCTGCCGAGAACGAAGAGGTAGTTCACGTGGAAAAACAGACTTCTGCATCCAAAGAAGCCCAAAAAACGATTCTGGTGGTTGAAGATGAGGAGACAATCCTGAAATTCATCTCTCTATTCCTGTCCCAGAGTGGCTTACATGTGCTGGCTGCTCAAAGCGGCGAAGAAGCCATGAAACACTCAAAAGAGTATGACGGCCCGATCCATCTACTTCTGTCCGATATTCAGATGCAGGGAATTACCGGCATTGAGTTGGGCACCAAACTCACAGCGGAACGGCCTGACATGAAGGTGATGCTGATGTCGGGTTTCGCCTCGGGAATGCTGATTCTGAACTCAGGATGGCAGTTCCTCCCCAAGCCGTTTGTGCCGACGCAATTGCGGGACGCCATCTTGAATATGCTAGCTTCGCCGGACTCTGTGAAAATGCCGGACATAGATGAACGTGCAAAATAGAGTGACTCCCTTTGCCACCTCCATGCTGGTCTGATCAGCAGGTGGTGTAACGCGGTTCAGCGAATAGGAGGGCTGCCAAGGTCGTCCACCGTTCTCGAGAAGCTGTGACGATCCCGGTGGATCAACCATATTTCGCGGTAAAGGATTAGTCTCGCTTTGGTCTGAGCATACTCTTGCTGAAGCACACTCGCCATCTGCCGATCTCGTGGGTTGGTGTTCATCAAAGCATGCATGCTGCTGGAAGTGCGATGGAGAGCGGAAACCTCACAGCAAATGGAGGAGTTTAACATTTTGCACTCCCAGCAACTGCGGCTCGCGGTCGGCATAGGTTACACCCGCCTAAGCGTACACCCTATGGTTTTTACTAGCAAGGTAAAAAGTGAAGTAATGGCAGTATTTCAGCTTGCCATAATGAGTCGTGAATCGCAGGGAGCTACAGGATCAGGCTTTCCGAAGCTAAGGCGTTGCTGAATACAGGGCATCCGGATGGAGCTTACTACTTAGCCGGGTATTCTGTAGAATCGCTAAGTTGGAAGTCTGGTAAAGGCTGTCGCAGGCGCAAGACATGGACAAAGCAATATTGGTAACCACTGACTTTGCTGCAGGTGATAGAATCCTCAGCATTCTTGACGATGCGGATTTGGCGATCAATGTCGCCATGTGGCTCCACACGCCAGAATATGGCGACTCGTTTTAGCTTCTCGCCGTTTAGATGAGACCGGGCCTTTAAGAGCTTATCGGCTCGTCCATGGTGCGCTCGAAAAGGCCGGGTTCCCTCTGCAACACACACCACCGCTTCGTGGAAGACGCCCTGGTATACCGTATCCGGTAAACTACTCCAGCACCACCAGCAGATCCTTGGGTTCCACCTGCTGGCCTGCTTGCGCTAGCAATTGCCTCACTTTGCCTTCTACAGGCGCATACACGGTGCTCTGCATCTTCATGGCTTCAATCACCAGCAGGCGGTCACCTTTTTTTACCGCTTGCCCTTCCTTGATGGCCACTGTAGTGACCACACCCGGCAGTGGCGCGCCCACTTGACCGGGCACGGCAGGGTCAGCTTTTTGCTTCTGCTCGCCGCGCACTTCCAAGCTGTGGTCACGAAGTTCCACCTCGCGCGGCTGCCCGTTCAGTTCAAAGAACACGGTGCGGAATCCATCGGGCCGAGGTTCCCCAATGGTGAGGAACTTGATCACCAGGGACTTTCCTTCTTCCAGGTCCACCGTGATCTCTTCCCCTTTTTCCATACCGAAAAAGAACTGCGGCGAGGGCAGAATATCCAGATCGCCATAGTCCTTTTTCCCTTGCGCAAACTTGGTGAATACTTCCGGGTACAGAAGGTAACTCAGCACTTCCCCGCGCGTGGGCTCCCGCTCCAGATCGGCGGCAATTTTGCGCCCGGCTTCCTCCAAATCGGCAGGGGCTAAGCGCGCTCCGGGGCGGCCTCCCTCCGGCTGCTTGCCATGGAGCACAATCTCCTGAATATGCGAGGGCCAGCCACCATCGGGAATCCCCAGGGAACCAGAAAACATGTCCACCACGGAGTGGGGAATCGGAACCTGATGATCCGGCCCGAGGCGCTCGAAATCCGCCACTGTCATATCGTGGCTGATCAGGAAAATAGCGAGGTCGCCCACCACTTTGCTGGAAGGCGTCACCTTCACAATGTCACCAAATGCAAAATTCACTTCCGCATAGGTCTTGGCGATTTCCGGCCAGCGATGCCCTAAGCCCATGGCTTCGGCCTGTTCTTTTAAGTTAGTGATCTGCCCGCCCGGCATTTCATGGAGATACACTTCGGCGCTGCCTGTTTTGGGGCCGGAATCAAAGGGCAAGTAGTAAGTGCGAATGGTTTCCCAGTAATCCGAGCATTTATCCAAGGAAGGGAGATCTAACCCGGTATCACGAGAAGTATGTGCCAGAGCCGCCACAATGGAGTTTAAGTTAGGCTGGCTGGTGGTGCCGCTCATGCTGGCAACGGCAGCATCCGCTACATGGACGCCTGCATCGGAAGCTTTCAAAATGGAAGACGCATTGATGCCGCTGGTGTCATGCGTATGGAAGTGGATCGGGAGGCTCACTGCGTCTCGCAACGCCTTCACCAGCACTTCCGCCGCATAGGGCCTGAGCAATCCGGCCATATCTTTGATGCCCAAGATGTGCGCGCCCATGCGCTCCAGTTCCTTGGCCATGCGGACGTAGTAATCGAGCGAATACTTCTGCCGCTGCGGGTCTAAGATATCGCCGGTATAGCAAATGGCTGCTTCGCACACGCCGCCCGAAGCACGCACCGCTTCCATGGCCACTTCCATGTTGGGCAGATAGTTCAGGGAATCGAAAATACGGAAGATATCAATGCCCTGCTTCACTGCTTCCGCAATGAACTCCTGCACCACGTTATCGGGATACGCTGTGTATCCGACCGCGTTGGAAGCGCGGAGCAGCATTTGAAAGCAGATGTTAGGAATGGTTTGCCGCAGGGACCGGAGCCGATCCCATGGATCTTCCCGCAAAAAGCGCATGGCCACATCAAACGTCGCGCCGCCCCACACTTCCATGCTGTACAAGCCGGAAAGCTTGTGAGCCACGAAGTTGGAAATCGCTTGGAGGTCATAGGTGCGCATGCGCGTGGCAAGCAAAGACTGGTGCGCGTCGCGAAACGTCGTATCGGTAAGCAGGAGACGCTGTTGCGTGCGAGTCCACTCCGCAAACCCTTGTGCGCCCTTTTCGGTAAAAATCTGCTTGGTGCCAGCCGGTGGCTCTTCGCTGATGCGCGGCGGAACAGGAGCCGGTGGAAATCGCGTGGGCCTTGGCTTGTTGGCCACTTCCGGATTGCCGTTCACAATCACTTCGCCCAGGTAACTCAGCAGTTTGGTAGCACGATCCCGACGCGGCGCATAGCTGAACAGATCGGGATTGCTATCCAAGAAAGATGTGGTGACTTCCCCTGCCTGAAACGCCGGATGATTGACCACGTTTTCCAGGAACGGAATATTGGTCTTTACGCCACGAATGCGAAACTCGCGCAAGGCACGGTCCATGCGTTGGCAGGCTTGCCCGAAGTCGCGCCCGGCAGCAGTGACCTTCACCAGCAACGAATCATAAAAGGGCGTAATGGTTGCGCCGCCATACGCCGACCCGCCATCCAAGCGGACGCCAAAACCGCCCGGTGAACGGTAGGTATGAATTTTGCCGTAATCCGGCGTGAAGCTGTTCGCTGGGTCTTCCGTGGTGATGCGGCATTGCAAGGCATAGCCAGAAATCGGGACTTCCGCCTGCTTGGGAAGCGAAATCGGCGCTTCATGCAATTGGTGGCCCTGGGCGACCAGAATCTGCGAGCGCACCAGATCAATGCCGGTGACCATTTCCGTCACCGTGTGTTCCACCTGAATGCGCGGATTCACTTCAATAAAGAAGAATTCCCCGGCATCCACATCCACCAGAAATTCCACGGTGCCTGCGTTGTAATATCCGGCTTCCCGCGCCAGCTTCAAAGCGGCATCCGCCAAGCCCTGCCGAATGGAATCCGGAAGGTTCACAGCAGGAGCCACTTCCACTACTTTTTGATGTCGCCGCTGCACGGAGCAGTCACGCTCATATAAATGCAGGAGGTTGCCGTGCTGGTCGCCCAAAATCTGTACTTCTATGTGGCGGGCGCGCCGCACAAAGCGCTCCAGAAACACGGCATCGTTCCCGAATGCGGCTCCGGCTTCCTTGCGCGCTTCTTCCAGCTTTCCGGCGAACTGTGCGGGGTCGTCCACTACGCGCATGCCGCGCCCGCCGCCGCCGAAAGCTGCCTTGATAATCAGCGGAAAACCGATTTCCCTGGCGAGCCGTTGCGCTTCTTCCGAATCAGTCACAGCCTGTTCGGTGCCGGGTACCACGGGCACTCCCGCTTTTTGCGCCAGTTTTCGCGCTGCGGTTTTATCGCCCAGCAGTTCCAGTAAACCGGCGTTCGGACCAATAAACGTAATGCCGCTTTCTTCACACGCACGCGCCAGCGCCGGATTTTCGGAAAGGAACCCATAGCCGGGATGCACGGCATCCACTTGTTTTTCCAGGGCTAATGCCAGAATGCCGTCGATATCCAGGTAGGCTTGCACCGGCCCCAGGCCATCGCCGATCTGGTACGCCTCATCGGCCTTGAAGCGGTGGAGGCTTAAACGGTCTTCTTTGGAATAAATGGCAACAGTCCTAAGCCCGAGCTCAGTAGCCGCCCGCATGATGCGAATGGCAATTTCGCTCCGGTTCAGGGCAAGAAGTTTTTTCATTTTCAGGGTACCCGTCCAGTATACTGAGCGGGTGCCAGCGGAAGACTGGGAAGAAGAAGAAGTCGTCCGGCATGGGCCGCGAAAGAAAAGCGATCAGCGCCGGAAGATCCCCACGCGCACAGGGCAGATTTGCTCCATTGGTCCACGCGGCTGTGAAGTGCTTTGGGAAGCGGAAGCACTGCCCTGCAAACCAAAGGCAGGCATCGCCGTGGGCGACGAGGTGGAGTTTGATGCGGAAGGCAACATTCGCCGCATGCTGCCACGGCGCACTTCCCTTTCGCGGCCTGACCCGATGAACCCACGCATTGAGCGGGTAATTGCCGCCAACGTAGACGTGGTGGTAATGGTGGCCGCCATTCGGAAGCCAGACTTGCGCCCCGGCTTGATTGACCGTTACCTGATTGCCATCGAGAAAGGCGGAGCAACGCCGATTCTCTGCATCACCAAAGTGGACTTGATGGAAGCCGCTGATGAGTTAAATGTGTTGGAGCCGTACCGGCAACTCGGCATTTCCGTGATTCCCGTTTCCACCAAAACCGGGCAAGGTGTGGAGCAGGTGCGAGACGCCTTGGCAGGCAAGCTGGCTGTGCTGGTGGGGCATAGCGGAGTAGGAAAATCATCTGTGATGAATCGCCTGATGCCGGAAGCAAATGCCGCCACGGGGGAAATCAGCCGCTTATACCAGAAGGGCCGCCACACCACCACGGCTTCCACCATGTACCGGCTAGGGAGCGGCATTCGGGTAATCGATACGCCCGGCGTGCGGGAATTTGGGCTGTGGGATCTGACGGCAGCGGAAATTGAGCGCCACTTCCATGAATTTGATGCCTATCGGGGGGAATGCCAGTTTCAGGATTGTACCCATATTCACGAACCCATCTGCGGCGTCAGGCAGGCGCTTGTCAACGGCGCTATTTCGCCGGAACGGTATGGGGCTTATGTGCGCATTCGGGAAGATGTGAAGCCCAACAAAAACTAACCATGGTTCGCCAAGCGAGCCATTCAGACTTCCACAATTCCCTGCTGCTCTTTATCTAGAACCTCTTGAATCGACTTCAAGAGGTGAGAAGGAACAAAAGGCTTCTGGAGAAAGGCATCCAATGTATTTCCTTTTCGGATCTGTTCATCCATTTGCCCCGAAATCACAATGATTTTGACTTCCGGTCGCCTTTCCCTCACCGTTTTGGCTAATGCGATTCCATCCATAATGGGCATTTTCACGTCCGTGATCAGCAAGTCCACCGGAGCACGAGATTGCTCCAAAAGCTCCAGGGCTTCTTTGCCGTTCACCGCGACCAGGACTCCATATCCTTTTTTGCTCAGCATGGGAGTGACAAGGTTACGGATCATCAGATCGTCTTCGGCGAGGAGAATCAGGGTTTCTGACGGTTTATGCTCTGGCATTGACATCCCCATCCTAACCTACTGTTTTCCCTAGCTAGGGGTTTCTTGCTTTTGTGTCTCCCGAAATTTCTTAGTGGTACAGTACGTTCTTGGTGTGAGAGGTACCGTGTTTCATTCGCCATGAGACAAACCATTCTTGTGATGGACAAAGATCCGCTTGTTCTCAAAACCACTTTATTGATCCTCAAAAAAGTTGGTTATGACGCGCTCACCGCAGATAATGCAAGGCAAGCACTGGAACTTTGCCAGAACGCAGATCAGCCGATTCACTTACTACTCACCGATGTCAACATGCCGGAGGACAATAGCGATGAACTGGCCAATTGCATCAGGGAGAAACATCCGCAAACCCGCGTTCTTTTTATGAGCGGCTTCAATATCCATACAGAAGCCAGAGAAACACTGTTGAAGAATATCCAGCCCGCAAAGTGGGGAATTCTGCGCAAGCCTTTTAATCGAACAGACTTGGCTGGCGCCGTGGAAGGGGCACTTTCCGCTTCCTTTTAGCTACCCCTCAGGTGTTCTGTAAACACTCCGCAACATCTTTTTCCTGAACCAATCCTTCGCGAATCATCTTCCAATACGGCTCGGTGATATCCACCGTGCTGGCCCCGCCTCCGGTACATACGCCACCATCCAGAACCAGATCGACGCGTCCATCCATGGTGCCGAACACCTCAATTCCGCTGCGGCAGGTAGGGCTACCGGAAAGGTTGGCGCTGGTTCCAATCACGGCATGGCCCAGGCGCTCCACAATTCTGTTTGCGACCACGGAAGGGGATTGCCGCACTGCTAAGCGCCCGGTGTTTCCCGTGACTTTGAGCGGCACTTTCGCAGCAGGGAGAATGATGGTCAAGGGACCCGGCCAGAACCGCCTTGCCAATAGGTAAAACCGCTTGGAAACTTCGCGGGAAAGGTCATCGACCATGGTGATGTCCCCGACCAGCAAAGGCAGCGAACGGTTCGCTTCACGGCCTTTGGCAGCAAATACTTGCGATACCGCGCGAAGATTAAACGGATCGGCAATCAGCGTGTAAAGAGCATCTGTGGGAATGGCGACCACTTTGCCGCGCCGGACGGCACTGGCAGCCCTATCGACAGCCTCTTCCGATGGCTGTTCGGGGTCAATTTCAATCAGATCGGTGGCCACTCCGCACAGAGTAGCATAGCTGGTTTCCCGGCTTGCTCTCCCTAGGCGACGGCGGTTGCTGGTTCGGCAACAGGTATTTCAAACGAATAGCCGAATCCGCGCACTGAGTGAATCATTTTGGGATTGGCAGGGTCTAGTTCCACTTTCTGCCGAAGCCGTAAAATATAAACATCCACGGTGCGATCCGTGATCGCTCGATCTTGTCCCCATACCGCGTCCAGCAGTTGCTCACGGCTGAATACCACGCCGGTACGGCTCATCAAAAACTCCAACAGCCGAAATTCGGTGGCGGTCAGCGAAAGCGATGCTCCCTCTAAACGCGCCTGGCAACTGCTCCGGTCCAGCTCCAATCCGCCTGCCTTCAGAATCCGAATCGGCACTGCTTGCGTTCGGAATTGGAGCCGGATGCGGGCAATCAGTTCCCGAATAAAGAACGGCTTTACCACATAATCGTTCGCGCCCAGTTCCAAGCCCACGATCCTGTCTGTTTCGGAAGCGCGTGCTGTTAGAAAAATGACCGGGACGGAAAGCAGTTCCACGTCATTGCGGATTGCTTTACAGATATCCAGGCCATCGGAATCCGGCAGCATCACATCCAGCAGAATCAAGTCCGGACGTACGCGGCGGCAAAGCTCCAAAGCACCCTTCCCCGTCTGCGCGCCAGTGAGTTGAAAGCCTTCCTTTTCCAGGTTGTATTTCAACAAAGCAAACAGATCCACATCGTCTTCAATCAGCAGGATCTTTTTCATGACAGGTTCAGCTTAGCCAACCGTGAGTTACAAGTTGGTTACGAGCATGTAAACGCTGAGTGAAGTTTCAGGGCTGGATTTCCAGGCGGTAACCAAACCCGCGCACCGTCACCAGATAACGGGGTTGCTCAGGCTGTTCTTCAATCTGCTCGCGTAAACGGCGGATATGGACATCCACCGTGCGCGGCGTGACAAAGTGCTGCTCGCCCCACACTTCGTTCAGTAGCTGTTCTCTGCCATAAGCATGGCCGGGATGCACCAGAAAAAAGTCCAGCAGGCGAAACTCTGTGGAGGTGAGGTCCAGCTCTCGTTCTCCCATGAACAGCCGATGCGCGGCACGGTCAATCCGGAAAGGCCCAATCGTTACTTCCGGCGTACCGCTGCCTTCCGGTTCTTTCCGGCGGAGATGCGCCTTTACGCGGGCGATCAGTTCACGCGTACTAAACGGCTTGGTAATGTAATCATCGCCGCCAATCTCCAGGCCAAGCACACGGTCCACTTCATCCGAACGCGCCGTCAAGAACAGAACCGGCGTACGGCTCAAGGAAGGAGATTGGCGGATATGCCGGCAAATCTCGAAGCCATCGCTTTCCGGCAGCATCACATCCAGAATCACCAGATCCGGCTTCCATGTTTCCAGTTCTTTCAACGTGTTGCGATTGCCGGGAAGAATCTTGGATTGAAATCCATTCCGCAGAAGGTTGTATTCCACCAAGGTCGCAAGTTCCGCTTCATCCTCCACAATCGCAATTCGCTTCGGCATCGGAAACAGTGTAGCGTGAGCTCGAAGCGCCGACCCTCCTACTTTCAGTTTCCGGTCGGCTTCTCTACTTTATCTATTACAACCACATCCACAGGTGCTTTTGTGGAGTCTAGCCGCAACCCAAGTTGCTGCTGCACTGCCGCAAATAAATCGGGGGGAGCATCCGGGCTGGTGGGAGCGGGCGGCGCGTTCTGTCCGGGCGGAGCCGCCTGAGATCGATCGGGCGTCCAAGTCAAAGTGAAGTCGTACTTATCCGTCAGAGAACTGTGGTCCACCACAGGGCGATCTACAATTCTGTTCTGCAAAAAGCCAGCGAACTCCGTCATGGTGGAGTTTCGGACACCGATCTTTCCAGGACCCATGCCGCCAAAGCCGGGCAGATTCCCGGGACTGTTTTCGGTCTTACTGATCTTCAGTCCAGTCTTTGCCACCGTGATGGCATAAACAGAAAGCTCTCGCTTTTCGCGATGGAACGTAAGCTGGAAGCGTTCCGCCAACATCTTCTGCACCATGGCCTGTAACTGGGTCACACTGGGTACGCCGGCGAGATCTGGTTTGCCGCTCACGTCATAGCGCTCGCTTTCGAGCCAACTCGGTCCGCCGACTACTTGGCGGGCGTGCAGCCCATACGCGAAAGTGATCAGGTCTTTCAGGGTGGTGTTGGTAGTGGTGAAAAGATTCGCTCCACCTCTGCCTACCAGAATGGAAGTGCCTGGATTATTCGGGTTGCTTGGCTTAATCGTGGTGACATCAAATACCGGGTTTGCATCAGTAGCCATCAGCTTCGGTGGCGGCGGAGGCTCAGGGATAGTCCAGGCGGTCTCTGTTGTGGCGCGAACAAGATTCAGAGGAAGCGGTTGCGGACCTTGCGTCCACGTACCTGTAAGGGAATTTCCATCGGCACTCAACTTCCCTTCATATTCGCCGCCAATGGCAGCAATGGTTATTTTCAGGGTGGAGCCTTGTTGCCCCGCAGCGCTTGCATTGAGGGGCTGACCACCCTGGTCAATGCTATAAAAAACGGCTTTCAAGCTCTCATCCGCCGCTCGTGAAATCTTGATCACGGTTCTTAGCTGTTTTCCTTGGGGAAGGTTGAGGGAACCTTGCCAAGTACCGACAATATTCTGCGCGAACAAAGAGCTCCCAAAACTCGCCAGAAACACCAGCGTCCAGAGCATCAGTCTTCTCATGGGGTGAATCTCCCGGAGTCTTATTATGTCATCTGTGGATTAACGTTAGTAACTAGGACGCAGTATACGTAGCGGAACATAAACGGCCCGGCAACCCTGGTTGGCTTTTCTATGATTTGGGGACATAGAAGAAAAGATCGACGGTAAGTCACACAGCTTGTTTCTCACTGCCGCAGACCGGCTGAATGCGGAACTGCTGGCATTTATCGGGAAAGCACTTTACAAACACTATCCATTAGCGCTACATTATGTAGCGCTACAATGTTTCGCGCAAAACGACCTCGTAAGCCACTTTCCGAGTTGGAACATGTGGTCATGGACGTATTGTGGAAACGCTCTCAAAGCACCGCTGAGGATGTACGCGAAGCTCTAGCGGAGCGTCATCCCATGAAGGACTCCACTGCACGAACCATTCTCAAGCGGCTGGAGGAAAAAGGCTATATCAAACATCATGTGGAGGGTCGCACGAATGTTTATCGTGTCTCTGAACCACCACGAAATCTGGCCGTAACAGCAGTTCAGCAGATCATTGACCGTCTCTGCGGCGGTTCGGTGGAGCAGTTGATTGTAGGAATGGTGGATCGCGAGCTTTTGAATGAGCAGGAACTACGACGGCTCGCGGAAAAAATAGCGCGCCGCAAAGCTCGCCTTCAGAAGGAACCGAATGCCAGTTGATCTGTTGTCACAACTGCTTAGTGCGTCGATCCGTGTTTCTGGGTTAGCCCTAGCCACCCTTGTTGGCTTACGGCTATTTCGTATTCGATCTTCAGCCGCTCGGCATGCTGTTTGGACAGTGGTACTCCTCGGCATGCTTCTCGAAATCCCTTTGGGAGTAATGGCTCCTGCATTTCCTCTAAGAATATTGCCAACTCCTTCCTATGTTCCTCAACCCCGAGCAATGGCACCAACCCAAATTGCAGCACCGATAACGCAAACCCTTACCCCAGCGAGTCACATGCCGAAAGAGCCAAAGAGTAACTGGATTTCCGCAAGTGCGGTGCTCACTGGCATTTACCTTGTTATCTCAACGTTGTTACTTATCCGAATGGTCGGCAGTTCCTGGAGGCTTCGCCGAATCTTGCGAGATTCCAAACCTATACCGGACTTAGGGCCTGGTATCTTCGAATCAACAGTGTTCGTTGTTCCAGGTTCGGTCGGGTGCTTCCGGGCAAAGATTGTTTTGCCACAAACCTGGAAGGAGTGGAACACGGCTAAGCTTCACGCCGTTCTGGCGCACGAGAAAGCGCATGTTCAACGACGGGACTGGTTAATTCAACTTATTTCGCACGTGAACGTTTGCCTGTTTTGGTTTCATCCTCTGGCTTGGTGGATGGAGCACGAACTCGCGCGATTAGCAGAGGAAGCTTGTGACGATGTTGCTCTTTCTGAAACCAAGGATCAGGAAGAATATGCCGCAGCCTTAGTGGATTTTGCTCGCGTGGCTGCGGCTCATGGTGGCGTTCTGAATTGGCGAGTCATTTCCATGGCAAAGGAGTCAAATGTGAAACGAAGAGTCAATCGAATTCTGGAAGCGAAGCTTTCTTGCCCAAAGCCGTTCGGACGTTTCGCTTGGGTAACGCTGGTTGCGTGCAGTTTGCCGGTCCTCTATCTTTCTTCGGCAGTAAAGCTCGCCACGGCAGAGCAAGCTTCGGCCCACCCTGCCGTGGAAGCACGCCAACCCATTCTGCCGAAACAGAAATCCTCAACCAAGCTCATAGCACAAGCAATGCCGCTTGCTTCACCTCAACAACGTCAAGACCCATCCATAGCGATGTGCATCCTGATCGATAACAGTGGAAGCATGCGCGATAAGCGAGCCGCAGTGAAGGTAGCTGCGCTGGCTTTAGTGAAGGCGTCCAAACCGGAAGATGAGGTTTGCATTGTGGATTTCAACGATGAAGCGTATATTGACCTTGCCTACACGAGCGACATCAACAAAATGGAACAGGCACTCACGCATATTGAATCGCGGGGTGGCACTGCAATGCGGGATGCTATCCAAACCTCAATCGATCATGTGGAACAAACGGCCCGTCGTGACAGAAAAGTCCTGATGTTAATCACTGAAGGGAACGATAACGCCAGCACGGTAACTCAGGAGCAGTTGCTGGCTAAGCTCAAGAACAGCGGTGTGCGCGTATACTGCATCGGGTTGATGGGGGAAGACGACCGGCGCGAAACCAGGGCGGCTAGGCTCGCACTAGGCCAACTTGCGGAGACATCGGGCGGCCTTGTGTACTATCCCAGAACTCTCGCCGAAGTAGAAAGTATCTCTCCTGAGATTGCGAATGAGATACGCAAGCAATAACTATGGTTACTTTTTGGCGCGAACTTCAAACGCAACCACCACCCAACCATCAGTTGCGAATTGCAATCACAAGGGACTGTGGGCCATTTACACTGCCCAGCTTGAACGCAACTGGAACAGTGTCACTAGCTGCCACGTTCGGTACCGTTACATTGAACTGGTAAAGTCCTACATAACCGGGTGCCAATCCCGCATAGGTAACCGTAGCGGGAACTCCTGCAAATGTAATTTGGAGTGACCCTTGCAGCGCGTTGGTTTGCTGCACAATCTGGCCCGCTGAAATATCTGGCGTTACCTGTCCGAAACCGATTCCATAAAGCGTGATGTTATCGCCTGGTTTAGCACGGGCTGTTGTCACACCGGAGACGGTAACAGGAAGAACGAATGTAAGCGTGTTAGAAAAAACAGCAGCCACGTTTTGATTTCCCTGAATCACGAATGCGGGAGGAGCCAGCAATCCAGGCTCTACAGCGTTGACGTTGATGGTGTAAATGAGGCTGCTTCCGCCTGCTGTGGTAACAATGAGCGGCTGTGACCCAGCAGGCACACCCGATGGCACCTGAACATTCACTTGCTCCGGACTGACAAAATCCACATACGCAGGCTTGCCGGCAATCGTCACAGTGGTCCCGCCCAAAGCTGCCGGTGCCTGATTGCCGCTGAAGTCTGAACCAGCCCAAGTTTGGGACCGGGTGTTCGCAAGGTTGGTACCGTAGATTTCGATCCACGTGGCAGGCGCGATGGAAGAAAAGCCTCCATAGTTGCCTGCACTGATGACACCAGAAGGTGTGATGTTGGGTGCCGGATCAAATGAACCCGTGATCGGGCCGGTAATCGTGGCGTTTGGCGTAAGCCCAACTTGGCCAACACCACAAGTGGAAGCAGAAACCACCGTGCAAGTTGCATTGGAAAAGACGAAACTAAAGTTGGCAAAACTGTAGAAGTAAATGGTGGAACCGTTGGTTGGCGCCAGAGTGGCATAGAAAGAATAATTGCTGACGGCTTGCGCGAAAAATCTATCACTGCCCGGCGTCTGGGAAACCGCGTTTAGAGGAAACGCGCCATTCCCCGGATAGGAAACCACGAAACTGTACGTACCGCCATTGCCTAGCCCCGTATACGGGCCGGAAAGAGTGCAAGTGGTGTTGGTGCCATCAAATGCACAGGTACCCCATGTCATTTTGCTCTGGCCTTGTCCGGTAGGGTTGCCCCCGAGGCCGGTTAGCCCGAAGTTTTGATTGCTTACGCCCAATGTAACAATGGCCGAAGCTTGTGGCACTCCAGCCACAAGCAACAAAAGAAATATAGGTAAATGGACAGCTTTCATGAATCAGATCCGTTCTTATAGACTAAGCGAGCTTTGTTCCTGCGACAACCAATCTCCCCAAATTGCTTTCAGGCGCAGACAGTGAGCCGCTTTACCATCTCCACTCGATCTAATCCAGGTCCAATTCCGTCTGGCGTAGTGCGAATCATTTTAAACCCCTGCTTTTCAAAGAATGGTGCGGAAGCCGATGACGTTTCTAAAGAGACCATCGGAATCTCTCCCAATTTTCCGATCTCGCGAAGCCGTGCCATCAGCAGAAAGCGTCCCAAGCCAAGCCCATGGAAGTTCGCATGCACCATTCCCCAAACCAGCCGCGCCTCTCCTTGTTGTGCATTTACGAAATACCCTCCGCAGCCTACGACTGCGCTCTCATGCTCCATCACGGAATAGGGACAGTTTGGCTGCTGAAGAAAGGCTTCAAACCTATCCCGCTCTGCCGGAGCAAAGAAGCGGGGAGTGTTGGAGTCAAACACTTGGAGACACGCATTCAAATGCTCTGGCTGATAAGGCAGAATATCCATGTTTTTAGTTTGGCGGAACAAGGGCCTATTTGTATAAAGCCTGTCACAATACCAGTTTCGAGCTTGCCGAATGCAAAGCAACGGAAAAGCATTGGTCTCGACGAACGGCTGTAACAGAGTAAAGAAGCATCATTGAGAAGACCGCGCGCTTAACTGTCGCAAACGGGCACGCCACTGGTCGTTTAGCCGGATCAGGCCATAAAGGGCCGCAAACAACAATATGGCGGCCCCCACAAAATACCAGCTATGGCTTTTGAGGTAAGCGCCGGATTCCTGGCCGAGTGTGACTCCTAGCCAAGCTTCGCCGAAAAAACGGAACACCCGCGCCAATGCCACCACAGCAAGAAAGGGACGAATGCCAGTCTGCAAAGCGCCAGCCGAAACCACGAACAGTTTCAACGGCATCGGAATCGGAATCATGGCCGGAACAAAAACCGTGACCAGACCGTAACGCTCAAACCAGGCTCGAAACCGCTGAACGCGTTCAGGCGCTCCGGCGCGTTGCAGGTAGCGCCTTCCGCCACGGCGGGCCAGTGAAAATAACAGGGCATTGCCGCCTAACGAACCAAGCACAGCCAGAAATGCGGTTAGATAGGCTTCGTGCGGTGCCTTTACTGCAATCAGAATCAGCAAAGCATCCATGCCGGTGGCAATCGGAAGTCCTAGGGAATCCACAAAAGAAAGAAGAAGAAGGCCAAACGGGCCGAATGCCACTAACGTTTCAACAAGCTTATGGAACAAATAGCGATTTTATCGCGTCCACTTCCCATGCCTGGAAAACCTCTGATTGCTTTATTTTGCTTTTTGGGCTCCTTGAGCGCTCAAACCGCGTTTGATCAATTCATGGCCGCCGGCACGGCAGCAGTCAGTCAAAGCCGCTACGCCGCCGCGCAAAAAGAGTTTGAGTCTGCCTTAAAGCTCACTGTGGATTTCCCGCCAAATGACCCTCGCACGGCCACAGTGTTTGAATCTTTGAGCGAACTGAATCAGACGCAAGGTGACTTTCGCAATGCGGAACTCTTGCTAAAACAGGCAATCACGATCCGGGAAAAGGTGTTGGGAACCGAAAATCCGGCCTTAGCTCCGTATCTCACTAAAATGGCCGCCATTTTGCGAGCTGCGGGAAAACCGGAAGCAGCGGAGCCCCTTGTGCTGCGCAACGTTACTTTGCATCAGAGGATAGGCAATCCGGATGAACTGGGGGCAGCAGCCGATTTTGATCAATTGGCTGGCATATACCAAGCGATGACGCGCATGCCCGAAGCAGTGAATGCGTATCACCAGGCCATCTCTCTTCGGGAGGGAAAATTAGGGCCAACTCATCTGGAAGTAGCTGTCACCCTGATTGCTTTAGGTGCATTACTCCAAAGCGACGGGAAATTCGGGGAAGCAGAAACGAACTTCCTCCAAGCGCTCGCCATCAGCGAAAAGAATCTGGGCGCGGATCACTTCAGCCTGATCGGCTTGTTAGACCGGATCGGCCTGCTGTACCGCGAACAGAAAAGATATGCCGAAACCGAACCTTACTTTCAGCGAAGCCTTTCCATTCGTGAAAAGAATCTCGGGCCGATGCACTCCGAAGTGGCACCCGCTCTGGATAATCTCGCCCTTACGTATTACCAGGAAAAGAAGTACGCCGAATCGGAAGTGCTGTATAAGCGTTCGCTGACGATCTGGGAAACCACCCAAGGCAAGCGAAGCGCCTTTGTGGCGGCAGCGCTGGATAATCTGGCTTCTCTGTATGCCACGCAGCAAAAGTTCGCACAGGCCGAGCCGCTTTCCCTTCGTGCACTGGGAATCAGGGAAGAAGCGATTCTGGGTAATCTGGAAACATTGGCACTGCTGTATGAGGCCATGAATGATCCGGCAAAAGCAGAGACCTTTTATAAGCGCACCCTGCTGCTCGGGGAAGGAGGACTCGGCGGCGAGCACCCGGCAGTGATGGGCACCGTGCAAAATTACATCACGTTTCTTCGTGCCCAGAATCGCAATGCGGAAGCCGCCAAAGTGGAAGCGCATTTAAAGGAACTGATGCGAAAGGCGTTGCCCAAGGCAACTCCGGTGATTACGGCGCATCCTCCAGCGACTTTACTGATAAGCCCTTTCTGATCCGCTATGATGTAGCGCAGAGGTGGCCGTGAAAAAAACTGCTGCTGTTCTCTTGCTGTTGCTCGGCTTAGGCATCTGGAGCACCGTTTTTGCTTTTCAACGCTACAACAGTCGGTATGAATCCGAGATGCAGGACCCGGCAGACGACCCGCCAGATGCTCGGGAGCCAGCAGAATATGCCTTTGCGCGCCTCCGTTACCGATCTTACGGCGGAGGGGGTCGGCGGCGGCGCAGCAGTTGGGCCACGGATTCCAACAAAGCGGAACGGCAATTGATTCAAGGCGTGCGCCGCCTCACTCGGATTCACGCCCGGTCGGTGGAAGAAGTGATTGATGTGGATAGCGATGAGGTGTATAACTGGCCGTGGCTCTATGCTGTGGAGGTCGGCCATTGGGAGTTAGATAACGCTCAAGCAAAACGCATTCGCGATTACCTGGACCGTGGCGGTTTTCTGATGGTCGACGATTTTCATGGAACCCGGGAATGGAATGTCTTCATGGAAAGTTTGCAGCGAGTGTTTCCCGATGAACCGGTGGTCGATATTCAGGAAACTGACCCCATTCTCCATACTCTCTACGATCTTCATAACCGGGTACAGGTCCCTGGAAAGCAATATCTTTATTCAGGTCGCACCTATGAGCAGGATGGATATGAGGCACGCTGGCGCGCAGTGTATGACAAGAAAGGCAGAATTCAAGTAGCGATCTGCCACAACATGGACTTAGGCGACGCCTGGGAGTGGGCTGACGATCCGGCCTACCCGGAACCTTTTGCTTCCCTGGCTTACCGGATCGGGATGAACTATATTGTTTACTCGATGACGCATTGAGGGTAAGGAGCAACCCTGAACTCACCCGCCACCATCCAGTGCAGTCACCTTACGAAACGCTTCACTGAATTCACCGCGGTAGACAATGTTTCCTTTCAAATTTCCGGAGGCGTTTGCGCTCTGCTTGGTCCGAATGGCGCTGGCAAATCCACCTTGCTGAAAATGCTGACGGGTCTGCTTGCACCAGATCAGGGCGAAGTGGAAATCGCCGGGTTTGCCGTTCCTTCCCATTCGCTGGAATGGAAGCAAGTGATTGGTGTAGTACCCGAAAATTTGGGCCTCCTGGATTCTCTCACCGTGAAAGAACACTTGGAACTTTGCGCGCCCATTTACGGCATCAGCAAGCAGGAAGGGGAAGAAAGAGCGCAAGGTCTTCTTCGCGTGCTGGGTTTGCAGGGAGGGCAGAATACATTTCTGGACCAGTGCTCTCATGGGATGCGGAAAAAGACGGCACTCGCGATGGCGCTGCTTCATAATCCTCGCGTGTTGTTTCTGGATGAGCCATTTGAAGGCATTGATCCTGTTTCCGCAAAAACCATTCGGGATTTGCTTACCACTATTTCCCAGCGGGGAATCACGGTGTTCTTCACCTCCCATTTGCTTGCCATTGTGGAACAACTGGCAACGGAAATCATGATGATTCGCGAAGGCCGCATTGTTTGGTCTTCTGCCAACCAAGGGCTAGATCGCTCCTTAGAAGAACTGTATTTCGATCTGGTAGAAAGTGCTCCCATAGAAGAATTGGCATGGCTCCGCTCTCCGCGATTCTGAAAGCGGTCAGGCGAGCCGTCCAGCGTGATCTCGGGACCTTTCGCTCCATCCGGGTAAATAACTTCTTTCTGTTTGTGGCTTTGATCGTGTACGGATCGCTGAACAGCGGCGTGCAGCCCATAAGCGCAGCACCCTTCTTTTTGCTGCTAGGCTTTCTGCTGTTGTTTCCTTTATCTTCTGACCCATTGAAGCGCATTCCTCCAGATCGGCTTATATTATGGCCACTTAGCAAAACACAACATTGGCAGCTACGCATGGCAAGCCTTGCGCTGAGTCCCGTGATATGGATTGCGGTCCTGCTGTTAGCGGTAAAAGTCCGTGTTTTCGCAGCCGTTTCCTTTGTCGGCGTAGCAATGGTGATGCAATTTGCAATAGTTCTCAGCAACAGAATGGAGAAAAGGAATCCGCACTGGAACTTCCTTCGTTTCGTTCCCCAATTTCCCGGTCCATTTGGCGGTTTGATCCGTAACAACGTCCGGCATCTGCTGAGCCTCCTAGATTTCTATATTGCGTTTCTGTTGAGCTTGGGCGGTTGCGCTTATCGTGTTCTCAACGCCCATCCTGATCCAGCCGCATTCCGGATTCTGGCGATTCTGGTAGCGCTTGCGTTAAGTACTTATACACAATCCTTGTTCGGCCTGGAATTTGGTTCCGGCATCACCCGCTACCATTTGCTTCCGCTTCGCGGCTGGCAAATTTTGCTCGCGAAAGACGTGGCCTTTCTTGGCGTTCTCCTCCTATTGGTTCTGCCGCTCGATCCGTTATGCGGATTGTGTTTCGGTTTCGTTTCTTTGGCCGTTGGTCACCATTCCTCTGTGCTGATGCGTTTGCCACAACAGCGTTGGCGCTTTACTGGCGGTCGGCTGCTGCCCATCGGTTTAGTACAAATCCTTGCCAGTATGGCGGCGGGAATGGAGGAACAACAACACGGAACGGTCGTGTTCGCCTTATCTGCGGCCATCTGTTTTTTCTCCCTTGCCTGTTACGGAACGCTATGGGATCGAAATTCGTTTACCCTGGAACCTTGAAACCTTTTTTCTTGTGTTTTCTCTTGTTCACTGCTTTGCGCGCTGACGTTGTAGTGATGAAAAACGGAGACCGCCTCACAGGTTCCGTAGTGAAATCCGATAATAAAACATTGACGTTCAAGTCTGACTATGCGGGTCAAGTGAATCTTCCCTGGGATGCCGTTGTAGATCTGAAGACCGATAAACCAGTGACGCTGGACACCAAGAATGGGGCTGCGGTAGTTGGGCCTGTTACTACACAAGGGCAAGCCTTGGAAATAGGAACGCAGCAAGTGATGAAAACGGATGTCGCCACCATTCGTTCCGAAGCGGAGCAGCAGAAATACGAGCGAATGCAGAATCCAAAATTGTTCGATCTGTGGGCAGGATACGTAGACCTTGGGCTTTCCAAAACGCAAGGAAACTCGAAGACCACATCGCTCAATATCAACGGCAATGCCAATCGTGTGACAGCCTATGACAAAACAACCGTAACCTTTACCTCGGTGTATTCCAGCAGCAACGTCACGGGAGCACGAGCCACTACCGCCGATGCTCGCAGAGGCACAGTGAGTTACAACCGTAACCTGAGCCCTCGGATGTTTTTGGTGGGCGAAGGCAACTTTGAATCGGATGCGTTACAGAACTTGAATCTCCGCTTCGCGCCTTCTGTTGCCATTGGCTACCATGTTCGGAAACGCGAAAACAGTGTGTTTGATATTTTCATCGGCGGCTCCTATGATCGCGAGTATTTTGTGGGCGGAGAACGCCGGAGTTTTGGAGAAGGATTGTTAGGAGAAGAACTGACACAGAAGATTTCGAACAACACCACTCTTCATGAAAAGTTCACTTTCTACCCCAACTTAACCTCTCGCGGTGATTACCGCATTGCCTTTGATGCCAATAGCGCGACCACGCTACGGAAATGGCTTTCATGGCAGGTCACCATTAGCGACCGCCTCCTAAGCAATCCGGTGAACAACAATCAGCAAAACGATCTCCTCATTTCCACCGGCTTTCGCATTACGTTTGCACTTCAGTAAAAGAAAAACTCCATCGTTCTGTAATGTTTCTCATGGCTAGTGCATATCTAGCTGAACGAAAACATATGAACGATGCTCAAGTGAAATCGCTGCTTCGATGCGCAATCGGTTTTGCGGTAGCAACTCAGATGCTATTAGCTCAAGGTATTCTCGGAACCAACTTGATCGTGAACGGAGACGCTGAAACAGGAACAGCTGCAAACGCTATTAACTCTCCCGTTACCAGCATTCCAGGCTGGACACGCACAGGCAGCGTGAACGTTATCCCGTACGATCTTTCTGGGCTCATTCTTCTCAAGAATCCTGCTCCTCAGAGCCACGGTTTTCAATATTTCGTAACCTACAGCACAGCAAACGGTGATAACGCGGTTCTTACCCAAGATATTGATGTGTCATCAGCCGCGGCATTGATTAATAACTCAACGGTGAAGTTCACTGCGTCGGCCTATTTAGGCACAGCAAACGGGGCTGGCACAGCCGCACCCGCTCGAATGTTGGTTTCGTTCAAAAATGGGAGTGGGCAGACATTTTCGAGCGCCACTGTCGGCCCGCTTGGTTTTCCGGGCAGTGGCTTATCTTTGCAACAACAAGTCGGTATTGTGCCCTCCGGCACTACTCGAATCACAGTTACCCTTACTTTGGACAGCTACAACCCAAATGCAGCAGCGCATGGGTATGGAGCCGCCGATAACTTATCGCTCGTGTTAAATCAGCTTTCCACTTCGCCGGGCATGGTGTTAGGAACCAATCTCATTCCCAATGGCGATGCGGAAGCTGGTCCGGGAACAGCATCGAGTTCCACCGCGCCCTACCTTCCTGGATGGTCAAGCAGTAATGCCGCATCCGTTGCGACCTATGGAGGCAGTGGATGGATCGGACTTACCGATCCTGGTCCGGCAAACCGCGGAGTCAATCTATTTTGCGGGGGTGCTTCGGGAGCCGCAAGCTACCAAGATATTGACGTCTCTGCGGCAATGTCACTGATCGATTCTTCGCAAGTGAAATACAACGTGTCTGCGTGGGTTGGGGGAACGTATGCGATTGGGCCTCCCGCATTGACTTACATGTTTTTCGATTGGTCAGGCAAACCGTTGGCTGCCACTGGCCAAATTGGCGGCACCACGAATCACCCAAGTCCCGGCATGGTGGAGGTCGCTGCTTCCGGAACACTTCCTGCCGGAACAAGACGTGTACACATCGCGCTTACTTTTTCTTCTACAAATTCCATGGCGGATAACGTGGCCTTCGTGCTCTCCGCACCAGGTGGCCCACCAGTAGTCACTCCGGCTGGCATTCTCAGTGCATCCGCATTCGGCGGATTTGCCGCGATTGCTCCCGGATCATGGGTCGAAATCTACGGGACGAACTTAGCAGCTTCCACTACGACTTGGTCAGGCGATGATTTTAAGAATGGGGTTGCTCCCACTTCGCTGGGTGGCGTGAGTGTTTCAGTAGGTGGCAAGGCAGCCTTTCTGGATTATGTAAGTCCTGGTCAGGTTAATGCGCTTGTTGCTTCCGATACGCCGTCTGGCGCAATGCCTGTAGTGGTTACCAATGCCAACGGAGTGAGCGAGCAGTTTTGGTTAATAGTGAACCCTACTCAACCCGGCTTGCTTGCACCGAGCACATTTCAGATTGGCGGAAAACAATATGTTGCCGGGATTCTGCCTGATGGGACCTTTGCTCTTCCGCAAAACGCCATCACCGGTGTTGCTTCCCGCCCTGCAAAAGCAGGAGAAAACGGTAACTTTTTATGGCGTTGGATTTGGTCCGGTAACAGGCGGCTTCACGGCAGGCAACCTTAGTCACTCAACAAAACTCAGTCACCACACCTGTGCAGATGCTTTTTGGAAACGCTTCTGCAACAATCACTTACTCCGGGTTAGCACCTTCCTTTACCGGGCTTTACCAGTTCAACGTAGTGGTGCCAAACGCCGGCTCCAACTCGGCACTACCTCTTACGGTCAACGTAGGAGGAGCCAAGAATAGCCAGACTCTCTTTCTTGCTACTCAATAACTCAGATGACGTCGGCAAACGATTTCCGAAGCTTATAAAACCAAGCATAACCTACCAGAAACACCAACACGGAAAGCAGCCATAACTTCCACAGCGGTCCCCAAGCAGGTGCGTGCGCTTCCAGAAACACAGACCGATAGCCTCGCACCAAGACATAAATCGGATTCTTGGTCAGAATGGCACGTGCTGCAGGCGGCACCGGTGCTTCGGAGTAACAGATGGGTGTGAGGAAGAACCAGATGGTGAGAAGAAAGCCATTGATCTGAGCCAAGTCCCGGAAAAACACTCCAAGCGCAGCAAGAAACCAGCAGAGTCCGGCGGTGAACAACAACTGCGGAATAATCAGCAGCGGCAACCATGCCACTGATAGGGGAACCGAGCCGCGCAGCAGAAGCAGCGCTCCTACAAAAAGCACCAAGGCAAACACTTCACTCACCATGCCCGCCAATGTCAGGTTGGCCGGCAGTGTTTCCACTGGGAACTTCAGCTTTTTGATAAAAGTTCGGTACTCCAGCATGTTCTGGGCGCACGTCCCACTGCTTCACTAAAGGCCAGCCAAGGCAGCATCCCTGCCAGGAAATAAAGAGCAAACCCGGTACGGCTCGGGTCACCGGCAAACCTGGCATTCAACACTAAGCCGAACACAAAGAAGTAGGTCAGCATCAGCATCAAAGGGTTCAGTACGGTCCAGAACCAGCCACCGAACGAGCCTCGATAGCGGCCTAAAATATCCCGTCGCACCATGCTTTGCATCAGGCTTCGGTTCGCCAGATCAGGTGAAACGGCAACGTAAACGCACGCCGGAAGGAGCGGAAGAAACGCCTTTCCGCAGACGCCCTTGCGTGGTCACTTCCTTGCGATCCACTTGGGCGTTCCCCGCCTGATCTACCGTAACATCGACTAACAGAAAAGGAAGGCCACGTTCATAGAACCAAGCTTCGCCTTCCATCAAAGGCGAGAAGTAAACCCGGTACGGCCCGGCTCAGCAGGAGGGCAAAATGAATTTCCACCCGTTGTCTCGCCCGGCGCGATCGGCGATGTTGGTATCCAGCGCGGCCCTTCTTCCAGCAGCACTTCCGTTTCCCGATCCAGAAAGTGAATTCCTACCTGGAAGCCAAGAGCCGGGTCCCAGGTTTCTGCGGTGGTGTTTTCTAGCTGAAACCGGGCAAGCCCCCTGTGGTGAAAGCGTGATTTCCGGCGACCGGTAACCAACGCTCATGTCAGGTATACAGCCAGTCAGGCCATCGCTGAAGCACGCCGCTGGTCTTTGCGCCCAGCGCGTAAATTCCTTCGCCGCGCAGGTCTATGGGCACTGCTGCTCGTCAGCACCTTCCACACCCACTCATGCTCCGGCTGCCGCTTCTTCTCCACTGAACGGGCCGGTCTCCATAGTGACGACTTCAAAACCTGCATCCAGAAAGAGCCGGTAGAGTTCGCCTGGCGTGTATTCCCGATTGTGGCGCGCATCCACAACTCCACTTTCCGAAGGCCGGATATACGTATGGAAAAAACCAGGATGGTAACGCTGCATCACGGCGGAAACACTGCGCAGGGAAGCCACGTTTGGCGTGGTCAGCAACAAGTGGCCGCCCGGCTTCAGAATGCGGTTGATCTCGCTCATCATGTGCATGGGGTCGTGAAATAAATGTTCAATCAATTCCCCACACACCACCGTGTCGAACGATTCATCCGCATAAGGAAACGCGATCCCCTTCCGCATCAAAGTGGTCCACATCGCATTCAAACCGTTCGCCTAGTGTGGACGTCATTGCCTTATGATCCGTGCTGACCCAGTTTCCCGTAATAACAGCCCCGCACATACCCGTAGCCGAGTTTGGTTTTCAAAGCGGGCGTGATCTGCAGATAGGCACCCATCTCCAGAATGGATTGCTGCGCGGAGCCGGGGGGAATCAGATCCAGCGTCTTCACCAAACGAGCGCGATGCGTTTCAATGTAACTCCTGCCGCCCTCATCTTTGGCCCAAGTGGCGATGTAATCCGGCGAAACGCGGGAAGGCTCCGGTACCGGAGGCGGAGCCAACGTTTGCAGAAACGCCGCATACTGGTCTGCCACTGTGCTCCAGTTGCATTCCCGCTCCACCCATTCTTTCGCACGAGCGCCCAACGACAGGCGCCAAGTCCGGGCGAGTGACCAGGAGCCGCAGGTATTCAAACAGCGTTTCTTCTTCGGCAGAGCCGACGGGAACTTTCAGAACGGATTTCTTCCGGGAACTCGGAAAACGATCCGATGTCGGACACCAGCACTGCCTTGCCTAGCCCAAGTGCCCGAAGCAGACTACCCGAACTTTCGCCCACCGTGGGAAAGCGAAGATTCAGCACGATGTCGCAAGCGGCCATATAGCCGACGAAATCCTCAATGGGAGCAAACCCCAGCACGCGCACATAGGAGACTAATCCGAGTGACTGGATCAAGGATTCCACAGGAAACTCCGGGTGCGGCTCCCCGACCAAAATCATTCTGGCATTTGGCGCTTCCCGCACTACGCGGCGAAAGGCTCGCAAAGATTCAGCGATGCGCTTGTAAGGCTTCAAAAAGCCGAACACACCCACCAAAATCTCACCCGGAGCGACGCCTAATCGTTGCCTAAACGTTGCCCCTTCGGCCTGGGGAATCCACGCGCCATGCGGAATGCGCACCAAGGGACCGCTGTACCCTGCCTCATGCAGTTCCCGCGCCATGAAGTCGCTATGAACAATCACGCCTTTTGCCGTTTCGAGAACGCGACGCGTCATAGCGAGGCCTTCGTAGTCTGGCCCTGCGGTGAGGCTGCGCGCCAGTTCCGCCCGTTTGCGGGCTCCTTCTCCGCCGTTGTACTCTGCCTCGGTCACATAGGCGTCCCAATCGCCTTGCACAATGGTGAGATGCGCCATCAGATGATGGAGGTTGGATTCATGCATCACCAGCACGCCGGGATATTCCAACGCCGTGCGGTACACAAAATCGTGATGGGGGTTGTTGCCTAGATGATACAGAATGGCTTCGAACTCAAGAGGATCGAACGGCTTCTCTGCACGGTCAAACACTTCCAGCGAAACCCGTTTTTCCAGTTCCGCTACCAATGCTTCCGAATAATCAGCAATCCCGCTGCGCGCAGGCGGCATGGGCGAAAAAAAGGCGACTTTCAGCGAACTCAACTCCATGGTAAACGTGCCCAAGGTGAACGTGCTACGAACTAACAATGGCGTGCGGGCAGGGTCCTGTGCGAAAAACATTTCCGTGCGGAGGTCGGAATCGTTATGGCGGGAAATAATAAACACAACTTTGTCGGAAAGAACCGTGCTTCCATTCAGGGCAATCTGTTGCGGGCCAGCGTATTCCAGGCGCACTGGGTAACCAGCGCCAAACAGAACCGTTTCCGCCGGGGCAAGTTTCCCTTGTCCGAGTGCGCGCCGCGCGAAATACAAGAAAGTGAGCGCATCATGGGCGCACGGGGAAACCGTTAAGCTGCTGGAGCCGCCCTCCGGAGTTTGCCGCGTGGCACGCCCATCTGCGGCCACGGTAATGATCTCCTTTGCCTTTCTGGTGCCATGCAGAGTTTGCCGTTCAAACGTGGCGGAGCAAAGCTGATCCGAGGCGGTGGACAGGTAACGATCCCGAATGGGGAAACCCGGTAAGGAGGCATCCACATTCAATTCAAAATGCCAGGAGGAGGCTGCCGGAGAAGCAGTCAATGTGGCTTCGCCTAGGCTCAAACCGCTTGGCCAAACAATGGAATAGTGAAGCGATTCCGCGCCAAAGGGAAAGCCTGTTGGCGTGGCGGCAAGCGCGCATCCCAGCAAACCGCTTCCCAGGCTGAGCAGAAGAAAACGGATCATGATTGTCCATAAGCCGCAGGCACTTCCACCGTTTGGCCCTGAGCCGCTACTTCGCGGTACACCTCCAGGGTGGCTTCCGCTGATTTCTGCCAGCTAAAATGCGCTGCCCGTTGCAATCCTAATCTTTCCAGGCGCTGCCTCAGATCCGGATTCAGGAGAACATCCCGCAGCGCTTCCACAATTTCCCGGTCCTTCTGTGGATCAAACAGAATGGCAGCCCGATCAGCTACTTCCGGAATAGCGGCAGTGTTCGCGGCAATCACCGCTCGGCCACAAGCCATGGCTTCCACCACAGGAATCCCAAACCCCTCGTAAAGCGAGGGAAAAGCAAAACAATCACAAGCATTGTAGAGGTTCAGCAGATCTTGATCCGAAACAAATCCGGTAAACACAATCCGGTCTGCCACACCACTTTCCTTCACAGTCTGGCGGACTTGATGGCTAAACCAAGTGTCTTTTCCCGCCAGAATTAACTGATGCTTGATTTCCGGGCAGGCTTTCACCAGGCTGGCAAAGGCGCGCACCAAGGCAAGATGGTTCTTACGCGGCTGAATATCACCAACACAGAGCACAAAAGGGCCAGCAACGCCGAACCGTTTCTGAATGGCACGAACAGCCGCAGCACGGTTCACCACGCAAAAACGCGGGCTGGCCGCATCAGGAATCATCACCAGCCGGTCCGGGGAAAGACGAGGATAGGCGCGCAGAATGGACTTTCGCGCGAATTCGCTTACAGTGATCACTTTGGCAGCCAGATGCACAGTGCGAGCCACTGTGATCCGCAGTTGGAGACGGCGCTGCCACGTGAAGTATTCGGGATGTTCCAGAAAGCTCACGTCATGAACGCTGACCACCACGGGCACAGAGCACGAAAACGGAGAGGTGTATTGCACATGAAGGAGGTCGGCCCGATCCTTTTTAACCCGATTGCCCAGATCCCACCCCAAACGCACAAATGGGTTCGCCGACACACGGTGCACGGCAAAGCGGGAGGGAATCTCCGGCTCTGCCTTGGCGCTGCTGATATAGGCTACAAACTCGGATTCGGGATCTAAAGTATCGTACGCCTGGAGTAGGCTGCGAATATAAACTTCATTGCCGGTGAGGTTCTTTCCAATCGCGTGAGCGTCGACGGCGATGCGCATTCAGACTCTTTTAGTATAAGTAACTCATCGCACAATCTAAAGTTAGGTAAAACTTACGAATTTTTCACTGCCAAGCAACTACTATCAAGGGTTTGCCACGCCTTTTCCCAACACAGTTCCCGTTGAAAGGTTTGACGTCCATTGTCGCCCAGCGTGCGGGAAAATGTGGAATCCCTCAGAAGGTGGTCTATAGCCTTCAAAAATTGCTCTCCGGTTTCGGCAAACAGAATATTGACACCGCTCTCCGCAGGCAGCCCTTCCGCCCCTAAAGCGGTGGAAATCACAGGACGCCCCGCTGCCCAGGCTTCCACAATTTTCAGCCGCGTGCCACTGCCGGAAAACAATGGGACCACTACCAAACGGGCCGAGGCCAATTCCGCTACTGCGTCTGCCACGGAACCGGTGCATTCCACGCCGGGAACTCCTTTTATCCATGGCTGGACTGCATGGGGGTTCATGCCGATCAAACGCCAGCGCAATTCCGGGTGCTCCTTCCGGATTTCCGGCCAGACCTTCGCTGCAAAGAACTGCACTGCCTGCTGATTGGGCTGGTATTCCAGATTGCCGGAAAAGGCAATTACCGCTTCTTCTGCCCGATGCGGAAGCGGGGTCCAAGGAAGAGAGTTCGCAAATACACGGGTGGATGCATTTGGGGAAATTTGCCGAACCCGAACCGCGTCAATTTCCGAGGCAGCAAGGACTTCCGTAAATCGGGGAAACCAAGCTTCTTCCAGCTTGCGGGCTTCCCGAGCAAAACGCCCATGTACGAACGGCTGCCATCCCGGTTCGGATTTCGCGTAGGTCTGGTGAAGCACGGACTCCACATTATGGAGATTCAGAGCAACGTTCTGGCTTACCCGCTGGAGAAGGCTTGCATATTCCGCGCACCAGAAATGCTCAATTACAGCAACTTCGTAGTTGTGGCCTTGTAAAAACTCCTGGATTTCCTTTCCAAATCCCCGAAAGCGGTCCACCAATGGCGGCACGCCTCTTAGAAATCTCACGCCATTCCGAAGCACACGAGAAGCAAGGTCTTTCCGGTGAAAAGGGAGATCAATCACGCACAGCCTTCTGACGAATTGCGGAGGAAGCAAAGAAGCCGGATCTTGTTCCGGACGGTGGCGGAACACAATGAGGTCGACATCTCTTCCCTGTGCTAAATAATGAAGCACAGAAGCGGTACGCAGCGCTCCTCCACCATGGAGCGGATATGGAATTTCGGGAGAAAGCAGCAGCGCAGCGCCGCGGCTCTCCTTAGCCATGGCCAAAGCGACGAATGGCCTCCTCATACACAGCCCGAGTAGCAAAGGCGGTGCGTTCCCAGGAAAATTCAGACGCTCGCCGCAATGCGCGTTCCCGCCATGGGCAGGCTTGTTCCGGGGATTCCGCTATTGCTCGCATGGCTGCAGCAAGTTCTTCCCCAGTTCCGGCATGAATCGCCGCGCCGCCAGATACTTCCAGGATGGCAGGATCACGAGAGGTAATCACGCAGGCCCCGCACTGCATGGCTTCCAATACCGGCAGACCAAACCCTTCATACAACGAGGGGTAAATCACCGCCAGCGCTCCGGAATAGAGTTCGGGAAGCTGCTGCTCCGGCACTTCTCCCAGCCACTCCACACCTGGTTCATCAGGCGGTTTAGCAAAGTCCTCGCGCTGGCGTCCGGCAATCACCAGTTTCACGCCACGCACGGATCGCCACGCTCCGAGCAGCAGGCGGAGGTTTTTCCGTGGTTCCAGAGTGCCTACAAATAAAAAGTAAGGTTCCTGGGAAGCGGTATTTACGGGACGGAAGCGGGAATTTGCCGCATGGGGAACGGCAACCACGCGTTCCGGCACAAGCTGGAAATGGGCAATCGCCTCCTTTCGGACAGCTTCGCTGGGAGTGATGACCATGGTGGCTTCCCGCTGGATCATGCGGGGCGCACGCGTTCGGACGCGATCCGCACCGGTGTGCCACGCTTTCTCTTTCCATGGCGATAAATCATGTAGCGTCAGCACCGAAGGAGCTTTGGCGCGATATGGAACGGCGAAGTCGGTGCCATGGAACACCTGTATTCCGTGTTGCTTAATGGCGCGATTTGCCCCCCAAAACCACCACCGCTTTTCCCACCATGTATTCGGGGGAGATCCAGCGCGGAGATTCGCACCACCTTCAGAAGGAACAGAAAACGGCTGATCGCTCAACAGAACAAATTCATCTTCCGGAAAGGCATGGCTAAGAGCGCAACTTAGTTCCGACACATACCGAAGCAAGCCACCGCTGGATAAAACAAGGGGTCCAGCGTCCAGCGCGACGCGTATATTTCGGCAAACTTGGTTCAACGATGGCCGTAGTTCATGGCGTAGTATTCGCGATACGCTCCTGAACGGACATGCTCCACCCATTCCTTGTTTTCGCGATACCAGGCAACTGTTTGGCGAAGCCCATCCTCAAACTGTACCTGCGGTTCCCACCCTGTAGCAGCCGTCAGCTTGGCATTCGTTAACGCATAGCGACGGTCATGGCCGGGGCGATCTTTCACGTATTCAATCAGGGACTCGGATTTTCCGGTCGCTTGGAGGATCTTGCGCACGACATCCAGATTCGGAAGAGACCGGTTGCCGCCAATGTTGTAGACCTCCCCTTCCTTGCCCCGTTGAAACACGGCCAGAATGCCACGGCAGTGATCGTCCACATAGAGCCAGTCACGCACTTGCTGGCCATCGCCATAGACCGGAAGCTTTTTGTCTTCCATGGCATTCAACACCATGAGCGGAATCAATTTCTCCGGAAACTGGTATGGCCCGTAGTTGTTGGAAGCGCGGGTAATCATGACCGGCATTCCGTAGGTTTTGAAATACGAACGCACCAGCAGGTCAGAACTGGCTTTGGAAGCAGAATACGGACTGTTAGCGACTAAGGGAAAGTTCTCGTCCGCTTCCAAAGGCTCTTCGAGACTTCCATATACTTCGTCTGTGGAGACATGGACAAAACGGGGAATTTTTAACGCACGCGCGGCTTCCAGCAGAGTGAACGTGCCGCGAACATTGGTTTCCACGAATGCGCCGGGAGACAGAATGCTGCGGTCTACGTGAGATTCAGCGGCAAAATGGATCAACCCGTCGGGCTTTTCCCCTTCCATCAAAGACCGCACAAAGTCGCTGTCGCAGATATCCCCTTGCGCAAACTTATAAAGCGGGTTATCCGCCACGGGCGCAAGATTTTCCAGGTTTCCTGCGTACGTCAGCTTATCCAGATTAACCACTTGGATGGCTTCCGCAACAGCCATGCGCACGAAGGCAGAGCCGATAAACCCGGCGCCTCCGGTAACAATGAGCTTCATTTATACTGAGTTTCCCAATCGTAATTGATGCCGGCGTGGTTATACACAATTCTGCCCTCGTCGGCGGGATTGTAATAACGGTCTGTCATGTAGACCAGCATGGCCGCGTCCTGCCCCACTACTTTGTAGCCGTGCGCAACGCCGGGAGGAATCAGGATTTGCCAAGGCCGAAGCGTGCCGACATACAAGGTATTCCGTTTCCCGAATGTAGGGGAATCCGGGCGGAGGTCCGCCAGAACCACTTGCATGGTGCCCATCACGGGCGTCCAACAATCCGTCTGCTCGAAATGGATATGGAATGCCTTGATGGTTCCGGGGTAATTCAGCGCAGCAGAGATTTGCGACGATTCCAGAGGAAACTGCGCGGCCAAGCCTTGCCGCATACGTTGGATTTCCAGGAAGTATCCCCGATCATCCGGCCACAGCACTACCGGCTGTATTTTCACCCCTTCAATTTTCTTAGGGGAATCCGCTGTTAAAATCAGGTCTCCTAGACCTTTCGGGTTTTGCGGCATCTTCAGGCCGGCAACACCTTCCACAGCAAGAACTTTTGTTTCGGTCAAACGGGTTTCTCCAGATCTTTTTCTTTTTCGGTTCGGGATTGCGCCACTAGATTGGCGGCGCGCAAAAGGGATTCAAATGTTCCTGCATCCGTCCACCAGCCATCCAGAAACGAGAAGCTCATGGTTCCTTCCCGAATATAAGCATTATTCACATCCGTAATTTCCAGTTCGCCGCGACCGGAAGGAACCAGTGTTTTGATCTTTTCAAATACGGTGGGGTCATACATATAAATGCCAGTAACGGCATAGTTGGACTTGGGCTGGCTCGGCTTTTCTTCAATGCCGACAATTTTGTCCCCATTTAACTCAGCCACGCCGAAGCGTTCCGCGTCATGCACTTCTTTCAGGAGAATGCGTGCGCCGGAACCTTGCTGGCGAAAAGCGTCGGCAGCTTGGCGAATATCAGCTTCAATGATGTTATCGCCCAGTACCACGCAAATAGGCTCACTTTCAGCGAAATGCTCGGCCAATGCCAAAGCGTCGGCAATGCCGCCCTCGCCTTCCTGGTAGGTGTAATTCAAATGCTTGAGGCCAAATAGCTTGCCATTCGCCAGCAGGCGGAGAAAATCTCCCGAGTTCTTGCCTCCCGTTACCACCATGATGTCTTCTATGCCCGCATCCACCAATGTTTGAATTGGGTAATAGATCATCGGTTTATCAAAGATCGGCAGCAGATGTTTATTGGTGATTTTGGTAAGCGGAAAGAGACGGCTGCCCGTGCCTCCCGCTAAAACGATGCCCTTCATTTTCAGCCTGATTCAGGATACCGGACAATTTGACACATTTCCAGCAAACCAGGGTTAATCAGAAGAATCATTTCCGGAAAAAGCAGTTTCCAGCAGTTCTCCAATTCTTTCCGTTTTCAATCGTAAGGAAGTAAATTCTCGCTCCATGCGGCGAAGCCGGTCCGCTAAATGGAGACAGGCCAGAATGGCAATACGAGCGGAATCGCCGTAAGAAGATCGTGCGGCAAGAGAGGTAATCAGTTCATCCACGGCAAGGGCAGCCGCTTCCAGATCCGACGGATCCCCTTCCGCTAATAACGAGTAACTCTGGTTAAAAATGGTGACGCGGACCGGTCTTTTTTCGGGCATTGGGGTACCCCGGTCCTCCCGGTTTATTGCTCGAGGGAATCAATGTGCCCAAGAAGCTTTTCAATGCGCCCGCGAACCTGCTGCCGTTCCGAGCGCAAAGCTTCCAACTCTTCCAACAATTGAGCATTTTCCCGCAGTGCAGCTTCCTTTTCCTGCCGGAGGCGCTGCACTAACTGGATCGCTTTCATGACCCGGTCTTCCAGCCCCGTAAGGGAATCGTTTTCCTGGTCAACGTTGGCCATAAGAAATCAATGATTACGCAGCAGGTTTTGCTTGCGCGGACAATGCCGTGTTGGCTTGGCTTACCAGGGCCGCAAAACCGGTCTGATCCGCATACGCAATTTCCGCCAACACCTTGCGGTCTAGCTCTACGCCAGCCAGTTTCAGGCCGTGCATGAACTTGCTATAGGAAAGTCCGGCAGCCTTGGTAGCAGCGCCAATACGCACAATCCACAAAGAGCGGAAGTTCCGCTTCTTCTGCTTGCGGCCCGTGTAGGCGTATTTCAATGCCTTTTCGACAGCTTCTTGAGCCGCCCGGTTCAGCTTGCTCTTGGTAAGAAAAAATCCGGATGCGCGTTCTAGGGTTTTGTGGCGATAATCACGCCGGTTAGTACCACGTTTTACTCTGGGCACGTTTTCACTCCTGATGAGATTGGTAAATCATGAGGCAATGCGGGCACGTGCAGTAGCGCCGCTCGCACTCGAAACAATACAAATAATTTAGCTGCTACAGTGATTCCCTAGTTTAGTAAGGAATCATGCGTTTCAGCTTCTGCTGATCCGCTTCATCCGCAACAACGGTCTTATGCAGATTTCGTTTTCCGTTTGCGCGCCTTCGACGTCAAGATATGGCGACCGAAAGCGTGTGCACGTACCACTTTCCCCGTTCCCGTCTTCTTGAAGCGTTTGGCCGCGCCTTTGTGTGTCTTTAGCTTAGGCATGGCTTTGATCCGAATACCGTAGGATAGCACAGGTCCTATTGACTCTGCTGTTTTAGGAGCCAGTTTGGCTTCGGCCGTATCGAAAGACAAGCCGCACGAAGTCCAACTACAATAAGTTTAGGCATATGGCTGCGAGCAAAACAGTCCACGTGGTTCCAAGAGACGGTACATGGCTAGTGCAAGAAGGTAACGCTACTAGCACACACACCACGCAAGCTGGTGCGATTAAGGCAGCGCGGAAGTTAGTGCGACGCAATGCGAAAGGGCAGTTTGTGGTCTTAAGCGGCGATGGCCAGATTGTGACCCACGAGACATACGGATTGCCCGAAGTAAAGGAACCGCTGCGGAAGAGTCGCTTGGGAACAAAGAACATTGAAAAAGCGATTGGCAGTCTTATTTTAGATCGCATAGAAGCAGATCTGTTGTCGCGTGCGTGAACCTCGCGAGAGCGATTACGTTTTCATCAACTGTCCATTCGATGTCGAATGCTAGCCGATATTTGTCGGAATAGTTTTCGCTATCTTTGATCTTGGCTTTGTTCCGCGTTGTGCATTAGAGACTGATGATGCTGGCGAGGTCCGACTTTCCAAAATTGAGCGCATCATTGATGAGTGCCGATTCGGCATTCATGATTTATCAGCAGTTGGACTTGACCGTACCATTCATCTGCCCCGATTTAACATGCCGTTAGAACTTGGGCTGTTTCTTGGATGCCGAAGATTTGGGGACAAACGCCGGAGGCGAAAGCAGTGCATGATTCTTGACTCCGAACCTTACCGCTATCGAAATTTCATCTCCGACATTGCCGGCCAAGACATTCACGTGCACGCCGGAGATTCGCGTCAGGCAATTACAGAGGTTCGCAACTGGCTTGCAGCGGCATCGGGAAGAAGAGCACTTCCGGGCAGCGCGGAAATCGTGACGCATTTTCAGCGTTTCCAGACGGATTTGCCCAAACTGTGTAAGCGCCTTCGGCGTGTTCCCACCGAACTTACGTTCGTCGATTTGTCGGAAGTAATCTCCATTTGGCTAAGAGGCAATCGGTAATACATTACTGATTATCTTGGTACTCTTCCAGCCAAGCCATCTGAATGGCTTCCAGCTTGCCTTCCGTGGACGCCTGCGGATCGTCTTTGAAATCCGGCAGTTGCGTAATCCATTGATGGAGATCCGTGTAGCGAATGTGCGTCGGGTCCAGGTCAGGAAACTTCTCATGGAGAGCGAGCGCGATAGAGTCGGTTTGGTCCCAAGTCAAGCGGGGCATATACAGCAGCTATTGTAACGGCCTAAGCAGCGCTCTTATTGCAAGGACGACAGGAACAGATTCAAGGATTGCCAGAAAGGTGAGGAACCCGCTGATGAGGAACCTGTTAAAAGCACTCCGGATGGCGTCCCTTGCTTGCGTTCGCGAACATAGTTAAAGGTCAGGCGGGAAGCCTCATAGATGCGCCAGTAGAGGTTGTCACGAAGGAAGTCGCTGCGTGTCACCAGGATTTCCCGGCGCACGAAGCGCTGCCATTTGCCGCCGCGAGCACTCAGCGTCGGTGCATCGCCGTCCGTCGCGGGACTTGCAAAGGAACACCCGTTGAATCGCATCACTACCAAGCGGGTATCGGTCACAAAGGAATCGCCGGTGCCGTTTTGAGCGTAGTGAGGCACATTCGATCTGTCAATCCAGGCTAAAGGGGTGGCGCAAGATGTGAATGCAAGATCGTATGCTACTTTCTCGCGTTCTTCGTCGACTTGCGAATCGATCTGATGGGTAAAGGCATGCCCTGGGCGCAGGTAAGCAAAATCGATATCACGGGTTGCGGCTGCCATCCACAATTCCTGTCCATTCCATAAATTTGGTTGCTTCCAGACCCGGATGTGATGGCGCTTGGAAACATCATTGAGCCCTTTCTGCCAGGACATGTCGGCTTCCACCCCATCCAGCAGCAAGGGCGTCATGGGACTGGAATATCCATGACTTTCGGCTGCCGCGCGAATCAAACCGATGCGAGAGCGAAGGGAGATAGGACCGGCCAGACTCCAACCTGCGGTTCGGAATGCAGCAATAATCTCGCTGCGCGATCCCACCAGCAAAACGTTGGCGAGATCGGAGGGCCGGCCGGATTCGGGGTCGCTGGTGCGAAACGGCATGGAGGCAACAAGCTCACGGAGTTCCGCCAAATCAGAATGAACCAGTGTTTCGGCGACAGGTCTTGCAGGCGCGATAGCGACCAATTGCTTCTTTACGGAAAGTGTGAGTTCGGTGCCTGCGGGGTAGTAAATCTCGGGTTCCGGCAGTTGCACCACAAACGACTTAATAGCCCATTCGGCGAGTTGTGCGTGGAACTGCCACAGCAAGGCCATTTTGATATAGCCGCTCACACGATACGAAATACTGCTGGTTGCACGGACACCTTGTATAAGACCTGCGGAAGTGACTCGCTCCCGCCCGGTATCGACCTGAGTCACTGGCGCGGCAATCGCGATTGTGCCGCCGTCAGGGAGGGAAATGCTGGTAAATTCCAAACCAAGGGAAGCCCGTTCATGGCGGATTCCCAGGCCAACGCGGGTGATGGAGCTGATTCGCCCGGACAGGGTGCATCCTGCGGGAAGGGCTAACTGGCCATTCACCATGACGGGCGCGATCAGCACGGCACTGATCGGGCTGTTTACCGCACTGGACCATGAGGCAACAGGAGTGCTCATTCGAACTCGAAGCTGCGAGCCGACCGGTACAGTGGTGATCATCAGGGACTGAATGACCGACAGTAAACCGAGTAATGGTGTAATCAGCGGACGACCTTGCAAGCTAAGCGGGTTAGCATAATAGGTTTTGTGACTATTCTAAACACGGCTACCGTGGCCTGGACGACCTAGGCGGATACCTGGGCTTCCGCTTTTACCCAGTCAGTGCATCAGGGTCATGATCGCTTCGGTAGTATACATCAGGCTCATTCAGGATGGCCAGAGCTCGTGGATAGGGCCGTACATATCCTGATCGGAGTTGGGAACGTAGTAGAAACCACGTCCGAGTGGATCATCGTGCCGAACTGTGGTCCAATCGATGCCCATGGCCGAATAGATGGTCGCCTCAATGTCTTCTGGCTTGATATCTCGCTGCCTTACCCAACCGGGATCTAACGTAGCCGAACCGTTCGCTGTCGTGGAGCCGATTGCCCTTCCGCCTTGAATGCCGCCTCCGGCAAAGAAGGCAAATTGTTGCGGAAAGTGATCCCGACCACCGGCTGCAGTTAACGGGCCGATGGTGCGGCCAAATTCCCCCAGCATCACGATCAAAGTACTGGCCAATTGTCCGGAAGCTTTCAGGTCGCTGATCAGCGCCGAAAGGCCATTATCGAGCAATGCTAGATTTGGGGCAGCACCGTAGGCTGGTAGATATTGGTGTGATTATCCCAGCCGCCTTGCGTAATTTGAATAAAACGAGTGCCTTGATTCGCTTCTAACACCTGTTTTGCTACCAGGCACGAGTTGCCAAATGTGGTGCTGCCATAGCGGGTGCTATCGGCTGCGGTGTAAGAAAAAGCCTTTGTGACAACAGGGTTATACATCAAGCCCTTGGCAGCCCGATAAAAATCATCGTAATCCGAAACAGGCTGACCGTAAGGAGAATCCACCCGGAGGGAATCGTCTAATTTGTGAAGAAAATCGAAACGGGTATTGAACCGTGTTTCCCCGTTGGTATTGGTGACATTCCGCAAACCCGAGGTAGCGGGCTGCACCTTGAAGGGTGCATACGAAGAACTGAAATAGCCTTGGCTGCTGGCACCAGCGGAGTTCAGAGCTAGAAATGTGGGAAACACCTGACTTGGCTTGCGTTCCGCATCCTTTTCAATCGCCACTACGCTGCCGATGTTCGGGGAGATGCTTCCCAACACTGCGGCAGGATTCCGGCCAATCTGCACCCAGCTTTGACTTAAGCCATGCACCAGGGCGGAAGCGCGCACAGAACGCACAATGGCAATATCGTCCAGCAAAGCAGCCAGCTTCGGCATGGTTCCGGTGGGCCAGAGCATTCCGTTAATAGTGGAAGGCGCAAAGCTGGCGGGGGTAGTGCCATTGATCATTTTCAGATCAAACGTATCGATCTGGCTGGGTGCTCCCGCCAACAGCACAAAAATCACGTTCTGCGCCGTGTTTTTGGTTGTGGCATTGGCAGAAGTAATCAAGGGAGCGGCAGGCAGCCGGTTCGGCAAAAACGAAGCAGTTAAACCTGCACCCGCCAAGTTTACAAAGGCACGCCGCGTCAGATGGGGCCGCTTAAAGAAGGGCTTACCGGGGTGAGGAAGCTTTCGAAGCAGTTTTTCAAAAGTATGTTGACCGTGCATGATTCCCTTCCCTAGTAATTGAAAACAAAATCCACTTTGTTAAACAGCGCCCACATTAAGTCTTCCGCTGCTTGCGTCCGGTTTCCGGAAGAACTGAGGCGCGCTATAGCTGCGGCTCTCTCGTCATCGGTTGGATGCCGTGATAGAGCGCTCATGTAGAGCGTATCCACAAGCTGGTAATCCGGCAAGCCGAAACTGCGCGCCACAATTCCGCCTTTGGCTGTTTGTTTCACGCGCGTTTCCACAAACGAATCATTCATCAGATTCAAAGCTTGCAGAACCGAACCCTCTCCCTTGCGGGGATTGCTGTCACGGTCTCCGCGCAGGAAGGGGTCCATAAAAGCGCTTACGGAACCGTTATCCGGCATTCCCACCACATCGGGCGCTTGCATGGCCCAGGAAATGGTGCCAAATCCCGGAGAGGTCACCCCATACAGAGTGGAATCTTTGGAAAAGCCGCTCACCGTATAGGTGGGTAGCAAGCCAGTGGCCGCCACAACCGCATCGTGAATCTCTTCTGCCCACAATCGCCGAACATACTTCCGGGCATATAACGGTTCATAAGAAGCCTGCCAGGTGCCGTTATACTCACTCGACAGCTGATAGGTCTCCGAACTTGTGATTTCCCGCATCAGGGCCTTCAGATCATAGCCGCTGTTCACGAAGTGATGGGCCATGGCATCCAACAGGCCGGGATTAGAAGGCTGCAGAGTCCACGGCGCTGGCGGGGGATTTGCTGCATCCAAGCGCGCCAGATCAAACTGGTCGGGCGGGTCCACTAAGCCAATGCCAAAGAAGTAAGCCCACATATAGTTCACCGTGGCGCGGGCAAACTGGAAATCCTTGGTCACAAACTGGCCCAGTGAGACGCGGTAATCCTGACCGGAAGCCGGTTTTTCCCCGGTAAACGGATACACCGGCGTAATTGTTTTCACGGAGCCGATGGCGTTGCGAGCAGGGCGATTTCCGGTAGTGGTGTTGAGTTGGTAATCCGTGGTGTATTTGTCCAGCGTCCAGTAGTAGTTATTCTTGTTGTCCGGATTGGCAGGGTCGATGATGGTGACGTTTTTCATCGCCGTGCGAGAGAAAAACGAGGAAAGCTGCCAAGCCTGCACGCGGGTAGCAGTGCTCCCCCACAAGTTCAAAGCATCCAGGTGGCCTGCCCCGTTGTGACACATCAGGCAGTTCACATGAGTCATGCCCAGAAACTCTTCCGCCACATTCGCCGCCTGCTGATCAAAGGAGTCCTGAACCGGACCGTTGGAAATACGTCCGCCGATCAGCCAGTTCAGCTGCCCATTGGATGGATCGAAGCTGTTGGTCCCCTGCGCGGAAATGATTTCATTTGCCATCTGGTTGTAAGGCTTGTTTGCGGCCAGGGAATCGTGGATATATTTATAAAACGCGTTGCGCCCTTCGTTGAACCGGCGAACCTGCTGGTTACTAGCGTTGTTCTGATACAAATCGCCAAAATACATGGTCCACTTGTCCACCCATTCGGGCTTGCTCATCAGTTCTTCAATCAGCTTGGCGCGCTTATCAGCACTTCCATCCGCTACAAAAGTGGCCACGCGATCCGCATCCGGAATGCGACCGGTCAAGTCCAGGGTGACGCGTCGAATAAAGGTGTAATCGTCTGTTTTCTCTGCCGGAGCAACGCCGCGCTCTCGCAGCGCGGTCAAAATGTAAAAATCCAGGGAATCCGGCTTGGGCTCAACTGAAAAGCTCTTGGGAGCAGCATTCACTTGCCGGGTTGCCATCATCCGGCTGACTTCCCGCGTTGCGGATACTACCGGGGATTCCCGCACCACGCCCAAAGAACGCAATGCGCTGCGCATAAAAACTTCCCGCTTTGCCCCCAGAAACGAACATTCCGCATGTTCCACCGACAAAACTGAAGATTGCTGCGCTGCCAGCCTTCCCTCACCCAAGGAAAGAAATACACCAAGGCAGGACACAGCTATAGCAGTCACGCGGTACTGGCGGATCAAATTTTGCATTCAGAACGGCTCCCGTAAGAGAAAAACTGAGGATCTGGGTAGGCAAACACAAATCTATATAAAAAGTTGCTAAATTTCGGTAAAAACCGAGTCAGGGTACTGCACAAACGGCGCTCTCCAAACGTCGGTTTTTTCAGGAACATCATCGGCTTACAAAGCGTGAAACTTTATCACCGTTATTTCTTTCTTTTTCTTAGTTTTTGTTCATTTGCCCCGGCGCAAAGTTTTTTAAACAACGCTAGCTTACAGGGCACCTACTACTTTCGCCACCTCCAATTCACCACAGACACATTAGGGAACGTAGTGGATAGCCGCGCCGCCCTGGGCACCATTCAGTTCAACGGAACGGGCACCTACGTGGTGAATGGCACCCAAACCGTGAACAGCTTCTCCGCCCTTACTTTGTCCCTCACCGGCAGCTATGTGGTTTACGATTCGGGAATCATGGCGATGACCAACCCGCAAAGCACCAGTTTCGTATTAAACGGGCGCGCTGCCGCCGAAGCGATTTTGGCTTCCAGCACAGACAGCAGTACCAATACTTTTGACCTGTTCGCCGCCGTTCCTGTACCAGCTTCCACGCAATCCGCGGCGTCCCTTTCCGGGAACTATATCGGCGTCACGTTTGAACTGACAGGAGGAGCCTCAACGGGAGTTCGCAGCAGTTTGCTCAGTTTTGCGACCAATGGCGGTGGCTCGCTAACGGCCATGGCAATCAGCGGCCATGCCTACGCTGTCAACAACGGGGCCATTTTTACCCAGAGTGTGAATAACTCCGGCAACTATGCGGTGCAAAGCAACGGCTTGGGAAGTGTCAATTTCGGAAGTTCCACCACCTTGTTGACCGGCACCAAAAACATCTATGTTTCCAGCAGTGGCAACATGATTTTGGGAGGCTCCACTACCCCAGGAGCACAGGACTTTTTCCTGGCGATCAAGTCGTTTTCCGGCACGCCCGCTGTGACAGACCTTTCCGGTTTGTATTGGACCGGCGGCATTCGCCTTGACCTTGGGCATCTGAGCACGGAAGCATATGCCGGTTCCGCCAAAGGTCTTCCCACCTTGAGCCGAATGGTGTATACCGACCGGATGCACCAGATTGGGATTGCACCCGGATTCGACTTCACCTACGAAAACGACCTTGCCGCCAATAAGACCAGCATGGTCGGAAACTTTACGCTCGGCCTGGAGCAACTGCTGGTCGGGCTGGGAGGCAATTTTTTTCTCCGGGCTGGGCTTTCGGTTTCCACCAGCAACAACACCACGGTTGACCCGCTCGGCTTCTCCATTGATATCGGAGTTCGTGCCCCTTCCTTGAGCGGCACGGGCGTGTACCTCCATCCTCAAGGCGTGGTGAATGCCGCCAGTCTGGCTCCTGCGGGCCAGTCCATCGCCCCAGGCGAATACCTTTCCCTTTTCGGTTCGGGACTCTCTTCCAGTACGGAAGCAGCAACGCCGCCTTACCCTACCTCGCTAGGAAACGTCAGCGTAGCCATCGGCGGCATTGCCGCGCCCATTGCGTATGTGAGTCCCACGCAACTGAATATACTTGCCCCTTACGGATTAACTACCGGCAACAACGCCAATGTGGTGGTGACCAATAATGGCACAGCCTCCAACGCCGTGCTGGTTGCAGTACAGGCTACGGCACCGGGCATTTTTTCCACAGACAGTTCCGGCACCGGCAATGGAGCCATCACGCGCAGCGACGGCACCGTGGTGAGTTCCACCAATCCGGCGCGGAAAGGGGAAAGCGTCAGTATTTATTTGACGGGATTAGGCACCGTCACGCCTGCCGTTGCAGACGGCGTTGCCGCTTCCAGCAATCCGCTCAGCGTGGCAGATAACAAAGTGGCGGTCGTGATCGCCGGGCAGGCTGTCACCGTTCTGTATGCCGGACTTGCGCCTTTGTTTCCAGGCCTATACCAGGTGAGTATCACCATCCCTTCCACGCTGGCAGGGACGGGATCGCTCCCCTTGGCCATTCAGACCGTGGATACGTTTCACGATCAGGTCAATATCTACGTGCAGTGACCGCGTTTACTGCGTCACTGCGAGACTAACAGCCGGACTGCACACCGCCTGAGGCGACGAAGGACTTACCGCGCATACACGAAGATCGAACGTGCTGCCGGAAAGTGCCGTGGGAACGGCCACATTCACTTGCTGAACGCCGTTCAATCCAGGGGCAGGCCCGGAGTAAATGGGAGGCACATATGTCGCGGGAGTTCCTATTTGCACCGAGACCGGGCCGCTCGTAGAAGAGATGAGTCCCGTAGCAAAAATCTGCACCACGGAACCGGCTTTGGCAGGCGTGCTGGCACTGTTGAGGGAACTATCCTGATTCAAGACGCCGAAAATACCGGGCGAGACCGGCGCGAGTGGTACGGTTTGCGGAGCGCTGCTGATGCCACTAACTGTCATTACCATTTGGCTGCTCGATTGGGAAATCAATTGTGCGGGTACCTGGAGATTGATTTGGTTGCTGTTGCAAAAAGCACAGGAGCGGGAATTCCATCAAAAGTCACGGCAAGGGACCGCTCCAAGAAAGGCTGAGTAAGTGAAATCTCCGCCCTTTCACCGTAGCCAGCGAACCTGGCACTAGAGGACCAGCCTGAAAAGTAGCGGCATTCGTTACGCTGCTGATCGTGATGGCTGGGCCGCTCACCGTGAAGGTAACGGGAAAACTCCTGGAGCCAGCACCGCCGCCATTCACCGTAACAGTTGCGTGATATGTACCTACCGCTAACTGTAACGGGTTCGCGTCCAGCCGAAGCGTCGCATTGTTGGTACCGTAAGGCGGATTCACGGAAAGCCAACCGGAACCATCCTGATACGCAATGCTGGCGGAAAAACTCAGGGTGCCGCCGCCCGTGTTGTTCACCCGGACATACTGTGTCTGAAACGGACCGCCCGTAATTCCGGAGAACTGAAGGGGCGTAGTGCCTACGCTCAAAACCGGAAAGTAAGAGGCTCCACAATCACCAATCAAAGCGCAATCGGAAGGAGGTGTTTGCGCCGCAAAACGGGGAACCGGGTCTGAGGGGCTCGGCGTTGCCACGGTGGAAACAGGGGCAAACGACACGGCAAGATTTGCCACGGCAGCAGTTTGGTTTGGAGTGGCTGCCAATCCGACAAACGTGGGGAACTGTGCGTTTTCCTGAAGAGCAGCACTCCCATCAATCACTTCATAGGTCACACTTCCCGCTCCATTGGTCAGAGCGACTGCCGAGACGCTGTTGAAGCTGACCGGCCCGCTGATCGCCGCGCGTGTCAGCACGGGAGCGCCGTTGTCGCCCACACGCGCCAGCAGCAAGGAGCCATTCGTTGCCGAAGGAGTGTAGCTACCGCCGGAAGGCTGTCCGCCTAAATCGCCAGCCGCTGTGGGTTGCGTGGCATCGCTTCCGGCAATCACATCCGGCACATAGACTTGTGCGCCTGCAGGAAATCCGGAATAGTTCACCACGATGCGGGTTCCGAAATCGGAAAAGGCGTCTTTCGGGGCAAAGGATGTACCAAAGCCTTCCGTAAAGCGAGTGGAACTGAAGATGGTTCCCGTGGCAAGCAAGTTCGCAAATGTGACGGTGCTTGGCAGGGGCGAACCAGTGCAGGTGATTCCCGAAGTGGCGTAAGTCGCATACAGACCGCGAACCGGCGTGGCTACCACTGCCGTGGCAGCCGTAAGGGGAACGCCAGTGGTGGAAAGCGAGGCTGTGATGGACTGGCCCACCGCGAAGGACGTCATCGCCATGCGGAGATTCCGAATGCGAACCACCACCTGTTGCGCGGAAGGAATGGTGAAAGACACACCATTAAAAACCACGGAGTTGGAGAGCAAAATCGGAGGGGAACCAGCCACCGTTTGGCCGGAACCAGTATCCACGGTCAACACGGCATCCGGGGTGCCCGAGGCATTTACCCGATTGGTCAGCAGACCGGGCAGGGTCACCGTAATGTTGGTCGTGATTCCCGTGCCAGGAGTTCCCCCGGAACAGGAAAGCAGAATATCGCCAAGCGGTTCCGCCAAGCCTTCGGCGTGAACCACCAGATTGGTTGCTGAGGTTGTGCAGGTAAAAGGCGTTTGGCCATTTGCTGCGGGAACAAGGGAAAAGAAAACCAGGGGGAGTAAAAAGGGGAATAACAGACTGGTCGGTCTGTTACCACTCCGAATAGGGAGTACCATCGAGACTCATCTTATCCGATCCGCTCCGCACGTCGAAAATCCCGGGTTCGGTGGCGTTCACGGCCTGCCCGGCATCTTCCTGAATGATCTTCCAGGTGTCGGTGCTGCCGGTCATGGGATCGCGGGGCACTTCGCGCAAGATAACCGTCCTTGACCAGATCCTGCAAGCGACTGCGGCGCTTTCTGCTTGTCGTAGCTGTACTCGTCGATCAGGGTCCGCATGGTGAACAGGTTGTTCTGTGCAGCACGCTTTCTTTGGCCCGGATAATCGATTTCTGGTAATACGGAATCGCGACGGAGATCAGAATCACGATGATCGCCATCACGATCATCATTTCGATCAGGGTAAAGCCGCGCGGCGCAGGCGCTCTTACCACTCGGAATAGGGAGTTCCATCCGCAGCTTTGTCGTTGCTTTTGGTATAAACATCGAAAACATTCTGCCCGCCCCAGCCCTGGCTTTCGGATCGTCCTGCATGCTGCGCTTTCCCCAATCGTACGAATTGGTCATGGGGTCTTTGGGGATGCGCCGCAGAAATTTCAGTTTCACGTCCGCATTCTGGCCGGAGCCTTTCACGCCTTCCACCAGGGCTTCCAGGCTTTCGGGATAACACATGGCATCCTGCTTCTGAATGCCCAGCTTGCCGCCGTCGCACATATCCTTATACTTATCGATAGCTTTGCGCATGTCGTCCAAAGCGATGCGCAGGTCATGCTCGCGGTTGCGCTTCACGCGCGAGCGCGCGAGCGGCACCGCCATGGTGGTGAGCAGCAGCATGATCGTGAACGCCACGATCAGTTCGATCAGCGTCATTCCCCGTTGCTGTTTTCTATGGCGGCGCACGTTTTCCTCTAATTCACATTGACCGTAAGCACGGGAGTGTTGGTGGAAACCGGCTGGCCCGGCGTGTTCTTCAAGATCAGTTGAGGCAATGTCACGCGTGTAGTTCCCTTGCCCACGGCCTGGAAGACAATGGTGATCAATCCGCCAGAACCAGAAGCTCCGGCACTGGCCGGAGGACGCGCCACGCTCACTGTAGCGTCACCAGTGTCATTCAATATGTTGCGCGAAGGGTTTAAAGGCGGCCCGGTCTGCTGGATCAAATCTCCGGCGGTTACGGAATTGATCGCGGATAATGCGCGGATCAAATTTCAACTGCGCCAGAACCGAGTTCAGGTCGTTCACATTTTCCACACGCAACGTCACGGTGCCTGCCGTATTCACCTGCGTATCCACCTGAGCCGGAAGGAACGCCACGGTCGCAGAACCGGCGGGAGCCGTTGGCGCAGGAGCGGGAGTAGGCGGCGCAGTAGCAATAGGAGCTGCAGCACCAGCAGTTCCAGCCGTGGGAGCAGCGGTGGGCGAAGCCGCCCGAGCCGGTTGCGGAGCGGTGGAATTCAACGTCACGTGATAGCTGGCAGTGCTGCCGGAAGAAACAGTACGCATATTCAACTCCCCAACGTCTGGGGCGCGTATCAGATGAGGCACCAGCGTAATCAGCAGTTCGCGCTTGCTTTTTTCCGTCTTCTCATCCGTGAAAAGGCGGTTCAAAAGAGGCACATTAGAGAGAAACGGCAAGCCGCTCTTGGTTTTGCTGTTCTGTTCCTGAATCAGTCCGCCGATCAGGTTGATTTCCCCTTCTTCCGTCCGAATATCCTGCGCGATTTTGCGCTGGCTGATAATGGGCTGCTGAATGCCGCCCACGTCGCGATAACCGGATACCTGCGAAATATCAATTTCCACATGGAGCGAGATCTGGCTGCTGTCATTCACCCGGGGCTTCATATCCATGTTTACGCCCGTTTCAATATAGGTGAAGCTGGTTTGCACCAGAGGGCTCACACCCACGCCGACGCCCCCGATACCGGAGCCAAAGCTGCCCGAAGCCGTAGGAACTTTGTCGCCAATATGCAGGCTGACTTTGGCGTTATCCACGGCGCGCAATTGCGGAGACTGGAGCACCTTGGTGGTGGTATCCGTCAGCAAGGCTTCCACGAAGCCGCCCGGAATGCCGGTCACAGAAAAATCGCCGGAAGAAATCTTTTTTAGGTTGTTCAGGGGAATGGTGTTGGTGGTGCTGGTCGTGGTGGTGCCGGTGGTGCTTGTGGTGCCGCTCAGAGTCGAACTGGAAGTGGTGCTGGTAGTGGCAGTTCCCAGAATTCCGGCTCGCGTGGGGGTAAACGCGGCCGTGGTGCTGATGCCTCCCGGCGCGATCTGCGCTCCCAGGTTTCGCACCACATCGCTGCTGACTTCCAGCACAATCACATCCACCAGCACTTCCGACCGGGGTTTATCCAGATCATTGATGATCTTTTCCGCCAGCAGCATCTTGTCGGCTTCGCAGCGAATCACGATGGCATTCTGGGACGTGTATTGGAACATCTTCTGGATATCCACCACCGTGCGTAGCGCCGTAATCACTTCCGTCAGGTCCGTGGCTAGGGTGACATTTTTCAGGTAAAACACCCGCACTACCTGCTCCTCATAGTCGCGGCGTTTGGTGGTGTTGTCCTGGGTCACAAAGATGGCATTGGCGGAAAGCGGCTTCCAGAAGGAACGCGTCAGCAGAGCCACGTAGTCTAAAGATTGATTCAGCGTGGAATTGGTGAGTTCAATGGATTGGGGACGATTGTTTTGTTGGTCAAAATCAGGATCAAACAAAACATTCACGCCCGCCATTTTGCCCAGCGTTTCAAACAGCACGCGCGGCCTCTGGTTGCTCATTTTTAAATTAATGAGTTGAGGATTCAGGGGCCGGAGCTGCGGCACAGATTCCATGCTGTCAATCCGCTGCAGCGTCTCTTTTCTTGCTACCTCAATGGGAGTCAGGCCGCGATTCGCCGCATCTTCCGGCGCTCCGCCCGGCTGCGTGGCCTTGCGATTCTCGCGCTCCATCATTTCCTTGGTGCGCTGAATCTCCTGCAGCGCAATCGGCGAGGCCGGATCAATCACAGAAGCACGCTGAAATTCCGCCAGCGCTTCGGCCAGTTTGCCTTCGGTGCGAATCTTGCGGCCCTCTTTGACATGCATTTCGCCAGCTTTGAACCGAACACGGCGGAGCGTAAGCTGATACAGGGCGTCGGAAGGGTCTTCGGCCATGGCAGCGCGGTCGAAGTCGAGAGCTTCATCCAGGCGATCCTGCTCTTCCGCAGTACGACCTTGCGCAAGCAGGCGGTCTCCCTTACGCGTTCGAGCGTGAATGGGCAAAACCAAGCCCATCAAAGCAAAAGCAATGGTAATTCTGGAAAAGCGCATGTTAAAAACTTTGGGGGAGCGGAAACAACGCCGAGCAGGTCTTCTGGATTATCATCTAATTGATTGACGCAGCAGCCAGTTTGGTTGTTGAGGAAAAAACCCGAGATTCACAAGTTGGCAGAGAAATACCCGGAAATCAAAGTTCTTAGCGAGAATCGCCAGGCATCCCACAATTTCTTTCTGTTGGAGAAGTTCGAAGCTGGCATGGTGCTGACTGGTACCGAGGTCAAGTCTATCAAGTCAGGCAAGATGCAGCTCAAGGAAAGCTATGCCACGGTGGAAAAGGATGAGGCATGGCTGGTGAATGCCCATATCAGCGAATACTCACATGGAAATCGTGAAAATCACCTGCCGGTGCGTCATCGCAAGCTGTTGCTCCATCGGCGCGAGATTGACAAACTGCTGGGGATTGTCCGGGAAAAGGGTCTCTCGCTGATTCCCACCAAAGTGTACTTGAAGCAGGGACGGATCAAGTGCGAATTTGCTGTGGCTCGCGGCAAGAAACTCTACGACAAACGGGAAACGGAACGGGCGAAAACAGCGGAAAACGAAGCGCGCGCTGCTATCCGCGATCGCAAAGCCCGTGAATAGGAGATGAAATGAAGGTACAGGTTGAGAAAGTGTCCCCAACGGAATGGGAAACTCCCGCATTGATTCTGCTGGAGTTTGAAGGGGAAGGCACCGGGTGGGACGAGTTCCGCTCTGCCGGGGAAATCACAGGCAAGCCTTTGGAAATGACGCTTCTCCACCGGCCCTCTGGGTACCAGGCAGCACGAGTGCTGCTGGTCGGCGCGGGAAAATCGGCACACTGGAAACCGGCTGACCTCCGCAAGCTCATGGGAGCTGCCGTGCGTTTCCTGAAAGGGAAATCCATTTCGGCGGCCTCCTTGGCGCTGCCCGCCTCCTCGGCAACTGCCGAATTTGCGGCGGCTGCCGTGGAAGGAGCGCTGCTGGGCAACTTCGAATGCGACCACCTGAAGAGTGATCGCTCCGGCACGAAGTTCCTCCAAGATTTCACTATTCTGGCGGAAGGGGATGGAATCGAGCAGGCCGTGGAGCGCGGCACCGTGCTGGCGGAAGCACAAAATTTCGCCCGTGCGCTTGGCAACGAACCGCCCAATCAACTAACGCCCCTGGTGCTGGCGGAACGTGCTCGCGTCATGGCGGAAGAAGCAGGGCTTGGCTATGAGGTATTGGACCAGGCAAAAATGGAAGCGCTAGGCATGGGGGCATTGCTGGGCGTAGCCATGGGAAGCGCACAGCCGCCGGCGATGATTATTTTGCGCTATCAGCCCGAAGGAAAGCCATCTTCGGCGGATCACCTGGGTTTGGTGGGGAAAGGGGTTACGTTCGATACTGGCGGCATTTCCATTAAGCCTTCCGATGGCATGGAAAAGATGAAGTACGATATGGCCGGCGCAGCGGCAGTGATTGGCGCGATGCAGGCGATTGCAAAACTGAAACCCTCCATTCCAGTCACAGGAATTGTGCCAGCCGTGGAAAACATGCCCGGCAGCCGCGCACAGCGCCCCGGGGACATTGTAAAAACGCTTTCCGGCAAAACAGTGGAAGTGCTGAACACGGATGCCGAAGGCAGGCTAATTCTGGCGGATGCCATGACTTATGCCAATCAGCAGCTTGGCTGCACCCATTTAGTGGATGCGGCCACCTTAACAGGTGCTATTGTGGTGGCGTTAGGAACAGTACACACCGGTGTTTTTGGCAACCATGACGACCTGCTGCAGCGCTGGATGAAAGCCAGCAAAGCAGAAGGCGAAAACATGTGGCTGATGCCGGTGGATGATGAGTATAAAGAACTTCTGAAAAGCGCCTTTGCCGATTTGCACAATATCGGAGGGCGCTATGGCGGCGCTATCACGGCAGCCATTTTCCTGAAAGAATTTGCCGGAACCGCGCAATGGGTCCACCTGGACATTGCGGGTACTGCCTGGCTTGACGACGCCAAGCCTTTTCTGGCTAAAGGACCGACCGGTACACCGGTACGCAGCTTTGTCCGGCTTGCAACAGACTGGCAATAACAAAATTACGTTATCTGTTTTGTCGCTTAGGGCAGTTGAGAATATCGTAAACGAGTAGAACCATATTGTTTGCTGTTGACCTGTAACAATTGAGAGCTAATCGTGAATCCGGATTTCAGGCAAGATCATGACTCCGAAGAGCTTGCGCGGCTACGACAAAGGGTGTCGGAGTTGGAGTATGAGCTCAGAGCTGTTCGCTCGGAACCACTGTGGGCGTCGTTTGAACGCTCTCCGTTTCCTGTTTTAACCGTTGTGGAGAATCAGATTGTGTCGGCAAACACTGCGGCACTGAAACTGTTGGGCGCTGTTTCCTCTGAACAGGTAGTAGGCAGAGATGTATTCGATTTCGTAGTACCGGCCTTTCACCAGTCCTTTTCCGCCCGTGCGTTTACGGAAAGTGACCAGGAGACGCCGTTTGTGGAAAAGCAGTTCGTGCGGCTGGATGGGAAAACCGTGGATGTGCAGGTGGCTTCCTTCGGTTTTCAATACGAAGGCCGTTCGGCACGGCGCATCAGCTTTGCAGATATTTCTGAGCGGAAGCGAACGGAAGAACGGCTTCGGAGCCATGACCAGCGTTTCCATGAACTGGCGGATAACATCAACCAGGTGTTAGCTATTGTGGACCCGAAAATGACGCAGGTGCTGTATGTTTCGCCTGCCTATGAAGCCATCTGGCAGCGGTCCTGTGAAAGCCTGCATGACCATCCGAAATCATGGATGGACTCCGTACACCCGGAAGATGTAGTACGGGTCGTGAAAGCCGCCGAGAATCTGGAAACCTTCCGTGAGGAGTACCGGATTTTACGGCCCTCCGGGGAGATTCGCTGGATTCGGGCACGAACGTCACCGGTGTTTGAAGACGGCAAGCTCATGCGTGTGGTGGCCATGTTTGAGGATGTTTCCGATTGGAAGCGCATGGAACAACAGTTGGTGCAGTCCCAGAAAATGGACGCCGTCGGACGCTTGGCAGGCGGAATTGCACACGACTTCAATAATCTGCTGACGGTAATCAATGGATATTCTGCCCTGCTGGGAGAACGGCAGGATCTTCCTAAGGACATGGCAGCTGACCTGAGCAGCATCCACCGGGCAGGAGAACGGGCCACAGCACTTACCGGGCAGCTTCTGGCTTTCAGCCGGAAGCAATCGATGCAGCCGAAAAACATCGACCTGAATGCCACGGTGAAAGATGTGGAACCGATGCTGCGCCGCCTGATTCGGGAAGATGTAGAACTGGATTCCGTTCTGAAAAGCGAAGTGTTGCCCGTGAAGGCCGATCCGAACCAGATCGAGCAGGTTTTGATGAACCTGGTGATCAATGCACGCGATGCCATTGAGGGAAAAGGCACCATCACGATTGAAACGGCGGAAGTGGAGTTTGAGCAAGATACTGCCTTGCTCCATGGTGTGCAGGTGGCAGGCAAATTTGCCATGATCGCGGTGAGCGATACCGGCAAAGGAATGAGTGCCGAAACACAGCAAAGGATTTTTGAACCGTTTTTTACTACCAAGGAGGCAGGAAAAGGCACTGGCTTGGGGCTGGCCACCGTATACGGCATTGTGAAGCAAAGCGGGGGAAGCATTTGGGTTTACAGTGAATTGGGAACCGGCACTGTGTTCAAGGTATACTTGCCGCTTACCCAAAGCGCGGCCATTACGGAAGCAAAACCTCAGGAAAGAGCAGTTAGCCGGGGTTCGGGAGTCGTTTTGGTCGTGGAAGATGATGAGCAAGTGCGGCGCATGACGGCCTCTTACCTGCGCAGCCGGGGATACACCATTCTGGAAGCTTCTGATGGCGAAGAAGCTCTCCGGGTAGCAAAGCAGCATAGCGGGCCCATCCGCTTGGTCATTACAGATGTCATTATGCCGAAAATGGGCGGCCCGGAATTAGCGGACAAGCTTTCCTCTTTGTACCCGGAAACCAAAATTCTTTACGTATCCGGGTATACGGAAAACGCAGTGATCCATGCCACTCCTATGCAATCGGGAATGCAGCACTTATCTAAGCCCTTCACCCCGGACGCACTGGGCCGGAAAGTGAGCCAAATCCTGGAAATGCCGAAAACCATGCGAGCTTGAAGCACGGTTACCGGTTCTTTCCATACACTTGCGGTTGCTATACCGAGGCTTGTGTAGCACAATGGCAATGCCAAATATGAGACTGCGCGTTCTTGGTATTGTGTTGGCCGGGGGAAAAGGAACCCGGCTTTATCCTTTAACAAAGGAGCGCGCAAAGCCTGCTGTTCCTTTTGGGGGAAAATACCGGATTATTGATTTTGTTCTGAGTAACTTCATCAACTCCGGCATTAACTCCATCTACGTTTTGACGCAATTCCGCAGTCAATCCCTTTTACAGCATTTGAATGAGGGTTGGCAGTTTGGCGGATTGCTGAAAAATCAATTTATTATTCCTGTGCCCGCTCAGATGCGCTCTGCCGGGGAAACCTGGTATCAGGGAACTGCGGACGCCATTTACCAGAACATCAATTTGATTGAGCAGGCAGACCCGCACGTAGTGGCTATTTTCGGAGCCGATCACATTTACCGGATGAACATTACCGGCATGGTCGAGTTCCATGAGAATCAAAGTGCATCGGCTACGGTAGCCGCCATTCCCGTAGAGCGGAAGCTGGCGGATCAGTTCGGCGTGATTGAAACCGATGGCAACGGCAGAATCATCGATTTCCATGAAAAAAGAGCGGACGCCCCCACCATTCCCGGGGACCCGGATCGCGTCTACGCTTCCATGGGAAATTATGTTTTTTCCACGCGAGTGCTGCTGCGGGAACTACACGATGACGCGGCCAACCCCAACAGTTCCCATGATTTCGGGCGCGATATTCTTCCCGCCATGGTGAAGCGGTCGGAAGTCTATGCTTATGACTTCGCGGAAAATAAAATTCCAGGAGAACCGCCGGAAAATGCCGCTTACTGGCGGGACGTGGGCACCACGGATGCTTACTATGAAGCCAACATGGACCTTCGCGCCGTGGCTCCTGCATTGAATTTATACAATCGGCAGTGGCCCCTGCGAACAAGCGGCTTTCCTGACCCGCCAGCTAAGTTCGCTTTTGATCAGGAAGGCAGACGCGGCGTTGCGCTGGATTCCATTGTTTCCGGCGGATGCATTCTGAGCGGCGGAATTGTGAAAAATTCCGTTCTGGCCCGCGGAGTCAAGGTCCATACCGGAGCTTTGGTGGAAGACACCATTATTCTGGATAACTGCGATATCGGGCGACATGCCAAGGTGCGCCGGGCCATTCTGGATAAAAACGTCAGAATTCCGGAAGGCGCCACCATCGGCTATGACGTCGAGCAGGATCGAAAGCTGTACCATGTGACCGAAACCGGAATCGTGGTAGTGGAAGGGCTTCGGTCACAAGTGGAGATTTCTACTCTGTTTGTGTAGGGGCGAGTTACGAAACACGCAGCACGATCTTGCCGCGTGTGCGTCCGCTTTGGCTCATCTCCAACGCCTTCTTCGTGTCCTCTAAAGGCAGAACATGTTCCACAAGGGTTTTGAGCCTTCCATCGTCGATGAGTCGGCTGATTTCTGCTAACTTGTCCCCTTCGGCTCTGACCAGGATCATTTTCGCTCTGACGTTGTGTTCCTTTGCTTTCTCTTCAGAGGGTGGGGATACAAGCGATACCAGGATTCCACCGGGTTTCAAGACCTGAAAGGAACGTTCTTGCGTATCCTTGCCGATCGTATCCAACACCACGTCCACTTTGCGGACAACGGATTCAAATGGCTGTTTATGGTAATCCACCATCTCATCCACGCCAAGGGCATCCAGGTATTCTTTGTTCTTGCTGGATGCGGTACCAATCACATGCGCTCCTTTCCATTTCGCCAACTGCACGGCCATGGAGCCAACGCCGCCTGATGCTGCATGGATTAAAACTTTCTGACCGGATTCGAGACCCGCTACGGCAAACAAGGCTTCCCAGGCGGTCAGGGCAGCCACAGGCACGGAAGCAGCATGAGCATCGTCCAGCTTTTCGGGCTTTCGGGCTGCTTCTTCTTCCTTCACGATGCAGTAATTGGCAAATGCGCCCAGGCGGGGAAGCGGTACAAAGGCGTAAATGGAATCTCCTGGCTGAAATGTTTTGGTATTTGGGCCAACGGCTTCCACTTTTCCGGCCAGATCGCATCCCAGCGTAATAGGCAATTGGTGATGGAGCAAATCCTGCAGCATGCCCTCGCGAATCTCCCAATCCACCGGGTTCACAGCAGCAGCAGTGACATGTACCAGAAGTTCACCACTCCCTGGCTCGGGGCGATCGATTTCATCCAGTTGTAAAACTTCAGGGCCGCCGAAGCGGTGAATGCGGATAGCTTTCATGCCAATTCTGAGCGCAATTTTTGGGCCTACTTTCTTATGCGCCAGCTAACTTGGGAGTCAAAATCCATTCCAGCGTAGCGTGCGGTTCACCGCGAAACTGATCCACCTGCACTGCCACTAAACCAGCTTTTCTGAAGTCAAAACGGAGTGCTGGGGAAGCAAGCAGGTAACCGACAAGCTGGCTCAGCAAAGGGTTATGTCCGGCGAGCAACAAAGATTCTTCACTGCGATGTTCGCGCACGTCATTCCAGACGTCCTGCGGAGAGTGGCCGGGAGTGAGTGATTTTGCTTCCACTAGTGGCTGTTTGCATTTCAGGAAATCGGCAGCCATTTCGGCTGTTTGGCGAGCCCTGACATATGGGCTGGTCAGAATCAGGGAAGGCGCCACGCCAGCCTTGGCTGCTTGTTTTAACACGGTTGTCAGTTTCTTGCGCCCTTCCTCGGTCAATGCCCGATCCGCATCACTTCTGTGTGCGCCCTTGTCTTCTGCAATCCCATGACGTAAAACAAAAAGTTCCATCTGTTTGCGCTCCCGGTTACACTTCGGAAAGATCAATTGCACGCAGCTAACCACGAATGACTTCGCCTACGCAAAATTATGCCGCCATCGATATTGGAAGCAACTCTGTCCGGATGCAGGTAGCGGAAGTGCAGCCATCCCTGAATGGCGAAGCGCCAGTGATTCGCACATTGGCTGCAGACCGCCAGGTGACTCGCCTGGGCTCCAGCGTTTTTCAAACCGGGCGCGTAAGCAATGAAGCATTGGAGTTTCTTTCCGCCACGCTCGCTTCCATGGCGCAAACGTATCGCCGCTTTGATCCTGTGGCGATTCGTGCGGTTGCCACCAGCGCGGTTCGTGATGCCAGCAATCAACAGGCATTTATTGCCCATGTTTCCGCTGCGGCAGGCACGCCAGTGGAAATCATCTCCGGCCAGGAAGAAGCGCGGCTCATTCATTTAGGTGTCCAGACGCGCTGGCCGCACCCGAATCAATGCGTTCTGATGATCGACATTGGGGGTGGCAGCGCCGAACTGATTTTGAGCGACGGCGGACGCATTGTGCTGGCGGATTCCAAACAACTCGGCGCGCTGCGTTTGGCCGAAGTGTTTCTGAAAAGTGACAAACCAAAAACATCCGAAATTCATCGGCTGGAAGAGTTCATTGAAGAACGCATCGGCTCCATTTTGGAACGGATGAAAGAGTTCAAAATCGACCGGGTGATTGCCACTTCTGCTACCGCGTCTGCCGTAGTTTGTGCCGTAAACCAGATTCCGCGAGCGAAACGCGAGTTAGCGGACACCAAAGGCGCACTGACGCCGCAGTTGAAAGCGCTCTACACGGAACTTTGCAGTAAAACCACGGACGAGCGTCGAAAGATTGTAGGCATTGGACCGCGCCGCGCAGAAATCATTATTCCCGGCGCGGCAGTGTTGCTCAATGTTTTGAAGAATCTTTCTTTGCCAGGATTGTTCTACTCTGCAGCGGGCGTTCGTGACGGCATCATTGCGGACTTAGCAGCGCGGAACCTGGGGCGCGGCACCACGCAAATGAGCGCAGACCAGCGCGAGATGGTGACTGCCATGGCTACGCGCTACGGAGTTTCGCTAAAGCACGTGCGCAAAGTGGCCCGGTTTGCCGAAGAACTGTTTATTGCTCTCGCGGATCTCCATCGGCTGCCGCATAGTTACGGTCGGCTCCTGGAAGCAGCGTGTTATTTGCATGATATCGGACATTTCGTCAGTGACACGCGCCATCACAAGCATTCGTATTACCTGGTGTTGAACTCCGATATGCCGGGCTTCAATGAACAGGAACGCGAGCTGATTGCCAATCTGTGCCGCTACCATCGCAAAGCTGTGCCGACCGGCGAACATGCGAATTGGCAACCCCTCAACAATGAAGCGCAGCGAGCAGTGACTTACTTAGCTCCTCTTCTGCGAATTGCCGATAACCTGGACCGCAGCAGAGGGCAGCGCATTAAATCCCTGGAATGTGAAGTGCGTCCAAGTGAGGTATTGCTGAAGCTGAAATCGAACCGGGATATCGACCTGGAAGCTTGGGCCACGGAACGCGCCGGAGGATTTTTTCGCCAAACCTATGGGCGGCCCCTTGTGGTGGCACGTACCAGTGTGAGTGAGGCGAAGGTCTAAACTAGGAGAGACTTGCTCATGAGCACCGTTCGTGTAATGCCCGGAGGACGCGTGGATCACCGCGACCTGCCGAAAGGAAACAATGGCCGGGCACTTTGCCGCTGGTGTTCGCTGGAAGTGCCATCCAATCGCCGGACGTTCTGCTCGGAGTGGTGTGTAACGGAATGGAAACTGCGGAGCGATCCGGGTTATCTACGCGAACAGGTATTTCAGCGGGACAAAGGCATCTGCGCTTTGTGCCGTGTAAACACGCGGGAAGCATGGCTGCAAATCAAACGGGCGCGCGGTGAGCGCCGTGTGAGTAAACTTCAAGCTTGGGGTTTGAAGTCGCTTACACGCTCCAGTTTATGGGATGCAGACCACATTGTTCCTGTGGCAGAAGGCGGCGGAGAATGTGATCTGTCCAACATTCGAACCTTGTGCCTTCGCTGTCACAAGCAAGTAACAGCGGCATGGCGGGAACACCGAAGCCGTACTGCTGCAGAATAGGTTCTTGGTGGCCGAAGCTTTAGAAATTCCTCTTTCCCTGCTGATTATTTTTCTTTCCACAAAATTTCTGGCAGAGGTATTCGAACGTTTGCGCCTCCCCGGCATTGTGGGAGAAATTGTGGCAGGCCTATTAATAGGCCCGCAAGTGCTTCACTGGCTGGCCCCAAATACAGTTCTATCCGCCTTTTCTGACCTTGGCGTTTTGTTTCTGATGTTTCGCGTGGGCTTGGAAGTGAAAGGCTCGGAGCTGATCCAACGCGGCATTACGGCGTTGATTGTCGCAGTGTCCGGTGTGATTGTTCCGTTTGTGATGGGATGGTTCATTTTATGGTGGTGGGGCGCGCCGTCCATTGAGGCGGTATTTGTTGGTGTTTCCATGGTGGCAACCAGCGTCGGCATCACCGCTCAAGTGTTGAAGCAGCTTGGCGTGCTGAACACCAGAGCGAGCCAGATTATTCTAGCGGCGGCAGTGTTTGATGACATTCTTGGTTTACTCGCCTTGTCCATTGCCAGCAGTTTGGCAAGGGGCGGCTTTCATCCTTTGGAATTAAGCATCACTGCGGTGCTGGCTATTGGATTTACGATTCTGATCGCCCATTGGGGAAGCCGGATCATGCAAAAAATCTTCCCCCACATTCCTCCGCGGCTCCGCATTCCGGAAACGGAATTCAGCCTTGCCATGTGCCTGATGTTTGGCCTGGCTGTGCTGGCTGTATATGCAGGCGTCGCGGCAATCACAGGGGCGTTTCTTGCGGGAATGGCCATTTCCGAAGCGGTTCCCCATCGTGTTCACCATATGACCAGCGGTGTAACAGAAGTGTTTCTTCCCTTCTTTCTGGCTGGCATCGGCATGCGGCTGGAGCTTGCTACTTTTACCCAACGCCATACCTTAATGCTCACGATCTTGATTGTGGTAGCCGCCATTGTGTCTAAGTTGATCGGCTGCGGTTTAGGTGCGCTGAGCCTTGGCAGAAAAGAAGCTCTCCGCGTGGGCGTCGGCATGATTCCACGCGGTGAAGTGGGAATGGTGGTGGCACAAATCGGAGCGAGTTACGGCGTGATTACAGAAACTGTGTTCGGCACCATTGTCGCCATGTCTGTTATGACCACAATGGTTGCTCCTTCTCTGCTACGAATGGTATTTCGGCGCGAGAAAGGCGTAGCCGAAACGTAGGCTGATCCTTTGCTCCCCATAAGTATTTATAAGCCTCCGGTTGCCGCAAGAAATCTACATAGGTAAGACCTTCCGCGATGGCCTGCTCCACCGTCCAGCCAAGAAGCGCAGCCCCAGGACTCAAGCGGGACAGCGCCGGATCAAAGCCGCTCAGGTAACAATACAGCGTATCTCGCACTGCGAAAGCATAGATCACCGCCGCAATGCTTCCTTCTACAGAAAGCGTTTGCAGGCGTAAGCCACCGTGCTTCAAGAATGCCGCTGCAGCTTCCCGATGAAACTGCTGCAGCTTGCTCTCCCCTAACACGCCGGCCTCATGTTTGGACTCCCAACGTGCCGCATGAAGCCGGAATAAGGCATCGAGAGAAGGATGGAGAGTGGCTTCAGAAGCAGTCTCCATGTGGAGATCAGAGCGCTTCGCGAGTTTGTTCCGCGACCGCCGTACATCCGTCCGGTGTTTTCCATCCATGCTGTCGGGATAAGTACGGAGATCCAGCACCGGGCACACGGAACAAGCAAGCAAGGAACAAGCAGACTGCCACACATCGCTTTGTGGCACTTCTTGCAAATCCAGCACATCCCACTCCTTCCCATGCTGGTTCAAATATTGAAGAGTTGCTGCAATGCACTCCGCTTCCCTTCCCGGCAAAAACAGGATGTCTCCATAATCACTGATTCCTGCACCAAGAAAAGAAACAGTACGTACCTCCTGACCCCAACAGAACAGCGGAACAAAACCAATCAGGTTTGTTTTGTCCTGCAGTACCAATGCATGAATCTGGCCGCCTCCAAACACGTGCCGCGTCCAAGGCAATAGCCAATGGGGACTGTTAAATGGCGTACTGCGAGGGCATTGCTGCCATAGTGTCAGCCACTCTGCTTCCCATGCTTCCAGTTGTGAAAGACTCTCTAAACGCTCAACCGTCACTGTGCTGCCAACCATTCATAACATGCAAGGTACTCTCGGATGGCGCGAGCCGATCCCCAACGCTCCAGAGCTGTGTTTCTGCATGTGTCTGAGGAAATCCGATCACAGCAAGCAACCGCCTCTGCCATTTGTTCCATGCTATCCACCAGGAAACCTGTTTTTCCATGCTCCACAATTTCCGGCAAGGCTCCTACCGAAAATGCCACAACAGGAGTGCCGCACATCAGGGCTTCCATTGCGACCAGGGAACTGGTTTCCGGTGCAGAACTTGGAATCAGGAGGCAGCTTGCGGCGCTCAACAATCGCCGTTTCTTTCGCGGCCCAACAGCACCGATAAATCTTCGGCTCCCATCCAATCGAGGAAGCACCTCTTCTTGGTAATAACGCTGGTGCTCTGGATAAGCATACACTTGCCCTGCCAATAAGTAAGGCACTTCGTGCACGCTGCGCTGCTTCCAAAGCGATGTGATAACCCTTCTCAGGACAAATACGTCCTAGCGAAAGCGCAAACTTTTGCTTTTTCACTCCCGCACGAGGCAAGTCTTCCGAAACTCCATTGGCAATTGGCTTCAGAAGCGGCAACGCAGGTGGAGCAGAATGGGATTGTGATACGGAAACGCAATGCATCCAGGTTTTGGGGCGTGTCATCTTGCACAACGATTCCGGATACCAAGACAAAGGGAGATGCAACGTAGCTAGTAATGCTTTTCCTTCCGGCGGAAGATACTCCAGAAAATCAATGCCATGCATGTGAATCACATCCGTTGGACATTGGTTCAATGCTTCGGCGACCGCCTGCCGAGTCAATGCCCATGTATGCGCACGCGCTTCCACAGTGATTTCCCCTGTTGGATAAGCAACAGGGTACAGTGTTCCTTGCACGCGAGAACCTTGTGCCGCTACTACTATAGAGCGATGCCCTGCCCTGGTTAACGCTTGATCCAGCATTGCCAAAACCTGCTCCGCGCCTCCTGCCGTTTCCGGGCAAACAGGCGCAAAAGGATAAGCAACACTGAGAACCGTAAGCGGCATTCAGGAAAGCCCAAGCTCTTGCAAAGCGGTTACCGCTAACTCTCGCCATCGCTGCCCTGTGATGCCCCAGGGCAGTGTTTCGTAATTCAACGTACCCTCATGGGGAGCGAGACCAAAATCATACTGAGGTGCACGGCGGAACCTTTCCGGGCCAATCGGAAAATACCGGAGCACCTCTTGTTGAGACGCAAAACAGCGAAACATCTTTTCCTTTCTGCCCCGCTGTGCTTCATCAGGTTCTATCACCAGACAAGGTTCGTCTTCTCCTAAGAACACACCTGTTTCGAGAGCGCCATTGCGGGAATGGTAAGACGTCATTTCATACACTTCCGGCCTGCTTTCGCTTAGAAGCTTTGTTGCTGCATGAACCGCAAACGCAGTGGAGTCGTGATCCGGATGGCCGCCTTCATAGGGATGAGTCAGAATCATATCCGGCTTTCTTTCTCTAATGACTTCCGCCAATTTGCGGCTGAGTGCAGCCAATTGGAGCATTGTTTCCTGATCCACATACTCGAGTGATGAGCATTGCTCCTCGGTAATGCCAGCTACTTCCAGAGCACAGGCAAGTTCCTTGCGACGGGCTGCGGCATATTCTTCCCTTGTAGCAAACCCGCTTCGATGGGCGTCACCTGGATCGCGGGGCGAGCCGTTGGTGGTGTGGAGAATGGTGGGCTTTTGTATCTGGACCAGCAGAAACCCAGCGCCAATGATTTCGTCATCAGGATGGGCGACCACAATCAAGACTTGGCCAGAGAAAGGTCCGGTTTGCACGCATGAAAATATACACGTCCAAGGCCAAAGTTACCAGCAAGTCCCAGATCTTCGGCGGCACGAAAGTGCCGGATCTCCCGAAAGCCTGTTTGCTGGAGCATAGACGTTATCTCTTCGGGAGTCCAAGGCCGTTGCGGTACGGTGACATCATAGCGTTCCCATTGCTCCAGAAGCCGGAACATGGTGATCTCTGTCCGGCCCCGGCGGGCAACCCGGTCGTAAGCACCTCGCAAGAAAAATGCGTGGTCCGGTTCCACCACGGTAGCGGTTTGATCCCACTGCTCTCCATACGCGGCATCGGTATTGATATCGAACACAAATATGCCACCGGGTTGAAGTGCCTCCCCTACATGGCGCATGGCAGATTGCACCGCTTCCGGCTCCAAGAGGTGATTCAGGCTATCAAAGGAACAAACGGCTCCGGCCACTGGTTGGGGCACTTCAAACTGATCTGCCTTTGCGTGCAGCCATGTTTCTTCCGGTGATGCCGCACGAGCATAGCGAAGCATTTCCCCAGAAGCATCTATCCCTGTTACCCGAAACCCAAGGGATGCCAATTTTGCCCCTAGGGTTCCTGTGCCGCAGCACAAATCCAGCACTCTTGCCCCCTTTGGTAACTCCTGAAGCAATAGCGTTTGGAGGGCAGGCATTTGCCATGCGCTGAAACCGTCCGCCCAGTAACGTTGGTAAAACCAGGCGAATGGATCGTAAGGTGATGACTCCATGAGAAAGAAAAAATGATTACTGGTTGGGAACTTTATCTAACTGTTCCTTGGCCCACTGCCGGTTGGGGTTCAGTTCCACTGCTTTTGCCAATGCACGCTTCGCTTCCACAAACTTATGGAGTTTATGATTCGCAATTCCTAACCACATATAGGCTTCAGCGGATTTCGGATCCAGCGCAATGGCTTCATTGAAGTTCTTGATGGCGATCTCAGGACCACCCCCAAACACTGGCGGCAAATAGTAATTGCCTACGCCTTCCGCTAAATGCACGGAAGAGGACTTGGGGCTCAATTCCAAAGCTTTAGCAATCGCGTCTTTCGCTTTTCTGCCGTAGGTTAAGCCAGCCATGGGATTGGCGGGAATGGTTTGCCCATACAAAGTTGCCAGAACACGGTAATACTCACCATTTTTTGGTTGAAGCGAAACTGCGCGTTCCGCAGCCGTGATGCCTGCGTCTGCTGCACGTTTCGCTTGGGCCTTGTCTTTCACTTCAATAGCCACTTCCGCCACATAGGATTCCGCCAATGCAGCCCGGTATTGCGCATTGGCATCACCCTGAGATGCTTGCGCGCCGGAAAGGTAAGAAGCAGCTATTTTTTCCAGAGCGGCACGATCCTGCTTGTCACGGGCACGCTCCAGTTCGGCATCGGCTGCAAAGCCGCACAGAACCACACTGAGAAAAAGGGCAATGATCCGCATAAGTCAATTCATCAAAGCGCCGCGACCCGGCGTTGAAACAGAAAAAAGTAAGCACCCAGCACAATCAACAGCAGCCCATTGACCGAAATCACTACCGGGGCACTAAAAAGAGGAACCAGCCAACCTGTAATCAGGCTTCCAATCGGCATTCCTCCCCGAAAGGCGACATTATAAACGCTCATCACGCGACCACGCATTTCATTGCTGGTGATGAGTTGTACCAGGGAGCTAATCATGGCAAATGCTCCCATCAAAGAGGCTCCTGTGATGAACAAAAATAGACAACTCAGGGTGATGTATCTCGAAAGGGAAAACGCAGCAATTCCGGTGCCGAGAAGCACCAGCATCACTAGCGCCACACGCCCTTTCTTCTGGATAGTTCCCATTGCCGCTACCATCAATGCCCCTGTGACAGAACCTAAACCGGAAGCGATTAGCAAATATGTATATGTGCTAGGTCCGCCGTGAAATACGTTTTTAGCAAACACCGGCAAAAACGTAATCATAGGAAACGCTAAGCCAGTCATGCAAAAGGCCAGCACCACCAAACCCACCATAGCGCTTTGGTCACGAATAAAGACGAATCCTTCCTGCATGCTGGTAAGCAAGGATTCACTGGTTTTTGCTGGACGAAAACTGATGCGGAGCAAAAGGAGAGACGTGATCACCGCAATAAAGGACACTCCATTCAGGGCAAAACACCAGGTAGCGCCCAAATGCTCCAGCGCTATGCCAGCCAGCACGGGACCAATGACGCGGGCAAGGTTGAACTGAATGGAATTGAGTGCAATGGCATTGGGAAGATCTTCCTTGCTCACTAAGCCGGGAATCAGGGCTTGGTAAGCAGGGCCGCCAAAGGACTGGGCCGTGCCGGTCACAAAAGAAAGAGCCAAAATATGCCAGATTTTTACTACGTGAAAGTACAGCAGGAGCGTCAACACGAACGCACACGACATCTGCACGTATTGTGAGCCCAATAGCAAACGCCGACGATCCGCACGATCTGCCACGACGCCGCCAACCAGCGAAAAGAACACAATCGGAATCTGTGCCAGAAACGAATCCAGCCCCAGCAAAAAGGGGGACTTCGTCAATTCCAGGACCAGCCAACTTTGCGCCACAATCTGCATCCAGGTTCCAATGCTGGAAGTGCAGGCACCTGCCCAAAGCAGGCTAAAGTCCCGGTATCCGAATGCTTTAAAGATTCGCCTGAGCACAAGCAAGCTCAGGGAAGAGGCTGCTCGCGTTCAATAAGATGGAGAATATTTCCATCCCGGTCTGCGAAAAAGACTAGGCGATTTCCTTGGGTGGTATAAGGCTCACCCAGAAACTTGACATTCTTTTTCTGTAACTCTTCCCGGCCTTTATCAAAATCATCCACCACGATGGCCAAGTGGCGAATACCGGGGTCGCGCATCTCATTTGAACCGCGCTCACCTTGAGACGGAATGATTTCGAGCATGGTGCCATTCGCACCTTTTACAAAATAGTTCCCCGCATACGTGTAATTGATGTGAAATTCCAAATGCTCCACGTACCACTCCGCAAGCTTCTGCGGGTCCGGCGAAGCAATCGCCGTATGCTCCAAGCCTTTAAACATATAAAAGAATTGTAACAGTCGTTACACTCAGCGACGGGTGATAGACTGCCGTTATGTTTGAAGTGGCATGCCCGTGTTGCCAGGCAACACTGAAAATCGATCCGGAAACGCGCGCCGTGATTTCACACCGGGAACTGGAAAAGCCTCGCGCTATTGAAGACTTAGCAGCGGAAGTGGAAAAGCTGAAAGGCGCTTCCGGGCGGCGGGAAGAGACTTTTCAGAAACAGATGGAAGCGGAAAAATCACAAAGCAGCATTCTGAATAAGAAATTTGATGAGTTGCTGAAACAAGCCAAGAACGATAAAACACCACCTAAGCGGCCCTTTGGATTGGACTAACCCAAACCATATTTATCTGGCTGTGTAAGCGCTATTTCCCAGCAGCCATTAGCTTGCCGATACTTACCAGAAAAGCGCTTGTTCCAAGCCATGATGTCACTTGCGCCTTTATGTGAAAAACAAGGAAATATGGACGATGTGATCGCGATTGCACACAAGAAACATCCCGCCGTACGTCTCATTGACCCTTACGCTGACCCTTACACTTTAACTTTGCTTGCCGTAGTAGCCTTGGCGCGTCTGCACCATCAGGTCACTCTGGCGAGTGGTCAGTCGGATCTGTCGATAACCTGAAGTTGCTGTGTTCACATTTTCAGGCGAATATCCCAGATTGTATTGGTTCCTTAGCTCTTCTTCGATGCGGCGATACACTTCATTCAGCGGCAGTGAGTGAGAAACCTGAAAGAAACCGCCGCCAGTTTCATTTGAGATTTGTTGCAGAACCTTTTTGCCATCCGGGTGCTCCCGCTGACCTCCGCCCTGCCGGGGAGGCATTCCCATTCCTCCGCCGCGTCCACCCATACCTCCACGTCCGCCCATTCCCCCAAATGGCGGCATTCCGCCTCCCATACGGGAACCATAACCCTGCGAATCTGCAAACAAGATGGAGTAAACCAGAGTATCGGAACGTTGGGCTGCTTCAATGCAATGCGTGAGGCTCACTTTGCTGCCTGTATCCACACCGTCAGTTAGGAGAATGAGAGCCTTACGACCCTGTTGATGGGACATCAGATCTTCGGAAGCCAGCAGCACCGAATCATACAGCATGGTGCCACCTGCAGGACCGCCTCTGCCTTGTCCTTGTCCCTGTCCTCCGCCGCCTCCCCAGCCACCTCGCTGACGGCTACCGCCACCAGGTTGGCCCATGCCGCCGTTATTGCCGAAGTCGGTTCGCTCCATCCCGTTCAAGGCGTCTTCCAACTTCTTACGGGAAGAAGTCATGTCTTGGAGCAGTTCCACTTCCCGGTCGAAGTGAATCAGAAACGCATGATCCTTATCTTCCCGCAGCACTTGTTGGAAAAAAGCGTAGCTGGCACGGCTTTCTTCCCCAATCAGCCGACGCTGGCTGCCGCTGGTATCTACCAAAAGACCCAGTGTGAGGGGCAGATTCGTTTCGCGGGAAAAGTACTTGATGTTTTGCCGCTTGCCGTCTTCTTCCAGCACAAAGTCTTCTTTGTTCAGGTTGCCGACAATCTTGCCCTGTTTGTTGCGAACGGACGCGAACACGTTGATGACATTGACGTCAGAGGAAAAGGTGACATCCTGCTGCGCCCTGAGCACGGAAGCAGCAGCGCCTCCAGCCAGAAGAAATTCACGACGGGTGTGCATAGCAATGCGCTTGTTATGGTGCGATGCGCCCTGAAGCGAACAAGTTTCAGGGAAGTACGTATTCAGCATTACTGACCGGGCAAAGCCTGCGGTAACTGCTGCATAGGAGGTCGGCTCACGATAGTTTCACTTACCGGTACGGCTAACTCTGTTCCCGCAGCGGCAATTCCATCCAGAATCTGCAGCAGCAGATCGGATTGCACGTTGAGGAACTCATTGAAATCCGGTGTTAACACGTAAGCAAAGGTCTCAATGTCATATGTATACGAGCCGATTCCTGTAAATCGAACGGGCACTGCGCCTACTTCCACCTTGGGATGCGTTTTCAGAATCTGATCCATGGATTGCATCACGGCACGCACTTGCTCTGGCGTCGCGTCGCACCGGATTCCAAAGATGTGATGGAACCACATCTTGTCCCGTTTGGAAAAGTTCTCCAATGTCATGGCAGAAAATTGGGCATTTGGCACGCTTACCAGGGTTCGGTCATTCGTGCGAATGCGCGTGGAGCGGAGGCCGATATCTTCCACGGTTCCCACACGATCTCCAAAACGGCAGAAATCCCCTACCAGCACTGGTCGGTCTGTGATGACACTCACCCCGCCAAACAAGTTTTCAATGGTTTTTTGCGCAGCAAGCGCCACGGCCAAGCCGCCAACACCAAGGCCTGCCAGAATCGTGGTGGTGTTGTATCCCCATTGGCTCAAGGTGGAAAGAATTGCCCCTGCCAAAACAGAGATTTTGATGACGCGAACCCCTAACGGCAGAACTGAAAAGGAAAGGGCGCGCTGCCGCTGATCCAGTCCGGTACGAATACGGGAAGCGGCGAAATCCACCAAGCTACCGATTAACCAAGCCACTCCCAAGAAGAAAAACAGAGTAAGAAGATTATTCAGATACAAACGAACCAGTGCGGAAGGGGAAATGGTTTCCATGCCAGCACGAAAGATCAGGAGCGAAACCAACAGTCGCACAGGCCCGGACAGGTGTTCCAAAGGGGTACTGTCAAACTGTTCGGTCCAACGGGAAGCAACGGTTCTCACCATCCGCAACACAGCGCGGGAAAGCAGGCCGGATAAAGCCGCCAACAAACCAGCGAGTAGCAGCAAAGCAATCCAGATCCACAATGCGGTTCCGAGCGGACGGTAATCTACCAAAGGACGAGGGAGGAGTTGTTCAAAGCTGTTTTCTCCCACAACGTCATGTACTTTGGCCAAGTTCCTGACGCTATCGGCAGAAACCAGCCAGAGGCGAATCCCGGGCTTTACTTCCACGCGCTGGAGATTGAGATCCACTGATTTTCCATCTACGTTGTAGGTGCTGAGGCGATCCAGGTCAGACTTCATGCCGTCAGCCGATTCCCCGTCCGGAGAGCGACTCAGGTCGGCAACATCAAATTGCGCGTCCCGGTCCAGAATGTCTTCCAGTTGCTGTGCCAGTGCAGGCGCCTCAGTAGTTCGCTGCTGGGCTGTAAAGGAGCGAAGGTCCAGGTAATGCGCTGCCTGGCGATAGTTCTTCTTATGGCATGCTTCCAGGAAACCGTAAATGGAGGACTGCGGTGTGCTTCTTCCCAGCGAATCCACAGGAGGCGAAGGCGATGTTTCTGTATGCGTTGCTGTGGGTAGGCTGATTTGCGCGGGTGCTAACGCCCCAGTCGCGTATAAGATCCCGAACCATGCCCACGGAAGAAGTCTTCGTCCAATCACAGTTCTTATTTTCTCCCGGTTGGTTACGATCCTAGCGAATGCACTATAATCAGCCTTCCCGCCCTTTGTTGCGCGCCCTCTCCGCCGAGCCATTTTGAAAATCCATTGTGGGAGGATTTGTTCCTTTGAAACGATTATTTCTGCTCGCTACTCTTGCACTCCCCTTTTCCCTCATCGCGCAGCCTCCAATGAATTGGGAGAAGACAAATGCCGAAACTCTGGAGTATTTCAGCCACCTGGTGAGAATTGACACCAGCAACCCGCCAGGAAATGAGACCAAGGCCGCCCAATACATTCAAAGCATTCTCGAACGGGAAGGGATTCCCTGCAAATTGGTTGGCGCTGATCCGAACCGATTAAGCGTGATTGCGCGCCTGAAAGGCAGCGGGGCCAAAAAGCCCATTCTGGTAATGGGCCACACAGACGTAGTAGGCGTTCAACGGGAGCGGTGGAGCGAAGATCCATTTGGCGCAAAGCTGATTGACGGCTACGTTTGGGGCCGAGGCACGATTGACGACAAGGATGTAGTCACTGGCGCCTTGATGACCATGCTGCTACTGAAACGCAGTGGACTGCCGCTGGACCGCGACATTATTTTTGTTGCCGAATCCGGCGAAGAAGGCGGTGGCGGCGGAGGCAGCAAACCAACCTATGGCATTCAATACATCATTCAGAACCACTGGCCGGAAATCAATGCTGAATATTGCTTAACGGAAGGCGGCAGTTTTCAATCCGTGGGCGGCAAGGTAATGTCCAACAAAGTGCAATTGGCGGAAAAAACAGGTCGGGGCATGCGGCTGGTGGCTCACGGCACAGCCGGACACGGTTCCATGCCACGGGAAGACAACGCCATTGTGCATCTTGCGGCGGCAGTAGGAAGAATCGGGCAGTGGCAGCCGCCCATGCTGCTCACCGATATCACGCGCACGTATTTTGAAAGACTTTCCCTGATTACGCCTCCCGATGAAGCGGCTCGGTACAAAGCGATTTTTGACTCCGCGAAAACAGCGGAGGCACAGGATTGGTTCCGTAAAAACGATATCGAGACGAATTCCGTGCTTCGCACCAGCATTAGCCCTAACATTATTCAGGGCGGCTTCCGTTCCAATGTGATTCCTTCCGAAGCCGCGGCTACTTTGGACATTCGCGCTGTTCCCGGCGAGGACATGGAAAAGTTCAAGGCGGAAATGGGCCGCATTATCAATGACCCAGAAGTGACCATTGAAGCCGGTATACAAGGCGGACAAGGCGGACAGCCCGCGCCACCTTCCAGCATGGATACGGAAATGTTTCGCGCATTAGAAAGCGTACAAAAGAAAATATATCCAGGCACTGTGATTCTGCCCTGGATGTCTACCGGTGGAACCGACATGCGCGGTCTGCGCAGCCGTGGCATGCAGTGTTACGGAATCGGAGCGGAGATCCCCAAAGAAGATTTAGTGACACACGCCATGCACAGCGACAACGAACGAATCAAGGAAAGCGGGCTTTACCAGTTCATCCGTTATGAATACGAAGTGGTGGCAAAAGTCGCGGGCAAATAAGCTCCACAAAACTCTGTTACGAATTTCGGCTTTCCGCGGGCCACTCTTGCGCATGTTTTTCCAGAGCAATCCGAACCAACTGGCTCCTGGTGCGAACACCAGTTTTGTCAAACAGTTGCTGCAATACCGCTTTCACAGAACCTTCCGACAGGGAAAGCTGGGCAGCGATCTCCTTATTGCTATAGCCTTCGAACACGGCTTTCAGTACTGTTCGCTCCCGAGCCGTGAAAGGCTGAGTGTTGCGCTGCTCCTCGGTTCTTCCATTCGCGCCTGCAATCAAGGAACGGACTGCTTTGGAATCCAGCCACACTTCCCCGCTCACCACCTTGCGAATGGCTTCAATCAGTTGCGAAGGTGGGCTGTGTTTCAGGAACACGCCCGCTACGCCGCCTTCCAGAGCGCGAAGGGTGCCGGCATCGGTCATGCCTGCGGTGACCATTAGGATGCGTCCCGTGAAGTTCAGTTTTTTGGCTTCGTCTAAAAAGCGCGAGCCTTGTTCTTCGCCTAGATCATAATCCAGCAGCACTACATCGACCTGGCTTTGCGCCAATACGTCTAGGGCATCTCGCACCGTAGCGCAATTCCCCGCAATGCGGAAGTCAGGCTCGGCTTCCAGCAAGCGGCCCAGGCTTTCACGAAACAAGCTGTGATCGTCCAGCAGCAAAATCCGAATGCTCGGCTCCATAGGCTTGCGCTTCCTCCCTCCCCACAAAAACGGAGAGTTCTACCGCAAAACAAGCTCCGGGCTCTCTCCTTGGTTCATATCGCAAATCGCCTCGGAAAGATCGCATAAAGGCCCGAGACAAATATAAACCGAGCCCAGTGGCTTGCGCGCCGGGCTGGAACGGATGGAAAAGGCGTTCCGGATTTGCGATGCCACATCCAGTATCTTCCACGCGAACTACCACGATCTGATTTTCTCGCCGCGCCGTTACCGTAAGCCGCCGCAAGGCACTTTTCTGCATGGCCCGAACACTATTCTGGGTCAGGTTGAGAAACACCTGAATTAAGTTATGCCAGTCTGCCCACACACGAGGCAGATTGGGTTCTATCTGCCATTGCACTTCCACTTCTTCTTCCCGCAGTGAAGGCTCAATGACAATACGCAGTTCTTCCAGCAACGCAGGCAGATCCAGGCTGGAAGTCTGGTTCGCCGTTTGGCGAAGATCCATGGAGGCGATTTTCTCCAGAGCCAGAATCAATGTTCCCAATGCTTCAAAGTCTTTGTTTTGCGCCAGTGCGCCGCTTCGCGCTAAGTTCGCATGCACCAGAGCAATGGCTCCACAAACATTTCGGACCTCATGGGAAACAGCGCCGACCAAAATGCGGGATGCAGTGAGCAGCCGTTGCAGACTCCATTCTTCCTGGGTTCGGAGGTCTTCCGAAGTATCCGCCACCATGGCAGCTAAGCGTGGTCCTACACTGGTGCGATACGTGGAAAACCAGATGTCTGCCTGAAACACTTCCCCGTTTTCCCGATGCCCACGGCACTGCATCACGGTGCGGAACAACTGTGGATGATTTTCCCAAGCAGGAACACTGACCAGCACGGGCAGGTATTTCCAAATTAGCTGACCCAACAACTTACCGGGCGGCAGGCCAAACAAACTATCTGCCGCGCTATTTGCCAGAAGAACCCTGCCCTCCGAATTTACGGTGAAAATGGCGGCCGGACTACTTTCCACCAGCACTTTCAGTTGCTCTTCCGCTTCCCGCCGTGCTTCCACTTCCGTTTCAATCTGTTTGAGATGGAGAAGGCTGATTTGGCGGCTGCGAACGGTTTCATACACAAACAGCCCCATGCCCAGGAATGCGGAAAAGATCAGGATGTCACGCGGAACGCCTGCTTCCAGGTACCAATCGAAAATATCGAAAACTTCGGTCAGCAGAGTACAAAGAGCAGCCACACCCGCCAGTTGCCAGCGGTTCAGCACGGTGCCGAACAGAAGCATGGGAAACAGATACAGGAATCCGAGGGGGATATTTCCTTGAATCAGCCAATCCGCAAAGGCAATACAAAGAATCAGGGAAAACGCCCGAAGCAACACGGCCCGGGGACTGCCTCGCAGAAGAAACAACAACATGGAACTCGTAGTTGTTCTCATTCTACGCAAGCCCTTTTTCCCATTCCAGATTTTTGGCTGAAAGATCCCGCGACTAGCCGAAAGATAAGCTTGCAGGAAAAGGTGGAGGAAGGAAAGCGCGCAAGGGAGCGATGTGTCCCTTGCGCACTAAATGGATTACGACTCGGAAGGCGGTTCTTCGTTGCCTTCGCGTTGTGCTTTCAACCGTTCCTCGCGGCGCTTTGCACGTTCCGCGGAACGTTTCACCAGTTCCGAACCAACCAGTTCAATCATGGCTTGCTCGGCTCCGTCACCTTTACGGTTTCCCAGACGAACAATGCGGGTATACCCACCATTGCGCTGTCCGAAACGGCTCCCCAAAGTATCAAAGAGTTTCTTGACAGACTTCGGCGTTTCCAGAAATGCCGCCGCCTGGCGACGGGCATGGAGGTTGTCGCGCTTGGCCAAGGTAATCATGTTATCCACCAATGGCCGAATCGCTTTCGCCTTAGGAACCGTGGTGATGACCCGTTCGTGCTCGATCACACTGGTGACCAGATTCTTCAACAGTGAATTACGCGCACCTACGTCGCGCTTCAGTTTGGCGGTACCGACGCGGTGTCTCATTCGAACTGCTGACCCTCCTCATCCAATTCCGACGCTTCGGTGGAACCCGGAGGCGGAGGAGGCGGAGCCACCAGCCGGCCATGAGCATCGGCCTTCATTCCAAGGCTCAGGCCCATAGTGCCCAGGATTTCTTTGATTTCATTCAAGGATTTGCGTCCAAAGTTCTTGGTCCGCAGCATTTCGGACTCAGACTTCTGCACCAGTTCGCCAATGGTTTGGATATTGGCGTTCTTGAGACAGTTGTAGGAACGAACCGAAAGTTCCAACTCTTCCACGGACCGATTGAGCTGATCGCCCATCTTGTCCATGCCCCGCTCGGTGGTTTCGTCGGAGACTTCCGCCACTTCTTCAAAGTTAATGAAGATGGACATGTGGTCTTTGAGAAGCTTGGCCGCATAGCCGATGGAATCGGCAGGAGACACCGCGCCATTGGTCCACACTTCCAGAGTCAGCTTGTCATAGTCAGTCATCTGACCCAGACGGGCTGCTTCCACGCTGAAGTTTACTTTTCGTACGGGCGAATGCACCGAATCGATCGGAATATAGCCTACCGCCAGATCTTCATCGAAGTTCTTATCGGCGGAAACATAGCCACGCCCTACCCGAAGACGCATTTCCACATTGAGCTTGCCGCCTTCGCTGACGGTTGCCACATGGAGATTGCGATCCAGCACTTCCACATCCGCATCCGTTTGAATCTGGCCGCTCATTACATCGCCAGCCTGATCTATGGAAAGCCGAACCGTTTTGATTCCTTCTCCCATGACTTTGAAGGGAATCTGCTTGAGGTTCAGAATGATATCAGTGGCGTCTTCCACGACGCCGGGAATGGGACTAAACTCATGGTCCGCGCCTTCAATGCGGACGGCGGTAATTGCGGCCCCTTCAATCGAACTCAGAAGCACGCGACGAAGACTGTTGCCGATGGTGGTGCCAAATCCGCGTTGAAACGGCTGGGCGGTAAACATCCCATACCGTTCGGTAAGCGTTTCGGTATTGGCCACCAGGCGCTTTGGTTTTTGGAAGCCTTTGAACATAATATTTTCCTGCTAATCCGTAAGCTCTACTTGCTATACAGTTCGACGATTAACTGTTCATTGATGGGAATTTGCACCAGCTCGTCGCGCTTGGGGTTGCCCGTAATGCGGCCTTTCAGATTATCGCGGTCCACGTCCATCCAGGAAGGAGAAGGCGCATGGGCCGTAGCATCACGAGCGCCGAGAATGGTGGGGTTGTTCTTGCTGCTTTCCCGAACCGCCACTTCCTGGCCAGGTTTCACAATATAGGAAGGAATGTCGACTTTACGGCCATTTACTTCAATATGGCCATGGCGAACAATCTGACGGGATTGGGCACGGCTAGTGCCAAGACCCATCCGGTAAATGACACTATCTAAACGCCGCTCCATGGTGGCCAGCAGGTTTTCACCCGTGATGCCCTTCATGAGAGCCGCTTTTTCAAAACTGTTGCGGAACTGGGTTTCAATCAACCCGTACACTCGCTTGGTCTTTTGCTTCTCACGAAGCTGCAAACCATACCCTACCAGCTTCTTTGTTTTTTTGGATTGACCGTGCTGACCAGGAGCAAAGTTGCGCTTTTCAATTGCGCACTTTTCCGAATGACAGCGCTCACCCTTTAAGAATAATTTCATGCCCTCGCGCCGGCAGAGCCGACAGACAGGGCCTCGATAACGTGCCAATGTAACCTCCTCAGGTTATGGGTACGTGCAGTTTACGAGTGGCGTTGCCACTGGTCATCCTGCTTTACCACCAACTTCTTTGCCTACTTCAAACTCTTCGCTTTTTGGGAGCCCGGCAGCCATTGTGCGGCATGGGCGTATTATCCCGGATGGTGCGAACTTCAATCCCCAGAGTAGCCAGCGCACGAATGGCGCTTTCCCGCCCAGAACCTGGCCCGCTCACACGCACTTCCACGGACCGCAAGCCGCTTTCCTTGGCTTTGCCCCCTGCCGTGATTGCCGCCTGTTGCGCGGCAAAAGGAGTTCCTTTTCGGGAACCACGGAATCCCAAGGAGCCAGCGCTGGACCAGGACAGGGTGTTCCCTTCCTGATCGGCAATGGTCACGATGGTGTTGTTGAAGGTCGCCTGGATGTGAACGATTCCGCTGTGAACGTTCTTGCGTTCTTTTTTCTTAAACGTTTTCTTTTTAGGAGCTGCTTTTGCTGCTCCTTTGGCCGCTGCCTTGGTTGCCATTACTTCAAGCCTGCCTTCTTCTTATTGGTAACGGTTCCACGCCGAGGACCTTTCCGCGTTCGGGAATTGGTGTGCGTGCGCTGGCCACGGACCGGCAAGCCGCGACGATGGCGCAAGCCGCGGTAGGAGCCCATCTCGATGTGGCGCTTGATATTTAGAGAGACCTCTTTCCGGAGGTCCCCTTCCACTGAGCCTTCCTCTTCCAGAATGTTACGAACCTTGTTTACTTCGTCTTCGGAGAGGTCACCAATTTTTTTATCAAAATCAATGCCTGCGCGATGAAGCAGAGACCTGGAGCGGGTACGCCCAATACCGTAAATATAGGTCAGGCCGATTTCGGCTCTTTTCTTCGGGGGCAGATCTACACCGGCGATACGTGCCATACGTTATTATCCTTGACGCTGTTTATGCTTTGGGTTAGTGCAAATGACACGTACCACGCCTTCGCGATGGATCACTTTGCATTTGTCACACATCTTTTTAACACTTGCGCGAACTTTCATTTTTCCGCCTCGCTCACAATTTCCGAACCACTCTGCCGCGCCCCAGATCGTTTTTGCTCAACTCCACTTCCACGCGATCCCCAGGGAGCAACCGAACAAAATTCTTCTGGCTTCCACCAACAGCATGAGCCAAGACCAGTTTCCGGTTTTCCAACTCCACACGGAACAACAGGCTTGGCAGTTCTTCCACCACTCTGGCTTCCACCACGCTCATGGACGAGTTAACACCCAAGGACCATCCTTGGTCACCGCCACGCAATGCTCAAAATGAGCTGAATAAGAGCTATCCTGCGTCACGGCCGTCCACTTATCTTTTCGCACCTTGGTTCCGGGCCTACCGGCATTCACCATCGGCTCAATAGCCAGAACCATTCCTTCCCGCAAACGGGGATTGTCGTTCTTGCGATCCACGTAGTTCGGAACTTGAGGCTCTTCATGCAACTGCGTCCCGATTCCGTGGCCCACATATTCCCGTACTACCGAAAACCCATGCGCCACGACGTGTTTTTCCACCGTTTCGCTGATCTCAAACAAACGGTTTCCATCGCGTACTTTTTCAATGGCTAGTTCCAAGGACTGCCTGGTCACTTCCATCAACTTGCGTGCCTGCTCACTGATCTCGCCCACGCCGACGGTCAGTGCTGAATCCCCATAGAACCCATTCAGTTGGACACCCGTATCAATGGAAACAATGTCTCCGCTCTTGAGAACCCGCTTGGCGGAAGGCATTCCATGCACAATTTCGTCATTTACCGAGGTACAAAGCACATAGCGGTAACGCTCACCAGCCGCCGGAACATAGTAGCCCTTAAAAGCCGGTCTCGCTCCAGCATCCGAAATCATCTTTTCCGCCGCAATCTCCAGATCCTGGGTACTGATGCCTTCTTGTACCATCTCCCCCAACTTTTGAAGAATCTGATACACCAGCAGACCACTGCGGCGCATCTTATCCAATTCGTCTGGGGTTTTTCTTATAATCATTTACAACAAACCACTTAACAGATTCCGGACTGCCTCAAACACATCTTCCGGTTTCTGATTACTCGCATCAATCTCGATCATTCGCTCCCCTGTTTGCCGGAAATACTCAATCACAGGACGAGTTTGACGCTCATAAGCCGTCAGCCTTTCACGGACCACCGACTCCCGATCATCTTCCCGAATCATCAAAGGCTCTCCATCCAGATCACAAATTCCAGAAATCCGAGGAGGCTTAGAAGCGGCATTGTAAAGACTGCCGCACAAGGGACACTGCCGACGCCCGGAAATTCGGGCAATTACTACATTGTAATCAACTTCCAGGTGAATTACCACTTGTTCCACCTGCAAGCTTTTCAGCAATGCCGACAGAACTTGCGCCTGGGCCAAGGTACGCGGGTAGCCATCTAAAATAAAGCCGTTTGCACAATCCGGGAGCTTTAAGCGCTCTTCTACCAGAAGGTTTACTAATTGATCCGAAACCAGCGAGCCGGCCCGCATCGCGTCCCTGATGGAATTTCCTAACTGATCCCCAGCGGTAATATGCTCGCGCAGCATGTCACCCGTGGAGATTTGGGGAATTCCAAAGTGCGTTACCAGCAGTTTGGCCTGAGTACCCTTGCCGGAACCGGGAGAGCCGAACAAGACCAACGCGGGACGCCGGGAAGCTGGCAGCACCCCCGGCTGTGGCAAGGTATCGCTACCTGCTTCTATGCCAATCATCCAATCCTACGCCTAAAAGGAACTCCGGCGACCCCGAATACGGCCTGCTCGGGGTGTAAACCCTTCATAGTGACGCATAATCAGTTGTGCTTCGATCTGATTTACCGTATCCATTGCGACACCGACTACGATCAGCAAGGAGGTGCCTCCGAAGTAGAAGTTTACGTTTAGCCCATACAGCAGAAAATTCGGGAACCATTTTTCAATGAAACCGCCCATCAGCGGCAGATGCTGCAGGTGAATGCCGGAAATCATGATGTCGGGAATCAAGCAAAGAAGACTCAGATATAGCCCTCCGACTACCGTGATTTTGGTCAGAATGTTGTTCATGTAGTCGGCTGTATTGCGGCCAGGGCGAATGCCGGGAATAAACCCGCCATATTTGCGCATGTTATCCGCTGCTTCGCTCGGATTGAAAATGATGGACACGTAGAAAAAGCAGAAGAAAATAATCAGCGCAATAAACAACACAATGTAAATGGGCTCACCGCGTCCAATGGATTTCAGAGTATCGGAAAGCCAGCGATTTCCCTTCACAAAGGGAAACCCAGCAATGGTCTGGGGAAACGCCAGAATGGAAGAAGCGAAAATAACGGGAATCACACCGCCAGCATTCACTTTCAAAGGCATGTGGGTCGATTGACCACCCATCACCCGACGGCCTACCACTCGCTTGGCATACTGCACCGGAATACGACGTTCCCCGCGCTCCACCAGCACAATAAACGCGACCACCGCGATCATCATCACCAAAATGACCAGCAGCGTCAGAAAGCCCCATTCATGGGTCACAAATACGTTGGTATAGATGTTGGAAATGGCGTTGGGAAGGCCCACCACAATACCAGCAAAAATAATCAGGGACATGCCATTCCCCACGCCCCGTTCGGTGATTTGCTCACCGAGCCACATAATAAACGCCGTGCCTGTGGTCAGCGAGATCATGGTCAACAGCAGAAAGCCAAAGCCAGGATGGATCACAATGTTGCCTTCCATGGCTTGCAGGCCAGTCGCGATTCCAAAAGATTGCGCCATGGCCAGGGCAACCGTCAGATAACGGGTCCACTGGGTAATTTTTCTCCTGCCGACTTCGCCTTCTTTTTGCAGCTTCTCTAAAGTGGGCACTACCACGGTCAGCAACTGGAGAATGATGGATGCCGTGATATAGGGCATAATGCCCAGCGCAAAGATGGTCAGACGCCGGATATTGCCACCCGCAAACAAATCAAAAAATCCGAAAATGCTGCTGGAGTTGCGAGCAAAAAACTCCTGCCAACGCTGAAGATCAATGCCAGGAGTGGGGATATGCCCACCTAGGCGATAGACAGCCAGCAATGCCAGCGTAAATAACAGCCGCTTGCGCAGGTCCGGAATCCGGAAGGCATTTGCAATCGCTTCGAAAATTTTCATGGAGTTGCGAGGAGGACGTTACTGCCGAACGAACTTTGCCTTGGGAGCAATGACTTCCACGGAGCCGCCAGCAGCTTCAATCTTTTGCTTGGCGGATTCCGAAAACAAGTGAGCCGTAACCGAAATTTTTCGCGTGAGCTCACCGCTGCCGAGGATCTTTAATCCATCACCAAGCTTTTTGATAATGCCCGAGGCCTGCAAGGATTCCACGGTGAAGCTATCGCCTTCCATGCTTTCCAAGCGGCCTACGTTCAAAACGGCATATTCCTTTTTGAAGTCCGCATTGGAGAAACCGCGCTTCGGCAAACGGCGATGCAGAGGCATCTGTCCGCCTTCAAAGCCGCGCATGATGCTGTAGCCGGAAATGGAGCGAGCGCCTTTTGCGCCGCGTCCGGAGTACTTGCCCTTGCCGGAACCCATGCCGAAGCCAACGCGCTTCTTGCTATGTTTCTGCCCGGCGGGCGGTTTTAAGTTGCTGAGATTCATGCTGCTACTCCACTACCGCTAATAGATGCGGGATTTTTTTGACCATGCCACGAAAAGACGGAGTATCCGGACGCTCCACCACTTGGTTCATCTTTTTCAAGCCGAGCGAGCGCACAATTACTTTATGCTTTTCCGGGGTACAAATCGGGCTACCCACCAGCTTGATTTTGATCTTGCCTTCCATGTTAAAGCTTCTCCACTGTGAGACCGCGTGAATCCGCCACCGCGTTCCTGTCCCGTAACTGCTCCAAAGCATTAATGGTGGCTTTCACAACGTTATGAGGGTTATGGGAACCGATCGACTTGGTCAGCACATTCGGAATTCCCGTCGCTTGCACCACTGCTCGCACCGGACCACCGGCAATCACGCCCGTGCCGACCGGAGCCGGTTTCAACAGCACCATGCCGGAACCAAACTTTCCGAGCACTTGGTGAGGGATCGTATTTTCCAGCAGGTTCACCTTACGCAGATTTTTTTTGGCCGCCTCAATACCTTTTCGAATGGCGGAGGGTACTTCCTTGGCTTTTCCTACACCGAAACCGACCACTTTTGCTGTGGAATCACCGACCACTACCAGGGCAGAGAAACTCATATTCTTACCGCCTTTTACCACCTTGGTAACGCGGTTAATAGAGACGACTTGCTCTTTCAGGTTGAGATTGGAAGGGTCAATCCGTTTTGTTAATACCGGCATCAGAACTCCAGTCCTGCTTCACGGGCAGCATCTGCAAGAGCTTTAATACGCCCATGGTAAATATAGCCACCGCGATCAAACACCACTTTGCTAATTCCTTTTTCCTTGGCGCGCTCGGCCACCGTTTTGCCAATCGCCTTGGCAGCAGAAACGTTTCCGCCGTTGGTACGATTGTCTTTTTCGATAGAAGAAGCAGCTACCAGGGTAACGCCCCGGGAATCATCAATTACTTGCGCGTAAATGTGGGCGATGCTTCGGAAAACCGCCAAGCGCGGACGTTCCGGAGTTCCGCGCACCTTCCGGCGGATACGATCATGGACCTGTTCACGAGTTTGGTTCTTTGATACTTTTTTGATCATTGCATCCTGCCTACTTTACTTGGTTCCCGTCTTGCCGACCTTCTTGCGCAGCACTTCGCCTGTGTAGCGAACACCCTTGTTCTTGTACGGATCCGGCTTGCGCAAGGAGCGAATATTCGCAGCTACCTGCCCCAAAAGTTGCTTATCCTGCCCGCTCAGAACCAGGTGGGTCTGCTTATCTACCTTCAGGTCAATCCCATCTGGCAGCAGTAGCTCAATCGGATGAGAGTAACCAAGCGTGAAGATAGCAACTCGTCCCTTAACATCCGCCTTGAAACCAATACCGACAATATCTAGCTCCCTGGTAAACCCAGTGGAAACGCCTTGCACCGCATTCGCGGCCAATGCTCGCGTCAGGCCATGAAGCGCGGCAAACTGGTCGCTATCCCGCACCACTTCGAGGCGACCATCCACCTGCTGTACCTTTACCCCTGCCGGAACCGGAACAGACAGTTTTCCTTTTGGCCCTTGTACTTCCAGTTGGTCGCCAACCGTTACCTTCACTCCCTGCGGTAGCGGGATCGGCTTTTTTCCTACTCTCGACATAGATTCCTCAGCCTTACCAAATGCTGCACAGCAATTCGCCGCCAACACCTTCTTTTCGTGCGTTGCGACCAGTCATCACGCCGCGCGGCGTTGTCAGAATATTGATGCCCATTCCCCCTTGCACACGGGGAATATCCGTTTGACCTACATACACCCGGCAACCAGGGCGAGAAATGCGTTGAATATGCGAAATCACCGGCACATTCTCCGAACTATATTTCAGATAGATCTTGATTACGCTTTTGGCGCCTTCTTCGGCCACCTTGAAGTTGGCGATATAGCCTTCTTCCTTCAAGATACGAGCAATTTCAGCTTTCAGCTTCGAGGCAGGAATATCAACCTTCGGGTGACGCGCCGAAATGGCGTTTCGCACCCGGGTGAGCATATCTGCAATTGGATCACTTGTCATGGCTTATTACCTCCCGGAGCCTACCAGCTTGCCTTGGTTACGCCAGGGATTTCTCCATTGAGCGCGAGTTGACGGAAACACAAACGGCAAATCCCAAACTTGGACAAAAATCCACGGGGACGACCACAGCGCCAGCACCGATTCCGGTGACGGCACTTGAACTTAGGCTTTTTCAGATCTTTAGCGATTTTAGCGGTTGTAGCCATCGTAGTCCTTACTTACTGCCGGAACGGCATTCCCATATTTTTCAAGAGCGACATGCCTTCGGCATCCGTGCGCGCCGTCGTGGTAATCGAGATATTCATTCCTATGGTTTTTTCTACCCTGGAATAATCAATCTCCGGAAAAATCAACTGGTCCCGAACGCCCAGGGTGTAGTTTCCACGGCCATCAAAGGACTTGTTGGAAACACCGCGAAAATCACGCACACGCGGCAAGGAGACGTTCAGCAGACGATCCAGAAATTCGTACATGCGGTCGCCACGCAAAGTGACCATGCAACCAATTGCCATGTTCTCGCGAAGCTTGAAAGCGGCAATGGATTTCTTCGCTTTGGTTATCACAGGCTTTTGGCCCGCAATGGCTCCCAGTTCTGCTACTGCCTTATCCATGAGCTTGGCATTCTGGGTAGCTTCCCCGAGACCGATATTGATGGAAACCTTTTCGATCTTTGGCACACCCATGACGTTCTTATAGCCAAACTCTTTGGTGAGGGCCGGGACCACTGATTCGTTATAGTGCTTGCGTAAACGAGATGCCATATGCCTTACTTGTTGTCAAAAGTCCGTCCGCACTTGCGGCAAATTCTGGTTCTTTTTGCCTTGCCGCCTTCCACTTGCTCCACCTTATGTCCAATGCGAGCAGGGCCGCAATCCGGACACACAATCATGACGTTGGAAACCGCAATCGAGCTTTCCCGCTCGGCAATGCCGCCTTTTACCTGCTTGGCAGGATTAGGACGGGTATGGCGCTTCACCATGGCCACGTGTTCCACCAAAATCCGGCCTGTTTTCGAATTAATATCCAGAATCCGGCCAGTCTTGCCTTTATCCCGACCCGCGATTACTTTGACATTGTCATTGCGCTTCAACTGAATCCGGACCATTTAGATTACCTCCGGCGCAAGCGAAACAATCTTCATGAAACGCTTATCTCGCAATTCACGCGCTACCGGCCCGAACACACGGGTTCCAATTGGCTCATTCACTTCATTAACCAAAACGGCCGCATTCTCGTCAAAGCGAATATAGCTTCCGTCACGGCGACGCTGTTCTTTCCGCATCCGCACGATGACACAACGGACTACCTTGCCTTTTTTGATACTGGAATCCGGTGCTGCTTCCTTGACACTGGCTGTAACGATATCGCCCAAGCCCGCGCGAAGTCCGAGATCGCCACCGCGCGGCAAAATACAGGAAAGCCTGCGCGCCCCGCTGTTATCGGCCACCGCCAGGATGGTTCTCATTCCAATCATAGTTCGTCCCTCAATACGAGCTGGTCAGCTTGCAAGAACCAGCTAAACTGCCACGTCCAAATCCTTCGGCTGCGTCCCAACCTGAGGAGCTCGCCGCACAATACCGCCCAATTTCCAATGCTTCAGCTTGGACAAAGGCCGGCACTCCACAATTCTGACAATGTCGCCCAGCTTGGCTTCCCCGGTTTCATCATGCGCATAGAACTTCTTACGCTTTTTCATGATCCGCTTGTAAAGGGGATGGGGCACGCGGCGGCTTACCGCCACCACGATGGTTTTCATCATCTTGGTGGAGACCACTTCGCCCACTTTTTCGTTCTTATGCCCTTGCTGTTCCTGCTGCGTTTCTTCCGCCATTGCCGTTTCCTACTTTCGACCCGCGCCCTGCGCCAATTCCCGCTCGCGCAATATCGTCAACATGCGAGCCCGATCCCGGCGAATATTGCGAACTTTCTTCAAGCCATCCGCCTGCCCCATGGACATTTGGAATTTCAACCGGAACAGTTGGCTTTCCATATCCACCAACTGAGTTTGGATTTCGCGATCATCCAGATCACGCACATTTTTCCGTTTCATCGTCTTATCCGTCCTGCTATTCCGGCTGTGCTTCCCGCTGTATGAACTTGGTCTTCATAGAGATTTTATGGGCCGCTAACCGAAATGCTGCTTCCGCGATATCCGGAGCCACCCCTTCCATCTCGAACAAGATTTTGCCGGGCCGCACCACTGCTACCCACTCTTCCGGTGCCCCTTTTCCCTTACCCATGCGGGTTTCTGCGGGCTTTTTGGTAATTGGCTTATCCGGAAACACGCGAATCCACACTTTTCCGCCGCGCTTAATGAAACGGGTCATCGCAATACGGGCGGCTTCGATCTGGCGCGCAGTCAACCAACCACACTCCATCACTTTCAAGCCATACTCGCCAAAAGAAATGGAAGAACCGCGCCATGCTTTTCCAGTCATGCGCCCGCGCTGCTGCTTGCGGTACTTGACCTTTTTCGGCATCAACATAAATCGTTACTCCTGACCGTCCTTCTCTGGCGTTTCGGCCTGAGATTCAGAGCGGGCTTCCTGCTTCCAGGATGGATTTTGCGGCGACATCAAAGGTGGCACCAAAGAACCACCGGTACGCGCAGGGCGAGGTAAATCGCCAGGGGCAGCCTGCGTAGGAACTCCGCCAGCCTCGTTAGAGGTCTGGGAAGCAGCGGGTTGCGGCTCGCGGGAGCCGCGATCGTCACGGCGAGGACCCCGCCGATCGTTCCGCTCACCTCGCTCACGCCTGGGCTCCGGATCAGCATTCAAGGAGCGGCGCTTGCCTTCAATGATTTCTCCCTTATAGATCCATGCCTTGATTCCGATTACCCCGTAAGTGGTGTGTGCTTCCGTGAATCCGTAGTCGATATCTGCGCGCAGCGTATGCAGCGGCAATTGGCCTTGCAAATACCACTCACTACGGGCGATTTCCGCTCCGTTTAACCGACCGGACACTCGTATTTTGATGCCTTTGCAGCCAAAACGAAGCGCAGAATCTACCGCTTTTCGCATGGCGCGACGAAATGCCACGCGCTTTTCGAGCTGCAAAGCAACGCTTTCGGATACCAGTTGTGCGTCCAGTTCCGGCTTATGCACTTCCTGAATATCGATAAACACTTCCCGCTTGGTTTTCTTAGCCAGATCCTGCTTCAGCTTTTCAATTTCCGCGCCCTTGCGGCCAATAATGATGCCGGGGCGGGAGGTGCGGATAGTGACCCGAAGCTTATTGCCGGGACGATCCACTTCCACTGAACTCACGCCAGCGGACTTCAGGCGGCTTCGAAGACCTTCCTTTAGTTCCAGGTCTTCCTGCAGCAGTTTGGAATATCCCTGCTTGGCGAACCAGCGCGAGCGCCAAGGCTTGGTAATGCCAACACGAAAACCGTATGGATGAACTTTCTGTCCCATGTCTAGCTTTTCGAACCCTTCTCGGCCACTTTGATCACAATATGAGCCATGCGACGTTGATATCGGTAGGCCCGTCCCATAGGAGCGGGACGAATCCGTTTCATGCGAGGCCCTTCATTCACATACGCTTCCGCTATAATCAGGCGATCCACATCCACATCATTTGAGAGATCTTGTGCATTGGCTATCGCGGATTTCAAAACTTTCTCCACAGTAGGAGAAATCCCTTTGTTCGTGGCCTGCAATGTGGCAATCGCCGGACCGACCAGCATTCCACGAATCAAATCCACCACCAGCCGCGCTTTCTGCGGCGAAACCTTGATGTATCTTCCTTCAGCTTTGGCTACCATGCTAAATTTCTCCGCCTTACGAAGGCCGCGACGACTTCTCTGTTGCTGCTTTCACGGAATGCCCTTTGAAGGTACGCGTGGGGGAAAACTCACCCAGTTTATGGCCCACCATGTTTTCCGTGATGTACACAGGGATAAACTTACGCCCGTTATGTACGGCAATGGTGTGCCCGACAAATTCCGGCAGAACCGTGGAGCGCCGTGACCAAGTACGGACCACCTTTTTCTCATTGGCCGCATTCATCTTGTCGAGCTTTTGCTCCAGATGACTGTCGGTAAAAGGTCCCTTTTTTACTGAACGACCCATACGCTATCTCTTTTTCGCCTTCCGGTTCACAATGAATCTATCCGTGCGTTTGTTGTTTCGCGTCTTGAATCCACGCGTGGGCTGGCCCCAGGGAGTCACCGGATGACGGCCTCCAGAGGTTTTGCCTTCCCCACCACCGTGCGGGTGGTCCACAGGATTCATGGAAACGCCACGATTGTGAGGCATCTTGCCCAGCCAACGGGAACGGCCCGCCTTGCCAAGAGCAACATTTTCATGATCCGAGTTGCCAACCACGCCAATGGTAGCCATGCATTCGGAAGAAACACGACGCGTTTCGCCGGAAGGCAGCTTCAATAAAGCCTGGCCACCTTCGCGAGATACTAACTGGGCCTGTGTTCCTGCCGAACGGGCCATTTGCGCCCCTTTGCCAGGACGCAATTCAATGTTATGCACCACTGTACCGGGAGGAATGTTCTGGAGGGGGAGCGCATTCCCCACCAAGATATCCGCATCCGGCCCGGAATTCACGGTTTGACCGACTTTTAATCCGTCTGGCTGAAGAATATACCGCTTTTCTCCATCTTTGTAATGCAGCAAAGCAATGCGAGCGGAACGATTCGGATCGTATTCAATAGTTGCCACGGTAGCCGGCACGCCATGCTTATCCCGCTTAAAGTCAATTACGCGGAAAGCTTGTTTATGACCGCCACCAATGAAACGCGAAGTAACACGGCCCGTATTGTTACGTCCGCCGGTCCGCTGCTTCTTTTCCACCAACGACTTTTCCGGCTTGTCCGCCGAGATGTTTTCCCTGGTAACGACAGTGGCATAACGCCGACTAGGAGTGGTAGGACGAAATGACTTAATCGGCATGTTAGATATCCGTAAACTCCGGTACTTTTTCACCGGCCTTTAGTTTGACGTAAGCCTTTTTCCAATCCGAGCGGTAACCAGCAAACTTTCCGCGCCGACGCAGCTTACCTTCAAAGTTGGAAGTTCGCACTTCCTCTACTTTGACCGAAAACAACTTTTCCACCGCTGCCCGAACTTCCACTTTGTTCGCCTCAGAGGCCACTTCAAAGCACAACGTCCGTTCCGCTTCTTTCTTAGTGGTGCCTTTTTCGGTGATCAGTGGACGCTTGATAACTTCATGCAGCTTCATAGTTATGCAGCCTCCTTCTTTTCGCCTAAACCTTGCGACAAGCGCTCGGCGGCACTCCGCGACAAAAGCACGCGTCCGGCATCCAGAAGATGGTAAACAGACACTTCCCTGGAGTGAAGTACGGTAACGCCTTCCAAGTTTTGAGTGCTAAGAGCTAAGTTCCGGTTTTCATCGTTATCCACGACCAGAACTTTCTTAGGAGCATTTAACTTAGCAAACGTCGCCTTCGCATTTTTGGTCTTGTGATCCGCGAATTCAAAAGCCGAGATCACCGACAGTTCCCCATCCCGCAGTTTCGCGGATAGAGCCGAACGCAAAGCTCCCACCAACATCTTCTTAGGAAGATCGTAGCTATAGTCGCGCGGTTGAGGTCCGTGAGAAGTACCGCCATGCCGCCACAAAGGCGAACGAATGGAACCCACACGAGCGCGGCCAGTACCCTTCTGCTTCCACAACTTTTTGCCGGAACCTGCTACTTCGTGGCGAGTCTTTGTTTTATGAGTGCCCGCACGGCGACCGGCATTGTAATGCCGAACTGCCTCATACAAAAGAGCTTCATTGACTTCAGCGGCAAACACCTCATCGGCCAGGTCGATTTCCCCTACCTTGGTGCTCCCTAAATCCAAAACATCTATTTTCGGCATGGAATTAGCGATTTGCCCTCTTCACGACCACGTAGCTTCCATTCGGGCCAGGAACAGCACCCTTGACAACCAATACGTTGTCTTCCGCTACTACGTCGATCACTTCCAGATTTCGAACCGTTACCTGATCGGTTCCCATATGGCCACCCATCCGCATTCCCGGCAAAACGCGGGAAGGAAAACTCGAAGCTCCAATAGAGCCAGGAGCGCGGTGAAACATGGAACCATGGCTGCCTTCGCCGCCCCGAAAATGATGGCGGCGTACCACACCGGCAAAGCCACGGCCCTTGCTCACGCCAATCACATCCACTTTGTCGGTGGGCTTGAATTCGTCCACGAGCACCTTGTCTCCCGGCTTCATCTCCCCATTTGCTCCCGTTCCGAGACGAAATTCCCGCAGGAATTTAATCCCCTCCGCACCTGCTTTTTTGAGGTGCCCGGCGGCCGGCTTTGTGAGCCGTGATGGTTTCACGAATTCCACAAGGCCTATTTGCACAGCCTCGTAACCATCCGTGTTTACCGTTTTCCGTTGCACTACAGTGCAGGGACCGGTTTTCAAAAGCGTCACCGGAACCGCCTGACCATCGGGCCGGAAGACCTGGGTCATACCAATTTTCTTGCCAAGAATACCTGGACTCATGTTTCGAATTCCGATCTAACTAAAAAACTGTGTTACCAAGATCCCCTACTTGTGATCTTTTCCGAACGCCTTGATTTCCACATCGACACCAGCCGGAAGGTCCAACTTCATCAGCGCATCCACTGTCTGCTGAGTCGGCTCCAGAATGTCGAGCAATCGCTTGTGCGTTCGGATTTCAAACTGTTCCCGCGACTTCTTATCCACGTGCGGCGACCGAAGAACAGTGGTGCGGCTGGTGGAAGTGGGTAGCGGAATGGGACCGGCTACCTGCGCGCCGGTCCGTTTCGCGGTATCGACAATTTCGGTTGTCGATTGATCCAATATCCGGTGATCATACGCTTTCAACCGGATACGTATTCTTTCTCGCAAAGAAGCCATGAGAACCTAATTAATCCAAAATTTCCGACACGGTGCCAGCGCCTACTGTGCGTCCGCCTTCGCGAATCGCAAACCGCAGCCCCTTGTCCATGGCCACCGGCGTTTGCAGCTCCACGTCCAGCTGAATGTTGTCCCCCGGCATCACCATCTCCGTGCCTTCCGGCAACATCGCTACACCCGTGACGTCCGTGGTCCGAAAGTAAAACTGCGGCCGGTACCCCTTGAAGAATGGCGTGTGCCGCCCCCCTTCTTCCTTGCTCAATACGTAAACCTCACCCTTGAACTTCCGGTGCGGCTTGATCGAGCCCGGCTTGGCAATCACCTGCCCCCGCTCCACTTCTTCCTTTTCCACCCCGCGCAGCAGCAACCCCACGTTGTCCCCTGCCCGACCTTCATCCAACAGCTTCTTGAACATTTCCACGCCCGTCACCACCGTCTTGCGCGTGTCCCGGAAACCCACAATCTCCATTTCCTCGCCCACTTTGCAGATCCCGGTCTCAATCCGTCCGGTCACCACCGTGCCCCGCCCCTGGATCGAGAAGATATCTTCAATCGGCATCAGAAACGGCCGGTCAATCAAGCGCTCCGGAATCGGCACATACTTGTCCACCGCCTCCATCAACTCATCGACCGACTTCTCCCATTGCGCTTCCCCGTTCAAAGCGCCCAACGCGGACACTCGCACTACCGGCAGATCATTGCCCGGAAACTGATAGCTCGACAGCAGCTCGCGTACTTCCAGCTCCACCAGATCCAGCAGTTCAGCGTCATCCACCATGTCCACCTTGTTCATGGCGACCACGATGTTCGGCACACCTACCTGCCGCGCCAGCAGAATGTGCTCGCGCGTTTGCGGCATCGGCCCGTCCGTGGCAGCCACCACCAGAATGGCGCCATCCATCTGCGCCGCCCCGGTGATCATGTTCTTGATGTAGTCAGCGTGTCCCGGGCAGTCCACATGGGCATAGTGCCGATTGGCTGTCTCATACTCCACGTGTGCCGCGGCAATCGTGATCCCGCGTGCCTTTTCCTCGGGTGCATTGTCGATCGAGTCAAAGCTGCGGAACTTCACCTTCGGGTTATGCTTTGCCAGTGTTTTGGTGATCGCCGCCGTCAGGGTCGTCTTGCCATGATCGATGTGGCCAATCGTGCCTACATTGACGTGCGGCTTGCTGCGATCAAATTTCTCTTTTGCCATGGATAATTTCTCCTAACCCCTATCTACCCTGTGCCTTGCTAATGACCTGTTCCTGGAGACTGCTGGGCATTTCCTCGTATTTACCGAAATGCATGGTAAAACTGCCCCGGCCCTGTGTGCGGGAACGAATATCGGTGGCATAACCAAACATCTCCGATAACGGAACCATTGCCTTGATAATCTGCGTCGTGCCTCGCAGTTCCATGCCTTCCATACGCCCGCGCCGTGAGTTGATATCACCAATCACGTCACCCATATACTCTTCCGGCACTACCACTTCCACCGACATAATCGGTTCCAGCAGGACCGGACTGGCACGTCGCGCGGCTTCTTTGATGGCATAGGAACCAGCCAGCTTAAACGCCATTTCTGAAGAATCAACGTCGTGGTAACTGCCGTCGTACAAAATAGCCCGTACGTCCGACATCGGGAAACCAGCGACGATTCCGCCTTCCAGCGCTTCCTTCATGCCCGCTTCAGCAGGTCCGATATATTCTTTCGGAATGGAGCCGCCAAAGATTTCGTTTACAAATTCGAAACCGGTTCCGGAAGGTAAAGGCTCGACACGGATTTTCACTACCGCATACTGACCCTTGCCGCCGGTTTGCTTCACCTGCCGTCCTTCGGCCTCTGCTTTCTTGCGGATGGTCTCGCGATATGCCACCTGTGGCTTACCGACATTTGCGACCACGCCAAACTCGCGCATCATGCGATCCACAATGATTTCCAGATGTAGCTCGCCCATGCCGGAAAGAATGGTCTGTCCGGTTTCCGGGTCAGTTGCTACACGGAAGGTAGGATCTTCCTGGGCCAGCTTTTGAATCGCCATGCCCATTTTTTCCTGATCCGCTTTGGTTTTTGGCTCAACCGCCAGCTGAATCACAGGGATGGGGAAATCAATTGGCTCCAGAGTTACTGGTGCTTTTTCGTCGCAGATGGTGTCCCCGGTAGTGACATTCTTCAGACCTACGGCAGCGCAAATATCACCCGCCATGATCTCTTGAATCTCTTCCCGCTTGTTGGCATGCATGCGGAGCAATCGGCCAATCCGCTCTTTCCTCTGCTTGCCGCCATTAAAAATGTTGTCGCCTGCATTCAGCTTGCCTGAATACACACGGAAGAACGCCAACTGACCCACAAAGGGGTCCGTCATGATCTTGAACACCAGTGCCGCAAACGGCTCATCATCTGAAGCCTTACGGTTTACTACCTTCTCAGGGTCGTCCACATCATGGCCTTCCACCGAAGGAATATCAAGCGGAGAGGGCAAGTAATCCACAACAGCATCCAGCATGGTTTGCACGCCCTTGTTTTTAAACGAAGAGCCACAAATCACCGGGAAAATTTTCATCCCGATGGTAGCTTTGCGGATGCCCGACTTAATCTCTGCCACCGTAACCGGCTCGCCGTTCACAAACTTCTCAAACAGCACGTCATCCGATTCGGATACGGCTTCAATCATCTGTTCGCGGTATTGCTGCGCTTTTTCCAGAAGATCAGCCGGAATATCCACAATGTCGAATTTAGCGCCCAGCGTTTCATCGCGCCAGATCACCGCCTTCATTTCCACCAGATCCACTATGCCTTTAAAGGTTTCCGCTGCGCCCACTGGCAACTGAATCGGCACGGGACGCGCCTTCAGGCGGTCCACAATGGTATCCACCGAGTGGTAAAAATCCGCTCCCACCCGGTCCATCTTGTTAATAAAGCAAATGCGGGGAACCCGGTATTTATCCGCCTGCCGCCAAACCGTTTCGGATTGCGGCTGTACACCCGCAACTGCATCAAACACAGCCACAGCGCCGTCCAGCACGCGCAAACTGCGTTCCACTTCCGCCGTAAAGTCTACGTGACCCGGAGTATCAATGATGTTAATCTGAACGTCTTTCCAGGAACAGGTAGTGGCAGCGGAAGTAATCGTGATCCCGCGCTCCTGCTCCTGCGCCATCCAGTCCATGGTGGCAGTGCCTTCATGCACTTCCCCAATCTTGTGCGTACGTCCGGTGTAGTAGAGGATACGTTCCGTTGTGGTGGTTTTGCCCGCATCAATATGCGCGGCAATCCCAATGTTCCTCATCCTTTCAAGTGGTACCGTTCGTGGCATAAATCCTTAAAACTAATCCCTTAATCCCGTTTCCTACCACCGGTAATGCGCAAAAGCCTTGTTCGCTTCCGCCATTCGGTGAACATCGTCCCGCTTTTTGATTGCTCCGCCCCGAAGGTTGGCAGCATCGTTCAGCTCATTTGCCAACTTCTCCGGCATGCCCTTCTCTGCACGGCCGCGCGCGTTGGAAAGAATCCAACGAATCGCCAAGCTGGTGCGCCGGTTCTGCGGAACCTCAATCGGCACCTGGTAGTTCGCACCACCCACGCGTCGCGTTTTCACTTCCAGCAGGGGCTTGCAATTTTCTACTGCTTTTTTGAACACTTTGACCGGATCGTCATTTGCCCGATCCTTTAGCTTGTCCATGGAGTGGTAGAAGATTTTCTGAGCTGTGTTCTTCTTGCCATCCCACATCATGGAGCAGATAAATTTCTCTACCAGAGTGGAGCTATACACCGGGTCCGGCAGCACTTCTCGATTTTCAATGCGTCTTCTGCGTGGCATAGAATTCTGCTTACTTCGTAGCAGCCTTAGGCCGCTTCGCTCCGTACTTGGAGCGGCTCTGCTTACGGTTCGCAACGCCTGCCGTATCCAGCGCGCCGCGTACCACGTGATAACGCACACCCGGCAGATCCTTCACACGTCCCCCACGAATCAACACAATGGAGTGTTCCTGCAAATTGTGACCAACGCCAGGAATATAGGTAGTAACTTCAATTCCGTTCGTTAAACGAACACGCGCCACCTTCCGGAGAGCCGAATTCGGCTTCTTGGGAGTGGACGTATACACACGCGTACATACTCCGCGCTTTTGGGGGCAGCTCTGCAAAGCAGGGCTGGCAGTCTTCCAACGCGGCGGTTTACGTCCGTTGCGCACAAGCTGATTAAATGTCGGCACGAAAATTCCCTTACAGGCTGATGTTCTTACTTAAAAAAACCGGCGAAACCTTAGTGGGGCTTCTTTTTATACTGCGAGGACTTCGGACAGGTCCATACCAAAGAACAAAGCATCTCTTTCGAGAACGTTTGCCCCTAGCAGCGGGACCGGCTCCCAGCCGGACTTCCTCGTTCCTTTTCAGAAACAGAAAGTGGTAGCGAAGGAGCAGAAGAGCTTACTCGCCAAACCTTCCTAGGGTAACCGACAGTGCCCTGTCTGTCAACAGGGATAAGCAAGGTAAATCGCGGAGAAGACAATAATCTGTCTCCCTTTAGGCTCCCTGTACTATTTATTAGATAAGGAGACTCAGTGCCAACTGTTCTGACGGATCTGCCCCTGAAAACGGAGCCCCCGCGCAAGCGATGGACGCGCACAGAGTTCGAAAGCCTCTCTGTTGCCGCGCTGGAGCAGGAGCGGCTGGAACTCATTGAAGGGGAACTAATCAGCAAAATGGGAAAGAAGCGCCCGCACGTAAATGCACTGATTTTGCTGCAGGCTTGGCTCGTACAAATTTTCGGGGTCCGGTTCGTGCATCCCGAAGCTCCAATCGATGTAGCGCCCGAAGATAACCCTTCCAGTGAGCCGGAACCCGACCTCGTTGTCACCAGCCGCGATCTGTCGCATTTTCAGAGCTCCAATCCCCGTCCTGTCGACCTCCTTCTGGTGGTGGAAATCTCGGACACAACGCTCAGCTTTGACCTCACCACCAAAGCGCGTCTTTATGCACGCGCAAACATTGCCGAATACTGGGTTCTCGATGTTTCGGGCAGGCGTATGATTGTGCATCGCCAGCCGCACGCGGGTCAGTATCGCGAGGTAGTGGCATATGGGGACCACGAAGCGGTCGTCCCTTTAGCAGCACCGGACTCGGAGCTTCGCGTGCGCGACGTGATTCCCGGTTGATCCAGCTTTTTTCTTTTCATCCTACAGGGGTCGTGGCATGCAGTGGATCAAGCGAGGCTGCACCGGATGGCCTTCAAAGTGGAGAATTGTTGCTTCGAGCACGTTGCCGCGCAGTTCCTCCCAGGTTTCCGCTTCGGTGAACACCGCATGCCCGAGCGCCCGGGCCAAGTAGCCGCCTTCTTCCGCATCACGAACCTCAAAATCAACTCCATGCTATTCCCCTTGTACCATTAGGAGAGGAGGCTCAGTGCCCACCGCCCTTACGGATCTGCCCCTGAAAACGGAGCCCCCGCGCAAACGCTGGACGCGCGCGGAGTTCGAAAGCCTTTCCGTGGTCGCGCTGGAGCAAGAGCGGCTGGAACTCGTTGAAGGGGAGTTGATCAGCAAAATGGGAAAGAAGCGCCCGCACGTAATTGCCTTGAATCTCCTTCGCGGGTGGCTCGTTGCAGTCTTTGGCCTCCCATTCGTGAATTCGGAAGCGCCGATTGATGTATCGCCCCAAGATAATCCCACCAACGAACCGGAACCGGATCTGATCGTGCTCAACCGCGCTGAGTCGGAGTTCTTGCGCGCAAATCCCCGCCCTGCCGACCTCCTCCTGGTAGCGGAAATTGCGGATACAACCCTCGGCTTTGACCTGACCACCAAAGCGCGCCTCTATGCACGCGCAGCTATCACTGAGTACTGGGTTCTGGATGTTTCCGGCAGGCGCATGATTGTGCATCGCGAGCCGCACGCGGGTCAGTACCGAACAGTGGTGGCGTATGGAGAGGACGAATCTGTTGCGCCATTGGCTGCCTCTAACTCGGAACTTCGAGTGCACGATATAATTCCAGGCTGAACTGCCGAAGTTCCCGTTGATACACCGCTTCTTTTAACTCGCGATTAATGCGAGTGTTTCGCCAAAGGTCTGGGCGGATACTTACGTTCTTGCTTTTGAATAAACGACCGGGCTGGCTCTTGTCACATTTGATCGTGCGCTCGGAAATCGTGCCGAGGACAGCATAATCTTCCGCTAACGAACATTCATTAAAGAAACATTAGGTCATGAAACACACTTCCCTTGGACTCCATCCAATAGGTATAAAGGAACAGCATATGAAACGGTTTGCTCGCTTCGCTTGGCTCCTGATTTGTGTGGTTTGCCTGAATACTGGGTTCCTTTCCGCGCAAAGCGCCAAAAAGGGAGCGGATACGCCGGGGCGCTCCGTGCAAGGCGTGGTATCCAGCGCTGATGGAAGCGTGGCTGCCGGGGCAATTGTGCAGATCAAGAACGTAAAAACGTTGCAGATCCGTTCCTTTATCACCCAGGACAAAGGCGAGTACTTTTTCAACGGCTTAAGCCAGGACGTGGACTATGAATTACAGGCGATTTCCCATGGCGTCAACAGTTCCACCAAGACTCTCAGTTCTTTTGATAGCCGAAAACAAGCAGTGATTAACTTAAAGCTGGAAAAATGAGCAGGGTACTGTACCCTGGCTCCATGCGCCCTCTGGTTATTCTGCTTTTCGCCTCTTTCCTGCTCTCCGCTGCCCCAAAGAAAGCTATTCAGCCTGCCAGATTTCCGGCCCACGGCCCCTTCAGTGCCGGAATTCTGACCGGTGACGGCACCTTGTATATCGCCGGGCAAATTGGCCGCGATCTCCAAACGCAGAAAATACCGGAGGAATTCGAAGCGGAAGTAAAGCAAGCGCTGGAGAATGTGGGAGCTATTCTCCAGGAAGCGAAGATGAGCTTTGCCGACGTGGTTTCGGTTACCGTGTATCTGACGGACATGGATCAGTTCGCCAGAATGAATACCATCTACACCACTTATTTTCCGGAACCGCGCCCCGCCCGCGCCACCGTTGGCGTGGCTCGGCTTTCCGGCAATGCTCGGATTGAAATCTCAGCAATTTCCAAAAAGTAGTTCACCCGGCTTGTCTCCTACGGCCAACAAGGTCTCGAAATAAGGAGCGCGCTCTTCGCGATGCACTACGCTGGTGACATTATTTTGGAAGCCCGCTTTGGTCAGAAACTGTTCCATTTCCGCTTCACTGAAGCCCAGCCACAAATGAGCATACAGTTCCCTGGCTTCTTCACAGTTGTGTTTCACCAAATCTAGAATTGCGATTCGCCCTCCTGGTTTCAGGATGCGGAAAGCCTCATTTACCGCGCGGTCCGGGTGCGAAGCGTGATGCAGTGACTGGCTGAAAAGGGCGATATCAACGGAGGTATCCTCGATTGGCAAGCACTCCAGATCCCCAAATCGGTAATCCAGATTCTGAACTCCGTGTTTCCGGGCGAGTTCGCGTCCGTACTCCGTCATTCGCTCCGAATTGTCTACGGCAATTACGTGCTTGGCCCGCTGGCTCAGCAATTCCGAAATAGTGCCTTCCCCTGCCCCCAGGTCCGCAATCACATAGGGCGGCATCAATTTCAACACCGCTTCCGCCAATCCCTTCCATGACCGGCCTGGCACATATTCCCGCCCGAATCTTCCTGCTAACTGATCGAAATGGTGCCGCATCTTATCTTGTCGTTTACGGAGAATGAGCCGGAGAGCCGCTAGATCTTGCTCCGTCCCGGGCGTTTCCGCAGCCGCCATTCGCACCACATCTAAGATTTGCCGCAGGGAAGAAGAAGACTTTAACTGGTAGAAAATGTTTTTTCCCGTGCGCCTGTCTTCCACCAATCCCGCCTGCTTCATTTGAGACAGTTGAGTCGAAATCTGGCTTTGCCCTTTGCCCAAGATTTCCTGCAACTCGGCTACAGACAATTCTTCCGCTCCAGCAGCAGCAAGAGTCGCAGCCGGTTGGGGTCGGCCAGCAGCCGCAAAGATTTTAGAATTGACGTCACGGGGCGCATCCGGTAATATATCAACATATCAAGATTCGTAGATATAATCTAAGAAGAGGCATTCATGAGCACTGCTACACTCCCGCCTATCGCTACCGACTACAAAGTCGCCGACATGCGCTCGCCGATTGGGGCCGCAAAGAAATCTACATCGCCGAGCATGAAATGCCCGGCCTGATGGCCATTCGCCGCAAGTACGCGACAGAGCAAGCCGCTGGCCGGAGTGCGCATGACCGGTTCGCTGCACATGACGATTCAGACGGCGGTGTCTGATCGAAACGCTGGTCGACCTGGGCGCGGACGTGCGCTGGGCAAGCTGCAACATTTTCTCGACCCAGGACCATGCGGCGGCCGCGATTGCCGCCGCCGGCGTTCCGGTTTTCGCCTGGAAGGGCGAGTCGCTCGAAGAGTATTGGGATTGCACCTATCAGGCGGTCACTCACCCGGAGGGCAAGGTCCGCAGCTGGTGGTGGACGATGGCGGCGACGTCACGCTGCTGATCCATAAGGGCTACGAACTGGAAGAGGGCAGCGATTGGGTGAACACGCCTTCCGGCAGCCACGAAGAAAAGGTCATCAAGGACCTCCTCAAGCGGGTATACGCCGAAAATCCGCAGCACTGGCACAAGATGGCTAAGGAATGGCGCGGCGTTTCCGAAGAGACCACCACCGGCGTTCACCGGCTCTACAAGATGCAGGAGCAGGGCAAACTGCTGGTTCCCGCCATCAACGTCAACGATTCCGTGACGAAGTCGAAGTTCGACAACCTGTACGGCTGCCGCGAATCGCTGGCCGACGGCATCAAGCGCGCCACCGATGTGATGGTTGGCGGGCAAGGTCGCGGTGATTTGCGGATACGGCGACGTCGGCAAAGGCTCGGCGCACTCGCTGCGCGGCATGGGCGCACGCGTGATCGTGACGGAAATCGATCCGATCAACGCGCTGCAGGCCGCCATGGAAGGCTTCGAAGTCACCACCATCGAAGACACCCTGGGCCGCGGCGACATCTACGTCACCACCACCGGCAACGTGGACATCATCACGCTCGAGCACATGCAGCACATGAAGGATCAGGCAATTGTCTGCAACATCGGCCACTTCGACAACGAAATCCAGGTGGACCGTCTGAACACGGCTCACGGCGTGAAGCGCACTCAACATCAAGCCGCAGGTGGACAAGTACACTTTCCCGGACGGAAACAGCATCTTCATGCTGGCCGAAGGCCGGCTGGTGAACCTGGGCTGCGCGACCGGCCACCCCAGCTTCGTGATGAGCAACAGCTTCTCCAACCAGACGCTGGCGCAGCTCGATCTTTGGAAGAACAAGGACACCTACAAGGTCGGCGTTTACACGCTGCCGAAGAAGCTGGACGAAGAAGTGGCGCGCCTGCACCTGGAGAAGATCGGCGTCAAGCTGACCACTTTGACGCCGCAAGCAGGCCGATTATCTCGGTGTGCCGGTGGAAGGGCCGTACAAGCCGGAGCACTACCGCTACTAACCATCGCTGTTTTTGATTCTGCAGGGAAAAGGGGGCTGCTCAGGCAGCTCCCTTTTTCTTTTTGGACTCCAAAGCTGGAAGAAGGCTTGCTTACAGTGAAGCCGAAGGGGAAATACAGCAATGATGGATGGATCGTTCACAAGCCCGGTCAACGCAGCGCCCGAAACGGTTTGGGCCTTGTTGAAAGAACGGGTGGAGCATCCGGAGCAGTTCACAACGGGTCTCAAGGAAGCAAAGATTTTGGAACAATCCCCGTCGGGAGTATTGCGGGAGTTAAGTTTTGGTGCTCGGTCCTGGAAAGAACAGGTTACGGTAGAAGAAAACGAGCACAGGATTACTTATGAATTGGTAGAACATCCCACCTTAGAAGGCGACTTGGTCCACCAGTTTCTGCCGCGCGAAGGCGGTGGAGTGACAGTAGCTTTCACCCTGAACTACCGTTACAAAAGTGGTGCGGCAGGCAACAATGCCCTGGATCTAGGTCAAGCTGTGCAGGACTCTCTGGTTGACCTGAAGAATCGTGCAGAAGAAAGAGGGCGTGTGGAAGTTGCGGACCTGAATGATTACCATGCCACAAGTCGCCTGGGAACCGAACCAAGTGTCAGTTCTTCTGCTCCCGAACAAAGCCAAGTGAAGGAAGAGGAAGATCCACAGGCTCACCGGGAACAAGGTCTTACGGCGGGAATTGTGTATCCCATGGACCGGAATTCCGATGAAAATCTAGCTCCGGGCATCTCCTACCCACCTGACCGGAACGACGAGCATCCGTTAAGGCAGCGAAAATCGGAGACCACCCCGGATTAACCGGGGCGCTCCGATGGTGGGCGTTGGGGTGAACCCCGTGTAATATTGGTGGTCCAGCAGGTTTTCTGCAGCTAAGTCTGCCGCAAGCCAGCGTGTCAGGCGTTGGCTGGCTACGAATTGAACCGTAGCAAAACCAGCAAGCCGGAACTGGTTTACGTCATCTTCAAACTGGGAACTATAGCTTCGAACACTGGCGGACACCACGGTGCTGTTGCGCTGGTAAGAGAGTTGAACAGATCCCTGATGCTTCGGAATCTGCGGCACACGTGGACCAGTTTCGTAGCGTGAGTCCGCAAACAAGTACCCGGCTTCCCCTCGCCAATGCCCCCAGCGATGGTTCACATTGACTTCGATTCCGCGTGATTGGCTGTCTACCGAATTTTGCCGCTGCCGGGTAATCGCATTGGCCGAACTGCTCAATGTGACATTGGTAATTAAATGGCCTAGCGCATTGCGAAACGCAGTAATGCGAATGGAACCTTGCTCGGTAATGTAGTCCACACCGGCCTCTGCCCCAAACAATGTTTCCGGTATCAATGCATTATTCGCCAAGGTGGTGGTGTTGCCGACCCGGAATTGCCGATACAATTCATTCAAAGTAGGCGACCGGAACGCGCGATACACAGAGCCTCGCAAACGCCATCGGTTGCTTGCATATAAGAAGCCAGCGCTTGGATTAAAGAATTGCCGACCTCGCAGCCCGGTGTACTGATGGCGTCCGCCTAAAAAGAAGCGAATGCCATGCCATTGAGCATCGGTCTGCAAGAATTCACCATGCTGTAACAGGGTTCCGCCTACATTGCGAAAACCAGTGGGAATGCTCGCTTCTTCACTGAACCCGCGATTCTGGTTCACATCCGCGCCTGCTGTGGCATTCCAAAAGCTGCCGTGATGGCTCCAAAGGAGGTCTGCGCCGTTGCCGGTAGTCGGCACAGTTTGCAGCAGCGTGAGCCGTTCCGTATTCCGGTCAGCGGAAACCGAAGAATACGTGCTGTGAAACTGTTCCTGGGTTCGAAACGCGAGAAAAGAGATTTCGTCCCGCGAAAACTCTCTTACATAGTGCAACGACGCAGTGCCTAAGCTGGTGGAATTCTGCGTCAAACTGGTGCCATTCTGGCGATCCTCTGCCAGAATATTCAGCTCCGCAAAGAACCGATTGCCGTTCCCAAAAGCATCCAGATGGAGATTACCCGTTACATACTCCACATTGGCGCGAGTGTCAGCAGTGCCGCGCACCGTGGAAGGCACCACGTAATAGCCATCCGTGCGATAAGCCCGCGCTACACCGGAAAACGCAAAATGCGGCCAAAGATCGGAATAGCCTGCCCATACATCGTGAGAGTTTTGCGTGCCAGCTTCATACCCGGCATCAAAGTGGCGATGCGATAGTTCCCGCGAAAACATTCCCACCGCGCCGCCCATCGCCAGATCGCCAAAAACGCTGGTGGAAGCGCCGCGAGAAATTTCCACGCGCCGAAGGTCGTCTGGAGGAAACCGAGTCCAGTACACCCAGCCGCCAAAAGGATCATTCATGGGCACGCCGTCCCAGAGCACCAGCGTTCGGCTGGAACCGGAGGAGCCAATCCCCCGAAGGGAGACGCCCTGCGTGGTAGGGTTTGCCACAACGCTGGAAGTGCGCCGGAACAGGCTGAATCCAGGCACTTGCCGCAACCGGTCATCCAGATTCACGCCGGGTGTTAACGCAAGATCCTTGGCAGGAATGGTAGTGATGTTGGCAGGCGTTTCCGCCATCACATTTTCCACTACCGTAATCGCCGTGCGGACGGGCTCAGGCGTTTGCGGGTCCGGTGGCGGCGTAGTCTGGGCGGTCAGAACTGCGGCGGGAATCATCCACAGCGGCAAGAGCGTTCGTATCCAATACCCGTGCCGGAGTCCAGCCGACCTGAAGAAACTCCTCTGGTTCGGCGCTGAAAAGAATTTGGTAAAAGGAATCACTCTCATTCGGCGGAACATGTCGGATGTGGCGAAGGTTGGCCAGGGCAAGAAATCTCAGGATAGTATAGATATCCGCTTCTTCGGGGCAGCGGGCCGCAAACTCTTGCGATCGGAACCATACGGTCATTCCCCGGCCGGCAAGTTCCCAAGCCAAATAGGCACAGCATTCCACGGCGTGTTCAAACCAGTCCTGGGGAGCGCGGTCACTCAAATCCAGAAAAATCTCCACCGTGCGCTGTTCATCGCTGGCAAACTCGCGGACTTGCAAAGCGCCGGTATGGGCACTCAGTTTCCAGTCGATGTGGTGTGCACTCTCAGAAGCGTCATAAGGTCGAATGCGGTAAAAGTCGGTTCCCCATCCGAGGTGGTTGCTTTCCACGTCGCCCTGAATGCCTGCCAGCAGTTCCTCAAAGCCAGCTTGCGGTTCCAAAGAAGGGTACACCACCGTTTCTCGCCGCAACGTCACCATGGCTGTTTTTTCCAGGAAGCCGAAAGGAAAGCGCGTGGAAAATACAAAAAGGTTTTCCGTATGCGCCCCGCGCCGGGGAAAGAAAACGGTAACCGGTTCTTCCAATACGCGCCTGCCTGGAATCACGGGGATATACAAAGGAGTTACCAGCACCGGGTCCGGAGGTTCGCCTGCTACGCGAATGGAAAAGGACGGCATCCAGTGCTTCAGATTCCGCAGCCGCACCCGAGCCGTGGCTTTTTGGCGGGCGGTGATATGTTCCGGCAACAGTAGTTCCATCTCCAGCGCCGCTAACACCAAGCGGCTTACCAAGCCTGAGATCAACAGAGTGGCAAGCATGGCAGCCACAATCACAAACAGGAGATTGTTGGCGGAAACTACCGCGCCTGCGCCCACCAGCACGAGCGCCAGCGTAAACAGCAGTCCACCGCGCGCAATGCGGTACCGAATGCGGCGTTGGAGGATGGTGGTGAGATTGCTCCACTGCACCTGTTTCATATTGACCACAAATGGCTTACAAGTCTATCGACTCTTACGGACTGATTGGGGATCTCCATACCTCGGCATTAGTGGGGAGTGACGGCTCGATTGATTGGTGCTGTTTCCCTAACTTTGATTCCCCCAGTGTATTTGCAGCCATTCTAGATGAAAAAAAAGGCGGACACTTTCAGGTATCGCCAATAGATCCTGGCCGCCTCCGCCAGATGTACTGGCCGGAAACAAACGTTCTGGTGACGCGTTTCCTGAGCGAGCACAGCGTAAGCGAAGTGGTAGACTTCATGCCGCTTGGGGAAACCGGGCGGCAGTGGCGCAAAATTATCCGCATCGTTCGCGGAGTACGGGGAAACACCCGATTTCGCGTGGAATGCGCTCCCGCATTTGATTACGCACGCGCGGAACATCAAACAAAGCAAAGCTCGCCGCACAAGATTGCCTTTACCTCAGATAAACAGCAATTCACTCTTCATGCTTCCACCGATTTGAGGATCACAGGTGAGGACGGTAAACAATGCGCCTGCTCTGAGTTCGACCTGGGCGAGAACGCGTCGGTGGTATTCATGTTGGAGTTTGCCCCGGAAAACAACGGGGATCTTGATCTGCTTGAGTTTGGGAACCGCAGTATGCAAGAAACCATCCAGTATTGGAAAAACTGGGCGGGTCAGTGCCAATACCAGGGACGCTGGCGGGAAATGGTGATGCGGTCTGCATTGGCTCTCAAGCTTCTCACCTTCGCACCCACCGGGGCTATTATTGCAGCGCCTACTTGTAGTTTGCCCGAAGTCACGGGAGGGGAGCGGAACTGGGATTACCGCTATACATGGGTTCGCGATGCCGCTTTTACTATCTATGCCTTCCTGCGCCTCGGCTACACCGAGGAAGCAACCGCCTTTATGGAATGGCTCCATGGCCGATGCGACAAGTGTGGCAAGGATGGCCCAATTCAAGTCATGTACCGGATTGATGGTTCTTCTGATCTTTTTGAATTTAATCTGGATCATCTGGAAGGCTATCGGGGTTCCCGGCCGGTGCGCGTGGGCAATGCGGCCAGCAATCAGTTGCAACTGGACATCTATGGAGAGCTGATCGATTCCATCTACCTGTACAACAAATATGTACAGCCCATTTCTTGGGAGTTGTGGCAAAGTGTGCGGGGAATGCTGGATTGGCTTTGTGATAACTGGGAACGCCCAGACCACAGTATTTGGGAGGTCAGGGCTGGAGAACAGCAATTCACATACTCCAAAATGCAGTGCTGGGTGGCACTGGACCGAGGCATTCGTATTGCCCGTAAACGAAATCTGCCCTTCCACTTTGAAAAAGTACTGAAGGAAACGCACCGCATCTACGAAACAATTATGGAAAAGGGCTGGAACAAGAGCCTCAATACATTTACCCAGGTATTGGAAGGGCACGCAGTGGATGCTACCAGTCTCCTTTTCCCCTTGATGCTATTTGTTGCTCCCCGCGACCCTCGTATGCTTGGCACGCTGGAGCAGGTACAGAAACAGCTTGTTTCCGATAGCTTGGTGTATCGCTATCGACTGGGGAATGACGATTCCGCCGATGACGGATTAGAAGGGCGTGAAGGGACCTTCAGTGTGTGTACGTTCTGGCTGGCGGAAGCTCTGGCTCGCGCTGGACGTGTAGATGAAGCAAGATTGGTTTTCGAAAAAATGCTGACTTACGCCAATCACCTGGGGCTATATGCCGAGGAAGTCGGCCCTTCCGGAGAAGCAATGGGCAATTTTCCCCAGGCGTTCACTCACCTGGGTTTAATTTCCGCAGCGCTATGCCTGGACAAATATCTGGGAAATAAGAATTAACCTATCTCTCGAAAATTAGAAATACCACGCGTTTACTAGTACTTACCAAAGAGTTAATTAGAAATCCCCCCTATGAAATCAACTAGCTTTATCGTAAGTTAATCTCTAAGGAAGTTTGCGGTAAAGCTGATCTCATTCAGGGTATTGTTGAATCCCTCGAATCGATTTGTGCGGTGGTTTCCCGAAGGAACTGCCACACTTGGCCTCGCGTTTAGAACGGAGGCCCTCCTGCGGGCGTGCTGCTCCCCCTATGGGGAGGGTACGCCCGGTATTTGAAACCGAGGAGGAACTTTGTACTGGCTATTTCGGCTGATGGGTGCTTGTTCACATGCAGCATACACCTGGCCTCAAACCAAGGACGGAAGAACCTACGTCGTCTGCACCAGTTGCGGTGCAGAAGCTGCGTACAACTGGGAACAAATGCAGGTTTACGACCCTGGAAAACCTGGCAAGTAACCGCTTTCTATCAATCTTTTTAAGAAATTCTTACTGAATTCTTAAATCAGGGACATTGCAGGAAAAACAAACCATCAGGCTGAATCGTGATGGTCAGTCGATTTGCGTTCATTTGAGCCTGATCAAAGCTCGCCAGAAAACACAAGAAAGATTTTGAATTTTCAATTTGGGAAAACGGAGGAAGAAGTATGTCACAAAAAAATCAAAATGCAGTATTTGTAATCGATTTGGAGCCCATTGCCATTGAAGGAATGCGTGCGCTTCTTGCGAACACCGCAAGTCTACGCTTTGCAGGGGCCTTGAATACACTTGCCGCAGGAATCGAACTGGTCCGTTCGCTTCGTCCCGCCGTGGTAGTGATTGATAAATCCTTCGGCGTACAGGCGATTATAGATTGGCTGACTACCGCAGGAAACCTTTTCACCGCCCCAATCGTGTGGGGATCGCATGTCAGCAATGCCGAGGCACTGCGCCTGATGCAAGCCGGAGTACGCGCCGTGGTACAGAAGTCTTCGGATACGACCACTTTGCTGAATTGCCTTCGCACAGTAGCAGAAGGAGAAACATGGCTGTCCGATGTGGTGATGCAAGGCTCTCCCGATCATCGCGATAATCTGACCATCCGTGAAAACGAAGTGGTGAAGCTGGTTGAAAAAGGGATGCGGAATAAGGAGATTGCCTCTGTTCTTGGCATTCAGCCAGGTACCGTGAAAATTCACCTTCGGCACATTTTTGAAAAAACCGGTTGCCGTGGGCGGTATAGTCTAGCGATGTCGGGATTACAGGGAAAAAAGGCCACCCATACTCATAGAAATGACTTTCCCCGTCGTCCTTACCCAGCCAGTCTTCAGTAAGATCGGCACTATCTAATTTTGCGTGGTAATGACCCGCGCTTTTGCTAAGTAGGAAATCATGGAATCCAGCCAGTCGTGATACTTGGGATTAGACGCACTGGAGTCAAACCGTAGCACTTCCATCTGGCATCCGTACTGTGGATCGAAGTAAGGAGGAATTTCAATCCCATTGGCGTTGAGCGACATGCCGCCAAGGCGTCTCAGGATCATGGCAGAGCGGTTGCGAACCGTGGCGGTTGTGACCCCTAATGCGCCCCCCACATGCTGGCCAAGAGCGAAAGCGGTCATCACCATGCGCAGCGCTTCTGTTGTCATGCGTAACTCTTCCGAAAGCGCCCACCCGCCTAGTTCGAAATAGGCGTAATTCTGAGCTTTTGCTCTTTCAATTTCAGATTGAATAGCGATTCTTAGGCGAGGACCCCAATCGGAACAAGTGGCAATGGAGGCTCGGCTCACCCCTAAACAATCAAAGCACGGGGAATCATCATACATGCGTAAGCGTGCGCATCCGGCAACTTCATTTTCGGCATTCAGGCAAAGCAGATGCCAACTTTGGTCGTCGACCTTCAGCTTGTGACGGCCCTCAGCGTCCAGTTGCCAAGTTTCAATTGCGCCGTCATTGAGGTAAAGTCGCCCCCGCAATTGCTGCATTTGGCTTAGAAAACGCTCATGGTCAGATGGATTAGCTTCCACGGCTTCCAGACTAGAGGGGACTTCGTCGCCCGCTGGAACCAGCAGCACCATGGCTCGTAAAGGCGAAGTACTGGATTGATCATTACCCTGCATACAGAATCATCAGCCGACGAGAATCGTCAGAAAATCACCTTCACTTTACAGTTATTTCTTTCAATTCAAATGGTTTGTTAGAAAGGGAAAACTCTCAAATGCAGATTGATGCAAGGCCGGGCAAGTGGCCGGAAAAGAGCGTGTATCCCGATTTATAAGCAGCAAAAAGGACACGTCTTTCAATTGGGAATCATGGAATGAAAACCCAACCTAGCCACCGCCCATTGTCATTGTTTTTGGCGAATTTGCCTCCATTTCAGCCCTTAACTTCTCTTCATACATATGCAAAAAGCTTGCGCAGTTATCGCACTGCAGGCAATGCCTTTCGAACTGGATTAACTCTTCATCCTCTACTTCTTCAGGAGTATAAAACCACTTCTCGCAGTAAGCAGTTAGTTCTGAAGAATCAGGATGGGCTAAATAGTCATTCGAAGAATTGGAATGGAAACTCACCTGAATTCCTTTGAATGTAGTGTACAGGAAACCTAGGTAGGCCAGCAGGTAAAAAATTCATAAATTCTTAACAACTATTTAGCTTTCTGCTAAGTGAGATATTCTTTGACATCCTTCGGCTTTCCCCCTCAACCAAGATAAGGGGTTCTGTGGTTTCATAAACACATGAAAAGTATGGGTTGTTTGTTGCTATTGGCCCTGCTGCCTCAGGCAGCAGCACAGCAGTACCTCTTTTACGTAGGTACATACACTCGCGACGATAGTAAAGGCATATACGCATGGCGCTTCGATGCCAAAACGGGAACTGCCTCTTCCTTAGGACTGGTGGCAGAAACGCCAAGCCCTTCGTGGCTGATTTTGCACCCGAACGGCAAAACGCTTTACGCAGCAAACGAACTTAACAATTACCAAGGCATGAAAAGCGGTGCCATTACCGCTTTTCAGATTGAGCCGACCACGGCGAAGCTGACCAAGATCAACTCGGTACCTTCGCGAGGCGCTGACCCGTGTCACCTTGCCTTGGATCAGACGGGGCACACCTTATTTGTGGCGAACTACTCCAGCGGCAATGTAGCGGCTTTCCCGATCAAGCTGGATGGTTCCATTGGGGAATCTTCCGCTTTTGTGCAGCATACCGGTTCCGGTCCGAACAAGAGTAGGCAAGAAGCCCCTCATGCGCATGAAATCACAGTTTCTCCGGACAACCGCACAATTCTGGTAAACGATCTGGGCCAGGACAAGGTATTTGTCTACAATTTCGATCTCACCCCCAACAATCCCCCCTATGGCCAAACCCCGCCGGGGGCAGGACCCCGCCATCTGGTAATTTCCAAGGATGCGAAATTTGTCTATGTCACCAATGAAGTCGCATCCACCGTTACCGTGTTTAGCTATGACAAACGCACTGGCGCGCTAAAAGCCCTGCAAACCGTTTCCGCACTTCCAAAAGATTTTCACGGTTCCAGCACTACCGCCGAAATTGCGCTGCATCCTTCCGGCAAATTCCTTTACACCTCCAACCGTGGCGCGGACTCCATTGCCATGTTCACTGTAGATAAGGACAAAGGCACCATTACTCCAAAGGAATGGACTCCCACAGGAGGAAAAACGCCGCGCTACTTTGGGTTTGACCCGACCGGGAAGTGGCTCCTTGCCGCAAATCAGGACAGCAACAACATCACGATTTTTCATGCGGACGGGAAAACCGGCAAGCTGACTCCTTCCGGGCAGCCGCTGCAGAATCCCTTACCCGTCTCGATTCTGTTTCTTCCGGCTAAGTAACTTTATGTCAACAACAACAGTATTCGTCACCGGCGCGACAGCCGGATTTGGGGCCGCCATTGCGCGGCGATTTGCTCGGGATGGCGCTCGGATCATTGGGACCGGACGCCGCCAAGACCGACTGGACGATTTAGGGAAAGAGTTAGGCGCAAACTTCCTGGGCCTGAACTTTGATGTCAGGTATCGTCAGGCAGTGGAAAAAGCCATTTCCGGCCTTCCGGAAGAATGGGCCTCCGTGGATATTTTGGTCAATAACGCTGGTTTAGCGCTTGGATTGGAACCTGCTCACGAAGCCAAACTGGACGAGTGGGAAACCATGGTGGATACCAACATCAAGGGATTGCTTTACTGCACCAGAACGTTGCTCCCTGGCATGGTAAAACGCAATCGAGGGCATGTCGTAAACCTTGGCTCCACGGCAGGGGAGTTTCCCTACCCTGGCGGAAACGTGTATGGGGGCACGAAAGCATTTGTGTATCAATTCGGATTGAATTTGCGGGCAGACCTGCTTGGCACGGCAATTCGGGTTACCGATATTGAACCGGGCCTGGTAGGCGGCACTGAGTTTTCCAAGGTTCGGTTTCGGGGAGATCAGAACAAAGCAGATTCGATTTACCAGAACACAGTGCCGCTCACAGCAGAGGACGTGGCGGATGCGGTTCACTGGGTGGCAACACGGCCAGCCCATGTGAACATTAATGCAGTTTCCATGATGCCGGTTTGCCAGGCATTTGGCCCATTAGCCGTCAAGCGTTCTAGTTAACTCCCTAAACACACATGCGGAAGCTCATCAATGAGCTTCCGCATGTGTGGATTTCTATCTTTGCAAAAGTGATTACCGTCCACCCGTGCGAATTGCACCTTCCGCACCGATAAGGAATTGCAGATTTGCCCCAAACATAGCGGAAGCACGAACATTGAAGCTGTTTCCCCATGCCGCCGCCGCACAAGGACTCTGCTGCCAAGCGCCAAGCCGCCAGGGAGCAATGTTGGTCACATTGTTGTTCCGAAAAATGGCAGCCGGAGAAACACTATCCGGACCGATTACACTATCGCCATAGAGTTGCCATCCAAAAAGATTTTCTTCCACATCCATTCCTACAGGTTCACCGTACGGACGGTCCATCCACCAGCCCGAATTAATCATTTCATTCTCAGGACCCTTGAATATATCGGAAAATTTCACTGTGTTGTTCTTGATCACCAAATTATCCGGTGCGCTCACAATGCTCCAGCCAATGCCGCGATCACCCCATTTCGACCCGGAAATATCGTCCAGCAAATTGTTTTGAATGGTGATGTTGCTCGAGCGCTGCAAAGAAGAAAGGGGAATGTTGGTACCCGCAGCTTGGCTGGCCAGATCATCATAAAGCCCCATGGAGAAGCCTTTGCTGGCGTGACGAACGATGTTGTTGGTGAACATCACATTCTTCACTGTGGACTCCAAATGGTAACCACCTGTACGTGGAGTAAACAGAATCGCAGCGCCGCTTTGATTTGCCTGCCATACATTTTCAAAAACGTTGCCATCCACCACAATATTCACGCCATCCTTGAATTCCAGCAGGTTCTTGACATAAACGGCGGGATTCGCGTTTCGCCATGCCAAGCGTTTTGCAATGTAATTCCCTTTAATGGTGATGCCGGTCGGATTCAGGCCAGGAATGGTCGGTGAAACACCGCAGAACATCACATTCTCTGCCGCTGCTTCCAGATAGTTATTCACAAGGGTGAAAGGCCCTGGTCCGTTGATGGTGCTGAATGCATTTGCCTCCATAAAGGTCGAGCGAAAGTTATCCACGTAGGAATCCTGCAAAGTGAAGTTCGCTGTTTCCGCCAGAAAACCGCGTACCATCTCATACCGTTGCTGGTAGCTGCCATCAGGATTCATCACATCATCCGTGCCATGAACATACATGTGGTGGAACTCAATGTCATGCGGCAAGGAAGCTAATGTCGGGTTCCGAGGAGGCGCACCTAATAGCACAAGGTTGTAATTCAAGTTGCTGCCCGCGTGTCCAGTGGTTAATAGCGTGATTCCTAAAAAGCGGTAATGGTGAGCCGGTGTTGCTGTGAAATCCGGATTGTTGTAGTCATTCGCAATGACAGGAAGCTCGTTGGGAGAGATCAATGTTGCTGGCGGCTCGTTTGGCTTTACACGCAGGCCGTCGGCTAGATCCAGATAAGACTTAATGGTGATCCACAATGCATTACCGGCGGAATCGAATGCCATCGGTTTCACCGGGAGAACCAGGTTCCCGATCCATGTATATCCATTCGGCAAAATGATCGTGTCCCCCGGATTTGCTTTGTTCACGGCAAGTTGAAGGTCATCTCTTGAAGAGCTCACAGGAGGATGCGTCGTGCGTTAAAAGAGTTGGCAACGGAAGGAGAACACCTTCTGTTGTTTAGTCGAAGGCAGAAGGTGTTTGCGACAACAACGTTGTCAAACCTAAAGTAAGAAAGCCAGCGAGCAGGCTGCAGTGTTTCAACGAGTTAAACATCTGCCCGTTGATCGGTGGGAACCGCGGCTTGCTTTAGATGGAAATAGAACTTTAGTTCTGTTTACGACGAGAAACAGGAAATATTCAACTTAGACCGTAAAACTCACAAGCAGTGCCGCCGAGTAGTTGTTCCCGCACGTCTTGTGGTTGAGCGCCAATCGCCTGCGTGAAAGCAGCCAGCACTTGTTTCCAACGTCCGCGAAGCAGGCATACCGGCCAGTCCGTGCCAAACATCAGCCGTTCGGGCGGAAAGCAACTCATCACGTGCTGCACAAAAGGGCGAAGATCCTCTGCGGTCCATTCCGGGCCTGCTTCGGTAATCATGCCGGAAAGCTTGCAATACACTTGCGGCAACTGGGCGGCTGCGGCCATATCTTCCGCCCACCCTTCCAAGGAATGGCTCGCGATGGGTGGTTTTGCAATGTGGTCAATCACCATGCGGAGGTCCGGCACTTGCTCTGCAATGCGGGGAACCAGCGGCAGGTGGGGCGGGCGAAGCAAAAGGTCATAGGGCAAGCCGCGCCGCGCCAGTTCCCCCAAACCGGCAATTACCTCTTTGCGCAAAAGCCATTCGACATCTGGTTCGTCATGCACCAAATGTCGGACACCTTTAAATCGGGGATGTCGCTGCAACTCGTCCAGAGTGGCTCCCAGTTGCGGACTGCAGAGATCTACCCAGCCCACTACACCGCGAATAAAGGGGTTTTCATCGGCGAGTTGGAGAAACCAGTGCGTCTCTTCCAGCACGGTGTTAGCCTGCACCAGCACTGTGCCATCAAACCGGTTCTCTTCCAAAACAGGAGCTAAGTCTTCCGGCAAGTAGTCACGGCGCAAAATCGACTCTCCTGGCGGCATCCAGGAGTAATGAAACAGGTCCAGGTTCCAGAAGTGCTGATGCGCATCAATTCTCATGCGTTCATAATACGAGGGGCACCTCTTGGAGAGGGAACAAAATTGCTTTTCCTTTCGTTTCTTCTAGTGAACGCCGAACGGAATGACTTACGCGATTGAAACAGAAAATCTCACCAGGGTATTTCAGCGAAACTGGGGAAAAACGGAATTTCGAGCGGTAGACGGAATCTCGCTTCGCGTGGAGCGCGGCGCTACCTTCGGCTTATTAGGTCCGAACGGCGCCGGAAAAACAACGTTCGTGAAAATGCTGCTTTCCTGTGCGCGCCCCACTGCGGGAGTCGCCAAGGTTTTTGGCATGGATACGCAACAGCGAGCAGCGCGCCAGCCGGTCGGATACCTGCCTGAAAACCATCGGTTTCCGACCTACATGACCGGCCGGGGCATGTTGGATTTTTATGGCGCGCTTTCCGGCGTGGATACACCCATACGCAAGAAGCGCATTCCAGAGCTTCTGGATCTTGTGGGTCTGAGCCAGTGGGGTGATACCAGGCTCGGCAAATACTCCAAAGGAATGCTGCAACGCGTCGGCTTGGCACAAGCGCTGCTGCATGATCCCATGCTTCTGATTCTGGATGAGCCTTCTGATGGCGTGGACCCGGTAGGCCGCCGCCAGATTCGCGATATTCTGCAAACACTGGAGCAGAAGGGTGTCACGATCTTTCTCAACTCCCATCTGCTGGTAGAAGTGGAACTGTTCTGCCGTGAAGTGGCAATTATTCATCGCGGCAAGGTAGCGCTGCAGGGCAAGGTACAGGACTTAACAACCGGCAGTGGTTACCGCGTAGAAGCCGAGTCAGTGCCGGAAAAGCTGGCGGAGGAAATTCGTGGCCATGCCAAAAGCGCAGATCACAACGAGGGCAAAATCGAATTCTTGTTTGCAGACCGGGAAAGAGCGAATCAGGCGTTAGATTTGCTGCGTGCCGAGCATTGCCCGATTGAACGGTTGAGCCGTGTTCACAGCACTCTGGAAGACGTGTTTTTGAGGACCATCGATGGCAAGTAGAGCAATGGTGCAAACCACCGCTTTGGTGGTGGATACATTTCGCGAAGCATTTGCGCGCAAGATTATTTGGGGCTTCATTATCTGCTCCACCCTGCTGATTCTGTTTTTTCTCGTGCTGGTCAAAATTGATGTGGTGCAGGGCGGTATCGCCATGAGCTTCATCTTCAACAACAGGTCAGGACGCGTCAACAAGGCTGAGGATGTAGTAAGGGGTGTACATGCCGGGATTGCGGCAACTCTTTACGTCTATGGATTAATTTTGGCTGTTCTGGCTTCAGCGGGTCTAATTCCTACTATCTTTGAGCCGGGTCGAATCGAACTTCTGCTTTCCAAGCCCGTGGAACGCATTCACATTTTGCTCGGCAGATACTTGGGCAATATCCTTCTGGTGGCATTAAACGTGTTTTATCCGGTGTTGGCACTCTGGATCTTGTTTGGAGCCAAAACAGGAATTTGGACTGGCAGTTTCTTGTGGTCCAGCATTCTCACTGTTTTTATCTTCTGCTGTGTATTTAGCTGTGATCTTGCTGATCGGAGTGGTGTGGGAAAGCGCGGCGGTCGCCACCATGGTCACTTTTGGACTCATGATTTTGGGATTGATTCTGTTTTTCCGACCTGGTTTGGAAAAACTTCTCAGTTCCGAATGGTCCCGTGACATTGTGCGAGGGCTGTACTATCTTTTGCCTAAAAACGCTGACATTGATCACATCATGATCAACATTGTAATGAATAAGCCAATCGATTCCTGGATGCCCGTGTGGAGTACGGCGCTGTTTGGAATTGCCTGTTTAGGAACTGGACTTTTTCTTTTTCAACGAAAGAACTATTAACATGGCTCGCGCCCTTTTTTATTTTGCTTTGCTCAGCATTGTTCCTTCGTGGAAAGCAGCCGAACGAGTAGATAACGTATTGGTACAGTTGGTGCCTCCAGATTCGGTATCACTGTTTGGCGCCCGCATGCAGCAATTGAAAGCCACGCCTCTGTTTCGGCAATTGTTAGCGCAGCAGAAACTTACGGAACTAGATCGCTTCACCATGGAAACAGGGTTCGACCCGCGCCGCGATGTAAGAGACCTTCTGATCGCTTGGGGGAACTCGACCGGCTCTTCTGTTCTTCTCGCGCGTGGCACATTCCACCTTTCCCCAGATGCCCTGGCAAAAGTGAAAGACGCCCATCGGTCGCAATATCGTGGTTACACCATTTGGAGCAGCGGCAGTGATGAGGCAGGCTTTTGCATCATGGACCCCACGCTGGCGATTGCCGGGTCTGTCTCTTCCCTTCGGCGTTCTTTGGATCAATATCAGTCTTCCCATAAAACCACAGCAGCTTCCTTGTTGGAACGGGCATATGCCGTACCGGCAGAGGAGCAAATCTGGGCAGTATCTATCGGGGGAGCCGATTTTCTGGCCGAGCACTTCCCTGCTCTGGGCGGAGCCGCCAACTTCAGCCAAATTCTGCGCGGCCTGGAAAACACCTCGTTTCAAGCAGACTTAAGCAAAGGTTTTCAAGGCACGGTACAGGGCACCTGCCGCACCAGCGCGGATGCCAAAAACCTAAGCGATGCCGCACGGGGCTTGATCGGGTTCGGACGCCTGAATGTTCCCGATAACCACCCGGAAATGCTGCAGCTTTGGGACGGCATCCAGGTGCAACAAGACCAGAAGCAGATTCACATTTCTGCTAACATTCCGCAGGATTTAGTAAATAAGCTGGCGGCATTGATGACACTACCCACTCCGCCACGGCCGCCCAGGCCACCAGTTATTCCGCGGAAGCAGTAACTCGATTTTTCGGCGGCGGAATTGCTTCCCCTAAAATGGAAGTTCCTCCCTCACTGATGTAATTGCGGTTCCAGGCTGGGATTTCTACCACCACATCCCCTTTCACTACTGCCTGGCAGCCGAGCCGCGAGCCAACTTGGTAGTCAGCGGCTGTTTCGCAGCGGTCCAGCTCATCGTCTTCTTCTTCGGACAGGTTTCCGGCTCCCTGTTTCACCACTACATGGCACGTTGTACAAGCACAGTTTCCGCCGCACGCATGTTCCAGGTGAAATCCGAAATTTATCGCCAGATCTAGCAGCGATTCGGGCTTGCCGTGTTCCTGATAAGGAAGCTTGCCGGGTTCGAACTCAAACGTCTGGTTCGCAGGCAAGAAGGTTACTTTGGGCACCTAGCCATCATAACAAGTAGCCCTTTTGCCCCTGAAACTCCTAGTAGTTAGGTTAGCTTCTTTACGCTAACCTAAGTTGTCTTCGGAGGACAATTTGACAGTAAAAAATCATTTTTCCTGCTTTTTTCCTAGAAGCAGAACTGCGGCGCTAGGCATGCTTGCCCTTTGCTTTCTATCAGGGGCATCTGCAGCTACCATTAGCAGTTGCGCTTTGAATAGCAACATCTCAACTACTTTTACTTGCAATCTATACGAAACAGATAACGGAAATATCTCGAACTTGGTGACATTGCCGAACAGTATTTTTGGCGGGTATTTAGTGCTAACCACTGCAGGAGGTTCGATTTCCGCACCTACTACTTGGCTCGATATTGCAGTGTTGACCACCACTACAGCGCAGTTAATTAGCCGCAGCAACGCAGCATTTCCCAGCGTTGCTGCGGTGCAAGGCGCAGCAAATTTAGCCCTTGTGGAAAATGCGGTAAACCCAACTACCTACACTGCTACAGGAAACATGTACAATTTTTTCACGGTCCCTGCTTCCACAGGAGTTCCGGAACCGGGAAGCATCAGCCTTATGGCTTCTGGTTTAGCCGCAGCCTTTGTGTTGGCCCGACGACGCGCATAATAAAGAGTAATATAAAGCAGAAACAAAAAAGATGCCCGGCAAGTACCTCCAGCTTGCCGGGCATCTTTTTTGGATCAGAAATTAGCCTAAAAAGCCGATACTTTTCGTTTTGAAGTTTGCTAGGTTCGGGAAGATTGCCGCAAGTGCCGCATCTGGAACCCCAAACCAGGAACTTAGGGTAGAGCCATACTGATCGATGGAAAGAGTGGGAATCCACCGTCCACGCGTATCGGTATCGTCTGGTCCTCCCAATGTAAAATTCGGGAAAGCGCCAAATACCTGGCCCCCCTTAACAGCTCCTCCTAGCACCAGGTGATTGCCGCCCCAGCCGTGATCGCTGCCATTTCCAGATGTCGCCTGGAAGGTCCGGCTAAAGTCAGATTCGGTAAATGTGGTGACATTTTGCGCCAGCCCCAGGGTCTGAGTGGCGTTGTAGAAGGCTGCCATCGCCGGACCGAGCTGTGGATAAAGCGTATTGTGCTGATTGATCTGATCCGTATGGGTATCGAAGCCGCCCAAAGAACAGAAAAAGATCTGCCGCCGCATATTCAGAGAACCATGCGCCTGAATAATTTGCGCCACCTGCTTCAACTGATTACCGATGGATGTATTCGGAAATGTGGTGCTTAAGGTACCATTTTGCGCCAAAGCATTCGCTAAAGCCGTAGCATCCGCCATGCTGTGAGCAACAGTATCATTCGCTGCTTGCACCAATGAAACCCCTTCACTCGTGGTGAGGAGAGATGTCAGGGCTTTCGTGCGGGCGATTGCATCCGCCGAGGTGCTGGTGGAACCGCTCAACAGGAGGGAACCGCCAGGAGAGAGGGCAACGGGTTGCGTACTGACGCCTGAACCTTCCAGCGTATTGCCCGCCACAGAAAGAAAGGAAGGGAATGCAGAAGGATTGATGTTTTGGGCAAGCAGGTAATCCGCCACGCGTCCAGCCCAACCAGTAGCGCTGTTCCCCTGTGCTATAGAAGATTGCCATTGCAACTGCTGATCGGAATGCGAAAACAGATTGGATGGCACGGGAGATTGCTGGGCTAGGTACTGCGCGCGCGTCACCGGCTGCACCAGTGACCCGACATTTGCGACCACTGCTAATTCTCCGCTGGCAAAAAGACTCGCCAAATCAGAAAGGCCGGAATGGAAAGAATAAGGCGCTCCGCCGATCCTTCCATAAGGCGCAGTCAGTTGCGAGGGAGTAAGCGCCAAAACGCCGCGTGCTTTAGTGTACGCGTTGTAGCTCAGGTCATCCATCGGCACGACCATATTGTTGGAATCATTGCCGCCAAACAGGAAGATGCATACCAAGGCCCGGTAGTCCGAGCCATTCTGTGCCAATGCGGGCAGCAACCCTAATGGCCGAAGGGCAAGCGAGCCGACTGATGCGGCGCCAATTCTGATAAATCCACGACGTGAAAACATAAGTCTGGTCTCCTCTTTTCTTTAATGAATGACTTGATACTCACCTGAGGTGAGAACAATGTAAAGCGCCGCCTTTACCGCGTTGGTAGCGCTGGTTGCCGCCTGCGCTGCCGATGTAGCCGCTTGTTTCAGATCCGCTGACATGCCGTGATCCAGGAACACGGAGCTGATGTAATCCATCAGAATGGCTTGATTTGCCGCCGTATTCGTCGGAAGCTTGGCATAAAATGGCGCTAAGTTGACTGGCGTGTTGCTATCAATACCCGTGGTGACATAAATCATGTTGTAAACGTAGTTGGCACGAGTCGCCGCTGTTTGCGTTGAGTAGATCTGAAATTCCGGTCCAAATAACCCTCTCTCCGTCCGGGACTGCGGCGAAAAATAACTAAATACGCTGGGTGCGTTGAACAAGTTCTCCGAAAGACCAATAGCAACATTTCCAATGACGTTGGAGGAATTGGTAGTTGCATTCAGGCCGCGTAATGCACTCGTCGAAAACAGAATTGGCTCGCGCAAGTGACCAAAGTTGGCATTCACAGCAGAACTCGGGTCGTCGCCTGCTCGCGCCTCTACATCGGTGAGGATGGCGGTAATCACCGCTTGCAGATTCCCTCGGGTACCGGTTCCATCATTCAAAAACACACTGGAAACACGCGAAATGTAGCTGGGGCTGGGATTGCTGGTGACCAGGTGCTGAATCAGTTGCTTGCAAACAAAAGGTGCCATGGTGGTTTGCTGCATCAACGCATTAATCACAGAAGCCAAATCCTGATCTGCGGTTTGCCCCGCAGGAATCACATAGTTCCCAAAGATTGTTTTCGCCGTGGTGTCATGGTTTGCGCTCACAGAGAACATGTTGCCAATGTAATAAGCAGGATTATTAGAAGCAGCCGTTGCTGCCGGAGCAGTTGGATAAGTCCAGCCAGTGAACGCCTTGGCTATCGTGCTTACGTCCGTCTCCGTGTAAGTGGGAACGGGATTTCCCTTGGAATCCAGAACCACGCTGCCATCCATGTTGAGCTGCACCAAGCCAAGGGTGAACAATTGCATCAGTTCGCGCGCGTAATTTTCATTCGGCTGCGTTCCCTTAGCGACGTTTCCTTTGTTGTTGTTCGCCATGTTGAGGTAACGACCCATGGCGGGGTTCAGGCTGACAGCTTTGATCAAATCGGAATACTTGCCAAAAGCGTTGTCCCGAAACACACGCCAGTAAGGCGGAAACGCGTAGGCGTTAGAAACGCCAGAAACCTGCGAAACTACCCAAATTTGACTCAGGGCAAAAGCAACACGCTGGCGAAGTTGGTCATTCCCGGCTAGTGCGTTCTGAAAAAAGGCAGCCCGGATAGGACCTAAATCCGTGTTTGTGTTTCCAGCCGAGTTCAACAGGGCCTGATCCGGCAAATCCGAGGTATTCAGGGAAAACTGCTGCGCCAACCACCCCGTAATGCCAACCTGCTGCACCTGTGCAATGGAAGTGGGAGTCGGTCCCCAGGAAGCTTGATCCAGAAGACGTGCTGCAGCACGGTCGCTTATCTGCTGGCTAAAAGCTGCTTGGCAGAAACATCCCGCGCAAGCGAAAAGGGAAAGAGCAGTTGTTCTTGTCATTGCTATCCTTTGAAATTATGTATGAAATCGCACACTTCAAGCAAGCTGTGGAAACGGCACCCATCCGTTGTTCACCAGCTTTTTGTTCGTTGGAGGGGTAAACACAACAGCCCTAGGACAGTTGCGTTCTCCGTAAAACTTTATTAACTTTTTACAACCAAAACTGCTTAGCTGTAGTAGAAGCTTGATCTAACGAGGCAGGTTGTGTCTAGCTTACGGTATCTACTGCTTCTGTGAGACCAACGGTAAGCGGCAAACCATACGCCTCGCATTGCGCACTCCATCCTTCGCTTGTGATCTTTCCCGCTAAAAGATCATTAATTACTTCACGCGGAATAATCTTTTCGGACTCCCGGAACATATAGAACATTCCTGGCTGCATGTACAGTTTCCAGCCATGCCGAAAGAGTTGAAGTGCTAAAGCGATGCTGACCAACTCCACAATTCGACTCTCGCGCTGTTCTCTGGTTAGCAGTACACCTTGTGGATCTCGTATTTGCACGGCTACTTCTTTGATCTTCTTTAGTAATTGCGGAATGTCTCCAACGGTGAAATCCGTGAAGGTTTCATAGTCTTTCAAGAATTTATGCCAATGCGAGAAATAGACTAGTGGTCCTTCCGATTCCCAACTGAAAGGCTTCAGTTGCCGATCCTTCAATTTAGGCGAGGCGAAATCCAATAGTTGCCGCTCCACTGCTTCCAAATCGTCAAACAGCGCAATTGCAGGCTCTCCGCCATTGGCTTGTGTATAACTGCTTTGTTTTTCTAAACGCTCAAAACGCAGTTTCAAAGGCGGATGACTGTCATAAGGAGAGCTATTGGAATCCATCAAAATCTTAGGGAGAGCTTCGTCAGTCACTTGCTTGATATTTGTTGAAGACGTAAAACGGCAAAAACTATCCGCAATCGGCGCAATACATCCTGCAGATAACAGCGGATTCACTACTTCCGTCCAAAAAACGCTAGAAACTATCTCAGCTAGTTGGAGCTTTTTCAATCCTTCCATGAGCGCTTCCGAGCCTGCAATGTAACCTGCCAATTCATCCGAACGGTACTCTTGCTGCCTGGAAATCAATTGAGTGCCGCGCAGCAACAGTTTCCAGTAGAAGCCCAGTCCTGCCGTAATCAGGGCATGAAATAAGCGTGCGAAACCGATACGATTTAGCGCATTCAGAATGGTTGAATCTGCAGAAAGATTAGTGAGCACGCGTACCATGGCGGATTGCATCGTATAGATGCGTGGCGCCAGCCAAGTGTCTCCAGCATAGAAATGCGCGCACTCGTGTGCAATCACTGCTCGTAGCTGCCCTACTGTCAGCAATGCTAAAAGCGGCCAACCCAGAACCATCACGCGTTTGCTGCCAAAACCAAGCCAGCCTCCTCGCTCCGTTACCCATGCATTAGCCTCCAGATTTACGTAAACAGCATCAGGCATCTCCTCATTGAGCACAGCAGTGATTTCTTGAATCAGAGCTTCCAGTCGATGCTGTTTTGCGATATTAATTTGCACTCCAGGGGTTTCAAATTTCTCGCGCCGTGGAACAAGCGAAATAATAATCGTTACTGCTATGACTATTCCCATTACAAGAAGAATCAGCGAATTTGCAACACTAAGCCCATGTTGCACTGCCAGCCACGGCAAGGCCACACATGCAACAGCAATCGTTAAGGTAAAAAGATAGGAGAAAGCAATCAGCAACATGGTGCAAAACGCTAACAACGATAGCGATTTGCGCTTTGGAAAACGATGGAGCGAAAGCGGCATCGACCGTGGCAAAGATCATAACATTTGGCGAATTCAAAATAATAAATCCGCTAAATACAATTCTGAAACGAATGAGTAGAACATCACACCTTGTAGCGAAGGCATGGTTCCTTCCAGAAAGCAAGTAACTGATCTGTTAGCCCGGCTGTTATATCAAGGTTCTGCTACGAGTCGAACCAATCTGCCGTCCCAGTCAGTTCAGAAATAGAGGAAATATATGAGCGAAAGAAAGATATTTCAGGACAGCGTAATGCCGCTGCCCTCACAGCCTGGACTTACTTCGGAAGGTTTGATGGTCAGCACAGCATCAGCCCAGCCTGATGAAACTCTCACGCTTCACTTCTCACTGGCTCTCGCACCTGGGGCTGAAAAACAAGTGGAAGAAAGAGTAGCTAAGGGAGAAATAATTCCCCAGGCAGAACTCGATAAGATGTTCACAGCCAAACCGGAAGAGACTCAGAAGGTAGTCTCCTGGCTAAAAGCAAACGGCTATCAAGTAACACAGACGTCTTCCGACGGCATTTATGCGCAGGCAAAAGCCAGCCAGATCGCACGTACACTAGACGTCAACATGGTTCCCGTAACCAAAGATGGAGTGACATACACTTCCGCGCAAAATGCGCCAAGCATGCCCGAAGAAGTAGGTGCGGCGGTGCGCTCCATTAATGGCTTGCAGCCGTTTCGTCAGGCCAACAAACACCTCCGAAAATTCTTTCCTGAAACGGAGGATCATTTACCCGAAACAGCCACTGGCATTCCCTCGCCTGCCATCTCCAACGCACCGCCTTACTTAGTGGCAGAAATTCTGAAAGCTTACAACGCCAATGGCTTAGGAGTAACTGGCAAAGGGCAAACAATCGCGATTCTGATTGATACCTTTCCGGTAGATACGGATCTGACTGCATTTTGGACCAAGAACGGCGTTCCCGTAACACTTGCTCAAATCGAGAAAGTCAACGTACCGGGTGGCAGCCTGCCTGCTCCTGGCGGAGAAGAAACCTTAGATGCTTCCTGGGCAAGCGGCATCGCTCCTAGCGCTCACGTTCGCATCTATGCAAGCGGCTCTTTGAGCTTTGTGGCTCTGGATAAGGCGTTGGACCGTATCATAGCGGACTTGCCGAGCCATCCTGGCATGAGGCAACTCTCCATCAGCCTGGGCTTAGGAGAAAAGTATATGACCCCCGGTGAAGTTGCCACCGAGAATACGAAATTCTTGCGGCTGGCTGCTGCTGGCGTGAACGTATTTGTATCAAGCGGTGATGCTGGCTCGAATCCCGACTCCACTGGACATAGCCCGACAGGACCTTTGCAGGCCGAGTACATGGCTTCCAATCCATTTGTTGTCGGCGTCGGAGGCACGACCTTGCGCCTTACCACCGCAGGAGCCGTTGCTTCGGAAACCGGATGGACCGGCAGCGGCGGCGGGGCAAGCATCCTGTTTTCTCGTCCTTCCTGGCAGGTTGGCACTGGCGTGCCACATGGCACTCAGCGGCTTGTTCCTGATGTGAGCCTTGCCGCTGACCCGAACACTGGCGCGTACCTGATATTCCACGGTCACGCAGTTCAAATCGGTGGCACCAGTTGGAGCGCTCCTGTTTGGGCAGGCTTCTGTGCGTTGATGAACGAAGCACGCCAAAAAGCCGGAAAACCTTTCTTGCCGTTTCTGAACCCGCTTCTCTACCCGCTTCTGGGAACCCCTGTGTTCCGAGACATCACATCAGGAACCAATGGAGCTTACCATTGCACTCCTGGTTACGATGAGGTAACAGGGCTAGGTACGCCGAATGTGAAGCAGTTAATCACAAAGCTAACTTAGCCCACGTCGCACGCAAGGTCGGACAACCGCATCGGCAATGTCCGGCCTTGCCGAAACAGTGAGTATGTCAAGGCAGAATTGAACCTGGAATAGTCAGATACTGACACTACCTGTGGGTGAATATGTTTATTCTTGATACGGCAACTCAGCCCCTCGCAGGCGGAACATCACACGCAAGCTGTCTTGCCAGTTTTCAGCTAAGCCAATTCGTTCTACTTCAATACTGGAAGAGAAAAAGGAAAGAATCGTTTCCGTGGTCGGATGAAAAGCAAGAGCAGGGGCAACAAGAATCAGTTTCGGCAATTGCTGGCTAAGTGAGATTCCCGGAAAGTAGCCTTTTGCCGTCCAGGTTCCGTCTTTCACATGCTTCGCCACTCGCATCCAATAATCCAACCCTTGCAAGGGAAGTTGGATATCAGAAGAAACTTTCAACTCCAGAACCGCAAGGCGTCCCGCCGTATCTACTGCCAGCAAGTCAGAAATGCCGCGTTCTTTTCCTGATACGGAAGGCACTTGCCCGTAAACAGGTGCAGGGTGCAGAGCAGCGTCGATGGCTTGTAGGTTGTGCCGAACTTCTGCTTCCAACCAACGTTCCCACTCTTTTTCTTCCATGGTTTGGCTGGGAGTAGCGTCCCGGCATACAGGCAAATATGAGTCGATGTTGCCGTGATCTTGCAAGTCGATGGGAGCAACAAAGTCTTCCTCCGAGTAGCTATATACTTCACATCGCAACCGGTCTGGATGAAGAAAGAGTAAACGGCTGGCAATCTGGTTTTCCGTTTCCGCAGGAACAAATAACACAAGCCGTTCCACGGTAAGTTTCCGGTTACGCTTTCGAAGATAGTCGAGCCAGATCAAAGCAAAACTGAGCATGGCTGAAACGTTCTCCGCATCCGGTCCTGCTCCCATGGCAGCAATTGCACTGGAGCCGCGAACCAGCATCGCCCGGGGAAATAGCGGTGAGAAACTGTGCTCCAGATTGGGTTCCGTGCTCAATTCCGCAATACGCCAGCCGGAAAATTCACGGGAAAGCAGATTGCGAAAACGTTCCCGAAACTGCAGCTTTTGGCTCTTTCGCTGCAGATGGTCCGCACGAGGAGATTCGGTATCTACTACCTGAATTTTTCCTTGCCGCCCACCAAACATCTGTGTGGTCAGCACCAGCACGCCACGCGCAGGCGAGGCTGCGCTAGTAACTTTGCGTGACAAGTTCCGATGCTCATCCCACACTTGCAACATCACATGCGAAGCACGGGCTTCCATAGAGAAGCAGCCTTGCTTCAATGCAAACAATGGTTCTCCCGCTTCCAGCAAAGCAGGTGCAGTAACAGACTGAAGAAAAGCTCGGATAAACGACAAGAGTCGGTTTTCCGAGAGCACGGCCTCCAACACAGGCCCACTGTAACAACCTTCGTCGAGTAAAAAACTTCTCCTTCGGGAGTAAGGAAATATCCCTATTCCGAAAGGATCACTTTTCCGGCGAAAGTAGTTTGATGTCTGAGGGAAGGCGAAACAGGGAATCTTTCAGACCAGTATCTATCGCCACCGATTCGTCATACACTTCTGACATCTTTTCCGTATCCCGCTCACGTTGTGTATTGAGCGGCCACATGGCGCCATTGCCCCCATCACGGTATTTGGAAAAGCGCGTGATTTCTTCAAAACGCTCCCGCGTCGCGGGATCACGGCGATACCAACGCTGCCGAGTCGGAAGCTTGGTGGTGCTGTTGACGTAGACCGTGATGTTTTCGTTTTCGGAATCGAAGAGGTCAATGATATTGACAGGCTGATTTTCCACCACGTCCGTTCCGGTCAATTCCACTTGTAAACCCGGCTCCTGCAACCTCATCCGGACAATGTAGAGGAAGTTGTGCCGCATGTTATCGAAATAGCGCTCCAGTTGCGCATCGGGCACCGGCCGAGCGCCACGAAACGTAATTTCATAGCCTTGCCCATCCAGAAACAAGTTGGAGCTGTCTTCTTTTTTTCCAAACGTCTGCCGCTGTTGCACGCCCAGTTTCCCAGGCTCCGCATGAGGAAGATAACGCGTGTAGATTTTGGCGATGGAAAGGCCGGTTAGCTGTTCCCGATAGAAAGAATAGGCACGGCCTGACTCCATACGGTCCCGCATTTGTAAGAAACGATCTCCCCCCAATGCGGCAATCACTTCCTGCAGAGCGCGTTTTCCCTTTTCGGCACGAGTCTCCACGGCGCGCAAGGGAGTTGCGGCTGCAAGTGTAGCCATGAACGTACGACGCGTGGTCATTTCTTTCCGTCAGGAATTTGGCTGAATGTTTCCGCCTTGATGCCGGTGTTGATCCCCGTTTCTGTGATGGTCACTTCTGCAAATTTTTGTCCGTTTTGCAAAACAGTGATCCGGGAAGGCACTTGGATTCCCTCCACTGTTTGAAAAGCATTAAATTCATTTGAAACAGTGACGTTTCCACCCTGGGGCTGCACGCTCTGATACTCCACTTTTTGCGGCAGCGACGTTTTGGGATCAATAGTCAGTTGAACAGTTTGGTTTCCAGAACCGGAGATTTCCAGCGCTCCATTGGGGAGCAAGTTCACCTTACGGTCTGCCATACGGTCGCTTAACAAGAGCGGCACGTACAGCCGGAATATTTCCCCCAGTAGCTGTTTCTTTTGAGGATCCGGCAGGGCCATTTGGCCCTGGGGAGTGACAATCCAGCCGGCATCGTTTTGAAAGAATACACTGATTTTGCCAAACGGATATTGCGCATCCTGCCGGAAGGTAGAAGGCGCAATCCAGCGGTTCATCTGCTCCACCTTCATGCCTCCCATGGAAGCGGAAACCTGCATCTGTGCTTTCTGGGAAAGGTCGTGTACCGCGCTGAGTTTCGCCGCGCCTCCTGCAGCTTCTTGCACTTTCGCCAGCAGTTGACGTCCGGCAGCTAAGGAAGCATCATTCGCCGCTGCTGCGGGCGCATCCGTTTTGGCGGGTTCCGGAATAGTGATGTCCAGCGTTTTCACAGAAGAGCCAAGCACGGAAAGCGGCTGCTTGAAGTCTTTGGGATTTCCTACCGCCAGGATCACCAGCTTTTGCGGATCAATCCGTTCCTTTGCCACGCGCAGAATATCGGCACGTGTCACAGCCAGCAAAGCCTTCTGGTACTGGAACAGAAAATCGTCCGGATAGCCATAATATTTATACGTCAGCAAACGGTTCAGCGTTTTCCCTGGCGTATCAAAAAAGAACGCAAAACTGTTCAGAACGGATTGTTTGGCCGCTTCCAGTTCGCCTCCAGTCACTTCCGTGGTCCGAATCTTTTGCAGTTCCTGTTCAATTACCTGTAAGAGACTCCGTGGTGCTGGCCGACTTTGTGCTTCCCGAAATTTCAAAGATGCCGGGATGGTCATAGTTAGCACCCCAATCAGCGGAGATGTTATAGGCATAGCCAAGCTTGGTTCGCACAGTTTGAAACAAACGGCTGCGGAAACCGCCGCCCAGAATATCCGCCATCACTTCCAGCGCAGGGTAATCCTTGTCATTCAATTGCCCGCCAAGCTGACCTAACACAAAGGTAGTCTGCGTTACATCCGTCTTTACAGCCACATAGGTCCCCGGCACAGGCTGGTGATTTACAGGGGGAAATGGCGGCACCTTGGCTTGCTGCACCGTCCAGGCAGTAAACAATTTTTCGATTTTTGCTTTCATCTCCGGCGAGGAGAAATCACCTGTGATGGCCAGCATGACGTTCGCGGGAAAGAAATAACGCCGGTAAAAGGCAAGGACGTCCGCACGCTGAATGTGGTCCACCGTGGCATACTCCATGTCCCAACCGTAGGAATTGTTTTTGCCGTAGATGAGGCTGGCAAACTCGCGGCCTGCAATGCCTTGGGCATCATCGTTCCGGCGGGAAATTCCGCTTTTCAATTGCGATTTGGAAAATTCAATTTTGTCATCGCGAAAGGCAGGGTCAGTCAGAACATCGTGAAATACGCCCAACACATCATCCGTGCTTTCCTTCAAGGCAGAAAACGAAACAGTGCCGGAGCTTTCCCCGATTCCTGTTTCCACCGAAGCAGCGATGTTTTCCAGTTGTTCATCCAACTGGTCCCCCGTTTTTGCTTTCGTCCCCCCACTTCGCAGCACTTCGCCCGTCACGGTTGCCAGGCCCACTTTGTCGGCGGGGTCGAACAAATTTCCTGTGCGCACCAATGCCACGCCTCGAATCAAAGGCAGTTCATGATTTTCCAGCAGTAATAACTGCATTCCGTTCGGCAGCGTATAGGTATCCACTTTGGGAATTTCCACCTGCCGCAAGGGAGGGTATTTCAGGGTGGCTACGGGCGACCCTTTGGTTTGAGCCGTTGCCGAAACCGTTACCAATGCCAGAATTAATAAGTTAAAACGGGTTTTCATTTTGCGCCACCACCTTCCGTGGCTGCCGCTTCCTTGGGCTGCACCAGAAACCCGGAAGTACGATTCATCTCCGTGAAGTACTGCTTCGCGACCCGTTGCACATCCTGAGCCGTCACTTTCTCCACTTCATCCAGATCCGTGAAGATTTTGCGCCAATCCCCATAGTTCGCATAGGAACTGGTCAGCAGTGTAGCCAGTCCGGAATTGCTGTCTAACTGCCTCACCAAGCTCGCGCGGGTTTTCGTTTTGATACGAGCCAGAGAAGGAGCATCAATCGGGTCCTTCTGTAACCGGTCTATTACCTGGTAAAACGCCTTTTCGTTTTCCGCCAGCGTTTTGCCCATGGAAGGAACCAGGTAAAACATGAACAAATTCGCATACTTACTGCCGGGCACAGAAGAATCCGCACCAGCGGCCAGCGCCACCTTTTTATCGCGCACCAAATCCTTATACAGCAAACCTGTTCGCCCGCCGGAAAGCAGTCCGGCGATCACATCAAACACTGCATCGTCTTTATCATTCTGATCAGGACGCTGATAAGCAATGAACTCAATCGGTTGGCTGGGCGATTCCACTTGCGCCTGCTTGGGGCCGCTCTGCGGCGGTTCCACAGTGACCACCGGCGGCGGCATCGGGCGTTTCGGGATAGGACCAAAATACTTTTCCGCTAAACGCTTTGCATTTGCCGGGTCCACATCGCCCACTATGGCGATGGTGATGTTCCCCGGCACGTAATATTTGTCGAAAAATGCTTCCGCATCCGAGCGGCGAAGATTTTCAATGTCGCTGGCCCAACCCACCGGAGGACGCCGGTAAGGGTGCGCTTCTATGGCGGTGGCCAGAAACGTTTCCATCAACTTGCCTTGCGGCTCGGATTCGGTGCGCATCCGGCGCTCTTCGCGCACCACATCGCGCTCTTTATAAAATTCGCGAAACACAGGCTTCAGGAAGCGCCCGGATTCCAGCAGATACCAAAGCTCAATGCGGTTCGCTGGCAAGCTATAGAAGTAATCCGTGGAGTCTTCGCCCGTAGAAGCGTTCATTCCTACGCCGCCGTTTTCTTCAATCAGACGCGGGTAAAGGTTCGGGTCCACAAAGCTGTTCGCTTTCTCCATTGCCGCCTTGAGTTCCGCTTCCAAGGCAGCGAGCTTCTTCTCGTCAGCGCGGAATCCCTTGTTTCGTTCTGCTTCCCAACGGTTATAGGCAGCTTCCACGTCGTCCAGCGCTTTCTTTTCTGCTGGCCAGTTCGTGCTGCCAATCGCCTCAGTTCCTTTGAATGCCATGTGCTCGAACATATGAGCCAGGCCGGTTTTCCCGGTCGGATCATCCACTGCACCGGCATTCACATAGGTATGGAAAGCAACTACAGGGGCTTGGTGACGTTCGCACAGAATAAAATGCAAACCGTTCGGGAGGGTAAACTCAGTTACTTTTTTTTCAAACTCTTTGAGATTTTGCGCCTGCAGGGAAGCTAAGAAAAGAATCAGCGCCAGACTAAGAACAACGGACTTTCTCACTCGGATGGGCTCCAACCTCCAATTTAGCAAGGGTTGGAAGGCGGGCAATGGTCCGAAGATCTGCCCGCCCTAAATCACTTACTAAAACCGCGATCGGAAACCAGCGCGCCCGCCACCGAAGCCGGCAGGTCCAGGACCATGGCCGGGGCCGCCAGGACCGCCCGGTCCGCCACCCGGTCCAGCGGCATTGTATTTCGTCAACTGGTCAGGGGTAAGGATGGCGAGAAAGGCCGCTTGCGCGTCCGCCTGAACTTTGACGCTTTGCCCCGTCAGAGTACCAATCTGCGCCGCTTCTGTTGTGATAGCACCAAGATTATTGGCTTTCACAGCAGTGTTCAGAGCCGTTTGAGCGGTACGCATGCTGGTACGAATCGGGGTTTCCGCAGTTGCTTCAGTGGTAAAAATCGTAGTGGCTTGTGATGCCTGGGCAGTGGTAAGCGAGAGCAACGTGGTGAGACGCGCCACACGCTTGGCAATCATGTCAGCCTGGCTGGGAGGGCTGGGGGGCGTCGTGGTCGTCTGCGCCATCAGCATCGCGCCAGACATTGCCACGGAGCCGAGTACTGCAAAAATTCTTCTGTTCATCGGGAATAACTCCTCTTCTATTGAAACGCCGAAATACTTCCCTTGTCGCGGATTTGCTGTTAAATGCATGTAAAATCACGCGTTGCCCGGAGCAGGCTGGAATTGGAACTTGTATCCCAACCCATGAATCGTGGAAATATACTGCGGTCGTTTGGGGTCGGTTTCCAACTTCTGCCGTAGCCAAGCAACATGTACATCCACGGTACGAGTGGATTGCACAGCCCGGTATCCCCACACTTCATTCAGCAATTCCTGGCGGGAAAGGGTAGCGCCCGGATGTTCCAGAAAGTAACAGAGCAATTGAAATTCTCGCGCGGAGAGTGGAACCGGTTCACCGCTGCGCGTTACCGCCGTGCTCCTTACGTCAATCCGGATGTCCCCAAACTGGTAATTGTTGGCGGGAGTTGCAGGAGCTTCGCTTGCTCTCCTGCGGAGAAGCGCTTCCATGCGCGCCAGCAGTTCCACCATTTCAAAAGGCTTAGTCAGGTAATCGTCCGCACCGATTTTTAAGCCGGTTACCTTGTCCATGGTTTGGCTGCGGGCTGTCAGGATCAGAATAGGGGTGGCGATCTTTTGCTCCCGCAATTCGCGGCACACATCAAATCCGCTTTTGCGCGGCAGCATCACATCCAAAATGATCAAATCAAAGGACCCCGTGCTGGCGGCTTGCAAACCCGATTCCCCATCCATCGCGGTGGAGACGGAATAGCCTTCGCTGCGGAGCCGGTCGCTCATGGTGAGCACTAAACCCGGCTCATCTTCCACAATCAGAACTTCGGTCAAGCGATCTGCCTCGCCAGGTTTGGAACTTCCACGTCAGCTTCTGATGCCGCCGGAAGATGAAGCGTAAAACAGCTTCCTTTTCCAGGAGTGCTTTCCACGGTGATTTTTCCGCCTGCAGCCTGCGCAAAAGTCTGTGCCAAGTTTAACCCTAGACCCGTGCCGTGAATTTGCGCCGCAGTTACCGCGCGACCCCGGAAGAATGCATCAAAAAGATAGGGCAAGTCAGTACTTTCTATTCCTAAGCCACGGTCTTCCACTGCAATTCGTATCCATTTCTGGTCAGTCCAAGCACGAATTCCCAACCACGGGTGATCTCCTCTATATTTGATGGCGTTCACGATCAAATTGTGCAGAGATTGCGTTAATCCGTTTCGCTCGCCCATTACAACTGGCAAGTTGGGAGAGACGTTTTGTTCCACTTCAATGCCGAATTCGGTGATCAACGATGCGGCCATAGAAAGCGCTTCGGAAATCAGTTCTGTTGGTTGCAACGGCACGGGTTCGTATGGCTTTTTCTGCTGGCCTGCGGCAAAGTCCAGAATGTGCTCCACCATGCCTTTTAGCCGCTGTGATTCGTCGCGGATCAACTTCCCGTAGAGTTTCACCTGAGGAGTGCTTTCCACGATGCCGTCTTTGAGATTTTGAGCCGCCGAAGAGATCACAGTTAAAGGGGTTCTCAACTCGTGCGAGACACCTGCAACAAACTCCACCTGAAGCCGGGCTAGCCGTTGGGCACGCTGAGTAGAAACAACTAAAAGGGCCATGCTGCCACCTAACAGAATCAGAATGCCGAAGCTAAAGGCAAAGTTGCGCCATCGCATGGTTTTTACGGCGGCTTGCAGGGAACCGGCAGGATGCTGGACCACCAGATTCCAAGAAGTTCCTCCATCCCGAAACAGAAGGGAAGAAGGAGGCATATTCCCCGAAACGATCTCCCTCGCCCAAAACCACCGGCACGCGCTTCCTGCGGTGGCCTGTCTTCCCTGCGTGATTCCGGCGGTCGAACTTCCCCTCCTTCCGGCGGAAAAGGCCCGCCAGGACCTTCCATGCCAGGGCCTGGACCTCCACCGCCTCCATTGCGCCCGCGAGTCTCCAGGAGGCCGATGTTTACATCAGCGGAACTGAAGGAGGATGCTGTGAATTCGCTCGTTTGGAAAATAGGTCGATTATGGTCTCCGTTCGCAAATACACCCACGTGATAGAGAAAGCCTTCGGACGTTGCGAAGTATCGGCTGGCGAGTTCCGGAAGAAAATGCCGTTGGAGGTAAGCACGGTCAAGCTCAATCACGATGAAGCCGCTGGAGCGCGGTGCTTCCGTCATTTTCCGGTCTCGAAAATCTGGAGGAGGAGGAGAAGAAAGATTCCGGAACAGCGCCGGATGATCTGTATCCAGATTCCAGGAAAACGCGCGAAAGCCTCGGCCTCGCCAGCCGCCCTCTGCATGTTCACGCAATCGGGCCAGCAAAGGCTGCAAGGAGGATGGCGTTTCCAACGTGCTAAAAATCTGCTCTTCCCGATTCAGCCGATATAGCTGGCCTTTATCGTTTGCGGAAAAATCCCACAGATATACGGCGGATACTAACCGGGCGTCGGGAGCATTACGAAGCCACTCGGAGCCTTGCCGCGCATAACGGCTCCAATCATGGTCCTCCCCGCTGCCGTACTGCACCTGGAACCCAGTAGTTAACGACATGAGGTCACGCGTAAACTCCTGCCGGAACTGTTGAACAGACACCTGCAAACTGGAACGGAGCCTTTCCCGTTCCCCTTCGCTGACCTGCTTGGTCCAGCGGTATTGGAGAACCGCCAAAATCACCAGCGCAAGAGCCATTCCACTGACCATGAAATAAGGCGTTACTGAGCGCTTGGAAGCCATTTTTGAAACACTTTCTTTTGTGCCGGTTCGGGCAAGGCGGCACGCCCCCATTCTAGCTTTTGTTTGCTTCTAGTCGGCTAGGGAAGCTAATTGGGAGCGGAGATTCTCATAAGCACGAAACATCAGGGCTTTCACAGCAGATGGAGTACAACCAAAAACCTGCGCAATGGCGGCATAGTCCATCTCTTCATATTTATGCATCACAACTGCGGACCGTTGTTTCCAGGGCAGGCGAGCAATCGCTTCTTGCACTTGCTGGTAACGCACATTGCGCACCAGTGCCGCTTCCGTGGAATCAGTTCCATCTGGAATTTGGTGTTGAAAAGTAACTGAAACATCACCTTCCAGGCTTAGATTCCGGTTGTGGTAACGCTGATCCCGGAAGTAGTTATAAGCCACATTGGTGGAAATCCGAAACAGCCATGTGGTGAACTTTGCACTTGGTTCCCATGATTCGCGCGAGCGGTGAACGCGCAAAAACACATCCTGCGCTAGCTCTTCCGCTACTGCCGGGTTCCGCACCAAACGAATCAGGTAATGTACCAGCGATGTACGATGACGCTCCACCAAGAGACCAAAACTATGGTCATCATTCTGTTTGGCGCTTAGCATCAACTGCGTGTCCAGATCGAATGCAACGGCTGATGCGTCCATCAACTTTGACTGTAACGTGTTCCTTCGCGGCAGTTGTAACTGAGAAGTTAAATGTATGTAAAAGATCAATTAGCAAGGGGAAGGCTGGTGAATGTGCTTCAGAATCCACTCCACCACGGTTTCATCTGCCCAAAATCTTGGTGCTTCGCGAGCGAGGAAACCAAGGTGACCGCCATGTTCCGGGGCAATCAGTTTCAAGCAGGGATTGTGCTGAATGGCCGGGTGCTTGTAGCACCGGAAAGGAATAAATGTATCATCCTGTGCGGTGATCAGCAAAGCCGGAACCCGAATCTCCGAAAGGAAACGGTTCGCCGATTGGGTCTGGTAATAATTTTCCGCCGTGCCGAACCCAAAGGAGGGCGCGGTGATTGCGTCGTCGATCTCCCACAGGGAACGCGGCTTGGCAAGCTCGTCGGCTGTGTAACGACCCGTGGCCAGCAGACGTTCCCGCATCCGTTTCAGAAAGCGGCGTTCATACAGCGCATTGTCCTTTTGCGCAATTCTTTTGGTGCAAGCGACCAGATCAATCGGGGCGGAAAGCGAACACACTCCCGCAATCCATTCCGAAGCTTTCTCCGCCAACTCGCCTGCCAGCTTCAGCACCACGTTTCCCCCTAGGGAGAAGCCCACCAGAAAGATCGGCAAGTCCGGGCGTTCGGGGCGAAGCTGCCGTAAAAAAGACAGCAGATCGCCCGTAAGGCCAGCATGGTACAGGGTCTGGCAGAGATGGGCTGTGTTGCCGCAGGTGCGCATATGAAAGCGGTGCGCTACCAAGCCGTGCTGAAGCGCGTGGTATGCCAGAGTGCGAATATAACCGGCATCGCCCCCGCCTTCCAATCCATGCACCATCACGATTTCGCCCACCGGCTCGGCAGGCGTATGGGTCTGCACCAATACCTGCACATCCGGTTCTGTTCGAAACAATCGTGACTGGTAGGAGTAGGGAGAAAAGTCGAGCTTTCGCGGCCAGAAATTTCCCAGAACCGTGAGCAGATGCGGATTCCGCACCAGTGGAACAAAAGGACGCAATGCCGTTTAGCCGCGCCCGATGAATGGCATGTTGGTCGCCATCACCGTCAAGAATTGCACGTTCGCATCCAAGGGCAGGCTCGCCATGTACACAACAGCATCGGCGACGTGCTGAACGTTCATGCGCGGTTCCGGAGCCGAAGTGCCATTGGCCTGCGGTACTCCTCCGGTCATACGCTCGGTCATTTCCGTGGCGGCATTGCCAATATCAATTTGCCCACAGGCAATGTGGAAAGGTCTGCCGTCCAGCGAAATGGATTTCGTTAAGCCTGTGATGGCGTGCTTGGTAGCGGTATAGGGGGCCGAGTTGGGCCTTGGCACATGGGCTGAAATCGATCCGTTATTGATGATGCGTCCACCCTGGGGCTGTTGGCGCTTCATGATTCGCATGGCTTCCTGGGCGCACAAAAATGAGCCTGTCAGGTTTACGCTCACTACCGCATTCCACTGTTCCAAGGTTAAATCTTCCATGGCCACGGGAGGGGCACCCATGCCCGCGTTGTTGAACAGCACGTCCAACCGACCAAAGGTTTGTTCCGTTTTTTGAAACAGATTTCGAACAGAATCCGCTTCCCGTACATCGGTGGCAACCGGCAGCATCGGGGTTCCCGCTGCGCTCCCTTGCGACGCAGTTTTTTCCAGTTCAGGCAAGCGGCGTCCCGCCAGAACCACGGCGAATCCTGCTTGGTGCAGCGCCAGGCTAACGGCACGCCCGATGCCGCTTCCCGCGCCAGTGACAACTGCTATTTTCTTATTTTCTGCCATAAATGACTCAACCGCCGTAGCTTAGCACTGCTTGCATCTTCGCATCACGGCTCACTGGCAGATCATCTAAATAAGTGGATGAATTCCCCCAGTGTGGCTTCCCCTTCCGCCCCTGTATTCCCCATTCTTCAGACTGTTTCCCCGCCTAAATTGTGGGTGCCTCGCCGAGTGTTGGTCACGCCAGAAGCGCTTCGGTGGGAGCACGGCAGAAGAATGGTGGAGCGAGCCGCAGGTGTAGGCGCGGAGGTTGTTACCTTAAAAACAAACCGTATTTCCGGAAGCGAGTTTGCAGCGGAAGATGCACGGCGCAGCTATGCCAAAGCGAAAACCACGTTGGTGGTCACAGTGGCTTCTCCCAGCAAGCGTCGTCCCCGACCGATTCCGCCCAGCGCAGATTGGCAGTTCCACTTGGCAGAAGGCTGCCCGGCACACTGCCAATATTGTTATCTGGCTGGATCTTTAACCGGGCCGCCCACCACGCGTGCATATGCGAATCTGCCGGAAATCCTGGCAGACCTCCACAGCTCGGTTGGCCAGGGAACAGTTACCTCTCGTTCCACGGCACGGCGCGACGAAGGCACTACATTTGAGGCTTCCTGCTACACCGATCCACTCGGAATTGAGCATATTACCGGTTCCTTAGCGGAAACAATCCGCCATTTCGGGAGTTGGGATGCGGCAGTGCAACTCCGCTGGACCACGAAGTTTGATGCCGTGGAATCGCTGCTTTCCCTTCCCCACAGTGGCAGGACGCGGGTTCGCTTCTCCGTAAACGCTCAAGAAATTGCCCGGAAATGGGAAGGCGGCACAGCAAACATCGCAGCACGGCTCCAGGCAATGCGGCGCATGGCCCAGGCTGGATATCCGGTGGGCTTAACGGTTGCCCCGATTATGCCCGTTCCCGGTTGGCAATCTCAATATGATCAGCTTTTTCGAGATACTGCCGCAGCCCTGGCTGGGATTTCTGATTTGGATCTGACAGCGGAGTTGATCACGCACCGGTTTACGCCGGTTTCCAAGCAGATTCTCCAAAGCTGGTATCCCATCACAACCCTGGAGATGGAAGAAGGGAAACGAACGCGAAAGATCACAAAATTCGGTTCAGAGAAATATGTATTTCCCAAGGAAACAATGCGGGAATTGCGGGAGGGTTTGGAGCGAGCCATAGGGTTTCACTTGCCTATGGCTCGCATTCTGTACTGGACGTAGGGAGGAAGTTCTACATCAAGCTGTCAGAACTGTTGTTTTCCGGCATTCGGTCACCGGTTTTCTTGTTCATATCGTCGGCAAGAATTACGGCTTCCGCCAGATCGCGCATAGGCCGGCGCAGACGCCGACTTTCATTGCGTAAACGCAGGTAAGCTTCTTCTTCCGTCAGATTGTGCTTGTACTGAAGAATGCCTTTGGCGCGCTCCACCAGCTTGCGCGTTTCCAGGGTTCGCTTCATTTCCAGCGTTTCCGACATCAGGCGTGCATTTTCAATCGCAATTGCCGCCTGACCAGCCACCACTGTGACAAACCCGGTTTCTTCGTCTGTGAAAACGCGGGGTTCTCTGGTGTAAATGTTAATGGTTCCAATCACTTTTTCCCGAGACAGCAAAGGAATGGAAAGCAGGGATGCCAAGCCTGTCTTACGCGCCAGTTCCGGATAGCGATACTGCTTTTCTTCCAACACGTTAGGAACCATGATGGAACGGCCTTCCCGCACCACTCGGCCAATCAAGGAATCCTCAATCTTGATGGGCATTTTGTGCAGGTAGTCCGGGGTGGAGCAGCGGGCCGCATTGATCACCAGCTCACGCTTTTCTTCATCCACCAGCATGATGGAGCAAACCGGAGAGTCCAGCGTTTCCGCCACCATTTCCGAAATGGCCTGCAGAATTCGATCCAGGTAGCTTTCCGCTGCAATGGTTTGAGCCACAGCGGCTAGCGCCCCCATGTGCTTTACGGACGTTTGGGCAGTTTCAGCCAATCGTGATTTGGCCAACGCTCCCCCCATCTGTTCACCAATAAATGAGACCAGCGCTACCTCATCCGATGTATGGCGATGCGGTTCTCGATGGTGAACGTTGATCACACCGATCAGGTCCCCGCCGCTGATCAGCGGGACGGACAGAAAGGCTTCATAGGTATCTTCCGGCAGAGCGCCAAAACTCTTGAAGCGCGTATCGTGCGAAGCGTCTTTTGGCAGCGCCACAACGGATTTATGCATGGCAACCCAACCGGTGATGCCCTCGCCCATTTGCAGGCGAATATTGCCAATCTCCGAGCTATGTGGAAGCTGCGAGGCACGGAGCACGATCTCATTAGTGGAGTGATCTACCAGGTAAACCAGACATGCATCCGAATCTGTTACCTGCATGATCAGGTCCACCAATTCACGCAGCATTACTTCCAGTTCAAGACCGGAACTGACAATGCTGCTGATCCGATGGAGTAAAGCGACTTGCGTTCCCATTTGTTGGACTGACTCTACCATGTCTAGCGGCATATGTGTTTATGATTTTTTTACTGGAATTTGGACCCTTTAGATAGAGTTTAGAGACTACCGAAAGCCCTAGTCCAATTGAATTTTTCTATCCGCGTGTTGGCCGCAATACACAGTCTGGGCGCTAACATTAGTAAACGTGAAGAAACCCGCTCCTGTTGCCTATCCCATTTTGCCCATTCTTGCCGAGCGATGGAGTCCGTTGGCATTCGCTTCCACACCCGTGGAACCAGAGAAGTTGAAACAGATTTTTGAAGCCGCACGCTGGGCTGCTTCCAGCAGCAACGAGCAGCCTTGGAGTTTTGTGATTGCCACCAGTGACAACCCTGCTGATTTCGAGCGGCTCGCGGACTGTCTGGTTCCGGGCAATGCTTGGGCAAAGCGCGCTCCGGTCCTGGTACTGTCGGTTGCGCGCAATGTGCTTTCCGGAAAGGACCAGGCCAATCGCTGGGCATTTCATGATGTGGGACTTGCCACAGGCAATCTTCTGACGCAAGTGATGGCGGAAGGCTTGTTTGCTCACCCCATGGCTGGCTTTGACATTGAAAAGGCCCGCGCCACACTTGCCCTTCCCGAGCACCACGAACCTGTGGCAATGATTGCCATCGGCCACTACGGCAACAGCGAGGCTTTGCAGGAGTACCAGCGGGAGCGGGAAGCCAATCCGCGCGTCCGCAAACCAATCGACCAATTTGTATTTGCGGGCCAATGGGGCAGGCAAATCTGGTAACCCCTGCTACCCCACTCTATTTTTGGGGTTGAGGTGGCGATTGTGGCTGCGATACCGTTACTGCCTTTCCATCCGGCAGTGGCTGTTTCGAAATCAGGTCTTTCGCTCCGGGGATCTGGCCCGTGTTCCAACCACCTCCCAGCGCTTTGATCAGCCCCACGCTGGCGGTCATGCGGCGCGTCAGAATGTCTACTGCTGTGGAGCGGGTCGTCAGGGCCGTGTTTTCCGTGGTGATCACATCCAAGTAGGTAGCTACGCCACCTCGGTAGCGAGTTTCAGAAAGGTTCAGCGCACGCTGCGAAGCATTCACTGCCGTTTGTTGCTGTTTGCCTTCTTCTTCCAATACCCGCAGGGAAGCCAGATTGTCTTCCACATCCTGAAAGGCTGCTAGAACGGCTTGTCGGTAAGTGGCTACGCCCACGTCATAGGATGCCTGCGCTTCCGCAGTGACGGCTCTCCGATTTCCGGCATCAAACAGGGTTTGCGCGAGTGCCGGACCCACCGACCACAAACGGCTGGGCCAGGTAAATAAATTCGAAATGCTGGAACTGGCTAAACCTGCTGACGCGGAAAGCTGAATGGCTGGATAAAAGGCTGCCTGCGCGACGCCGATTTGTGCATTCTGCGCGGCAACGCGGCGTTCCGCTGAGGCAATATCTGGCCTTCGTTGTAACAATTCAGAAGGAACGGCTACGGGAATCACTGGCGGTTGAAACACAGTGGCAGAAGGGCTGATGGTGAGCGAGGCGGGGGCTTTTCCAATCAGCACGGCAATGGCGTGTTCGTACTGCGCTCGTTGAATTTCCACATCAATCAACTGCGCACGTGTGGTTTCCAGTTGCGTGCGAGCCTGTTCCACATCCAGTTCTGTGGCAATGCCCTGATCGAATCGAGCTTGGGTGAGTTGAAGCTGCTGCTGATAATCGTTCACCGTTTGTTGTAACAATTGCTTCCGAAGATCACTGCCGCGCAGTTCCCAATAATCGGTTGCCAGATCAGAATGGGCGCTCAGCCGCGCTGTTTCGATATCCGCCGCGCTTGCCTGCGTACTGGCGACATTGGCCTCGATTAAATGCCGAATCCGACCCCAGGCGTCGAACTCCCAGGACACATCGAAGGGAAGCTGGTAATCGGTAAACGTTCGCCCTCCAATTCCAGTGACGCCCGTGGTAGTTCCCGTTCCTGTGGAAGTCCCTGTAGTGGTTCCAGTACCAGTGGTAGTTCCCGTTGTGCTCCCACTGGTAGTATTGACGCTGGAAACTCCCCCTACTCCAATGGCCCGGTTTGCTGACTGGCGCGACCTGGTCACAAACGGCGCTGCTGTGATGGTGGGGAACAAACCGGAACGCGCCGCACGCACGGCGGCACGCGCTTGCCGGAACTGCGCTTCGGCTTGAACAATGTTTTGGTTGTTGATGTTGACCTGGTCTTCCAAGCCGTTCAACACAGGGTCGCCGAAGATAGTCCACCAATCGCCTCGAATGGAATCATCTTTGGGAGCAGAAGGCTGAAACGGTGTTTGTTCTTTGAAAGCAGCCGGTTGCGGTTCCTTGAACGCGGCAGGCACTTGCACCACCGGCGTTTTGTATTTTGGGCCCACAGAGCAGGCAACGCTGCCCAATGCCGCGCAGGCCAGTAACCATTTTTGTGTGGTCCTCATGCCTGCGATCCTTCCGGTTCCGGCGCCTGTTCAGCATGGCCCCGCAACTTCCTCACCCAGAGACGCCATCGGTCTAAGTAAAGATAAATAACGGGCGTGGTAAATAAGGTCAGCATCTGGCTCACAATCAACCCTCCTACAATGGCAATGCCGAGCGGCTTCCGTAGTTCCGACCCGACGCCACCGCCGATTGCCAATGGCACTCCGCCCAGCAGCGCAGCCATGGTGGTCATAGTGATGGGACGGAACCGAAGCAGGCAGGCTTCAAAGATTGCCTCTTCGGGGGACTTGTTTTCCTTTCGTTCCTGTTCTAAAGCAAAATCGATCATCAAAATCGCGTTCTTCTTTACAATCCCAATTAAAAGAATGATGCCGATCAGCGCAATCACCGTCAGATCCTCATGCATCAGCAGAAGCGCCAGAAGCGCCCCTACGCCTGCAGAAGGAATCGTGGACAAAATCGTAATCGGGTGGATATAGCTTTCGTACAGAATGCCCAACACGATGTAAACCGTAGCCAGCGCTGCGGCGACCAGCAGGGGCTCGGTCGCAAGGGAAGCCTGATAAGCCTGGGCCGCACCCTGGTAGCTGGATTGGATGTTGGCTGGCAACCCGATCTGCCGCTCGGCTTGGTCAATATGGTCCACTGCATCGCCCAGCGATACGCCGGGGGAAAGATTAAACGAAAAAGTCACAGAAGGAATCTGGCTTTGATGGTTCACTGCAAGCGGCGCAGTGGAAAGGTCGTAACTGGTGAGGGTGGAAAGCGGAATCTGGCGCCCGTTCGCGGCTCCCACATATAGGTATTTCAGGCTTGCGGGATCATTCCAAAAGCGCGGCTCTACTTCCAGCACCACATGGTACTGATTTAGCGGCGTATACATGATGGAGACTTGCCGTTGCCCAAATGCGTCATACAGCGTGTCATCCAAAGTTTGCGGCGTGATGCCAAGTCGGGATGCCGTTAGCCGGTCAATGGAAAGCGACGCTGCCAAACCATGGTTTTGCTGATCGCTGTTCACGTCCACCAGACCCGGAACGGTTTGGAGCTTGGCCAGAATGCGCGGTGCCCATACGGCTAATTCATCAAGGTCTGAATCTTGAATCGTGTATTGGTATTGGGCGTTGCTTTGCCTTCCGCCAATGCGAAGATCCTGGGTCGCCTGCAAGAAGAGCGTGGCTCCCGCCGCACGTACCAGCTTTTGGCGAATACGCGCAATCACTTCATCCGCACTCAGCTTTCGCTCCTCCAGCGGCTTCAGGGTGACAAACATGCGCCCGGTGTTGATGGCGCTGCCACCACCGCCTGACCCTCCCGTAAACGCCACCACATTCGTGACTGCCGGATCTTGCATCACCACGGTGGAGATGCGGCTGATCTCATTTTTCATCGCTTGGAACGAAATGGATTGGTCGGCCTGTATAGCACCTTGCAGACGACCGGTATCCTGCTGCGGGAAAAATCCTTTCGGCACTTTGATGTAGAGGTAAACCGTGAGGGCCACTGTGCCCAGCGTGAGCAGCAGCGTCAAGGGCTGGTGCCGGAGCACTCTGGTCAGAATGGCTTTATAGACAGCCAGTATCCAGTCAAAGACCTTCTCACTCGCACGATAAAGCCTTCCATGGGAATCTTCCGATTCTTGGCGCAGGAGGATCGCGCACATCATGGGCGTGGTGGTAAGCGAGATGGCCAGGGAAATCACAATGGCAATCGAGAGCGTCATGGCAAACTCACGGAACAAACGCCCCACGATGCCACCCATCAGCAGAATCGGAAGGAACACGGCAACCAGCGAGATAGTGATCGAGATCACTGTGGAGCCAATATCTGCTGCTCCTTTTAGAGCCGCTTCCAAGGGCGGCAAGCCCTGCTCCAGATAACGAGTGATATTTTCAATCACCACAATGGCGTCATCCACTACGAATCCCGTGGCGATGGTGAGCGCCATCAGCGACAAATTATCCAGGCTGTACCCCAACAGGTACATCGCGCCAAAGGTGCCGATGAGCGAGACCGGCACCGCCACACTGGGGATCAGCGTGCTGCGCCAGTTCCGAAGAAACAGGAACACCACCAAAATCACCAGCCCGATGGAGATCAAAAGTGTAATCTCCACATCCTTCACGGAAGCGCGAATGGTTACGGTGCGGTCCAGCACGACGCCGAGACGAATGGCAGGAGAAATCACAGCCTGAAGCTGCGGAAGTGCGGCTTCCACGTGGTCCACGGTAGAGATAATATTCGCACCCGGTTGGCGGAAGATAATAATCAGCACTGCCGGTTTACTATTTGCCAAGCCGCTGGTTCGCAAGTCTTCCACGGAATCGCTGACCTTGGCAATATCCATCAGCCGAACGGCTGCCCGGTTGCGGTACGCCACAATCAGCGGCATATAGTCCGGCGCTTTCAGAAGCTGGTCTGTTGTGCTGAGCGAGTAAGTCCGGTTGCGATTGGTGGTTTCCCCCTTGGGAGTGTTGGCATTTGCTGCAGCAAGCGCAGCCCGTATATCTTCTAGCCCCAAGCCAAACCCATTCAGCAGTGTGGGATTCACATCTACTCGGACGGCAGGCAACGCACTGCCGCCCACCACCACTTGCCCTACCCCCTGCACCTGCGCGAGCTTCTGCTGCAGGATGGAAGAAGCGGCATCGTACATTTCCCCTTGCGTGGCGGATTCCGACGTTAACGCCACAATCAGAATGGGCGCGTCTGCTGGATTCACTTTGCGCCATTGCGGATTGTTGGGAAGATTTGCAGGCAATTGTCCCCGGGCCGCGTTAATGGCAGCCTGCACGTCACGAGCTGCCGCATCCACGTTCCGCTCCAGGTCAAACTGAAGCGCAATGGAAGTGGTGCCAAGATAGCTGGTAGATGTCATTTCACTCAGTCCGGCAATATGGCCAAACTGGCGCTCCAAAGGAGTTGCCACGGATGACGCCATGGTTTCCGGGCTTGCTCCCGGCAATGCCGCCGAAACTTGCAGCGTAGGGAAATCCACCTGAGGCAAAGGCGATACCGGCAGAAGGGTATACCCGATCACTCCAGCCATGGCAATGGCAATCGTTAGGAGCGTAGTGGCAACAGGTCGCCCGATGAATGGAGCAGACAGGCTCATGCGGGTTGCGGGTCCGGATTCTGCGGCTGCGGCGCACCGGGCGCAGGAGGAGCATCCGGGTTCTTGGGGTGCTTGCCACGCAGCTTGATGGAAAGGCGATCAAAGGCCAAGTAGATGACCGGCGTCGTATAAAGCGTGAGCAACTGACTGAAGATCAGGCCGCCCACAATGGTAATTCCCAAGGGACGGCGCAGTTCCGCACCCGTTCCCTGCCCCAATGCCAATGGCAGACCACCAAGCAGTGCGGCCATGGTGGTCATCATGATGGGGCGAAATCGAAGCAAGCATGCCTGATAGATAGCGTCAAACGGCTCTTTGTGTTCTTTGCGCTCCGCTTCTAAAGCGAAATCAATCATCATGATGGCGTTCTTTTTCACAATGCCGATCAGCAACACAATGCCAATCAAGGCAATCACGCTGAAATCTTCCCGGCAGATCAGCAAAGCCAGCAATGCGCCTACGCCGGCGGAAGGCAGAGTGGAAAGAATGGTGACCGGGTGAATGTAGCTTTCATACAGCACTCCGAGCACGATATACACGGTAACCAGCGCTGCCAGAATCAATATGGGTTCATTTGCCAGCGACGATTGAAACGATGCTGCTGTTCCCTGGAATCCGGCTTCCACGCTACGCGGCATACCAAGCTGGTTCTTTGCGTCATTCACTGCTTTAACGGCAGATCCTAACGACGCATTCGGGGCGAGGTTGAACGACACCGTTACGACCGGAAACTGCGCCTGATGGTTGATGGCCAATGCGGCAGCTTGTGTTTCCACATGGGAGAACGCGCTCAATGGTGCTTGGCCTCCTTGTGAGGAACGGATATAAATATCTTTCAGATCGAGCGGGCTAAGCTGAAAGTTCGGGCGCGCTTCCAGCACCACGCGATATTGATTCAATTGCGTGAACATGATGGAGACTTGCCGCTGTCCGAAAGCGTCATACAACGTGTCATCAATCATCTGGGGTGTAATGCCCAGGCGTGAAGCGGTGTTACGGTCAATCACCACGCGTGCCTGAAGACCCGACGTTTGTTGGTCGCTGGCAACATCGCTCAGTTCCGGCAAACCCTGAAGCTTTTCGATTAGCTTAGGTACCCAGGCATTCAACTCATTCGCATCCGGATCTTCCAGACTGTATTGGAACTGCGTGCGGCTGACGCGATCTTCCACAGTGAGATCTTGCACCGGCTGCATGTAAAGAGTGACATCTTCTACCTGAGACAACGGATTCTGCAGTCTTCGAATCACATCGCTGGCGCTGATTTTGCGCTCTTCCAGCGGCTTCAGGTTGATCTGAATGCGTCCGCTGTTCATGGTGATGTTGGTGCCATCGACGCCGATAAAAGACGAAAGGCTATCCACAGCCGGGTCCTGGAGAATCACGTGAGCTAGAGCTTCCTGACGCCTCACCATTCCCGGAAAGGAAACGTCCTGCGGTGCTTCGGAAATACCGAGGATCACACCGGTATCCTGCACCGGAAAAAATCCTTTGGGAATAATCAAGAACAGAAACACAGTAAGGCCCAATGTTGCCGCCGCTACCAATAGCGTGAGTACATCATGCTTCAATACCCACTGGAGCGTTTGCCCATAGAACTCGATTACCTTTTGAAAGAAGTGCTCTGACTTCTGATAGAACCAGCCTTGCTCGTTTTCCGGCTTATGCTTCAGAAGCTTGGCGCACATCATGGGTGTCAACGTGAGCGACACAAACGCGGACACCAGAATGGTGGTGCTGAGCGTGACGGCGAACTCGCGAAACAGGCGCCCCACAATATCACCCATGAAAAGCAGTGGGATCAATACAGCAATCAGTGAAATGGTAAGCGAAAGAATGGTGAAGCCAATCTGCTCCGAACCTTTCAAGGCGGCATCCAGCGGCGTTTCCCCTTCTTCCAGGTAGCGCGTAATGTTCTCGATCATCACAATGGCGTCATCCACCACAAAGCCTGTCGAGATAGTCAGCGCCATCAAAGTCAAGTTGTTCAGGCTGTACCCGAGCAGGTACATCACGCCAAATGTGCCGACTAGGGAAAGCGGTACAGCCACGCCGGGAATCACGGTTGCCGCAAAATTACGGAGGAACAAAAAGATGACCATTACCACCAGGCCAATGGTCAACATCAGTTCAAACTCAACATCTTTTACCGAGGCACGCACTGTCACCGTTCGATCTGTAAGGACGGCAACCTTGATGGAAGAAGGCAGCACGGTTTGAAGGCGCGGCAGAAGCGCTTTCACACGATCCACTACATCAATGATGTTGGCGCCGGGCTGACGCTGTACGTTCACAATCACGGCAGGAACTTCATTCATCCAAGCGGCTTGCTTTACGTTCTCCGCAGATTCCACCACGTCCGCTACATCCTTCAATTGCACGGGTGCGCCATTCCGGTATGCCACAACCAAGGGCCGGTAATCCCGGCCTGCTAGTAGCTGGTCGTTGGCCTCAATGGTGTACGCTTGGCGGGAGCCATCGAAGTTTCCTTTTGCCTGATTGACATTCGCTGCGGCCAAAGCAGTTCGCAAATCTTCCATGTTGAGGCCAAGCGAAGAAAGCTTGGTGGGGTTAGCCTGCACGCGCACCGCTGGCTTCTGACCGCCGCTGATGCTGACCAGGCCCACGCCGGAAAGCTGCGAGATCTTGGGGCCGAGCCGTGTATCCGCCAGATCTTCCACCTGCTGCAATGGCATGGCATCGGACGTCAGCGCAAGCGTCAGAATGGGAGCGTCTGCCGGGTTGGTCTTGGTATACACAGGAGGGTTCGGCAAGTCGCGGGGGAGAAAAGTAGAAGCCGCGTTGATTGCTGCCTGTACTTGCTGTTCGGCCACATCAATATCCAAGCTCAGGGAAAATTGCAGCGTAATCACTGACGACCCGTTGGAACTGTTGGAAGTCATCTGATTCAAGCCCGGAATCTGACCGAACTGCCTTTCCAGTGGAGAGGTTACTGAGGATGCCATGACTTCCGGCCCAGCCCCTGGATAAAAGGTGAGTACTTGGATAATGGGGTAATCCACTTGCGGCAGAGCGGAAACAGGAAGCAATTTATAACCAACCGCGCCAGCCAAAACGATGCCGACCATCAACAACGAAGTGGCAACCGGCCGCAGCACAAAAGGCCGGGAAGGATTCACTGAGTCACCTTTCCGGTATCCGAACCCATTTCGTCCTCTTCGGATATATTGTTTTTTCCGCTTTGGCGAACGGAAACCTTCATGCCTTGCTGGAGTTTGTCGGTGCCTTGGATCACAACCGTATCGCCGGGAGAAACCCCTTGATCCACTTCAATCTGGTCGCCTTCCGTAGCACTGGTTTTTATTTTCCGCATCTCCACGGTTTGATCGCCTTTCACCACGTACACAAAGGTGTCTTGCGGACTTCGCTGAATGGCGGCAGAGGGCATCAGTACCACGCCGCGATGCGTATCTACCAATAACCGCGCATTCACAAATTGATTGGGAAACAGGGTGTTGTCACGGTTTGCAAACTGAAGCTTGACGCGTACCGTACCGGTGGTTTGGTCAATCTGGTTATCCAAGGTCAGCAAGGCACCAGTGGCCAGTTTGGTTTGAAGATCACGGTCATACGCTTCCGCAACCAGGGAACGCTTGATCCGAATCTGCCGTTGCACTTCCGGCAAATTGTCTTCGGGCATGTTGAAGATAATCGCAATCGGCTGTAGCTGCGTAATGGTAGCGAGGCCGGTGGTATCTGCCGCATGCACAATGTTGCCCCGGTCCACTGCGCGCAGTCCGATTCTTCCCGTTAAAGGGGAAACAATATGGCAGTACGTTAACTGAAGTCTGGCGTTATCAATAGCCCCTTGATCTGACTTCACGGTTCCTTCACTCTGCTTTACGGTAGCTACTTGCGTATCTACTTGCTGGCGCGTAACAGCATTCTGCTGGATCAGATTCAGGTAGCGTTGAAGATCAATGCGGGCATTTTCCAGCGTTGCCTGGTCTCTTGCCATCTGCCCCTCTGCCTGGGTTAACTGAACCTGATAGGGACGAGGATCGATTTCCGCCAGGGGATCTCCCTGTTTCACCATCTGGCCTTCCCGAAAAGCAACGTTGATCAACTCTCCGTCTACACGAGTTCGGACAGTGACCGTGTTATACGCTGTTACATTTCCCAGCCCTGTTACATAAATGGGAATATCGCCGCGATGGGCTTTCGCAACGGCCACAGGAACGGCACGGGGACCCGCTTTTCCTGCTCCTTTGCCTGTTTTTTTCCCAGTGCTGTTATTCGCTCCTTTGGACTGACTTTCCGCATGACGTGGAAACAAGAAATAGATCGCGATCAGAATCAGAAGCCCACTGGCAATCCATATCCACCAACGACGTTGTTTGTTCGGTTTCTCCGGCTCACTACTCATCCAGTTAGAACGACGACAGGAAACGACTTCAAAGTACTCTCCCTCGTTGAAACCATGTATGTATTGTCACGTTCACTAAGAGATGGAAAATTTATCTCTTTTCTTTTCAGTATTTCGAGTTCAATCTTGCCCTTAGTTCCAATTCGGGTGAGTACTTTCAAAACAAAGCCGGAGAGCATACGGCCAGCATCCGGCACACCCCGCCAAGCCTGGGCTCCGTTGCGGAGCGGAGTCCAGGTTTTCCCTTCCATTCCGTACTAAACCCTTTGGAAAGCTCGTGATACAGTACGGATTGCTTCATGGGTAAAAACACAATCGGCATCATCATGAACGGCGTTACGGGCCGCATGGGAACGAACCAACATCTGGTCCGTTCCATTCTTGCGATTCGCCAGAATGGTGGAGTGGTTCTTACGAATGGAGATCGGCTTTACCCGGAACCGATCCTGGTCGGGCGGAATACACAAAAACTGGAAGCTCTTGCTAAGCGTCATGGTTTGGAGCGATGGAGCACTAACCTTCAGGAATGCCTTCAGAACCCGGAGTACCAAATTTACTTTGATGCACAGACCACTTCCGCACATGCCGATAGTGTCCAAGCAGCCTTAGCCGCTGGAAAACATGTGTATTGCGAAAAGCCGATTGCTCCGGACGTAGCCACTGCGATGGAACTGGCGCAAGCTGCTAAACAATCCGGGCTCAAGAATGGAGTGGTGCAGGATAAGTTGTTTCTGCCCGGATTGCGGAAGCTCAAACGCTTGATTGACAGCGGATTCTTCGGCAAAATTCTTTCCGTTCGCGGCGAGTTTGGGTATTGGGTGTTTGAAGGCGATTGGCAACCAGCACAGCGGCCCTCCTGGAATTACCGCAAAGAAGACGGCGGCGGCATTATTCTGGATATGTTTTGCCACTGGCAATACGTGCTGGCTGGCATTTTCTCTCCTGTGGCTTCCCTGTCTGCCCTAGGTGCTACCCATATTGAAACTCGCTTTGACGAACAAGGCAAACCCTACCAGGCAACTGCTGACGATGCCGCTTATGGCACGTTTCTTTTGGAAGACGGCACCATTGCCCAAATCAATTCTTCCTGGGCGGTGCGTGTGAATCGTGAAGAGTTGTTTGTGCTGCAGGTAGATGGTACAGAAGGGACTGCGGTAGCTGGCTTGCGGGATTGCAAAGTGCAGCATCGCGTCAACACACCTAAAGCAGTATGGAACCCTGACATTCCCAACCCGTTTGATTTCCGTGCGCAGTGGGAAACGGTGCCGGATAATGCGGAGTTCGACAATGCCTTCAAAGTGCAATGGGAAATGTTTCTTCGTCATGTGGCGGAGGACGCCCCGTTTTCACATGATTTCCTGGAGGGCGCAAAGGGCGTCCAATTAGCGGAACTGGGATTGCAATCCTGGCAGAAACGATGCTGGCTCGATGTCCCTCAGTTGACACTCGCATGATGAACAACATCCAACGGCTCAGCCTGAATCAAATGACCACGAACCAGTGGAATGTGCGCGAGGCGGTGGATGCCTGCGTACGGCACAAAGTGCCTGCCATTGGCTTATGGCGTCAAAAAGTAGCGGAAACGGGTTTGGCGGAATCGGCCCGCATTGTGCGGGACTCTGGCCTTCGTGTTTCCGGTCTATGCCGCGGCGGAATGTTTCCGGCGGCTACGGCTGCTGAGCGACAGGAGCGCATTGACGATAATAAGCGCGCCATTGATGAAGCAGCAGCCCTAGGAACCGATGTCCTAGTACTGGTGTGCGGCGCAGCGCCGGATCGTGACATTCAGGGAGCGCGTGGCATGGTGGAAGCAGGCATCACGGCAATTGTGGACCATGCGGCTGCTGCGGGCATTCACTTGGGGATCGAGCCTTTGCATCCCATGTATGCTGCCGACCGCTCCGTGATTGTGAGTTTGCGCGAAGCGGTCCGGCTCGCAGAAAAGTTCGATGCCGCGCACGTGGGTGTTGCGGTGGATGTCTACCACGTATGGTGGGATGCCGACGTCTACACAGAGATTGCCCGCGCAGGGAAACGCATTCTAGGATTTCACGTGTGCGATTGGATTGTGCCGCCGCCCGAACATCTGAAAGGACGCGGCATGATGGGGGATGGAGCCATCGAAATCGCTCGTCTGCGTGAAGCGGTAGACCAGGCTGGCTACGATGGTCCGATTGAGGTGGAAGTTTTCAATCAGGCATGGTGGGATTTACCGGGCGATGAGGTGATGAGGACCATGATCGCCCGGTACCAGGAAACCTGCTAAACCGTTTTCTCTTTTCGCTTCAAAACGGCGACGGAATCCGGCGGGAGAGTGATGCAGTTTTTGTGAACACAAACTGCCTGGTCACTCGCCAGCAGTAACTCATGCGCCCCTTGAAGCGGGAAGCAAAACGAATTTTCTCCCAGGTTGCATGTAGCCGTAATTTCGCCTCGCGTTACGGAGAACCAGCGAGCATTTTCATCAAAGCGCACCTCCACTTCATCTCTGCGTCCATTCCGCAAGTCCGGTGTCTCGCGCCGTAAGGCAATCAGTTTGCGGTGCCACTCCAGCATTTCCGCATGGAACGACTCTTTCCGTTCCTCCCACTTCAGCTTGGAACGCTCAAAGGTTTCTTCGGCTTGCGGGTCGGGCACTTCTTCCGGCTTCCAGCCGAACGCTACAAACTCGCGTGTGCGCCCTTCTGTGACGGCTCTTGCCTGAGATTCTTCCTCATGCCGTGTGAAGTATTGGAATGGGGAAGAAGCAGCCCATTCTTCCCCTTGGAACAGCATTGGAACATAGGGAGAAAGCAGCACCAGCGCCGCTCCGATTTTTAAGCGGCCTTTATTCATCAGGTGAGCACTGCGCTCGCCTTGGGCGCGATTGCCGATCTGGTCATGGTTTTGAAGATACGCAAGAAACCGTCCGCCCGGCAGATTTCCCGCTGGGCGTCCATGGCGCCGTTCCCGATGTTTTGAGAATTGGCCGTCATAGACGAATACCTCTTGAAAGGCTTTAGCAAGATCGGCAAAGGAACCAAAATCGGAGTAATACCCATTGCTTTCTCCTGTCAGGATGGTATGGAGCGAGTGATGAAAATCATCACTCCATTGCGCATCAATTCCGTAACCGCCCGCTTCGCGTGAGTTGACGACACGCGGATCATTTAAGTCGCTCTCCGCAATCAACACCAGATGGCGGCCCAAAATGCTTTCGAGTTCCTCTACTTCCGTAGACATTTGCTCCAGCAGATGCACTGCTGAGGTATCCACAATGGCGTGAATGGCATCTAAGCGCAACCCGTCGAAATGGTAGTCGCGCAGCCACATCAGGGCATTGTCAATGGCGAAGCGCCGTACTTGCTCGCTTTGCGGGCCATCGTAGTTCAACGGGCTTCCCCACGTAGTGGAAGTGCGCTCGTTTTGGTAAGGGCCAAAACGACTCAGGTAATTGCCTACCGGGCCAAGGTGGTTATACACCACATCCAGCAGCACCGCTAAACCCTTCGCATGGCAAGCATCCACGAATCGTTTCAGATCATCGGGCTTTCCATAACCATGAAAGGGAGCATAGAAATCCACCCCGTCATAACCCCAACCGACTTCGCCGGGGAATTCATTCACGGGCATCAGTTCCACATGCGTGATGCCGAGAGAAACCAGATGATCCAAACGCTCGATGGCACTCAGAAACGTGCCTGCTGGAGTGAACGTTCCGATATGAAGTTCATAGATCACAGCGGAGGCAAGCGGTGGTGCTTGCCACCTCTGGTCTGTCCAAGGAAACCGCGTCTGATCCACCAATTGCGAAGCGCCATGAACGCCCTCGGGTTGCCACGGCGAGCGCGGGTCTGGCACTGGAGGCGCTTCGCCGTCTATCACTAAAGAATAGAAAGCATGGTCAGGTGCCTTTGCAGACCACCAGCCATCTTCCACTGAGTTCATCAGCGCGGTGTCTTTATCGATTTTGATTTCAACTTTTTTCGCGGCCGGAGCCCAGATTTTTACTTCGTTCATTTCGTACAAAAAGAGCGACCGGGAACCGTTTCAGAATTTCGCTTAATGCGATCGGTCCCGCGCCAGCGATGTCTCCTGTGAACACGTTGTGCCACTCGCCTTCTGGTAATACCAGAGAAGTTTCCCCCCAGTTACCCCGCAAACTGAGCGTTAGGCGTGGCGCTACACACACTACATCGCCGCGCTGAAATGCAATCACGTGAATTGCCTTTTCTCCGTTTGCAGCCAAGGAATTGTACGAACTCAGCCGATCTCTTACGCGCAATGTCTGTTGAATCACCCATAATTTAGGCAATCCTTCTTCACTGCGCGCTAAAACTTTTTCTGGAGTTGTCCCATCAAGTTCTGCGAGCAATTCCCGCCGTATTTTGTAATCTACCGGACGACGGTTATCCGGGTCGACCAAGCTCAGATCCCAGATCTCTGTTCCTTGGTAGATGTCCGGAATTCCGAGAGCAGTCATTTTTACCAAAACTTGCGATAGCGCCTGCACACGGCCCGGCTCTATTAAAGGCGTTATGAAATCCTCAAAGTCCCGGAGGAAGTTTTTGTTTTTGAGCGCTCCTTCCATGAATTGAAAAAGAGCCGATTCATACGCTTCGTTGGGAGTGGTCCAAGAGGTGAAGCGCTTCCCTTCCCGCACCGATTTTTCCATGTAAGCGCGGAGTCGTTCCAGGGAAATGGGCCAAGCGCCGACCAGAGTTTGGTAGAAGAAATACTCCGTGTTGCGATCCGGAAATGCGTTTCGCTTCAGGTGATCATTCAGATGAGACCAGCGGCGTATGGCATCTGCCCACTGATCCGGGATTTCCGAAAGAAGACTCAGGCGTGCCCGAACATCTTCACTGCGCTTGGTGTCATGCGTGGAAGAAGCCACCATGGTGTCCGGCCATTGCCGGTTCATTTCCGTGCAGTATTGGTGAAATTCAGCAGGGGAAACGCCGTAGCGGCCCGGATCGCCTCCCACTTCATTCAGTGCAATAAACCGGTTGTAATTATAGAAAGCAGTATCTTCCACGCCCTTGGCCATGGCGGGTCCAGTGAATTGCTGAAACTGCATCGCAAACTCCGCTTCCAGCGTTCCGCGCCTGCGCAATAAAAGAACGGCTTGGAGGAAATCAAACAATTCACTATCCAGGTCAGGACGGCGGCGTTTTGCCATCTCGATAGCAGATTCTACATAGCGGACATCCTCACCAGTGCACTTGCCCTGCTCGGCCTGCACATATGTCCGGTATACCGGAAAGCAAGCAACAGTTTCCCGAATGGCATGGTGGATTTCGTGGCGCGTAAAATCCCGATGGTCCCGGTGACGCTCACAAATTTCCAGGAAGGCAGCCGTGAGACGATTGACATCGCTCCCTAACACTTCCCGGAGGACAAAGTGCTTTTTCTCCACGGCTACTTCGGCATAGCTGGACGGCTCATTGGTGAACTCCTGATACAGCCGGGTCATGGGTTCTTCCGTACGGGAATCCACAAACAAACCGCCAAGCACGTTCAGGAAATCATAGCCCGTGGTACCCGCAATCGGCCAGGAAGACCGAAGTTGTTCACCGGGCTCCAGGATTTTTTCTGCCACAATCCAGGCGTTAGGAGCCGCTTTCCGTAACCGTTCGAAGTATTGTTCCGGATCACGCAAACCGTCCGGATGATCTACGCGTAAGCCGTCTATCACGCTCTGACGCACAAAATCGAGGATGAGCCGATGGGTATCTTCAAACACTTGCGGCGTTTCCATCCGGAGGCCGACCAGCGTGTTGATATTGAAGAAACGCCGGTATCCGAGATCACGTTCCGCCGTGCGCCAATAAGCTAAGCGGTAATTCTGCCGCTCCAGCAAAGCATCCATGGCATCCGGATCGTTGTTAATGACGGTAATGGAAGCATCGATACTCCCAGCAATTTCTTTGTCTTCCGCACAAAGCCTGGTGAGCAGCGTGCGAATCACCTCCTTATCTCGATGCCGAGCTGTCTGCGCTGCCCGATCCGTCACCGTAGGGTCAGGCAACAGGGAGAGCGAATCCGCAAGAAACGCAAGGTAATCAGAGCAGGAGCGTTCCGCCGCCGCCTTTAAGAGACCACACAGGGATTTCGGAGCAGCCGGAAATACGTGGTCGAAGTAACGAAAAATGAAACTTCCCTCTTTCTGCTCTCCCTTTTCCCGCTCCAGTTTAATCTCTTTGGCAGAGATCACCCGTCCGTAATGATTCCCTAGAACCGGAGTGAGCACTTTGTTCCGCAGCTTTTCTTCCGGCGTTTGCCAATCAATATCGAAATAGGAAGCATACTGGCTGGAAGGACCATTTTCCAGCACGTCCCACCACCAGCGATTCCGTCGATCCCCGATCGCCATATGGTTGGGCACAATATCCAGCACATGCCCTAGCCCAAGCTCCCGCAAGCGTTGCACAAAACGCCGATGGGCCTCCGGGCCGCCCAGTTCTTCGTTGACATGGCTATGATCCACCACATCATAACCATGAGTACTGCCAGGGGCAGCCTGAAGATAGGGCGAAGTATACACATGCGAGACGCCCAAAGCCTTTAGATAATCCGCAATTTCGGCGGCTGCTTCAAATCCGAACTGGCCGTGAAGCTGCAGCCGATATGTCGCGTGTGGCTTAGACATGACCTAGCACTTGTTTGAAGACGGTCACGGATCGCGGGGCTATTGTGAAGCAGAACTTGCCTTGCCGCAAGGTTCCATCCACTCCTTCCGGGGTAGCAGTATCGAAACACAATTCCCAAACAATATTTGGATGAGTAGTGGGAGGAAGGCAGAACTCTAGTTCTTCATGGTGCGAGTTGAGTAAGAGCAAGAAAGTATCATCCTTGATCGGTTCGCCAATCGAGTTCACATCATCCAGCGTTTCGCCGCTGAGACGAAGGCCCAGGCAGCGAATCCATCCTGCATGCCACTCGTCGTCCGTCATTTCACTGCCGTCCTGGCGCAGCCATGTGACATCACGAACTTGGGCGCCCGCAATTTCTCTCGGCACCACAGCAGCGGGATCGATCTGGCGATCCTGGAAGAATTTTCGCCGATGCAAATTGGGGTGTTCCTTACGGAAGGCAATTAATCGCCGCGTAAAGTCCAACAGGGCCGTTTGCCGCTCATTCAAGTTCCAGTTGTACCAGGTGATCTCGTTGTCCTGGGCGTAAGCGTTATTATTGCCCTTTTGTTCGCGCCCGATTTCGTCGCCGCCGCAAATCATCGGAACGCCCTGCGAAACAGCAGCGTCGCGAGAAAGTTTCGCTTCTGGCGCTCCCGCATCTCGATAATCTCAGGATTGTCGGTAGGTCCTTCCACCCCGTGATTCCAGGAATGATTATCGTTGGCGCCATCCTGATTGTTTTCCGTGTTTGCTTCGTTGTGTTTTTCGTTATAGCTGACCAGGTCGTTCAGCGTGAATCCGTCATGCGCGGTAATGAAATTGATACTGGCGGAAGGGTGGCGACCGTCTCGCTGGTAAAGATCGCTTGATCCGGTGAGCCGGTAACCCAAGCTCGGCAAGCTGTCCGCTGTCGCCCTTCCAATATCGGCGAACGGTGTCGCGGTACTTGCCGTTCCATTCCGCCCATAACGACGGAAATTTTCCTACCTGATAACCGCCTTCTCCTACGTCCCAAGGCTCGGCGATCAGCTTTACCTGCGAGATCACCGGGTCCTGATTGATGATGTCGAAAAATGCCGAAAGCCGGTCCACCTGATGCAGTTCGCGCGCAAGCGCCGACGCCAGATCAAAGCGGAAGCCATCCACATGCATTTCCAACACCCAATAGCGCAGGCTATCCATCACCAGCTTTAACACTTGCGGATCACGCACATTCATCGTATTTCCGGTGCCGGTGTAATCCATGTAGTACCGTTTGTCTTGTGTGAGACGGTAATACGTCGGGTTGTCGATTCCCTTGAAGCTCAGCGTAGGGCCCAAGTTGATTGCCTTCCGCCGTGTGGTTGTAAACTACGTCCAGAATGACTTCAATCCCGGATCGATGGAGCGCTTTCACCATCGACTTAAACTCCCCTACCTGCTCGCCGGTGTCGCCTGAACTGCTGTAACGCGCATCCGGCGAAAAGAAGTTCAGGGTGTTATAGCCCCAGTAGTTGCGCAACCCGCGCCGCACCAGCCGGTCATCGTCCAGAAACGCATGAACCGGCATTAGTTCCACGGCGGTAATGCCGAGTTTTTTCAGGTAATCAATGGTGCCCTGGTATGCCAAGCCTGCATAGGTGCCGCGAATTTCCGGCGGGAGATCCGGATGAGTGGCAGTGATGCCTTTCACATGTACTTCATAGATCACCGAATCGGAAAGCGCTGTTCCCGGAGGACGATCGTTTTCCCAATCAAAGTGTGAGGTAGTAACCACGCATTTTGGCATACCCCAGGCGCTATCCTGGTCGTCCATCACCAGATCCCCATCAGGATTCCCAAGTTGGTATCCAAACACTGGGGCATCCCAGTTCACCACGCCTGCTATTGATTTGGCATAAGGATCAATGAGCAGTTTATTGGGATTGAAGCGCTGGCCTTTTTCCGGGCTGTAGGGGCCACTCACACGGTACCCATACAATTGCCCTGGCTTCACTCCGGAAAGGTAACAGTGCCAAATACTGCCGGTACACTCTCGGAACTGGTAAGTTTCCGTAGGGTCTGCCGCGTTTGCATCGTCAAATAAACAAAGCTCTACCCCCGTTGCGCCTTCCGAATACAGAGAAAAATTGACCCCCATGCCATCCCACGTGGTGCCTTGCGGATATGGCTTCCCAGGCAATTGCGTTCTCGTCATTACTGAACATTATGCGTGGTAGCGGGCCCTGTATGCCCACGAGTTCGGATGAAATCGAACGATGTGTTAAGTGCCTACCACATTCAACACTGGAAGACCAGTGGATTGAATCCGAGTAATGGCATCTGCTGTGGGCTTTTGGGCCAGAATCACATGTTCACTATTCGCCAGCAACTCGTCCAGAGAAGGACTCAGGAGCTTGCCAATATGAGGAATAGCGTTCAACACAAAGTTACGGTTTGTTCCGTAGATCTGGTCGATCTGGATGTGCGGATCAAAGATGCGGAGATCCCGGCCTTTGCCCAAAAGTGTTTCAATCAACGTCACAATCGGACTTTCCCGCAGATCGTCCGTATTCTCTTTGAAGGCTAAACCATAGATCCCGATACGACCGGCAGGCAATGCCAAAGCACGTTCAATTGCCCGCCGGAGATGCCGCTCATTGGAAGCAAGCACGTTGCCGAGCAGCGGCAGTTCCAGATCCAGCCGTGAAGCGCGATACGTCAGAGCACGAAGGTCTTTCGGAAGGCAGCTACCGCCAAACGCAAATCCAGGGCGCAGGTAAGCGGAAGAGATATTGAGCTTTTCATCACGGCAAAGAGTCTGCATCACTTCCAGCGCTGGAATATCCAGCTTTCCGCAAAGCGCGCCGATCTCGTTAGCAAACCCGATTTTCAGCGCATGGAAGCAATTGCAGGCATACTTGATCATCTCGGCGGTCCGAAGTGTGACCAGGCATGCTTCCACAGGCAACGTCTTATATAACGAGGCTACCTCCCGAACAGCATCGGCATTCTCGCCACCCACCACCAGCAAAGAAGGCTCCATGAAATCACGCACAGCAGTGCCTTCCCGAAGAAACTCAGGATTGGAAACCACAACGCAATGGCCGTTGTTTCCCAGCGCCGGCATGACTACCTCTTCACAGGTGCCTGGAAACACGGTGCTACGAATGGTAACAATCAAGCGCTTCTTCAAAGTCGGCAGGAGGGCGCCGATTTCTTCCGAGACACGCTTCAATTGCCCCAGGCCAAGATTGCCGTTGGCTTCCGAAGGCGTACCTACACAAATCAAGGCAATATCGGCGTCTTCGAGAGCAGTTTCCAGCGAAGTGGAAGCAGTTAAAAGCCCCCGAAGCGGCAGTTTCTCGAACGATTTCTTCGAGCCCCGGCTCATAGAACGGAGCAGTTCCCGTTTTTACCGTATTTACTTTATATTCGTCACGGTCAACGCCGATGACTTGGTGTCCCAGTTTTGCCAAACAAGCGGCTGTGACACACCCCACGTACCCCAATCCAAGAACAGCAACGGTCATTTCGTTAACAATTTCTCTCTGGCCTGCTTCCCCATTCTAAAATGATCGGCAAAACAGATTGCGGAATTAATCAAATTTGATGAGTGCCGCAAAAATACTTTGTAGAAAATGGGTATTTCTGATTTCTCACCGTTTACTCGCATTTTCGAAGTAGGTAGAGGGTGCGACTGGAATGTGGTAGCGGGAGCATGCTTACCACTTCAAAATAATGGCGGCAACACTCCTCAAAATATGGCTGCGTATACTCCTGATGGAGATGTTCCCTGCCACGGGTAAGCCGACGAAACATCGGGTCCTCTGCCCCAACGAATTCGATCACAAGGAACACGGTGGTCAACTCCGCCGCTAAACGGACGATTTCCGGCAGCGGAATACGCTCGGTCACTGCTAAATGGTGAATTACCGCCAGCATCAATACACAATCAAAAGCGCCCCGCGCACGCTGGAGAAAACTGGCGGTCTCCCCGTTACGCCATCCTGTTGCTGGCGTAGGGCGAGCGATATTCACCACCAGGGGCAGAATCGAAAGATGTCCCGCTTGCGCTCGCACCCAGGTTTGCCCCACCACAACGGCATCTCCATCAATCGCCACCACGGAAGCTCCTTGTTTGGCGGCAATGGCGCTGAAATAGCCTGTGTTGCAGCCAATATCCAATACTCGCTGTGCGTGGATGCCCCTTAGTGCTTCCTGTACGAAATTCTCTTTGGTAGCTGCCTGTTCCGGCAGGTAATGCGTGCAGGTATCCGTATAATCTGACCAAGTAGACTTGCGGTTCGCTGCCGGTTTGCACTTTTCCAGGTATCGGCGCTGGCGATTCCACAAAGACTGCAGAATATAACCGGCTTTCCCTCCTGTTTCCTGCAAACGGCGCCCATACAAGGCGGTATCCTGCTTTTCCCTTTGTTGCCTCCGGTTCAACCATACGGGAATGGTGACTTCGGTCAGGAAAGGCATGCGGAGCCGCCGCGGAAAACTAGCCCACTAGGTATAACTCTTCCGGCTCCAAGCCATCTCTCCGCGAGAAAAATACCGCCCCAGGAGCCATGCCGAAAAAGCGGTTCGCCATCAAGGGAAACAGAAACGTCCGCTGAAACTGAGCCAAAGGGAGCCAAGTGGCATCTGCCGGGTCGCGACGTTCAAAGGAAAGCAAATCCACAAAAACAGGGTTGGCGTTGTTCCACAGTATGTTGAACGGAGTAGCATCTTTCAGCCCCAGATGTTCCGGCAACAAAGATTCTGCAAGGTCAAGAGTAAGCATGGCTGCCGCGTGAAGCATTTCCGGTGGCCACTCCATCGGATAACTAATGAAGGGAATCCGTTCGTGCTCCAGAACCAAGCCATTGTCCGGAGTTTCCAATGCTTCCGTTAACAGATCTGATTCGGCTATGCTCAAAATTCGAGTGGCGGGAATCTGCTTTGCTGCCAAACGCTCTTTGGCCACTGGAGACTGGAAGAACGCTCGGAAGTCTTCTGCCCCGGCTGGTGTTACAGTACGGAAAACACGTCCATTGATCAGGTAAAGTGCGCCGGAAGGATCACGAAAAGACCCTGGGGATGCCTGACGATCCACGTTCGGCTCCCATTCCTCATTAGATTGCATACAACGTTATGGACTTTATACAGCAATTAAAATCGTCGGTAGATATTGTACGTGTAATTCAGGATTATGTCCGATTACGTAAAACAGGAAACCGGTATATTGGGCTTTGTCCTTTCCATAACGAAAAAACTCCTTCTTTTTCCGTGAATCCGGCAATGCAATTCTATTATTGCCACGGCTGCCATGCGGGTGGAGATGTTCTTACATTTCTGATGAAAATCGAGAACCTCAGTTTTTTTGAGGCGCGGAATACCCTGGCGGAAAGAAACGGGATTCCTCTCCCGAAGCGTTCCGAATATACAGATGAGGATACAAAACTACGAGCCGCTATCTACCAGATGCATGAAATTGCTCAACGTGAATTTGTCAGGCAGTTGAATTCACCGCAAGGGCAAGAGGCCAGAAGTTATCTTCATGAACGTGGAGTTTCTCCGGAAAGCGTTCAGCAATTTGGAATAGGCTATGCCGAACGCTCCTTGGTGCGAACCCTGGAAGCGAATGGTTTTTCAAAACCACAGTTGGAAGCATCCGGCTTGGCAGGCAAACGTGACGATGGAAGCTTTTACGATCTGTTTCGCAACCGGCTAATGTTTCCGATTCATAATGAATCGGGAAAAGTAATCGGGTTTGGAGGAAGAGCTTTAGACCCTAATGAAAAAGCGAAATATATTAACTCCCCTGAAACACCGATTTACAAGAAGAAAACGATTCTATACAACCTCCATCGCGCCCGAGAAGCTGCGCGGCAGGAAGGACGGCTGGTGCTGGTGGAAGGCTATATGGATGCCATTGGAGTCTATGCCGCTGGTTTCCACAATGTGGTGGCTGCGTGTGGCACGGCCTTGACCCGCGAGCAGGTACAAACCATGAAACGCCATGCGCCAGTGGTGGTGGTGAACCTGGACTCCGACAATGCCGGCTCCACCGCGGCAGAAAAGCATATTCAAACGCTTCTGGCTGAATCGATGCGAATTCATGTGGCGCAACTTCCCAGCGGCAAAGACCCGGATGAGTTCTGCCGTGAGCACGGAGGCGAGGCATACGGCAAGTGTTTGGAAAAAGCGAAAACGTATTTCTACTGGCTTGCGGACCGGGCGCGCAATAAGTTTGATATGCGCACCTCCGAAGGAAGAGTAGATGCCTTTCAATTCCTGCTTCCGGCCGTGCAAGGACTGACTGACAAAATCGAACGTGTCGCAGTGGCGAATGACATGGCTTCCTATCTGAACGTAACCAGCGGCTTGGTTCTGGAAAACTTTCGTAAGCTAGCGGCTGAGAAGCGGGATACCACCGTGCAACAAACGCCTTCCCGATTGTCGGAAACGGACCGGATTCTGATTGGTGTTGTGCTCACTGACCCGGATGCGAGTAAACAGATTTTACCTACACTGAAACAGCTTGCCGCGATTCGACAGTCTTCCGCAAGAAATATATATGAAGCACTGTTTGCACTGGAAGAATCCGGAATGCCGATCCGCTTTGGGGAGTTGCATGAACGCCTGAACGAAGAGGACCGCAAGATACTTTCCGCCACACTTCTAGGTACTCACGGAAATGAATTCACACTTACGCTGGATGCTGCACTCTGCTGTTTGGAATCTTTACGCGGTAAAGAAGAAAGCTTCAAAGCACTTGATATCAAGGCACGTATTCGCGAAGCCGAACGCGCCGGTAACTTTCAAGAAGCCATGATGTTGATGAAGCAACTGTAACGACTCACAACCTACTTTCACTTTCCTCCATGGAGGCCCGCAGCTTACTCGAAATGCAGGTACAATGTGGAGGTCGTCTGGCAGTAAATACAGCACGAGGTGTATCGGTAGCTGTGGAAGAAAAATTCCATCGCATAGATCGTCTGATTCAGTCAGGTCAGGAACAGAGCTATGCGATGTTCGAAGAGGTTCCTGATCCGCTTGAGGATCGGGCGAACAGCGAAATAGAGTTTGCCATCGTTGATGGCAGACCTAGAGCCTTCGGCGATTGAAGCTCTGGAAGGAGCAAAAGATGGCAAACTGGAACCTGTCGACGAAGACCTTGACTCCGTAATTCCAGCCGGTAGTGATAAAAATAGTGATCCTGTTCGCGTGTATCTGCGAGAAATGGGGGCAGTGCCGCTTCTGAACAGGGAAGGCGAAGTAGAAATTGCCAAGCGCATTGAGCAAGGCCAGGCAGTGATTCGCAGAGCGTTGTTCCGCTCTCCCGTGGTGATTCAGGAGGTGCTTCGCGCAAGTGAAGCAGTAGCTGCGGGAGAAATCGCGATCTGTGACATCCTTCTGGTACCTGATCTTCTTTCCGAAGAAGAAATTTCCGAACAGTACAGCACTGAGTTTTTTGCCCTTTGTGCCAATGTTTTAAGATTCTGGCGCAAATCGCAGCAGACGCGATTAAAAATCCTGGCAACCCCACGCGGATTAAAGCCAAAACAACACCAGCACCTCCGTTGGGAGCTAGCGAGATTGATTGTTCAGATGGCGCAACAGATTCGCACGGTTGCTTTTCAGCGTTCCTTTACCCGCAAGATGATGGAGCGACTGAAACATGCGATGAATGACGTGCAGTCGGTTGAAACCAGGTTGCTCCGCGTTCAGCGCAAATTGGAGACTGCCGGTGATTACCCCCGTGAATTGCACAGGGAACAGCGCGCGCTTCATCAGGAGTTGCAGCATCTGGAGGAAAAACTAGGATGCACGCCAGCCGAACTGCACCACGTTTTTCAAAAAATTTCCAGAGCAGATTGCCAGGTAGAAGCAGCCAAACAGGAATTGATTGAAGCGAATCTTCGTTTAGTGGTCAGCATCGCAAAACGTTATACCAATCGCGGCCTTCACTTTTTAGATCTGATTCAGGAAGGCAATATCGGCCTGATGAAGGCTGTGGACAAATTCGAGTACCGGCGCGGCTACAAGTTTTCTACCTACGCGACCTGGTGGGTACGGCAAGCCATTACTCGTGCGATTGCCGACCAGGCACGAACCATTCGCATTCCAGTCCACATGATTGAAACAATCAACAAGATGATTCGAGCATCCAGAATGCTGCAGGAACTCGGGCGCGAACCTACCAATGAAGAATTGGGAATGCGGCTGGAGCTTTCGCGTTAGCAAAGTGCGACGAGTGATGCGGATTGCTCAGGAGCCCATATCGCTGCAGACGCCAGTCGGGCGAAGAAGAGGAATCGAACCTAGGCGATTTTCTGGTGGATGCCGCATGGTTTCTCCCTCTGAAGCAGTCATCAACCTGAATCTGCGTGAGCAGACAGCGGAGGTATTGAAGACGCTGAGTCCGCGTGAAGAGAAGATTGTCAAGATGCGTTTCGGCCTGCAGGACGGCAGCGAACATACCCTAGAGGAAGTGGGTCAGAACTTCGCAGTGACACGGGAGCGTATCCGGCAGATTGAGGCTAAGGCGTTGCGAAAACTGCGCCACCCGAGCCGAAGCCAGCGGCTAAAAAGTTTTCGTGAAAATGGCGCTGGTAATCTGGAAGGGTAACAAAGACTGCAGCTTTTATTTGATTAATGCTTTGACGTCTTCAGGGGGCTCAAACCGCTCTTTGGGAATCACAGGATTTACTTCTACGCTTTCAATCGTAATGGTGAATTTCTGGCCGGCTGCCGACTGCTGAAGCTGGTGAGGAATGAGAATGCCTCCTTCTTTCCGGTAGTCACTGAGAAGAGTCTGAACGGCGATTTCTCCCATGGGTGTAGCCACGGTGGCAGTTTGTTTCACTAATAAGTTGTTGGCTTTGTCGTAGTATTCCGTCTCAGGCTTTCCGGTAAGAGGAGTTAGCACCACTTTGTAAGCCGGTTTCCCATCCACATCTTCCATGCCCGCAGTGGTGATGCTTTTATAAAACTTCTTCCAATCCAGAAGCTTGGTTTCACTGCTGGCGGCGCGAATGGCGGCTTCCTTTTCTTCCCCTTCTTTTAATCGCGCTCCTTCCAGGGCCGAATAGTGCCATGCGATTTTTCCATCTGTTCCTTCCTCCACCTTGCCAACTCCCGGAATCTCGACCACAGAGACCTGTTGGGAAGGCGCAGACTCATAAATAGTTACCGTGCCTTTGATGTTCACGCTTGGCAAAGCCATGGTGCCTTTGGCAACGGTGGAGTGCACCTGCTCATATGCCTGCCGGCCACCGGTTGCTTCAATGTATTTTGCAATCACGGTCTCGCCGGTCGGCAGATCCGCTGGGGCGAAGAAGAGGAGCGCCAGAAAAAAGGAAATCATTTCTGCAACCACTGTAACGCGGCTTCTAAGGCAGTGTCGTGTCCGGCCAAGAGCGATTCCTGGTCAGGCGAGACAATCACATCCGGCGTCACGCCATTCCCTTCCAGTGTTTTGCCCCCTTGTGATACATAGTTGGCAATTGCATATTGGAACATATCGCCATTGGGCAGCTTTTCAATCACAGAGGGCAGCGCTGCCCCAGCGGTTCGCGTGCCGAAAATGCGCGCACGTCCCAGATCCTGCAAACCTTCCGCGAAAATTTCCGAAGTGGACGCGGAAAGCCCATCCACCAGAATGGCGAGCGGTCCACTGAAGTGAGGCTGGCGGGGGTTGATGACAAATTTAAGTGGGCCTTGCCGGTTGTACATAGTTCCGAGCTGCTGGTGCGGCTCGGAAACAAAAAAGCCTGCCATTCCCATTGCCATGCCACCGATCCCCCCCGGATTGCCACGGAGGTCAATCACAAATCCCCGGCAGGAAGCGCACTCGCGCACTGCGGCGCTCAAGGTATTGATGAGTCGCTCCGGGTCCAGAAACAGGTTGAACGCAACATAACCTACTCCCTCGATCTGACGAGATTCCATCCAGACATATTCAGTGGGAAGAAACCCGAAGTGAGTTGGCTCCCCTTTGGGCGGCTCGTCATCCGGATGGATGGTTACCTTCTCACCCTTGCCATTTTCGATCTCAATAGGGCCTTCCCCTGCGGCTGACAACACGGCCCGCGATAACATCAGTTCGCGCACCGTGGAGTGTTCGTAAAGTTTACTCACGCGCGCAATCACCGGATCTACTCCAGTGATTTGCCAGCCCTGGTATTTGCCGGTAACCAGAAGCGCTTTTCCTTGGACGACACGCACATCCAGATTGGCGGAACCGTGCGTTGTCAGGTCCGGGTACAGATCGCCAGGAACAATGGCAAAGTGCGTCATGTGCAGGCGATCAATCATTTCCTGCATGACCTTTCGCGCCGCTGACATGGAGTCGGCCTGTTGAAGCTTAGGAAGCAGTTCGTCGTGAGCGCGTTTCCACTCCGCGCCTTCCAGGGAACGATCCCAATACTTATCGCGGATCGTAGCCCATACGTATTCAAATGAGTCGAGATTCTGCTTTTGCTGGACAGGGGTAAGCGCTGCGATGCAAACACCGGCTACCAGCGCGAAAATAACGAAGAGCCGCAATTTTTACAGTGTAGCGGCTTTTCACAGGTACTTCCCGTACCTATCCCTAAGCCAGTTTTCTTAACTTGCTAACGCGACCCACTTCCACCCACTCCACCACAAAGATGTTTCCAGTGTGGTCAAAGCAGGCACCGTGCGGGCAAACAAACTTTCCGGGAGTGAATCCTTCCCGAGGACCTGTCCGGGTCTTTCGGTAGTTTGAGGTGGAATCGTCTCCCAGTTGCGTAATCACACGATTTTGCTTGTCGAGTAGTGTGACACGCGCAAATAAATCGGGAATCACGATATCTCCGTTTTTCGCGATATTGAAGTGACAGGGTGCCGGAAGGTTCTCGATGATATCGACCGGCTGTCCATCCAGATTGAACCGCTGCAAACGCTTGTTGGTCCGGTCTGCCACGGTCAGTATAGGCGTTCCGGAACGCTCATCCACAATGATGCCGTGCGGGCAATCCAGTTGACCCTTTTCTTTTCCTTTTCCACCGAACGTTCGGATGTACTCGCCCTTGCTGTTGTACTGGTTAATGTAGCTGGAACCGTACCCATCCGCCACATAAACGTCGCCATTCGGGGCAATGGCTAAGTTGGTGGGGCTATACTTAATGCGCTTCCCATCTGCGCCAGGCTTGTACGGTTCAGCCTGTTCCGGATAGCCGATCTGCCAGACGTGCTCCCCGTCCAGAGTTGTTTTCACCACTACAGCGTTTTTGGTATCACACAGGTAAAGGTATTCAGTGGAGCCTTCCTTCCGAATGTGCAGCCCATGAGCGCCGCCCACGAACTCCTTTCCCCAGGACTTTACGAACTTGCCCTTGCTATCGAACACCACCATGGTGTCATGGCTTTCGCTAGCCGCATTCACCGTGTGATGCACATAGATATGGCCCTGTGAATCTTCACAAACACCATGGGTATTGCCATATTTAATGGAGGCAGGCAGTTCACCCCAGTCGTGTGTGACTTCATACTGGTGAGTACCTTCGCCCAAAATTGGTTTGGCCGATCCTGATTTATTTGTAGCTCCTAGCAAAATGGGACCAGTGGTAAGCAATCCATTAAAGATGCGCCGGGAAAGACTTGGCATGAGCCATATTGTATCTCCATTTAGCACGCACCTTCACAAGTAGGATGTTCTTTCGATTCTGTGCGAACCTGATTGAGCCGGAGCACCAGTGAACGACCCACAGCAAACGGCCAGCGACCGTATCCAGGCGTTGGAAGAAAAACTCACCCGCGTAATGACCGAACATCAGCAGGCCCAGCGGGAATTAGCAGCCATGCGGGCTGTTCTGTTGCGGCAAGCATCAGGAAAAACAGGAGGGGATCGGGAAGCCGATTTTGCCCGTAGACTGGCGGTGACAGAGCAGGAAGTCCAACAAACCACTGCAGTTGTAAAAGATATTCTCCATAGCCGCATCTGGAAGACTTTGCAAAGTGGTGGTGGATTTTTGTTGAACCTTCAGCGAACGGCTTCCCGACTGCGGAACGGGGCTCAGCGAAACCAAGAAAATTCCAAGAAGCCCGTCAAATCGGGAACAGTTCAGATTCACTGCGACACGCTTCCGCAGCAGCCGGAACACTCGGTTTTCGGCATCATTTCGATTCAGGGATGGGCAGCGGCGCCCGCAGGTGTAACAAACGTGGAAATTGCGGTGGATTCGGGCGAGCCATTTGGGACGGTGTATGTGAAACGTCCGGATGTAGAGAAGTATTTCCCTGAGATTCCCGCGGAGGCCATATGGGGATTTGAAGCTAAGTTCAATACAACAACCGTCAGCAGCGGAATCCATACCCTCAAAATTCAGGCGCGCACAAAGGCTGGGGAACTAGGCGAACTGGAAATCGCCTATCGTTGTAGATCAGGAGAATGGTGACGACGCGGAATACCAGCGCTGGCTGAAGGTATTTGAGTTCTCCCAGCCAGAACTAAATCAGTTACAGGCTCTTCAATGGAAATACACACCCTTGATCAGCGTACTAGTTCCTGTTTTTCGTACGGAAGCCAGAATCCTGGAAGCAATGGTGGAGTCAGTAAAACAGCAAAGCTATGAGCAGTGGGAATTGTGCATCGTGGATGATGGGTCAGAAAGCCCGGAACTTACGAAACAACTGGAAGCCATAGCTGCTTCCGACCAGCGAATTCGCATTGCCTCTCAGGCACGTGCTGGCATTTCCGCCGCCTCCAACCGCGCACTCTCCATGGCTACAGGAGAATATGTCTCCTTGCTGGATCATGACGACATGCTGGCCAAGGATGCTCTTTTTCATGTGGTCAACGCCCTGCAAGAAGACCCTCGTCCCGACCTTTTATATTCCGACGAAGACCATATGGATGAAGCCGGAAGGCGGTTTGCTCCCTTTTTCAAGCCGGACTGGTCTCCTGACACGGTTCTAGCGGAAAACTATGTTTGCCACTTAATGACATTCCGCCGGGATCTTGCCATCTCGGTAGGAGGATTTCGCAGCGAGTTTGACGTAAGCCAGGACCACGATATTCTGCTTCGGCTTAGCCGTGCAGCGCGCCACATTCACCATATTCCCCGAGTGCTTTACCACTGGCGAACCAGCATTCAGTCCATGTCGAGAGCATCCAACGCGGAAGACAAAGCCATGGAATCTTCCCGTGCGGTAGTGGAAACCTATCTAGCAGAAACCAAAAGCTCTGGCTGGATTGAGGATGGGATCTACCCTGGACGCTGGCGAATTCGTTATCCGATTCCCGCACAAACCAGCGTCAGCATTCTGATTCCCACGGCTGGCAAGAGTGACGTGCTGGACCGCAACTTGAAGGCGTTATGGTCCACAGCCGGAAAAACGCCCTTTGAAGTAGTCATCATCGATAACTGCAACAGCACCGCCGAAACAAAGGTACAGACCTATGTGGAGGCTCAGCGAGCAAAAGGAAGGTCTATTCGCTGGTTCGATCAACGGGGGCTTCCGTTCAACTATTCCCTGCTTAACAACCAGGCAAGTGAAAGTTGCAGCAGCCCATTGCTGCTATTTCTGAACGACGATACGGAAGGGATTTCAGAAGGCTGGCTGGATGCTCTGGCGGAATTGGCGATGCGCCCCGAAGTAGGCGCTGTTGGAGCAAAGCTGCTTTACCCGGATAAAACAATTCAACATGCCGGGGTCACGCTTGGGCTGGCCAGAGTTTGTGGACACGCCTTCAAGGGCTTGCCGGGAAATGAGAGACACTACTACGATTTTCCCGATATTGTTCGTAATGTGAGCGCCGTTACAGCCGCTTGCATGATGGTACGCAGCGAAGTATTTCGGGAAGTCAACGGCTTTGATTCTAAGTATTTTGCCATTGCTTATAACGATGTCGACCTGTGCCTTCGTATCGGGAAAAAGGGATACCGAATCCTTTATACTCCGCACGCGCTGCTGTATCACTACGAAGCCTTCTCAAAACTTGCGGATCAAGTAGATCCGCATTTTGCCGAAAAAGTGGCGTTCAAGAATCAATGGGGTGACGTAATTCAACACGATCCGTTCTATAACCCCAACCTTACTCGCGATCTGGAGAACTGGTCACTCCGCTGGCGGTAACAGTGATCCTGTTTGCGCCTCATTCCACAAAGGAATATACTGATCCGCACCGTCTTGATTGGGGTGATACATGTATTCTTATCCTTCGCGTCTAGGCTCACTTAGACAAGATTATTTCTTGTTCTCTTGTGGCTCCCGAAGTTTTTTATGGCCTTTGATGTTCGTTCTGGCTGTTTTTCTTGTATTCAGCTTACATGCGCAGGTAGCAACTTCCACCATTGCTGGTGTAATCAAAGATAGCGCAGGCGCCACTGTTCCCAATGCACATATCGTCGTGACGCTTTTGTCTACAGGGCAGCAACGGGAAGCTACCACCAATGACGAAGGTGAGTATGTGGTTCCTCAACTAGCTCCAGGTATCTACAAACTTTCCGCAAGCACCAGTGGTTTTCAAACAGCAGTAGTTCCGAGCGTAAGTCTAGACATTGCAGAACGCGCCATCGTAAATGTTGCTTTGCAGGTTGGGCAGATTTCAGAACAGATTACCGTTACGGGTGCTTCAGCGGAATTGCTGGAAGCCGAAACTGCCTCATTAGGCCAAGTGATAACGCGCAAGGCATTGAATGACTTGCCGTTAAATGGTCGTAACTATTTGACGCTCGGTTCCTTATCGCCCGGCGTCATTCCGCAACTACCCGCTTCCAGTGGGTCAGCCAGCTTTGTTGCCTCCACTACCGGCCGCTCAGATCGTAGTCTCCTGGTGGGAGGCCAACGGGAGAGCTCCACCAGCTATTTGTTTGACGGCGTAGAAATGCGCAACCCGCGCGTAGGGGACACCTCCATCAGCCCTTCGCTGGATGCAGTGCAGGAGTTCAAGATCCAGCGAAACTTCTTTCAAGCGGAATTCGGCTTTTCTCCAGGCATTATCAATGTTGCAAGCCGAGGAGGCGGAAATCAGTTTCACGGATCTGTATTTGAATTTTTGCGCAATGACGCAATGGATGCGCGGAATTTCTTCTCTTCCATCGTAGAGCCTTTCAAACGGAACCAGTTCGGGGGATCTGTGGGAGGCTTCGTTGTGAAAAACAAAGTCTTCTTTTTTGGTAACTACGAAGGCTTCCGGCAGCGGCTCGGTGTGATTCAGCGAGGAACATACCCCACACAATCCCTGCTTAGCGGCAACTTTTCCGGGCAGCCAACCATTTACGATCCTTTGACATATGATCCTGCGACGAATACCCGAATGGCATTTCCAGGCAATCAAATTCCGGCAAGCAGGATCAACGCTGTCTCAAAGAACTTCTTTCCTTATATTCCAGTCACCAATACACCTGGTTCAAACAATGTGCAGGGCACACCGGTGCAACGTTTGGATGACGACCAGTACAATTTTCGCGGCGACTGGCTCATCAACAGCAAACATTCCCTCTTTGGAAGGTTTACCAAGGAGAATGCTCCTTTAACGCCAGCAGCGCTTGCCCCTTTAGCCGGTACGCTGGTAGCTTCTCGAGGAACTTCCGTAGTGGCTCAACTGACTTCTTCCCTGTCGCCTTCTTTGGTGAACGTGGCCAGAGCTTCCTACACGTATATGGAGCTGTTTGGTCAGCAAGTACCTGTAAATACCGACATCGCTCAGCAGATTGGCATTACAGGAGTATCCAGATCACCGATTAACTGGGGTGTGCCAGGAGTAGCTTGGCAAGGATTCAGCAGCATCGGCAGCAATGGATTAACGCAAGGCAACAAGTTGAACAATTACTTTCTGAGCGATGACTTAACGTGGATACGGGGAGGCCATACGATTAAGGCAGGCTACAACGTACAGCAATCCCGGTTGCTACTCGATAGCGATAATGGTCCCCGTGGCAGTTTCACGTTTAATGCCAGCTTCAGTGCGGCACTGGACCCTGCAACGGGTAACCCGCTTGCCAATACGGGTTCTGGAGTAGCCGATTTCCTGCTTGGCTATCCAACCAACATGAGTGGCGCTGTGGGAACCTCTTTAACGCACTTCACCTATTTCACTCATGGTGCCTATATCCAAGATGATTGGAAAGTAACAAAAGAACTCACACTGAACTATGGCTTGCGCTGGGAATTTCAAGGTCCTCCAACCCCGATTCAGCAGGAACTCAGTCATGTCTACGGCTTTGACTTTAATACCGGCAAGCAACTTTTTCCGACTCTGGGGCAAATACGAAACTCCATTGTGAAGCCAGACTACAAGAACTTTGCTCCGCGACTCGGCTTGGCCTACAATCCTCAAGCGTTTCCTTCTTGGGTGTTTCGCGGGGGAATCGGAATTTATTATGACCAAACCCAGGCGAACGAAGTACAGTTCATCACCAATGGTCCTCCTATTTTCACGCAGCAAAACATCAACCTCACCGGTCGCGGATTGCCCGTGTATCAGTTCGGTGTGAATACGCTTCCTGTAGTCAATGTGCCGCCGGTAGACAGTAACTACATAACGCCTGCAGGCACAAATTTATTTGTAGAAGAGGAAACGGGAACTAAGCCACGTGTCTATATGTGGACCGCGTCAGTGCAGAAAACCCTTTTCAAAGGATGGCTTTTTGAAGGTGCTTACGCTGGGTCGCATGGGCGTAGGCTTTCCAAACGGTACAATGCATACTCCAATGTAACGCCGGGTGTTTTGTATTCGGTTACGCCAGGGGTGGCAACACGATATCCGCAGCTCAACCAGATGCTGTATTCTTCCCAATCGGGATGGTCTGACTTTAATGGCTTGAACTTAAAACTGGAAAGAAGATTTGACAATGGCCTGCAGGTTCTTCTAGCAGAAACGTACTCAAAATCCATGGACAACGATTCAGCCGGTAGTTACGGAAGTCCGAATCTAAATCCAGCTAACTTCCAATTGGATAAAGGCCCCTCTGACTTCGACATCCGGCACCGGTTTGTGACCAGCATCGTTTATGAGCTGCCTTTCGGAAAAGGCAAACGATTCTTTACGAATTCCAGCCGAGCAGTTGATCTGCTGGTAGGGGGATGGCAGCTAAACACGATTGGATATTGGCAGACTGGGAATCCAAGAAGCGTAACATCAACCAATCTGACGGGAATTTCTTACGTGACACAGCGAGCTGATGCCACCGGCATTGCTCCCGGCAGTCAGTATGGCAACATCACACCCGGAGAGGATTTTGGTGGCGTTAATACTTCACGTTACTGGTTTAATCCACTCGCTTTCACTCCAACACTCCCGCTAAAATTTGGCACCTCAGGTCGCGACATTATCACCGCACCTTCGTGGACCAACTTTGATATTTCTGCTTTCAAGAATTTCACACTGACCGAGTCGACTACTTTGCAATTTCGTGCAGAGGCCTTTAACGCCTTTAACTATGTGAAGTTCTTCCCGCCCGATATGAGCGTGGTGAGTCCTACTTTCGCTACTCTGCAGAGTGCGGACCGTCCGCGCGTTATGCAGCTTGCTTTAAGGCTCACTTTTTAAGTGAGCCTTAAATAGCAGATTAATGAAAGATGGGGGAAAACGGCATCATGCGAATCATGCCGCCTTTTATCCAGACTTCCATGTGAGTATCGCGGAGCACCGGCAATGCACGAAGGTGATTTCGCAGCAGTGTTTCTGAAGTCTCAGCGGGAAAGATCATGTCGAAAATGCTGCGCTTTGCGGGATAAGTCACTAAATTGATCTGTTCGCCGGAAGGAATCTTCGCGCGTTCCTTCACAAGCTGGATCGCACGGTCGATACCACCTAATTCGTCGATCAGACCATTCTGCTTCGCCTGCGAGCCTAACCACACGCGGCCTTGTGCCAGCGGCTCAATGTCGTTGAAGTTTCGTTTCCGGGCCTGCGCTACTTTGGTGACAAACGCGCGGTACTCTTCATCAATGCCATCGCGCAGTTTTTGTCTTTCTTCCGCATTCAGCGGCTCGTAATCGGAATCAATCTTGGCAAACTTGCCACGGCTTAATGTTTCTTTGGTGATTCCCAACTTGTCATACAAACCATGCAGGCTTGGCTTACCGAATACCACTCCGATAGATCCCGTCAGTGTGCCCGGGTAAGCAACCACCGGATCACCGGTCATCACCATGTAGTAACCGCCGGAGGCCGCAGCATCGGACATAGAAATCACCAGCGGCTTCTTATGGCTTAGCTGATTCATGGCGCGCCAAAGTTCGTCCGATGCGGTGCTTTCTCCTCCGGGGCTATCCACCCGAACGATTACACCCTTCACGCTGGCATCCCCTTCGATTTTCTGCAGAATTTTATTAAAGTGCTCGGATTCAATGCCGGTCGATTCAGAGGTGCTTTCTGGATCACCGCGAGTAATATCCCCTTCCGCCGTAACGAAAGCAATCTTCTGTTTGCCCGGTGATCCCGCTTTGGAAGAGGGCACACGAAGGTAATCACGCGCCGATACTTTGCGGATATTGGTCTTTAGGTCGGACTTCAACTCGCCATACATCTCGTCTTCGAAACGAATTCTATCCACCAGCCCTTGCGCTAACGCCTGAGACGACGTAAATGGACCTTGGTCAATAATCGCGCGTACTTGTTCGGGCGACTTCTTTCTGCCTTGCGCAATGGTTTGCACCAGCCCGCCATAAAGTCCGTCCAGAACGCTGCTATACACTTCACGCGTTTCCGGGCTCATGGAACTTCGGGTGAACATATCCCCAAAGTCTTTGTATTTACCAGCATGCTCCACATCCACTTGCACGCCAAGCTTATCGAGTGTGTTCTTGAAATACATCAACTCGAAACGCATCCCTTTCAGGTTCAGCATGTCTTCCGGGGCAAGGTAGATCCTGGTCGCTGTGGTAGCTAGGTAGTAATCTCGCGTGCTAGGGGCCTTCAAGTAGGCGTAAATAGGCTTCCCGGAATTGCGAAACTGCTCTAAGTCGGCATGAATCTCCTGCAGCTTTGCCCAGCCGATACTGGGGTCAGATGGTAGGAGCACCAGAGCCTTGATGCGATTGTCTGAGGCTGCCTTTCGCAATAACGACCACACATTCTCCACGGTGAACGGCGTCTTGTCTTGCAGAAAAGGAATGTTGTAATCCACCGGAGGACGTTCCGGAATATCGCCATCTAACCGGAGTAATAAGGTCGATCCTTCCGCAACAGTTACCGGCTTCTCACGGTTCTTCCCGAAGGAATAGGCGACAGCGGAAACGGCAAGTACCACAATCACAACCGTTAGAATGATGCCGGTCAGAATACCGACAAAGAATTTGAGCAAGGCAGGTAAGGCTCCTTCCCCCGAAAGTACCACAAGCCACTCACTTTATTTTGAGCAGGACTAAAGTAAACGCCCGACGCCGCCGAATTACTAACAGGAGATTTTTTCGTGAAACGATTTCTTGCATGTGCGGCGGCATTTATCGGATTGGTCAAGGTTAGCGGAGCTGCTACCGCTCAGCCGGCGGCAAGCCTGCCCGTCTTTTTTATGGAGAATCGCGGACAGGCAGATCCCCAAGTGAAGTTCATGGTGAAACGCCAGGATTTTTCCGCATACTTTCTGGAGCAGGAAATCCTTCTTTCCTGGGGCAGTAAACAAGTTCCCTTGCGTCTGGTAGGAGCGCAAAAACCTTCCTCTGTAGAAGGAATGGAAGAACTCAGCGGCAAGGCCAACTTTCTTACGGGCACCAAACAAGATCAGTGGGTCACGGATATTCCCATGAACGGGGCAGTTCTGTACCGCCAAGTGTGGCCGGGAATCGATATGGTGTATGGCGGCACGGAGCGGAGGCTCAAATCAGAGTTTCGCGTTGCGCCCAACGCGGATTGCGCCAAGATTCGTTGGACCTATGGTGCTTCTTTTCATGTCTCGGTGGAATCGGATGGCTCATTGCTGGTAGAGGGCGAAGGAGTACGGCTAAGCGAAGATGCTCCTGTGCTGTATCAAATCAAAGATGGTCAAAAACAAAGCGTAGCCGGTGAATTTCAAGTGTTCGGCAACAGCACAGTTGGGTTTCGCATCGGCAGCTACGACCATACTCTGCCACTCGTAGTCGATCCGGTGATCAATTTCAGTAGCTTTCTGGGCGGCAGCAGCCAAGACCAGGGAACGTCCGTGGCGCTTGATCCTTACGGGAATGCCATTGTCGCGGGTTGGACTACTTCCAACAACTTTGCCCCTACCGGCCCAAGCAAGATGAAGCCTTTCAGTGGCAGTGTGGATGCGTTTGTGGCGAAGTTCAAAGATAAGGGCGACCAAATTGTGTACTGCACTTACCTGGGCGGCACTGGTGACGACCGCGCATTGGGCATTGCAGTAGATTCTTCCAGCAATGCCTACCTGACCGGATATACAACCTCCTCCAACTTCCCTGTTACCACGGGGGCACTGCAAACCCGCTTGATGGGCGGACGAGATGCCTTTGTAGTGAAGCTGAACAGTGCGGGTAACGCGCTGTTGTATAGCACTTATCTAGGGGGAACCGGAAATGATAGCGGCAACGCGATTGCGGTGGATAGCGCAGGAAAGGCATACGTTACCGGAGATACGCTTTCCACCAACTTCCCTGTTTCCAGTCCTTACCAATCCACGCTTCGCGGAGCACAGGATGCGTTTTTGGCAGTTCTGACAGCGACCGCAAACGGATTTACCTACAGCACCTACCTGGGTGGAATGAGCGACGAACACGCAACCGCGATTGCGGTAAACTCCACAGGCAACGCATTTATCACAGGTTCCACATTCTCTCCCGACTTTCCAGTGTTGAATGCCTTTCAGCCAATAACAGGGGGAAACCAGGATGCTTTTGTCACGGAATTCAATTCTGCTGGCAGAACGCTGGTCTTCAGCAGCTATCTGGGTGGCACCGGCGGTACACCTGGGCTTTTGGAAGAAGGGGCTGGGATCGTGCTGGATTCCGCGGGAAGAATCACCGTTGCCGGGACTACCAGTTCCGTAAACTTCCCGGTGACCGCCGCTGCTTTGCAGAAAACGTTTCTGGGTGGCAATACGGATGGATTTATTACGCAACTGGATTCCACGGGAAAGACCATTCTGAGCAGCACCTATGTTGGAGGAAGCAGCGTAGATCGGGTAACGGGCGTGACGGCTGATCCGCTGGGCTATCTCTATTTAGTTGGCTACACCGCCTCGCAAGATTTCTCCAATATCCGGTCTGTGCAAAGAACAAATCGTGGTCAGTACAATGGATTCCTGGCCAAGTTCCACCCGGGGCTCACCAGCCTGATCTATAGCACTTATCTGGGCGGAACCGGATCAGACGCCATCACGGGCGTAGCGGCGGACCGCTTCGGCAATGCACTTCTGGTAGGGTATACATCCTCCAGCGATTTTCCCGTTGCCGGGGTACTCGGTGCAGCACAAAAATACAAATACGGCACCAGCACAGCCTTTCTGACAAAGATCGTAACGGGATGGACCATTGTGGTGGGAGCCACATACCAAGGCGTTTCTTACTTCACCAGCGATTGGGGCCACAATGGCGGATCGAATGGCACAGCCTCTTGGCTGGATTCGGTTTTTGGCGCGGCAAACGATGTGCCCATCATGGGCGACTGGAGTGGAACCGGCACATCAAAAATGGGAGTGTTTCGGAATGGGGTCTGGATGCTGGACTACAACGGAAATGGTGTTTGGGACGGAACCTCCGGCGGCGACAGGCAGTTTACGTATGGTCAGGCAGGCGATATTCCTGTGGTGGGAGATTGGGACGGCACAGGAACGCTCAAAGCTGGTTATGTTCGCCAAGGAGTCTGGCATCTCGATAAAAGCGGTTTGATTCGAGGCACCGCCACAGGCAAACCGGAGCAGGTGTTTAGCTTAGGAAATGCAACAGACGCGCCGATTGTGGGGGATTGGTCCGGCAATGGTGTCACCAAGGTGGGAGTGTATCGCGGTGGCGTATTCTACCTGGATTACGACGGAGATTTCGCGCTTACCTCGGCAGACCGGAACTATGTCTATGGGAATAATACGGACAAGCCCGTAGTAGCCGATTGGGACGGTTCAGGAATTGATAAACCGGGAGTGTTCCGGTCTGGCACCTGGTACCTTTCCTTTGACCAGTCCTTCACCCAAGGAAATGGGTACAGCTTGATGGATGTGTCTATCGGCTTCGGACTAGGCTACGGCACTCCGTTAATCGCAAAGTAACTTTCTTTTCGGATTGGTACAATAGCAGAATTAGTTTGAAATGGCAGGTGCTTTTGCACTTGCCATTTTGCTATGTCGATTTTCAATGCAAACCGCCAGTTCTGCCCAGACTTGTACTGAACAAACTCATTTGGCCGTTGTCTGTCCTATGGCAAATGAAGCTCAAAATGCTGTGAATTTTATCCAGCAGGTTCTGGAAAAATGCACTCATTTTCAACGAGTAGATTTTTTTGTTGTTCTGGACAAGGTCAGCAAAGACAATACTCTTGAGCTTCTGCAAGAATTTGCCCTCCAGGAAAAACGCCTTCATGTGGTTTGGGCTCCGGAAAACCGGTGTGTCGTAGATGCATACGTTCGTGGTTATCGGGAAGCAATTCAGGCCAAAGCGGATTGGATTCTGGAAATTGATGCCGGCTTCAGCCATCATCCTTCGGATATTCCGAAGTTTTTCCAGGCCATGTGTGAGGGCTATGACTGTGTGTTTGCGACTCGCTTTGCGAAAGGGGGTAAGATTGAGGGTAGTTCCAGCCAAAGGCAACTGATCAGTAAAGGCGGAACGATTCTGACGAACCTGGTTTTACGGACGAAGCTAACGGATATGACGAGCGGCTTCCAGCTATTTAAGCGGCCAGTATTGGAAAAAATTCTCCAAAAGGGAATTTATTCGCGGGGTCCTTTTTTCCAAACGGAGATGAAAGCGTACTGCTTTAAAACGAAGCACACGGAAGTTCCTATTACCTATTCCATGGCGAGCCACTCGGTTGGTGTATCTTCCATCAAAGAGTCTTTTCGCCAGCTTCGGCGTCTGGCTTCGCTGAAGCGATCCGATTCCCTTGCCATCTCAAAATGAGAAGGGAATGCGTATGGTAAGCCGGGTCATTTCACCAGGAGCGTTCCTGGTTAACAAGGAGTAGAGGGTAGAAGCATGTCCCGGAAGAATTTGGAAACCATTCTGGTAGTTGACGACGACGACGAGGTGCTGCGTTATACTGCCGCGACTCTGGTGCGCGGCGGCTATTCTGCCATTCCAGTGCAATCCGGTGATGATGCTTACCGGGTGTACTCGAAACGCGGTCCGGAGATTGACCTTGTGCTCACAGACGTGGTAATGCCACATACCAGCGGACCTGCCTTGGTGCAATCGCTGAAACAGCAAAATCCAGATTTGCCTGTTTTATTTATGACCGGGTATAAGGCAGAACATTTTCGGCAATTTGGCGAATTGTTGAAAAATTACAAGATTCTGAGCAAACCATTTACCCCGAATGAGCTACTGTCTACGGTCCGAAAAGTGTTGGATGGCCGCGCTTCAGGGCACACCCATACATATCACTTGGGCGCCTGAAGCACGGCAATCCAGGAACTCTCAAGAAGACCAGGCAGTTCGGAATTCCGGGTAAAGGGTTAAACCGCCGCAAGCGTAGATCGTTTGCCCGGTGATATAAGAAGCATCATCCGAGGCTAGAAAAGCAAACACAGCCGCTATCTCATCGGCGGAAGCAGCGCGTCCCATGGGAATATGGCTTTCCACCACAGCGCGTGCCGCCGGGTCTCCTGTCCATGCTTTATTGATCGGAGTGACAGTGGCTCCCGGGCCGACCGCATTCACACGAATTCCCCGCCCCGCATATTCCAGAGCTAATGTTTTCGTCAGATTTTCAATTCCGCCTTTACTGATGGAATAACTCACATATTCCGGTTTTGGGATCATTTCGTGGACACTGGTGTTGTTCAAAATTACCCCACTGGCGCCTCGTTCCAGAAAATGCCGGAGGGCAGCACGCGCGCAAAGAAACGAGCCGCGTACATTGACAGCAAGCACCCGGTCAAAATCGCTGATTTTCGTCTCATGACTGGGGGAAGGCATCTGTATGCCTGCATTGTTCACTACAATATCGAGCGAACCAAACGCTTGGAGCACTTCCCCAAACATTCGCTCCACATCTGCTTCCTGCGAAACATCTGCCTGGGTGAGAAAAATTTGAGTGGATGCGCCAGCAGCTTCTCGAACTATTCGCTGCGCTGCCTCCGCTTCCGAGCGATCATTCAGATAATTAATCGCGACATTCGCCCCTTCTTTGGCAAAACGGGCGGCAATCGCCAAGCCAATCCCAGAAGAAGCGCCCGTAATAAGAGTGTTACGATTTTGAAGTCTCAAGCTTTTTACCGTCTGGCGCGATTATACAAGCTTGCCGAATTCACAGGGGGCAAGCGTACACTGGAAAATGGGAGGGAAAGGACACAAAATGGCTTCCGATCAGGAACGTGCGGAGCAGCTTCAGCAAAAATATGATTCTGCCTTGAGCGAAATGAACCTGGTGCAAATTCGCTTGCAAGATGGAAAACTGCACATAAAAGGGGCAGCCGATTCCCATGCCGCTGCCGAACGGATCACGAATAATCTGGCAAAGATTAATCCGGATTGGAGCGATGAGATCGAGTTGCAACTGGATGCTCCGAATCATCTGCCGCCCACACCTTCGCAAACGGTTGTCAACACTTCTGCCGGTTTGTCGCAAGGCCGCGTTCGGGATGAAAGCGACCGGTAAAAGGGAGGCATTCTCTCCGCTACATAGTTTTGCTACCATGGACTTGGACAACTGCCCAATGCGGTGAGGTGCGAGAGCGGTTGAATCGGGCGGTCTCGAAAACCGTTGAACCTTCACGGGTTCCGTGGGTTCGAATCCCACCCTCACCGC
>CAWBTD010000010.1:0-463425 GCA_963791675.1 Bryobacterales bacterium
AGCCAATATCGGCCGTTTGAGCGGCTTGGCGATGTCGGATCGGCGTCAACAGCGCGCTGTTTGTCGCGCTTGCCGTGGCAGCCGCGGCAGGCTGGGCCGTACATCTCGCCCGCGCCGGATTTTACATGCGCTTCATCAGCGCCAACCCGGGCATGGCAAGAGTGGTCGGTGTTCCCGTGCGAGCCATCAGCCTTGCCGTTATCGCGGTTTCGGGCGCGGCCGCCGGGCTTGCGGGTTTCGTCAACGTCGCCAGCCAGGAAGGCCGGCTGACGCAATCGTTCTTTGACGGCTATGTGTTTTCCGGCGTTCTGATCGCGTTTCTGTCGCGCAACGATCCGATCGTGGTGGTGCTCGTCGCATTCCTGCTCGCGGTGTATTCGTCACCGGTCAAACCCTGCAGGTGTTCTATCAGATCCCCTTTACCATGGTGCAACTCATCGAAGCCGTCATGGTGATCGCGGTGGCCTCGTCGGAATTCCTGATCCGGCACCGCGTTCGATGGACCCGGTGAAGCCTGAACATGACCGAATTTCTCATCAACTGGCTGGCCAATGTTCCGGGCACCGCCGCGCCTTACGCATTCGCGGCCCTTGGCCTGATCATTTCGGAACGTTCAGGCGTCCTCAATCTGACCGCCGAGGGCCTGATGCTCGTCGGCGCCGTCGCCGGCCTCGGAACCTGTCTGACGATCGGCGATCACCCGCTGGTCGCGCTGCTGGTCGCCATGCTGGCGTCCAGCGTGGTGTCGTTGTTGTTCGCCGGCATGGTCGTGATCCTGCGCGTCAATCAGGTGATCGCCGGGCTGTCGATCGTGTTCTTCTGCCAGGGTTTGAGCGGCCTCGCCGGAACGCTGTTGAACTGGCAGAACCATCCCATTCGCGGCCTCGGCAAGCTCCCGATCTGGCCGCTCTCCGAATTCCGGTGATCGGCCGCATCCTGTTCAATCAGGACCTGATCATCTACCTCGCCCTTCCGATCTTTTTCGCCGTCGCATTTTCCTGCGCAAGTCGATGCTGGGCCTGAAACTTCGCGCGGTAGGTGAAAATCCCGCGGCGGCCGATGCCGCCGGGCTCAATGTGTCGCTCTATCGTATCGGCGCAATCGTCCGGGGTCATCGCTGGTCGGACTGGCGGGCGGTTACATTTCCGTGGTCAGCGTCAAACTATGGGTCACAGGCATGGTTGGCGGGCGAGGCTGGATTGCCGTCGCCCTCGTGGTCTTCGCGCGCTGGGCGCCATGGCCGGCCATGGCCGGCGCGCTGTTGTTCGGTTGCATCGAGGGCGTGGTCCCGCGCATCGCCGCCGCCGGCATCCGCGTGCCGCAATATCTGATGTTGATGACACCCTACGTCGCGACGATTGCCGTGATGATGTGGGTCGGCGCACGCAACCGCGGCCATCTCGGCGAACCCGGTGCGCTCGGCCAGCCCCACGTGCGTGAAGAACGGCGATAGCGGGAGGACGAACCATGCGCATTCACGTTTACGGCAAACCACGCGAGGTCACCGAGGGTTTCGAGGATTATCTCGACCCTTCGAAAACCGCCGTCATATCATCGACATGCATCGCGGGCATCTCGATCCCTCGCCCGACTGTCCCTGCCCGGCGCCTCGCGCCCGCGATGTCGTCGAACCGATCGACGCCTTCCACGATCGGGTCAGGGCCAATGGCGTGCCAATCATCCACGTGCGATCCGTGTTGCGTCGAGGGGGAGCGGACGACCTGAACGGCATCAGCGCGGCGTGGCGGCGAACTTTTCCGCTGCACGTCGGAGCTATTCCGAACAGCGAGGCCCACGCGATCGAGGGTACGCGCTGGACTGAATTCGTCACGCGGGTCGAGCCCGGCGATCTGATCGTCGAGACCGACGTCGCCTGTCGGCGTTCTACCCCACCGACCTGGACTTCCTGTTGCGCAATATGCGGGTCGAGACCGTGGTCCTCGACGGCGGTTTCACGGATTGTTGCGTGCTGAACACCGCGTTTGACGCCAACAACCATAACTACCGGGTTTTGGTCGCTCGGGATCTGGTGCGCGGCACCGACGACAATCTGGAAGCCGCCGCATTGGCGATGGTGTCGCTGCATCTCGGGCTGGTCGTTGACTCTGCAGACCTGATTTCCGAGTGGGAAAATGGCATAGCCGCTGGTGCAAAAGCTCGCACCAGCGCGGTTTAGTCCATCATATGGTTGATGCGGAATACGTTCTGCTCCCGATCAAGCAAAACCGCCTGGTACCAATTGTAATAGGTCTTGTACGGCTCTTTTATCAGTTGGGCGCCGAGCGAGACTGCTTTCGGTGATTCGATCGACTTCGGCCATGCTGGCGACGTCGATGTTGAGCAGAATTTGACGCCGCTGACTTCCGAGAACGCATCCAGCTTCAAAAGGCCATAGGCGTCCTGCGCGTTGAAGCCGATGCTGCTTTGCCCGGTGTCCAGCCCCCGGAAAATCGGCGAGCGGATTTTCTCGATCTCCGTGAAGCCGAACACGTCGATGTAGAACTGGCTCAGGGCGACGATATCCCGCGCGAAGATATTGACGTAGGACAGCTTCGCCTTGGTCGAGGGCTCGGTCACTGAACCCGTCATGCCGACTTCCTGGCTCCTTCGCCGAAGGTGGTCTGCGCGACGAACTTGCTGGTCAGATGATCGCCCGACGACACCGGGTCGTATTTCGCCGGATTGCCCGGCCCCTGGCAGCTTTCAAGGCACTCGACCATCGCGTCATAGTTCGGCTGATGGAAGAACACGAGAGAAAGACGCGCGCTATCGCTGGCCTTCTCGCGCGGCGGATTGGCAACCCTGTGAAGGGTCGATGACCAAAGGTCGTTGGTCCATTGCATCATCAGGTCGCCGATATTGACGACAAACGCTCCGGCCACCGCCGGCACGTCAACCCATTCGCCGGCTTTGTTGTGAACCTGCAGGCCGCCCGGGCGATCTTCGGTGCGCACGATGGTCAGGCTGCCGTAGTCGGAATGGGCGCCGGCGCGCAGTTGGCCGGGAAGCGGCGGCTCGATCTGGTTGGGTATTTCAGTGCACGAAACATGCTGATGTGGCGGTCGATCTTGTCGTCGAAATAGGTTTCCGGCAGATCGAGGCCAAGCGCGAAAACTCGCATCAAGGTTTTTGAAAGCTCGGACATCGCCTCGAAATATTCTTTCCAGGACGCTTCAAAGTCCGGAATTTGCGGTGCCCAGAGATTGGGCGCAAAATGCGGTCCCGCGGCAGGACCGTTGAAGTAGATGTCGTCGGGCACCGAAACCGGGCCGATCGAAAACAATTCCTTGAGGTCGCCCGGCGTTTTCTCGCCGAGGCTGTACGACAGGCCTTCATCACCGACGGCGCTGTAGCCGCGGACCTGATCGTCCTTCGGCCGCTTGAGCGCCATCTTGTCCGCGCCAGACAGGTCGAAAAAGGCCCGCGAACTCGCATCGACCCTGTCGACCAACGCCGGTGACCGCCATGTCCGGTGATGACGAGAAATCCGATATCGCGGCACGCTTGCGCCACCTCTTTGGCGACCTCTCGTTTGCCCTCCTCGGAACCCGTGCGGTAGGGGGTAAGGTCGATGATCGGGATACTCATCAGGGTCATAGGCTGTTCCACTGGTTCGACAAGTCGGTTGAAGACGATTCTCTTGGCAGGCCAAGGGGCAAGCATGTTCTGTGCCACCCGTGCGGCACCGGCGAGACTGGACGTCGGAGCAAGCCGCCACCAATGGCCAATGGCTGCAAAAGCTGCGGCAAAACGCGGCGAGCGCCCCATGGATTCAACACAAAATTGCCGATGACTTCACGATAAAATCAGCCGACAATGTTTGCCACCTTCGATCCCGGCCCGCCGGGAATTCCCGTAGCGATTCACCCGCGAGGTTCCCTCATGATCCCCTTCAAGCTCATCGGACTGGCGTTCGGCGCGTCGCTGGCGCTATCGACCGCAGCGTTGGCGCAGGACATCACCATCGCCGTGGCGGGCCCGATGACGGGCGGCGAATCCGCCTTCGGCCGCCAGATGAGGAACGGCGCCGAACAGGCGGTGGCCGATCTCAACACCGCCGGGGGCCTGCTGGGCAAGAAGCTGGCGCTGGATGTCGAGGACGACGCTTGTGATCCGAAGCAGGCACGCTCGGTGGCGGAAAAGATCGGCAGCGCGGGCATCCCGTTCGTCGCCGGTCACTATTGCTCGTCGTCGTCGATCCCGGCGTCGGAGGCCTATGCCGACGGCAACGTGTTGGAGATCACCCCGGCCTCGACCAATCCGCTGTTTACCGAACGCAACCTCTGGAACGTGGCGCGCGTCTGCGGCCGCGACGACCAGCAGGGCACGGTTGCCGGCGATTACATCGCCAAAGCCTTCAAGGGCAAGAACATCGCCATTCTCAACGACAAGACCACCTATGGCAAAGGTCTCGCCGACGAAACCAAGAAAGCGCTCAACAAGGCCGGCGTCACCGAGAAGTTGTTCGAATCCTACAACAAGGGCGACAAGGACTTCAACGCCATCGTGTCGCGGCTGAAGCTGGAAAACATCGATCTGGTCTACGTCGGCGGCTACCATCAGGAAGCCGGCCTGATCCTGCGCCAGATGCGCGACCAGGGCCTGCAGACGGTGCTGATGGCGGGCGATGCGATGGCCGACAAGGAATTCGCCTCGATCACCGGACCGGCGGGCGCCGGCACGCTGTTCACCTTCGGTCCCGACCCGCGCAACAAGGCGACCGCCAAGGCGATCGTCGAGGCCTTCAAGGCCAAGAACATCGATCCCGAAGGCTATACGCTTTACAGCTACGCCGCGGTGCAGGTGTGGTCGCAGGCCGCCAAGAAGGTCGGCAGCACCGATCCGATGAAAGTCATGGCGGCGATCAAGGCGAACGCCTGGGATACCGTGATCGGCACGCTGGAATTCGATGCCAAGGGCGACATCAAGCAACTCGATTACGTCGTCTACAAATGGGACGACAAGGGCAACTACGCCGAGATCAATCCCAAAGGTTCTTAAATCGGAGTTCGCTGCATCCCGAACAGGATCACAGAACAGCGCCCCGGTTCGCCGGGGCGTTTTCTTTTATCCACCGCCGCAGCATCTGATTGTCGGTGCGGCCGGCCGGGCCAACGCCCTCGCCTCCTCCATCGCGCGCATCAAGTGGTTCGGACGAAACGGCTTTTGCAGACAGACGATGTCTGTCAGTTCAGGCGAAGCGGCGATGAGGTCGAGCGCTGCTATGCCCGATATCGCGACCACGGGCAGACCAGGGATTCGCTCGCGCATCAGGCCGATCAGATCGAAGCCGTTGCTGCTGTGCAGGAAGATATCGACGATGGCGATATCGAAGCTTGAAGCGTCGATCGCCTTCAAGGCCGCCGCCGGATTTCGGCTTCGACGATCTCGAAGCGATGCACGCGCAGCACGATCGCAATCATCGCGCGCACGTCGGCTTGATCGTCAACAACGAGAATGCGGGACATCGCCGGATCCGGGACGCAAGAACGACCTGCGTCGGAAACCTCCGACCTGGTCACACCTCGGGGAAATCAATTCAGCCTGTGAGTAAAACGCAGTGACGCTTGCCGGTTGGACCCGGCTCAACTAACAATATGTAACCTCCGGTTGATCCGATCTCAAGCGTATTGATTGTCGCGAGTAAGCTGCGGAAGAATTGAAGCCGCCCGGCGTCCGAGACCAGAATGCCTCCCCGCTGACGAGCGGTGGTTTTTTACCGCTCGGCCTCCTATGATGATTCGCGCTACCCGTTTGCAGGAGACGACGGTGCAGGCAGGTGACGATCAGGGCATTTTTCTGTCGACCCTGCCGGTGACACGCCGCGAGGGCGCGATGGCGCTTGCCGTTGTCGGTGTGTCGTTGGTGTTGTTCGCATGCGCCGCGCCGTTCGCCGGCATGCCGCTGACCCCGGTCCCGGCGTTTGTCGCCAGCTACCAGTCCGCGCTCGCGATCAGCGACATGATCACCGCGATCCTGTTGTTTTCGCAATTCGCCGTGCTGCGATCGTGGGCGCTGTTGCTGCTGGCGATCGGCTATCTCTTCACCGCCGCCGCCGCGGTCGCGCACGCCCTGACCTTTCCAGGCCTGTTCGCGCCGGCCGGCCTGTTCAACGGCGGATCGCAGACCACGGTGTGGCTGTTCATGATCTGGCACGGTGGGTTTCCGCTGCTGGTGCTCGGTTATGCCGTGCTGAAAAACCGCTCAGACGGCCCGAAAATAAAGGGATTGATCGGGCGCGCCATCGCCGCCAGCGCCATCGCGGTTGGCGCGGCCATCACCATCATCGTCTGGTTCGTGAACGCCAGACACGATCTGCTGCCGATCCTGCTGCGCGACGGACACTCCACCGGCACCATGATCGGCGTGATGTCGGCGATATGGCTGCTTTGCCTTGCCGCGCTGGTGCTGCTGTGGATGCGGCGACCGCACTCGCTGCTCGATACCTGGCTGATGGTGGCACTGTGCGCATGGCTGCTCGACATCGCGCTGTCGGCTATGATCAATGCGGCGAGGTTCGACCTCGGTTTCTACGCCGGCAGAATATACGGGCTCTGCGCCGCCAGTTTCGTGCTGGCGGTATTGCTGGTCGATAACGTCGCGCTGCAGACCAGACTGGCGCACCTGCTCGCGGTAATGCGTCGTCAGGCGGAATTAGACCGGGAGTATCACACCGAACGGGAACGCCTGTTCAGCGCGGTCGTGGAATCCTCGCACGACGCCATCATCATCGTGACTCTGGACGGCACCATCACGGCCTGGAACAAGGCCGCCGAGCGGCTGTCCGGCTTTACCACTGAAGAAGCGGTCGGCAGCCACATCGACATCGTGATCCCGCCCGAGTTGCAAAGCGAGCCGCGCGAGATGCTCGATCGCCTCATGCGGGGCGAAGTGGCCGAACAGCACGAGACCGTGCGCCGGCGTAAAGACGGCGGCCTGATCGACATATCGGTGGTGCTCTCGCCGATCCGCTCCATCACCGGCGAGATCGTCGGCGCCTCCGCCATCGTTCGCGACATCGGCGAGCGCAAGCGGGCACAGAAGGCGCTCAACCAGGAAATCGAGGAACGCCGGCGCATTTTCGAGACCTCGCAGGATCTCATTCTGGTAACCGACACCGCGGGCAATTTCGTGCAGGTCAGCCCGAGTTCGATGAGCATCCTGGGCTATCAGCCCGGGGAAATGATCGGCGCCAGCGCGACCAATTTCATCCATCCCGACGATCTCGACAGCACGCGGGCCGAAATGCGGGCGGCCCGCCGCGGCCGGCAGATGCGCAATTTCGAGACTCGTTACATCCACAAAGATGGCCGCGCGGTGGCCCTGACGTGGATGGGAACGTGGTCGGAGCCGGTGCGCCGGCATTTTTTCATCGGCCGCGATCTCACGGAAAAGCATGCCGTGGAGGCGCAATTCCGCCAGGCCCAGAAGATGGAGGCGGTCGGCCAATTGACCGGCGGCATCGCCCACGATTTCAACAACATCCTCACCGTGATCACCGGGACCATCGGGATACTCGGCGACGCCGTCGCCGACCAGCCGGAACTGGCTGTGATCGCGACGATGATCGACGAAGCCGCCGAGCGCGGCGGCCAATTGACCAAACATCTGCTGGCGTTCGCCCGCAAGCAACCGCTGCAGCCGCGCGAGATCGACGTCAACAACCTCGTGCTCGAAACCGTCAAGCTACTGCGTCCGACCATCGGCGAGCAAGTCCAGATCGACCCATGTCTCGACAAGGACACCTGGAGTGCGCTGATCGACCCGAACCAGCTCACCAGCGCGATCCTCAATCTGGCGCTGAACGCGCGCGATGCCATGCCTGATGGCGGCAAGCTTGCGATCGAAACCAAGAATGTCGACCTCGATCAGGCCTATGCCGACATCAATGTCGAGGTCATCCCCGGGCGCTATGTCATGATCGCGGTCAGCGACACCGGTTGCGGGATTCCGCCTGAGGATCTCGACCGAGTGTTCGATCCGTTCTTCACCACCAAGGATGTCGGCAAGGGCACCGGGCTCGGCCTGAGCATGGTCTATGGCCTGATCAAACAGTCCAACGGACACGTCAAGATCTACAGCGAGCCAGGCCACGGCACCACCGTGAAACTCTATTTGCCGCGCGCGACCGGATTGGAGCTGGCGGCCAGCGAAACCCCGGCCACTGCGCCGATCGACGGCGGCCATGAAGTCGTGCTGGTGGTCGAAGACGACACGCTGGTGCGCAAATATGTCATGACCCAGATCGTAAGCCTTGGCTACCATACGCTGGAAGCCTGCGACGCCGCGCAAGCCCTGCAGGTGATCGACAGCGGCGCCGAGTTCGATCTGTTGTTTACCGACGTGATCATGCCGGGGGCGATGAACGGCCGCCAGTTGGTCGACGAGGCATTGCAACGGCGGCCTCTGCTCAAGACGCTGTTCACGTCGGGATACACCGAGAATGCCATCGTTCACCATGGACGGCTCGACTCCGGTGTGCTGCTATTGGCGAAACCCTATCGCAAGGCAGAGCTCGCCCGGATGATCCGGATGGCGCTCGACAATGGACACACCGTTGAACAATCTGCTCACTGACATTGCCGGCGTTCGTGTCGGTCACGCCGACGATGCCGCACTTGGCTCCGGCGTCACCGCGGTGATTTTCGACCGGCCCGCGATCGCCTCGATGGACGTGCGCGGCGGCGGCCCCGGCACCCGCGAGGGGTCGCTGCTGGATCCCATCGCCACCGTGGAAGAAGTCAACGCCTTCGCGCTGTCGGGCGGATCGGCATTCGGGCTCGAAGCGGGTGGCGGCGTGCAGGCGTGGCTTGCCGAACAGGTCCACGGTTTCCGGATTCGCGAAGCCGTGATTCCGATTGTGCCCGGCGCGATCTGTTTTGACCTTCTTAACGGCGGCGACAAGAACTGGGGCCGGTTCGCGCCTTATCGCGATCTCGGCTATGCGGCGGCCGCCGCCGCAAGGACGGAGTTCGCGCTCGGCAGCGTCGGCGCCGGCCTCGGCGCGACCACCAGCATCCTCAAGGGCGGCCTCGGTTCGGCGTCGGCAGCAACGTTAGGCGGCGTCAAGGTCGCAGCACTTGCGGTTGTCAACGCGGTCGGCAGCGTTACAGTCGGCGACGGTCCTTGGTTCTGGGCGGCGCCGTTCGAGATTGGCGGCGAATTTGGCGGACTCGGATTGCCGCCCTCCTTTACTCCCGACATGCTGGCGCTCCGGATCAAGGGCGCCGCCGCGGCAACGCCAGTGGAAAATACTACGCTCGCGGTGGTCGTCACCGATGCGATCCTGACCAAGGCGCAGGTGAAAAGGCTGGCGATGATGGCGCAGACCGGCCTTGCCCGCGCGATCTATCCGGTGCATGCCCCGCTCGACGGCGATGTGGTGTTCGCCGCGGCCACAGGTGGCAAGCCGATCGACCCGCTGTTCGGGCTGACCGAACTCGGCATGGTCGCGGCCAATGTCACGGCCCGCGCGATCGCGCGCGGCGTCTACGCGGCAACCCGGCTGCCCTTTCCGGGCGCGCTGCCGGCCTGGAAGGATCGCTTCGGCTAGAGCCGTTGCGCCGGCTTGCTGCCTCAGGCGTTAAACGAGAGCGATGCGGTGCCGAAGTTGGAAGACTGAGCCTGCTGCAGCATGAACTGTTCAGTTGCGTTGTAGGACGAAGTAATCGCCTGCAGCGACGACTTATCGACCGGAGTAAGCGATGCGGAACTCCAGGTGCTGCCGGACGAAGACGCCGATGAACCGGCCGCGAGCGCTTGCAACAACGGATCGCTGCTTGGATCGGTCGAAGTGGAATCGCTCGACCCGCTGGAACTTGCGACGTGATGATGGCCGTGATGGCCGCCTGAACTGCCGGCGCCCTTCAGCGCCGACGACAACTCATCGAGGCTGACCGAGCCGTCGCCATTGGTGTCGAGTTTGCCGAACACGCTGTCGGCCGCCGCAGTGTTGGTTCCGCCGGCGCCGAGCGCGCTGTCAAATTCGGATTTGCTGATCGAGCCATCGCCATTGCCGTCGATCTGCGAGAACAGGTCTTGCAAGGCGTTCGACGGGCTGGTTGAGGTCGATGACGATGTTGTGGCCGAGGTCGAGGTTGAGGCTTGGCTTTGTGCCGAAAGCAGCGCCTCCATGGTGGCCGCCGAGATCTGCGAACCGCCGCCGGTGAATCCGGTGGTCGCGCTCGAGCCTGTCGAACCCGCTGTCGAGCCTTGGGCCTGGCCTGGAAGCGCAAATGGATTCTCGCCGAACCCGGTGGCGGATCCGCTAGATTGCGTCGAGGATGTCGCCGACGAGGCCAGCGACTGGATTGTACTCACCGCGGCCGAAGCCGCACCGACAGCAAAGAACATGATCCAACTCCGATACACGCCGCCTGACGCGGCTCAACCTTCGATATCAAGAAGTGAGCAAGCCCCGTGCCATGGCAAAAAGCCCGATAAACAAAGCATTTTCGGCGCCAGTTCCGATCGAACGCCCGGCAATTGATGCCGCCCTAGGGCAGAATTTGCCCCCGGGCGTAGCCCATGTTACCCGGGGTTGTTCCGTCACTTCAGCTTCGGGAAAACGCACATGTCGGACCAATTTGCGTCGCGCCCCCTGGTCATCGCGCCGTCCATTCTGGCGTCGGATTTCTCAAAGCTGGCCGAAGAGGTCGCCGCCGTCGATGCGGCCGGCGCCGACTGGATCCATCTCGACGTGATGGATGGGCATTTTGTCCCGAACATTTCTTACGGCCCGGATGTGATCAAAGCGATGCGCCCCCACACCAAAAAAATCTTCGACGCGCATCTGATGATTTCGCCGGTCGATCCCTACCTCGAAGCCTTCGCCAAGGCGGGCTGCGACCACATCACCGTACATGCCGAGGCCGGCCCGCATCTGCATCGTTCGCTGCAGGCCATCCGCGCCCTCGGCAAGAAGGCTGGGGTGGCTATCAATCCGGGAACGCCGGCCAGCGCGATCGAATATGTGATCGACCTGATCGACCTCGTGCTGGTCATGTCGGTCAATCCGGGCTTTGGCGGCCAGGCTTTTATCCGTTCCGCGATAGGCAAGGTCAGCGATATCAGGGCCATGACGGCCGGGCGGCCGATCGATATCGAGGTCGATGGCGGGGTCGCTCCGGATGTTGCCGGTGCGCTTGCCGCCGCCGGCGCCAACGCCTTTGTCGCGGGTTCCGCCGTGTTCAAGGGGGGCACCCTGGAAAGCTACAAGGGTAATATTTCAGCGATCCGTAACGCCGCCGCGCAGGCGCGGGGCGAGTTGGTGTAAACGAACTGCCGCGAGCAGGCGAGAACGCCGCGCGCTAAGACAACGGGTCAGGCAAAGACTTTGTCGTTTGCAGTTCTATCTTTTTCCAAGCGCCGCAAGGCCGCGCAGCAACAGCGCCAACAAGGCATCGAACCGCGCGGCGAGTTCCGGATCTTTCCATTCCTCGGCATGCGCCGGATTATGGTAGCGCACCGTGGCATCGAAGATCGCACGGGCGGAAGCCTTGATATCGGTGACCTCGAACGTCCCCTCCTTGAGGCCATCCGACAGAATGCCGGCGACCTGATCCATCAAACGCTCCCGGTGCGAGCGCACAGCGGCGCAGGCTTCGCGCGCCAATGTCAGATAGGTCGCGAACATTTCGGGATCTTCGGTCACCTTCTTCTGCTTGGCGGTGCACAAGGTCCGCAGCCAACGCTCCAGCCTTGCCGGCGCGGGCTCGGCGCTTGCGACGATCTCATCGAGCGGCGCGCTGACCCGGTCGAGCCACCGCTTGGCTACCGCTTGGCGCAATGAGGCCTTGCTCGGAAAATGCCGGTAGACGCTGCCGTGGCTGACGTCGAGCGCACGCGCGACGTCAACCACTGTGGCCTTGGCGAGGCCGAAGCGGCGCAATACATCTTCAGTGACTTCAAGAATGCGTTCAGGGGTAAGGACGACGACTTCGTTCATAGCTACCCCGTTGGTTGTTCGTGGTTGGTACGGCTCAGCGGGCCAATTTCGCGGCCCGCGCCGCCAGATGGCGGGCAACCCGTAAATTGAGCCAATCGTGAACCAGAGCGGTCAAATAAAGGATTTCTGTGGTCATGGTCGTTACTCGGCAGTTTGTCGGCAGCGTTTCTTGTTCCAGTCCCCGCGCTTTCGCGGTGGCTGAACCAGTTATAAAGTCGCGCTGACAGATTACAATATCTGTCAGTCAGTTTTTATGCCTGAAACGGTATTTTTTTGCATTGTTGACGCCCCCAGTCTGCCCCGGACTACCGTTTGGCTCCCGGGAGCCGCTCTGCTAAGACGTGTCGTAACCCCCTGAAACATCGAGTCCGCCATGATTCCCCGCTACGCCCGCCCGGAAATGGCTTCCATTTGGGAGCCCCAGACCCGTTTCAAGATCTGGTTTGAGATCGAGGCGCATGCCGCGGATGCGCTGGCGGAACTTGGCGTGATCCCCAGGGAAGCTGCCAAAACGATCTGGGCCAAGGCCAAGGACGCCACCTTCGACGTGGCGCGGATCGACGAGATCGAGCGCGAAACCAAGCACGACGTCATCGCCTTCCTGACCCATCTGGCGGAGATCGTCGGTCCCGAGGCGCGGTTCGTGCATCAGGGCATGACCTCGTCGGACGTGCTCGACACCTGCCTCAACGTCCAGCTTTCCCGCGCCGCCGACCTCTTGATCGCCGACGTCGACAAGGTGCTGACGGCGCTGAAAAAGCGCGCCTTCGAGCACAAGATGACGCCGACCATCGGCCGCTCCCACGGCATTCACGCCGAACCGGTGACGTTCGGGCTGAAACTGGCCTATGCCTATGCCGAGTTTTCCCGCGCCCGCGCGCGGCTGGTCGAGGCTCGCAAGGAAATCGCGACTTGCGCGATCTCGGGCGCGGTCGGCACTTTTGCGCAGATCGATCCGCGGGTGGAAGCCCATGTTGCCAAGGCGATGGGGCTGGTTCCTGAACCGATTTCGACCCAGGTGATTCCCAGGGATCGCCACGCGATGTACTTTGCGACCCTCGGTGTGATCGCCTCCTCGGTCGAGCGGCTCGCCACCGAAATCCGCCACATGCAGCGCACCGAGGTGCTGGAAGCCGAGGAATTCTTCTCCGAAGGCCAAAAGGGCTCGTCGGCGATGCCGCACAAGCGCAACCCGGTGCTGTCGGAAAACCTCACCGGCCTCGCCCGCATGGTTCGCGCCTATGTGACCCCGGCCATGGAGAACGTCGTTCTCTGGCACGAGCGCGATATCTCGCACTCCTCGGCCGAGCGCATGATTGGTCCCGACGCCACGGTGACGCTCGATTTCGCGCTCAACCGGCTCGCAGGATTGATCGACAAGCTGTTGATTTACCCTGAGAACATGCAGCGGAATCTCGACCGGCTCGGTGGCCTCGTGCATTCGCAACGGCTACTCATCGCGCTGACCCAAAAAGGCGCCAGCCGCGAGGACGCCTATAAATTCGTGCAGCGCAACGCGATGCCGGTATGGCGCGGCGAAGGCGACTTCCAGACCCTGCTGAAAAAAGACGCCGACGTGAAGACATATCTCAGCGACGCCGAAATCGAAGAGCAGTTCGACCTCGGCTATCACTTCAAGCACGTCGACACGATCTTCAAGCGGGTGTTCGGCGAGGCCTGAGGCAGCCGGCGTGCCATAACAACCGAACGCTAACCCTGATGAGCTAACATCGCGTCGTGCCCCACTCCCCCACGATTCTGGTTTTCGATTCCGGCCTTGGCGGCCTCACCGTGCTGCGCGAGATCGTCAAAGCGCGGCCGGACGCACATTATGTCTATGTCGCCGATGACGCGTTCTTTCCCTATGGCCACCACAGCGAAGAAGCCATTATCGCCCGCGTGGTACCGCTGATCGGCGAGTTGATCGCGGCGCATGCGCCCGATCTGGCGGTGATCGCCTGCAATACCGCCTCGACCCTGGTGATGTCGCACCTGCGCGGCGCCTATCAGGTTCCCTTCGTGGGCACGGTTCCAGCCATCAAGCCGGCCTGCGCCAGTTCCAGGACAAAACGGGTGTCGGTGCTCGGCACCAAGGGCACCGTCAAACGCGAATACACCCGTGCGCTGATCCGCGATTTCGCGCAGGGCTGCGAAGTGACGCTGGTCGGCTCGGCCGATCTCGCCGCGCTTGCCGAAGCAGCACTTGGCGGCGCCGAGGTCAGCGATGCGGATATCCTGGCCGAAGTCGCGCCATGTTTTGTCGGTGCCGATGGCGACGCCACGGCCCGCACCGACACCGTGGTGCTGGCCTGCACCCATTATCCGCTGCTGACCGACCGCCTGACCCGGCTCGCGCCCTGGCCCGTGGAGTGGATCGACCCCGCGCCCGCGATCGCGCGGCGGGTGGCGGGTTTGCTTGGGCCCGCGGAGCGCGAAGGCGACGAAGCCGGCGCTGAAATGATCTTCACGTCCGGACGGCCGCATCTGCTGAGCCGGGCGCTGATGCCATTTTTCGGCGGCAGAGTTCCGGCCTGACATGCTAATGTTCTCCGCACAGGGAGAAACAACATGATCAAAAAAATACTGCTCGGACTAGGTAGTGTGGACAGTTATCGCATCCATAATATGATTGCCGCGAGAGTGACGATGGCAAGGTAATTTCGGGCGGTCTTTCGAAACGGGTTGCGACGCGACGGAATTGCTTGAGTTTCGAGAAGCAACATTCGACGAGATGACGCTGGGCATAGAGATGCTTGTCGAGCGGATATTTGAGTGCTCGCGACGGGTTGTTGGGGATGACGGCGATCGCGCCTTTGGCCGCGATAGCCCGGCGCAAATGGTCGGCGTCGTAGGCTGTGTCGGCCATGACGACCTCGGCAGGTAAGCCTTCCAGCAAAGCAGCAGCTTGCGGTGCATCGCCCTTCTGACCTGCGGTCAGAATGAACCGCACGGGACATCCCAAGCCTCGAACGGCCATATGAATCTTGGTGCTCAGGCCACCGCGCGAGCGGCCGATCGCCTGATCTTCAGACCCCCTTTTTTAGCCCCGGCAGCGTGCTGGTGGGCTCGGACGATGGTGAAGTTGACGATCAGATATTCGAAGTCCGGATCATCGGACATCGTCTCGAATATCCGCCACCAAACGCCCTTGAGGCTCCAACGACTGAAGCGACGGAACACACTGTTCCAATCGCCAAACGCTTCTGGCAAATCACGCCAGGGCGAACCCGTACGCACAATCCAAAGCACGCCCTCCACGAACATCCGATTGTCGCGCCCAGTCGAGCCTTTCTGGTCAGGCCGGCCTATGATCAGGGGCGCCATCCGCTCCCACGCTGCGTCGCTCACAAACCAACCGCTCCATCAACCCAGGGCTGCAAGAGTCTCTGAATCAAGCCGAAAAAATCATAATCTAAAAAAAATCTGCTCGGACTAACCGTTGCCGCCTTCGCCTTTGCCGCGGGCGGCCTCTCGGGAAGTGCGTCTGCCCAGGGCATCAAACGCACGCCACTGCAAAAAGTAGACTTTCCGGAAGGCTACACCACCGTGACCGCGATCGCCGAGGTTCCGGCCGGCGGCGCTTCCGGACGCCACAGCCATCCCGGCGCCGAGACCGGCTATGTGATGGAGGGCGAACTCCACCTCGTGATCGACGGCAAGCCTGAGCAGATCCTCAAGGCCGGCGATTCCTATCAAATTCCCCCCGGCGTCATTCACGACGCCAAGGCCGGCGACAAGTCGTTCAAAGTGCTTGCCATCTATATCGTCGACAAGACCAAGCCCTTGGCCACGCCCGCGCCTTAGAGCGGTAGAGCGGGCAAGCCGGCAGATTGGGGCGCGTCAGGGTTGGCGGCGGACCGAGAGGCTCGTCCGGCAACGCCGGCGCATGGCATCTGGCCCTCCGGACCGTCCCGGAATGAGTATCGGGCCGATTTGGTCTCGAAATCCGCCCCTTATCGTTTGACATCACGGGGGTTTCTTCCTAGAAACCGCCTGCTCGCGGGCCGTTTTCGGCCCGCGATGCGTTTCGCGACCCGTGGTCTTCCTTCTGGCTTTAGAAGGTGGACCTGTCAGCTCCGGGGTTTCCCGGCGCACAGGAGGGCGCGTTTCCTCAAAACTCAACCTTTACCCAAGAGGACGCGATGACCAAGCGCAGTGAGGCGAAGTACAAGATCGATCGCCGTATGGGCCAGAATATCTGGGGCCGCCCGAAGAGCCCCGTCAACCGCCGTGAATACGGCCCCGGCCAGCACGGCCAGCGCCGCAAGGGCAAGCTCTCCGACTTCGGCGTGCAGCTTCGCGCCAAGCAAAAGCTGAAGGGCTATTACGCCAATATCAGCGAGCGCCAGTTCCACGGCATCTATGTCGAAGCCAGCCGCCTCAAGGGCGACACCGGTGAGAACCTGATCGGCCTGCTCGAGCGCCGTCTCGACACCGTGGTGTATCGCGCCAAGTTCGTCGCCACCATGTTCGCCGCGCGCCAGTTCATCAACCACGGCCATGTCAAGGTGAACGGCCGCCGCGTCAACATCTCGAGCTACATGGTCAAGGTCGGCGATGAGATCGAGGTCAAGGAATCCTCCAAGCAGCTCGCGGTGGTGCTGGAAGCCAGCCAGCTCGGCGAGCGCGACGTACCCGACTTCATCGAAGTCGATCACAGCAAGATGACCGCGAAATACGCCCGCATCCCGCATCTGTCGGACGTTCCGTTCGCCGTGCAGATGGAGCCGCATCTGATCGTCGAATTCTATTCGCGCTGATCGTTCGGCGGTTTTGCCAAGATCAAAAGGCCCCGGTTTAGCCGGGGCCTTTTTGTTGGGTATGCACTGCTTCGTATGTGAGGTCAGGCAACCTTCTGAGACTCCTCGATCGGCTCGGCGACCAATTTGAACTCCAAACGATCTCATGACCTTCCGAACTGTATCGAATTCAGGCCTCGCCGTTTCCTTGAAGGTTTTGTAGAGACTCTCGCGAGATAGACCGGTCGCCTTCGCAACATCTCCCATACCTTTCGCGCGCGCGACAGTATCGAGCGCGGTGCAAATATAAGCGGGACCGTTGGTTTCAAATGCTTCCGTCAAATAACCAGCGATCGTTACCGGATCCTTGAGGTAGTCAGCCGCGTCAAATTTTGAAATCTTGATCATCTTTTTGCGCCTTAGGTGGTGTGGACTTTAGGGATTCCTTTTTAGGGCCAAATCAGATTCAAGACTGCTTTTGGGAGGCAGCCTTGGGTGTGATGGAGCGGTTGGTTTTGAGCGACGCAGCGTGGGAGCGGATGGCGCCCCTGATCATAGGCCGGCCTGACCAGAAAGGCTCGACTGGGCGCGACAATCGGATGTTCGTGGAGGGCGTGCTTTGGATTGTGCGTACGGGTTCGCCCTGGCGTGATTTGCCAGAAGCGTTTGGCGATTGGAACAGTGTGTTCCGTCGCTTCAGTCGTTGGAGCCTCAAGGGCGTTTGGTGGCGGATATTCGAGACGATGTCCGATGATCCGGACTTCGAATATCTGATCGTCGACTCCACCATCGTCCGAGCCCACCAGCACGCTGCCGGGGCTAAAAAAGGGGGTCTGAAGATCAGGCGATCGGCCGCTCGCGCGGTGGCCTGAGCACCAAGATTCATATGGCCGTTCGAGGCTTGGGATGTCCCGTGCGGTTCATTCTGACCGCAGGTCAGAAGGGCGATGCACCGCAAGCTGCTGCTTTGCTGGAAGGCTTACCTGCCGAGGTCGTCATGGCCGACACAGCCTACGACGCCGACCATTTGCGCCGGGCTATCGCGGCCAAAGGCGCGATCGCCGTCATCCCCAACAACCCGTCGCGAGCACTCAAATATCCGCTCGACAAGCATCTCTATGCCCAGCGTCATCTCGTCGAATGTTGCTTCTCGAAACTCAAGCAATTCCGTCGCGTCGCAACCCGTTTCGAAAAGACCGCCCGAAATTACCTTGCCATCGTCACTCTCGCGGCAATCATCTTATGGATGCGATAACTGTCCACACTACCTAGAGCTGAGCCGCCATTTCTTTGGCCCGTTTGATATCCTTGGCCTGACTCGACTTGTCGCCACCGCACAAAATCAACAAAATCGTTTGGCCCGTCTGCTTGTAGTAAATCCGATATCCCTGGAACCATAAGTCAGGCGCATTTCGCTGACGCCTGCACCAACCGGCTTGACGTCTCCAACGTTCCCGAGGCCAAGTCGCTCAATTCGAGAGACGATTTTCGCACACGCCGATCCGCGAGGGCGGAAAGCCAATGGTCGAACTCTTCGGTCCTTTGAACCGCGTACACATGTATCCTATGGGATACATTCCGGACAATGTCAATAAAACCGTGAGCGATGACCCCATGACCTACACCCCTCCTCCGCGCGATCCCAAGGCCCTTCCCGTCCGCATCAATCTGCTGTCGGACACCCAGACCCGGCCGACCCCGGCGATGCGGGAGGCGATGGCGCTGGCTGAAGTCGGCGACGAACAGATCGGCGACGATCCGACCACAAATGCGCTCTGTGTACGGGTGGCGGATTTGCTCGGCATGGAGGCTGCCGTGTTCATGCCGTCGGGCACCATGTGCAACGTCGCGGCGACGTTATCCTATTGCCGGCCCGGCGACGAGATCCTGACCCATGAGAGCGCGCATCTGCTGGCGCGCGAGGGCGGCGCGCATGCAGCGCTGGGCGGATTCCAGATCACGGGGCTGACTGGCGCCGACGGACAATTCACGCCGGAAACCTTCCGCAAGGCGTTGCATCCACGTACGCGCTATCAGCCGCCGCAGGTGCTGGTCAGCGTCGAGCAGACCGCCAATATCGGCGGCGGCACGATCTGGAAAAAAGACGCGCTGGCCGAAGTCGTCCAGATCGCGAAATCGAACGGGCTCGCGACCCACATGGACGGCGCGCGGCTGTTGAATGCCTGCGTTGCCACCGGCATCGCCGCGCGCGACATGGTTGCCGGATGGGATTCAGCCTGGCTCGATTTCTCCAAGGGGCTTGGCGCGCCGATCGGTGCTGTGATCGCCGGCTCGCGCGATTTCATCGACGACGTCTGGCGCTGGAAGCAGCGCCTCGGTGGCTCGATGCGCCAGTCCGGCATCTGCGCCGCGGCCTGCATCCATGCGCTCGATCATCATGTCGAGCGGCTGGCGGACGACCACGCCAACGCCCGCGCACTGGCACGTGGCCTGTCGCAAATCGCCGGCGTGACAGTGCAGCAGCCCGAAACCAATCTGGTGTTCTTCACCCCGGATGGCGCCGGTGTCAGCGGCGACAAGATGGTCGGCGCCCTGCGTCAGCGCGGTGTGCTGCTGGCGATGATGGACGGCCGCATCCGCGCCTGCACCCATCTGGATGTAACGGCCGGCATGATCGAGGAAACGGTCGGTCTGGTGCGCGAGATCGTACGGGCGGCTTAGCGACTTACCTCAACAGCGCGTCGTAGACCAACGCCTTCAGTTCGGTCTCGATCCGGCCGCGCTGCGACGGGGTCTGCATCATGCAGATCACGAACATGTCGTCGCTGGGATCGATGAAGAAGAAAGTGCCTGCGACACCATCCCAGCGGTATTCACCCAGCGGCAGCGTGGTGTTCGCTGGTTGTGACGTGCGCACCGCGAAACCAAGACCGAAACCGCTGTCGGCGCCGGGAAAATAGAAATAATCGCGCGCGATGTTAGTAGCCGGGCCGATGTGATCGGAGGTCATCAGCGCCACCGTCTCGGGCTTGAGGTAACGCCGCGTTGCGTAGGCGCCGCCGTTCAGCAGCATCTGCGCGAACCGCGCATAGTCCCCCATAGTTCCCACCATGCCGGCACCCCCGGATTGCCAGCGCCGCGGTCGCATTGGGTCGCTGATTCCCGCGACCGGACTGGTGAAGCGGTCGTCCGGCATCGGCTGAGCCAATAGTGGCCGTTTCGCTTCGTCAGCGACGTAGAACGCGGTGTCGGTCATCCCCAGCGGATCGAGCAGACGCTGCTTTTCGAACTGAAACAGCGTCTGGCCAGACGCTACCTCGATGACATGGCCAAGGATGTCGGTCGAATGGCCGTAGTCCCACGCTGTCGCGGGCTGTTCGGCCAGCGGCAGTTTGGCGAGGCGCTCGGCGAAATCGGCATTGTCGAAATCGCCGCGAAACAGGTCGGCATTGGCGTAGAGCTTTCGCACCGCGCTCTCGCCGTAAAAGCCGTAAGTCAGACCCGAGGTGTGGCGCAGCAGATCTTCGATCGTGATAGGCCGCTGCAGTTGTTCGAGCGCGAGCCTTCCGGCCTGATCGCGCGTTTCGACCCCGACCTTCACATCCGCGAAGACCGGAATGTATTTTGAGAGGGGATCGCCGAGCGCGAGCTTGCCGTCATCCACCAGCAACATCGCGGCAACTGAAGTAATCGGCTTCGACATCGAATACAGCCGGAAGATCGTGTCCTCCGTCATCGGGTGCCGGCCCTCGACGCTGCGTACGCCGAATTTTTCGGAGTAGACCGGCTTGCCGTGCTGCTGGATCAGGACGATGGCGCCGGGGATTTTGCCGGTCGCGACTTCGTTGCGCATGTACTTACTGAGCCTGGCAAGTTTCTCCGGCGAGAAACCGCTTCTGGCGACGGACAGCCGTTCGGCACGAAGCGCTGCCGGTGCGACCAGCGCAAGCGCCCCTCCCGCGAACGCGATTGCGAAACTGCGCCGATCGACAAAACCGTCAGTTCTCCAATGCTTCATAGATCAGCTGCTTCACGGCCTTCTGGATCCGCTGCCGCTGCGACGGCGTCTCTTCCAGCAGCACGAAGAACATGTCCTGCTTGCGGTCGATCACGAAATAGCAGCCGCTGGCGCCGTCCCATTTCAACTCGCCGAGGGAACCCGGCGGCGGTGGCTTTGCGTTGCCGGGATCGGTGCGAACGCCAAAGCCAAGGCCGAAACCAAAACCGTCGCCAGGGAAGTAGAAATAATCCCGCGCGATGCCGGAGCCCGGCCCGAGATGATCCGAAGTCATCAGTTCATAGGATTTCGGACTGATGAACTGCTTGCCGTCGAATTTGCCGCCGTCGAGAATCATCTGTGTGAATTTTGAAAAGTCGGCCATGGTGGTGACCATGCCGCCGCCGCCGGATTCCCATTTCTTTTGCTTATCCACGCTGGCGTCAAATCCGACCCGAAAATCCTGATCATTCAAGGCCGGCCTGGCCAGCAATTTCTGTTTCGCGGGATCGGTGACGTAAAACGTTGTATCGGGCATGCCGAGCGGATCGAGCAGGCTTTCCTTTTCGTATTGCAGCAGCGATTTGCCGCTGGCAACCTCGATGATGCGGCCGAGAATGTCGGTTGAATGGCCGTAGTCCCACAGCGTGCCGGGCTGTTCGGCCAGCGGCAGCGCCGCGATCCGTTCGGCGAATTGGGCGTTGGTGAAATCGCCGTCATAGATTTTGGCGTTGGCATAGGCTTTGCGGACCATGCTGTCGCCATAGAAACCGTACGTGATTCCGGAAGTTTGCGTCATCAGATCGAGCACGGTCATCGGGCGTTTGAGCGGCTGCAGTTCGAGAACCTTCTCGCCATTGTCGGCTTTCTTCTCGACGCCGACCTTGGCGGTCGAAAACTCCGGAATGTAGATTCCGACGGGGTCGTCGATCTTGATCTTGTGCTGATCGATCAGGGTCATCGCCGCCACCGAAGTGATCGGCTTGCTCATCGAAAAAACCTGAAAGATGGTGTCGTCGGTCATCGGCTCCTTGGTGGTGGGATCGCGCACACCGAAGAACTCGTGATAGACCGGCTTGCCGTGCTGCTGGATCAGCAGGATAGCGCCGGGGATCTTGCCGGTTGAGACTTCATTGCGAAAGAACTCGCTGACCTTCTCCAGCTTTTTCGGATCGAAATGCGCACCGGGCGGAATATCGAAGGTGCCTTCCGCGGCCGCCTGCGACGCCGCCAGCATCAGCAGCGCACAAGCCGCCGTCGCGCGCAAAATATGACGAAAATTCATCAACCCCTCCCCGAATGAATGGCAGCGAGTTTAGCGGCCGGTTCAGTCGGTACAAGGGCTGCCGACGCCGGCCAGCGCCTGCACGTGAAGGCTCGCGCTGGCATCCGAAAAACAACAGAAAATGACGCGGGTCACCGCGGTGCCGCAGCCAGTGCCAGCGCGGTCGCGGAAACCGCGACCGGTGCGGCGCGGTCGGCGGAAACGATAGACACCGGTGCAAATCGCTTGAAATGCGATCGAGCCAAGGCCGTCGTCCTGCGCCGGCTCAATGGCGCGGCGATAGCACAACGCCAGCAGCGCGTCTTGGCCATCGCGGCCGCCATGCCAGACCGGGCCGACGGCATGGATCACATGACCGGCCGTGAGCCGATAACCTTTGGTGATTTTGGCATTGCCCGTCGCGCAGCCATGCAGCGTGTGGCATTCGGCTAGTAGCTCAGGCCGCGCCGCGCGATGAATCGCGCCGTCCACCCCGCCGCCGCTCGGCATCGTTTCATTAGCCGCGTTGACGATGGCATCAACGCGCAGTGTCGTAATTCAGCGACAACAACTTCCAGCCGCGCCGGACCGAGTTGTCGCGCCGCGAGGCTCAGGCCGAGGCTGGCGCGTTGTCGAGCACACCCTTGTCTGCCAACAGTTGCTGCAACTCGCCCGCCTGAAACATCTCGCGGATGATATCGCAGCCGCCGACGAACTCGCCCTTGACGTAAAGTTGCGGAATGGTCGGCCAGTTCGAATAGGTTTTGATCCCGTTGCGCAGGTCGAGCGGATTCAAGAACGTTGAGGCCCTTGTAGCCGACCCCGACGTGATCGAGGATCTGGACCACCTGACCGGAAAAACCGCACTGCGGAAATTGCGGCGTGCCCTTCATGAACAGCACGACGTCGTTCGACTTCACTTCATTGTCGATGAATTGTTCAATGCTCATATTTCTTTCCTTTGAGGCCAAGCCCCCTGCGGTACAGCCGCCAGGCCGGCCCCGTTCAACGCGTGACATGGCATATATGTAGCTCAAACCGTTGTGCATCCAAAGTAAAATGGCGGGGAGCCGGCATGCGCGGGTTTGACACAGCCGCATTGCGGCAAACCAGAGGCGGCACGGCCGTCTCTGGCCCCGATCGGGATTACCTTTTTGGCAGGTCGGGAGGCTTTTATCCCGCACCCGAGCCCCTATCTAGGACGAACAATTCCCGGGGAACCGGTACGCCAGAGCAACGTTCTCTCTCCCGAACCGGAGACCACTCGTGTCAAAACCAGCGTCCGCTGCGACCATGTCGGTCGCCCCTCGCCCATCATTGTTTTCGGAGCCCGGCAGTCTCGCCCAGAATCTGGTGGAAGCCTTCCTTGAGGTCCGCAACGAGACCGAGCGCCGGGCTGCGCCTTTGTCCCCGGAAGATCAGCTGATTCAGTCGATGCCGGATACCAGTCCGGCGAAGTGGCATCGCGCCCATACGACCTGGTTCTTCGAGCAATTCCTGCTCGGCGAACACAGCCCGGGCTACACGGTGTTTCATCCGGACTACGCTTTTCTGTTCAATTCTTATTACGTCAGCGCCGGCCCGCGCCATGCCCGCCATCAGCGCGGCCATCTGACCCGTCCCAGCGCCGATGAAGTCACTGCCTATCGGCGGCACGTCGATGCCGCAGTGGTCAAATTTTTTCAAAGCCGCCGACGAAACTACGCTGACGAAATTGGTGCCGCTGGTCGAAGTCGGCCTCAATCATGAGCAGCAGCATCAGGAATTGATGCTGACGGATATCCTGCACGCTTTCGCGCAAAACCCGATCCCGCCGGCCTACGATGCCGACCTGGAGGTTCCCGGTCTCGACGGACGGCGATCAGCAATGGGTCACCCTCACCGAGGGCATCCATAGCATCGGTCATGCCGGCGAGAGCTTCCATTTCGACAATGAAAAGCCGGTGCATCGCGCGCTGGTCGGACCGGTCAAGATAGCTCGCAACTTGGTCACCAACGCCGAATGGCAGGCCTTCATGGCGGATGGCGGCTATCGCGAGGCCACGCTGTGGCTGATGGACGGCTTTGCGGCCGTCAACAACGAGGAATGGCAGGCGCCCGGGCATTGGCGCCAGGTCGACGGCGAATGGAAGATCATGACGCTCGGCGGATTGCAGCCGATCGATCCGGATGCGCCGGTGTGCCATGTCAGTTATTACGAGGCCGACGCCTTCGCGCGCTGGAGCGGCAAGCATCTGCCGACCGAGATGGAATGGGAAGTGGCCGCGCGCGCAAGTCAACTCAACGACGCCTTCGGCATCGTCTGGCAATGGACCCGCAGCAGCTATTCCCCCTACCCCGGCTATCGCGCCATCGAAGGCGCGCTCGGCGAGTACAACGGTAAGTTCATGGTCAATCAATTGGTGCTGCGCGGCTCGTCGCTGGCCACACCTGACCGTCACAGCCGTGTCACCTATCGCAACTTTTTTTATCCCCACCATCGCTGGCAGTTCACCGGGCTGCGGCTCGCCGATTACACCGCCTAATCCTTTGCACTCAACCGCGCCGGGAAGCGCCAGGAGAGTACCATGAATGTGCATGCCAGCGCTTTGGCCGGAGCCCATCTGCCTGACGAACAAACCTCGATCTTCGCCCGAGAAGCCATCGGCGACCTGTCGCAGCGGCCGAAAAAACTGTCGCCGAAATATTTCTATGATTCCGCCGGATCGGAATTGTTCGAGGCGATCACCAAGCTGCCGGAATATTACCCGACCCGCACCGAGCTCTCGATCCTGCGCGATCGCGGCAACGAGATCGCGGCGCTGATCCCGAAGGGTGCGGCGCTGGTCGAATTCGGCGCCGGCGCCACCACGAAAGTGCGGCTGCTGCTGGAGAAATGCGAAATCGGCGCCTATGTGCCGGTCGATATCTCGGGCGATTTCATCAACGGCCAGGCCGACGCGCTGCGCCGGGATTTTCCAGGCCTCGCAGTCTATCCGGTCTCGGCCGATTTCACCACGCCCTTCGCACTACCGGCCACTATCGCGAATATGCCCAAGGTGGGCTTCTTCCCGGGCTCGACGCTCGGCAATTTCGAACCGCACGAGGCCTGCGCCTTCCTGCGCAGCGCCCGCGAAATCCTCGGCCAGGGCGCGCTGATGATCATTGGCGTCGACCTCGAAAAGGACGAGCGCGTATTGTATGACGCGTATAACGACGCCGCCGGGGTCACCGCGCAATTCAACCTCAATGTGCTGGTGCGCATCAACCGCGAGCTCGGCGGCAATTTCGATCTCTCATCCTTCACCCACCGCGCGATCTATAACCGCGAGCGACATCGGATCGAGATGCATCTGATCAGCAAGAAGCCGCAGAACGTGCGGCTGCTCGGCACCAATCTGACGTTCCGCGCCGGCGAGAGCATTCACACTGAAAGCAGCTACAAATACAGCATCGAGCGCTTAAACGCCTTGGCGCGTGGCTCGGGCTGGACCCCGCGCGCCTCCTGGACCGATCCGGCCGGGATGTTCTCGGTTCACGCGCTGGTGGCGTCGGACTGAGCCGCCTCGGCTTCGGTTTCGCCCGTTCCCGAACCGAACGAAACCGATTCCCAGACCGCGACGATCAAAAGGATCGCCGTACCGAGGCTCGATAGCACCACCGGCGATAGCTCGCCGGCGAACCAGGCGAGCACGCCGAGCGCGATAATGCCTGCAATATGCGAGAGTTGCAGGAAACCGCGAAAGGTGTGCTTGAACAGGATGGTGCCGATCAGAAACAGCAGCGGCCCACCCACCGCGCTAAGCACCGTCTTGTAATCGGAGTGGCCGCCGGGATGCGCCAGCACGAGATCGTCGGCCACCGCCGCGACGATGATCCCCGCCACGATCGGCATGTGCAGATAGGTGTACGCGAGCCGCGCCAGCCGTCCCGGCTCGCTGGAGTTTGAAATCTGCTCGGACCCGGCCTCGGCGCCCTTGTGGAAATAGATCCACCACATCGCGATGCTGCCAAGTAACGATGCCAGAAAGGCGATGACCGTCTCAGCGGTCCAGGTCAGATCGGCGAATGTCGCTCCGGTCACCACGATGGACTCTCCGAGCGCGATGATGATGAAGCCGGCGCAGCGCTCGGCCATGTGGCCGCCTTCGACCACCCAATCCGAGACCGACGACGCGCCGTATTTCGGGATCCAGAATCGCGCCGCCGGCGACAGATATTCGATCCCAAGCGCCACCGCCCACAATTCGAGCCGCGTCTGTCCCTCGGCTAGCCCACCCGCGATCCATAGCATGCCCGATATCGACAACCAGACCAGGATGCGAACCGCGTTCATACGCGCGTTCGGCTGATCTCGCATGGCGCAGATCAACAGGAAGGCAGTGCGCCCGACCTGCATCACGCTATAGGCCAATGCGAACCAAAGCCCGCGGGATTCGAATGCTTTCGGGATTGACGTTGAGAGTATCAGTCCGCCGAGCATCAAAGCGAACAGCAGCACCCGCACCGGCGTCTTTTCGGGATCGAGCCAATTGGTGATCCAGGCGGTGTAGACCCACAGCCACCAGACCGCGAGGAACAACATCGTGGTCTGCAGGCTTCCGAGCGCAGTAAACCGCTCCAGCAGCGTGTGCGAGATCTGTGTAACCGCGAAGGCGAACACCAGGTCGAAAAACAATTCGGCATAGGTGACGCGGCTATGCTGTTTCGCGACCCGGGGCCGAAACAGGCCGCCGCGCGGTTGGTCCGCCATCGGCGCGCCCGGCTAGGCTTCCGGTATCCCGGTCTGCAAAGCCAGCGCGTGAAGCACCCCGCCCATCTGGCCCTTCAGCGACTGATAGACGATCTGATGCTGCTGGACCCGGGATTTGCCCTTGAACGAGGCCGAAATCACCGTCGCCGCATAGTGGTCGCCGTCGCCGGCCAGGTCACGGATCGTCACCTCGGCGTCGGGAATCGCTGCCTTGATCATCGTTTCGATCTCGCGGGCGTCCATCGGCATCCAACTGTACTCCTGGTGGCGGGCAGTGTCGGGTCTGACTATCTGGGGCCTGTCACGGCTCTCGCAACCGTGACGGCCAAACTTAGCGCGGGCGCTCTTCTAGGTCACGCGTTTCAACACTATATCCGCTCTCCAATCGTTTTAAACCCGTGGATCAGGCCGCACAATCAAAACGGGCTGACCGAACAAGGCACAACGATCATGAAACTGCCCGGTCCCGACCATCCGATCACCATCACGCCGAATCCGAAACGTATCCGCGTCTCCGCCGATGGCGTCGTGATCGCCGACACCACCCACGCGCTGATCTTGAAGGAAGCGAGCTATCCGGCGGTGCAATACGTGCCGCGCACGGATGCCAACATGGCCCTGCTCAAGCGCACCGACCGCACCACGCATTGCCCGTACAAGGGCGACGCCAGCTATTACAGCGTGGTCGCCGACGGCACGACGCTGGAGAATTCAATCTGGACCTACGAGACGCCGTTCCCGGCGATGACCGAAATCAAGGATCACCTGGCGTTCTACCCGGACAAGGTGAAGATCGAGGAAGTAGCCTAACGATCTGACGCAAGAGTTCCGGTCTGATTGAATAAGAACCGGGCCCTTTCGTTTTGACGCGCTTTCTTTACGCGAACCGGTAGCCGCTTCGCTCGAAAACGCGGTCTACAGGTCGATTTGCATCAAATCGCGCGCAACGACGATTGGACCGTCGTAATGTTTGCGCGCGCCTTCCATCCACATCTCGTCGGTGATCGATGGATCGTCACCCGGGACGAGATGGCTCATCACCAGCTTCTTGACGCCGGCTGCTTTCGCCACGCGACCGACATCTTCGGTCGCAGTGTGCGAGGCCAGCAAATGTTCCTTCAAGGTCGAGGCGTTCTTGATCCGGCTGGTCATGGCGTCCACGCCCGGAAGGTACAGGGCCTCGTGGATCAGCAGATCGGCACCAGCAGCGAATTTCGCAAGTTCGGGATTGTAGGCGGTATCGCAGGCATACACGATCACGCCATCGGGCGTCTTGAACTTGTACGCATAGTTGCGTTCGAGGATCGGCGGATGCGGGGTGCGAAAAGCCGTCACCTCGACCTTGTCATTGCTCATGACCGGTCCCGATTCGCCGATATCCTTCACCACCAGCAGTTTTCGCGGATCCGGTTTGCCTTCATCCGGGATGCGGATCTCGATGTCGGCAAGGTTCGATTCCCAGTAGGCCTGAACCAGAGCTTCGAGCCCGACCGGACCAAACGCGTTCACTTCATGATTGAGGCCGACCGACCAGGACGCGTCGATCATGTTGCCGAATTCAAGTACATGGTCCGAATGTAGATGCGTCACAAAGACGTAGCGCAGGCTCGGTAGCGGGACGTTGGCTTCGACCAGGCGCTTGGTGATCCCAATCCCGCAATCGATGATATAGGGCACATCATCGACAAGCAGGACGTTAGCGGGATTGGAACGTCCTGTGGTGACGCGCGGTCCGCCTTTGGAGCCGAGCACAATCCAGCGGGTTCGCCTCCGCGCCTCGGATACGGATTCAGCGGCCAAGGATGGGGGCGCCCGAAGGCCAAGCTCGCCCACGGCCGCGCCGAGCAGGGACAATTTCAACACTTCGCGTCGGTCGATCATTGTCATGTTCCACCCGATTTTAATCCCGCCTGATGGCGGTTAGGGTGGAATTAGAGAGAATTTCTTCAGGGCTTGCAATGATTCGGGCGTCGACGATCGGTCTGTTCGAATCGTCTGGTCTACACCCTGAAAATCGTCAGCCCGAGCACCAGCAGCACCAGGAAGATCACCACGAAGACGTAGAACAGGAAGCGGGCGACGTCGGCGGAAGCCGCTGAAATGCCCGTGAATCCCAACACGCCGGCGATGATCGAGACCACGAAGAAGATCAGCGCCCATTTCAGTATTGTCATAATACGCTCCTCCAGCCCTCGCTGCCGACGCGGCAGCTACCCTATGACGCTGCCTTAACTTCCTGCCGTGGAACTGGTTCCTGCGCCAAGGCTGATCGCCGGGCCGCCGGCGCTGTCATAAGCGTGAACACGCCGGGCAACCTGCACGTTCACTTTGGTCTTGCTGAATCCGACCCCCGACGGCAAAATTGTACCGAACAATTTTGCCGGGGCGGCATGACATCCATCTCAGATACAATGGCGCCGGCGCAGGTTCGAGCGACGCCGAAAGTTTCCTCGCGCAACGCCGCGTTCGATCACGCGCGCAGCTTCCTGACACTTGTCGTCGTGCTCCACCACGCCGTCATTCCCTATACCTATTTCGGCCACACCGACGCCAAAGCGTGGCTCGGTTTCGATTTCATCGTCACCGCCACCGACAGCTTCTTCATGGCGATGTTCTTTTTCCTGTCGGGATTGTTCGTGTGGCCCAGCAACGCGCACAAGGCGTTCGGCATCCATCTTCGCGATCGCCTGCTCCGGCTCGGCCTGCCCTTCGCGCTCGCCGCCATCACCGTGATCCCGATCGCCTACTACGCCCTCGAGCTGCGTCACAACCCCGACATCAGCTTCCCGGCGTTCTGGTGGAAAACCGTGACGGTCGGTCCGTGGCCGAGTGGCCCGCTCTGGTTCGTCTGGGTATTGCTAGGGTTCGATCTATTGGCGAGCCTTCTGTACAAGCTGTCGCCTCATTTGCTCGATCCGATCAACAGGCTATCGGAGCGATGCTCCGAACATCCGGCGAAGTTCTATCTGTTCCTGCTGGCCGTTACTGCGCTGACTTACATCCCGGCGCTGCTTTATTTCGGCCCGAACCACTGGTTCGAATTCGGCCCGTTCTCGGTGCAGGCCAGCCGCGTGCTGCTTTACGCCAGCTATTTCTTCATCGGCGCTGGTATCGGCGCCGCGCATATCAACCAGGGCGCATTGAGCGCAGACGGCCGGTTGGCGCGAAGCCAATGGGGCTGGATCATCTCGACTGTCGTTGCTTATGCTTTGATGTGGATCCTGATCTACATCAAGCGCGAGATATTAGGTAATCCCAGCCCACAGCCGGCGTGGTATTACGCCTGCTACGGCTTCTGCTTCGTCGCTTTCAGCGCCGCGATCCTGTTCGCCATCCTGGGATTCTTCCTCGGCTCGAAGCGCCAATGGCCCCTGCTCGACCGCATGCAGGGCGATGCCTATGGCATCTTCCTGGTGCACTATCCGATTGTGCTGTGGCTGCAATATTGGCTGTTCGATTACGACCTGCCCGCGATCGTCAAGGCGGCCATCGCGTTCATTCTGACAGTCACTTTCAGTTGGGCGGTGACGGCGATCTTGCGCAAGATTCCCGGCGCGACCCACGTGCTGTAGCGATTGGCATCAAAACTGCATAAATTCAGTGGGGAGACGCGTTCAAGGTCAACTTTGCTTACAAGGATACCCTCATGGGATTGTCGGCTATTTTGATCGCGACTGCGCTCAGCCTCACCATGCTCGTGGCCGTCACGGATTTGCCTCGCTAGCGCTACTAACTCGGTCCCGACTGGACGCTAGCGGCCGCCGGCCATGTAGGCCGGGAACCAGCTCTCGAAACCGGCCTGCAATGAGGCCACCGACACCGGAGCTTCACCGGCAACCGCGATCACATCGCCGCCGGTGGTGCCGATCCGCGCGCACGGCACACCCGCGCCGTTCATCTTCGCCAGCACCAGCCCGGCATCCTGCGCGGGTACGGTGACGAGGTAGCGTGCCTGGTCCTCACCGAACCAATAGGCATGCGGTACGATGGAGCCCGGCGCGGCCAGCACCTGCGCCCCTATGCCGCTAGCAATCGCCATCTCCGCCAGCGCGATCAACAGCCCGCCATCGGAGAGGTCGTGCACCGCGGTGGCGGTGCCGGCGTGGATCATGCCGCGCACCACGTCGCCGTTCCGCTTCTCGGCCGCCAGATCCACCGGCGGCGGAGCGCCCTCTTCACGGCCACAGACGTCGCGCAGATATACCGACTGGCCGAGCCAGCCCTGGGTTTCGCCGATCAACAGGATCGCCTCGCCGCCCGCCTTGAACGCCAGGCTCGCGGATTTGGTAAAATCATCCAATAGACCGACGCCGCCGATCGAAGGCGTCGGCAGGATGCCGCGGCCGTTGGTCTCGTTGTAAAGCGAGACATTGCCCGACACGACCGGGAAGTCGAGCGTACGGCAGGCTTCCGCGATGCCTTTCAGGCAGCCGACGAACTGCCCCATGATCTCGGGTCGCTCAGGGTTGCCGAAATTCAGATTATCCGTGATCGCCAGCGGCCGGCCGCCTACGGCGGTGATGTTGCGCCACGCCTCGGCCACCGCTTGCAGGCCGCCTTGGTACGGATCGGCCTCGCAATAACGCGGCGTGACATCGACGGTCAGCGCCAGGCCCTTCGGCCCCTCCTCGATCCGCACCACCGCGGCGTCGCCGCCGGGCCGCTGCACGGTATTGCCGAGGATGACATGGTCGTATTGCTCCCAGACCCAACGCTTCGAGCAAAGCTCGGGTGTCGCGATCAGCTTCTCCAGCGCCGGCATGATGCCAACAGGTGGTTTGACGTCCTGCGCACGGATGGTCGGCAACAGCGGCGTCTCTACATGCGGGCGATCGTAAAGCGGGGCTTCGTCACCCAGTTCCTTGATCGGCAGATCGGCCATCACGTTGCCGGCGTGCTTGACCACGAACCGCTTGCTCGGCGTGGTGTAGCCAACCACGGCGAAATCCAGTCCCCATTTACGGAAGATCGCCTCGGCCTCTTTCTCTTTCTCCGGCTTGAGCACCATCAGCATGCGCTCCTGGCTTTCGGAGAGCATCATCTCGTAGGCGCTCATGCCGGTCTCGCGGGTCGGCACCGCGTCGAGATCGAGATCGACGCCGAGATCGCCCTTGGCGCCCATCTCGACCGCCGAGCACGTCAGCCCCGCCGCGCCCATGTCCTGGATCGCGATCACGCAATCGGCTTCCATGATTTCGAGGCAGGCTTCCAGCAGCAGCTTTTCGGCGAAGGGATCGCCGACCTGCACCGTCGGGCGTTTCTCGGCGGAGTCGTCATCGAATTCGGCCGACGCCATCGAGGCGCCGTGAATGCCGTCGCGGCCGGTCTTGGAGCCGAGATAGACGATCGGCATGTTCACGCCCGACGCCGCCGCGTAGAAAATCTTGTCAGCGTCGGCGAGACCAACCGCCATCGCGTTGACGAGGATATTGCCGTCATAGCGGGTGTGAAAACGCACCTGCCCGCCCACGGTCGGAACGCCGAACGAATTGCCGTAGCCGCCGACGCCGGCGACCACGCCCGACACCAGATGGCGGGTCTTCGGATGCTCCGGCGCGCCAAAGCTCAGCGCATTAAGACAGGCGATCGGGCGCGCGCCCATCGTGAACACATCGCGCAAAATGCCGCCGACGCCGGTGGTCGCGCCCTGATACGGCTCGATGTAGCTCGGATGATTGTGGCTCTCCATCTTGAACACCACCGCCTGACCGTCGCCGATATCGATCACGCCGGCGTTTTCGCCCGGCCCCTGGATCACCCACGGCGCCTTGGTCGGCAGCCCCCGCAAATGCAGCCGCGAGGATTTGTACGAGCAATGCTCGTTCCACATCGCCGAGAAAATCCCGAGCTCGGTGAAACTCGGCACCCGGCCGATCAGCTTGAGAATGCGCTCATACTCGTCCGGCTTCAGCCCATGGCTGGCGACGAGTTCGGGGGTGATCTGCGGCTGGTTCATGAGGCTACTTACGGGTTGAAGAACCCTTATTAGGGAGATCGGACAGGCCGTTAAAGGCCTTTTATGACGCAAATTCCTGATGTCCAGAGCTTTACGGGGGCAGCACAAGCGGCCCGCAATTTGCACGTCGGCGATGGATCGGATTTAAGAGCTAAAACCCTCATTTAAAGGCATAAATCACGTGGACGAACGGACCAAACCCGCATACCGGCCCCGCCCTGACCTGCACGTCGCCGCTGAGGGCGAATTCAAGGGGTGGCGGACCTGGACCGGCGACAATTTCGAGACCAATAACGGGCCGTTCTGGCACCGCGTGAACGAGGACGGCAGCGTGAGCTGCGCGTTCCGGGTCGAGAAGAAGCATCTCAACGGCGCCAGCAATGTGCATGGCGGCGCGTTCATGTCATTCGCGGATTATTGCCTGTTCGCGATTGCCTCGCCGATCCTGGAAGGACCCGGCGTCACGATGTCGTTCGGCTGCGAGTTTCTCGATGCCGCCTGCGAAGGCGAACTGATCGAGGGATCCGGCGAAGTCACCCGCGCCGGCGGCTCGATCATCTTCCTGCGCGGCGTGCTTAAATCGGGGGAGCGGCCGCTGTTCACGTTTTCCGGGACGATCAAGCGGATCAAGCGGCGGGCGGCTTGATCTGGTCCCCGCAGTAACAACGAGTCATTCCGGGGCAGCCCGCAGGGCTGAACCCGGAATCTCGAGATTCCGGGTTCGTGCGAAGCCGCACGCCCCGGAATGACGGTGCTGTCGGCAGCCCCTACTGCACACTCACCAAAGTCAAATCCACGAACCACGATTGCGGTGAAACAAACCCCTTCACCCTCGGGCTCATCGCGCGCGGGTTGAGGTCGTGGACGATGTAGAGCCACGGCGGATTGTCGACCAGCCGTTCATGCGCTTTGCGATAGGCCGCCGAAATCACCTTGGGGTCGGTGGTCTCGGCCATGGTCTTGAGCGCCTCCTCGAACTGATCGTCCTTCCACTGCTCGAAATTGAATCCGTTTGGCGACCAGTTGGCGGCGGCGAAATACCGCGCCATGATCCCGGCGTCCGACGATGGCGAACTGATGTTGAGCGCCATCGCGCCCTTCAGGCTCGGCGCGTCCGGCACCGATCGGGCCTGGGTGAGGAGAACCTGCCATTCAACCACGTCGAAATCGACACTGACGCCGCAGGCCTCTTTCAGATTCTGCTGCAGAAATTCGTTCATCGGCAGCGGCAGCATCTGGCCCGAGCCCGAATTGGAAATCTGCACCTTGAACGACAACGGTTTTGCTGTGGTAAAACCGGCTTCCGCCAGCAGCGCCTTGCCCTTGGCCGGATCGAATTTGTAGTGGTTCACGGGTGAGCCGAAATCCGGATCGCTGCTCTTGAGCCAGCCGACCGACGGCTCCGCGGTACCGTTGAGCAGCGACACCAGCCCGTCGCGATCGATACAATAGTTCAACGCCTGGCGAACCCTGACGTCCTTGAACGGGCTGTTGGCGGCGCCGATGTTGTAGAACCACGGCCAGACATGCGGATATGAGCCGCTCGTGATGGTGTAGCCGGCCGCTTTCAGCGATCGATGCCGTCAGCCGGCGGCACTTCGACCCAGTCGACCTGGCCCGAGCGCAACGCCGCCAACCGCGAATTCGCCTCCGGGATCGGCATCAGCACGACATTGTCGACTTTTGCGATCTTGGACTTGTCCCAGAAGCCGTCCCAGCGCGCGAGATCAGCCTCCTGGCGCGGCACGATCTTGACGATACGAAACGGGCCGGTGCCGGCCGCGGGCAAGGTCGCGACCTTGGACCAATCGTGGCCGGCCTTTTCGAACGAGGCCGGCGACGTGAACAGTACATAGACCATCATATAGGGGAAATAGGAGGCCGGCTTGGTTGTGGTGATCGCGACGGTGTAATCGTCGACCTTCTTGTAGGTGCCCATCAGCGGCACGCGGGACCGCGCCAGCGGTGCGGTCATCGGCTCGAACTTGCGGGCTGGTACTGTTGAAGAAGCGCTCGAGATTCCAGATCACCGCATCGGCATTGAAATCGGTACCGTCGTGGAATTTGACGCCACGACGCAGATGGAAGATCCAGCTGCTCTTGTCGGCGGGATCCTGCTCCCATTTCTCCGCGAGGCCAGGGCGCAGCGCCGCCAACTGATCGGTTTTGCGTGAGATCCCACAGCACCAACCCCTCGAAGATCGGGTAGCCCATGAAGCGCATGCCCTCGAACCCGTTGTTCGGCATGCCGGTCGCGGTCGGGATGTCCGACGCTGTCATCGCAATGTGCAGCGTGGTTTCGGCCATGACAGAATGTGACGATAGCGCGACGGCTGCGAGCGCTAGCGTACAAAATGCCTTGCGAATATTCATGGTCTTTTTCCCCCGTTCAGTAGGCGGCGAATTCCGGGAAATAACCAGCAAATTTCAGGCCAGCCGACGGGCTCAGGACCGGTTGCGGGGCAGTGTTTGCTCATTCGTGGGCAACAACTGGAATAGGCCTGAGACGGTGGTATTCAGGCCGATAATTGCTTCTCGGCGATCGACAGCCATTCGGCCTGCGCCGCGCGCAGATGCTTGGGCGAGCGCTTCATCTGAATCAGCAATTCGGCGAATACCAGCCTGGCCTCCGCGGTGCGGCCCATCACGCGCAGCAGCATGCCGTAGCGCACCCGCGCCTCGGCACCGGGAAAATAGGCCGCGACGCCATGAAACTCCTCCAGAGCCTGATCGGTGCGGCCGACTTCGGCGAGCGCCCGCGCGTACAACAGATGCGCGTCGGCGGACTGAAAGTCGGGCCAGCGCGCCTGTAGATCGTCCAGGGTCGTGATCGCATCGGCGGCGCGATTTTGCGCGAACTGGGCTTTCGCCTTGCCGAATGCATAGATCGGCTCCTCGCCCATCGGCAGCTTCAAGATATGGGCGTAATGGCGCTCAGCCTCGTCGAAGCGGCCGATAGTCGAGCACTCCGCCGCCAGCGCCGCGCGGTTGGCGATGGTGTCGGTGGCGTCAAGCCGGTCCGACAATTCATGGTATCGCTTTTCCGGATTGAGCCGGGCGGCAACGCGGCGACGCGCCTGCTGCGCACCGGGTCCGCCGATGATTTCCGGCAGTAATTCCACCACGATATAGGCGAGGCCGCCGACACCCGGGATCATCAGGATGATAAAGGCCCACGGCTGCAGACGGCCGGTTTTGGCGGCGTGATACACCAGCGTGATATCAAGCATCAGCATGATCAGGAAGAACGGCATCGCAAATTTCAGCCAACAGCAGGGCGCTGACGCCGTTGTAACGCGATCGACGCGATCGAACAATCCCAGGTTGTTAATGGAAATATGACAACGGACCGGGCGGGCGTTTGGCCGTGGCCGCGAGCAGTCCAGCCGGCCAGAAAAATTACGCCGCGCGTTCCAGATGCGCGACCAGTCCTGCGAACAGGCCGCGGCCGTCGGTGCAGCCCATGATGTCTTCGACGTGGTTTTCCGGATGCGGCATCATGCCGAGCACATTGCCGCGCTCGTTGACGATGCCGGCGATCGAATCGCCGCGCCGTTGATGTTGGAGCGCTCGTCGACCGCGCCGTCCGTCAGAGCAATAGCGATAGAGCACCCGCCCCTCGCCTTCGAGCCGCTTGAGCGTCTCTTCATCGGCCTCGTAATTGCCTTCGCCATGCGCGATCGGCACCCGAATGATCTGCCCGGCATTGTAGCCGCGCGTGAACGGCGTGTCGGAGCGTTCGACCCGCAGATGCACGTCGTGGCAGATGAATTTCAGCCGCGCGTTGCGCATCAGCACGCCGGGCAACAAGCCGGATTCGCACAGGATCTGAAAGCCGTTGCAGACGCCGAGCACGAGGCCGCCTCGCGCGGCGAAGCCCGCACCGCATCCATCACAGGCGAGCGCGCCGCGATGGCGCCGCAGCGCAGATAGTCGCCATAGGAAAATCCGCCGGGCACCACCACGAGATCGGTGCCCTCCGGCAGCGCGGTCTCGGCATGCCAGACCATCGCCGGCTCGTGACCCGACGCGAGCTTCAACGCCCGCGCCATGTCGCGTTCGCGATTGATGCCGGGAAAGACAAGAACGGCGGATTTCATCGGACGCTGTCCCCTAGCTCAAAACCTCGACCCGGTAATTCTCGATCACCGTGTTCGCCAGCAGCTTGTCGGCGGCGTCTTTCAGCGCCGCTTCGGCCTTGGCCTTGTCGGCGCCGGAAAGTTCGATGTCGAACACCTTGCCCTGTCGCACGCTGGCGACGCCATCGACGCCGAGCGATTTCAGCGCGCCTTCGATGGCCTTGCCCTGCGGATCGAGGATGCCGGATTTCAGGGTAACGGTAACGCGTGCTTTCACGGGTTGACCTTGACCTCAGCTCTTCACCAGCACCGGGCCGGAGCCCGCGGGCCGCTCGTTTTCCATCAGGATGCCGAGCCGTTTTGCCACTTCGGTATAGGCCTCCAGCAGGCCGCCGAGATCCCGGCGGAAGCGGTCCTTGTCGAGCTTCTCGTTCGACTTGATGTCCCACAGCCGGCACGAATCGGGCGAGATTTCGTCGGCGACGATGATTCGCATCATCTCGTTCTCGAACAGCCGGCCGCATTCCATCTTGAAGTCGACCAGGCGGATGCCGATGCCGAGAAACAGCCCGGTCAGGAAGTCGTTGACGCGGATCGCCAGCGCCATGATGTCGTCGATCTCCTGCGGCGTGGCCCAGCCGAACGCCGTGATGTGCTCCTCGGAGACCATGGGGTCGTTGAGCTGGTCGTTCTTGTAGTAGAACTCGATGATCGAGCGCGGCAGCTGGGTGCCCTCCTCGATGCCGAGGCGCTGCGACAGCGAACCGGCCGCCACATTCCGCACCACGACTTCGAGCGGCACGATCTCGACTTCGCGAATCAGCTGCTCGCGCATGTTGAGGCGGCGGATGAAGTGGGTCGGCACCCCGATATCGTTGAGGTGCTGGAACAGGTACTCCGAAATCCGGTTGTTGAGGACGCCCTTGCCCTCGATCATCTGGTGTTTCTTGGCATTGAACGCGGTCGCATCGTCCTTGAAGTGCTGGATCAGGGTTCCCGGCTCCGGCCCTTCATAGAGAACCTTGGCCTTGCCTTCATAAATGCGGCGTCGACGGCTCATTGGGATGTACCGTGTGTTGTTGAAATCCATGAATTTGGTGTGCTCCGGATGACAAGGACTGAAGACCCACGACGGAGCTGCCGTGAAGGCCAGGAACTTGAACCTGATGACGAAACAGAACAAGAACCAGACCTGATGGCAACCTATCCGATTGGCCTATCCAGCACAATCGACCCGGTCCTCTGGGCCCAGTTTTGCTGCTTTACCTGCGGCGATTTGGCCCGTTGTTTTAGCGATTTTCGCCATTTATCTAGGCATCGAAGCCGGTCGCCGCAATGACGCCCGCGCTCACCCCTTCGGCATCCAGAATCGGAACCCGGTCATGACCACATTCGACAAGCGCGAAGAAGGTTTTGAGAAGCAGTTTGCGCTCGACGAGGAGCTGAAATTCAAGGCCGATGCCCGCCGCAACCGGCTGTTGGGAGCGTGGGTGGCGGAACAGATCGGCTCTCCGGCGACGCCGCTACCGCCTACGCCAAAGACGTCGTGGCCGCCGATTTCGAGGCAGCCGGCAGCGGCGCCCGCAAGGTGGCGGCCGATCTGGCCGCCAAGGGAGTTACCGTCTCAGAGCCGCAGCTTCACGCCAAGATCGCCGAATTGATGGCGCAGGCGATTTCGCAGGTGAAGGCGGGGACGTACGCCCGCCGCGCGTCATTTCCGGGGCGTGCGAAGCACGAGCCCGGAATCCTCGAGTCATTGAATAACGACTGCGAGATTCCGGTTGCGCTTAGCGCCGTCCGCACGACGTTTACCGTTGCTTGGAAAGCCGGATCCGCAAAAGCCATCTCCGCATTTCATCCGGTATTAACCGGCAAAGCGGCTATTCCTCCTTGAAGCCATATTCCGGGACATTGCCGCTGGCGCCGTAATATTTGTACGGCAGGAATTTACCGGACATCGTGATCTTGACCCGGTCGCCCTTGGGATTGGGCTGGCGCTCCATCACCATGTCGAAATCGATCGCCGACATGATGCCGTCGCCATATTCCTCCTCGATCAGCGCTTTCCACGCCGGGCCGTTGACCATCACCAGCTCGTAGAAGCGATAGATCAGGGGATCGGTCGGCGGCATAGGCATGCCGCGCATGGGTGTTTCATTCAGCATCGTGGTCTCGGATTTGGATAATCCGAACAGCTCGGCGGCGTTGGCGGCCTGCGGCTTTGTCAGTTTCATCTGGCCGAGGATGGCGCCGGTGATCAGCACCTCGGAATAGCCGCCGATCTTTTCGCAGATGTGTTTCCAGCTCCAGCCCTTCTCGCGCTTGATATCGAGCAGCTTTTCAGTGAGGTCTTCGCGTTTCATGTGCTTTCTCCTGCGGTTTGATGGAGCATCGGGCACGCAAGGAGTATGCCAAAACACGGAAACGAACGGCCGGCCGTTACCGGCATCTTACGATGTTAGTAATTATCCAGGTTCGATTGAAGCACGCGCTGATGGCGCGTTATTCCGACTGAAAAAGCGCCGCCTCCAGCCTTACCAACTCCGCCTCCAGATCACGCTCGACATCCGCGACGCGCATATGCACGACCTTGTAGTCGCGTGCCTCCAGCCAGGCCTGACGGGTGGCGCGGTCGGCGACGATCGCTTCGGTCTCGCCGGGATTTTCCAGTTCGATCGCAAGCCGGGCCACGAACGAGACAAAATCCGGGATGTGGCGGCCGACCGGGGTCTGGCGCTTGAACTGGCCGGCAAAGCGCCGGTCTTTGGTCAGCGCTTGCCACAGCATCCGCTCGGCATCGGTCGGGTTTCGCCGCAACAGCCGCGCCAGACCGCGGACGGTGCCGCTTTCCGACGGTGTCGCGCCCTGCCCGTGCTCGGCCAATAGCGCGCGAAGTCTTGTCGCCTGCTCGCCGTCGAGCACGCCGCCCTTGGCCGGACCCTTGCGGCCCTCGGCGATCGCCATCACCACGCCGTGCAGGGTGTGCATGTCCTGTTTGGTCGGGTCCATCCGGGTGAAGATGTTGCGCAAATTTACCAGCATGGTCTCGCGCTTTTCGACCGGGCGCAAAAACTCGACCTTGTCGAGTTCGCGCACCAGATTGTCGAAGAACGCCGCCATCTGGTGCTGCGAGGCCGGCTCGGAGCGCTCCGGCATCGCGAACGGCAAGGCGCCTGACGTCGACAGCTTGAACCATTCATAGCCCATCAGCAGCACCGCTTGAGCGAGGTTCAGCGAAGCAAAACCGGGATTGACCGGAAAGGTCACGATCCGATTGGCCAGCGCCACCTCCTCGTTCTGCAGTCCATAGCGCTCGCGGCCGAACAGGATGCCGACCTCGCCGCTGCCGGCCTCGATCTGCGCCACGATCTCGCGGGCGGCCCCTTCCGGCGCGACCACCGGCTTGGCCTGGTCGTGCGCGCGGGCGGTGGTCGCGAACAGCAACGTGCAATCGGCGACCGCCTGCTCGACGGTGTCAAACAATTCGGCGCGGTCCAGAATGTGGTCGGCCCCGGACGCGGCGCGCCTGGCATGGACATTGGGCCAGCCGTCGCGCGGGTTGACGATCCGCATCCGGCTCAATCCGAAATTGCCCATCGCGCGCGCGGCCATGCCGATGTTCTCGCCGAGCTGCGGCTCGACCAGAATGACGACGGGGCCCGCGAGTTCAGTCTGCCAGATCCTTATCCCGGTCGAAATAAACCTGCCCGTCAATCAAGACCTTCTCCACTTTGGCAAAAGTGGAAAGCGGGTGCTCGTCGTAGATCACCAGGTCTGCGTCCTTGCCGACTTCGATGGAGCCGACGCGCTTATCGATCATCAACTGCTTCGCCGGATTGATGGTCACCATGGAGAGAGCTTCGGTTTCCGTCAAGCCGCCGTACTTCATCGTCTTGGCGGCTTCGGTGTTGAGGTGCCGCATCAGTTCGGCATCGTCGGAGTTCAGCGAAACCAGAACGCCCTTGCGCATCATGACGCGCCGCATTGTAGGGTATGGCATCATAGGCCTCCACTTTGTATGCCCACCAGTCGCTGAATGTGGATGCTCCTGCGCCATGCGCCGCAATTTCCTTCGCCACTTTATAGCCTTCGAGCACATGCTGCAAGGTGCGGATCTTGAAGCCGTAATCGTCGGCTACATGGAGCAGCATCAGGATTTCGTCCTGGCGGTAGCAGTGCGCATGTACTAAGCGCTTGCCTTCCAGAACTTCCACCAGCGGTTCCAGTTTCAGGTCGCGCGCAGGGGGGATGGCGATCTCGCCCTTGGCCTTCTTCGCGTCGTACTCCTTCCATGATGCCTTGATAGGCTTTGGCATCCGTTGAAAGCTTCGCGGATCACATCTTCCACGCCCATGCGCGTAGCAGGGTAGCGGCGGCGGTCGCGCCGGCGCCGCGCGCCAGCCTGTTGTGCGGTCTGTCCGCGCCGCTTCGGATTTTCTCCCAGTGCGAACTTAATGCCTGGCATCGCGCCTTCGAACAGCAATGCCTTGCGCATCTTTGCCCCAGCGCATCTTCACCACGACGGTTTTGCCGCCAATGGAATTCGCGCTGCCGTGCAGAATATTAGCCGTGGTCACACCGCCTGCCAGAGCGCGGTAGATGGCCATGTCTTCAGGGTTGAGAACATCATCAACGCCCACCATGGAAGACACGGAAACACTGCCTTCATTGATGGATTCCGCAATGATGTGCGAGTGGCAGTCAATAATGCCCGGCATCACGAACTTGCCGTTGGCATCGATCACCGTTGCCCCGGCGGGAACCGGAATGTTGGCGGCCACTGCGGCAATCTTGCCGTCGCGCACCAGCACGGAACCTTTTTGGAGAGTGCCTTTGGTAACGGTTAAAACGGTCGCGTTCTGAATCAGGATTGGCGGCGCAGCCCACAAGGAGCAAGACAACAGCGAAGCTGCGGCTGCCAGGGTAAGGGTATCTATTTTCATTGGGTGCTCTCCACGTTTCTTCTTCCGGTTGCAGCAGGGGGCACTGGTTCAAACTTAGCGCCGTCCACAAACACATATTTCACTTTGGTTTTGTCCTGGAAGAGTTCGCCTTCCGTGACCACGAGGTTGGCAATTTTGCCTTTGTCGATGGAACCTAGCCGGTCGGCAATGCCATAGATTTCGGCAGGGCTAAGCGTAAGTGCGCGAACCGCATCGGCAGCATTCAGCCCTGCATCCATCGCCTTTCGCACTGCTCTGGAGATTTCCTGCGGCGTAGCGCCATCCGAATAAAATGCAAACTTCACACCGCCTTTGGCGAGTGCGCCCGGCGTGGAAGGCGCTTTGTCGCGCATCTCCAGTGTGTGCAGAGGATCTTCTTGAGCAGGGTCTGCATCGGCAGCACGTTCCGGCCATTTCAGACTGACCAGCAACGGAACGCCGGAGGTCTTTAGCTGTTCCACGGAACGCCATCCTTCATCGCCGCCATACAACACCGGCGTCATATGGAGTTCCTTGGCGAACCGAATCATGCGGTCAATCTCCACCGCACGGTCCGCCGGGAGTAGCACTCGCTGGCTTTCCAGAACCGCTTCCAAAGTCCGGTCATACGCGGGGCGCTGCAACCCAAGTGGGTGCTGTGCATAAATCCCCTTCGCCAGCTTGTAATGGTCGGCATCCAGGTAGATCTGCCGGATATACGAAATCACACCCATGGACGAGCTGGGGAAGCCGCCGCCAAAACCGCCGGATCGCATGGAAATGTATAGCCCTGTAGACGGCGAAAGAATGGTTTGCCCGGTACGATCCCCGGCCAGATCAAAAGCTACCCCTTGTCCCGCGAAAATGTTCGCGGTGGGGAAGGAAACCGCAGTTGTGAATCCGAGCATTGCGCGCTGTTTCCACGCTGCGGTCCGTTAAGGAAATCTGGTCCGCTGCTTTCAGATAGCTGGTATTGGAAGGCCGGTCTTCCGGTCCGTTGCTGGCCTGTGCAGGAGCAGCTTGGGCCGCGGCCCCAGCAGGCACACCGCCTCCGGCACGTCGCGCTCCGCCGGCAGGTGCGGCCGATTGCGCTCCGGGAAGTCCCCAGGTGCTGAGGCTGTCCACCATGCCGGGATATACGGTAAGGCCTTTTCCTTCAATTACCCAGGCATCTCCAGGTACAGTGACGCTGGCACCTACGGCTTCAATTAAGCCGTCTCGCACTACTACGGTGCCGTTTTCAATGGGCGGTCCGGAAACACGCACAATGCGTGCATTCCGTATCGCAAAAACCTGAGGGCCTTCGGCGCTCAGGGCCGTTAGTGCCATAAACAACAAGGCACTTAACAGCTTGGGAAGCAAAAAGCGGGTTTTCATAAGGGAATCGTTATACTGGTACGTTTCACACTGAGATGGTTACAGGCCGCGGAATTTCCTACAAAGATGCAGGAGTGGACATTGATGAAGCGGATCGGGCGGTTGCCTCGATTCGCAAGATGGCGCGTGATACATTCACGGGCGGCGTGCTGACGGACATCGGCTCGTTCGGCGCCTGTTATGCTTTGCCGCCCATGAAAAAGCCCGTTCTGATCAGTTCGGTGGATGGCGTGGGTACCAAGCTGAAGATCGCTTTTCTTACTGGCCGTCATGACACGATCGGTGAAGATCTGGTAAACCATTGCGTAAATGATATTGCGGTGCAGGGTGCAACACCGTTATTTTTCCTCGATTATTTAGCCGTTGGAAAACTGGATGCGACTGTTGCTGCCACAGTGGTTTCCGGAATCGCACGGGGATGCCGGTTAAACGGGTGTGCACTGATTGGCGGAGAAACCGCTGAAATGCCAGGTTTGTACGCAAACGGAGAATACGACCTAGCGGGAACCATTGTTGGCGTAGCTGAGAAGAAACAGGTTATCACAGGTGCAGGCATTCATGCCGGGGATTTATTGCTGGGATTACCTTCTACCGGGCTTCATACAAATGGATACTCTCTCGCCAGAAAAGTGCTTTTTGAACAGAGCAATTACACCGTAGATTCGCATTTGCCGGACCTTGGCTCCACGGTAGGAGAAGAATTACTCAAGATACACCGGAGTTATTTAGCAGTTATTCAAGAATTTCGGAAGAATAATTTGTTCCTAGGGGCAGCGCATATTACTGGTGGCGGACTCACAGATAATGTGCCGCGGATGTTGCCCAAAGGGCTAGCTGCTGAGATCGATCTCTCTTCCTGGGAGGTGCCGCCCTTTTTCGGATTTTTGAAAGAATTAGGCCAAATTCCGGAAGCTGATTACCGGCGAACTTTCAATCTAGGAATCGGTATGGTGTTAACTATTTCCGCATCTAAACTCCGGAAGGCGGAAAAAACTCTGGCAAAACTCGGCGAGCCGTTTTTTCAAATTGGGCAAGTCATTCGCCAGAAACGTGGCAAGGAAAGAGTGCAATACCGGTGAAGCGCCTAGGTATTCTTCTTTCCGGGCGCGGTTCCAATTTTCAAGCCATCGCAGATCAAGTTGCTTCCGGCAGCCTTCCTGCGGAAATTGCAGTGGTCATCAGCAACCGTTCCGCAGCGCCCGGATTAGCAGCCGCCCGCGAGCGCGGCTTGGAAGCCATTGCGATTCCGCCCGAAGGAAGGGAACGCGAAACGTATGATCGCGTATTGGTGGAAGCGCTTCGGGAACACCAAGTAGATTTGGTGTGTCTTGCCGGGTATATGCGACTTTTAAGCCGCGTATTTGTGGAGGCGTTTCCCGGAAAAATTCTGAATATTCACCCTTCGTTGCTTCCTGCTTTTCCTGGTTTAGATGCTCAACAACAAGCGCTTCAACATGGAGCAAAAGTAACCGGCTGCACCGTGCACTTTGTGGATGAGCAACTGGATGCCGGGCCGATCATTTTACAGGCAGCCGTTCCTGTTCTGGATGAAGACACGCATGATACGCTGTCCGCGCGCATTCTCCGGGAGGAACACCGAATTTATAGCGAAGCAATCCGGCTGGTGCTGAGTGGAAACTACCAGTTGGAAGGCCGTCGCGTAAAGACAACTACACCGATCAGCTAATGCTGAGTTCTACCCAACCCGGCAAAGTAGTGGGTTGATTTTCCAGAAACACGATTTTGCGTGTTTTCGGAAAGGGCAAACCCGACTGAATAGCCCGCTGATAATACATTTGCGTTTGCAAGATTTTGCGAGCTTCGGCATCCGCTGTATCCTGCACGGCAGATTTTCCTAGAAAACCTGCTCCCCAACCAATCGAGAGAAGTGCTTTACCGCTTTCCTTGGCTTGCGCGAGCTTGGATTCCAGCATACCTATCTGCTGTTGCAAACGTGGCAAGCCAGTCCACTGAGCATATTGTTTTTGAACTGCTAACTGCCGCTCTGCATAAGTGTTTGCTGCTGCAAACACCCCTTCACGCGTGACCGGCTCATTCCAGCGCAGCACACGGCGCACTTCGGGCAGATCCAAAAACTCTTTTTCATTCCAGCTTCCTTCAAAGCTGGAACCTGGCGAAGCCATTTCGATAAAGGAAGGAGTGCCGTCTTCCGGGCGCTTGCCGTCTACTGTGTTCCGTGGTGCTTGTTTCCACCCTAGTTTGTAACTGCCCGGTGCCTGTTGCTGAAGCGTGGAAGTACGAACCAGGTACACCTTGAAAGAGGAACTTGCTACAGGCGCAGAATCGGATGCCGCAAAAAAGCGTGTCCGGCTGCTGACCAGTTGTTCTTCCAGAGATTCCGCAGGACGGCGCGGCGGCCTATCGCCCGTAAATCGTTGTGCTAACTCTTTGATAGAGTTTTCCCGCAAGGCAGAAAACAGCATTCCGGTACGAAGCGCACCCTTGATCGCAGCACCCGGTAAGTACTGCCCTTGCGCGCCTTCGGCAAAGGTGGGAATGCTCAGACTTTCCATGGGAGCGCGATCCCAATATTGGGAAGAAGCAGCGTTTTCAAACGGAATGCGCCTTCCGGCGAAATTCTGCGCAAAGCCGCCCCAGGAAGCAAAATCCAGTTTGGTCGCTTTTTTTAGCTGCGATAAATAGCCTTCCAAACGAGGCCCTTTGGAAAGGAGGCGGAAGATGCGCGTCTGGTCCAAAATGTTGACCTGATCTTTCCAGACCATGTAATCAATCGGAGCCAGTTTATGGCCGTCGCCTACCAGGGTGGGCGTCCAACAGGTAATACGGTACCTCATGCAAACACCTGCGGATCGTGCAGCGGAATCGCAAACGCAAAACCAGCGCGGAATACAGGATGCGCAAAGCCTTCCGGCGCGACATCAGTGGCCGTGCCGGTCAGCAGGCGAGAAGCTGACAAAACCGAGCCTTCTTCGATCATGTTCAGAAGTCTTTTCGATTCCCCTAAATGGGAAGAGCTTTCGATGCGACCTCCGCGAGTGATCACCGAATAGTTTCCCTTGGTCCAGTCCACCGCATCTTCCGCACTTGGCACGAACAGGGACAGCAACCAGTACTCGCCTGCTTCGTCCACATGGTCATGCAATTGGGAGGGCTTAGAGAAAACTGGTTCTTCCGAGCGGCCCCACCCTTTGGAGCGGCCACCCCCAAAACCGGAGTCTGCCAGCAGCCTAAATGCTGCCTGAACGTTGCCTAACCATTGCCCCATGCTTTCCTCATCGCGAAAGCCGACCCGACACCACAAACCGCAATCCGGCGAAAATTCCAGGCAGCCAAGGGAGTGTGGCTCCGTTTGCCCGGTCCAACGGTCCACTGCCGCACTTCGCCGAACACTGGCGCGAAATGGACCCGGCGAACCGGAAGGCACTAAGCAATGGCTTGGCCCATCCAGCATCCAGGCATCCTCATCGAGCTGCTGGCCGGAAAGGATGTCCTGGATCAGCGGCAGCGGCACAAATCGCGCTGACTTCCAGCGCACTTTAGCGGAAGGCGCAGGCGGCCACACGGTGCGCGGCGGCGTCACCAGCCCGGTATTCCGCACATAAGGAAACAAGGAAGTAAAGCGAACGGAAGCACCATTTGGCTGCAAAGCGGTATCCGCCAGCCACGCGTCCAGATGCCCCAGGTAGCGCATGGCTCCCGTGATTGCCGAGTAAAGCGCATCACTCCGGTAAAACAGATCCACGCTTTCTTTGCTGCCGTCAGCGGGACCGATGCGCCACGGTCCGGTAGGCCGCAGGCGTACTGTAAAGCCCTGTATCATCAGAACCGTCTCTTATTGCTGAAGAAACGAGTTTCCGATCTCGTTTACCTGCGTTTGGAGGGCCGTCAGATCGCCAGCAGGAACCAGTTCTTTCTGTGCTGCCCCGGTCGCGTAGTAATCTTTATTGCGCCAGGAAAGTTTCAGTCCGCTGAAGCTGACCCGGCCACTGCCGCGCGAACCACCACCACCTAAAGCATCGTCTTCCAAAAGACGCAAACCCTGCACCAGCAATGCGAGTAAAGGTGCATCTTCTTCGCAAAGAACATCCATCACGAAGCGAATGCGAAAGCGAGCTCCTGCTGGAACACGCTCCAATGTGCGCGGATTTGCCTGGGAAGTAATGCGGTCAATGGCGTTTTCGCTTTTCACCTCGGTCAGCTCATCATCCAGGTTTTCGCGCATCTGTTGCGTGATGCTGCTCTGGTCCAGCGGTGCATCGAAACACTGCCAATCGAGCTGGAGAGGCATGATTGCTATCCATGGCTTCACCGCTCACTCGCTCCATGCGTCCCGGGCTGCGGCCAAACAGGATACAAATTTCATCGTCGGGCCGGTCGCTTTGGTGAATGCGAACTTCCTGCCCTTTCCGCTTGGAAAGGTAAACCAGTTCCGAGGGAACCGCCATTCCCGTAGCCTGTTCCAGCAGGGACCGAATCCGGCCACGCAGCGAACTGCCGGGGATATAAGGAAGGCCAAAGGAATCCTTGACGACCGGATTATCTGAGCCGCCAATTTCCAGCGATCCTTTTCCCGCGCCTACATGGAGGCCCGTTTCGCAATGCAGTTCCCCTTCAAGAATCAGCTTGCCGATCAGCTTCAGTTCTGTTTGTGCGGTATGAGCACTCATATTTACTCGTTGTACGCAATGATGGCTTCAAACAGGTCTTTGAATCGCTCATAGCCGCGAGTGTCATTTTTTCGCGTGACCTGTAGAAGCAGTTTTTCCATTTGGTCCAGACTGCGCAGGGAATGCCGCGCAATGGTATACGCTAAACGCGCGCGCAGCATCACAAATTCATGCTGGCGTTCGCCTTCCGGAGTGCGAACAGCGCGCCGCACCGCATTATAGAGCCGCCGAAGCTGGGTCTTGGTGCCGGAATCCATGTCCCGCATCCGGCTCACAATGCCGTGGGCCTGATTATCCAGATACAGGCTGTCGGAAATCAGCTTTTCCAACTCGATATCAGGGGGGGCATCAAAGCGCGGACGGTCTCCGCCGCGATCCGACGTCGATCTCCGCCACCACCGCCGCGATTCTCCCCGCGATCATTTCCACGGTCGCCACCGCCACGCTGGCCGCCACCGGGAGGACCACCACCCGGCCTTCCACCACCACCTCCGGGCGGACGATTTTCGCGAGGGGGCCGGTCCCCGCGCTGCCCACCACCACCGCCACCCTGCTGTGCTTTGCTTTGTTCTTCTGCCATGTTTCTAGTTTCCTTGCGCCAGCCGCGCCCATTCCAGGGCCACAATGCCAGCAGGCCGTAACTTGAGTTGCTTGCCTTTTGCCGGTCTTACGTTTCGCCCCACAATTTCCGTAATCAGGTGAGAGCGCAACTTTTGAAATTCCCGCTCCCGCCCGGAACGCGCCACCGTGTTGAACTTTCGCTGAAAGCGGTAAGCGCGCTGAAGAAGCTTTTCCTGATCCGCGCTGCCAAACAATGGGGATGATACCTTTTCATACAAGCCGGTCAGCTCGGAAAGGAACTGCTTGCCCGCCCGGAATTCATCATGGATGCGTTCCACAGCTTCCTTCAGTTCTGCTGCATCCGTCAACTGCTTCCACTCCAGGATGCGATTCAACAAAAATATGCAATCTTTATCAGACGCCTTTGCCAAGTGGAGGTCGCGACCGCATTGCTCGTAGACCGATGCCAGTGATATTCCGCGACGTCCGGCCAGTGTGCAGGCCATGGTAATGGTCTTGGCTTCGGCGCCAGGAAATTCTTTCAGATTTTCTTCGGCGAAGCGATGGAACATGCGCTGAATTTCGCGGGCCAGTAGAATCAGAGCGTCCCACGAGCCATACACCGCGAAATCGTCACCGCCGGAATAAAGCACCGTCACTTTGCGCCAGAACTCCGGCATGGAGCACAGCACTTCCAGCTCGCCCGCGAAGAACTGCTTATACAGCATGGAAAGCTGGACGTGCTCCTCGATGCTTTGGAGGCGCCGCAGGCGGATGCCGAAATCATCGACATCGCCGCGCAGCACGCCCCAGATCGGCTTGCCTTGCGAACGCGAGCTCAACTCCGTGACGCGGGCCGAGGTTCGACCTGCTTCCCCGGGAGCGGCGTGCCGCGCCAAAGCAATTCCTTCCAGCGAAAGGTTGGCTGTGAGCGGCCAATTGTGTTTTTGCGCACCGGTAGCAATCACCGATTCCAAATCCGGCGACCAGCCAATTGAGCTGGCTTCCCGCAGTTCCCGCGCCAATTCTGGCGTGAAGTGTCCCTTTCCCGCAGATGGGGGTTCGAACGGCTGAAACTGCTGATTTTGTGCCAACGGTGTGTTGCGCCGGGCTTCCAGTTCATCCGACAGACGCTTCCGAACAACCGTCCAATCCCCCAGGTTTTCCGTCATTCCCCAAATCAGAGAAACTTTGTGCCGGGTGAGCGCTGAAATGCGGCTCCCTGCTGTTTGGAGAAATTCCTCGGCCTGCGCGCGCACGGTATCCGGCAGAACGATCAGAAACTGCCCACCACCGCTCGAGCCAAGCAGCAGCCGTGCCAATTCCAACTCTGCCAGCAATGCCCTTGGCACTACTTCACAAACCAGCGTGATCCACAAAGAACGCGCAGCTAAGATTTCATCGCTGCCGGGTGACGGAGATGAGTTTGCATCGGAGGCAAGAAACTCATCAATTCCCAGCAGTTTCCCCATTACGAGGATCTGTTCGGACATCGTTACAGTAAAGACCCTTGTTTAAGGTAGCAAACGTCAGGCGCGGATGTGGCAGGGGTTCCGAAAAATGCCTCCATCAGAGTGTGTGCTTTGTTTTTACCGGCTGCGCTGCTTCAGGAGTTTGCTTCCGGATGTGTAAAGTTCGCAATGGAACCATATCACGTGGAATCTTACTCAACCCGCCAATCGCTCAGCCGCACATCATCCATCACTATCCTCCGCTGAAAATGACTCTTTGGCAGGAACACCCGAAACACAACGCGTGCCGTTGCCAGTTGAGCGCCGTCCACAGGATATTGCGCTAGTCCGGACGGATCGCGGTAAGGTAGGCTCAACCCGAACCGTGTAATGGCGTCCTGGAAAAAAGTGCCTCCCAGATATGGTGCGTAACTCTGGCCACATTCTGAGCGTTCAGGATTGCGCTGACCCCGAGGATTCTCCAGAAATGCACTCATACAAGGCGGTGCCACGCCTGCTTCGGCACAACGCAGCTGAATGGCGGTTCCAGCCACATTGACTCCAGTTCTGCACCGCCCCATATCTTTCGCGCGCTGATCGTCTCCTCGGGCAGCCATCGAATGAGCCGTGGCGGGACTCAGCAACGTCAGCAGATAGTGGATTTCCAGTTTTGCCGTTTGATCCTTTAGCCGTGGATAGAGTTCCTCCGGAACCCAGATTAACTGGTAGTACTTTCGCACGCCGCTCGACTCAAGCCCGATCTCGCGCTCCAGCCCGCCCGCTTGACCCAGATCGAACACAGTGCCATTCGCGGTCGTCATGCGGACCATGGCCAAATCCGGCTTCAGCAGATCATCTTCAGAGACTCCCGAGACACTGATAGGAAGGAACACGTCCGCATGGGAGCCACGAATTCCAGCACGCCGCAACTGCTCGTTGTAGTTCACGCCAGGCGGATTGTGAAACCGGCCAAGCCCTGCATCGAACGCGATCGTTACGCGACTTCCCGCTGCTGGTTCATCTGCCAGTTGCCGCTGGATAGCGAAGGCCGGTTGCCACGGTAAAACCTGTGCGGCGATCCACAATAGACCAGCGCCAAAGGCTAACCAACGCGCCGGAGCCGTCTTCCGCAGGCTGTATTGGATCGCGATTACAACTGCCGCGCCAATCACCGCTGTGGCGACCTGGGCCGAATCGGCAACCCATTCCAGAGGCGTAAACTGAACACCGCGAATGGGAGTGAATTGCCGTACTGTCTGAATGACTGCGAACAGAAGCGTACCTCCCAGAGCAGCACCTACTGCCTCGACCAAATTGCGTGTAAGCGTAGCAAACGCGAGAACTGGCAGATCGAAGGCCAGAAACAGGTAGATACTGCGGTCAAGGGCCGCTCTTAATGACTGCCCGGCTGGGAAACCGCTGGCGAGGCAAACTGCCAATTCGACCAAAAAGATCGGCCCCTGGACGATCACCAGGGTAAACAGCAGTTTGCTCAGGAACAGATCGCGCCGCCGAATGGGACGCATAAGCCAGTCCTGCCTGACCCCCGGGATCGCATCCTGCTGAACAGCCATCGCAATAAGAATCGCTGTGCCCATCAGGCTCAACACAGTGAGCAAATTGAGGATAGGCGCCAGCCTAGTCTGCTGAAAGAAAGCAAGCCAGGCAAGGAGTACTCGGTAACAGAGATTGGCGCCAGCCACGCCCAAGACAATTGGCCAAAGCAACCTGCAGTCTTTTCGGAAAATATGCCACATCATGCCTTAAGCCTCCGTAAGTCTTCGCTATTCCTGGCTGACTGCGCCAACGTCTTAAAGATCGAGCGGAGTGTCATCGGTTCTGCATCGATTCTGCGCACGCATCCCGCCACCCCTTCGATCCGTTCGCCGAGTTGCTCCTCTGAAAACTGCGAAGCGACGAATGACATCACGTTTCCGTTGACGCAAACACCTAGCCAATCGTTTGGAGCCTTCCGAGTTTCGATCACGCCGTCTTCTAACGTGACCCGCACTTCGCGGAATCTCGCCGTCAGGTCGCTCATCGATTCTTCAAACATCAGATGTCCTTCGTCCATGAACGCGATATGTGTCGCGACACCTTCGATCTCGCCTAGTTCATGTGACGAGATCAGAACGGTGGTCTCGTCTGCCTGCCGTAGCATGCCTTCCATGAATTCGTCACGGACCAGCGGATCGAGCCCGCTGAACGGTTCATCCAGTACCAGCAGCTTCGGACGAAACGGCAGCGCACAGGCAAGCGCCATCTTCATTCGCATTCCATGTGAAAGCTGGCCAATTTTTCTTTGGTCCGGGAGTCTGAGATCCCGCAGAATCGACTCCTCAAGCGTGCGGTCCCATCGCGGATAGAATGGCCGCAGGTAGTTGAGATACTCCCGAACGGTGAGTCCTTCCGGCATCTGCTGGTTTTCAGAGACATAGCCAATCTGAGCCAATTCCGTTGGGGAAATGTGCCGCGAATCGATGCCTAGAACTTTGGCGCTCCCGCTGGTCGCCTCCAGCATGTTCATGAGAATTCGAATCGTAGTGGTTTTGCCTGCGCCATTTGAGCCAATCAGCGCATAGGCGCTCCCCGCCGGCACTGAGAAGCTCACGTCATGGAGAACTTCGCTTCGCCTAAATTTCTTCGAGAGCTGTTTTACTTGGATCATCTGCCTACCTCCACCGGCTTTTCGAGCCGAGACCACTGCTGTTCCACCGCACGAATGACTTCTTCGAGATCGATCTTCATGCGCATGGCTTCCACCACCAGTTCTTCCACTTCCTGCTGCAAGAGGGCCTTACGGTCACCCGCGCGCGCTGCCGGCAACTCCGCGACTACAGTTCCAATCCCAGGACGGGCTTCGAGGAAGCGTTCTTGAATCAGGTGCTGGACCACTTTATGCGCGGTATTCGGATGAATTTTTAAATCGGCTGCCAGAATACGGATGGAAGGAAATGGCTGTCCGGGCAGAAGTTCGCCACTGACGATTGCCTTCTTGGCGGCGAAGACAACCTGCTCGAAGATCGATCGCCCCGGCCGCATTACAAGACGCAGCAGTGTCACATGAGTAATGTTACACATGTTACAGAGTTGTGTCAATAAGGATAAATGAATTCTTCATGCGACACAATTTACAAGCTCCTGGGTCATACTGGAGTTCAACGCGGTTGCGAGATCATCATGCAATGGTTGAAACGAGTCCTCTCTTGTAGTCTCTTCCTGCTACCCGCCTGCCGCGCAGAGCAGATCCTTCTTCAGGTACCTTCTGGCGCACCTCTACGCCTTTACCTCAACTCGCGTCTGACCACTCGTGTCGGTCAGCCAGTCACAGCCACACTCCTGGATCCGGTTTATTCCTTTGACCGCGTCGTGATCCCGGCAGGCAGTCTGGTTGAAGGACATGTCACGAATCTGCTGCCCGCCACTCGCATGCAACGCGTCTCGGCCATTCTGAATGGGGATTTCACACCGTTGGCTAAGCCAGAAGTTCGTTTCGAATCTGTCCATCTGGCATCTGGCACGGCCGTCAAGATCGAAACCGTTCCGGCACTCCCATTAAACTCCTTCTTTCGCCCGGTTCGAGCTTCCAGGCACAAGGGTAACCCTGCGCCAAATCATGTGCCAGATGCGCTGAAGCGACAAATTCAACACCAACTTGAGGGCCAGTTGAGCAGCCGCACGAGCGGCGTGTCAACGGTTGTATTAGGCCCTGACCGTCTCGAAAGTCTACAGGAATTGCTTGTTGCCCGGCTCCCCTGGCATCCGCAATGGGTTCGCAAAGGGACACGCTTCGACGCGGAACTCGGCAATCCAGTCTCGTTCGGCGAGGGCACTATTCCGGACAAGGTAGCCGACATGGCAAATGCTCCGATCCCTGCTGATACGTTGGTGCATGCCCGTCTGCTAACCGTGCTTGATTCACATTCCAGCAAGCCGGGTGACCTGATCTCGGCGGTGCTGACCGAGCCACTTTTCAGCTCCAGCCATCAGTTATTGCTCCCAGAAGGAACTCGCCTCACCGGCAGCGTGAAGATATCACGGCCAGCCCGGCTATTCCACCGTGGCGGCCGCTTGCGATTTTCCTTTGATCGTTTAGATGCGCCCCCGAGCGGTGTGGCCCAAGCCCAGAGTGTCTCCTCTCAACCCGTACGCGGGCAGTTGGCCGCAGCCGAGGGTTCTTCCGGCTCAATAGACGTAAACACAGAGGGCGAGGTGAAAGCGACTGAATCCAAAGCTCGTTTCCTGGGACCGGTGCTGGCGGGGATTGCCGCTGCACGCGCACAGGACAATGATGAGCGGAATGGCACCCAGAAAGAGAATCGTGGCGGCCGCGCCTTGGGTGGATTCTCCGGACTGGGACTGCTCGGCACGGCTTTGGCGCAATCGTCGCATAGTGCCGGCCAAGCACTTGGCTATTGGGGCTTGGCCATATCACTTTATACGAATGTAGTTGCCAGAGGTCAGGAAGTGATCTTTGAAAAGAATCATTCCGTTGACATCCTTTTCAACTCGCAGCGTCCGGCAGTGCCTGCAGCCCACCTGACAGCCGGGACAAAATAGAAGTTTCCGATTTGCGCGGCTAAGGTGACGAGTCCGGAAAGCGGCTGGTCCGGCCCTCGCACCTATTTGCCCACTACCAGAATGGAAAAAGAATCCGGCAACATGGGCGCTCGGCCACCGCGACCTGTCTTTGAGGCATCCGTCGCCGGGGTAGTCGGCGGACCGTACTCCGCTGTGATGAGCAAAACGTGGTTCGTTTTGGCATCCAATGTTAGCGTCTTGGCGCGTGGAAGTGTTTGTACAGTTTGTTCCACGGCGAAGCTGGAAGGGCTATTTTCTTTGATCACAGTCAAGGTGCCATCCCCCTGCGAGCTAAACACTTCCATTGTCGCGGGGTTGAACACAGCGCCATCCACGCCGCTGCCGATTGGTAGGGTGTCCATAATCTTCCCGGTATCGGCATTGAGCACCACCATGGTTTGTGGATTGCGGCAGGCGGCGAAGAGGAGATGATTTTTCGCGTCCATGGCTAGCCCAGCGCATGTGCCACCCTTGCTGGCAAGATCATAGTGAGCGGTAACGGTGAGAGTTTTGGCATCCACCACAGCGATATTGCCCTTGTCTTCGATATCGACATATACATGGCCTTTGCCGTCCGTGACGGCCTGCTCTGGCGCCCCACCCAGATCAAGGGTACCCAGCACAGAACCATCCTTGGCGTCGATCACGGTTGCATTCGGCGCGCTATGACTGAAGACATATACTCGGCCATTGAACGGGTCAGACAGAATTCCATCCGGGTTTCCCTGGATCTCAATGGTTTTCAGCTTTGCCAAAGTCTTGTTATCCCACATTGCGACAGGTTTGCTGGTGGCGAAGCCATGGTTTGACTTGGAATCCACCGCTGCTCCCCGTGCGTTGGTATCGGCGATTTCACCGACAGGCGCAAGCGTATCCAGGTCAAAGACCGTGATTCGGGGCGAAGGGCCGGTGCGCGGGATGTATAGTTTTCGTCCGGCGGAATCTGCGTACACATAATCGAAACCACCCTCGCCGCCAACTTTGGCTGTTTTGAGAATTTTGTAAGGCCCTGTGCTGGAAGTTTGTTGGGCCAACCCGAGGAATGGCATTAAAGCGATTCCTGTTGCAAAGGCAAGGCAAACTCGGCTCATTTCGATATTTCCTCATCTCCTCTAATCTATTTGTGGACAGAGCCATCAGCATTTACGTTCGTCTCTGTCTTCTTGCCGCTTTTGGTTTTCAAGGTCGCCTCGTAACTCACCTTCGAGCCTTCGGTCAGCTTCTCTACCTTTTCAATGGTTTCACCAACCGCTCGCTTTTGAATCGCAGCTTTAGCCGGGGCCGGAATGCTGTCTAACGCCACCTCTTCTTCCACAGAAACAACGGTGCCACTTTTATCGAGCATTAAGTCACGCGTCATCCCGTTCACTTTGGTTTCGACTTCGTAAAGGGTCTTTCCTTTTTCCACTTCTTTGGATAAGCCCACAAGGGTCGCTGATTTTGTCTGTTCCTTGACGGAGTTCTGCACTGCAGGAGGCAAATCTTGCAGTTTCACCTTTGTATCCGCCACGCAGAATGTTGTGGCAACTAATCCCATCACGAGTAATTTCATGCCGTTCTCCTTTAACGAAAGCATAGGGAGGAATCCTGAAGAATCCCTGAATTTGGCAGGTTTTCATGGGATTAGAAAAAATCATGAAGCTCGGAAATTCTGCAAAAATTAAAAGCTGACTTTGATTTGGAGCTCCAGGCGGCGATTGCTAGCGTTCTCCGAAAAGCCCTCGCCATTTGGTGTTCCGGCGAGTTGATTCGCCTGCCCAAACAGGGGCGAGTTGATGTTCCCAATAATTGGCCCAGGATTGTTGTGATTCAGAATGTTACGAGCCGACATAGCAATGGTCAGCGTGTACCGGTGATCCGTACTCGGGGAGGCAAATACACCTCGCATTCCACCAGGTGCAGTCGGATTGGCTCCAAGCGCAAGGCCCCCGGAGTCCGAAGCCTTCTTGCCGGACTGGCGTTCGGGACCGAATCCAATCGATTTGCCAACACGAAGGTTCACAGTAAACTGCCCCGGACCACGACCAAAGTTGCGCGGAAGAATGGCTTCCCCCGGTGCCGGGTTCCGGTCCAGTAGACCGTAAGCGGTTTGAATAACACCGGGCTTGTTCGGATCTGTCGCGATTCCCGGACGCGCGTTAAAGATGGTGGTGCCATAGAGGTCCGTTCCAGTGGTGATGTTGAACGGACTGCCCGATTGCAAAATTACGTAAGGGTTGAAGCGAACATTCCATTTGGTATTGAGCGATCCACCCAGCACAAAGCGATGGCGGATGTCCGTGGCAGCGGGACCGTACTCACCTGAAAAATTGTAAGGATTGGCGGGAAAGGTGGAGAGCCCGTCCGTGTTGCTCCGGGCACGGTTCAGGGCATAGTAGCTAAATAGCGAGACCTGGGAGTTGAGCTTGGAATTGAGGTTGGTGATCAGCTGGTTCTGGTTGTAAACACCCGAAGAGGTCATCTCAAAAAGAGGTGCGGGCGAACCAAATGGGTAGGCTCCGTTGAGAGGTGCATTGATATCTTCCGAGCGTAAAACATGCAAGGCATGGGAATTTGTGTAAGTAATGGCTAACGACGTATTGCGCGGAAGCTGCCGTTCCATGCTGAGGGCAGTCTGCATGATGTAAGGAGCACGAAGAGTTCCCGAGACTTGTTGGATCACTTGCGGCAAGTGGTTTGCCGTGATTGTTCCCAGTGAGGGGATAACCGGATAAAAATCCGGGTTCGTGACCACATACTGTTGCTGCACGATGCCGTTATATCGTTGCGCGGTCAGGATGTTTCCTAACGCAAACCGGTCATAGAACATGCCGAAACCGCCGCGTAGGATCGTCTTGGAAGCCCGGTTCCGCCCACCCACTGCCCAGGCAAAACCAACACGGGGAGCGAAATCGAAATAGTCATGAATATTGGTCTGTGTTTCGTATCTCAGGCCCAGGCTTAGCGTGAAGTTGGAGGTGATGCGCCAATCGTCTCCGCCGAAGATGCCGATATCGAATTGGCTGACCGAAAGTGCTGGATTACCCGCATTGATGGAAAACTGAGAGGCACCGCCGCCTGTGCTGCGAATCTGCTGAGGAGTAAAACCCTGCTGAATTCCTGCCAGCGTGAGTCGGTAGGCATCGACAGAAGTAAAAGTAAACGTCCCACCGAAGTTCTGCGCAGAAGTGTTGTCCTCCTTGGTTCCTCGCAACCGGACGCCAAAACGCCATTGGTGAGCGCCGTGTAGTACGGACGTGTAATTCTGCAGTTCGTAGTTGTTCTGGAGATCGGACGAGTTCCCTGTCTGTGAGCCGCCGCCGTTAAACGCTCCTAACACTTGTAGTTCAGGATCCGCATTGTTTGCGACGTGGCTATTGGCCCAGCGAAAATACTGGAAGCGCAGTTCATTCACAGCACTGCCAATGATTGTGGTGTCGCTGGCTTGCACCGTATGGTAGGTGTTCTGCACATGGTAGCCGCGGGAAGCGAGGTCAAAGCCGCCAATTCCAAAGTTTTGGATTCCCGCTTCGGTATAGGTGTAGCGCAGGCTCAAGGTGTTTTTTTCATTCCACTGGTAATCCACGCGCGGGCTGATACGAAAGCGTCGTTGCGGCGTATTGGAGATATCGGTAAAGACACTGGGTAGCAGTGATTGAGGGTCTAACACCACAGCGTTGATGATGGCTCCGTTATCTACTGCGTGACGCTCCACATCGAGCGTGAATGAAGCCCGTTTGCTTAACGGCCCTCCACCGCTGTTCTCAAATTCATTCAGGCGAAGAGGCCCTTTCTGTGAGGCGTATGGATTGCGCGAGTTCCAAACAGCATCCATGAAGTTGTAGCCGATGGAGGCGTGATACTTGTCTAATCCCGGCTTAGTGAAAATCTCAATACGGCCATAGCCAAGCTTGTCATATTCAGGAGAGAAGGGGTTCTGGTTGACACGAATCTCCCGAATCGACTCTTTGGCGGGAAGTTCGCCTCCACTAAAGCCATCCACATACATAGAGCCGCCGCTTGGTCCTGCCGCAGGACCAGCCAAGGCTTGCAGATCTGCCTGCAAATCCTCTGGATCGTCCGAAAGGGATTGCAGATCCTGTCCGCGAATGACCAGAGCACTGGCATTGCTGGCTGCCTCTGTGCTGAGCGCATTGCCGGAATCCGCTTGTACGGTCAATTGTTGGGCCGCAGCTCACGACTTTCAACTGGAGGTTCAGGATCTGGGTCCCGGCATGAAGAGCCAAGGTGACAGGCTGCACCAGGGCCAGGTCCGGCGCAGTGGCGGTTACCGAGTAACTACCGAGCGGCAAACCTGGAAACGAATACGACCCGTCAGCACTAGTTGTAGTATTCTTCCGTAATCCTGCCGGTCCTTGCAGTACGATTTTGGCACCTGAGACCAATGCACCGGATTCATCAGCCACTTTCCCTGTAAGTGCTGCCAACTGCGCAGTGAGCTGAAAACTGAGAAGAAAAGGAAGCAAGCATCGAAACAGCACTCGGAAAATGTAGCCACTCAACCTGAAAATTTAACGAAAAAGCGTGAGAATGTGATTTGCGGATGGTTTACCGCCTCGGCGCGTAGCCGCCGGTGATTGTCAGTGAGATGCTGCGCCCGGGCAGTAAATTTAACTGATCGGCAGGGCTCTGATGCATAAGGGGTTGTTGAAGTGGCGGCAATTCCCGGAGTGACTCCGACCAGGTTGTGGCTATTCGCCAGAGTTGTTGACTGCCAGCTGGATCTTGGTTCCGCGAAAATGTGAGGAATTCTTGACTGTGTAGTTCACAAACACGTTCACCAGGTTCCAGGGCTGTATCGTAAGCGCCTCATCGACGGGGTAAGGCACAGAGATTCCGTTGATCTTATAAGGCAAACTGCCATTGTCTTGGTAGTATTGTCCGACTCTTTTCCACGTCAGGCCCATGTCGTAGTTCCGGTGTTGCCAGAGCAGGCTGACGCCTTCCACGTTGCTAGGGGTATTCGCCACCCAGTGGCCTCCGTTGGGGTAGTTGGCCCCGGTCTGATACTTGGCCGACCCTACAGTGAAGTTGCCGTACACACTGAGTCCGTAAGGGAGCGCTACATTGCTCTCCGCTTCAAAGCCCTTGGTATTGGAAGGACCTGTCGCGACAAAGACGGGTTCGTTCGTGGTTGGGTCTATGTAGGATTGATAGCCGTTTTGGAAGTGTACGTAGTAAACATCCACATCCAGAGTGAAGCGATTCAGTTTCAGGACCGAGCCTCCCTGATAAGTCTTGGCTAAGGTTGGTTGGGCGGCGTAAGGACATTGCCTCCCGGCACGTCGAACACATTGCTCGGCGGAATGACGCTGCCTTCGGCGAACTGGCCGTAAACCGACCACTGCCTCCATACGCGATAACGAGCGGTGAGACGTTGGCAGCCAGTTGTTGTAGTTAATGCCGTGGGTCACGAAGGCCACGCCGCCGATGCAGGATGGCGCACCGGCCCAAATACCGGCCGTGGCGGGATAGGTGCTGGCTACCCCGCCGAGGCATCCCACTGTCTTGCCGTTGTCCTGATACTGGTTCAAATGCATGTTGTAATCGGCTGCCTTGATCCCGGCAGTGACTACCAATTTCTGCGTCGCTCTCCATTCGAATTCGGCAAACGGCTGGTAGGACTGAGTGATGAAATGCTCGTGGAAGTTCGGAAGCGGCGTATTCACCTGCGTGAGGATGTTGGACGGGACCTGGTACCGGTCAGTATAGGCCCAGTCATACCAGATGCCTGTGCGAAACACGCCCCACTTCGATTCCTTGCTCAGAATCGCTGTATCGCCCGCATGCCGGTAGCCGTTCAGCTTATCGACGCCGCTCGGCTTGGCCGGGGTCAGGTTGACGGTCGCGCCGTTCTGATAAAACTGCTTGTTCCAGTAGCGCGTCGTGTAAGCCTTGGTATCGAAGCTTCCAGCCGTTGCCGAAGTCGGAGTGAAATGCGGCATACTCGAAATCGGTCTGCACGTGATAGGTGTTGTAGCCGTAGTAGTAAGGATCTGGCGTGCCGTTGGACAGCAGTGGTGTTGAGTCCAGCAGGAAGTTATCACCGAACTGCGCAACCTGCGCGCGCGTCGGGTTGGTTGTGTTCGGCGTATTGTTCCAGATATCCACTACGCCGCCGTACAGGCTCAGACTCGTCCTGTCGGAGAACCGGTGCTGATACTTGCCATAACCGGCGTCGCGCTGCTGGTAGTTGTTCGTCTGGTAGCCGTCCGAAGTCATTGCGTTGACGTTGAACAGTACCGAGTCCTGTTTTTTGTGGCCCGAGAAGGCCGGATTCCATATCCAGCGAGTAAAGCTTGGTATTAAACGAGCCGTAGGTGAACGTGCCGCGGATATCGGGGTCGGCCTGCAGTTCCGGAGACTTCAGATTGATGGATCCGCCGAAGTTCGTAGGGCCGAAGTTCGAGGCCTGACCCGGGCTGCGGTCGAAATCCGCGGAACTGATCCATTGCGAAGGAAAACTGGCCCAGGAGTGGTGCGTCGGGGAGTTGGTGTCTTCAAACGGAATGCCGTCGAAGGTAAGCGTGTACTGGCCATCGGAGAAGCCGCGGAAGAACGACTTACCCTGCCCGAGACCGATGCCGTTTGGATTGGTGCTGAACGCGCCCGGCGCCTGCTGAATCACCTCGGCGAAATCCGCTACCGGGGCCATGAAGTTCTGAATCACAGCAGTGGTGATTACCGTTTTGGCGGAAGTCGCATCCAGCGTATTGCCTTGCGGAGCCATATCCGCCGCCAGCACTATCGTTTCTTGAACGGAGACCGACTGCGAAATGGCATCCACATTCAGCGTAATGGCAACATCCTGCGATCCACTTGGAGAAACAGGCACACCGAGACGCGTACTCCGCGCAAAGCCTGGTGACGTTACTTCCACTGAGTAGGTTCCCGCAGCCAGACTGCTTACGGAGAAGTGACCTTGGGCATCAGCGGTCGATGTGCCGTTCACTAAACCACCTTCGGTTTTCTTTATTGTCACAATGGCGCCTTCGATGGGTTTACCGGCTTGGTCCACAATCGTCCCGGCTAACATACCCCCTCCGCTTTGTGCCCGCAAGGGTATCCTCCCAGCGCAAATCAGCACACACGCAATGGTGAGAATCGCCAGAACTCGTAAATTTAATACCCGTTTCATCAAGGATCCCTTCGGCAGCGAATCAGTTCAATTCTTCTGTAAGTCGATTGCAAGCTGCGAGACTTTGCAACGCCATTTGGAAATCTTCTGCTATGTTTGCTAAGCCTGTTTTGTTTCGCAAAATAGAAGACAAGCGGAGGCAACTAACAGGTCGACCAAGCAATTCGGTAGACATGCTTCGCGGCTATATTGTCCAAGCGTAGGATTTCACTACAGAACATGGGAAGTGTAACAATGCAAAGTTACAGATTGATAACAGATAGGTAAACGAAAGAAGAATCTATACGGCGAACAGCGATTCTATAAACCGAGAATCCGGCGAGTTTCGCCCTTCGCTGCCGCAAATTCCATCTTGAATTGCGGATTGTTCATGATGATACCGATCATTGCGTAGGCCACAGATTTGCTTGCTATCACGTCCGATGAATAATGCGCCCCACAAATCAATCGGCTGTGGGCATAATCGACAGCCCGCATGAGGATTGCATCACGTTTTTCAGGCATGATCATGGTCAGAACGAGTGCTTCTAAGTAACCAGTAGTCGAATGGCCACTCGGATATGAATAGTCAGTAGTGTTGCTATTGGTTTTACAAACGGGCTTGAAATTGCCGATTAATTGTTAGGAGAGGATAGAGAGCTTGAGAAGCCAGCCATTGTGTCAACCAAGCAAAATACGCACGGCATGCTTCATTGCTAGAAGTTGATCACTGCCGTAGGCACGGCAACTACCACCCTGCCTGCCATAGTGGGCTTTTGGAACGCCTTGCCCGGCATGGCTCAATCACAGGAACTCACACAAATTGTGCCTGCTTTCGAGGTCGCCTCGATCAAACCTAGCTAAGCAGGCGAACGTCCATCCGTTCGTGCATTGCCTGATGGAAAAGTGATGGGGACAAGCCAACACTGAAGTATCTCATGCGATTTGCGTATAACGTTCAGGATTACCAGATTTCCGGCAGATGCTTCGTAGACTGCTTTCAACTATCCATTCAGCACACAACAAAAACCTTCCTCTCTATGTGCTGACCTTGGACAAGAACGGCACGAAACTAAAGACACGTGAGAAGCCGAATAATGCCACAAATATGCGAGTGAGCGGGGAAAGGGCCTCATGATTAGTCAGGGAATACCTGTGGGCTTAGTTGCACAAAGTTTGTCTTGTTGGGCCGTCCGGTACAGGACGAAACCGGTCTAATGGGATACTACAATTGCAAGCTGGAGTGGACACCGGATGAAAGCAGAATTCTGCCGCTCATAGAATCTGGCGCTACTCCTGCACATACTGGCACAAGCTATTCTCTTTTTACTGCGATACAGGAGCAGCTTGGCCGGAAACTAGAAGCTCGAAAAGGTGCTGTGGAATTTCTTGTGATTGAGGATGCGAAAAGGCCATCGGAAAACTAGCCTCCGTAGTTATCCAGCGCGAGATGCTGAACACAAAAACTAGTGCAAGAACATTTACGGTCCACTGCGGCGGTACATTTGGCTAATGGCTAAAGAAGAACTGCGTTGTGAGCTTTTGGATATGCGTGCCGAGGACTTGCGGGTTCGGCAAGAACTCGAAGAATCCGGCGAACTGGGAGGCTCATATGTACCGCGAATGGAAGCCGTACATGTCCGTAATGCGGCCCGACTTATAGAGTTGATTTCCATCCATGGTTGGCCTGATGAAGAGATTGCCGGAAAAGAGGGGGCTGAAGCGGCTTGGCTGATTGCCCAGCACGCTATTGGAGAACCGGAGTTTCAGCGGCACGTGTTGTGCCTGCTGCGTGCTTGCGAAGATGCAAAGCGCATCCCGCTTTGGCACGCAGCGTATCTGGAAGACAGGATTGCGATGTACGAGGGGAGGCCACAGCGTTACGGGACACAGTGGATAGATGACCCACGCGATGGCCGGGCTCGGCCATGGAAACTCGCGGAGCCGGACCGGGTAAATGAATGGCGTGCAGAGGTTGGATTGAAACCGTTGCACTCGATTCCCGAACCCGGCCCGGATTTGCCTAAAGAACAACAGCAAGCAATTACAGATAACCAAAGATGGTGGCAGCATTGGCTAGCAGAGAAAGGATGGTAGTCTTAGGATGCTTCGATACTGCTCCCTGTTTTCAGAGGCAGTGAATGAAACTTTGCGCAACACTGCAAGGAAACTGAATTTCATTGGCTCAATGTTGAACAGCGTGAACGCTTTTTACAGTTGAGGTAATCATGATTGATTACGCAGAGCAACCTAGTGAGAACTGACTGCCTGCACGCCCCGTACTCCCCCTGATAGCTGCGGATCGTTACAATAACTGGGGGTGTTTACATGAGGGGTGTTCAGCTTTTATTGTTGTTCTTTTCTCTTATTTGTTTGCCTTGTGTTCTGCTTGCGCAAACGACTCCTGAGAATCAGAAGTTCGTCGGTTCAACTGCTTGTAGAACGTGTCATCCCGCTGTTTATGAACGTTGGAGCAAAACACGGATGGCTAATGTGATTCGTGATCCGAAAACTCACCCGGACGCAATTCTTCCCGATCTTGTCAAAGCCTGACCCACTGGTGAAATTCACCAAGGATGATATTGCGTTCGTTTACGGCAGCAAGTGGAAACAGCGTTACTTCACGAAAAAGGGTGATGACTATTATCCGCTCGGGGCGCAATGGGATGTCACACACCGGGTCTGGCGGCCTTATATGGTGGCAGCGAATACCGATTGGTGGGTGCCTTTTTATCCTGCTGATAATATGCAGCGCCCGACGGGACCTCTTTGCGATGGCTGCCATTCTGTGAATTACAACATTCAGCTCAAGACTGTGACGGAGTGGAATGTAGGGTGTGAGAAGTGCCATGGTCCCGGTTCCCTCCATGTCCAGAAGCCTTCCCCAGCGAACATCGTTAATCCTGCGCGGCTCGATACTATACAGGCAACGAATGTCTGCATTCAATGCCACTCGCAAGGACAGCCAATCAGCAATCCAATTAGCGGGAAATATTATGATTGGCCAGTCGGTTTTCAGGTGGGGATGGACCTGAAAGATTACTGGAAACTGGAGGAACATAAGCTCGGAGAACAGAGCTTCACCCATTTTGCGGACGGCACCGCGCATAAGAATAGGATGCAAGGCAATGACTTTGTGCAAAGCGCTATGTATACGCACGGCGTTAGCTGCCAAAGCTGTCATGATGTCCACGGAACAGAAAACAATGCGGACCTTCTGAAACCAGCGAACGTGATGTGCCTGGAATGCCACGGTCCAAATTCACCAAATGGGCCGCATGCGGCCACCATTGAGGCGCACACGCATCACAAAGCCGGAACCGCTGGCAATGAATGTGTAAGCTGCCATATGCCGAAGATAGAACAGACAATTGCCGATGTAAACGTCCGTAGTCACACGTTTCGATTCATCCCTCCTGGCGAAACCGACCGCTTAAAGGTTCCAAATGCTTGCAACGTCTGTCATACGGACAGATCTACGAAATGGGCTGGAGAAGCCCTGAAAACCTGGTCGAATGTGTCTCCCTGGCGGATGCAATAATTTATGAACCCTTGCGGCTAACTCTCAACAGGAAACCGCATGAAATTTTGTTGCGCCGTTGTTAGGGATCGCCATATGGCGCGTGGAATTGGATTTACGTCGCGGCTGTTATCGGCATACCAGTGACGCACGTAACGAATGCTGACCAGCGCACGTGGTGTATCGGTGGTATTTGGTGTGCCTCGATGGAATGCCCAGGGGTGGCGAATGAGTACATCTCCCATCTCCAAGGGAATCGATTGCAGTTTGATCTCGTCGGATTGCACTGCTCGTATCGCTTTCGCTCTTGGTATCCGATGGGTGCCGGGTGCAATCTCGATGGGCCCATCAGCGTGCGTGATCGGAACCAAGCCGAAGCTGACCAGTAGCATATAAGGAGGCAACAGGAGGTCCGGCATTTCGGCGAACAACGGACGTTGGTAATCCACATGTAATTCCTGGTATTGCGAGCCTTTGAGCGGTACGTCACAACCCCACTGGTCTGCTGCTATCCGCTCGCCCATCACACTTTGAACAATGCTCAGCACACCGGCATCAAAAAAGAATTCAGGCGCGAAGCAGGGCTGCACAAAAGGCATAGGCAGAAAATGGCGATGAGGTCCACGGTTTGATTCTTCCCTGTGAGTTCCCAGGTGATGCAGGAGAACCGGCCAGAATGCTTTTCGACAATTTTCTACTAAAGATGTGGGAAAGTGCGCCCGGAGTACGCAGAAGCCGTTCTCCACTAACTCATTCGTTTTGGGTTTAAGATCCATTGCTGGCGCTGGACAGCAGTATCGAGTTTGCCATATCATCCGGTAACTGAAAATGCGTAAATTGCTTGGCTTGCTTCTGTGCCTTCCGTGGCTTGCACTCTCCCAAGATCTTCCTCCCTCCCCAGCACTGGAAACGTTGGTGCGAAGCACAGCGGAACTCGCTGTTAAACAATTCTCCGCGCCGGTGAATGCACAGGCGCTTACATCGGACAAGATTGCTCTTACGGTGATTGATTTGAAAGATTCCGCGCATCCAAAGATGGGGAGTTATCGCGGGTCCGTTCCGGTTTATCCGGCTAGTGTCGTGAAGCTATTTTACTTAACAGCAGTGGAGGCCGGAATGGAATCCGGCAAGATTGCCCAAAGCGCGGAGCTGGATCGCGCGATTCATGACATGGTTGTGGATTCCGTGAACGAAGCGACAGCATTGGTATTTGACACGTTGACCGGCACCACCAGCGGACCGGAACTGGATGCTGCCGCGCTGGCTGCTTGGCAAGCCAAGCGCAACATAGTGAACGAGTATTTTGCTCACTTGGGTTACACAGGCATCAATGTGAACCAGAAAACTTTCGCGGAAGGGCCATATGGGAGGGAGCGGCAAGGGCGGGGACCGCAATTCGAAAATAATAACCGCCTCACCACGGATGCTACTGCGCACCTGATGTTCCAGATTGCTACCCATCGCATTGTTACGCCTGCGCGATGCACCGCCATGATGAATCTGATGCATCGCGATTACTCAGGTTCATCGAAAAATCCGGATGACCAAGCACACGGATTTTCCGGCTCGGCTTTGCCGTCTGGCGCACAGTATTACTCCAAAGCGGGGTGGACTTCCACTGTGCGCCATGATGCCACTTACGTGGAATTACCCAATGGCGCTCGCTATGTCGCGGTGATTTTCACCACCGACAATGCCCGGCGCACGGAGATTATTCCGTTTGTAGCAAAACGAATTGCAGAGTTTTTCGAACGTTAGATCCGTTTGTTTCTGCGGCGATACTGCAAGGCGGCAATGATGCTGATTCCTGTCAGAACCACGGCGTATGTTGCCGGTTCCGGCGCTTGGGCAACCGCAACGTCAAAGCCGTAATTAAACGAACCGGCATTGAAATCCTGCACCCAAAAAGAGTAAGTGCCAGCACCCAGCACGCCGCTAAATCCGCTAGACCCTTGGGTGGGCACTGCCATTTCCGGAAGAATGTTTGTATTGATGTCGGAAGGGCTGTAATGCCACCAGCCAAGAAGACCTGTTGCATCTATGGCGCTTGTGGACACTGTTACTTGAGGGCCCGCTTGCAACCCGATAAATGATATGCCGCCGGATGTGGTGCCGGGCAACACAGAAAGCAAAGTGACGGCTAAGCCGGAAGGCACTGTGATGCTGAAGTAGTCACGGTCGATTGCCGTTGATCCACGTCCCGTTGTGCCGAAAATCTGATTGGAGCCTAAGGCAACGGTGAGTGATGTTGGTGATAAGCCGGAATTGGACAAGTCACCTGAAATTGCTTCGTTATAAATCACTGCCGCGTTGAGATGAATCGCTATGGATGTGAAAAACAAAGCAGCACAAAAAGTTTTTTGAAGAAAACGCATGGACACTCCTGATCTAGTCGTCAGGTACTGAGTTGCCTTTCCTATGCGCCATAGAGCGCAATCTTCTGAAAGAGGTCAGTACCTCGAACGAAATCATAGCTTTGTTAACGTTTGGGGTTGTGAAATCCGTGTACCAAATTTGTAAAAACTGCACATCCTCTTTCCTGCCTTGAATAGACGGAAGGGACATGGCACTATGACACAGTTGTGCCTAGCGCTGTGTTGTTCTGTTTCATCGCGTTGTTTCTTCCGCTTTGCCATGCAGGGGAAACCGATTTAGCGGAAGAAGCTGAGAAAACTTTATTTTCTGCCCGGTATGCGGCTGCGGCAGAGTTATATGCCAAGTTGGTGCAGCAAGATCCATCATCTGGTTTTGCTCATGACCGGTTGGTGAGAGCCTTGTTAGAAGACCATCAGAATGACCGCGCTTACAAAGCGGCGGAAACTGCTGCCCAGTTGGCTCCAGATACGGCTCCTGTATGGAATGCCCTAGGCCGAGTTGCTTTTCGGAAAGGAGATCTAGGGGAAGCGGAAAGATTATTTCGTAAGGCAATTGCGAAAGATCCCAAGTATCCGGATGCGCTGGTTGGTTTAGCAAATATCTATTCGGTTGTTTCTCGCCTTCGGTCCTCTGAGAATCTGATGAAGCTGGCATTTCGCCTGAATCCGCGTGACCCTGACATGATTCTGTTTCACGCGAACCAGTTAGAGAGTGCTGAACATGAAACAGAACTGAAACAGGCGCTAGCCGTTCTAGATCCTGCAAGTGATCCAGCGCGCACCCTACGCGCCCATATCGCTAGAGATGCTGCTCTACATGGACGCAAGCGCAAACTGTTAAGCACACGGGAGCCTACACAAATAAAATTAATCACGCTGGTGGACGGCCCACAACGAACCATCGGTCTGGGTGTGGAAGTCCGGCTGAATGACAAAGCTTCTTTTCGCTTGAAACTGGATACTGGCGCGGGAGGAATCTCCATTTCGCCCAAGGCTGCTGCACGAGCAGGGCTGGAAGTTTTGGGAGATGTCAGCGTAGAGGCTCATGGCTTAGGGGATAAAGTTCCAGATGCCAAATTGAGTTACTTAGCGGCCAAACTCCGCATCGGATCGTTAGAATGGGAAAACTTTCCGGTGGCTGTGTTTCGAGGCGCAAGAGCAGCCGATACAGACGGCCTGATTGGAACAGATATATTTTCCCAGTTCCTGGTCACAATTGATTTTCCTGCTGCTAAGCTTTCGCTTGAGCCTTATGGAGAGGACGGTAAACCCGGAGAATCCAGCGAAGCAGGCCAAACGCCTGCAGGTTTTACCCGGTTCTTTCGATTTGGGCATTTGCTCCTGATTCCTACCTTTCTGAACGGAGGTTCCGGCAAGCTATTCCTGCTTGATTCCGGGGCCATGGTAAATCTTGTCGACATCCATACGGCGCAGAGTTCTACCAAGCTGCAGCGGGAAGACCAAATTCATTTACGAGGAGTACAAGGAGAAGTCAAGGATGTGCGCCGGGCAGAGCAAGGCACCATCCGGTTTGCTGGTTTTCAACAAGCAAACCCTGGAATGGCTGCCATTGACTTGCATGGGTTGAGTGACAACACGGGAACCGAAGTATCCGGAATTCTAGGAATGCAGGTTTTGTGGCGGCTCAAAATCAGCATTGATTACAGAAACGGCGCGGTGAAAATGGAGCGCAGTTCCACGGGGCCGCACTAAGGTATTGCTGCGTATCGTTTGGCCGGAAGTTCTGCTTTAATTGGTCTCAAGCCCTGCTTTCTTGAGCATCCGCCGAAGCTCGGCAAAGCCTTGATCGCCTTCTGTGGCAGAAGCCATGGTGCCGTCCGGCCCAATCACGATGTAGGTAGGAAAGACACCAATCTGGTAAGGTCGTGGCACCTCGTTTTCCGGTGTTAGCACCACAGGAAAATGGTGGGGATGCTCTTGCAGGAATTTTTCCACTACAGCGCGCTCTTCACTTACCGAGATGCCAATGATCATCAAATCTTTGGCTCCATACTTCTCGTAAAGCTTGTCCAGTGCAGGAGCATCGGCGCGGCAAGGCGGACACCACGTTGTCCAAAAGTCCAGCAAAACCGTTTTCCCGCGGAAATCGGCTAGCGAGAGTTTGTTCCCCTTTACATCGGTCACTTCCAATTCCGGTGCTGGCTTGCCTCCTAGTTGTTTTCTGATTTTGGCAGCGTTCCAAGCGGATAGTTCCTTTACTTCGCGTGCGCCCTCCATAGGAGGCTTAAATAACTCGGCGTCTGCCGGTGCACCAAAAGTCATACGTTTCCAAGCATAGAAAGTGTCGGTTTGGTAACCACTGCTCCGGTTCTCAAACACCTGAAACGTGTGACTGGAAAGCATAAGGCCTGTTTCCAGATCGAGCAGCATAACCACCGAGCCGCGCGACATTTTGATGATGTCGGTCGCGGAATCGACGTGGTTATAGGATTTGAGTGGCACTTCCAGAACAACGCAGGAATGATTTAAGTTCGCTAGACCACAGGGCCGACGCTCCTTTTCTTTCGCACTGGGCCAGTCGGCATAGGTCATTTTGTAGGGAGCAGGGGATAAGTCTTCTTCTTTGGAGTGGCTTTTTGTACGGACAAATTCCGTGCCGCCTTCTTCCATCCGGAATGTATCGGTTCCATCGAAGACGCGGATATGTGTTCCAGCTCCGCTTACCAATCTTTCTCGCCATTGATCATGCGACATATCGAGAGTGACATGTTGTTTAGCCGCTCGTTTCCCACGCGCGGTTTGAGAGATTTGGGAAAGGTCAAATTCCTGATGAAAGCTCGAAAGCGCCGAACGTTTGGCCGCCAATTCCGCCCATATCCGGCCTGCTTCTGAGTCAGCACGAGCCTGGAAAACCGTCATCAAAAACAAAGGAAGAAAAAGGCGCATAACTGGATAGTCGGTTGATTCTATCCAGTTTTTTTGTGCCAAAAAATACCCCTTTGTTCGCAAGGGTAGGTTAAAAAAGCAAACACGAACCTAATTTTTCTGTGTTTCGCCAATCACTTTTTGTTTACGAATCCAAGCAATCATGGCATCGCGCTGAAGAGGGCCAATTTTGGGAAACAACATGCCCTTGGTATTCAGTTGATCTTTGGAGGATTGGTTCGCAGCGGCGAAGTCGGTTACCGCCACGGCATATTCGCGGTTTGGGTCAATGGTATGTTCGGTCCGGATTGCGTCCGGTAAATCACTCCCTTTGAATTTTCCAATCACGATGCGATTGTCAAAAGGAAGCAGGTCCCAAATATCCCGCGCAAGCAGCGTGCCCTTCGGAAGCGTATCGCGCAGATTGCCTTTGTTGATCCATGCAATGTCAGCTCCGGTCTGCTGCGCCATGGCAGTTTCCACCAGGGTGCGCAGATCTTCTCCGGTATAAGCTTTTTCTGACTGGCCTATCGGCACATCCACCAACTTGGAGACTTTGCCTTCCCAGGACGCAATCGCTTTGGCCACGTCAGGTGCGGGTGCAAGCCTGTGCGAATCAATGGGAATGTGTTTCCAATCAGCGGAAACAACAGAGTGGTGGGCCAGATCGATTTGAAGGTCCAGACGATTCAGTTCCACACCATAGCTTTTGCCTTGCACGGCAACGCGGCCTTCTACACGCTTCACGTCGTCATAGCCTGCGTGTTCGTGACCGGCAATCACCACGGCTACTTCGGGGATGGAATGGAGAATCTGATCTGTTTCCGTGCTGTGAATGTGGCCCAGCACAACAATCAGGTCTGCCTTGTTGCCAATTTCTCCCACTGTTTTGCGTACTGCCTCGGCTACCTCCATCACATGCCAAGGGCCGACTTGCTCCACAGTGGAAAAGTTGCCCACCAGATCGCTCAGGACCACTCCAATTACGGCAATACGCATCCCCTCTACAGTGCGGATGGTGTAGCCGGTGCGCGTCAGCAAATGCCCTTGCGCGTCCACTACGTTGGCAGACACAATCGGATACTTAGCAACTTTCAGGAACTGCTGGATGTTGCGCCAGCCGTAATCGAATTCGTGATTCCCGAGCGTGCCTACGTCAATTCCCAACAGATTCGAAATCTGGTAAACAGGCAGGCCGTGATAAAGGGTGGAAACCGGAGTGCCCTGCACCATATCACCCGCATTGAGATACAAACAGGCTTCGCAGTGAGCACGTTCCTGACGGAGAGCCGTAGCCAAATAAGCAAAGCCTCCTAAGTCATGATTGCTGGCATTGGGCAGGAGATGCGCATGGAGATCATTGGTGTGAAGAATCGTAAGGGGGCGAGTCGGAGTTTGCGCGCTACAAGGAAGAGCAAGAACAGCATAAAGGAAAAAGCGATAAATGCGGAGCATTGTTTCTATTCTAAAGGGCGTGTAGTTTGCAACAATGAATCTGTTGCAACGACTACCGGCTGTTGATTTCCCTTGAACTTACATGGGAAATGCAGAGCAAGATGCTCCTGAGGAGTATTCCGATTTTTCCATCAAAACGTATTGGACCTGTTACATGATACTGAGACTGACGTTCATAAAAAAGGAAGCAGTGCCGAAATTCCTACGGACTGGCGGCGAACAATGAAGGATAAGGTCTGTGTCACTGGCGGCAGTGGTGGTATCGGACAGGCGCTGCTAGAGCAGTTGGTCGATCTTTACGACGTGAAAGCCCTTTTCCGCAGTAAAACCAAGATCAGTGATAAGTGGGAACAAAGAGGGTGCACTCCCGTATGGGGCGACCTTGGAAACGAACAAGCTCTTTCGGAACTCTCTCAAGGAGCCAAGTTCGTTTTTCATTGTGCTGCGCTCGTTACAAAAGCGTCTTATCAAGAGTCGTATGCTGTCAATGTCGAAGGAACACGACAATTGGCTCGCATCGCTGCTGCGAATGGTTGCGAACGCTTTATTCATATAAGCTCTGTTGCCGTTTACAGTGGCACCACAACGGAAGGAGATTACACAGAAGACATAAATCTTAATGCACACGACGAAATGGCCGTATATAGTTCCACGAAATTACAATCAGAACTTGCACTGCGAGAAATTGCCCAAGAACACAGTCTTGCTTACACGATATTACGGCCTACGTGTGTTTATGGACCAGACACTAAGTCCTATACGCTGGTTCCCATCACACTGATTCGCAAAGGTATACCTATCATGTTGGGAGCGGGCCAGGGTCTTTTAGATGTTGTCTATGTGGACGATGTTGCTCGAGCAATGTTGCTGGCAGCGAAATCTCCGCAAGCAGCAGGGGAAGTATTTAACATTGGTCACGAAACAACTACCCTTAAAGATTTCTACTCGCATTACAGCAGTATGCTAAGCCGGCCTGTTCGACATCTGCCTATCACATACGCACGCGCCCTTGTGAAACTGCTCGGCTTTGCTGCTCCTACATCTTCTGTACAAGACGTACGAAAGGGCGCCAGATTTCTGATCAAGATGGCTGAAAATATTCAGCGATTTCCTTCCTCGAAAGCCGCAAAGCTTTTAGGGTATGCTCCCCAGTTTTCTTTAGGGCTTGGCATGTTGAAGACAGAACTATGGTTAAAGCAGCAACGTTTGATTCCTGAAATCCCGTACTCACTCGACTTCTATGGTGTTTTATCCTTCCGTCCACAGGCTATAGTGCATCCTGGCAGTGAAGAAGAGTTGGTGGAAATAATCCGTCTTGCACAAAAACAGCAGGTTAGAGTCAAAGCCATTGGTTCTTTACACTCTCAATGCCCCATACCAGAAACGGATGGAATATGTATAGTGCTAGACAAGTACAACAAGCTTCTTAAGCTAGACGGGTCGTTTGTCACCGTTCAAGCAGGAATGAAACTAAAAGAACTAAATGAAATATTAGCAACTCATGACCTGGCATTACCCATTGTTGGAAACATTACCGCACAAACTGTTTCCGGCGCGATCAGTACCGCGACTCATGGAGGATCTGTTCACTACGGAACGCTAAGTGACTATGTGGAATCCATAAGAATCGTCAAAGCTGACGGAACTATTGAGGAGATTCACCGATCGCATGAGGTGTTTCCAGGGGTGGTCGTGTCCCTGGGCCTTCTCGGTGTCATCTCTGCTGTAACCTTTCGGTGCGTCCCCTCGTTTGCTCTCCAATCGCTAAGCTCTGTAAGAGATGTGCAGGATGTGCTGGACAATTTTGATGAATTACACCAAGGCAATCTATACACGGATATGCTCTATTTCCCATCCATCGACCAGATCGCCATTTTATCCGTCAACAAAATAGAAAAGGAGCAGTGTAAGCTTTCTGCGTACAAGCCAGTTGAGACTGTGAAAAGGCCTCAACAGTTGGGCCATGCAAAGCTAAAGCGGCAGCTTACAATTATGAGCTTAAGAGCAGGGGCATGGCTTGTTCAGAGAAGTGATGCACTCCAGAGATACTCAGCAAAGCTCTCGGCCAAAGCTTCTTACCAGCCTCGTACAGACCGCAGTGATTTGGTGCTCGCTTTCGGTGAACGTGGTGATTCCGGCAGGTCGCCTGGGATTATTCGGGACATGGAAGTTGCCGTTCCGTATGAACATGCGCGCACAGTGATCGCCTTGCTACGCAACCATTTTTTGACAACTCGTAAGTATCCAATCTTGCCAATCCATATTCGCTGTTCCCCTCGAAGCGACTTGTGGTTGAGTCCCGCTTACGGTCGAGACGTCTGCTGGTTCGAGTGCTGGCAATATCCACGCACAGATAGCTTTTTGGAACAAATTCACGAATTGCTAGTACCTTTTCATTATCGTTTTCATTGGGGCAAAGAAACTTTGGCGAGTCGAGAATATATCGAGCAGCAGTATGAGAAGTGGAACGATTTTGTCCAACTTAGAGAGGCGTGGGATGGACGAGGTATGTTCCTGAATTCTTATTTGGAATCTTTTTTTGCGGAACCAAAGGGAAGCGGGAGTTAAAGCGTAATATTCTGACGGCGCGGCTGGATGGAGTGGCATTACCACGCCCCATCAGTGATAGTGGCGCATCTTTGATACCAGCCAATGGTGTGTCAGTTCTTACCTCGGCGCTGCGCCTATTAGGCAGATGCCTAATGCCCAGATTGTTTGGGAATCACTACCTTCAAAGAAGGCGCTGTATTTTGAGAACCGGCACCCTACAGAAAACTACCAATCAAGAAGATCATTTATGGCTCGTTTACGTCCACTGAACACCACCGTCTCCGAAGAAAAGTCGCAAGAACCCAATGGCATGGATAGCCCTGCTAGTTTGACCGCTTTAGATACAAACCAAAACACAGGACCGGGATTTCAGGAGCCTTCGCAGGAAGAAATATCCATGCGGGCCTACCAGATATGGCAGGAAAAAGGCTGTCCCTCGGATTCAGCGTTAGCGAACTGGTTCGAAGCCGAACAGCAACTTTCGGCTAATGCCAGATAAAAAAGGAATGATTTGTTCTGGTGCGCCCGGAGAGATTCGAACTCCCGGCCTACTGATTCGAAGTCAGGCGCTCTATCCAGCTGAGCTACGGGCGCACACTGCGTTTATTATACAGGGAGCATGACGCGAGAAACGGAAATCAAAATTTCCTTGGAGGATGCGGGGATCGCGATTCCTGCGATCCGAGAAAGGATCGAAAGCAAAGGGTTTCAGATTCACAAACCTCGTGTGTTTGAGCGCAATCTGGTATTTGATCGACCGGACGGCAGCTTACAGTCTGCCCGTCAACTGCTCCGGCTGCGTGACGCCGGTGGCAAGGCCAAACTGACGTTTAAGGGAGTGCCGGAGCCGGGTCGCCACAAATCCCGCGAAGAACGCGAAACAGGAGTGGAAAATTTCGCGGAGATGCAGGTGATTCTCCAACGACTCGGTTATGCCGTAGCCTTCGTTTACGAGAAATACCGCACGGAATACGCACGCCCCGGAACGGAAGGCACCATTACGGTGGATGAAACGCCGATCGGGTACTTTCTGGAACTAGAAGGGCCGGGAGACTGGATCGACCAAACCGCCGCGCTGCTCGGCTTCGGGGAATCCGACTACAAAACAGGAAGCTACGGAACTTTATATCGGGAGTGGTGCCAAAAGTATGACTTCACTCCCACCAATATGGTGTTCAGCGAGTCTGCAACTGCACCAGCTTCTGCTTAGGCTCCGGAGTGATGGGCGGCGCTTTGATGGTTTGCGGCGCCCGCCAAAAATCCATGTAAGAGGTGTAATGCACACAAGCCACGGTGCAGCGAGGCGCACAGCCTTTTTCGGTCAAAAATTCGCGCCGGATGTCTTGCACCGTATAGTCTTCTAACGGAATGCCAGGGTAACCGCGCTGCTGGGAGCAGTAATGCACCAAGCCGTCTTCGCAGACATAGAGATACCGTGCCCCAGCACGGCATTTCCATTGATTTTCCCGCCCGTGAGCGATATTGTCCTGAAAGTAATTCAGGGCCGCATAGCTTTTCTTGCCCATTTCCTTCATTTGAAGGAATACTTTCTGCTCGTTTTGGGAGAGGGGCTGCAGTTGCCCGTCACCGTCATGGATAATCCCCACGGTGGAGGTAAAGCCAAGCTCCACCGCACGTTTTCCGATCACCAGAGCATCTTCCGGATTGCGGATTCCTCCGCCTACCACGGAGTTGATATTGACATGAAAAACAGCATGTTCGGATAGCCACTGGAGGCGCTTATCCAACACCTTCAGGCTTTTTTTGGAGACATCATCCGGCATCACATTATCGATGCTGATCTGCATGTGTTCCAGACCAGCGTCGTTCAGTTGCCTGATCCGTTCTGCATTCAGCCGATATCCATTGGTAATCATGCCCGCCATCATGCCGTGGCTACGAATACGTCGGATCAGGTCGTCCAGTTCCGGGTGAAGCAGCGGTTCGCCGCCGCTCATGCTCACTATCGAGGTGCCAAGCGAAGCTAATTTATCAATACGCCGGAACATCTCTTCGCGTGGCACAGGAGGCGAGAAATCGTCGTATTCGTTGCAGTACTTGCAAGCGAGATTACACTGGCGGATCGGAACAATATGCGCAAGAACAGGGTGATCCGTGGAAAGTACCCCTTTGGCCAGCATTTTCCACTCCCGCAACCTTCGCTGAGTGGCCGTCATGCTTCGCCGAAGCCGAAATGAAGAATCCGCCATAGAACAGAATCACTAATTATAGATGCTCTATGCGTCGCGATGGACTGTTTCTATGGAGAATGCCGGCAGGCAAACGGCGATATATTCCGCGCCCTCGGCTTCCGGAGTACTATACCGGACCCATTCCCCTTTGGGCGTAATGACGGCTTGCCCGGCATGAACGTCCAGCGACCCGGCGTGGTGCTCCACATGGAGCACACCGCGCAACACCACGGTGAACTCGTCAAACTCAGGCGTTTGCCCAGGTTCCTGCCAGCCACCGGGGCTGCGCATGTGGGCCACGCTGGCGCTTTCCGTGGCACTGTTGACGCGGCCAATGTATTCATCAATCAGCTTCGGTTTATTGCCAGCCGCCGTGACGCGGGCTGGACTAGAGATCAGGGTTGGAGGCATAAAGAAACGCAACAGGCTGTTTGAAGCATCTAACCATTCGTGTGCATCACATACTTGATCGAGCGGTCAATCGACCGTTATACTGGCAATTTCGCTGAAGTGCAATGATGAATACGGCGATTGAAGAAATAGATCCCCAGAGGGAAGCAGCATTTTTTTACGGCCTCTTTTTACGCGGCCACTCCTTGGAAGCCCTGCGGCAAGATATTGATATTCCGCGTCCCGTTCTGGATAAATGGCTGAAAGCGAAGGACTTTGAGAATACCTTCCGGGAAAATCTACAAAGGGTATATGTGTACCGGAAGCAGGTACTCGCCGTTTTTGACGCCTTGGTCAGCAACGAACAAAACCGCCTCCAGTAGTTCTCCTTTTTACCTTTAGAGTGGTGGAATTGCTTTCCATTTGCCGGGGGGGTCTGCCTTATATTATTCCCGTTAGGCCGCAGTGCTATGCTGAAATCTCATGCGGGTGCGTTTCGCACTTCCGGACACTCCTTTTCTCTGTTCCCATTCTGCGCAAGCCTGCGCCCTAGGTGTGTGGTTCCATGTTTGAGTTTCTGTTTAAGTACTCGCCCGCGGTTTTCACCAAGGGTCATTTTGTGTTCCTGACGCCTTGGCCCGTATGGTTGCTGGCCGTTCTTGCTGTGGCTGCAGGCATATTTTTGTTCTTCCACGTCCGCCGCAATCATGGGCTGCTAACCGGTACGCGCCCGGTAGCCATCTGGCTGCTGGAAACTGCCATGGTCGCGTTGCTGCTGCTGCTGTTGTGGCACCCCGCGCTGAGCGTAGCAACGCTCCGTCCGCAGCAAAATGTAGTGACGGTGCTGTTTGATGGTTCCCGCAGCATGGGAATTGCAGAAGGTGGTCAAACCCGTCTTTCCCAAGCCACTGCTGTTTGGCGCGATCAGCTCGCTAAATCGTTAACCTCGCGTTTTCAAGTGCGGATGTACGATTTTGGAAAAGACCTGGAACGCGTCACAGATCCTTCCAAGATTCAGGCGACGGCGAATGCCACGCGCATTAATGATGCGCTGAAGCAGGTGTCCGGCGAAGCTTCCAGCCTTCCGGTAGGCGCTTTGGTGCTGCTGAGTGATGGATCGGACAACACGGGCGGCGTTGACCTGGATACCATTTCCCGTATCCGGCAGCAGCGCATCCCGGTTCACACCATTGGTTTTGGCCGGGAAAAGCTCACCAGCGATATTGAGATTACAGATGTTTCCTTGCCTGCGCGTGCTTTGGCCAAGAGTCGCTTAAGCGCGCAAGTGACGTTTCAACAGGTCGGGTTCGGAGGCCAGAAGACCCACATCTCTGTGCGGGATTCCGGCAAGGTCGTCGCCTCACAGGATGTGTTGCTGAAAAATGGCGGCGGTTCACAGACCGAAAGCGTGATGTTTAGTGCCGGGGATGCTGGTCCGCGTACCGTACAGATCACCATAGAGCCACTTGCCGGGGAAGAAAATACTTCCAATAACACCACCACACGTCTGGTGAATGTATCCGGTAAAAAGCAGCGGGTTTTGTATGTGGAGGGCGAGCCTCGCTGGGAGTATAAGTTCATTCGCCGCGCGGTGGAAGATGATTCCAGCTTGGAACTCGTCACGATGCTTCGGACCACCCCGAACAAGATTTACCGCCAGGGAATTTCCAATCCTTCCGAACTGGAAGCTGGGTTTCCCATGAAAGCAGAAGAGTTGTTCGCCTACGATGGCTTGATTATTGGCAGCGTGGAAGCCAACTATTTCACCCCGACGCAGCAGGAATTGATTCGCCAGTTTGCAGATAAGCGCGGCGGCGGGGTCGTATTTCTGGCCGGGCGCTTTGGCTTGAGCGATGGCGGTTACGCTCGCTCCCCCATGGCGGAGATGATGCCGGTTCGTTTGCCTACCGCTCCCCAAACTTTTCACCGTGATTACTCGTCCGTAGATTTAACCACTGCCGGAAGAGACAGTGTGATTTGCCGCCTGGAAGACACCAATGCTGGCAATGCGGATCGCTGGAAAAAGATGCCCATGGTCGCGAATTACCAAGACATTGGGGAGCCGAAGCCGGGTGCCGTGACGTTGATGACGGTAGCTCCTGCAGGAAAAAAGGTGCAACCGCTGCTGGTGTCACAAAATTATGGGCGAGGCCGGGCCGCAGTGTTTGCCACTGCCGGTACCTGGCGCTGGCAAATGTCCCAACCGTTAGCGGATATGACGCATGAAGTGTTTTGGCGTCAACTGTTGCGCTGGCTGGTGAGCGAAACGCCGGGTCAAGTATCTGCGTCTACTCCTCGTCAGGTGCTTTCCGACGAAACCAAAGTGCATTTTCGCGTGGAAGCCCGCGATAAGAAGTTTGATCCGGTCGGAAATGCACATGTGCAGGTCCACGTGGAAGGCCCTGAAGGGTTGTCTGAAATACTGAACATGGACCCGAATCCGCTGGAACCGGGTGTATTCACCCTGGAAACTACGGCGCTGAAACCGGGTTCTTATTTAGGAGAAGTGACGGCTACGGATGGAAAGACGGAACTCGGACGGGATATGGTAATGTTCCGGCGAGAAGACGGCGTAGCGGAAAACTTCCATACCACGCAAAATAAAGAACTACTGCAGAAGCTTGCTGACCAAACGGGCGGTCATTATTATACGGCTCAAGATGCCAAGCGGCTGCCAGAAGAAATCTCCTTCTCCGATGCAGGCATCACAACCAGCCAAACTTTGGATTTGTGGGACATGCCGATTGTGTTGCTGCTTGCGTTAACCCTGCGAGCAGCGGAGTGGCTGTTGCGCCGGAAGTGGGGAGTTGTATAAAACTAATGCTGCGTCATAAACTGCTCCGCCTCGGTGCTCAGTCTCTTCTATTTGGCTTGTTTCTGCCTCTGCTGCCAGCCTCGACGTTTTATGTCACGGTAGCGGGATTAGGCGGGGAGCCGGACTACGAACAGCGTTTCGCGCTTCTGGCAGCCGATGTAGACAAAGCGTTAAAGGACCGTGCCGCGGAAAATGAAGTGGTCACGCTGAAAGGCGCTGCCGCGACTCGTGCAAACCTGCAGGCTGCGTTAGAAAAGGTGGCGCGAGAAGCAAAACCGCAGGACGCTTTGGTATTGCTGCTGATTGGTCACGGCACATTTGACAATGGCTATAAGTTCAACCTGCCCGGGCCGGATGTTTCCGCCGCGGAGCTAGCTGCCATGTTGAACAAGATTCCGGCAAACCGCCAATTAGTGGTGAACACCACTAGTGCCAGTGGAGGCGGCTTGGAAGCCTTGAAAAAAGGAAATCGCGTGGTGGTTTCGGCGACCAAGACGGGTACGGAGAAAAATGCCACCGTTTTTGCCCGCTATTGGGTGGAGGCGTTGCGTGATCCTTCAGCAGATGTAGATAAAAACGGCGTGATTTCTGCCATGGAAGCGTTTCGGTTTGCGGAACGCAAAACCAAGGCGTTCTACGATGAGCAAAAGCGCCTGATGACGGAACATGCGGTGTTGCAGGATGGGGAAAAAGGAATCACCTCTTCCGGCCAGCTTGCCATGGCATTTCCGGTGGTTCGCTTAGCTGCTGTTAGCGTTGTCACCGACCCGGCAAAAAAAGCCTTGCAGGCGCGCCGGGATGAGGTGGAAGCGCAAATCGATCAATTAAAATATCAGAAAGCGCTGATTTCCCCGGAACAGTACAAGTCGCAACTTTCCAAGCTTTTGCTGGAACTAGCACGAACACAGGCTGAACTCGACAAATGAGATCTCTTGTTCTTTTTCTCGCTCTGGCTGCGACGGCGTGTAGCCAGGTGCCTACCCGCCGGAACAGCGGTGTGCCAGATGGCCCAGATCCCGGTTTAGCGCGTGCCGAACAACTCTGGCATACTGGCGATTACCAGGGAGCGAATAATGCTTTTCGTGATCTGGTAAAGGCCAATCCGCAAAATGCGAAATACCGCGTCGAGTGGGGCCGCATGTTCCTGGAGCGCTACAACAAAAACGATGCCGGTGCGTTGTTTAACGAGGCTCTGGAGATCCAGCCTGGGTATGCGCCCGCCTATCTTGGCCTTGCCATGGCGGCGGATGAGGGGTTTGAGGGAAAAGCCATTGACCTCGCCAAGAAAGCCCTGGAAGCCGACCCGAAATATGTAGAAGCCCATGAATTCCTGGCCCGACTACATCTGGAAGACAACAACAACAAAGCCGCATTGGAAGAAGCCGATGCGGCGTTAGCACTGAAGCCGGATGCTTTGGACGCCATGGCAATTCACGCCACTATGGAGCTTCTGGCCGACAAGCCCGCAAATGCCTGGTTCGACAAAATCTTTGCCAAAAATCCGCACTACGGCAAGGCTTACGAAACGGCTGCCTATTTCTACATCATTAATCGCCGTTACGACGATGGCATTGCTTATTACCAGAAAGCCGTAGCCATGTCGCCTGAGCTGTGGGCCGCGCACTCTCAACTTGGCATCAATCTGATGAGGCTGGGCCGGGAAAAGGAAGCGCGAGAGCAACTGGAATTTGCCTATAACAACGGTTACAAGGACAATGCCACTGTTAATTCCCTGCGGCTGATGGATAGCTACAAGCGGTTTGACACCTTTCAAACGGACAATACCATTCTTCGCCTTCGAAAAGACGAGGCGGAAGTGCTTCGCCCTTATTTCGAGACGGAAATGAAGCGGGCCATGGCCGCGTATGACAAAAAATACAAGATGAAGCTAAGCCAGCCCGTCCAGGTGGAAGTGTACCCCGACCATGAGGATTTTGCCGTGCGCACGCTGGGTATGCCTGGCTTGGGTGCATTGGGTGTCACCTTCGGCTATGTGGTCGCGATGGACAGCCCTAGCGGACGGCGTCCGGGTGAATTTCATTGGGCCAGCACGCTGTGGCATGAAATGAGCCACGTGTATGTGCTGACGGCAACCAACTTCCATGTGCCCCGCTGGTTCACCGAAGGCGTAGCAGTGCATGAGGAAACCGCTTCCGCGCCGGACTGGGGAGATCGGATGACGCCGGGCGTGATCAAAGCCCTGCAAGAAAAGAAGCTTCTGCCGATTGCCGAGATTGATCGGGGATTTGTTCATCCCACCTACCCGGAACAGGTGATTGTGTCTTACTTTCAGGCGGGCAAGATCTGCGATTTCATTTCGGAAAAATGGGGCGAAGGCAAGCTGTTGGATATGATCCATGCCTTTGCGAACATCACTACCACCGACCAGGTGGTGCAGCAACAACTTGGCATGGCTCCTGCCGAATTCGATAAGCAATTCATGGCGTGGCTGGATAAGAGCACCAAAGATACCGTGGCGCATTTTGGGGAATGGAAAGCCAAAATGAAAACTCTGGGGGAGTTGGTGAAAGCCGGCAAACAGGACGAAATCATCGAAACCGGTTTGGCAATTCGTGATTTCTACCCGGACTATGTGGAAAGCGGCAATGTGTACTCCATTCTGGCGGATGCCTATGTGGCCAAGGGCAACAAAGATGCAGCCGTGAAGCAGTTGCAACAGTATTCCAAAATCGGCGGACGCGATCCGGAAACTATGAAAAAACTTGCTTCCATGCTGGAAGCCGCCAATCGCCCCCAGGAAGCTGCCGCTGCTTTGGAACGGTTGAACTACATTGTTCCGCAGGACCAGGATTTGCACCACCAGCTAGGCGGTCTCTTGCTGAAGGAAGGGAACACCGCTGGTGCGATTCGTGAATTTTACGCTGTGGTCGCTGCGCATCCGCTGGATCAGGCTACCGCGCACTACGACTTAGCCCGCGCTTATCATGCGGCGCGTCAGAACGATAAAGCGCGCGAGCAGGTGGAGCAATCTTTGGAAGCTGCTCCCTCCTTTAAGCCTGCACAAAAGCTATTATTAGAACTCTCTGCTTCTACGGATAACTAACGCCCACTCCCACACTCATGCCCACAACTGTTCAGAGCAGTCTCGATCCGGAAGTCCTCAGAACACGTGTTACTCGTTTCCGGGAAGCGGAAACAAAGATTACGCAGCAAGTGCGTCGCGTCATTATTGGTCAGGAAGAGGTGCTGGAACAGGTGATGATTGCCCTGTTCGTGGGCGGCCATTGCTTGATCACAGGCTTGCCTGGCACGGCAAAAACCTTGCTGGTCCGTACCATGGCGGAAACACTCGGGCTGGTTTTCAAGCGGATTCAGTTTACGCCAGACCTGATGCCCTCCGACATTACCGGAACAGACATCATTGAGGAAGACAACGGACGGCGATCCTGGACCTTTGTGGAAGGGCCGATCTTTGCCAACATCTGCTTGGCAGACGAAATCAACCGTACTCCTCCTAAGACGCAATCGGCATTGCTGGAAGCCATGCAGGAACGCGCCTGCACAGTGCGCGGCCATAACTACAAGCTGCCTTCTCCGTTTTTCGTGCTTGCCACGCAAAACCCGATTGAACTGGAAGGCACCTACCCGCTACCAGAAGCCCAGCTTGACCGGTTCCTGTTTAATGTCGTGCTGGATTACCTTTCGGCGGAAGAAGAATTGAAAGTGGTGGACCTGACTACCACGACGCACGTCGCCAAAGCCGACCCGGTAACCAGCGCTGAGGAGATCCTGGAATTTCAGCAATTAGTCCGCATGGTGCCGATTGGCGAATCCGTAGCGCGTCATGCCATCGATTTAGTGCGGGCCACCCGGTTTCGCTCCTCCGAATCCACGGAAATTGTGAAGAAATACGTCAACTATGGCGCCAGCGTCCGCGCAGCACAATTTCTGGTCTTAGCGGCCAAATGCCGCGCTCTCATGAAGGGGCGGTACCACGTCTCGTATGAGGATATCCGGAGCCTGTATATTCCCGTGCTGCGCCACCGTATTTTGCTGAATTTCCATGCGGAAAGCGACAAAATGCGTCCGGATGACGTCCTGCAGCAAGTGTTGAACGCAAAAACAGCGCCCAAGGAGTAACGTGCTCCAGCGTTTTCTTGATCCCCAAACGCTTTCTACAATTTCTTCCCTGGATTTGGTTGCCAAAACGGTGGTGGATGGTTTTGTGGCGGGGCTGCACCGCTCACCCGATTTTGGATTCAGCCAGGAGTTTGCGGAGTATACTGCTTACACGCCCGGCGATGACCTCCGGCATGTGGATTGGAATGTTTTCGCCAAGTCAGAGCGCATTGTTCTGAAACGCTACCTGGGCGAAACCAACTCACAGTTATTGGTGTTGCTGGATACCAGCGCCAGCATGGGCTTCGGTTCTCAGCAGGTGCTCGGCGGCACTCTGAATAAGCTGGATTATTCCCGCTTTTTGGCTGCCTCGCTGGTCTACATGGGCAATCTCCAAAGAGATTCCAGCGGCATTGTGGTTTTTGATGACGATGTGAAGAATTATATTCCGCCTTCCACGCGCCAGGGACAGCTGCATCGGCTGCTTCACGCGATTGAACATGCAGCACTCGGCACCCATACCAACTTCGCCAAGCCTTTTTTGCATGTGCGCCAGTTTCTGCCGCGCCGGGGTATTGTGGCGGTGATTTCTGATTTCTTTGAAGACCCGGAAACTGTGGTGCAAGCCATCGAGCCGCTGCGGTTCCATGGCAATGAAGTGATTTTGTTCCATATGCTGGACCCTCAGGAGATTGAGCCGCGCTTTCGGGATTCCACGTTGTTGATTGATATGGAAACGCGCTCGGCCATGGAAGTGTCTCCCGAATATTCCCGAAATGAATACCGGCAAAAGATGAAGCAGCATATGAAGGCGCTGGAAAGCAAAGCCAGAGGAGCGGGATTGGACTATTTTTTGATGAATACCTCGCGTCCGCTGGATGAAGGGTTGCGGGAATACCTCACCTTAAGGCAGGGTCGCGCCTAGTGGGATTTCTTGCCCCTTGGTTCCTGGGCGGCCTTCTTGCAGTGGGCTTGCCGGTTTATATCCATTTGTTGAAGCGGCATAAAACGGTGCCGTTGCCGTTCAGTTCGCTGATGTTTTTTGAGAAGCGAACGCAAAGCTCCGTGAAGCATCGCCGCTTGCAGTACCTATTGCTGTTTGCGCTGCGCACGGCTTTTATTATTTTGCTGATTCTGGCGTTTGCCCGTCCGTTTTTACACTCCACTTCCATTGTTTCCGCGCATGGGGGAAAGACCGTGGTCTTCTGCATCGATAACTCGTTTAGCATGCAGCAAGGCGGAAGATTAGCCAAAGCCAAGGCGGATGCTGTTGCCGCCATCAACCAGTTGCGCAGTGGAGATCGTGCGGAAGTGCTTTCCTTTGCCAAGGAAACGCATCTGCTGACGGATACCACTGGAAACCGCGGGGCAATCAAAAATGCTATTGAAGCTATCGAACCTTCGGATGGCGCCAGTTCTTACGCCGACCTGTCGCGTGAATTGAAGGTGTTGGCCCAGGCTGCCAAAGGCCCCATGGAAGCGCATCTTTTCTCTGATATGCAGCGTTCTTCCATGCCTGCCGCCTTTTCGGACCTGGAACTTGCTCCCAATATCAAACTGGTTCCCCACGCAGTGGTGGATTCCACAGTTCCGAATTTCACGGTGGACGGCGTGATTGCTCCCCGCCATATTTACGATCCCAAGCGCGTTCGCATCCAAGCAACGCTGGCCGGTTACAACACCCCTGCCACTCGCCTGGAAGCTTCTTTGTATCTGAATAACAAGCCGGTTGGGTCGCAGTCTGTGGAAGTGCCGGCAAATGGCCGTGCCACTGTGGAGTTCCTTTCTCCCGAAGCTTCTTATGGATTAAGCCGGGGCGAAGTGCGGATTCGGGCAGCGGACAGTTTTCCGCAGGACGATCATTTTTACTTTTCCGTGGAGAGGTCTGACCCGCGCCCTGCTCTGTTTATTCACGATTCCCGCGATACCAGGGCTTATCTGTATTTCCGGACTGCTCTGGAAAGCTCAAACGAACCAGCATTCAAGCTGAGCGCCAGCACGCCGGATCAGGCGGCGAATCTGGGTTTAGATAAGTATGCGTTTGTGGTGCTGTCGGATGTGCCAGTTTCGGCAGGCGCACTGGAAACAGCGCTTCGGGGGTATGTCACCAAAGGTGGATCTTTATTGGTAGCACTGGGTCGTCAGGCTGCCATGAAAAGCACGGTGCCTGTAGCCGGTCTTTCCATCTCTGACGAACGCTATGAAGCGCAGGATGGAAGCCGCTTCCTGAGCGTGACCTCGCTGGATTCTTCCCATCCCATTATTCGTACCGCTAACCAATGGCAGGGAACTAAATTTTTTCATACGGTGCAGGTGCAACCCGGCAACGCGCGGGTGATTGCAAAGCTCGCCAACAATGCCCCGCTGCTGCTGGAACAGCAGGTAGGAGAAGGAAGAGTGGTGGTTTTTGCTTCCACGCTGGATAATGTTTCCAATGACTTGCCGCTGAGTCCGGCATTCGTTCCCTTTGTGGAGCAATCATCCCATTACCTGGGCAACATTGATGATCGGCCTTCCAATTACACCGCAGGCTCTTACCTGGATCTGCGCACGCGTGGGCAGCAGACAGGCTCAGCGGAAGTTTCCGGGCCCAAAGGGGAACGCGTGCTTTCGCTTTCCGAAGCCAGTAAAGCGCAAGGGGTTACCCTAGCTAACGACGGTTTCTATGATGTGCGAAGGCCAAACGGCCAGCGCGAACTGGCGGCGGTAAATCCGGACCGCAAAGAGTCTAACTTAGAAGTGATCCCTGCGGAGACGCTTCAACTCTGGGAGAATACGGGAGAGTCCGCCCCACGTTCTGGCGGCAGTCCTGACAATAGTGCCGGTACGGAACCGCGCACAATTGATTTCTGGTGGTACGTGATGATCGCGGCGTTGATTTTGGCCGTGGCAGAATCTCTGCTCGGCAATCGTTATCTGGGTGTAGAGAAAGAGGCTGCATGAATCCCCTGGTGAGTCTGAGTGAATACTTACGCAAGCTGGAACGAAATCTTCGCCTGCTTGCAGTCACACGCGGTGTAGCATTTTTGTGCGGTGCCGCATTGGCAGTCACCGTAGTGTTGGTACTGATTGCGAATCATTTTTCGTTCTCAGACCCCAGCGTATTCTGGTCCCGCGTCTTTTTATTCCTTGCTATTGCCGGAGTGCTGGCGGCAGGTTTAGTGATTCCTCTGTTGCGGCTGAATCGGCGCTGGGCGGCACGGCGTGCGGAAGAAAAATACCCGGAATTCCAGCAGCGGCTTCTGACGTTTACCGAAAAATCGCAGCAGAATGCCGATGATCCGTTTTTGCCGCTTTTGGCCGCTGATGCACTAGCCGTGGCAGAGCGCCGCCAGGGAGAGCCTCTTGTTCCCAAAAGCTGGATTGTGAGCTTCGGTTCGGCTGCCGCTGTGGCAGTAACTGTTCTGCTCTGGCTCGGGATCTCAGGGCCGGGCTTCCTTGGGTATGGCACCGCATTGCTCTGGGGTGGATATCCCAAGGAAGATCGCAAGCCGGTGTATAGCATCCGCATTGATCCCGGTTCGCACCGTATTCGCCGCCGTTCCGACCAGATGGTGAGCGCCAGCCTGGAAGGATTCACTTCGCCCAAGGTGAGCGTATTTGCCAAGTACGCCAGCGCCACCAAGTGGGAAGAAGCGCCCATGCAGCCGCGCCCGCATTCTTCGTCCTATGACTTCATGCTGGCTTCCGTGCCGGAAGACGTGGAGTATTACGTTTCGGCTGGCGGAGTGCGTTCCAATACCTACAAGCTCACCGTGGTGGATCTTCCGGCAGTAAAGAAGATCAAAGTGACCTACCATTACCCCTCCTGGCTCGGCTTGCGGAATGAAACCGAAGATCCGGGCGGGGACCTTCGCGCCGTGGAAGGCACCGAAGCGGAAGTAGTGGTGGAAACAGATAAGCCGCTGGCGGATGGAAGCCAGCTTCTGTTGGACAGCGGTGCCAAAATTCCGCTCACAAACGCCAATGGCTTTCTAACAGCCCGTGTACCCATCCAGAAGGATGACATGTACCACGTCGCTACGCCTGACAGCGGCGAAATGGTGCGGCTCACGGAAAACTATTTCATTGAAGCTCGTAAGGATGCTCCCCCAACCGTATCCATCGTTCGCCCCAATCGTGATGCGCGGGTAAGCCCGATTGAGGAAGTAGGAGTCACCATTCAGGGCAAAGACGATTTCGGATTGCAAGGGCTGGATTTTCATTACTCCGTAAATGGTGGAGAAGAAAAAACGGTTTCGCTCCTGAATGGCAAAGGCCGAAAGGAAGCAGACGGCTCCACAACCTTGTACCTGGAAGACTACAAACTGGTTCCCGGCGATATTCTGAGCATCTACGCCACTGCTCGTGACGCCAAAAATACCAGCAAAACCGATATCTACTTCATTGAAGCCCAGCCGTTTGAAAAGGAATACTCGCAATCCCAGGCTGGTGGTGGCGGGGGCGGGGGCGGTCAGCAAGAGGAAGAGCAGAAGATTTCGGATCGCGAAAAGGAACTGATTTCGGCCACCTGGAATCAGCTCAAAGGCAAGGACAAGGCGAATGCCTCCGATAACGCCAAGTATCTGGCAGAAGTCCAGGGCAAACTACGCGATCAGGCGCAATCCTTAGCAAATCGCATGAAAGCCCGCCAGCTTTCGGATAATAATCCGGCATTCCGATCCTTTACGGAAGATATGGAAAAGGCCATTTCCTCCATGGGGCCTGCTTCCGATCAACTGAAAGGCAAGAAATGGCAGGAAGCGTTGCAGCCAGAACAGAAAGCGCTGCAGTACCTGCTCCGTGCGGAATCCACATTCCGGCAGATTCAAGTCGCTTTTGGCAGCAAAGGTGGCGGCGGGGGAGGCGGTTCCCAGGGGGCCAGCCGCGACCTGGAAAACATGTTCGATCTCGAACTGGATACCGAAAAGAATCAGTACGAGAGTGGTCAGCAATCCGCTGCGGAACAGAAACAAAAGCAGATTGATGATGCCATGGCGAAGCTGAAGCAGTTGGCGGATCGCCAGCAGGAATTGGCGCAGCAGGCGCGTAACAATCAGCAAACCGCGCAGCAGCGATGGCAGCAGGAAATGCTGCGCCGCGAAGCGGAAGAACTGCGCCGGCAAATGGAACAGTTGACGCGCAATGACAGCTCTCAATCTCAACAAGGGCAGCAAAGTCAACAAAGCCAATCTGGTCAGCAATCCCAATCCGGCCAACAGAGCCAGTCAGGACAGCAGGGAAGGCCAACAAGGCCAACAGAGCCAGCAAAGCCGGAATCAGCAAGGCCAGCAGTCCCAAGGCAGTCAGCAGGGCCAACAAAATCAGCAAAACCAGAGCATGTCCTCCATGCGCCGGAATCAGGGGCAGCAGGGCCAGAATCAGCAACTGGAACAGGCAATTAACCGCTTAACGGAAGCCATGCGGGATATGAGCGGTGCAGCTTCTGCACAAGCAAACCAGCAGCAGGGCAAGCAAGGGCAGGGTCAGCAGCAGGCTCAATCCAAGGCGCAAGCGGACGCGCAACGTGCGGCGGAACGGCTGCAGGAAACACGCGACATGCTTTCCGCTCTCCGCAATCAGCAAACCGGAGATCAATTGGACAATTTGGCCCGGGAAGCTGATCGCTTGGCGAGTCAACAAGAAGATTTCGATAAGCGGTTACGGAAGAACTTCGGTTTAGGGCAGGGAAGCGATTCCGGCAAGCAGCAACAGATCGCTCGTGACATGGCTCGGGAAAAACAGGGCATGTCCGAGGACCTGAACCGGCTGGAACAGGCCATGCAAAAAGCCTCTCGCGAACTGGCAGAATCACAGCGAGCGACCTCGCAGAAGTTACGGGAAAGCCTGGCGCGAATGCAGCAGGATGAGTTGAAGCTGCGCATGGAAGCGGCAACGCAGATGTTGAATCGCGGCATGGGCCAGTATGCGGTCATGCGGGAAGCGCCAGTAACTCAATCGTTGAGCCAGACTCGCGACGAAGTGCGTCAGGCCCAGGCCGCCATGGATAAGAGCAAGGGCGGAAACGGCAAGGGTGACCAGAGTACGCAACAGGCTTTAGCACAAGCGGAAAAGCTGCGGCAGGAAATTGAGCAGCTTGCCCGAGCGGGCCAGCAACAGGGACAGGGTGGTCGCCAGCAGGGCCAACCAGGGCAGCAAGGACAAGGGCAGAATCAGCAGCGCGGGCAGCAGTCCGCTCAATCAGGCCAACAAAATCAACAAGGCCAACAATCGGGGCAGCAGGGGCAACAAGGCCAACAATCGGGACAGCAAAGCCAACAATCGGGACAGCAAGGCCAGCAGTCCGGTCAACAAGGACAGCAGGGCCAGCAAGGCGGGCAACAGGGCCAAGGGGATGGTCAACAGAACGCCGGCAATCAAGGTGGTGGCCAGCAAGGAGGTTCCAACTTCAGCCCGCGAGGCGGTGGCGGACAGGTTGGGCCAAATGGCGGTTGGTCTGGCGACCGTTTCTACAGCGACGCCTTACGGGATGTTTCCCGCCTCCAACAGCAACTGAGGGATAATCCTGAACTGTCTCGCCAGGTGCAGGACCTTGCTCGTGACTTGCAGCGAGTCGGTCCGCGTGGAAACACCGGCAACGCGGAAGCGCTCCAAAATGTCATTAATAAGGTGCTGGGAGATGCCGAGCAGGTGGAACTGGCGCTTCGCCGTAAGGCAGAAAGCAACAGCACTCCGCATGTAGTAACCCCGCAATCGGTGGCTCCCGGATACGCAAACGCCGTCGCTGAATACTATCGGCGCTTGAGCAAAGACAAATAGAACGGTGGACCGGCTTGAATTACCGGTCCCAAGCCGGTAATCTCAATAGAGTAAGGGTAGTTCTATGCCAGTCCAAATGAGTCGAGAAGAATTCGAGCGGCAGCATGACCAAACCGTTCGCACGGAAATTGAGAACTTTCGCCAACGTGCGGATGAGTATCTGAGTGGTGCGATTACGGAAGATGAGTTCCGTGGTTTCCGGCTTCGTCATGGAATATATGGCCAGCGCCAACCAGGCGTGCAAATGGTTCGCACCAAATTTCCGGCAGGGGTAGTCACAGCAGCTCAGATGAATCAGTTAGCGCTGATTGCAGATGAGTTTGCGGGCGGAAAAGGTCACCTGACGACTCGGCAAAACCTCCAGTACCATTTCGTGCCGCTGAAAAACGTGGCGGATCTGATGCACCGTTTGGCAGACACGGGAATGACCACTCGCGAAGCCTGCTTCAATACTGTGCGCAACATCACAGCTTGCCCCAAGGCAGGTTTAAGCCGGGACGAAATCTTTGACGTTCGCCCTTACGCACAAAAACTTGCCTACGCATTTATGCGTAAGAACCTGACGGATAGCATGCCGCGCAAGTTCAAAATTGCTTTTGATGGCTGTAAGCACGATGACATGCTGACCGGCATCCATGACTTAGGAATTCGCGCGGTCATCCGGGATGGAAAACGTGGATTCCGGATTGTGGTGGCAGGCGGTTTAGGGCCGTTGCCTGTGGAAGCAAAGCTTCTGGATGAGTTCCTGCCTGAAGAATTGCTGGTGCATCGTACCGAAGCTGTACTTCGCGTTTTTAACCAGTACGGAAACCGCAAGAATCGCAACAAAGCAAGGCTGAAGTTTGTGCTGCGGGAGCGCGGATTTGACTGGCTGAAAGAGGCGATTGAGAAAGAGTACGCGGACATTCTGGCCAACGGCGGAATTGAAATGCCGGAGCTGGTGCCGGAAGGTTTCGGTGGTTATCAGTCCACTCCTCAGCCGCTTGGCACAGGTTCGCTGTTGCCCGTGGTAAATCCTGCGTCCAGCGGTAATCCGGTTTACGACCGGTGGTTGGAAACCAATGTCCAGGAGCAGCGTGAGACGGGGTACGCCATGGTCACGGTAACGGTGATACCAAGGCAATCTCAGCAGTGCTCAAATGCGCGGCTTGGCTCAAATTGCGTCCGATGCAGGGGACGGGTTGATCCGTATCACGATTGACCAGAATTTGGTGTTTGGCTATATTCCGCTTGCCAATTTGAAACGCGTGTATGCGGCTTTGCAGGCAATTGAACTGGGCGCTGCGGGTGCCCACCAGATTGATGATGTGGTAACTTGCCCGGGCGCGTATTCCTGCAATTTGGCACTCACTAAATCCATGAACCTGGGCGCGGCTCTTCATGAGGTAGTGAAAGGCTATGACAGCCCGGAACTGCGAAAGCTGATGGTAAAGATCAGCGGATGTCCAAATTCTTGTGGTCAGCACTGGACGGCAGACCTGGGCTTCTACGGCAATGCGCGCAAGATTGAGGGCAAGGAAGTGCCTTACTACCTGATGGTATTGGGTGGCGGAAATGACGAGCAGGGAATGCTGCAATATGGCTTGGCCGTGCAAAGCATTCCGGCACGGCTTGCTCCCATGGCAGTGCAGCGCATTTTGGAGCATTACCTCGCCAACCGGCAACCGGAAGAAAACTTCCGCGCCTACGTCACACGCCAGAAAGTCGCTTTCTTTAAGGAATTAACGGCAGATCTGGCAAAACCGCTCGAAACCTTTCCGGAGCTGTATCAGGACTGGGGTGATGACGAAGCATTTTCACTGCAATTAGGCCGTGGAGAGTGCGCGGCGTAAGCTCGCTGGTGATTGAACGCTGCCAGACCATAGCTGCTTTCACTGATCAGCCCGGCGGCACAACTCGTACTTTTCTTTCCCCTTCCACGCACGCTGTGCATGATCTGCTGCGTTCCTGGATGGAAGCGATTGGCATGGAAGTGCATATCGATGCCATTGGCAACCTCCGCGGCCTTCGAAAAGGAAAAGCCGGAAGGCTCCTGATCGGCTCGCACATAGATACGGTTCCCAATGCCGGTGCCTATGATGGAGTGCTGGGAGTTGTTTTAGCACTGGCTCTGGTGGAGTTGCTTGGTTCGGAAGAGCTTCCTTTCAGCATCGAAGTGATCGCTTTTTCGGAAGAAGAGGGCGTGCGTTATGCGCTTCCGTTCCTAGGGAGCCGAGCCTTTACGGGAACTCTGGAAGTGGCCGCTTTGGAAAGAAAAGACGCCGAAGGAATCACCATGGCAAAGGCCATGGAAACTTTCGGTCTCCGCCCGGCGGAGTTGCCTTCAGCAGCCGGTTACCATTCCGCCAACGCTTACCTGGAATTTCACATTGAGCAAGGGCCTGCGCTGGAAAGCCGCAACCTCTCTTTGGGTGTGATAGATGCTTTGGTCGGCCAGAGCCGCTGCCGGGTGGAGTTCCGAGGGCAGGCAAATCATGCAGGTACAACACCTATGCATCTCCGTCGTGATGCCTTGGCAGGCGCTGCGGAATGGATTGCGTTTGTGGAACGGGAAGCACGTTCTACGCCCGGTTTGGTCGCCACGGTCGGGCAACTGGAAGTGCGACCCGGTGCTGGTAATGTGATTCCAGGCTCGGTGGAAACCAGCTTGGATGTTCGGCATGCTTCTGATGCGGCACGCCGTCGGGCTTTGGAGAACATGCTCGGCGCAGGGAGGCAAATTGCCGCTTCCCGCAGCTTATCTTTTGAATCGGAACTCAGGTTAGATCAACCCGCCGTCACCATGGACCCGACTTTGGTCGCGCTGTTGGAGCAATCCGTAGGTGCTGCAGGTTTTCCGGTTCACCGCATGGCGAGCGGGGCAGGGCATGACGCCATGGTTTTGGCGGAAAAGATTCCTGCGGCGATGCTGTTTCTACGCAGTCCGGGCGGCATTAGCCATCATCCCGAAGAAACCGTGTTGGCGGAAGATGTGGAAGCGGCGCTGTTAACGGGTCGTCAGTTTCTGGAAAAGCTAGCGCCGGTGCTGGCCGCCATGGGACATTCGTAAGAATCCTATGCAGCAACTTGGCCATAGCCGAAGCGCTTGGAAACCGGACCACCTCTTAGTTACTCCCGATACACATGTCCGTGCGCCTTTGCCGGGGATGAAAAAAGCGACTGCCATTATCCATGCTGCCCCGGCCTTGGGTGCTGCCTTCACTATGTATACGGCGGAACTGGAGCAGGGCGGTACTTTGGGGCGTGCCTATGGGCAGCGCTTTATATGGGTGCTGGAAGGGCAACTCAGCGTCGAAATCAATCGAAAGAAACACTCGCTCACCTCGCAAGGGTATGCTTATCTGCCGGAGGGGAATCCACATCGCGTCTCTTCCGTAAGCAACTCGCGCTGCATCGTGATTGAAAAGCCTTACCAGGAACTGGAAGGCGTGAAGATTCCGGTCGCCATTATTTCCACCGAAGAAGCTGTGGCATCACAGCCGTTGGGCGGAGATGAGGCGCTTCAAGTACGAGCGCTATTGCCTGCTGAGCCGAGCTTTGACTTTGCCGTAAACACCATGACTTTCCAACCGGGAGCGTCTTTATCCATGGTAGAAGTTCATGTGATGGAGCACGGCCTGATGATGTTGGATGGCGGCGGCATTTACCGCTTAGGGGAATGCTGGTATCCCGTGACCGGTGGTGATTTTATCTGGATGGCTCCGTATTGCCCCCAGTGGTTTGGAGCGTTAGGGAAAACGCCCGCTCGCTATTTGATCTATAAAGATTGGAATCGTCATCCGGCAGCATGAAGTTCACCATTGACCAGGAAACACTTTGGACGCAACTGGATACCTTAGCGTCGTTCTCCGATGTTCCGGCTCCTGCCGTAACACGTGTGGTGTATTCGCCAGTGGATCTCCAAGCTCGTGATTACGTAAAGTCTCTGTGCGCGGAAGCCGGTCTTTCCATAAGAGAAGACGCAATTGGAAACACCTTTGCCCGCTGGAAAGGCAGTGAGCCTGGTTTATCTCCGGTGGGAACCGGGTCGCATATTGACGCGATCCCGAATGCGGGTCGATTCGATGGAACGGTAGGCGTGCTGGGTGGCCTCCAGGCGATTGTGGCCTTGCAGCGTTCCGGCTTTTGTCCGCGACGCTCCGTTGAACTCCTGTTGTTTACTTCCGAAGAGCCAACTCGCTTTGGAATCGGATGTTTGGGAAGCCGAATGCTTTCCGGCACACTCTCGCCCAGCACGGCGCAGCAGTTTACCGACAGAGAAGGATTGGACTTAAATGAGCTGCGGCGAAATGCAGGATTCCCGGGGAGTTTGGAAAGCGTAGCTTTGCCGACTGGTTACTATTCGGCATTTCTGGAACTTCACATTGAGCAGGGGCCATTGCTGGAACGGCAGCAGATTCCGCTCGGAATTGTCACTGCCATTGCCGCTCCTGCCAGCCAGCGGATCACGATCACGGGGCAAGGCGGTCACGCTGGAGCTGTGCTCATGCCGGACCGCCATGATGCGTTTCTAGCTGCCGCTGAAATTGCGTTGGCATTGGAAAGGGCGGTAAAGTCCACAGGAGCTATCGACTCCGTAGGCACCGTAGGTGTCTGCGATGTTTTTCCTGGCGCGGTAAATAGCATCCCAAATCGTGTGCAGTTGGAAACGGATGTTCGCGATACCGTGGCGTCGCGCCGGGATACCGTACTGGCAGAATTTGCCACAGCTTGCGAGGAGATCGGTGCGCGTCGGAGTGTCTCTATCCAGACAGAAACACGCAATGCGGATGACCCGGCTCATTGTGACCAGCGAATTGTGGAAGTGCTCCAAACGGTATGTCGCTCACAAGGGCATGCTTTTCTCCCTATGGTGAGCCGTGCCTATCACGATTCTTTATTCATGTCGCGCATTGCTCCAGTAGCCATGTTGTTCATTCCCTGTCGAAACGGACACAGCCACCGGCCTGATGAATATGCAAGCCCGGAAGACATTGCACGCGGTACAGAGGTTCTGGCAATGGCTTTAGCGGAGCTGGCCGGCTAAAGCGGATGACGCCGAATTTCGATTAGTTTCTTTTTTCCTTCCAATCACTTACCGGGAGCTATTCCACATAGCCCATTCCGTGCTTCCTACGCTGAAGCCGGGATGATTCATGAATTTGCCAGTTGAACCCTGGCTCCAACTGCCGCATGAAACAGATAAGGCGTATGCTGCTTTCTGTCTTTATCGCGATCTGGGGCCAAATCGCAGTATCCGAAAAGCATTCTTATCCCAGTTGCCTGTATGGCGACATACCAAGCAAGGCCGGAAACGGTATTGCCGCCTTCTTTCCGGACGTTGGGTATTCTGGAGCCGTACTTACCATTGGTACCGCCGTGCCCAGGTATTTGATGCTCACTTAGGGCTGAAACGAATTCCTGCCCCTTTGCTCCGGTTGCTGAATGAATATTGTTTAGGGGAACACACGGCTTCTTAGGAACCGAAAGTCATATCCTGAAAAAGATGGCTTCTCTTCGACGTGCTTTGATCAGCGTGACTGACAAAACCGGAATTCTTGATTTTGCTCGTAGTCTTTCGCAGTTAAAGATACAGATTCTTTCCACAGGTGGCACCGCAAAGCTTTTACGGGAAGGCAATGTTGCCGTGACCGATGTTTCCGAAGTAACTGGCTTTCCGGAGATGCTGGATGGCCGCGTAAAAACAATGCACCCGAAGATCACCGGAGGAATTCTTGCCGTGCGAGAAAACCCTGCTCATATGGAAGCTTTGCAGCAACACGATATCGCACCCATCGATATGGTGGTAGTGAATCTATACCCCTTCGAGAAAGTTGCTGCTAAACCAGGGGTCTCGCTCGAAGAACTGATTGAAAATATCGATATCGGCGGACCCACCATGATCCGTTCGGCGGCAAAAAACTATCAGGATGTGGCAGTGGTAGTAAGCCCCGAAGATTATGGAGGCATCGTGGAGGAACTCAAGAGCAATGGAGGATCACTCCTCCCTTCCACTCGCTGGCGACTAGCTGCCAAGGCATTCCGAACCACGGCTGCTTACGACCAAGCCATCAGCCATCGATTGGATCAGGTAAAAGCCCAGGTAAATCCGGAGCCCGCAGGGTTGCTGCCCCGCACTTTGATGATTTCTGCTCCCAAGCGCTTTGATCTCCGTTACGGCGAAAATCCGCATCAGTCTGCCGCACTATATGGAAGTTCCACGGCGGGTATTGCCGGAGCTACTCAGTTGCATGGAAAAGAGCTCTCCTATAACAACCTGGTGGATCTGGATGCCGCCTGGCAGTTAATCAAGGAGTTTGATTCGCCTGCCACAGCCATCATCAAGCACACGAATCCGTGCGGCTGTGCCGAGCAGGAATCCTTAGCGGAAAGCTATCGAAAGGCATTGGAATGCGATCCGGTTTCTGCCTTTGGCAGTGTGATTGGTTTTAACCGGGCAGTGGATTCCGCAACAGCGCAGGAAGCGGCAAAACTGTTTGTGGAAGCGATTGCAGCACCGGATTACTCGCCGGATGCTTTGGAAATTTTGAAAGGGAAGAAGAATATCCGCTTACTGAAAATTACGCCGGCCAACGAATCGCTCCAGGTACGTAGCATTGAAGGCGGATGGCTGGCGCAAACTTTGGATACGCACCGGCTTGTGTCCCGTGCCGGTGAAGTAAAGACAAAACGCGCGCCTACGGAACAAGAATGGAATGCTTTGGAGTTCGCATGGAAAGTAGCAAAACATGTCAAATCGAATGCCATTGTTTATGCCCGGCCAGGTCAGATCGTAGGAGTGGGGGCAGGGCAGATGAGTCGTGTAGATTCTGTCAAGCTTGGAGCCGCAAAAGCCTTGTTACCTTTGGAGAACTCCGTGGTGGGGTCAGATGCTTTTTTCCCATTTCCCGATGGGTTGGAAGAAGCGGCTCGTCATGGGGTAACCGCAGTGATTCAACCAGGCGGCTCAGTAAAAGATGGGGAGGTAATTGCGGCAGCAGACCGGTTGGGAGTAGCAATGGTTTTTACGGGAATCCGCCACTTCCGCCATTGAGAAAATTTCCGTACACTGAATTGAGTACTAAATTAGGTCGGTACCTGTGAGTTCACGTCACTCCCGCGCTCCCGTTTGGAAGCGGCCGGAAGTTTTGTCCCTGGTTCTAGCGGTCCTGATTGTTATCGCAACCTCTTATTTTTCCTGGAGAAACTTCGAGGCATTTCGTATTTCCCGAAGTGAAGCCCAGACTAGCCGCCGAATTGCAGAACGCGTCGGTTTTCTGTTTACTTCGGTGGTGGAAGCAGAATCCGGGCAGCGTGGCTATCTGCTCACCGGAAAAACTTTCTATCTAGATTCTTATCTAAAGGCAGCGAATTCAATTCCTGGCGAGTTAATGCAATTGCGAAACTTAGCAGCCCTGGATTCCCGCCTGAGTGCTCAGATAGAAGAGTTAAGCAGTGTCATTCACTCCAAAATGGAGGAAATAGCAGAGACCATTCGGCTGAAAAAGACGGAAGGCACACAGGCCGCTCTGGATTTGGTGCTAACGGATCGTGGCCAGAATACCATGGTCAAAATCCGGAACATCACAGATGGCATCGCGAGTGAGCGATTTGCCATCCAAACAGACTTAGCTCAACTTGCCGTCGCCAACAGCTATAGAAGTTGGGTGGTCGGCACAGTGGGAGATACTCTGTTACTCATCCTGCTGATTGGGACTTCGATTCTGATTCATTCAGCGGCTACTCGCCGGGAACAATTGATCGATGCTCTGCAAGAAGATGAGATGCGGCTGCAGGAACTCAGCGCACAGGCGCGGGCATCAGAGGAGCAGGTGCGCAGTGTTCTGGAAAGCATCACGGACGGGTTCGTATCTTTTGACCGGAATTGGCTGGTGTTGTATATGAACTCGGCAGCCGAACGGATGTTCGGCCTGAACAAGAATCAAGTTCTGTATAGGAACTTCTGGGAAGCATTCCCGGACAAAGTCGGAACCGAAGTGGAAGCAAAGTTCCGGGAAGCAATGTCCAAACGAACCAGCACCAGCTTTGAACGGTTCTTTCCGGACCGCATGATCTGGTGGGAAGAAAACGTGTACCCTTCCCGGGAGGGTGGCCTTTCAGTTTACCTTCGAGACATCACGGAGCGCAAACGGCTGGAGGAGCGCTCGCGGCATTCCCAAAAGCTGGAAAGCCTTGGAGTGCTGGCAGGCGGCATTGCCCATGATTTCAACAACTTGTTAACAGCGATTCTGGGAAGTGCCAGCCTGATGCTGGAAGAAGTGCCTCCCGGTTCGCCTGCCGAGGAACTGACACAAAACGTGGTAAAGGCCAGTGAGCGCGCCTCGCAACTGACCCGGCAAATGCTGGCATATTCCGGCAGAGGCCGTTTCGTCGTAGAGAGGATTAATTTAACCAAACAAGTACAGGAATTTGTGGCCTTGTTGGAGTCTTCGGTCGCCCGTAATGTGCGGCTGATTCTCAAACTGAGGCACCAGCAGCGAGTGCATTGAAGCGGACCCAGGCCAGATTCAGCAACTGGTGATGAATCTGGTCATCAATGCGGCGGAAGCCATCGGCGAGAAGCCAGGCTCTGTGACTGTTACCACTGGCGTCCAGGACTTGGATGCGAAGTATATCGAAACGAATCTGTTGAGTGACGATCTTGTTCCGGGGCGCTATGTCCTACTGGAAGTCACTGACACGGGTTCAGGCATGAGTCCGGAAACGTTGAGCCGTATTTTTGACCCCTTCTTTACCACCAAATTTACCGGCAGAGGCTTGGGTTTGGCTGCGGTTCTTGGAATTGTTCGAGGACATAAAGGAGCCATCAAAATCAACAGCAAACTGGGAGAAGGCACTACCTTTAAAGTGTTTCTCCCTGCTTGCGAAAGCAAGGTGCCGGATCTGAAACCGGATGAGGTGCCGACCAATTTCAGCGGCGATGCCACCATTCTGGTAGTGGATGATGAAGAGCCCGTGCAAAAGATGGTGCGGACCACTCTGGAAAAATACGGCTACCATGTGCTAACAGCCGCAAACGGCCGGGAAGCCCTCAAGGTTTTTCAAAGCAACTACAAAGCGATTGATTTGGTTCTGCTGGACATGACCATGCCCGTGATGAGCGGCGAAGAAACCTTGATCCGGCTACGCGAGGTTCGCAGAGACATACGCGTTATTGTTTCCAGTGGCTATAACGAGATTGAAGCGCTGCGTCGTTTTGGTGAAGCGGTAAATGGATTTCTGCAAAAACCATATCGTGCCAATCAGCTAGGCGAAAAGGTCAAAGTCACTTTGCAATCCAGCACTCCGGCCTGATTCGCTTTTGTGATAATTTGAACCAGCAACATGAAGAAAACCTTCTATGGCTGGTGGATCACCCTTGCGGTCTTTTGCACATTCGGGCTCGCGGTCGGCATTCCCTACTACAATGCGCCCGTTCTTTTTTGATTACTACAAGAAAGAGTTCCATTGGGCAACGCACGACGTCACTTTGGGGTTCCCTTTAGCTGCTTTGCTGACCCTGTGGGTTGGGCCGGTGCTGATTCCACGCTTTAGCCAGCGCAAGCTGATTCTGGCAGGTACGTTTCTGACGTTTCTGGCTTTTCTTGGCTTTAGCGTATGACGGGGAGCCTCCCTGTTTACTATGGCCTGTACTTTATTTACACCATGGGGTATATCCTGTCCGGCCCTATTCCCCATCAGGTCATCATCTCCCACTGGTTCAAAAAAAATCGGGGCACTGCGATGGGCTTGGCCTACGTGGGTGTAGGAATCTTTGGTGCAATTGGCACGCAACTGGTGAAAGTGCTAACGCAGGATTATGGGTTTCGTACTGCCTTGCTGGTAATGGGCATGATGATGTTTTTAGCGTGGCCCATTGCGATCTTTGTTCTCCGCGACCGTCCGGAAGAAAAAGGCCTGTACGCGGACGGTGCCGCCACTCCGCCTCCCCACTCCGGCATTCAATCCCGCAGCCTTGCTTACCTGTGCGCACAGCCCACCTTTTGGCTGCTGTTGATCGGCAGCATTTGTTCTATTGGCGCAATTGGCTCCATCAACTTTCATATGAAGCTGGTATTTCATGACCAAGGCTTTACCGAGCAGGGCGCATTAAATTCCGTTTGGTCTGCGGCGCAATTCTGGATACTGATTTCCAGCATTTCCGGCCGTCTTCTGATCGGCAAGTTTCGGATATGTTCCCCATGAAGTACGTCATGACAGCTACTTATTTTGTGGTTGCCGGAGCGATTCCGCTTTTGTTTATGGTAAAACCCGGCGATACCCTGATGACCTATGTGTTTGCCATTGTGTTTGGATTCGCTATGGGAGCGGACTATATGCTGATTCCGCTGATGGCAGCGAAACAGTTCGGCGTGAACTCACTGGCACGCTCCATGGCTGTGATTCTTCCGGTCAACACCATTGGCCAGACATGGGTTCCCCAAAGCGTCTCCTACATTCGGGAGCATTCGGGAATTACACCGTATGCCATGGGCGTGGTGTTGCTGGTAGCGGCAGTAGGTGCAGTCGCCATTGCGTTGCTTCCCAAACATGGCGTGGAAGATGTGGTTCCTTCCCCTGCACCCGAAACAGTGCGCGTTTAACGAATGGTGTCTTCCACTTCGCGAATCCAATCCGGCCGCTTCAGCACTTCCCGCGGTTTGCTGCCATCGGGCGGCCCGATGATGCCATCGCGATGCATCATATCCAGAATGCGTGCAGCCCGCCCGTAGCCTAATCGAAGCCTGCGCTGCAGCGTGGAAGTGGACGCTTTCCCCATCTCCAGCACTACTCGAAGGGCTTCTTCGTACATCGGAGTCCTGTTCGCCCATCGGTCTCATCGTCGGCAGGCTCGCCATCGTCCGAAGGCGGCGCGATCAGGAAGCTTTGGTCGTATTCCGGCTGCGCCTGCGCCTTCCAGAAATCCACCACCCGTTAATCTCGTCTCGGTCACAAACGCGCCGTGAACACGCGTCAATCGCGAAGAACCCGGCGGCAGGTAAAGCATGTCGCCTTTGCCCAGCAGATGCTCTGCGCCCATGACGTCCAGAATGGTGCGGGAATCTACGCGGGTCGCCACGCGGAAGCTGATGCGGGAAGGGAAGTTTGCCTTGATCAAGCCAGTAATGACGTCCACGCTGGGCCGCTGCGTCGCGAGCACCAGATGCATGCCGACCGCACGCGCCATTTGCGCCAGACGCGTGACGGATTCTTCCACGTTCCTGCCTTCCAGCATCATCAGGTCGGCCAACTCGTCAATCAGGATCAGGATAAACGGCAGTGGTTTCAACTCTTCGGTGGCTGTCTCTCGATCCGCAAAGGCTCCGAGGCTGCTCCTGCATCTGGCGAACTTTCTTGTTGAACTGCTCGATGTTGCGCGCGCCGTGCTCGGCCAGAAGCCGCAGCCGCCGCTCCATTTCCAGCACGGCGTTCTTCAACGCGATGGTGGCTTTGCGAGGGTCGGTGATCACCGGCGTCAGCAAATGCGGAATGCCTTCATACATGCCGAGTTCCACGCGTTTCGGGTCCACCATGATCATGCGCACATCATCGGGCGTGGCCTTATACAGAATCGACATGATCAGCGAATTGATCATGACGCTCTTGCCGGAACCTGTAGAGCCGGCGATCAAAGCGTGCGGCATGGTTTCCAGCGAAGCCACTTTGATGCGCCCATTGATGTCCTTGCCCATGGAAATGGTGAGGTGCGAAGGCGGAATTCTGGAACTCCTCCGATTCCAGAATCTGCCGCAGGGCGATCACTTCCCGCTTGGAGTTCGGAACTTCAATGCCGACCGTGGGCTTGCCCGGAATGCGCTCGATCAGGATAGATTCCGCCTGCAAGCCCAGGCAAAGGTCTTCGGTCAGGTTCGTGATTCTGCTGTACTTGATGCCCGCTTCCGGCTTGAACTCAAAAGTGGTGACTACCGGCCCGGGATTGATCTGCACCACGGAGCCGAGCACATTGAATTCTTCGAATTTGGCCTTTACCGCTACTGCTGTGTTTTGCAGTTCTTGTTCATCAAACGCCGTGCGAATCGGGCGGTTCATTCAAAAGCGTAGTGGAAGGAAGGCGGTAAATGGCATGCGCCCGCTTTTCTTCTGCTTTCGGGTGCTGCTACGGCCCAGGGAGCGGATTCCGGCTCTGGTTCCACCAATGGGCAAATCGGAATTTCGTCCCAAGGCGCTGCATTCTCTTCGGGAACTTTTTCAGCACGGGCAACTGGCTGTGGAATCTCTTCCGGGGCAAGCAACTCTTCTTCGGCCAGAACCGGCACGCCCAGTACTTTTTCTGTTTTCTCTGTCTTGTCTGCCTTTTTCGCTTTGGCGACGTTTTGTTTCAGAATGCGTGCCTGCTGCCGCTTCTGCATCTGCTTGCGCCGCATTTCCGCCAGCGCTTTCCACCAGATGCCAGGCAAAGCCATCCAGGAGATCAGCACCGCTAGCGAGAACTTGGAAACCAGATAAATAGCGACCACAATGCTGGCGGCAGTCACAATCGCCGCTCCTACGCGGTTAAATGCCCCGTTCAGCATGTCAGCCACTACCAGACCGGTCGCGCCCCCAAGGGGAATCGTTTGTTGGAATAATCGAAAATCAGGAGCAAGGCCAGCCGCTGCGCAGGCACTCAGAAACAAAATCACGCAGCCGCACAGCTTGGCAATGGGAGCTTCAATTTCCTCCGAGCGCATCCATTTCCATCCCAGCCCAAAGGCAAGCAACGGAAACAGAAATGCGATCAGGCCGAACCCCTGCAGCAGAAGGTCGGCCGCATAGGAGCCGAGGATACCCGTCAGATTTCGTGGTCGCGCCAAACCGGCAGCCGTATCCCATGAGGGGTCACTTACGTGATAGGACGCTAACCCGAGCAAGATCAGCAGCCCGAACGCAAGTAATAGAAATCCTGTCACCTCGTTTAGGCGTCGGGAAGTCGAAGGTGTAAACAGCCTCATCCGCTGGCAAACGGAAGAGAACCAGAGCTTTTTCATTATCGCAAATGCGGATCGAAAGCGAGAAATTCAAATGGAAGAAACTTCTATGCGTCAGAATGAAAAATAACATCCGAGTCCATGCCCAACACAAAAATCGTAGCTACCCTTGGTCCTGCTTCTGATCCCCCCGAAATGCTGCGCAGCCTGATTGCTGCTGGCGTAGATGTGTTTCGTTTGAATGCTTCCCATGGTTCCTGGGACCAACACGCCCGGCGCATCACCAATGTGCGAGCTGCTGCGGAAACTGCCGGTCGGCATATCGGCATTCTTCTGGATCTTCAGGGACCAAAAATCCGGCTAGGAAAGTTTGCGGGAGGCACTTGCACGCTCCGGGCTGGGGATAAGTTCACCATCACCACGGAACCCATCACAGGCACTGCGGAAAAAGCCTCCACGGGATACGCGTATTTTGCCAAGGATGTGAAGCGCGGTGACCGCGTGCTGCTGGCAGATGGCTCAGTGGAGTTGCGAGCCTTCAATACCACCAGCAGCGAAGTGGATTTCGAAGTTGTGGTCGGCGGCCCTATTGGGGACAACAAAGGCATTAATTTGCCGGGCGTGCGAATTAGCGCGCCTTCCATCACAGAAAAAGATCTGGAAAATCTAGACGAAGGCTTGGCGGCAGGCGTGGATATGATCGCGCAATCTTTTGTGCGCACGGCAGCCGATGTCCGGCAGTTGCGCCGCCACATTGGCACTCCGCAGATTCCGATTATTGCCAAGATCGAAAAACCGGAAGCCTACGACAACATCCAATCCATTTTGGAAACAGCAGAAGGCGTCATGGTGGCACGTGGGGATTTGGGTGTGGAAATCTCCCTGGAGCGTGTGCCGCCCATCCAAAAGTCCATTATTCGCCGTGCTCGCCGGGAAGGCATCTTTGTGATTACAGCCACTCAAATGCTGGAATCCATGATTGAGAAACCCACGCCGACCCGCGCCGAAGTGAGCGATGTCGCCAACGCGATCTATGACGGAACAGATGCCATCATGCTTTCCGCCGAAACCTCCGTGGGCGCTTACCCGGTGCAGACGGTGCAATATATGGCAAAGATTGCGCATGAAGCGGAGCGGTCCATCAACAAGCGAGGCTTTCAAGACCCGGTGCAGAATGCCGAGCCAACCACGGCGCAGGTGGTGGCCGATAGTGCCTACCATGCCACGCGTTCTGCCCATGCCAGCGCCATTGTGGTGTTCACGTCCACCGGTTCCAGCGCCCGCCTGATTTCCCGCTATCGGCCTCCTGTTCCGATCTATGCGGTCACCCCCAGCAGTGAGGCCGCCCGGCGACTTTCTGTTTGTTATGGGGTGATCCCGGTTTTAGCGCCGCATGTGGCTTCCACGGACGAAATGCTGTCGCAAATGGATAAGCTTCTGATTGAGCTTCGACTCGTAAATATCGGAGATACCGTGGTTTTTGTGGCAGGTCAGCCAGTGGGCCATGAAGGAACCACGAACCTGATGAAAGTTCACCGTGTAGGAGAAATTGAAGCGTAAAAAGAAAAAGCGGCAGGGGGAGTATCCCGCCTGCCGCTTTTTCTTGGTTTAGATTACCGACTTCCGGAGGAGGAAGCTCCGCCTTCAGTCTTGTCCCCTTTCAGGTATTTGTCAAACCAAGCTAGTTCTTCCGCAAGAACCGTTTCCAGCGTTTCTTTCGCTCGATAGCCATGTGCTTCATCCGGCAACATCACCAATCGAACAATTCCGCCATTGCCGCGAATCGCTGTATAAAGGCGCTCTGATTGGATGGGGAACGTGCCAGTATTGTCGTCGGCTTCGCCATGGATCAACAAGATCGGTGTTTTGATCTTATGAGCGCTCCAGAAAGGCGACATAGTAGTGTACACGTCGGGTGCTTCCCAGAACGTACGGCGTTCACTCTGGAATCCGAACGGTGTCAATGTGCGGTTATAAGCGCCGCTTTCCGCCATACCCGCGTGGAACAGATTCGTATGCGCGAGGAGATTGGCGGTCATAAACGCTCCATAGCTATGGCCACCCACGCCAATGCGGTCCCGGTCGGAAACTCCCATTTCCACAGCCTTATCAATGGCTGCTTTCGCATCCATCGTAAGTTGCTGCAGGTAGGTGTTGTTCACTGTTTCCGGGTCGCCGATGATGGGCATCGCCGCATTTTCCAGCACCGCATAGCCTTGCATCAGGAACAGAAGATGCCCGGTTAGTGTGGTATATCGTTCGGTAGAGCCGGAGATTTGGCTCGCGGTATCGGCATCTGTGTATTCATATGGATAAGCCCATATCAACGTGGGCAGCTTGGTGCCCGGTTTGTAATCCGGCGGAAGATACAGCGTAAAAGAAAGCGGCACGCCGTCTTCGCGCTTGTAAGTGACTAATTGCTTCTTGATGCCGCGAATCTGCGGAGTTGGGTCCGGATAGTTCGTCAGTGCTTTTAGCGAGGCACCATCATGAATGTAGTAGTTGGGCGGGTCGGTCGGGCTTTCCCGGCGTGTCAGGAATCGGGTGCCGCTGTCATTCAGCACGGCTTCCAGTGTTTCAAATCCTTCTTTTACCTGAAAGATCCGTTCGGACTTGCCAGTGGCAATGTTATAGCGATCAATAAATGGATGGTCGCCGGAAGCGGAAGCGCCTTCGCCGGAAAGGAGAATGGAATCGCCTACCTGCATGACCACGCGCTTGCCGTTGGGAAGTACGCGGGTGAGCGGCGTGCCAGGGTCGCGGTACCGGTCGCGCTGTGTACGGGAGAAGATGACTTTTCCTGGGTCGCCCGGTTTATCCAGGTCCACCACAATGGTGCGCAGCATCTGCTTGCGGCGTTCGTAGTCTTCCACCAGGGCGTTCTTGCCATTTTGCAGGGCTTGCATTCCCCGGAAACGCTGTTCGGTTTCGAATACCTCATGCGGCTGTTCTTTGAAGGGTGCGCTCACCATCAGGATGCGGTCACGGTGCGGCACCGATTCTTTCGGATTTCCGCCATCCATGGCTTCCACATAGGTAATGGAAGCTCCCCCTGTGGGCTGCCAGCTATAAGAACGGGGGCCAGTGCGTACGCCTTCAATGGGGACGCGTTCTGCCAACGGGAGGCTGGCAAGCTGAAATTCCTTGTTGCCTTTGCGATCCCATACTTCCACATCAGTCGGGAAGCTGGCCATCGGCAGCACATAGGAATAAGGCCGATGGAGGCGTGCAATCAGGAAGTGCTGATCGTCCGGTGAAATCTGCGCCTGCTCAAACACAGCGGGTTTGCCGACAGGAGTCACTTTGCCACTGCCGGAATCTACCAGGGCCAACTGCGCTGTTGCGTAGTAATCAAACAGGTCTTCGTCATGCGGGTTCTTCAGGAGATCTTCGTAAGTAGGCGCAGGTCCGGCATGGCCTAAGCTTTGCTGCACGTGCGGGCCGGTCGGAATGCTTACTTCCGCTGGCGCGGCTCCACGTCCGGCAGGAATCATATGCACCACCATGGTGCGATTGTCGCCAAGCCATTCAATGGCACCGCCGCCACCGCCGCCGCGAGCACCACCACCGCCACCACCGCGTACGCCGTTAATCTTGACGCCGCTGATCTGCTTGGTTTGTCCCGTTGCTGTATTCGCCACCCACAGTTCGATTCCGTTACCCGTGGTGTTGGTAAACGCAAACTGTTTCCCATCCGGACTCCAGGAAGGAGCGCTGCACTTCGCGGACGGAGGCAGTTTTACCGGAATGGTGGCAGCGTCGGAAAGCCGTTTCAACTCATAGGAAACAAAGTTCGGAGCTAAATGGAGACCGTTGGTATTGGTGTCAATTCGGATGCCTGCCAAGCGAAGCATCGGCTGGGCAACTTCCGAAATGGGGGGATTGCGGACGCCACGCATCAGGATGGCGTAATCTTTGGCCGGGCTCACGGAAATCTGCGGGGTGAGCGGGGCATTCAAAATTTCTTCAACGGCCTTGGGAGGCTTTTCGTACGGTGTATCGGCAAGGGCGACAACGGAGGCGACCGCCAGAAACAGAGGTGCTCTGAACATCGGGCGAAGCATATCCTGCAATTCTACGACTATGCCTAGGCCCATGTCTGCTCTTATATTGAAAGGGATGACCCGTCAGGAACTCGCCCGATTGATTTCGGCGAGATTGGAACCGCTGGAATCCACGCTGAAAGAGCAGTTTGCTTCCGGGGGGCGCATTCGCTGTTGTTGGGTGGACAACCTTTTCCCGGACGAAACTGCCCAGAAGATTTCCGCTGCTTTTCCACCCACCGAGCGCATGGTGCATAAGAAAAATTTAGGCCAGGACAAGTATGTGGGCGTGCAGATGAATCAGTACGATCCCCTTTTGGAAGAAACGATTTATGCGTTTCAGGAGCCGGAAATTGTGGATCTGGTTTCCCGCATCACTGGTTTAGAACAGATGTTTCCCGATGCGGATTTGTATGCAGGCGGCATCAGCACCATGTGCCAGGGAAACTTCCTGAATCCACACCTGGACAATTCGCATGATAAGGATCAGAAAAACTTCCGTGTCTTGAACTTGCTGTATTACGTCTCGCCCGGTTGGAAAGAAGAGAACGGCGGCAACCTGGAATTGTGGGACGAAGGCCCGCAAGGGGAACGGCGCACGGTTGCCAGCTTATTCAATCGCTTAGTGGTCATGGTGACGGACAAACATTCGTGGCATAGCGTTAGCCGTGTGGACGTGAATGCGCCTCGCTGCTGTGTTTCGAACTATTATTTTTCTCCCGTTCCCGCAGATGCAGACGATTCCTACCATGTCACAACGTTTCGGGGCCGCCCCGGAGAAACGCTCAAAGACGTGATGATGCAAGGCGATAACCTTTTACGTACGGTAGTGAAGAAAACCGTAGGCGAGAAAGTGTTTCGCAATCCGCACGTTTACAGAAAATGACCCCGCGCACCAGGGGCAGTGATGCCTTGACCACGCCAGATAGCGAGAAGGTATCCTCCCACTTAGAGATCACCAAACACGTTTTTGTAAATTCACCAACCATGTTGGCCTTGTGCCTCACCACGGTTGGACTGATCAAGATCTACTCGGTGCTTCAGCGGATTACAACCTTGGTTAGGGTAAACAACTTACCCTACTACTTATCACCGCCGACTTCAGGATCACGCGGCTTGATGTTGCCACAACTAACACTTACGAAGCGGCCGGTGGATTGAGTAGATGTTTGCCGTGTTTTGCCGTTGATCGTCGTTGTGGAGTGAGATTCCGACACGATGTGCTCGGAATCTTTGATTGTGGATGAGCCTTTAACTTGGATTGACATTCCATTGGTCCCGGAACAGGTGGTATCGAAGGTGTAGCCATTCCCCGTTTTCTTCATGTTATTCGTGCAATTGGGCCGTGGCTTGTCCACTCTGGACACCATTTCTTCCCACGTTTGCGGAGTGACGCAGCTCTTTGCGGTTATGGTGTGCGGTTCCCCTACGCTGGTCGAAATCACCATCTTTTTCTCCCAAAGACCCATCTTGATGGGCGGGCTCTGCGCAAGCAGATTACCTCCGCTAGGTAGAATGATCAGGAAAAGCAGGGATGAACACCTCATATATCCTCCACTGACACTTTATTCTAAAGCACTTAAACCGTACAGAATACTGGCGGAATTCTGCTTCTTAGCTGATAAATCAAACTGTCAAGAAACAGAATAGAATCTGCTGATAACGAACGCGGTATGTTGCTTCTTTCTCATGTCCGCTGTGTTACAAAGCCAGACGCTTTCAATAATGCTGTAGATAAAGCTCTCCAGAGTCGCCTGCGCAGTTTCAATCTTCTGAAGCGATCTCCGCCAGTATTTCACAAAGGAGTTCAACTGCAGGCGACGAATGGAGAAACGTTCCTGCACCGCCGTGTGATGAAATCGTCTCTGAGCGCAGGTAAAAAGCTTCATAGTGAGGAATTCTTTCCCACCCTGACTTACCTTCGCTGGACAAATAACAAGAGTGTGTGCTAATTTAACTCTGTTCCCCTTCAAAGGGCTTCAATGGGAGGTTTGCGCATATTTGGCGTGGCCGCTTGTACCAATGAGGAAATATGGCACATAAATCAGGCAAAAAGTATCAGTCTGCTGTAAAACAGGTCGAAGCCCGTCCTTATCAGGTTCCTGAGGCAGTTACTCTCCTTCAGAAAATCAAGTTTGCGAAGTTCGACGAAACCGTGGAAGTGCATCTTCGGTTGGGCGTAGACCCGAAGCATGCTGACCAGATGGTTCGTGGCACTGTGCTGATGCCGCATGGACTTGGAAAATCCAAGAAAGTTCTGGTGATCGCCAGCGGCGATAAGCAGCGGGAAGCGCAGGAAGCCGGGGCGGATTTTGTGGGCGGCGAAGACATGGTGAATAAAATCCAGTCGGAAAACTGGGTGGACTATGACGCCATTGTCGCCACGCCGGATATGATGCGTTCGGTCGGTAAGTTGGGTAAAGTGCTGGGCCCACGGGGCTTGATGCCGAATCCGAAAACCGGAACCGTGACGGTGGATATTGCCAAGGCGATCCAGGAAATCAAAGCTGGTAAGGTGGAATTCCGTGTGGATAAGACCGGAATTGTGCATGCTCCCGTGGGTAAATTAAGCTTCGCGGCGGATAAGCTGTCGGAGAATGCAAACACCTTGATTCAGGCTGTGTTGAAGGCGAAGCCTGCTGCCGCTAAGGGCAAGTATGTGAAAAGTGCGACTCTCTGCTCTACCATGAGCCCAGGCATCAACCTGGATGTGGTGGAAGCAAAGTAGGCGCTTTTCTGGATCTGGACCGGAACACTCGTCATGAAAAAGAAATCAGATAAAGAGAAGGATCTTGCCGCGCTGCGTCAGGAATTCGAAAAGGCTCAAAACATTTTTGTGACCGGCTACGAGAAGATGCAGGTCAGCCAGGATAACGAGCTACGGAAAGTGGTTCGGGATGCCGGTTCGAAGTATCGCGTGGTGAAGAACAATTTGGCGGAACTAGCATCTGAGGGAACGGCTGCTGAGCAGGTGCTCAAAGGTCTGAAAGGGATGACCTCCATCGCTTACACCTACGATGATCCGGTGGCCTTGGCGAAAGCGCTTACCGCGTACGCGAAGACTAATCCCATCTTCACGTTCAAGGCTGGTATTGTGCAGGGGCGTGTCATTGACGTGAAAGCGATCAATGATTTAGCCAGCCTTCCGTCCAAAGAAGAGATTTTTGCGAAGTTGCTGTATCTGATCAATGCGCCGGCTCAGCGTTTGGCGACCACGATCAATGCGGTGGGTCGAAACCTGGCAGTGGTGATCGATCAAGGTACCAAAGAAAATAAGTTCAACAGTTAAGAAAGGTTTTGTTTAGGAGTTTGCTATGGCGGACATCAATTCAATTTCAGAACAGATTCAGGGTTTGACGCTGCTGGAAGCTTCGCAGTTGGTCAAAATGCTCGAGGAAAAGTTGGGTGTTTCGGCTGCTGCCGCGGCGCCGGTGGCTGCTGCTCCGGGAGCCGGGGCTGGCGCTGCTGCCGCTCCTGCTGCTGAAGAAAAGACGGAGTTTATGGTAGTTCTTACGGCTGCTGGCGCAAATAAAATCAACGTCATCAAGGCAGTTCGTGAAGTCACCAGCCTGGGTCTGAAGGAAGCCAAAGACTTGGTGGACGGTGCTCCCAAGACGGTAAAGGAAGGGGTCAGCAAGGAAGAAGCTGAAACCATCAAGAAGAAATTTACCGACGCTGGCGCAACGGTGGAAGTAAAGTAGTTTTTGTTAGTTTTCATGCTTCACGGCGGGCAACAGCGTGGCTGTTACCCGCTTAGGCGTGTTTGACGCGGTCGAGCGCGGTCTGTTAGACTCAAGCTTGGAGTTAGTGTTTCCGGAGTGGCGTCCGGATCTGTGACTGTGAATTTAGAATCCTGGTATTCGAATTGCAGTTCCCGGCGAACTGTGGGCGTGGCTGGCCTGCGCAAAAAATCATTCTACGTCGGTATCCCTGCTGTTTTTGCTTCCTCTCTCCTAGCAGTCCGCGATCGTCACTTGCAGCGCTGTGTCATTCAGAGTCTGGCGGATTCCCGAAACGTATCTTTCGGGAGTCCGTCAATTTTTTTGCTTTAACTAGCTCTTGTTCTTTCCGAATAGTGTGCTTTGCTGGTTTGTCCTCAGCTCAGGAGTATTGACTAAATGAATCACGAAGTAGCCCCCGAACGGGTAGATTTTTCTAAAATCCGAACTTCCATTCCGATTCCGAACCTGATTGAGGTTCAGAAAACCTCATATGAGCGTTTTCTTCAGATGGATCTGCTGCCCAACGAACGCGAAGATGTCGGGCTGCAAACGGTGTTCAATTCTGTGTTCCCCATTTCGGATTTCCGTGGCGTTAGCCAACTGGAGTTCGTGGATTATTCGATTGGGAATTGGGAGTGCAAGTGCGGAAACCTGAAAGGGCTTCATCACCTTCGCTCCACATGCCGTAACCCGGCGTGCGGCGCAGTGATTAAGACGGACCCTTTTCATCCTGGTGACGTGCTTTGCCACCATTGCGGAACGTTTAACAAAAACGTGGTGACGTTTTGCAACAAGTGCGGCGATCCTGTTGGCCTCCAGTTGAAATATGACATGGTGGAGTGCCAGGCTCGCGGCATGACGTATGCAGCGCCCCTGAAAGTCACCATCCGTCTGACCGTGTATTCCAAAGATCCCGACACGGGCGTGAAAAGCGTTCGGGATATCAAGGAGCAGGAAGTATTCTACGGTGAAATTCCGTTGATGACCGATAACGGCACCTTTATTATTAATGGTACCGAGCGCGTCATTGTTTCTCAGTTGCATCGTTCGCCCGGCGTGTTTTTTGAACGCATTCCGGCCCAGGGGTACTTTCTCGGCAAGATTATTCCTTACCGGGGCAGTTGGGTAGAGTTTGAGTACGATACCAAGAACCTCCTGTATGTTCGTATCGACCGAAAACGGAAATTTTATGGTTCTGTTTTCCTTCGTGCTCTCGGCTTGAAAACAGATGAGCAGGTCCTGAAGGCTTTCTATAAGGTCACCAAGATCAGCCCCCGGGAGAGCAAGCTTTTCTGGAATGTTGATGACAATCTGATTGGCATGAAGTTGTCTCATGCCATCACTGGCCCGGAAGGCAACACCATTGTGGGCCAGGGTAAAAAAGTGACTTCTTCCCTTTATCGGGAATTGCTGAAGTCCAAAGTGGAGCAAGTGGAAGTTGCTCCGAACGACCTGGAAGGTGCTTTCATGGCTGCCGATGTGGTGGACATGGAAACCGGTGAAGTTTTGGTGGATGCCAACGCCGAGTTGACCACCACGATTCTGAACAAGCTCACCAACTCCGGTATTGAATCGTTTGAAGTGTTTTTCCCGGAGCGCGATGAAGTCGGCACGGTGATCTCCGCGACCTTGCGGAAGGATCCCGTCAAGACGGAAAAAGATTCGCTGATCGAAATCTACCGTAAGCTTCGTCCGGGTGACCCGCCCACCGTGGATACCGCTACTCAGTTGTTCCAGGGCATGTTCTTTGATGCGCGCAAGTATGATTTTTCGCGCGTAGGCCGCATGAAGTTCAACATCAAGCTGTTTGACAAGGCGGATCAAACCTCCTTGGATCAGCGTGTTCTGACGGCGGATGATTTCCTGGCCACCATCAAATATCTGTTGAAGCTTCGCAAGGGTATTGGTGTTGTGGATGACATCGATCACCTGGGTAATCGCCGTGTTCGTGCAGTAGGCGAACTCCTGGAAAATCAGTTCCGCATCGGCTTGGTCCGCATGGAGCGCGCCATCAAGGAAAAGATGTCGGTTTACCAGGAAATGTCGACGGCAATGCCGCACGACTTGGTGAATGCCAAGCCGGTAATGGCCGCGATCCGCGAATTCTTTGGCTCCAGCCAGCTTTCGCAGTTCATGGATCAAACCAATCCTCTTTCGGAAATCACGCACAAACGGCGTCTTTCCGCACTGGGACCTGGTGGTTTGTCTCGTGAGCGTGCTGGTTTCGAAGTGCGCGACGTCCATCCGACGCACTACGGCCGTATCTGCCCGATTGAAACACCAGAAGGCCCAAACATCGGTCTAATTTCGTCGCTTTCTTGCTTTGCTCAGATCAATGAATACGGGTTTATTGAAAGTCCGTACCGGAAGGTCATTGATGGCAGCGTCGTGGATGAGATCAAAGTTCTCAATCCGGGTGACACAGCCTACAAGGTAGGCGATGTGCTGCGGCGTGGTGACATTGAATCCGCGAATACCGCACTCACCGATGGGAAGCAGACTGCGGAATTCCAGGCCCATTGCGAATACCTTTCGGCCTGGGAAGAAGATAAGTACATTGTGGCGCAGGCCAATGTGGAACTGGCGGAAGATGGCCGGATTGTTCCAGAGCTTGCCAATGCCCGTCAGGCCGGCAACTTTGTTCTCAAGAACCGCGACGAAATCGAGTACATCGATGTTAGCCCGAAACAGTTGGTGTCGGTAGCCGCCTCCTTGATTCCGTTCCTGGAAAACGATGACGCGAATCGTGCGTTGATGGGTTCCAACATGCAACGGCAGGCAGTTCCGCTGCTCCGTGCGGATGCTCCTTATGTGGGCACCGGTATGGAAAAAGTGACGGCCCGTGATTCCGGTGCCGTGGTGCTTTGCAAGCGCGCTGGCATTGTGGATTCCGTGGACTCCGAACGCATCATTGTTCGTGTAGAAGGTGCGCCGCATGAAGGGCAGCTTTCCCGTGAAGTTGGCGCAGACATTTACACGCTGACCAAGTTCAAGCGTTCCAATCAGAACACGTGCATCAACCAGAAGCCAATTGTCTATAAGGGTCAGCGAGTGGCCAAGATGGATGTGCTGGCAGATGGCCCTTGCACGGATCTGGGCGAATTGGCGCTTGGCCGCAACGTGCTGGTGGCCTTTATGCCATGGCGCGGCTGCAACTTTGAGGACGCTATTCTGGTGTCAGAAAAGTTGGTCAAGGAAGACTATTACACTTCGATTCACATTGAAGAGTTCGAAGTGGAATCGCGGGATACCAAGCTGGGACCAGAGGAAATTACGCGCGATATTCCTAATATCGCGGATTCTTTCCTGCGCAACCTGGATGAAAGCGGTGTGATTCGAACCGGTGCTACGGTGAAGCCGGGCGACATTCTGGTCGGCAAAGTGACACCAAAGGGCGAAACGCAGCTGACGCCGGAAGAAAAACTGCTTCGCGCGATCTTCGGTGAAAAGGCAGGCGATGTGAAGGATGCGTCGCTTTACTGCCCACCGGGAATCGAAGGCACAGTGGTGGATTGCAAGATCTTCTCCCGGAAAGGTCAGGAGAAGGACGAGCGGGCCAAAGCCATTGAAGAGCAGGAAATTGCCCGGTTGCAGCGCAACTTGCAGGATGAAATCCGCATTCTGACGGACGAGCGATCTAAGCGCTTATCGGCTCTGTTGGAAGGCAAGGAACTGCTGGCCGACCTCCACGACGAAAAGACCAACAAGAAGCTCCTGTCCAAGGGCACGCCGATTACGCGGGATTTGATTGAAAAAATCCGTGCGCGTGACTTGAAGCGCATGCGCTTGAAGGACAAGGACGTACGCGTGAACGAGCAGATCGACGACATCGAAGAGATGACGTCGCGCCAGATCGCAGTGCTCGAAAAGATCACTGACGAAAAGATCGCAAAACTCCGCAAAGGCGATGAACTGCCTCCGGGGGTGATCAAGCTGGTCAAGGTCTATATCGCCATGAAGCGCAAGCTTTCCGTGGGCGATAAGATGGCCGGTCGGCACGGCAACAAGGGTGTGGTGGCACGGATTCTTCCCGAAGAAGACATGCCGTATCTGCCGGATGGCACCCCAGTAGAAATCGTACTGAATCCCCTTGGTGTTCCTTCCCGTATGAACGTAGGGCAGATTCTGGAAACCCACTTAGGTTGGGCAGCTAAGGCGCTGGGTGTTCATTTTGCAACTCCCGTGTTTGACGGTGCCACTGAGGTGGAAATCAAGAAGCAGCTTACAGCCGGGGGGCTGCCGACTTCGGGTAAAACCAAGCTTTATGACGGTATGACCGGTCAGGAGTTTGAACAGCCCGTTACGGTTGGCTACATTTACATGCTGAAGCTGTCGCATCTGGTGGATGACAAGATTCACGCACGGTCGATCGGACCTTACTCCTTGATTACGCAGCAGCCGTTGGGTGGCAAGGCGCAGTTCGGTGGTCAGCGGTTTGGAGAAATGGAAGTGTGGGCGCTGGAAGCCTATGGCGCTGCTTACATTCTGCAGGAACTGCTCACTGCCAAGTCTGACGATGTGTATGGCCGCGCCAAGATTTATGAGGCCATTGTGAAGGGTGAAGCAGCAATCGAGCCCGGCGTTCCGGAATCGTTTAATGTCTTGATTCGCGAATTGCAGTCGCTGTGTCTGGATGTGGAACTGATGAAGAAGCCGCGTGAAGTGATCGATACAGCGCTGGCAGCAGATTAAGCAGCACAAAAGTGGGTCAGAGGTGAAAGGGGCCGGTGCAGCCGGTCCTTCTTCGCCATGACTGTGAAAAGGCTTTCTGGAGATTACATCAATTTATGAGATCCTCACCGTACGATCGAGGTAATATCATCGCGGATTTCGATTCGATTCGAATTTCGTTGGCATCACCGGAAAAGATTCGAAGCTGGTCTCACGGCGAAGTGACCAAGCCGGAAACCATCAATTACCGTACTTTCAAACCTGAACGCGACGGGTTGTTTTGCGCACGGATCTTTGGTCCGGTAACGGATTGGGAGTGCTTGTGCGGCAAGTACAAGCGCATGAAGCATCGCGGCGTCATTTGCGATAAGTGCGGCGTAGAAGTCACGCTGGCACGTGTTCGTCGTGAGCGCCTGGGCCATATTGAACTTGCCAGCCCCTGCTCGCATGTTTGGTTCTTCAAAGGTCTTCCTTCCCGTATTGGGCATCTGTTAGATATCACGCTCCGGGAACTAGAGCGTGTCCTGTACTTTGAAGCTTTTGTGATCGTAGATCCGGGCGAAGTGCCGGAACTGACGCTGGGCGAAGTGATCAGTGACGAACGGAAACGGCAACTGGATCAGGAGCAGCCGGGCAAGTTCGTCGCCATGATGGGCGCCGAAGGCATCAAAGAGCTACTGAAAAAAGTGGATGTGGAATTCTTGAGCGAAGACATTCGCGAAAGGATGAAAACGGAAACTTCGCAGCAGAAGAAGCTGAAGTTTGCCAAGCGCCTGCGTGTTGTGGAAAGCTTCCGCAAATCCGGCAATAAACCGGAATGGATGATTCTGGATGTGATTCCTGTTATTCCTCCAGAGTTGCGTCCCCTGGTGCCGCTGGATGGTGGTCGTTTTGCTACGTCGGATCTGAATGATCTGTACCGGCGCGTCATTAACCGCAACAACCGCCTGAAAAAGCTGATGGAGCTTCATGCGCCGGATGTAATTGTCCGCAACGAAAAGCGCATGCTCCAGGAAGCAGTGGATGCGCTGTTTGATAATGGACGCCGTGGCCGTGTACTGCGTGGCGCGAATAACCGTCCGCTGAAGTCGCTCTCCGATACGCTGAAGGGTAAACAGGGCCGTTTCCGTCAAAACTTGCTCGGAAAGCGCGTAGATTATTCGGGCCGTTCGGTGATCGTGGTTGGTCCCGAACTGAAACTGCACCAGTGCGGTTTGCCGAAGAAGATGGCGCTGGAGTTGTTCAAGCCGTTTATTTATCATCGGTTGGAACAGCGCGGACATTGCACCACGATCAAGCAGGCCAAAGAACTAGTGGAGCAGCAGGACCCGGTAGTTTGGGACATTCTGGAAGAGGTCATCAAAGACCATCCGATTCTTCTGAACCGCGCCCCTACCTTGCACCGCCTCGGTATTCAAGCGTTTGAGCCGGTTCTGGTGGAAGGCAAAGCCATCAAGATTCACCCGCTGGTTTGCACCGCTTTCAACGCGGATTTCGACGGCGACCAGATGGCCGTCCATATTCCCCTGTCGCCCGAAGCGCAGATTGAAGCATCCACCTTGATGCTGGCTTCGAATAATGTTCTGTCGCCCGCTCATGGTGGCCCGATTGCCATTCCGACACAGGACATGGTGCTCGGCTCTTACTACCTGACCAAGGTTCGTCCGGGGTCCAAAGGCGAAGGTCGTACCTTTGCTTCCACGGATGACGTGCTGATCGCGCTGGAAATGGGCGAAGTGGAGACACTGACTTCCATCAAGCTCCGCTATAGCGGCAAGGTCATTGATTTGACCAAGGCGTTTGACAGCCAGAATGTTGTCCATACCGAACCGTCCGAGTACGTGAAACAGTACATGGACACCACGGTAGGCCGCGTGATTCTGAATGATCATCTTCCGGAAGACATGCCGTTCATCAACGGTTTGCTGAAGAAGAAGGGTCTTGCGCAGTTAGTGCAGTACTGCTACCTGAAGTTTGGGTTGCAGACCACGGTGCATATGCTGGACGAGATCAAGAATCTTGGCTTCCTGTATGCCACTCGCGCTGGTATTTCGATCGGCATTGATGACATGGTGGTTCCGGCTTCCAAACCGCGTCTGGTGAAAGAAGCGGAAAAAGAAGTGGTGGCGGTGGAAAGCCAGTACCAGGATGGTGCCATCACCCACGGCGAACGCTACAACAAAATCATCGAAATCTGGAGCAAAGTCACCGAGCGTGTATCGGATGAAATGTTCCAGGCAATGGAAGAGGATGACCGCACCGGCCGTTATCTCAACCCGATTTACATCATGGCCGATTCCGGCGCGCGCGGTTCGAAGCAGCAGATCCGCCAGCTATCCGGTATGCGTGGTTTGATGGCCAAGCCCTCCGGCGAAATCATTGAAACTCCGATCACGGCAAATTTCCGCGAAGGCCTGAACGTGCTGCAGTACTTCATTTCCACGCACGGCGCACGCAAAGGGTTGGCGGATACGGCGCTCAAGACGGCGGATTCCGGCTATCTTACTCGCCGTTTGTGTGACGTGGCGCAGGACGTCATTATCAGCGAACAGGATTGCGGAACCACGGAAGGTATCTACGTGGAGCCGATCATTGAATCCGGCGAGATCATCGAGCCTTTGCGCGACCGCATTGTGGGCCGTGTGGCGCAGGAAGATCAGCGCGACTTCGAAGGCAATGTGATTGTGGGCGTGAACCAGGAAATTAACGAAGACCTGGCAAACATGATTCAGGCTTCCGGCATTGAGCGCGTCAAAATTCGCTCGGTGCTGACCTGCGAATCCAAGCGCGGCGTTTGCGTCCTTTGTTATGGACGCAATCTAGCAACGGGTCGCATGGTGGAACGCGGAGAAGCGGTCGGTATTATTTCCGCTCAGTCCATCGGTGAGCCTGGTACACAGCTCACCATGCGTACCTTCCACATCGGCGGTACGGCAACTCGAGTTTCTGAACAGTCCACGCAGGACGCCAAATCGGATGGTTTCGTCCGGTATGAAGGTTTGCAGTCGGTTCGGAATGAAAAGGGCGAGTTGATCGCCATGAATCGCAGCGGCTTCGTCAAGATCGTGGACGAAAAGAACCGTGAAAAAGAACGGTATCCGGTTGTGTACGGTGCGAAGATCCTGATTAACGATGGTGATCCCGTGAAGACCAACCAGATCCTGCTGGAGTGGGACCCGTACACGTTCTCGATCCTGACCGAAGTCTCGGGTACCATTCACTTCAAAGACTTGCAGGAAGGCATCACGCTGACCGAGCAGGTGGACGAAGTGACCGGTATGTCGCAACTGGTGGTCACCGATTCACCGGACGAAAAGCGTCAGCCGATGGTTCAGGTGAAAGCGGATACTCCTAGCGAACGGAAACGCGAAGAAATACCTGATGCCGACTCACGCGCACTTAATGGTGCGTGATGGCGATGTGGTTCACGCAGCCGACGTAATTGCCAAGATCCCGCGTGAAACCACGAAGACCAAGGACATCACGGGCGGTCTGCCGCGTGTGGTGGAATTGTTCGAAGCACGCAAGCCGCGCGAAACCGCCATCATTGCGGAGATCGACGGCATTGTGAAGTTCGGCGAAGTTGCCAAGGGCCAACGCAGCATCTACGTGATCGGGGACGATGGCGAAGAGCGGGAATATTCCATCCCGCGCGGCGTTCACATCAACGTTCAGGAAGGCGAGCGCCTAAAGGCAGGCGACCCGTTGATGGATGGTCCTCGCAATCCGCATGACATTCTGGCCGTGCTCGGAGAGAAGGAACTGCAGAAGTACCTGGTGAACGAAATTCAGGAAGTTTACCGGTTGCAGGGCGTCAACATCAATGACAAGCACCTCGAAGTGATCAGCCGCCAGATGATGCGCTGGGTCAAGGTAGAGGACATCGGCGACACGGAATTCTTGCCCGAAGAAGTAGTGGACAAGTTCAAGTTCCGTGCGGAAAATCAGCGGACGATGGAAGCGGGCGGACGTCCGGCAGAAGGCAAGGCTGATGCTGCTGGGAATCACCAAGGCATCGCTTTCGACGGACAGCTTTATCTCCGCCGCCAGCTTCCAGGAAACCACGCGCGTACTCACCGAAGCCGCCATTAACGGCAAGGTGGATTACCTCCGCGGCCTGAAGGAAAACGTGATCATGGGTCGTCTGGTTCCTGCCGGTACTGGTATGGAATACTATCGGCGCGTCAAGATTGCGGGCGAAGATGTAGTGGAAGAGCCAGTGGTGGAGCCTACGCTCGACAGCATTCCTGGCTACGACGACGAAGCTCGCATTCAGTATACAGGCGGCTTGAGCGAAGACACTGGCGAAGGCTCAGTGATCGAATAAGCACTGTCCAGTTAAGTAAGGAAAAGGCCAGCGGGAACTTCCCGCTGGCCTTTTTGTTTTACAAGAGACCGAGAACTGCATTTACCAGGACGCAAACCATTCCGGCGGGAATCATCCAGTGCCATCCCAGGCGCATAAGCTGGTCGTACCGAAGCCGGGGAAAGGTAGCCCGGAACCAGATCATCAGATATATCAACACGCCAAGCTTGCTGAAAAACCAGAACGGTCCGGAAAGAACAGTGTTCACTGGTGGTACCAGAAAGGCCAAGCCAACCAAAATAACTACCACAGCCACAGCCATCAACAGCGCTCGCTGAGTCACTAAACGGAGGCGGCGTGCCAAAATCACAAGCCCAACTCCGCTTCCGGCGAAAAGCACAACAGGAACTCCTGTGTTCAAGGGCCACGCTAACCAAGCCGTATTGGGAAAAGGCCGCAACCAGCCGCCCAGAAACAGAGTTACGCCAAGGGAACTTGCCACCAGCAGATTGGCATACTCGGCCAACATAAAAAGCGCCCACCGCAGGCCACTGTACTCGGTGTGATAGCCGCCCACCAGTTCCGATTCCGCTTCCGGCAAATCAAACGGGGCGCGATTCGATTCTGCGGTGATGGAAACCAGAAAAATCAGGAATGGCAACATCATGAATCCGTAGTTGCCGAACAGAAACCAGATATGGCGTTCCTGTTGGGCATGCACAATGCCTTGCATGCTCAGAGTTCCTGCTACCATCAAGCCGGAAAGCAATGCGAAGCCAAGCGCAATCTCATAACTGATCAGTTGCGCCGCGCTGCGCAGCGCTCCTAACAAAGGGTAATGGCTGTTGGAAGACCAGCCTCCTAAAATAATGCCGAGAACGCCCACGGCAGCCGCAGCGGAGATAATTAGAACACCCACATTGACATCGATCACGGCAGCGGACTGGCTAAAGGGGAGAACTACAAAGGACACCAGCGCGGCAAAGGTGGCGACCATGGGAGCCGCCCAAAACGTGGAACGTTCCGCGTCAGCAGGAATGATGTCTTCCTTTAATAGCAGCTTAATGGCGTCTGCTACGGGCTGCAGCAATCCATACGGCCCAACGCGCGTCGGTCCTAGTCGAACCTGGAAATCCGCCAGAACCTTACGTTCCACAAACTGGAGAATCAGTGCAACCAGCGGAACCAGGGCAATAATCGCGCAGGTCAGAATGAAGGAACTGAGTGTCATCGCAACAGGCTTTCTTCCGCGAAGTGAAGAAAGGGTTCAGGGAAAATGCCAATGCCTAGGGTAAGTGCTCCACTCAGGCCAAGGGCAAAGCGTAATCCAAGGCTTGCCTCCAAGGGAGCCGTAACGGATGCTTCGCTCGTAAACATCACACGGACTAGACGGAAGTAGTAATAAAGCGAAACCACCACATACAAAGTTCCAATCGAAGCCAAAACGTAATGTCCGGTTTCCATCAATGATTGGAGCAGGTAATACTTTCCCAGAAAGCCTGCAGTAGGCGGAATGCCAGCTAAAGAAAGAACAAAAATCAGCATCAGCACAGCACTGAAAGGGCTTCGGTGCACCAAGCCGGTGAGATCAGCTACTTCTTCCCCGATCAAGTCCCGGCGTCGCATGGCAATCACCACCAGAAAAGCCCCAAGCGTCATGAACGTGTATACCAACAGGTACACACTGATGCCACGAATCCCGGTTTCGTTCCCTGCAATCAGCCCCAACAAGAGGTAGCCTGCATGGGAAATCGAACTGTAGGCCAGGAGCCGTTTCACATTGTTCTGGGCAATCGCGGCTAAATTTCCAATCGTCATGCTTGCCACTGCGACAACGGCCAGCATCGGTTCCCACAAAGAACGCAAGGAAGCAAACGGGCCTAGAATAAGCCGCATCAGTAAAGCCACGGAAGCCGCTTTCGATGCCACTGCGAGGTAAGCTGCTGCTGCTGTAGGTGCGCCTTCATACGCATCAGGTGCCCACATGTGAAACGGCACAGCGGAAATCTTGAACAGCAAGCCTGCACCAGCAGTGACCAGGGCCAGAATCACCAGCGGATCGTCAGATGAACGCGTTGCTAATGCTGCTGCGATCTCCTGTAAATTGGTGCTGCCACTCAATCCATAGAGCAGGGAAAACCCATACGCTAACAGGCCACTGGAAAATGCTCCCAGGATCAAGTATTTGATGGCGGCTTCTGGCGAGCGACGGTCACGGCGTGCAAATCCGACCAGCACATAAAAGCAGATCGCCATTAGTTCCAGTCCTAAGAACAGAGTGATTAAATCTGTTCCTCCCGCCAGAAAGAACATGCCGCATTGTGCAAACAGCAGTAATGCCCCATATTCGGCAAATCCGGCTTCCATTTCCCGCAAAGAAACAACGGCCACAATCCCGGAGGCAGCCAGAAACAGCCAATTAAAAAACAAGGAAAACCGGTCTGCTGCTAAGGCATCATGAAACCCGCTAAGCCGTACTGTAGGATTTGCAGCAATGTAGAGTTGTTGCCGAAGCAGCGCAAAGGCAGTGAAAACAAGCCCAGTGCCGAACACACCCGGCAACAAGCGGCGATTTGCGAACAAAACTGCACAGCCAAACACCGCCAGCATAATCACAGGCAACAGAATGAAATGGTCGGTGGCGGTGTAGCTCACCGGGCATGCACCTGCTGCACAACGCGGGCCACCGGCTGCTCCAACAAATCAAAAAACGGCTTGGGGTAAAGGCCAATCCAGATTGCCCCTGCTACCAAGGGAAGCAGCACACACATCTCCCGGAGTGAAAGATCGGTCAGCTTCCGGTTTTCGTCCTGCGTCAATGGACCGAGCATGGTGCGCTGATACAACCAGAGCAAATAAGCTGCTGCTAAGACCAAACCAACGACTCCGAGTATCGCCCAGATGTGATTGGCTTGAAATGCTCCCTGCAGTATCGTAAATTCCCCCACAAATCCATTCAGCAAGGGAAGGCCGGCGGAACTGAATACGGCGATGGCAAAGATCACCGCAAAGCGCGGCATCACGGCAGCCACACCGCCGTAAGCGGAGATCTCGCGTGCATGACGCCGGTCATAGATCATTCCCGCTAACAGAAACAGCAGTCCGGTAGAAATGCCATGGTTGATCTGCTGGAGCATGCTGCCGGAAATGCCATCGGCGTTCAAAGCAAAAATCCCCAAGGTGCAAAAGCCCATATGGCTGACGGAGGAGTAAGCGATCAGCTTTTTCCATTCCCGCTGCATCAGGCTAACCAGGGCTCCGTACAGAATGGCAATCAGAGAAAGCACCATCAGAATCCGAACCACAGTGGCATCGGAGGATGCTTTGGGAACTAAGGGCAGGGAAAAGCGGAAAAATCCATACGTGCCCATTTTGAGCAGCAGACTGGCCAACACGACGGAGCCTGCCGTGGGTGCTTCCACGTGGGCATCCGGCAACCATGTGTGAAACGGAAACATCGGCACTTTCACGGCAAAGCCCGCGAACAACGCCCAGAAGACCCAATGCTGCATCCCCACAGGCATGTTCAGCCGCATCAGGTTCGTGATTTCGAAACTATAAAAGCCAAACTGCTGCTTGTGCTGGTAGTACAAGGCAATGATGCCAAGCAGCATCAAGACCGAGCCGGTGAGAGTGTAAAGAAAGAATTTCAGCGACGCATACAAGCGTCGTGGACCGCCCCAGAGGGCAATCACAAAATACATGGGGATCAACACCAGATCGAAGAACAGGTAAAACAAGAAGGCATCTAAGGAGAGAAATACACCGAGCGTCGCGGTTTCAATCAGCAAAAACAAAGCATGAAAACTCTTTACTTTGTGCTCCACTTGCCAGGAAGCCAGAAGTGCCAGAAAGGTAATCACCGTGGTCAGCAGCACCAGCAGGAGGCTCACGCCATCCACACCCAAGGCATACTGCACGCCTAGAGTGGGAATCCAATCGGCACGCTCCATTAACTGAAATCCACCGGTAGCGGAGTGAAATTCACCCAGCACAAGTAAGGAAATCAGAAAGGTGACTAGCGCGGTGCCATTTGCCGCCCAACGAACTCCGTTCCGCCAATTATCGGGAATTGCCAAAATCAGAAACATCCCTGCCAGCGGGGTGAACAGAAGCAAGCTTAATAAGTGTTCTGTCATCTCGCCAGTACAAGGTAACCAAGAAAAATCGTCATTCCGATCACAATAAAAAGCACATACGTTTGCAGAGTTCCGGTTTGCAGCAATCGCGCAGGCAGGGCCATCAGTTTCACAGAATAGGCAGATACCCGGACTGCCCCGTCAATCACCCATTCATCCCACCAATTTGCTAACCTTCCCGTACTGCGTGTAAGCCAGCCGACTGCGTTGACACCCCGGTCCATTTGTTGATCCAACACACCCATCAGGTGCCCGCCGCTCTGGGCAAAACCGGCCACAAACACTCGATTGTACAAACGATCCAGATACCACTCTTCCTCCAGAACACCACGCAAAGGACTTACCCATTGCTGAAAACTAGCAGGAACGCCTCCACGATGGTGATAGAAGTAACGAGCGATGCTGATGCCGATCAAAGCTACTGCGATGGAAAGCCCGGTCAAGATCCACTCCATGCTTGGGCTGGCAGGAGTTGCCCTATTGGTTTCCGGATGAAGCCACAACTCAAAAGAGCGGAAGAACTCCGGGGTATGCCATTGCTTCGGCACTCCGATCCAGCCAGCGGCGAAACTCCCTACCGCCAAGGCTACCAGTGGGACCGTCATAGGCCAAGGCGACTCGTGAACATGCGGCGCCTCTACGTGCGAGTTGCCATAGAACACCAAATGCATCAGCCGCCACATGTAAAATGCGGTCAAGCCGGATGTCACCAGGCCGACTGCGTAGAGCAGCGTTGCTCCGGAGCGAAATGCTTCCAGCAGGATCGCATCCTTGGAAAAGAATCCTGCTAAACCCGGAATGCCGGATAAGGCAACAGCGCCAGTAAACATCGTCCAATGAGTAATGGGAATGGCGCGTTTCAGTGCTCCCATTTTTCGAATGTCCTGCTCGCCACCGAGCGCATGGATCACGGACCCAGCGCCTAAAAACAGCAAGGCTTTGAAGAATGCATGCGTAAACAGGTGAAACACGGCTACCCACCATGCTCCTGTGCCAATGGCCAGAAACATATACCCAAGCTGACTCACCGTGGAGTACGCCAGAATGCGTTTGATATCAGTCTGTACCAGGGCAATGGTGGCGGCCAGAATAGCAGTGAATACCCCTACCGAAGCAATGGTGGTGGCTGCTGCCGGGGTTAGAGGAAACATCAAATTGGCGCGTGCCAGCAGATAAACGCCAGCAGTAACCATGGTAGCGGCGTGAATCAGCGCGGAAACAGGCGCCGGGCCTTCCATGGCATCCGGCAGCCAGACGTGGAGAGGGAACTGCGCCGATTTTCCTGCCGCGCCAATAAAGAACAAAATGGCAATTGCGGTAAGAGTGCCGGTAGCAGGTTGCCCTTGTAAGGAAGCGCTGATTGCCGTGAAGCGAAGGGTGCCGGTAAGCGACCAAAGCAGCAATACCCCTAACAGAAACCCAGCGTCCCCTGCGCGATTCACCACAAACGCCTTCATCCCCGCGCCTGCTGCTCCAGGACGGCGATAGTGAAAGCCGATCAACAAGTAACTAGCCAAGCCCACGCCTTCCCAGCCCCCAAACAGCAGCGCGTAGTTGTTGGCTAACACCAGAACCAACATGAAGAAAACAAAGAGATTCAAGTATCCAAAATACCGTGTAAAGCCGGGATCTTCGGCCATATAGGCCGTGGAATACAGGTGGACGGCGAACGCAATTCCGGTCACCGTCAGAATCATGATGGAGCTGAGGGGATCTAGCGACATTCCCCAATCCGCACCAAAGCTGGGAAGCCAAGTTGCCCAAATGACCTCAAACCGATGGCCAGGGAGTTGGGTGAGCTCCCACACTGCTGCAATTGAGAGAAAGAAGGAGAGCAGGATAGCGCCCGGAGCAATCACCGAAGCAATCTGCTTATTGGGCCTTCCTAGCAGAAGAAACATCGCGCTTCCAAAGGAAAGCAGGGGAAGGAGCCAAAGAAAATGAAGCGCGTTTACCACCGTAGCAAATCCACTTCATCGGCGAGAATCGTGCCGCGACTTCGAAATAGCGCCAACAAGATTCCTAGCCCTACGGCAGCTTCCGCTACCGCATCTACTAGCAGAAACAAGGCGAATACCTGGCCCCGCACATCCCCTAACTGGCGTGAAAACACGGCCAGATTGATGTTTACGGCATTTAGTACCAGCTCGATCGACATCAGCAGCACAATGATGTTGCGGCGAGTCAAAATGCCCGCTGTTCCAATCAACAGCAAAGCCGCACTCAAGGCAACGTAATGGGAAACCGGGATTGCCATGCTAGATCCGTTTCTTTGCCATGACCACTGAACCGATCAGTGCCGCTAAAAGCAAAAGGGAGGCAATTTCAAAGGGCAGAAGGTAATCCTGAAATAGAGCCGTGCCGATGGCCTCCGAATTCCCCAAGGAAGGATGGCCAGAGGCCGGGGAAGCGGGAGCAGCGAGCAGTACCGAACGGAAAGACAATAAGGAAAAAATACCGAACGCCGCGATTACCAGAGTTGCCGTGCCCCATTTCCAATGCTTCTGAAAGCTACTTTGCTTGGTGAGGCGATGAAGGTCTGCCAGCATAATCACAAACAGGAACAGCACCATGATGCCGCCTACATAGATGATGATTTGCGCCACCGAAAGGAACTCTGCTCCTTGCAGCAGGAAGATTCCCGCTACGCCCAGCAGAGAACAGATCAGGCTAATCGCGCTATGAACCGGGTTTCGCTGCAGAACGGTGGCAAGCGCACCGCCCAAGATGAGGGTGGCAAAAGTGTAAAAAAAGAACGCGTCTAGCATCAATGATTATACGCGACGGGGTGAGGACCTTCTTCCAACATCTGGCGATCCCAGATCATGCCCTGTCGTGTATAGCTTGCAATTTCAAAATCCTGAGTGAGTTCCAAAGCATCTACTGGACAGGCGTCCTCGCACAAACCACAGAACAAACAGCGCGAAAGATCGTATGTAAACTCCGTTAAATCTTTCCGGCGAGTTTTTTCGTTCCGGACACTGCTGACCACAATTAAATTTTCCGGGCAGGCAAGTGCGCATAGATTGCAGGAGATGCAAAGCGTTTCGCCAGACTCTGGATCGATATTCAGCCGTGGTGCCCCGCGATAACGTTCAGCGACTGAAGGTTTTTCGAGCGGGTACTGCTCAGTTTGCACGAATGCAGGCTTCTGGTGACGGAAAGTGAGCCAAAGACCACGGAGCAAACCGGTGGGGAGCCATTTTTTTACTAACCCAAGCATTGCTTGGTACTAGAGTAGCGCATCGAAAAGATAAGAAAGGCGATACAATGCCAAAGAACATGGATTGCTTGGAAGCTCCTGCAGCGCAGATGAGCCAGTTCGCTCTGGTAAGTTACATTCCTGATCCTCTGGGAGTTTTTCTGGACCGTCTTCGTCTTGAACTGGTTCCGAATTGCAGTCCTCATGCCCACGTAACGGTGCTTCCACCACGACCGATTCATGCAGACCCGAGCGAGGCAGCGCGTGAACTGGCAGAAGAAGCACGGCCGTTTGTGGACTTTGAAGTGGAACTGGGAGAAGTGGAGATGTTCCCTATCTCCAAAGTGGTTTACATAGGGGTAAAACGTGGGGAAAAAGAGCTTCGAGACATGTATGAAGCTTTAAATCGTGGAACGGTAGCTTTTAACGAACCGTTTCCTTATCACCCACACATCACCTTGGCGCAGAATGTGCCAACGGAACAAGTGATGGATGTGTTTCACTTGGCTCAGCGCCGATGGGCGGAATATAACGGTTCTCGGTCCTTTCCAGTGACATCCCTGGATTTTGTAAAGAAATTGTATGGGAATTGTTGGAAAGATCTGGCCAGTATTTCTTTAGCTGAACATCGGAGTTAAAGAAGGAATGTAAACGGATCAGAAAAGTGTGGACATATTGGAACAGAAGTAAGGCATCATATAGTACTGAAAGTCCGTAATCTGCAGATTAACACCTCGTTCAGCATAATCCCATCAGGGTTGTGATTCTGATCGATTTTCACTTCCTTCTTACATCTTTACATCAACCAACAAAGTACAAACTGTGATTGCCAAGTTGTGACAGGTGGACTAACATCCGTTAGGTTAAAGAAGAAGGGTCTCAGAAAGGTATCCTATGGCTATGATTTTGCCGCCAGAGCTGGAAACACGCATACAACAACAAGCTATTCGTGCCGGATTAAGTGCGGAAGATTGGCTACAACAACAGGTGCTGCGCCAGGAACTCGAAGACTACACGCCTCCTGCGAAATCGCTACAAGAAGAATTGACGCCGGAGGAGTGGGTGCGTCAGTTTCATGCCTGGGCTGAAAGTCATGACCGGGGCACACCGTTGCTGTCTGATGAGGCGATTAGCCGCGACAGTATCTACCCTGATCGGCTATAGCAGCACGTGCTGGTGGATACCAATCTTCTCATCCGCATGTTGCAACCCCATCATTCGCTCCATCTTATAGCTAGTGATGCGATTGCCACACTGCGATCAGACAATCGCCGCCTTTACTTAGTGCCGCAGAATCTAATTGAGTTCTGGACTGTGGCGACACGACCGATCAATGCCAACGGATTGGGATTTTCTACGGCAGCAGCAAGAACAGAAATCGAGCGACTGGAACGTTTTTTTACCGTGCTGCCGGAGACACCAGCAATCTATTCCGCCTGGAAGCGTCTGGTATTTGACTATCAGGTGTCCGGCAAACCAACCTATGACGCCCGGTTAGTCGCTGCAATGCAGGTTCATGGCATCACTTCCATCCTGACTTTCAACCCATCCGATTTTCGGCGCTACGCTGGTATTGAGGTCGTTGCACCTGCTGAAATTAACAAAGGCTGAAGTGAACAGAATTCTTGTATTTGACAGGTTTGCATCGTTTTGTCCTTGTGCAACAAAAGCAAAAGGAACGCTTCTACTTAGTCAAATAGCGCAATCTGCTCTTTAGCGACCGGTTTTTGCCGGGCCTTCCGTTTCAACGGGCTGCCCACCACTCCTAGAACACTGATATCGGTCAGCGCTTGCCTGGGTACAAAGATTTTCTGAATGTTGGTGTGTGATTCCGGTGGCGTTGCCAAGTACCCGTAGAGATCCCAGGAGAGCAGGCTATTGGGGAGCACTCCTTCCATGGAGTCGCCGTCCCGAAAACTCATCCGAATCCAGAGTCCGTTGACACGCGGTCGACTATGGAAAGTTTTTACCGGCTCGGGCAGAGTGTCAAATTCCCGTACGTAACAGATGCCTTTGATCTCCCGGTACGGCAGGCGCGTCACATTGCCGGATGGCGTAAGCAACTCTGCTCCTGTTGGTTGCAAATACTCTTGAACGTTCAAGAATCCCCTAACAGGCTCCTGATCGAAGCGCCACACAATTGCTTTTTTGGTCGTGGAAATTGCCAGATGTCCCCGTTCCCAACCTCGCTTTACCAGGGAGGCTTGGTACTTCGGGCATTGTATCATTGCTCCATGACGGAGATAGAGCTAACCCAGTTCCTCCATTTCTGCGCTCTGGAAAAGGGACTTGCCGCGAATTCCCTTGAGGCTTATGGCCGGGATCTCGAGCGATTCCTGGCGTTTGCCCAATCTTCGGAAAATGGAGGCTTGCCCCCTAAGGAGATGGTGCTGCTCTATGTAAATTCGCTGTACGGAACCGGTTTGGATAATCGTTCCATAGCGCGCCATCTTGCAAGCCTTCGAAATTTTTATCGTTTTCTCCTGCGGGAAGGCAAAGTGAGCGAAGACCCTACGGAGCACCTCCGTTCGCCCAAGCAGTGGCAGACCATTCCCCATTTGCTCAATACGCAACAGATTGATCTTTTGCTCCAAGCTCCTGATGCCGCCAAGCCGCAGGGTCTGCGAGACCGTGCCATGCTCCAGTTGCTTTATGCCAGTGGTCTTCGCGTTTCCGAGCTTTGCCATGTGCGGGTAAGCGATCTGGACCCGGAGTATGGCACAGTGCGAGTGACGGGAAAGGGCAATAAGCAGCGCATTGTTCCCGTAAATAAAACCGCTCTCCTGGCACTGGAAACATATCTGCAAACCGGGCGTCCGGCGATATTAAAGCAGCGTGCCAGCACTTGGTTATTCGTCACCTCACGCGGCGGTGAGATGACGCGGCAAGGGTTCTGGAAACTGCTGGGCGCTTATGGGCGGCAAGTGGGAATCTTCCATCACCTGACTCCCCATGTGCTGCGCCATTCGTTCGCTACCCACTTACTGGAAGGAGGCGCTGACCTTCGAAGTGTGCAAACCATGCTTGGGCATGCGGATATTGCCACCACGCAGATTTATACGCACGTGATGCGCTCCCGCCTGCGGGCAACCGTGGAAAAGCATCACCCCCGAAGCGAGCAAGCAGTGTAACGATTAGCGCCGGTAACGTCCCTGGTATGCCCATCGGCCTCGGTGCCAGTGGTAGCGGTGACCAGCATAGCCATAGTAGCCGGGAACCCAGTAATAGCCAAGTCCAGGAGCAGGTCCGTAATATTCCACTGGAGGCGGTGGCGGTGGTCCGGGAATGTATGCGGTTCGAGTGGCACAACTTACCAGAAACAAGCTGCATAAGGCCAGAGATGCGGTGTGTAGCATTGCCTTTTTCATACGTCTCTCCTGATGTGGGAGACGAATCGCGCTTCCGTGCGTTGCCGTGGTGAAGCAACTTTAACGAATCAGTGTAGGGAAGGTTTTATGATTGCTTTTTCCATGATCGGTTTGGCGCGTTTTTGAAAGGATTCAAAGTCAGCTTGAGTGAAAGCAGCATACTCCAGGGCATATTGCGCAATGGCCTTCACTACTTTCTCCGGATCTCCGATATAGCCTGTGATCATGAGCGCATCTCCGGACCTGGTATGGCCGTTTGCTAGCAACTGGCCAGCAATACCCGCCAGTGTCGCTAACCCTTCACCTTTTAGTTGGGCTAAATCCAGCCTGCCTTTGTGATCATTTAGTTGCCGGACCAAGTAATCATGGTTCCTGATCTTGGTCCAACCAAGAAGCAGGTCGGAAAGAGGCTGAAATCTGCGTTGTCCTTCCGCCACCCGTCTGCCTTGGTGCGCATATGTTTGATTCTTCAGGTAAGGCGCATACACGGAAGATGCTTCTTGCTTGACTTGTAAGAACAAGTAATCCTCCGTGCCGTTGCCCTCCATCAGGATCAGGTAATCTCGAAGTCCCACACTGCCTGTTCCCACTACTTTGAACGCCACATCCACCGGATGGAAGAAATGGAACAAATGGAGGCGTTCTCCTGCAAGGGATTGCTGGTAACCGGACAAGCTGCCAAGCACCTGCTGATGCGTAGAGCCTGGTATTTTCCAAATCAATTGCTCAATAGTTTTGAAGCGTACCTGGCCGCGTTTGTTGCGTTCCGTGTACTTTTTCAGCAAGTCAGAGATGTTAGCCCGCTGTGCCTGTTGCAATGCAGCCGACAAGGGTTGAGCACTTTTCCATTGATGGATTTGATTTCGTGCTGCCACCAAGACCGGTTCCCTAGCTAACGCTTGCAAAGACTCACAATAGCTGTTGACAAAGCACTCCACCGCGCTGGCACAAGCGGAGGGTGGGTGTTGAACTTCCAGCCCCGCCAGCACAATGCTGACCGCCATTCGCTTTATATCCCATTCCCAGGGACCATGAATGGTTTCATCAAAATCGTTAATATCAAAAATAATGCGCCCATCGGGAGCGCCAAAGCAGCCTAGGTTCTGAATATGGGCATCGCCGCAGAGCTGTACGAATAACTCCGTATTTGCTTGCTGCCCAAGATCCGCTGCCATCAGACTGGCGGCTCCCCGAAAAAAGGCAAAAGGGGAGACGCACATGCGGGAATACTTCAGGGGAAGTAGTTTCGCTACACGGTTTTCCCTCCCACGCAAGAGCAGTTCTACGGGATCAAAGTTGCGCTTTTTATCTCGTACTTGCCCGAGTTTTGCACGGCCAAGGTGCTGCCTTTGTTGCCGCCCCTGTTGATATCTTTGCTTCTGACTCGCATTGGTCGGTTTCCAGGCAGTCGCCATTGTGACGGTATTATATCGGGTCAGCGCTTGGCTGCTCCCGCGTTGGAGAACGATGGTTTTGCAGATTGGCGCTAGTGAAACGTACAAAACGAAACGATCACTTTCCCTCTGTGGCGCAGGATTTGCATCAAAAAGCTGTACATGGATCCTACACGTCGTCATCTAATAGGAAGCGCCGGTCTGGTGGGTGCTGGTCTTTTTGCTCCTTTGTATGCCCAACAGCAATCTTCTTCTAGTGGAATGATTCAACTGCCTCCCACTCAAGCGAAAACGGAAAAGCAAACCGGACCACCGCCGCAACCACTTCCCCCAGAGGAGCGTGTCGGCTTTGCCATTGTGGGGCTAGGCCACTTGTCCCTGGACCAAATTCTTCCGGCCTTCGGAGAAGCTAAGAAATCTAAGCTGGCTGCGTTGGTCAGCGGGGATGCGGCGAAGGCGCGTACGGTTGCCCGGCAACATGGCTTGCCGGAGAAGAACATCTATAGCTACCAGAATTTTGATCAGATCCGTGACAACCCCGACGTACAAGCTGTCTACATCGTGCTTCCCAACTCTATGCACGAGGAATATACGGTGCGTGGAGCCCACGCTGGCAAGCATATTCTGACAGAAAAACCAATGGCCACCAAGCCGGACGAGTGCCAGCGCATGATTGATGCCTGCGCCAAGGCATCTCGCCAATTAATGGTGGCATACCGCATCCAGTACGAGCCTAAGAATCGCATGATTCAGAAGATGGTGCGGCAGCAGCAGTATGGCAAAGTCAAAATGATCGACGCCATGAATACGCAAAATCAGGGCGACCCGAACCAGTGGCGGCAGAAGAAAGCCCTGGCAGGCGGCGGTTCCTTGCCTGATGTGGGGTTGTATTGCCTGAATACAACGCGATTTCTTTTAGGGGAAGAACCGACTGAAGTGTTCGCCTCTTTATATAGCACGCCTAATGATCCCCGCTTCCAGGAAGTGGAGGAGAACATGATTTGGCAGATGCGTTTTCCGAGTGGAGTTCTGGCGAACAACGCAACCGGATATGGTTCGCATGAGAGCAGGCGTTACCGCGTCTATGCGGAAACAGCTTGGTTTGGGATGGACCCGGCCTTTAGCTATGAAGGTCTCCGCATGGAACTCTCACGGGCAGAAGGAATGGTGGAGCATCATGAACAACCTCAAACTTCCTCCAAGAATCAGTTCGCTTTGGAAATGGACCATTTCGCTGAATGCGTAAAAAGCGGAAAACGGCCTTACACGCCGGGCGAAGAAGGGTTGCAGGATCATCGGATCATGGCGGCACTATACCAATCTGCCCAATCCGGCAAACCCGTGAAATTGACAGCTATGTCAAAACTGGACCAAACGCGAGGCGAAGCCCCGGCGGAATCCTGAACTACTGAGAAGCCACCGGTGTACAACTGGATCCTTTTTGCGTGTTATGGGCGAGTCTTGCGTGAGTATGAACTTCGCCCAACTTCAATCCGGTTACCAGCAAGACACCTACTCCGACCAGAATTTGAGGAAAGGTATGGGCAAAAAACAGAATCACCGAGAATACCTTGGCGTCGCTAGGTTCGGCTTCCAATAGCTGAAGCGCCATAGCCGTAAATAACTGAAATAGTCCAATATTCGCTGGCGCGCTAGGCAAAACCGTTCCAATGTGAATCATCACCAGAACCACTCCCGCAGCCTGCAAAGAAAAATCGAATCCGTATGCCTTAAATAAGGCATATACAGACAGCACCGGGAGCAAAAGGTATAAGCCGCTAATCGCAAAGGCAATGCCTAATGTTTTCCAACTCCCCAGGCAGTGAATTTCATGAAGAAGCTGGGTGAATCTGGTGGCCCATTTGTTGCCGGAAACAAAGGAATTGGCATGTTCGCGACGAAAAAGCACAAACAATAGCATGGCCGTGAGAAGAGCAATTCCCACCGACAAGGCTACCGCCCCATCTTCAAACTGCCGCGGAATATTCGTCATTCCCGCAGTAAACAGGTAAAAAGCGAGCACCATCCAGATGCCGTCCATTACCCTTCCGATGGCATCCGAAGTAAGGGCCAGCGATAAGGGTGTATCTGTCCAAAAAGAGAGCAGATAGCAGCGAATTACTTCGCCTGCTTTGGCGGGCAACAAGCCATTTGCAACCAACCCGATAAAAACTGCCTTGGTGCATTCCCCAAAAGGAGCTTCTTCCGCAGGGCTGAGCAATATCTGCCAACGCCAGCTATCAATGATGTACACGGTCAGATTCAGGACAATGCCAAGCGACACCCAACCCCAGCGAAGTGTTCTGACATCGTGTGCAAGCTGCCGGTAATCAAAACCACGGAAAACCAGAAACAAGGCCGCAAGAGCCACAGCATAGCCGAAAGTAGGAACCAGCCATTTGGGAATTTTGAGGCGCGCAGGCTTCGCCAATTGCTCAGGCATGCTCGTTCGTCCTCATCATACCGTGGTGTCGCCAGATTCTAATGCAGGCAAGTAGCCATAGTATGAAATGATATTGGCATGTTTCCGCTGGTCTTGTTTTTGGCATCCCACTTGGTACCACAGACGGCAACAGATTTCCGTCAGCCGCAGTTAGCGGCTTCCGAGAAAGTGGTGGCCGTTGCCTTCGGCTCCGGAAACCGAATCTATTTTTCACGCTCCCTGGATCAGGGAAAAACATTTGGTGATCCGGCTGTGATCGCCACGGTAAACGCGCTCATGTTGGGCAACCATCGTGGCCCCCGTATTGCCATTTCCGCCCAAGCTATCGTGATCACTGCTGTGGCCGATGGCGACCTCCTGGTCTGGCGATCCAAAGATCAGGGAGTGACCTGGACTTCCGCTAAGCCCATCAACGATGAGCCAAAAGCTGCGCGGGAAGGGCTTCATGCCATGGCGCAAGCACCGGACGGCACTCTATACGCCGCTTGGTTAGATCTTCGGCACTTACGGCCAAATCAACCCGGTACAGAACTGTACGGTTCGTATTCCCGTGATGGAGGTGCCACTTGGTCTCCGAATATCTTGATTTACCATTCTCCCAGCGGCAGTATCTGCCAGTGCTGCCATCCCACTCTTCTGTTTACGAAGGGCGGAGAGTTAAATGTGATGTGGCGAAACGAGATTGGCGGTAACCGCGACATGTACGTAAGCCACTCCTCCGATGGAGGGCGCACTTTTTCCGCTGCGGAGAAATTGGGTGCGGGAAGCTGGACGCTGAACGCTTGCCCTATGGATGGCGGCGGCATGGCAGTGAGTCCGAACGGAAAAATAATCACGGTTTGGCGGCGCGGTATGGATGTGTTTCTGTCTCCTGAAGGAGGAGCAGAAACGCAACTGCACGAAGGAAAAAATCCGAGCATTGCTGTGAATGGCGAAGGAACATTTGTGGCCTGGTCTGGCCCGGATGGAGTACAAGCCCGCATGCCCGGACAAGACCAGCCCGTTACGCTGGACCATGAAGGCGGTTTTGTACAACTGATGGCAATTCCCCATGGACCGGTGATTGCCGCCTGGGAAAGAAAGGGAACACTCCAATTCCACACGCTTCCGTAACCGGATCTCTGCTGCTTACTTATACATTCGTTTCGATTGGATTGCTTTTGCTGCTGATTCTAGCTGCAAAACTTCATGCATTCTTGGCATTGATGATCACCAGCATGGCTTTAGGGTTAGCCTGCGGGATGACCCCGCAAGCCTTGCTGAAATCATTGCAGGCCGGGGTTGGCGATGCGTTAGGGTTTATTGCGGTGGTGCTTGGGTTAGGTGCGTTAATCGGGGCCTTTCTGGAGCATTCGGGCGGGGGCAGGGTATTGGCGGATTGGCTTCTTCAGCTATTTGGAAGGGAAAGAGCGGTTTGGGCGGTGCTGGTGGCTTCTTTTCTGGTTGGCCTGCCCATCTTTTTTGAAGTCGCTTTCATTATTCTGGTGCCGCTGGTGTGGAGCTTGGCAAAGGAATCCAAAAAATCTCTGTTGCTCTATGGCATGGCGATGGCTGCTCCGCTCACCATCACGCATGCTTTGGTTCCGCCGCATCCCGCGCCTGCCGCTGCCGCGCAACTGTTGGGCGCGGACCTTGGCACTGCGATTCTGTGGGGAAGCTTTCTGGCTGTTCCGATGGCCATCGTCGCGGGAATCATTTATGGCCGATTTATCTCCCATAAAATTTTTGTGCCAGTGCCGGAGATTGCCAACCGGCTGGAAACATCGGGATTGAGCGATGGGCGTCCGGCGCCACCCGTAGCACTGGTTCTCCTGCTGCTGATTCTGCCAGTGACATTGATTTTGATTTCCACGGTGGTTGGTCCGGGAAGTCCGCTATGGGTCCTGCTGGGGCATCCTTTCGTCGCGCTAACAGTCACAGCGCTGGCCTGCATCTACGTGTTCGGCGTGCGGCGTGGGCTGGACCGCAACCAGATTGCGAAGCTTTCCCTTCAATCTTTTACGCCGGTTGGCTCGCTTTTGCTGATTATGGGCGGAGGTGGAGCGTTTAAGCAGGTGATTGTGGATACCGGCGCGGGTGCTTACGCTGGGAAGCTACTAGCTTCTTCCCATGTTTCGCCCTTGGTGCTGGCTTACATTGTGGCGGCTGGAATGCGAGCCGCGCAGGGCTCAGCCACGGTTGCCATTATCACGGCAGCAGGAATTGTGGCGCCTTTGGTGAAGAACATTGCAGGTTACCGCCCGGAGATGATCTATCTCGCTGTGTGCTGTGGTGGCACCATGCTTTCGCATGTAAATGATGCAGGCTTCTGGATTGTGAACCAATATTTTGGGATGACCGTACCGCAATCCTTGAAAAGCTGGACGGCCATGAAAGTGATTTCTTCTGTTGTGGGATTCAGCCTGATATTGCTGGCCCAAGCGGTGATGGGTTCCCGTTAGTGTTTGAGATTCAGGCAAGCGGTCTTACCAAGAAGTTTGGGGATTTTACGGCAGTGGAAGAACGTCCACTTAGAGGTGCCGAAAGGGAGTATCTTCGGCTTTCTAGGACCGAACGGCTCCGGAAAATCCACCACGGTCAAGATGCTGACCGGCTTGCTGCAACCAACCACAGGAGAAATTTCCGTAGCCGGGTTCCGTCCGCAGCCGGGTGATATGGAATCTCGCCGTGTAATGGGAGTTCTGCCGGAAGGGAACGCTTTATTTCATTCCGTCACTATTTGGGAGCATCTTCTTCTGAGCGGTTCCCTGTTTGGCCTTTCCCAGGAAGAAACCGAACGGCGTGGCAGGCAAATTTTGGAAGCAATCGATTTATGGGAAGGTCGCGATACTTATGCGGACCAGGCTTCCTTTGGCATGGGAAAAAAATGCTCACTGGCAATGGCGCTGCTTCATAATCCGCGTATCTTGTTTTTGGACGAACCGTTTGAAGGAATTGACCCCGCCAGCGGACGAAGCATAAAAGATTTGTTGCTGATGCTGTCACGCAAAGGGGTCACAGTGTTTCTCACTTCTCACATTTTGGAGATTGCGCAGCAGCTTGTGGATCGCTTTGCCATTATTTCCGGAGGCCGGATTGTTTGCTCCCAGAGCATGGAAGAAACCAAAGAGGCTGGGCAGACATTGGAAGATTTGTATTTTCGGGAGGTTGGCCGTCCCGATATTGGCGAATGGGAATGGATGGGTTAAGCCTTCTTCTCCGCTATCAATGGGCTGCCTATTGGAGACGCATTCTCCGGGGTGGCAATGCAGCAAAAACCAACTTACTGGTGCTGGGAATTGTGGCTTTGGTGGGCTTGGCGCGATTCCTCACGTTTCTTCGTGATACCAGTGCCCAAGTAGCGGCAGGCAAACCGGAAGCAATCACACCGCTAATGGCCGGAATGCTCCTGATTGGCCTGCTTCCATTTTGGGACGATGGAAGCGTTGCGATTGGCCCACGCGAGTTGTGGCGTTATCCGCTTCCTCTTACCCAGCGTTTTCTGGTCCGGATTTCCGCCCGTTTTATCCCGCCGCTAAACTGGATTGCGATTCTGTTTTCCATTCTGGCACTCTGGCCTTTTCTCCGCTTTCCCAATCCAGTTCTTTCCGTACTGAACGGAATTTTGCTTTTATGGATCTCCGCGGTTACGGGCCTCATATTGAGCCACTTGGCCCCGAAGACTGCAACGGCGTTGCTGATGCTGATGGTTGCCACTGTGGTTGGGCTGGCGTATTGGCATGTGTTGTCGATCAATGCAATGTCAGCAGGAGTGTTGTTGCCTCTTCTTCTGATGGGAGCAGCAGGAGCCACTTGGCTCGCATGGAGAACATTTCCTTTGTTGCTGGCAGCACAGCCGAAGGAAGCCACAACCCGCACACGAAAAAGCGTGGCTCGGTTTACCTTGTTGCGAAAAGAGCTTCGCTATTTCAGCAGCCTGGGCGGTGAACGCCTTTTATGGGTAATTCTTTTGCTGTTTGCTGGCTATTTGTTGACGGCAACAAAGCCAGAGCCGGATGCCATGCGCGTAGTGCTTGCGTTTACCGGCCTGATGGCAGCCAACACCGCCATGAATCTGTTTGGGTTGGATTATCCGGCTGGCCTGGATCGCTATGCGCTCTCTCCGCTTAGCGGCAAAACTTTGGTGGCGCGAAAAGATGAGGCTTTTGCTCTGATTAGCGCAGCACGGTGGAGCGTTGTTCTTCTGCTTGGATTCTGGCGATTCGGCCTGTGGGAAGGCGGGATGGATTTGCTGGAGGCAGGTTCCATTTTGCTCGGCTCATTGGCTTGGGGAAACGTGGTTTCCATTCGTCACCCGGCACGCATGGATTCAGGGGAATCGGGCGGCATGATTCTGGATGCCTTGGTGGGCATGTTCGTCAGCGCGGGACCAGGCTTGGCTACGATTGCTATTTTGCGGAGCGGAACGCAGTCTGCCCTATGGAGTATGGCCGGAATGCTGCTCTTTTTCGGCATCTTGTATGCCGCCTCGCTTTACTGGGCAGCGCGCCAATTCACACGGCGATTTGATGCAATGCGACGCTGGCTGTCTTGACGCGTTCCTAGATATAGCTGAAATGGTCCCCAATAGCTTGGGTCCGCGTATTTACTGCCCGGCTCCAATAGTTTTAGCTTGGCACTACGAAGAGCGTCCGCAGGGCGTTGTCCTTGTGCCAACCCTTTGTATAAGCCTTCCATGATCTGCGGCGAGGAATAGTCATTCACTTCCCATAAACCCGCAATCACGCTATGCGCTCCGGATTGAAGAAAGGCCCATACCAAGCCAACCAAACCTTCTCCGGCATAGTTTTTTGCTCCTACACTGGAGCAGGCAGAAATGGTAACCAGGTCGGCATTCACCTTGGTTTTTAGGATTTCTCTCGCAGACAAAACACCGTTGGAAAGAATGATGGAAGAGTTGAGTGGAGCATTTTGGTCTGCTGTGGCGTGTGCGGAAATCTGAATGTGGGAAAAACGAGCTGGATTTGCCTTCTGGAAATTCGCTGCAGTGGCATTCGCCTTTGTCAGCAATGTCGGTTGCTGAACACCAAAAGCGCGTTGTACCCGATCAATCTCATTTGCGGCGCTTTCCAGTTTTGGAAATTCCGGCTTCCATTCGTCCGCATCTCCGATTGCTAACAACGAACGTTCCATAGGTTTGGCAGAGGGCTCCCGAAGAAGCAATTCCAAGCAAGGAGCCACTGCCACTGTTGCCACTTCAATCCAATACCGGCGAGGATTCGTGCCAGTAAGCAGTGTTTCAAAATTAAATCCGTACAGCGGTCCATCCGGCACAATCACAAAGCGGTTTTTATGGCGAAGTGCTTTCGGAATCAGGATCTCGAACAGCTTGGCTCCTGCTTCCTCGCTGCTTTTGGTGCTGAGCACGCCATTCTGGTAGCGTTCCAGCAAGCCTCCAATTTCGGCTTTGCCAGGAAGTTCGAACGCCTCGGAATGGTTGCCGCTGATAGCCCAAAGATAAGATTTCTGTGGCGACACCCAGTAAGCAAGATAAACACTACCGCTTTCCGCAGCAGCTTGCTGGTAATCGGCTATAGAGTAATTGCTAGTGAAAGGTTTCTTCAGTTCTAGCCTGTCACGAAGCACACGCGCACGGCTGGACTCCGTAACACGAAAAGCTTGCTTCCATTCTTTTTCTCCCATCAGAAACTTCACGTAATTCCGATGAAGTTTGATCAGGCTGTCGAGGTACTGTAGTTTGTTTTCATCGTCACGGAGAGATTCCCGCGTGCTGCCTACCAGTTGCAAGGCGGCTTCAAACTGCTGTTTAGCAGCAGAACGGTTTTGTGTGGAGTAGATGTTTCCCAGTGCGGTATAAGCATCCAGCACTGCAAACTTCGGAGTTTTCGGCGATTGCTCCATCGTTTGAAGAAGCCGCTCTGCTTCCTTTAACCGTTGCTGTTTTGCTGCAATCCGTGCAGAGTTAATACAAGTCTGAGCTTTGATATCGGCAGCAGAACTCTTCACTTGGAGAGCCTTCTGGTTTGCGTCCACTGCGACATTTACATTATCTAAATCCAAGTAAGTAGTCGATAAGTTCGCAAGCCACCTTGCACGATACGTCTCATCAATACCGATAGCTAAGTGCGCGGCTTGCTCGAAAAATTTTGCAGCTTCTGGAAAGTTCTCCTGTTCATAGTAAACAGCGCCGATGTGCCCTGTGCTTAGGTATTTTTGATTTGCAGAATACATCTGGTCGGCTTGGCGGTAAAGTTCCAAAGCCCGTTCCTGCCTTCCTAAACGGAGATAAGCGGAAGCGAGAGTGATGGTCGCATTAGCAGCTTTTTCGTTCTGCTTTCTCTTCTGAAACGCTTCTCTGGAGTGTTCCGCATAGGGGATGGCCTCCTCAAATCGATTCTGAGAAGACAATAAGATAGCGCGGTAGTTCCATATATAGGGATCAAGTGTATGATCTTGCGTTACGGAAACATACCGCTCTGCTGATTCCAGACATTTCTCTGCTTTCGCAAAATCCCCTAGCTCTTTCAGGGACCATATTCGCGAGATGTTTGTGTTCGCCAGTAATTTCGGATCACCGCCAGGTCCAAGCGCCTCTATTGCATCTTGCAGTGCCTGATCGGCATCTTCATGTTTTGCCTGACTTTCTAGGATTTCTCCTTCTCTTACCTTGAGATGATACAGGTTAATTGGCGACGTACCTTTTTCTTGCGAAACCAGAAACCGGTAGGCTGTGTCCCCATCAGCTTGCGCTCGCAATATTCTTGCTTTTGCATCACAGAGTTTGCTGTAAGCAATATCTGTAGGACTGGTAAGCGCGAGGTGTTTCTCCACCAGATGCAGCGCTTCAGAGAATTTATGCTGTTTTTCTAGCGTTCTGACTTGTGTCTCAGGGGAAACTGCATCGGGGCTGAAGAGAAAGCTGCCTGCCAGAACGGAAATACCGGTAAAGAGCATGAATGCTCTCATGGAAATTCCTCACTACGAGTCCGGATTCGCCGGCCCACCGTTAGCTATGATGGAACAACTTTCAATGTCGCCATCAATCGGCGACCCTAAATTCACGTGTAACATGGTGACTCGCCTTTCATAGGCTTCCACCACTAACTGGCCGATTTGAATGCGGCCAAAGTCTTTCACATACACTACATTGCCATGCACGGTGAAACCCGGCTCACTCGGGTTCAGCACTTTGAATAACGGAAGTACGGTAACTCCCCGACGGTGTGGTAATTTTTCGCTCGGTGCTTGATGGCACCACGGGAAAAAGCGATGGAGACGCCCATCCGTCATTTCTGTTTTCTTGCCGGACATCGCCGTTTCCTGGAGTTCATTTCGGAACTCCGCGTCGGATTCGTATCGATTGATGATGTCTTCATGCTTGCCAAGTTCCGAAAAAAGATCCACATAGCTTTTCAGAATGATTTCACGACCGGCTATCCGAAGATTTGTGATCAGGGTTCCAGCTAACGAAAAGCTTGGCTGTTCATCCGTTCTTGCCGGATGGGTGGAACGAAGCGAGGCAGTAATTACATCTGCTGTAACAATGCCGGAAACATTGAACTGCTCGGTGGTGGCAAAAGTTTCCGTAGCATGGGAATCCGTTTCCTTTTGGTAACTGCCGGTTGCTTGCGTGCGAACAGTGCCGACATTGAGCACTTCACGAATGCGAACATTTTTCTTTCGTCCAGAACTGTACCCTCCACCGCTGGGTAGTGCACTGGGGGCTTGCACAGACAAAGATCTATAAAAAGGTCTGGTGATCTGGCCGGAAACACCAGCAGCCTGCGCATGGTACAAAAACTTGGGAACGTCTGTGGGCTGGTTCGTGGACTGGTTCAATTAATCCTCCAACGTAAAAGGTTGCTGCACAAGCGGTTTTTTCAAAGATCCATGGGAAATGCCGTATAACCTTATCACATACTGGCCCTTTTCGAGATTGTCAAGCTTTAATTCTGCTGTAGGAACGCCTGACGAGTAGGGGATCGGTATGGTTGCCACTGCATTTCCGCTTTTTTGCAACTCACATAGATATTGCTGATATGTTTCTTGCCACTCCGGTTTAAAGGAGAAAGAGTAAGTCCGCGCCTTTCGCGAAATTTTTTCTCCTCCAGCAGAGCGATTGGAAACCACAATGTCACCAAAAGAAAATCCTAGAGGGGAGTTTTGCTGAGGAAATACGGTAGCAACAGGAGTTTCTGTGGAGCGCAAATGCGGGATCTGTACAAAGTTTTGATATACCACCACTCCGGTCAACAACAACAACGCTGCCATGCTGAATTGCGGAACCAAGCTCCAGGAGCACCATTTAGCGAAAAAAGAAGTTGGACCTGCTGGTTGCCGGGCTGCTTCCCTCTGCATGTCCGGAAGCACAAGTCGCGCTGTATCCACAAAAGCTGCACCCGCCAGAACATCTTCAGCACATTGTTCGCAGGTGAAATAATGTTCCTCGAACTGGAGCCTTTCCTCCTCGTTGAGCTCTCCCAGAAGGTACCGTTCAGTCACCCGCTGAGCCGGATTGTGGATCTGGTCCATCATGATCTTGTTAGAAAGTGTATCGAGATGCCGTATCGTTTCACAATGCCGGAAGCATTTCGTCTTGCAAAGACTGAAAAATAGCAAGGAGTTGAGTGCTGGAAAGCTGTTCCGCCCGTAGAGAGAGTTCCGGGACTATTCCTAGCTTTTCGCGGGGGAAAAAAGGGGCTAAGTTGTTCCGCAATGTTTTCCGTTTGTGTTGAAATGCACGGCTCACAAATGTAAGAAATGTTTCCGTATGGAAAGTGTCAATTAGAGGTCGAGGCGTAAGCTGGATCACGGCAGATTCCACAAGCGGCGGCGGGCGAAAAGCGCCACGTCCTACGGAAAACAGGAACTTTGCTTCCGCAAACAACTGCACTTCCACGGAGAAATAGCCGTATTCCCGATTACCCGGTTTTGCCGTGATTCGTTCAGCAACCTCTCTTTGAATCAGGAACACTGCAGGACGGCGATAGCGCACCATCTTGGAAATAATGGGAGTCGCTACGTAGTAAGGAAGGTTTCCCGTAATCGGTGCGTCTGGCCAGCGGCTAAAATCGGTTTGGAGCGCATCCCCGTGATGGAGTTCCAGGGAGGGAAAGCGAGCCTGGAGGCCGGAAAGCAGCGTGCTATCCAGTTCCACTGCTGCCACGTGCTGTGCACGCTCAAGTAAAAACTCTGTCAGTGCACCCTTGCCTGGCCCAATTTCCACGACCAAAGGAGCTTCCGGCACACAGGCAAACGTAGCAATTCTTTGGAGCACTGAACGGTCTGCCAGGAAATGCTGACCAAGTTTTTGCCGGGCCAAACCGCTTACCCGCGCACGTTAATTCTGTGGGATTTCACTAACACTTTTCCACCGGAAGTAAATGCACCGAAAGCAGTTGCCGGCGAAAACCTGGTAAACAGGATCAGCTTGCCCAGCTGTTTCCAATCTTCCTGAGAAACAGTTCCATGCGGAATATAACCAATTACATGCCCTGCCTGATCCAGAGTGACTTCCACTTCCAACCCATGAACAGAGTAGCCAAAAGGAGAAAGCTCATCCACGGAACCTTGTGTATAGTACCCCAGCGGCACATCATTCACAGGAGGCTGCACAAAGCCGCAGGCATTCACCAGCATGGCAAAAAACACAATAGAAGAAAGCACACCACCAGCGGCAGGCAACGCCAGAGGCTTCATCAGGTCTCGCGTAGAGAGCCGTGCCCGCAGCCACCATTTCCGAATTCCCGAGTAAAAATCCACATTGCCTTGACGGCGCGCAATCTCGTGAGAAGCAACTACATTCAGCCGTGTCGCTAATTCCCGTGGGCTGCGCAAAACGGGCAGATCCCGAAGACGAAAGCAAAGATCATGCAAATCCTCGCACTGACCGGCACACTCCCGGCAGTTCTGGAGGTGTAAACGCAGGGCTACCTGCTCACTCTCCGGCAATGCACCGTCCAGAAACTCAGATAATGAGTTTTGCACTCTGTTGCAGTTCATAAGGGCTCACGCAAAACGAAACTCCGGGCTAAGGCGGGCAGAAAGCTGTTCCCGCAAGGCTTCTCTTCCACGCATGATGCGCGACTTCACAGTTCCAATCGAAATTTGTAGAATTTCGGCAATCTCTTCGTAACTCAGGTCTTCCACATCGCGCAAAACAACAGCTTCCCGGAAGCAGGGATTGATACGTGTCAGGGCCTCCTCAATCAAAATATGTTTTTCCTGATCAAAAGCGCAGTCGAAAGGGGAACGGCTCGCATCTGGAATTGCGCGCTCGTGCGTTTCCGCTTCCTCGTACTCCACTTCCAGGCAGACTTCATTGTGGCGATGCCGGAACAGCCAGCGACGCCGATTGTGAGCCTCATTCACGGCAATGCGGTAGATCCACGTCCGCAGACTGCTTTGCGCGCGAAAGGAATTGATGTTGCGAAATACTTTCAGAAACACTTCCTGGGTAACATCGCAGGCATCCCCCGGATCACTCAGTAAACGGTAGGCTAAGTTGTAGACAGGCTGCTGAAACCGCGAAATCAAGCGTTCATAGGAGCTTTCCACCCCTGCCTGCAACCCGGCTACCAGCTGAGCATCTTCCAAACCGGACGTCCGGTCATCGGGTTTGGCATTCAGGTCAAGCGTGAGCGGTCCGGTCACGTTTTAGTTCTCTGTTCCATTAGACACCAATTTGTGACGCGAAGTTCCCGGAAGGAACCGCACCGGTTAGCCAGGCAAAAGCGGCGGGTCCGGTACCAAAAAGGCGTCCTGCTTTGTGAGCCACTGCCGCCATTCGCTCCACGATTTCCTGCTGAAAAGGAGGCTGGTGCCAAGCTTGGTAGCCGTGGTGATTGCTGATGCGAAGCGCTGCTTCCCGCGTGGTGGCGCCGCGTGATTTGGCAGCACGGGTATGGAATGGGTCCGCCACAATGGGTTGATCCGTGTGGAGCAAAGCAAGCTCAACCAAGTTTTCCGGCACGCAAGGCAGAATCGGCGCAAGCGTGGCAAAAGTGGCAATCCCTGCTTCTCTCAGAGCAGTGATGGTTTCCAGGCGTTCTCCTATGGTTGCGCAATGCGGTTCATACAAACGCCGAACCTCTTCCTGGTCCGTGGTCAGCGAGAAGCTGACTCGCAGACTGGGAATTTTCTGAAGTAGCGGGAGATCACGCAGGATTAAAGGTCCGCGCGTCTGGATCACGAATGCGCGTGGCGGGGCTTGCAGCACTGCTTCCAGTATGCCCGGCATTTGCCTGGCTTCCGCTTCTGGCGGCTGGTAAGGATCTACCAAGGGAGAGCAATAAATGATCTGCCCAGGCCGGAGTTCGCGGCGAACTGCACGAGCCACATCTGGCTTAAATGTAGTGAACTGCCCCCATCGCTTCCAATCCTCCGGTTGGAGGCCGCCGTAAATTCCTAAAGTGGGTACGTAGCAGTAAGTACATCCGAAGGTGCAGTTTCGCGCGGGACTCAGAGAATGCGTGAAGCCCGCCTCCGCTAAGAAACCAGTAGTGGGGCTAAGCATTTTGCTGCTTTCAGTGTAACGAGTGTACGTTCTTTACATCGGCGAGAGATCTGCTAGAGCCAATAAGAGGACTAGTATTCATGATGAAAGCACTGGTTTGGCACGGCAAACACGATGTAGCCGTGGAAGGCGTTCCTGACCCGCAAATTCTGGAACCTACTGATGTGATTGTGCAAATCACCTCCACAGCGATTTGCGGCTCTGATCTCCATTTATATGACGGCATGATGCCCACCATGGAGGATGGCGACATTCTTGGCCACGAACCAATGGGCATCGTAGTGGAGACAGGAAGGGATGTCCAAAAATTGAAAAAAGGCGACCGTGTGGTGATCCCTTTCACCATTGCCTGCGGTAAGTGCCGTTTTTGCACCATGGGCCTAACCTCTCTTTGCGACGTTTCCAACCCAAATGCGGATATGGCGAAAAAAGTGATGGGCCAATCGCCCTCCGGTCTGTTCGGATACTCCCATATGCTGGGCGGCTTTCCGGGCGGACAGGCGCAATTTATGCGCGTGCCTTATGGGGATGTCGGACCGGTCAAAGTTCCGGATGGTCTTACGGATGAGCAGGTTCTGTTTCTCTCTGACATTTTCCCTACCGGCTACATGGGCGCGGAAAATGCGGAGATTGAGAAAGGCGATATTGTGGCCGTTTGGGGATGCGGACCTGTGGGCCAATTCGCGATTCAAAGCGCATGGATGTTTGGCGCAGGCCGTGTAATTGCAATTGATGGTGTGCCGGAGCGTTTGGCAATGGCACAAAAATACGGCAAGGCTGAGATCATTGATAACAGCAAAGAGCACGTACAGGAAAAGTTAATGGAGATGACCGGTGGCCACGGACCGGATCGCTGCATTGATGCAGTCGGCACGGAGGCACACGCCACAGGAACAGTTGATGCAGTTCTCGACCGCGCCAAGGAAGCTGTGATGCTAGGTACTGACCGGCCACACGTATTACGCGAAACCATTATGTGCTGCCGCAAAGGAGGAACCATTTCCGTTCCTGGCGTCTATATTGGTCTTCTGGATAAGATTCCTTTCGGTGCCTTTATGAACAAAGGACTGACCATGAAAACAGGCCAGACTCACGTTCATCGTTATCTGCAACCGCTTTTAGGCAAGATTGAGTCAGGGGAAATCGATCCTTCTTTTGTGATCACGCATACGGTGGCTCTGGAAGATGCTCCTAAGATGTACAAGACGTTCCGGGACAAAGAGGATGGCTGTATCAAAGTTGTGCTGAAGCCTAACGCTTAAACGCTTTCTGTTGGATGGAGGAAAAGGGAGTTAGCATTTCATTGCGCTCCCTGATTTCTTTCAGATCAACTCCGTCACCAGGTTTGTAACAAGGGTATGTAAGGCGCGGCGGGTTGAATGAGTGACCTTCCTCATGTGAGGTCGTTTTGGAAAAACAAAACTGTTGGCCTTGACTTTTTAACGTTTTAGCAAGGTCTAAGACTTGTGTATACTTATCTCGATTTCCCTCCTCAATCCGCGAGATCGCACTGAGAAGGATTTCAAAATGGCCTCCGCTTAGTTTAAAAATTTCGAGACTACTACCGATTGTTTCTGCCCCTCCCCAATTGGAATCAACAATCAAATCAGCTATACCATCTCCTGTCACATCAACAACTTCAATTCTTTGTAACGAGGAGTGGTGTCCGGTTTCGAATAAGTACTCCTCTTGCGGCTTCCACACATTCACCTTTTTTCTCAAGTGAACCAGAAGGCCTATAGAACCGAATGAACCAGAAGGCACCGCACCCGAAAAGTCGTATTGCAGAATTACGAGCAATCCAGTCTTCTCATTTGGCCATTGGAATAACTGAAACCGAATTTGCCGCTGCTGTGAAAATTTCTGTGTTCCCAGGTAGTCAGACGTACCTTCTTCGACTCCATTCATTGGTCTACCATTGACTCGGTAAACCGGTGCATTCGCTAATGCATCAGGGAAGAAAGTTTCATCCGGCTCGGAGTTGCGCGGCCAAGAGTCATCTATTTTCTTGTTGGTATCTAATGAAACATGCATGCCTGGAAAGATTGCCCGGAGCGCAGCAATGCGTAGCTTCTCATCTGAGATGGGCTGCTGAGTTCCAGCGCACATCACCACTGTGACAGAGCAGCATACTGTGAATTTCCATAAAAGCACGTAAGTGCTCTTGGCGCAGCTTTCCATGTCGCCTTAGCCCCGCTCGCGTTTCTAGCCCTTCGTGAATGATCGATTTAAGAAACGTTTGATAAGGCAAGCCTTTCCGTTCCGCAATCGTTCTGGCATTTGCCATGTCCTCCAGGCTAAGGCGAGTAGTACCGGCACGGTAGGTTTCCGTTCGGCTGCGCGTTCGGCTGCCCTTTCCTTGGAGTGCTGGCGGATTACTTTCTATAGTTTCTTAGCAATCTTGTGCCGGTTTTTATAGATTTCTTCCGCCGCTTCCGCTTCCCGCTTCAGTCCGTCTGTCCCACTTCGAACGTCCGCGTCTCGCCTTTCACAGTTGTTGTTCTCCAAATAACGGCTAATTTGCTAATACTTGCTCGAACTCTTCTGGAGTCAGGCCATGCCTCGCAATGTGTTCCGCATTCGCCGTATCCCAATCAAAGCCCTCCATCACCCTAATATATGTACTGTATATACATATAGTGCAAACACGATGGAACGCCAGTTAAAATGCTTCGTGCCTTGACTGATTTACCGGAAGAGATATTTGGAAATGTAGTGTGGCATTCTCTGCAAACTGCGCATCACCGCTTTGCTTCCTGTACGGTCGATGCATGTCGATATCCTGCCGACATGGCTCCTTTTGCCGCCGTTCGGGTGCCAAGCGCGAATGCCTTGCAACAGCTTCAGACGTTACTTCTTCCCGGTGAATCCGTTTGGATAATGGGGGAAAGCTACCCGCCCCTACCGGGATTGGTTTTTGAAGAAACACTGGACTGCCTCCAAATGGTGCTTCCTCAAGAAATCATACTGCCAAAACTTGACCCCGCCATCGTGATTCTTCCGCTTACCGAGGTCCACGCGTCACAAATGGTCGCGCTAACCGACATTGCTTTCCCTGGATTCTTTCGCCGGAGAACGTGCGAAATGGGGTCATATTACGGCGTGCGACGGGATAGGACGCTGATCGCCATGGGCGGGGAACGGCTCCTGCTGGAAGGTTATCCAGAAATCAGCGGCGTTTGCACTCATCCTCAGCATCGCGGCCAGGGTTTGGCAGAAGCTATTATTTGGCATATGATCGAAACCCACCGTCGAGATGGGCTTGTGTCATGGCTCCACGTTACAGCAGGCAACCACCGTGCGATTGCGCTTTATCTTCGCATGGGGTTTCATGTAGTTCGCAGAGTCACGCTCCATCGGATTTCCCGCCAGCACGCAAGCTCTGATACAAACAAGAAGTGAGCAATGTAAGTTTGCAGGAAATTCTTGATTCTGCCGACACTTCCCTTTATGACGTTCCTTCCAAAGCACCGGCCCGGCGTAGTTCCTTGCCGATCACGGCGGAAATGCTGCTGGAGCGGCCTTCTGGTGATTTATTCGGATGGGCGCAGAATGCCGGGATGGGGTGGGAACCCTCTCGCCTGATTGGCAAGGAAATTTTGATCCTGAGCACGCATGGCGGTATCCGGAGGCCGGACGGCACCCCGGTCGCGCTCGGGTACCATACCGGCCACTGGGAAGTCGGGCTGCTGATGGAAGCAGCGGCGGAAGAATTATCGAAGCGCAGAGCCGTGCCTTTCGCGGCGTATTGCACTGACCCGTGCGATGGGCGGACGCAGGGCACCGTCGGCATGTTTGACAGCCTCCCCTACCGGAACGATGCGGCTACTGTGTTCCGGCGGCAGATCCGCTCCTTGCCTACACGATCTGGCGTGATTGGGGTGGCCACCTGTGACAAGGGCCTCCCTGCCATGATGCTGGCGCTGGCGGCGATGAAGGACCTCCCGTGCATTCTGATTCCTGGCGGTGTCACGCTGCTGCCGGATGAGGGAGAGGACGCCGGGCGCGTACAGTCATCCGGAGCGCGCTTCTCGCATGGGCAAATTACGTTGGAAGCGGCGGCGGAAAATCTGTGCCGTGCCTGTGCCAGCCCGGGCGGCGGTTGCCAGTTTCTCGGAACGGCTGCCACCTCCCAGGTGATCGGAGAAGCGCTCGGCATGTCGCTGACTCACTCGGCACTTGCTCCTTCCGGGCAACCCATCTGGCTCGATATGGCGCGGCGTTCGGCGCGCGCGGTGCTGGCGCTCGAATCCAGCGGCCTCACCATGGGCAAGCTGCTGACGGATGCCTCGGTTCACAACGCATTAACTATTCATGCGGCATTTGGCGGCTCCACCAACCTGATTCTCCACCTGCCTGCGATTGCCCACTCAGCGGGCTTAACACGTCCCACGGCGGCGGACTGGATTCGGATCAACCGGCAAATTCCACGCATTGTGGATGCCCTGCCAAATGGTCCTAAAGGCCATCCCACCGTGCAGGTCTTTCTAGCGGGAGGCGTGCCGGAAGTGATGCTCCACCTCCGCAAGGCTGGGCTTCTGGAAACCGATGCGCTGACTGTCTCAGGCGAAAAACTGGGCACCATGCTGGATTGGTGGGAGCAAAGTGAACGGCGGCGGGAACTGCGGCGCATTCTGCAGGAACGGGATGGCGTAAATCCCGATGACGTGATCATGAGCCCGGATGAAGCTCGAAAACGTGGGATGACTTCTACCGTCACCTTTCCGCACGGCAACATCGCACCTGGAGGTTCTGTGATCAAGAGCACGTCCATTGACCCCAGTGTGGTGGATGAAGATGGCGTGTACCGGATCACTGGCCGCGCACGCGTGTTCAAAACCGAAGAATCCGTGATTGCCGCCATTAAGAGCAATGGCCCGGACCAGGTACAACCAGGCGAAGTAATTGTGCTGATGTGCCGAGGGCCGATGGGGTCGGGTATGGAGGAGATCTACCAGATCACGTCGGCATTGCGTTACCTTTCTTTCGGAAAACATATTGCCGTGATCACGGATGCGCGATTTAGCGGTGTTTCCACCGGAGCTTGTATTGGACACGTCACGCCGGAAGCAATGGCGGGCGGTCCTTTGGGCAAGGTTCTGGAAGGCGACCTGATTGAGATTGTGATTGATCGCAACAACCTGGAAGGCTCCATCAATTTGGTCGGGGCGGATGGCGTGGAGTTCGGGCGGGAAGAAGGCGACCGGGTGATGGCGTCCCGCAGCTTGCGCCCTGACCTACAGGCCGACCCGCGCTTGCCGAAAGATACGCAGCTTTGGGCCGCTTTGCAGAACGTCAGCGGCGGCACCTGGGGCGGATGCGTATTTGATACCGAAAGCATTCTTCGGGCATTAGGCAGCGCGGCGGTTTAACCGGCGAACTGCCTAAAACTTCCGCAGTTTCCACCGATAGAGCGAGTAATGTTCGCCATTATCGGAATTGTGGTCGTGATCGGTGCCGTGCTCGGCGGTTACCTGATGGAGCACGGCAACCTCAAAGTTTTAATTCAGCCTGCTGAGCTGGTCATTATCGGGGGAGCGGCAGTTGGCACACTGCTGATTGCCAATCCCCTGCCTACAGTAATCAAGCTGGTGAAAGGCATTCTTGGCGTGATTGGGGGCAATCGGTTCACCAAAGCCTATTACCTGGAAACCCTGAAAATGCTGATGGAGTTGTTCACGTATGCCCGCAAGGCTGGTATGGCCAAGCTGGAAGCAGATGTGGAAGACCCGTCCAAGAGCGAAATCTTCAAAAAATATCCAAAGTTTCTCCACGATCACCATGCGCTTCACTTTGTGTGCGACACGATTCGCATGTCCCTTTCCGGGTCGGTTTCGCCTTTTGAACTGGATCAAATGATGGAACTCGATATGGAAGTCCATCACCATGACGCCGGTGTGCCGGTTGCGGCGCTGACCACCGTGGCGGACGCCTTGCCGGGTTTGGGAATCGTGGCTGCAGTGCTTGGTGTGGTGATCACCATGGGAGCGCTGGGCGGTCCTCCGGAAGAGATCGGCCATAAGGTCGCCGCTGCTCTTGTGGGTACGTTTCTGGGAATTCTGCTGTGCTACGGCTTTTTCTCCCCTCTAGCCGCCAATATGACCAAAATCAATGACGCCGAAGGGCAGTACTACCATGCCTTGCGCGTGGCATTGATTGCGTTTGCCAAAGGTGTGGCACCAGCCCTGGCAGCAGAATTCGCGCGCCGCACCATTCCGGCGGAAGTGCGCCCGGATTTCAAGGAATTTGAAGCCGCAACCAAGGGCGGCGGAGCTGGCACAGCGAAGGCTGCATAAGGCGGCACATATGGCAGAAGGACCTCGCGCTGTGGAAGCGGCGCCAATCATTATCATCAAGAAAAAGGGTGGCCATGGCGGTCACCATGGCGGCGCCTGGAAAGTGGCGTATGCGGATTTTGTCACCGCCATGATGGCGCTTTTCATTGTGCTCTGGCTCCTGAATAGCAGCCAAGATGTGCGGAAAGCAATCGGTGGTTATTTTCAAGATCCGGACGGGGTAGGAAAACAAGTCGGCAGCGGACTCGCTGGTTCCGGGGAAGCCCTGATGGTAGCAGCCACAGACATGGACAAGCTCAAGGAAAAGCTATCGCAGGCGATCAAGCAGCAGCCGGAACTCCAAAAGCTGAAAAGCCAGGTGGAAATGATTGTGACCGGAGAGGGGTTGCGGATCGAATTACTGGAATCGGAAAAGGGCGAGTTTTTTGAAAGCGGCAAGCCGGTTCCCACGGCAGATGGAAAGCGTGTGATTGCGATGTTGGCCGCCGAATTGGGCAAGATCAATAACAATCTGCTGATCGAGGGCCATACGGATTCCCAGGCGTTTTCCACCGATAGCGGATATGGCAATTGGGAGCTTTCCGCAGACCGCGCCAATGCGGCAAGACGGCTGATGGAAACCACCGGATTGCGGAAAGGGCAAGTGGCACAAGTGCGAGGTTTCGCGGATCACTCGCTGCGAAAGCCTAAGCAACCGACCGACCCTTCCAACCGGCGTGTCTCCGTGATTGTGCAATACCAATCCGCACATGAGGCAGCTAAGCCGGAAAACCAAGCTACAAAACCAGACCCCAGATCAAGTGGAGGCTAGTGCCGTTTAGGTTGCGGTGGAATAGCCCGCCGCCCCGGCAGCAGTATCACTCATCAGCATGTGCCGTGTAACAGTTCCGTTATGCAACTCAAACGTGAACACCAGCGGACCCTCGATTGTTTTGCCGGTTGAGTTCACCACACCCGAATACGACCCGATCGCCACCACGTGGTCATCTTGGGTGATGAAGCGGCTGATTTTAAGGTCGTGGTTGGACTGATTTTCGAGTATGCCCTGGAAATAGTCTCGAAGCTCCGCGTGTCCCTTCTTTTTGCCTGCATACGGGATGATTGCGGGACCGGGATAATAAACTTCGCTGTCGGCTGCAAAACAGTCGAGCATGTCCTGAATATCGCCACGTCCGAATGCCTCAAAAATCTTTTGGATAAGGGCCAAATTTTGTTGTTCGTTCATGCGTTCCCTCGGGCGCAAAGTATATCAGGAAAATGATTTATTCATGACCCCGAAACGGGAATTTTGTTCCTCCAGAGGCCCTCTGCTATGCCGCTTGATGGATAAGTCAAGCTATGGAGGAGCACTGAAACTATAATAAAGACTTAGCCGCAATACATGAACCCTGCACAACTGGATTTAAAGCAGACAATTAATCTGCCGCGTACAGCCTTCTCCATGAAGGCAAACTTGCCCCAGACCGAGCCCAAAATGCTTGCGCGCTGGGAGGCCGAGGATTTGTACGGACAGATTCGCCAGTCCCGTGCGGGCCGCCCCGTATACCTGCTCCATGACGGTCCGCCTTATGCCAATGGAAAAATCCATCTCGGCACAGCTTTTAACAAAATCCTGAAGGACTTCATTGTGAAGTCCAAAACCATGGCGGGCTTTGATTCTCCCTATGTGCCCGGATGGGATTGCCATGGTCTGCCCATTGAATTCAAGGTGGACCAGGACCTGGGAGCGAAAAAAGCCAAAATGTCCGCCGTGGAGATCCGGAGGGCATGCCGCAAGTACGCCGAAAGATGGGTAGAGATTCAGCGGGAAGACTTCAAGCGTTTGGGCGTCTTCGGTCGCTGGAACGAACCTTACCTCACCATGAACCCGCAATACCAGGCGGTGATTGCGGGCGCGTTTATTGATTTTCTGGATAAAGGGTACGTGTACAAAGGCTTGAAGCCGGTGCACTGGTGCATCCATGACCGCACGGCACTGGCGGAAGCCGAGGTGGAGTATGAAAACCACTCCAGCCCTTCCATCTGGGTGCGCTTTGCGCTTTCCTCCGATCCGGCTCACATTCATCCCGCGCTGGCGGGAAGAACCGTCTGGGGGCTGATCTGGACCACCACGCCCTGGACCATTCCGGCCAACATGGCCATTGCCTTTCATCCGAAATATGAATACTCGGCGGTGGATGTCCAAGGCGATGTATACATCGTTGCTTCCGATTTAGTGCGGCAAACAGCGGAAAAGTGTGGTTGGCAGGAACCAACGGTGTTGGCTCAGTTCACTGGAAACCGTTTGGAACATGCGGTGTTCCGTCATCCGTTTCTGGATCGCGATTCGCTCGGCATTTTAGGTGACCACGTCACGCTGGAGCAGGGAACCGGCGCAGTGCATACCGCTCCCGGCCACGGCAATGAAGACTATGTGGTGGGGCGTCAGTATGGCATTGCGACCTATTGCCCGGTGGATGCGGCAGGCCGATATTTTTACGCCGAAGGGGCCAGCGGCGAGTTGCCCTTGGAACTGATCGGGAAAACCGTTTGGGAAGGCAACCCCATCGTGATCGATCTTCTGCGCAAGGCGGAAGCGCTGGTTGCACAGGAGAAAGTGGATCATAGTTATCCCCATTGCTGGCGCTGTCACCGGCCCACTATCTTCCGGGCCACGGAGCAGTGGTTCATCGGCATGGAAAATAACGATCTGCGGGGCCGAGCTTTAGCCGCTATCCAACAGATTAAATGGATGCCGGAGTGGGGAGAGGAAAGAATCTCCAACATGATTGCCGCGCGCCCGGACTGGTGCATTTCGCGCCAACGCGTGTGGGGCGTGCCAATTGTGGTGTTTTACTGCGATAACTGCCGTGAGCCTCTGACCGAGCGTTCCATTCTGCAGGATGTAGTCAGGCTGTTTGCGGAATACACCGCGGATGTTTGGTACGAACGAAGCGCGGCGGAACTGATCCCCTCTGGGACCAAGTGCCACAAGTGCGGCAAAGGTGAGTTCTCGAAAGAGAACGACATTTTGGATGTCTGGTTTGATTCCGGGTCCAGTCACTTGGCAGTGTTGACACCCGAAAACGACCTTCGCTGGCCTGCTGATCTGTATCTGGAAGGCGGCGACCAGTACCGGGGCTGGTTCCACAGTTCGCTCCTGGTGGCCGTGGGATTGCGCGGGGAAGCGCCTTATCGGGAATGCGCCACCAATGGCTGGGCGCTGGATGGGGAAGGCCGTGCCATGTCGAAATCCATCGGCAACGTGCATCGCGCCCGAAGAAATCATCAAGCAGTATGGCGCGGAAGTGCTGCGGCTCTGGGCGGCTTCCGTGGAATTCAACGAAGACGTTCGCATGTCGGAAACCATTCTGACGCGGCTGACGGAAGCATATCGGAAATTGCGCAACACCTTCCGCTATGCTCTCGGCAACCTGGACGGCTTCTACGCACGAAAGCGATTCGGTTTCCGGGGACGAACTCCATGAAATGGATCAATGGATTTTGGTGCGTGCCGAAGAATTAGTGAAACGGTGCCGAACTTTCTACGAAGAGTTCGCGTTCCATAAGGTGTACCGCGCCGTGTACGACTTTGCCACGGTCGACCTCAGCTCGATCTACTTCGATGTGCTGAAAGACCGGCTGTATACCACGGCTCCGAAATCATCAGATCGCCGGAGCGCCCAAACGGCGCTGTACCGGTTGAGCACGGCGCTGGTTCGCTTATTCGCGCCGATTCTGACGTTCACCATGGAGGAGGTCTGGCCTTTTCTTGGATTCAACGGAAGCGTTCACACCGAAATGTTCCCGGAACCGGAAGACCTGACAAAGGAGATTCCCGCGATGCATCGGGAACGCGCTGCCAATTGGGATCAGTTGATCTCCGTTCGTGAGGAAGTGCTGAAAGTGCTGGAAAATGCACGTCGCGAAAAGCAGATTGGCGCGCCTTTGGAAGCTCGCATACACCTGACGGCGGAAGGAGCTTTGTACTCATTGCTGGAGCAGTATGCGCAGGAGTTGCCAGGGTTGTTCATTGTGTCGCAGGTATCGCTCACGGAGGGAGGTCCCTTGTTTGTTTCCGTGGAACGGGCAGGAGGCCGGAAGTGCGAACGGTGCTGGAAGTATAAAGAAGATGTCGGCTCATCGCCTGATCTGCCGAATGTTTGTGCTTTCTGCGCGGGCGTGCTGCACGAGCTAGAACATGCCGCGTAGACTCGCCATGTTTCTGGTGGCTGTCGCGGTTTTTGCATTAGACCGCTGGTCGAAGTGGTGGGTGGAAACCAGACTAACGGCATGGGATACCAAAGTGGTAGTTCCCGGTTTTTTCAATATCGTGAGTTCCCGAAACACTGGTGTAGCATTCGGATGGTTTGCCGAATCCCCCATGGAGCACCGCACGGCACTGCTGATTGCGTTCTCCGTAGTGGCAGTTGTGCTTTTGGCTGTGTTGCTGTGGCGCATGGATAAGGCTGACGGGAGAACGGCAATCGGGTTAGCATTAATTTTCGGCGGCGCAGTCGGCAATGTGTTTGATCGAATTCGGTTTGGGATGGTAACTGATTTTCTGGATTTTTATGCGGGCAGCTATCACTGGTATACGTTCAATGTGGCGGATACCGCAATCAGCGTGGGGGCAGGGTTGATGCTGCTTTCCATGCTTCGGCAGGATGCACTGCCTGAAAAAAACGCGCGGCCCACTCATGCTTCCTAAGCTGATCTCCGTTGGCAGTTTTTATTTGCCCACTTATGGCGTATTGGTCGCAATCGCTTTTTTAACTGCTCTGGCGCTTACCTCGCGTCTGGCCCGGTCGGCAGGCTTGCCTTCGGATGCAGTGGTGAACCTCGGAGTATATTGTGCGCTGGCGGGTATTGCGGGAGCGAAGCTGCTCATGATTGTGCTGGACCCGGAGTACCGTGCTCATCCGATGGAAATTCTCTCTTTTTCCACGCTGCAATCAGCGGGCATCTTTTATGGCGGCTTGATTGGGGCACTCATCACGGCTTACTTCTATATGCGTGCCAACGGGCTTCCGGTCTGGGGAACAGCAGACGTGTTTGCGCCGGGCGTTGCCTTGGGTCATGCCATTGGCCGCTTAGGTTGTTTTGCCGCCGGATGTTGCTGGGGCAAGCCGACCACGCTTCCCTGGGCCGTTACGTTTACCAACCCGGATGCGCGCAGCGTGGGCGTGCCTTTAGGCGTTCCGCTTCATCCCACCCAGTTATACGAAACCGGCGCGGAGCTTGTGATTTGCGCGATTCTGTATTTTCTGGTGACTCGGCGGCATAAAAAAGGTTCCGTAATTGGCTTGTATCTGATTTTGTATGGCATGGCGCGTTTGTGTATTGAGTTTCTGCGGGAGCATGACGAATCCAATCCGCTGGGCGGCCCCTTATCGCTGGAACAGTGGATCTCAGTGGCATTAGCGCTTTTGGGTGTCTGGCTGATTTTTGGTAGAACGAGCAAGGTTGCCTCCCTCCCACAGCCCTCGCGATCACGGGCGGCAGCGCTGTAATGAGCGTTTGCGTCGTGATTGTGTCCCGAAACCGGTTTCCCTTGCTTCGGGCAGCGCTGGAAGCACTAGGAACAGAGCATCAGATCATTGTGGTGGATAACGGCTCTGCTGCAGGAGTGGATGCTTTAGAGGCCGATTTTCCCACTGCGCGTTTCATCAAGTTGCCAAAAAACTTTGGGCTTACCAAGGCCATGAACATAGGCTATCGAAGCGGAGAAGGCGATTTTGTGTTGTTTCTCCATGACGATACGCAGTTAACTTCAGCAGGAGTGGAGGAACTGGCAACGGTGCTGGAATCCAATGGCGATGTAGGCGCAGTGGCACCGCTCCTGGTGGATCGTTACGGCACTCCTGTGCCGCAAATCCTGGATCTTCCTTCCGCCGCGCAGCCGTATGTTTCCGCGCAGCCCTTTGCTTCCGCAGCACCGGAAGACGTGCCCTGTGTTTCCGGCGCTGCCGTCATGGTCCGGCGTTCCTTTCTTCAATCCATGCCGCAACTGGATGAACGTTATGGGAGTTACGGCTGCGATTTGGATTTGTGTGCCCAGGTCATTCGCCGCGCCGGGAAGAAAATCCGCGTGGTTCCTTCCGTACGGGCCGTGCAGGGAGGCGAAGCCACCGAAGAAGCACTGGCACATGCGGACCGGGAAAATGGTATTGCTGTGTTTCTAGGAAAGTATTATGGTGCTGGAGGAGGCTGGCTCTACCGGCTACGCTCCACGCTGGGAGCCCTGTTGCGATTCCGGCTCGGTTTGGCGAAATCCCTTATCACCGGCCAGAAGATTGATGGCACGCAATAAAACGGACGCGAGTTCGGCATATGGACAAGAACAAGGCCGGAAGTGTCATGCGACTCTAAATCTCTCAGCGTCCTTGAGATCCTTTGCTTGTCGCTTGTTCCAGCCCTGTTCACAGTTGTTGCAGAAACAATTATCTCGTCAGTTGCCCTCTGCGTTGGACAGCTTGCTGGTTGACATCTGATTCAGCAATCTGCGTTAGCTTTTGATCGGCTTTCTTCTCTTCCTGGAGCGTTTCTTCCAGCAAAGGAATGATTTCCCTGTGGCCTAGTAGTTCAGCAAAGGTGCGAAGCGAACCATAACTTCCCATTTCGTAATGCTCTACTTGGTTGCCTGCCACAATCAACGCAGCATCCCGTAAAGGCGAGGCATCCGTATTCTGAATCATCTGCTCGGCTTCCTGCGTCATTGCTTGAAGCACTTGATTCGTCTTTCCTGCTTTTGTAATGCCGAGCTTAGAAAATACTTGATCCAGGCGCTGTAACTGTGTTTGCGTCTCTTTAAGATGTTGCTCAAAGGCCTGTTTCAGTTGTGGAGAAGAAGCAGCTTGCGCCATTTTCGGTAGGGCTTGTGTTAGCTGCTTTTCTGCATCATATATGTACTCCAGCCCATTCTGGAAGAGTTCATCGAACGTATTGATTTTTTCAGTGCTCATAAGATTATTTCCTGCTCGAAAACTAAGCATCGAGGTATCCTCCTTGTGGCAAGAGGCGGACCAAAGCACAGGGGTATTTGAGAGGTTTCGCTCAGTCAGACTCAGTTGCTTCTCACAACGGAAGTGTGAGGGCTTGCGCCGAACTCACGTCAAATCGGAACCTAGTAGCGCGGAACTTCAGGGTCAATCTCCCGGCTCCAGCGGTCAATGCCGCCTGCCACACTGCGGCAATGCTCCACGCCTTGTTCCCGAAGCCAGCACACCACCTGGAGGCTTCGTACTCCGTGATGGCATAGCACCATGAGCGGCCGCTCGTCTGCCTCCAGCGTCGCTAACTGGCTCGGAATCGTGCCCATGGGCATCAGCTCCGACGTTTGGAGATGCGCCTGCTGATATTCGGCCGGCTCCCGCACATCAATCAGCCGTAATGGTTCACCTCGTTCGAGCATATCGGCCAACTGGTGGGGAGTGATTTCCAAATCGTGAAACAAGCGGTACCGCCTCCAAGCGGAATTTTTAAGGTAAAACGAAACCCCCGGCCTGGAGTTACACGTCCATACGGGGTTGATACAATAAATGGTTACGCCTCAACAATGAAGCATTTTTGCATTTTTCTTTTAGCCGCGCACGTGTGTCTGGGCTCCGATTTTTCGACGGGACAGGCAGCACGCCTTGTGATTGGTCAGACAACGTTTACGCAAAGTGATGAAGGCGCGACAGATATGCTGATTGGCGCGGCGGGTGGCATTGCCTACGCGGGAAACCGGTTGTTTGTGGCGGATTCCAATCGCTTTTTCGCCGATCCGGTCAATAACCGCGTACTGATCTTCCCCACGGATACACTTCCCAAGCCAACCGACGTGCTTTCCTTTCCTTTGCCGGACAACGTTCCCTCGGGCGGAACCTGCTTGGTCTGCGCACGTACGCGGGCGAATGTGATCCTGGGACAGGGCGATTACAACAACAATGCAGTCAATTTGACACAGGCTGGCATGCGAACGCCCACTGCGGTTGCCTCGGACGGCACTCACCTGGTGGTGGCAGATACGGATAACAATCGCATCCTGATTTGGAACCAGATTCCCGCAGCGGGTTCGCTTGGTACGCCTGCCGATGTGGTGGTGGGCCAAGCGGATTTCACGCATAACCGCACCGCTGTTCCCCCTACAGCGAATTCTCTTCGCGGACCGCAGGGTGTGTGGCTGCAAAATGGAAAACTGTTCGTGGCGGATACCCAAAATAACCGCGTCTTGATTTTCAATTCCATTCCCACCCAGAACAACGCGGCGGCGGATGTGGTGTTGGGAGTTCCGAATTTCACCACCGGCGTCCCGGCTACTCAGGTAGCCGTGGTGCCTACTGCTAGTAATTTAACCAGCCCTGTTTCGGTTACTTCAGATGGTGTTCATTTATTCATTACAGATTTGGGTGCGAATCGCGTATTGATCTGGAACACTATTCCCACCGCGAATGGCGCTTCCGCAGATACGGTGCTCGGACAGCCGGATATGACTAGTTATTTTTCCAATAACTACCCGGCTCTGTGTGCTTCCACGGGAACAGATTCCAATGGAAATGCAACCTATCCTGCCCGGTGCAGCAAGACGATGTCATTTCCTCGCTATGCTCTTTCCGATGGCAAACGTCTGTTTGTGGCGGATGGAGGCAATGATCGGATTACGGTATATTCCAACATTCCCACCACGAATGGAGCAGCGCCCGACTATATTTTAGGGGAGCCGGACGAATTCACCGACAACGCGGGCGATGGAGCGGATCAGTTTCAAACTCCGACCTCTCTGGCCTGGGATGGGACGAATCTCTATGTGGCGGATGTATTCAACCGACGCATTGTGGCTTACTCACCGGGCGACCAACCGCTTCCTCCATCCGGCATTCGCAATGCTGCCAGCCGCGAAGTTTTTGCGCTGGGCAGTGTTGTGGTTGCGGGAACCATCACGGTGGATGACACGGTTACCGTTACCATCAGCAACACCGATGCAAACGGAAACAGCATCTATTCCAAGGATTACACCTACAAGGTAGTTACTGACGACACCCTGACGGAAGTCACCAATGGACTAGTAGCGTTAATCAATGCTTCTCCAGGGGATACCTATGTCACTGCCCGGCCCAACATTGCTTCTGACGGTACGTACTTCTCGCTCTTTCTTACGGCGAAAGTAGGTAGTTCGCCCGGCACTTCCATTGGGCTGGCTACCACTACTTCCACCAACGCCACGGAAACAGTAACAGCCAGCGGAACTAATCTTTCCCTGGATCTTCAGAACGCCGCGCAGTTGGCGGCAGGCTCTTTGGTGACTGTGTTTGGCACGAATCTGTCAGATAATTCGGATCAAGCTTCTTTTAGTGGTCAGTATCTGCCCTTAACACTTGCCAACACACAAGTATATTTCGATGGCATTCCCGCTCCACTGGTAGCTGTCACTCCCACGCAGATCAATGCGCAACTTCCCTTTGAAGTGCAGGACCGGACCAGCGTTACGGCGTTTGTTCGAACTGTGCGAGCGGATGGAACAGTCAGCGTTACTAATTCGTTAGCCGTTCCTATCGTAATTGCTAACCCAGGCATCTTTGCCGATGAAGGAAGTGATCCACGTCCTGGGCATGTTTATCATGCCTATGCGAATGCCACGGCCCTGGTTTCGGTAGATGGCAGCATCACCGCTGGCGATGTTGGCACGCTTACGATTGGTGACGAGACATTTAATTACACTGTGTTATCTACAGATACCTTGACCACTGTGGCTCAGGCATTTGTGGATCTGATCAACGCGGATGATAATTCCCCGGTTACGGCAACACTTGGTAATGTGTTCCAGCGTATCTTGCTGACTGCGAAACAGTCCGGCACGGATGGGCAAGGTGTCGCCATAGGAGCCAGCGTGAGCACAAATGCCACTCTGCTATTAACCGCGCTCACCACCACCACTTGTTGCGCAAGCCAGGGCGGACAGGTGACCAGTGACAATCCTGCTGTCCCTGGAGAAATCTTATACATCTACGCAACAGGATTAGGTCCTTCCACAAATGGAGTGGATACAGGCAAAGTGGTCACCGATCCGAACGAAGCCCTGGACGCTCCCGTCACTCCTGTAGATTCGATTCTGGCGGGGGGAAGCACGGCAAATATCATCACCTCCGGATATGTGCCTGGGTTGGTGGGCGTGTACCAGGTGTACTTCCAGATCAACTCCAGTCTGGGCAGCGATCCGCAAACGCAGCTTACCATCGCCCAGCAATACTTTGTCAGCAACGTAGTTACCTTCCCGGTTCTGGTTCCGGTCGCCCAGTAGTGGGCGGACGGAACCAGAAGGGAAAGATCAAAAACCGCGTTTTTTATCCACCACGTTGAGCAGCGGCTTGCCTTCTGTGAAACGGCGGATGTTGTCCTTGATGGTGTTAATCATACGGGCATTATCCTTGTCGGAGCGTCCGGCAATGTGGGGCGTAATCATCACGTTGTTGAATTGCCAAAGCGGATTTCCTTTCGGCAGCGGTTCCGGGTCCACCACATCCACACCGGCTCCGGCCAGGCGCTTTTCGTCCAAGGCGCGAATCAGGCCGTTTAGCTCATACGTTCCCCCACGGCTGACAGCGATAAAGTAGGAATCCTTTTTCATCAGGCTAAATTCCTTGGAGGCAAACATTTTGTTGCTCTCCGGCGTATGCGGCACGGAGATAAACACCACGTCCGCTTCGGGAATCACGGAATCCAGTTGATCCGGCTTCACCACTCGCTTAATAAAGGGAGAAAACGGAATATCTTGTATATCCACGCCGATTACGTTCATGCCGAAGGCCCAGGCACGCTGAGAAATCTGCATTCCGATACCGCCTACGCCAATCACCAAGGCCGTTTTTCCGTTCAGTTCGATGCCTTCATACGGCCGGGGCTGCCAGGTTTCCGTGCTCTTATCCACAGCGAATTTATTTAACCGGCGTGAAGTATAAAGCAGCAGGGCAAAGGCATGATCGGCAATCTCAATTCCCTGCACAATGCGATTGTTGGTGAGCACAATGTTGCTGTCCCGCAGGTCGTTGCTGCCGGATTTAAACAGAACGCGTTCCGCACCCGCGCTCATGATTTGCACCCATTTCAGGTTTTTGCCAGCGCGAACTTCTTCGGGCCGGATTTCGCCGATAAACGCATCTGCATCGCCGATTTCCTGCATCACGTTGGCGCGGGTTACCGGCACCATATGGGCATTGGGAGAAGCAGAGGCAAAATCGGCAACCATGGCCGGAGTTCCGTCCATGATTAGGATTTTTTTCGTCTGTGCCGCAAGAGGCGCGGCCAGCACAAGCGTCAGAACTAAAAGATTGCGCATTTGAACAGCGATTTTAACGCAATGCCGCCCCATAGGTGTTGTCACTGGATGGAAACGCCTGCGGTATGATGGTCCGATTCAGTGGTTTTGGGGAGCATACATGGGGAATAATATTTTTCAGGTGGGAAAGCGCTTGCGTGCGCTTTGGATCGTATTGGCTATGGCTGCGATGCCAGCCAGCGCGCAGGAAGTTACAGGAAACATCATTGGCCGGGTAACGGATGCTTCCAGTTCTGCAGTAGTGAATGCCACGGTAACCGTACGCGCCACGCAGCAGGGCATTGCTCTTCGGACGCTGAAAACGAATGACAGCGGAGACTATGCAGCCACTCTGCTTCCTGTCGGGGTATATTCCGTTACGGTGGAAGCAAAGGGGTTTCGTGCCGCCGTCAAACAAAACATTCAGTTAACCGCTAATCAGAAATACACCGCTGACTTTCAGCTAGAGGTGGGAGACGTCAGCCAAACGGTAACTGTGGATGCGGTAACAAATCAGGTAGAGTTACAAACCGCGCAGCAATCCGGCTTAATTTCCGGCACGCAAGTCCGCGAGCTTTCCTTGAATAACCGTAATTTTGTGCAGTTGCTCGCACTGCAGCCTGGCGTAGTTTCCAATATGTCGGATCAGATTTATCTGGGTACCACGAATCCGAGCGGTGGAAGCAATAGCGTATCTGTGTCTGTGAACGGGTTGCGCCAAAGCCAAAACAACTGGACGGTGGACGGAGCAGATAACGTGGATCGCGGCTCCAACATCACGATTCAGCAGTATCCAAGCGTGGATGCCATTGAAGAGATCAAAATGGTGCGTACGCCTTACTCGGCTGAATTCGGAAGATCGGCTGGTGGGCAGGTCAATGTCATCACCAAGAGCGGTACCAATGAGTTGCATGGTTCCGCATATGAGTTCTTTCGGAACGACAAGTTGAACGCGAATAACTTCTTCAACAACGCCGGTAATATCAAGCAGCCACCCCTTCGGTACAACGATTTCGGCTACACCATTGGCGGACCTGTTTTCCTGCCTAAGATCTATAACGGCAAGAACAAGACGTTTTTCTTTTTCTCCGAAGAGTTCCGGAGAGTGATTAACTACAATGCGTCAAACGTGCAGGTGCCTACCGTAGCGGAAACTCAAGGAAACTTTCCCAGATCCGGTTTGCGTAGGTTTCTCCGCCGATGGAGCTACCTGTACGCAACGGCGACTTCCATTACCAGCATCAGTCCGGTAGCACAGACCTACATCAAAGATATTTTTTCTAAGCTTCCGTTGCCTACCGTCGGAAACAATCTGTTTGTGCCTCTGCGCGGCGTTTTTAACGCACGTCAGGAGATCGTTAAGATTGATCACAATTTTGGCCAGAAACTCGCATTAAGCGGGCGCTTTCTGCACGACTCGATTCCTACCACTGAACCGGGCGGCTTATTCACCAGTTTGTATACACCAGGAGTTGCGACGACACAAACAAATTCGCCAGGCCGCAGTCTGGTAATTCGCGGTACCAGCGCATTCTCCTCCACTTGGTACAACGAAGCTGGCTGGGCATGGACACACGGCGGAATCAACAGCACGCCGGTAGGATATGCTGCCCGGGCAAATTCACCGGATATCAATCCCACGCTTGTGTATCCAGGCAACCCAGTGCGCATTCCCAGTTTGGTGTTTACCGGCGGCTTGGCGAGTGTGACCAGCTATGGGCCATACAACAACTTCAGCTACAACCACTCGATCTTTGATAACATAACTAAGACGCTAGGGGCACACACACTCAAATTCGGCGCCACGTTCTACATCTATCGCAAAGTAGAAAATCAGTTAGCCGATAACTCCGGTTCGTTTACTTTCTCCAATACGCCTCGTCCTGCGACGAATGTGACTCTGGAACAATCCTTTGCCAACTTCCTGCTTGGCAACGTTTCCACATTCAGCCAAACTTCCCAGGACCTGACAGCGGATTTCCATAGCAAGACATTTGAAGCCTATATTCAAGATGACTTCCGGGTGCTCCCAAACCTGACATTGAACCTGGGTCTCCGTTACTCCAATTTCCGTCAGCCAACTGACGCGAATGGCTTGCTGACCAACTTTGACTCGGCTCTCTTCGACCCCACCAAAGCATTCAAAATTGATCCGGCTACTGGAAATCGCATTGCCGGAACAGGCGATCCCTTCAACGGCATCATTCAAGGCGGCAAGAAGTTCTCCTTTTGGAGATGCGGTGATAAAGCAGAATAATCTGGATTTTGCTCCGCGCTTCGGCTTTGCCTGGGACCCGTTCGGCACCGGAAAAACATCGGTTCGCGGTCGGGTACGGCATCTTTTATGACGCCAGTCTGGTCGGCGCGCTGGAACAGAACCTAGGCGCAAATCCGACCTCCTCGTTTTCCAGTATTTCGATTGCCAACACGCGCCTGGAAAATCCCAGCGCAGGTTCGCCAGTCGTCAGTCTGGCCCCGGTTTCCCTTCGTGCCTGGGATCCGAACTACCATGATCCTTACTCTCAACAGTGGAGCTTGGAAATTCAGCGGCAATTGCCGACCGATGCCGTGTTCTCCGTGGCTTACGTCGGAACCAAAGGCACACACCTGATCGGCATCATGGATATCAACCAAGTCGCGCCTGGAGTGGCAGCAGCGGCAGGCTTGGTACCCGCCAACGGCTACATTACCTCGGCCATTCGCCCTCGCCTGAATGCACTTCGCCCTTACCTGGGATATAACGCAATCAATATTGTGGAATCTCGATTTAACTCTAATTACAACGGATTGCAAACTTCACTGGCCAAGCGGTTCGGAAGCTCCGGCGGAACCGTAAATGTGAATTACACCTATTCCAAGGCAATCACCGATAACGGCAGTGATCGCTCCAACGCGCCGCAGAATTCCTATGACATTAAATCGGAACGCGGACTTTCTCCCCTGGACCGTCGCCATGTGCTGACCGCTTCGTATGTATATCCATTGCCCTTTTTATTACATTCCCACTCCGTAGCAGGAGCATTTCTGGGTGGATGGGAGCTTTCCGGCATCGTGACCTGGAACACTGGCTTGCCTTTAACCGTCTCGTCTTCCTTGGGAAATGACCCCGGTGGCCTTGGCAGCGTGAATAACAGCAGCTCCACTGCGGGCGGGCGTCCAGATCAGATTGCCGATCCCAATTCCGGTACTGGCATCCATACCATTAATCAGTGGTTCAACACGGCAGCCTTCGCGGAAGTTCCCGTAGGCCAGAATCGTCCGGGCAATGCAGGCCGGTACACCATTGAATCTCCTGGCATTGTCAGATGGGATTGCTCTTTGTTTAAGCAGTTTTCCTTCAAAGAGCGCGCCAAGATCCAGATTCGTGGCGAGTCCTTCAACACTTTGAATCATACGAACTTGAATGCGCCCACTACCGCGCTGGGGAATGCTAACTTTGGCAAGATTACCTCTGCACGTGATGCGCGGCAGATCCAGCTTGGCGCAAAGTTTATTTTTTAAATTTCGTGCTTGCTTACAAGAGTGTTGCTGATTACATTCAAATTTCCGGTGGTAATTTGAATGTGTGTCAAGCATAACAAAGAATCCTTTGGAAACTCCCGCGACTCAGGGCGGTGAGACGCATCAACAATCGGATATCACTGGAACGAACCTCACCACGAACCATGGCGTGGTCATTTCAGACAATCAGAACTCTTTAAAGGCTGGTGGGCGTGGCCCCACTCTGCTGGAAGATTTCATCCTTCGGGAGAAAATTTTCCACTTCGATCATGAGCGAATTCCCGAGCGAATCGTTCATGCCAGAGGTTCTGCTGCCCATGGTTATTTTCAGCCTTACCAATCCATGGCCCACGTTACCAAGGCGGGTTTTTTGGCTGATCCCAGCGTAAGAACGCCTGTATTTGCAAGATTTTCCACTGTGGCGGGCGGTGCCGGGTCAGTGGACTTGCCGCGCGACGTCCGTGGATTTGCCGTGAAGTTCTACACGCAGGAAGGGAACTTCGATATGGTGGGAAACAATATCCCGGTGTTCTTTATCCAGGATGCCATCAAGTTTCCCGACCTGATTCACTCCGTCAAAATGGAGGCGGATAAAGGCTACCCGCAGGCGGCCAGCGCCCACGATACGTTCTGGGATTTCATTTCCTTGATGCCGGAATCGCTTCACATGATTATGTGGGCCATGTCGGATCGTGCCATTCCCCGTTCTTATCGCATGATGGAAGGCTTCGGCGTTAACACGTTCCGCCTGGTCAACGAGGCAGGGGAAACCAAGTTCGTGAAATTCCATTGGCGCCCTGTGCTAGGAACCGCCTCCGTGGTGTGGGATGAAGCAGTGAAGATCAGCGGTGCTGACCCTGACTTCCATCGCCGGGACTTGTTTGAATCTATCGCCAAGGGTGACTACCCGGAGTATGAACTTGGGTTCCAGATCATCGATCAAAAGACGGCGGATCAGTATGCCTTTGACGTTCTGGACGCCACCAAGGTGATTCCGGAAGAGATTGTGCCAATCGAGATGGTCGGCAAAATGGTGCTGGACCGGAATCCTGATAACTTCTTTGCGGAAACCGAACAGGTAGCATTCTGCCCCAGCCATATCGTGCCCGGCATTGATTTCAGCGAAGACCCATTGCTCCAGGGACGACTGTTTTCCTATTTGGATACGCAATTGAAACGGCTTGGCAGCCCCAACTTCCACGAACTCCCGATCAACCGTCCGAAATGCCCGTTCGCAAATTTCCAGCGCGACGGGCATATGCAGATGATGGTGCCGAAGGGCAGAGCCAATTACGAGCCCAACTCCATTGACATGACCGGGTCCGCGTGAGAATCTTCGCGAGGATTGCGAACCGCTCCGATTCCAGTGGAAGGAACCAAGGTTCGGCTCCGGGCGGAATCGTTTGCCGATCACTATTCACAAGCACGGCTGTTCTACCGCTCAGTAACTCCGCAAGAACAGAAGCACATCGCCGCTGCTCTGGCTTTTGAACTGGGCAAGGTGGAGATCACAGATATTCGGCGTCGTATGCTCGGCCACCTGGATGTTATTGACTCCCATCTGGGAAGCAAAGTCGCCGAAGAACTCGGCATGACAGGCGAGGCGCAAAAGATGACGCCAGCGGTTCCTCCCGTGGATCTTCCTGCCAGCCCGGCGCTGCGGCTTTATGGAAAGTACAAGCCAACGATCAAGGGCAGAAAAATCGGCGTGCTCCTGGCTCCCGGTTTTGATGCCCAATTAAAGAAAGAACTCGTGTCAGCAATTGAGAAAGAAGGAGCAACGGCTGCGATCATCGCACCCAAAGTCGGCAGTGTAGTCGATAGTGCGGGTGAAAAGCATCAGGCAGATATGGCCTTGGCTGCTTCTCCTTCCGTGTTGTTTGACGCTGTAGCAGTGCTGTCAGGAACAGATGGGGACAAAGCTTTAACCAAGAACCCCGATGCCGTTAGTTTCCTGATGGATGCTGATCGACATCTGAAGGCAATTGCGCTGGCAGGAGTCTCCGGGCTTGCAGCGAAAACGCAGGTCTCGGGAGTTACAGGTGTCACTGAATTGAGTGATGCGTCTTCGGTACAAACTTTCCTGAACTTCGCCAAGCAAGGCAAGGTTTGGGATCGCGAGAGCGATTAGTTCTTCCACGCTGTGGAAACTTGGGAGCGGTTCAATGCGCTTCCAGGTTTCCAAGCGGATTGTCAAAATTGAATCCCCATAGCCTAGGATTTTCCCCAATCACTGCCGCTGAAGCAATATAGAAAACATAATCATAGGTTTCCTGCGGAATCCTGTTCCGGTATTTGGTCAGTAGTCGCCAGAAGTTGCGCTCACGTGGATTGGCCGGCATGCTTTTCACCAAAGGAAGCACGCGATCTTCCCCCCAGTTGTAACACGCCATCACCAGCAAGCCGGAAGCTTGAGCATCGGTGGTGTAAAGTTCTTTTATGTAGCGCGTGGCGGCTTGGGTGGCACGTTCCCAATGGTGGCGATCGTCACCTGGATCGGGTCGTGGGAAGTCCATTAAAGGACCAACACGCAGGCCGTATTTCTTTGCTGTTTCTGGAATAAACTGCCACATTCCTTTCGCAATGCCCTTGCGTGTCATCGGGCCGCTGATAAAAGGGTCGAAATCACTTTCCTGCAAAGCCAAATAAAAGAACTGAGGCGGTAAGTTCTGGCTCAGAAATTCACGCGCAATTACATTGGTGTAACCTTTCTGGTTCGCCAGAGCCACGGCACGCACCAGCCTTCCCGAGGAGCGCCATTTCCCGATGTAATTGTTGATTTCCGTGGCAAACTCCGGCGGCATTGCCAGTTCGCATTCCCCAAAGATGCGTGCCACACGCAAAATCAACTGGTCTTGCGGCGTCATCTTGGGATCATAAACGTGCAGCGCTCTCAGGAACTGATCATAATTTTGTTCCTGTTCTTTGCGCCGGCTCTGGTATTTCCGAATTTCTTCGCGGCCCTGCTGGTTATCCGCGTTCAGCACTACTTTTTCCAGGTTGCCGATATCGACATCCAATGACTTCATGGAATAAAAAAGATTTTCCGCCAGTGCCTTCCGCTCTTTGGATTCCTTATGGAGATAGAAGGCATAGCCACCAGCGCTCAGGAACAACACGGCCAGAGCACCAATAATCCAGCCATACTTGAACCGTTGCTTCTTTTGCACTTCCACAAAGGCGCGGCGCACCATCATGGTGTGCTCGCTTACGGGTACATCCGCGCTGAGTTTGCCGAAGTAGCGTTCCCGGTAGTGATCGGCGTCTCGCGGAGTAGCCGGTATTGGGGGTGCCGGTGACGGCTTTTTCGGCGGTTGCTCGGCTTCCAGGTGAATTTCCGGGCCTTTAATGCCCAGCCGGATGGTTACGCTTCCTTCCACGGGTACGTGCTCTACCCGCTCTCCTTTCACGTAAACTCCATTGCTGCTGTTAAGATCGCGAACTGTCCAGCAGCCATTCTCCCAAGCAACTTCCACATGGCTTCGGCTCACGTAATCGTTGGAAATGCAAATGTCACAAGCGCCTGTGCGCCCGATCCGGAACGGTTTCACGAACTCCCAGTCATGGCGCTTCCCTGGGCTCTCGTCAAAACTGACATGAATGCGAGCGGGCATGGGTTGAAAAATAGAATCCTACCTCTTCCATACTAAAGTGACATTCCCTTGCAAAAAGCATCCGTTCCGCTCTGGAATTTTCCTTAAAAGGAAGTGAGGGACGGAAAGTCGATCTTTCCGCCAGATTTTTCGCTGGCAAGTCGCCAAAACTTAGCACATAATAGCTTCCTGAATGCCGAGTGTGCGAATTTTCGCAAAATAAAGCGCAACTTGGCTGATCAGTAAACGAAATGTTTAGGCAATTCATAACACTATTCGGCGTGGTAATCCCTTCCGCCCCGCCCGAGAACAATTCATTCAGGAGAAAATATGGCCCGAGAAAGTACGCAGCATAAACTGGATCGCGTTCGTTCGCCCCGCGTGCAAATCACTTATGACGTAGAGGTGGGCGGCGCGATTGAGTTGAAAGAGTTGCCGTTTGTGGTGGGCGTGCTTGGGGACTTCACCGGCCAGCCAACCGAACCGCTGCCCAAATTAAAGGAACGCAAGTTTGTGGAAGTCAACCCGGACAATTTCGATTCCGTTCTGGAAGGAATGAAGCCGCACCTTGCCTTTGCCGTGGAGAACAAGCTGAGTGATGAGCCGGATGCTCCTAACCTCAAGATCGATTTGACTTTCAAGAGCATGGATGATTTTGAGCCGGAAAACGTAGCTCGGCAAGTTAAGCCTTTGAAAGAATTATTAGATCTGCGGCAACGCTTGTCCGACCTGCGGGGCAGCCTCCAAGGGAATGACAAATTGGAAGAACTGCTGCTGGAAGCGGTCAGCAACACCGAGAAGCTCGATAAGTTAAAAGGTGAAATCTCAAAGGACTAGCGGAATGGCCGAAACACAAACCACTACCGGTACCACTACTACCACCACTACGGAAGAACAGGCGGGCACAGGGCTTCTTGATCAGCTTGTCGAGGAGGGCCGCTTTGGAGTGGAGCCTGCCTCCAAAGAACGCGGGCGCAACTTAATCAAGGAATTCATTTCGCAGTTTATTGACGGCTCCATGACAGTGGCGCGGGATGCCGAAATCATGATCAATTCGCGTATCGCGCAGATTGATCATCTGGTCTCCCTTCAACTGAACGAAATTCTGCACAATGCGGCATTTCAAAAACTGGAAGGTTCCTGGCGCGGGTTGAAATACCTGATGGACCACAGTGAAACCGGCACCCAGCTAAAAATCAAGGTGCTGAACTGTTCCAAGAAGGAACTGTTGAAAGACTTGCAGCGAGCACCTGAATTCGACCAGAGTGCGCTGTTCAAGAAGGTCTACGAAGAAGAATACGGTGTCTTCGGCGGTGCTCCTTTTGGCGCGCTGGTGGGCGATTACGAATTCGGCAAGCACCCGGAAGATATAGAACTGCTGGAGAAGGTGTCCAATGTGGCTGCCTCTGCTCATGCTCCTTTTCTGAGCGCGGCATCGCCAGATATGTTGAATCTTTCCAGCTATACCAGTCTGGCTGCTCCTCGGGATTTGGCAAAAATCTTTGACAGCACGGAGTATGCCAAGTGGAAAAGCTTTCGGATGACGGAAGATTCGCGCTACGTGGCCTTATGTTTACCGCGCACTTTGGGTCGTCTCCCTTATGGCAGAGACACAAAGCCGGTGGAAGCATTCAATTATGAAGAACGCGTGGATGGCTCGGATCATTCCAAGTATCTCTGGACGAACGCAGCCTACTCCTTAGCCGCACGCATGACAAATTCGTTTTCGCAATTCGGTATGTGCGTGGCCATGCGCGGCGTGGAAGGCGGTGGCTTAGTGGAAGGCTTGCCGGTTCATACCTTCAAAACCGAAGGCGGCCCGGATATGAAGTGCCCCACGGAAGTGCAGATTACGGACCGTCGCGAAAAAGAGTTGGCCGACCTTGGCTTTGTTCCCCTGGTGCATTGCAAGGATACCGATTATGCCGCTTTCTTTAGCGTGCAGTCAGCGCAGAAACCGAGGTTGTACGATACGGATTCCGCGAACGCTAACGCGCGGCTTTCCACGCAGATTCCTTACATCATGGCTGTTTCCCGGTTTGCCCACTTTTTGAAGGCCATGATGCGCGACAAGATCGGCAGCTTTATGTCGCGGGAAGAAGCAGAAAAATTTTTGAATCGTTGGATCTCAAAGTATGTAATACCTGACGACACCGCGTCACCATCTATGAAAGCGCGTTGTCCTTTGCGGGAAGCGCGGGTAGATGTATCGGAAGTGCCGGGCAAGCCCGGGGTATACCGTGCTGTAGCGTTTCTTCGTCCGCACTTCCAGTTGGATGAGTTGACAGTGTCGCTCCGCCTGGTAGCCGAACTTCCGGCGGCAGCGAAGTAATTAGAAATAATTTTAAGTTCCGATCAAGGAAGAAGGAGTAAGGCAATGGCAGTAAATGCGTATTTGATTATTGATGGAGTCACGGGACCAAGCACCAGCAAAACCGGTGCGATTGACGTGCTCTCATTTAGTTGGGGTGCTTCTAACACATCGACCTATGGCACAGGCTCTTCGGGAAAAGAAGCCAAAGCAGGCCGGGCGGATCTCGCGAATCTCACCATCATGAAAGTGCTGGATGCTACGTCGCCGACTCTGTTCAGCCATTGTGTTTCGGGAGACATCCTGAAGACGGTGGAAGTTATCTATGACAAGCCAGTAGGCGACAAGCAGCAGGATTACTTCCGGATTTTCTTGCAGGATGCGCTGATCACCTCGGTCCAGCAATCCGGCAGTAATGAAAATCCGACTGAGTCTGTTAGCTTTGCTTATCAGGCCATTGAAGTTGCGTATAAGCCTGAAAAGGATACCGGCGAGCTGGATGCCGCTCTCCGCAAGGGCTTTGATTTGGAATCATTAAAGTCGGATTACGCCGCTTCCAAGGCGATGGAATAGTCTTTCGTTTCTTGTGCCTGCATCTGGCCGGGCCGGATGCAGGCTTTTTCTTGCGGGCATCGGTACACACTACATATCAGGATGAAAAAAGCGAAGCAGTTATTCGATGCCGGTCATGTGGGAGAAGCCATCAAAGAACTAGGGAATTGGCTTCGAGACAATCCGACCGATATCGGGCAGCGAACGTTTTTGTTTGAGCTGCTGTGTTTATCTGGGCAATATGATCGCGCCGAAAAGCAACTCAGCGTTCTTGCGCAAGGCAACAGCGATACACAGCTTGGCGCAACCATGTATTACGCAGCGATTCACGCGGAGCGCGAAAGAAATGAACTGTTCCGCAGTGAAAGTTTCCCTTCCACAAAAGCACCCGATCAGCTTTCCGGCACATTGAATGGTAAACTCTTTTCCACTTTCCGCGATGCTGACCCGGATATCGGAGCACGGCTGGAGGTGTTCGCTGCGGGAGCATACTTGTGGATTCCTCTGGAGCACATTGCATCTTTGCAAATGGGGCCTCCACGCCGATTGCGAGATACCCTTTGGGCCGCCGCTTCTGTACAGACCGGACCTGCTTTTCGAGGAACTGAGCTAGGCGAAGTGCTGATTCCCGTCATCTATCCTTTTTCTTGGAAAGATCCGGACGAGGCTGTTTGGCTAGGGAGAGCCACTGTTTGGAATCAGGATGAAACTGGGAAGCAGTACCCGGCTGGGCAGAAAGTGTTTCTTGTGGATGGAGAAGAGTTTCCCCTTTTGGAAGTGCGCTCTCTTGAGTTTGAATCGACACAAGCAGTGGCTCAGTAAGGCAATCTAAGCTTTATGGCTTCCTTTCAGGAATTACTGCAACCCATTCCAGGCCCAAACCCTTCCGGAGAATACCTCCGTCCCACTGCTGCATATGATGCGCTTAAAGAAGCCCGACGAGAAGACGATGACCTTGCGCAAGGGGAATGGAAGCGCGAGCGCAAAGTTGCGGACTATCTTCTGGTAGTTCGTCTGGCGACAGATGCTCTAAAAACCAAAAGCAAAGATCTGGAAATTGCCGCATGGCTAACGGAAGCTTGGCTGCACCGGGAGGCTTTTGCCGGACTCGAAAGCGGTTTTGCGCTTTGTACCGGTTTGCTCACGAACTTCTGGGACACGTTGTATCCTCCCATTGAAGACGGGGACCTGGAATATCGTGCCATGCCGCTATCCTGGCTTGGCAGCAAGCTGGAAGACCGGATTCGGAAAACCCCTTTGACGCAGGCCGGCTATGGCTGGTATGCGCATAAAGAGTCTCGCACTGTTGGGTACGAAGATCAGGCCAAGGATGCGTCCCAGAAAAAGGCGCGGGAAAAAGTCTTAAACGAAGGCAAGTTGGCGCCGGAGGTCTTTGACAAATCGTTTGCAGAGACGCCCAAATCTTTCTACGCCGCACTGGAAAAAAACCTGGATGGCAGTTTAAAGGAATTGGCCAAGCTGGACGAGTTGTGCCAGGAAAAGTTTGGCGATGATTCACCCTCATTTGGCCGCGTGCTAACAGCGCTGCAAGAAGTGCGTCATGTGGCTCACAGCATGTTGCAAAAGAAGCGCGATGCCGAGCCTGATCCGGAGCCAGAACCGGTGGAAGAACCCACTGCCGCTGCAGCACCGCCGGTAGGCGAAGCCGCGAATCGCAAGGCCGAAACTCGGGAAACCATTGTAATGCCAGCAGCGGTAAGCATTGCTGTGCCCACGAATGGCGCACCTTCTCTGCCGCTGCTCGTTTCTTCCGAGCCGTCTTCACGGCGAGAGCTGGTGGAGGCCGCGGCTGCAGTGGCTTCTGCTTTGCGTCAGCGTGAGCCGTTCAACCCTGCTCCATTTTTGATGATGCGCGGCTTGCGTTGGGGCGACCTACGCTCTGCCGCTGCGCTTTCTGATCCGCTGATGTTGGAAGCTCCACCTACGGAAGTTCGGCAGCATATCAAAAAGCTGGCATTGCAGGAAAAATGGAAGGAACTGCTGGAAGCGGCGGAAGCGGTGATGGCGCTTCCGTGTAGCCGTGCGTGGCTGGATTTGCAGCGATTCGTAGTGGAAGCCTGTGTCGCGTTGGGCGAAGATTACCACCCAATTGCGCTGGCGATTCGCTCCGAACTACGGGCGCTGTTGCGTGACGTGCCGCAGTTGTGGCAGGCAACGCTGATGGATGACACGCCAGTAGCCAACCAGGAAACCAGAATGTGGCTCCGTCAGATTTTAGCGGAGCCTGCCCCGAACGGTGCAGCAGGACCACCTGAACCGGAACCGGCTCCGGAAGAGCAGGTCACCATGCGCTGGCAGAAAAAATTTGTGGATAGCAGCGTGTTAGCCAAAGAAGCTCTACGTGCTGGCCAGCCGGAAAAAGCGCTGGAGATCATGCAGGGGGAGATTAACCGGCAGCGCTCTGCGCGGGGCCGTTTTCAGCGCCGCCTCCAATTTGTGGAACTGTGCGTAGCCGCGGGAAAAGAGGCGATTGCCCAGCCGATTCTGGATGATCTCCTTACGCTGATTGATACGCACAAGCTGGAAGAATGGGAAGACAAAACAGCCATTGCCGCGGCTCTGGTGACCCTGATGCGGGCCAGCAAAAAAATACAGAGTGACGCCAAAGAGAAACAGAAGTTGTTTGATCGCATCTGCCGCCTGGACCCGGTGCAGGCATTGAACTGCTGATATGCCCAAAACCATTCGTACTCAACCCAATTCCGCCGTTACACTCTCCGTGCTGGATCGCCTGACTGATAATGATCCTAAGTCGCCTTCGCTAGAAGCGCCTTTGAATCGTACCGAGTCTGTGCGCATCTTGAAAGCGGGTCTTCGACGTGATCTGGAATGGCTTCTGAATACGCGGCGTCCTGTGGACGCTTCGGAAGAAACACTGGCGGAAGTTGCCAATTCTGTTTTTTTCTATGGCCTTCCCGATTTTAGCTCTTACAGCATTGCCTCTCCCAAAGACCAGACCAAGCTGGTGCGCGTGTTGCAAAATGCGGTGAAACAGTTCGAGCCGCGATTGGGCAACGTGCGTGTGATTCCCGTGGAAGTGACCACCACGGGCATTCGTGCCATTCGGCTCCGTTTGGAAGGGCTGCTGATGATGGACCCTGCACCGGAGCACATCTCCTTCGATACAACGCTCCAGCTCACCACAGGGGACTTTCATATCCACGGAGAAAACGATGCGGGATGATCTGCTGCTCTACTACGAGCGCGAGCTAACCTATATCCGAAAAATGGCCCAACAGTTTTCGGAAAAATATCCGAAGATTGCTTCCCGCCTCCAACTGGAACCGGATAAATGTGAAGATCCGCATGTGGAGCGGATGCTGGAAGGCTTTGCCTTTTTAGCTGCGCGAATCCACCTGAAAATCGACGATGATTTTCCGGAGATCAGCGAAGCCATGCTGAGCGTGGTGTATCCGCAATTTGTGCGGCCCATTCCTTCCATGACGATTGTGGAGTTTCAACCGGACCAGGAAAAGGGAAAACTTACCACCGGCTTTCCTATTGAGCGTGGCTCCACTCTGTATTCCAAGGCGGTGCAAGGCGTTCCTTGTAAGTTCCGCACTTGCTACCGCACAATGCTATGGCCGGTCAATGTGACAGCAGCGGAGTGGAAGTCGCCGGATCGCTTGCGGCCTCCGCTGGCAAGCACCAATTGTCCGGCTGCGCTGCGCTTGGAACTGGCTTGTGCACCGGATGTCCAGTTTCCGAAGCTGGGTCTCGATTCCATTCGGTTCTACCTGAATGGCGAAAGCAGCGTGGTGAACACTCTGTATGAACTGCTGTGCGCAAAGCTGGCAAAGATCGTGGTGCGTGATCCCGATCCTCGTTCGCGTGTGCAGCCTGTTACGCTGGATGCTTCTGCCTTGCGTCCGGTCGGGTTTGCCGAAGACGAAGGAGCGCTGCCGTATTCTTCCCGTTCGTTCATTGGCTACCGCTTATTGCAGGAATACTTCACATTTCCGGAAAAGTTTTTGTTTGTGGAAATCGATGGCTTGGAAAAAGTTTGGGCTTCCGGCTTCAAAGAGCGAGCGGAACTGGTATTTCTGTTTTCGGATTTCGAGCCGGAGTATCAGCAGCGCATGGAACTAGGCGTAACGGCACGAACTTTCCGGATGGGCTGTTCGCCGGTCATCAACTTGTTTGAACAAACTGCCGAGCCGATTCTTCTGAGCCAGCGCAAATATGAGTACCCCATTATTCCCGATGTTCGCCGTCCGAACGCCACGGAAATCTTCTCCGTAGATGAAGTGGTGATTCTGAATCCGGAAACGCGGGATATTGTGCATTTCGAACCGTTTTACTCTTTCCGCCATGGCGGCCAAACCGAGAAGCAGGAAACCTTCTGGCTCGCTACACGCCGCCCTTCGGAACGCCCGCATGACGAAGGAACGGAAGTGTACCTTTCGCTTTGCGATCTTTCGTGCCGCCCTCGATTTCCAGATAGCGATGTCGTCACCGTGCGGACTACCTGTACCAATCGCGACTTGCCCGCACGGCTTCCGTTCGGGGATGAGGAAGGTGATTTTGAACTGGAAGCCAATGCATCACTGAAGCGGATTGTGGCGCTCCGCAAGCCGACTTTGCCGATCCGTCCTCCCATGGGAAAGGCTGTGATGTGGCGTTTGATTTCCCAGCTATCCTTGAACTACCTTTCCCTGGTAGAAGGGGGACGCCATGCGATGCAGCAGATTCTTCGTTTGTATAACTTCACGGATTCCCCGGCATCGCGAAAAAACATTGAAGGCATCCTGGATGTTTCTGCGGAACGGAGCTTTGCGCGCGTTGCCTCCGAAACGGAAATTGCGTTTACGCGCGGCACCAAAGTTCGTCTCCATTTGGACGAAGAACAGTTTGTGGGCAACGGCGTGTACCTGTTTGCCAGCGTGATGGAATATTTTCTTGGCTTGTATTGCACGTTGAATAGTTTCAGTCAGCTTGCTGTTTCCACCAAGCAAAGAAAGGAGATGCTTCGGGAATGGCCACCGAGAGCAGGCCGCAAGGTCCTGATGTAGAAAAAGACAACAACGGCGAATTGGCGGAAGAACTCCGTCAAGGTCCATGGGACTTTGAGTTTTTCCAGGCTGTTCGGCTTCTGGAGCGCATGGGCGAAGGACAGCCGGTTGGGCGCTTTGCCAGCCCGGAACAGGAAGCGGTGCGCTTTGAAACAAATGCGGCGCTTGGCTTTCCCCCGAGTCAAATCCATTCGCTCCATTGGCCAGAGGGCGAACAGCCACGCATGTCCGTGAACTTCTTCGGAATGGTGGGGCCAATGGGCGCTTTGCCCGTTCCTTATAGTGAATTCATCAATGAGCGTTTGCGTTCGCGCGACCACGTTTTTGCCTCATTCCTGAATCTGTTTCACCACCGATTAATTTCCCTGTTCTACCAGGCATGGGAAAAATATCGTTTTCCCGTGGCATTTGAGCGCGATGGTGATGACCGCTTTACCCATTACCTGCTGGATCTGATCGGTCTTGGCACGGAAGGTCTTCGGAAGCGCCAATTGATCCGGGACGATTCCATCGTGTTTTACACCGGGCTGATCGGCTTGCAGCCGCGTTCCGCCACGGCACTGCAACAGGTGTTAGCGGATTACTTTGGAGTTCCGGTGGAAGTGGAGCAGTTTGTGGGCGCTTGGTATCCCTTGACTCGTTCTGATCAGACTCGTGTAGGGGAAGACCGCCGGTTTGCCGAGCAAGTGAGCCTGGGCGCGGTGGTAGGGGAAGAAATCTGGGACCAGCAATGCCGCGCGCGTTTGGTGCTGGGGCCGTTAACGCTGAAGCAGTATCTGGATTTTCTTCCGATTGGCACAGCCTTTGCCCCCCTCCAGGAATTAGCCCTTTTCTGGTCGCGCCGGGAAATTGATTTTGAGATACAACTCATTCTGGATCGAGACGAAACACCGCCGGTTCTGCTGGACAACGGAGAAACCGAAGGACCAATGCTTGGCTGGACCACCTGGATCAAAAATGCTCCGCTTGGGCGAGACCCGAATGAAACGATATTGCAGTTGCAGTAACCAGAGTAAGGAGAAGCAATGAGCCTAAACGCGAAGGCGCTAATCGGGAAACTAAATAGCTCTACCAGGGGCGCACTAGACGCTTCCATCAGCTTATGTCTTTCGCGAACACACTACGACGTGGAGATTGAGCATTATCTGACTAAGCTGCTGGATAATACCAGCGGCGATTTTCTTCAGATTCTTCGCTACTTCGAAGTGGACCGGAACCAGCTTTCTGTGGAACTGGCTACGAGCCTGGACCAGATGAAGACCGGCAACGGGAGTAAGGCAAATCTTAGCCCCAGCCTGGCCAAAATGCTGATGGAAGCATGGACGATTGGCTCCCTCGATTTTAATGCGAGCCAGATTCGCACCGGGTTGACGATTTTAGCTCTGGTCACCAAAGAGGAACTGTTACGCACAGTCCAGGATTTCAGCAAGGAATTGCAAAAGATTGACTCGGATACTTTGAAAAAGAAGTTCTGGGAAATTACGGTGGCTTCCAGTGAAGGCGCTCCCAACGTACAGGAAAAACAAGAGCAGACGGCAGCGGCAGGGCAATCCACTTCCCCTATCAACGCAAAAACTCCCAACCTGGATCAATACACCGTGAATCTCACGGAAAATGCAAAAAAGGGCAAGCTTGACCCGGTGCTGGCGCGTGACTTTGAAATCCGGCAGGTGGTGGATATTCTGACACGCCGCCGTCAGAATAATCCGATCCTGGTGGGCGAGGCAGGCGTTGGCAAAACGGCTGTGGTGGAAGGTTTCGCTGCGCGAGTCGCGCAAGGCGATGTTCCCGAAGTGCTCAAAAAGGTTTCCGTCAGAACACTGGACCTTGCGCTCTTGCAGGCTGGCGCAGGAGTGAAAGGCGAATTTGAGAACCGATTGAAAGGCTTGATTGCGGAGGTGAAAGCTTCCCCATCGCCCATCATTCTGTTTATTGATGAAGCCCACACCATGATCGGCGCGGGCGGGCAGGCGGGACAGAATGATGCTGCCAATCTTCTGAAGCCTGCTTTGGCGCGCGGGGAATTGCGAACCATTGCCGCTACTACTTGGTCCGAGTACAAGAAGTATTTTGAAAAAGATCCTGCACTAGCCCGGCGTTTCCAAGTGGTCAAGGTGGAGGAGCCTTCCGAAGAACATTGCCGCATCATGCTGCGCGGCGTTGTGGAAACCTTGGAGCGGCACCACAACGTTCGCATCCTGGATGAAGGCTTGGCGGCGGCTGTGAAATTCTCTCATCGCTACCTGCCAGATCGTCAATTACCCGATAAAGCAGTGAGTGTGCTGGATACTGCTTGTGCTCGTCTTGCTCTGGGGCAGAACTCGATTCCTCCTGCTCTGGAAGATGCCATGCGCACTCTGGATGACATTGCGGTGCAGATGCGAGTGCTCGGGCGGGAAGCCGTGGTCGGAACGAACCATGAGGAACGTCTGGCGCAACTGGAGGAACAGAAACAAAAGACCGAAGCGAATCTCCAATCGTTAAAAGAACGGTGGGAAAAAGAGAAGACTCTGGTCACAAGGATTCGAGAGCTGCGGACTCAAATTGAAAGCACGGTAGCAGCCGCGCAAGGGAACGGCGTAGCTGATATTTCTGAACCGCGCGATCAACTAGGCAAGCTGGTAGAGGAACTGGAAACTCTGCAAGGGGAAACCCCTTTGATTGGTGTTACAGTGAATGCACAAATTGTTGGGGAAGTGATTTCCGGGTGGACGGGCATTCCTGTGGGCAAAATGCTCAAGGATGAAATTGCCACGGTGCTCCATCTGGAAAAAGCATTGGGATTGCGTGTGATTGGGCAGGATCATGCGTTGGGGGGAATCAGCCAGCGCGTACGAACTTCTCGCGCTAATCTGGATGATCCCGAAAAGCCGGTAGGTGTGTTCCTGCTGGTTGGTCCGAGTGGCGTGGGGAAAACCGAAACCGCGCTTGCCCTTTCGGACCTTCTTTATGGCGGCGAGCAGAACATGATTGCCATCAACATGTCGGAGTTTCAGGAAGCGCATACAGTTTCCACCTTGAAGGGTTCCCCTCCAGGTTACGTAGGCTTTGGGGAAGGCGGTGTGCTGACGGAAGCAGTGCGGCGGCGTCCCTACTCAGTGGTGCTGCTGGATGAAGTGGAAAAAGCACATCCCGATGTGTTGGAGCTTTTCTTTCAGGTATTCGATAAAGGACGCATGGAGGATGGGGAGGGCAGGGAAGTGATTTTCCGAAACTGCATCATTATTCTCACTTCCAATGCGGGTACGGATACGCTGATGCGCTTATGCGCTGATCCGGAAACTATGCCAAGCGCGGAGGGTTTGGTGAAGGCTCTGAAGCCCGAACTCGATAAAACCTTCAAGCCTGCCTTTTTAGGCCGCACCGTGATTATTCCTTACTTCCCCATCCGCGATGAAGCGCTTCGGAAGATTATTCAATTGAAGCTGGCGAAGATTCAGCGTCGCTTGCGGGAAACCCATCGCGTGACGTTGACTTATGAAGATACGTTGCTCGATGAAGTGTCGCGCCGTTGCACGGAAGTAGAAAGCGGCGCGCGCAATGTGGATAACATTCTAACCAATACATTGCTACCTGATATTTCGAAGCAGTTGCTGGGCCGCATTGCGGAAGGGCTCAAGCCGGAGGCGATCCACGTTACCATCGGGGAAGACGGCGCGTTCGCGTATCGCTAATGCTTACTCAAGCTGGCCGACACATTCGCGTCAACACAAAGCTGGGGGAAGATGCTGTTTTCCTGGAAAGCTTTGAAGGGGATGAGTCTGTTTCTACGCCGTTTTCGTTTGAACTTGGTTTGTTAACCAGTGATCCGAATTTTGACATGGCGGGCTTGCTCAATCAGCCGGCTGTTGTGTCCCTTACGCTTCACGACGATACGGACCGCCACTTTCACGGCATCATTCACCAGATGGAAGAAGTGGAAACCCGCACAGAAGGCTATGTTCTGTACCGCGCCACCATGGTTCCCTGGCTGTGGCTCCTTTCACTGTTCAACGATTGCCGCATCTTTCAAAACAAATCCATTCCGGATATTGTGCAGCAGGTATTCAAAGATCGTGGGTTCTCTGACTTTGCCGTGCGGTTAAACGGCACATACAATCCACGCGAATACTGCGTGCAATATCGGGAAACCGATTTGAACTTTGTGTCGAGATTGCTGGAAGAAGAAGGAATCTTTTACTTCTTTGAGCATGATGCCGATAAGCACACGCTCGTGCTGGCAGATCAAGCCACGGCATTCGTTGCTTGCCCTGGCCAGAGCAGTATCGCCTATGACACGGTTCCTGGCTCCTGGCAGGAAGAAGACGTTGTGCTTTCGCTTCGCCGTGCGCAGCACCTGCAAGTCGGCAAGGTCACGGTGAATGATTACGATTTTGAAAAACCGAAGACCAGCATCGAAGCCAATCTGGAAGACTCTTCCCGCAAGGGCGAGTTCTACGAATATCCAGCAAAACACAAGGTTCGCGATGACGGGAGCCGGTACGCTCGCATTCGATTGGAAGAGCAGGAAGTAGAAATCCTTAAGATAAGCGGCGAAACCAATTGCAGAACATTTCGCGCCGGTTTTCAATTCACTCTCACGGGTTACTTCCGCAGTGCGGCGAATCAGCCGTATACACTGCTTTCCCTTCGGCATCGCGCGGCCAGTAATCAACATATCTCCAGCGATCAGCAGGAGGCTTTCGATTATCGAAACTCCTTTGAAGCTATGCCGCATTCCGCTCCTTACCGGCCTTCTCGCCGGGCACGGCGTCCGGTGGTGCAAGGGTCTCAAACAGCGGTGATCGTGGGCAAGTCCGGCGAAGAAATCTGGGTAGATCAATACGGGCGCGTAAAAGTGCAGTTCTTCTGGGACCGCGCAGGCAAGATGGATGAAAACAGTTCTTGCTGGATTCGCGTGGCGCAGTTGTGGGCTGGCAAAGGCTGGGGCGCTGTGTTTACCCCGCGCATCGGGCAAGAGGTGATTGTGGATTTTCTGGAAGGCGATCCAGATCGGCCCATCATCACAGGGCGTGTTTACAATGCTGATCAAACAGTGCCCTACACGCTTCCTGATGAGCAGACCAAGAGCACCATCAAGAGCATGAGTTCCAAAGGCGGCGGAGGCTTCAACGAAATCCGCCTGGAGGACAAAGCCGGTTCAGAGCAGATCTTTATCTACGGTCAGAAAGATCAAGACATCCGGATTCTGAATGATGCGAAAGAATGGATCGGCCAGGATCGGCATCTGATCACGACTCGTGATCGCATGGAAAAAATCGAACGTGACGACCATAGCGAGATTGCTCGCGATCACGTGGAAAAAATCGGTCGGGACCATCACCTGACGATTGCCGGAAAAGAAGCCATCAAAGTCACCGGATCGCACTCGTTCACCGTAACAGGCGATGTGATTGAAGTGTTTCAAGCTAACCACAGCAGTCAGGTAACGCAGAATTTATACCTGAAAGGCATGAATGTGGTAATTGAAGCTTCCACGGGACTATCGCTGAAAGTAGGCGGAAACTTCATCACCATCGACCCCAGCGGCGTCACCATCTTTGGAACCATGGTGAAGATCAACAGCGGTGGTGCGGCGCTTTCCGGAACAGCGGGTTCTGCTGTCTCGCCGCTATCGCCCAGTGCTGCCACAGAAGCGGATAAAGCCAATGCCGGGCAAGCCAGTTCCGTGACTGCCAATCCGGGAACAGTGGCCACCACCAGTGCGCTCAACGTCAGTTCCACGTCTGGACCGAAATCCGCTGCTTCGGATGCGCCTACGCACGACCCGAACTCACCGGAAAATCAGAAGAAAAAATCCTGGATTGAAATCGAACTAAAGTATGAAGATGGTTCACCAGTAGCAGGCGAGCCATACAAGGTGACGCTCACAGACGGAACCACCGTAGCAGATGGAACGCTGGATGAGAAAGGTTTCGCCAGGGTCGACAATATCGATCCCGGCACTTGCCAGGTAACGTTTCCAAACCGAGACAAGGAGGCTTGGGAACCGGCCAGCTAACGAGTGGGCTTACTCTTGGGTCCGTACACGGCTTCCAGATAATCCAGCAGCAGTTTCCGGTTTCGGATGGGCGCTCCCATGGTTTCCATCTTGCCGACTTCCAGGTTCCAATCTTCCCGTGATAAACGGCGAGCCTGAATAGCATCTAAACCATGGCAAGCGATGCAGCTTACCCGAAGCTGCTTTTCGCCTTTTTGCTTCATGGCAGGCGACATGCCGGCAAACAGCAGCGATGCTGCGCCCATTAAGCAGCAGCAGATGCTTCCAATGCCTGATCGAGATCCCATAGGAGATCATCCACGTCTTCCAATCCAACCGAGAGCCGGATCATTTCAGGGCGAACTCCTGCGGCCTCTTGTTCCACAAGGCTCAATTGCTGATGAGTAGTGGACGCAGGATGAATCACCAGGCTTCGCGTATCGCCCACGTTGGCCAGGTGGGAGAACAACTTCAGGCTGTTAATAAACTTCTTGCCGCCTTCATAGCCGCTTTGAATACCAAACGAAAAAACGGCTCCTCCTCCTTTGGGCGTATATTTCTGCGCTAAGGAATAATAAGGGCTGGAGGGCAGTGAGGGATAGTTCACCCAAGTGACGGAAGGGTGCTTTTCCAAATGCTGTGCTACAGCAAGCGAATTCTCCAGATGGCGCTGCATCCTCATGCTCAGCGTTTCAATGCCTTGCAAAAACAGAAACGCATTGAAGGGGCTGACGCATGGTCCAATATCTCGCAAGCCTTCTACGCGAGCTTTGATAATGAAGCTGATATTTCCAAAGGCATCCCAGAACTTCATGCCATGGTAAGCGCGTGCTGGTTCAGTGAAATCGGGAAATTTGCCGTTGTTCCATGGGAACTTGCCGCTATCCACAATGATTCCACCTATCGAAGTGCCATGCCCACCCATGAATTTCGTGAGCGAATGGAGAACGATATCAGCGCCGTAATCAATAGGCTTGGTGAGATAAGGCGTAGCAAAGGTGTTGTCGATGACCAGCGGAATCCCATTCTCATGGGCAATTTCCGCACCTTTTCGATATGAAGAATATTGCCTCGGGGATTGCTGATGGTTTCTCCATACAACAATTTCGTCTTGGGCGTAATGGCGCGGCGGAAATTTTCCGGGTCGTCCGGTTCCACAAACGTAAAGTCATATCCCATGCGACGCAGCGTGACTTCGAACTGCGTGAACGTACCGCCATATAACGTGCTGGAACTGACGATGTGATCGCCGGGAGAAGCAATGGTAGTTAGCGTAAGAAACTGCGCTGCCTGTCCGCTGGAAAGTGCTAGAGCCGCCACGCCGTTTTCCAACGAAGCAACGCGCTCTTCCAGCACCGCCGTTGTAGGATTCATGATTCGCGTATAAACGTTGCCAAACTCCTGTAACGCGAAAAGACGGGCTGCATGTTCGGTATCGTCAAACACGTAAGAACTGGTTTGATAGATGGGGACTGCTCGCGCGTGAGTGGTTGCGTCAGGTTGATACCCGGCATGTAGGGCACGAGTATTAAAACCTAAAGGGCGGTCGATCTTTCCATTGGACACAGCCTCAGTATAAACGTTCTCTGATCCACTGAGGCAGGGTGGGTCAGAGAACGTTTCTTTTTGTAAAAGCTTAGTGGGGTCCGCCTGGTCCGCCGCGTCCTGGTCCTCCTATGGGCTGCAGTGTTGCATACTTGGTTTGCTGATCTGCCGTCAGAATGAGATAGAACGCCGCATTCGCTACTGACTGAGCTTGTACCTGCTGCCCGGTCAACGTGCCAATCTGCGCTGCCTCGGTTGCGATTGTGGCAGTGTCATTCTTTTGAACAGCCGTATTTAAAGCAGTGCGAGCAGTGCTTAAGTTTGTGCGGATGGTTGCTTCGGCAGTAGCTTCTGTAGTGAAGATAGTGGTGGCTTGTGCCTGCTGATCAGTGGTGAGAGTTAATAAAGTTGTGAGCCGCTGTACGCGGTTCGCTACGATCTGTGCGGTAGTTGGGGCTGTAGTAGTGGTTGTGGTCTGTGCAAAGAGTGCCATGCCGCAAAGAGAAGCGAACATCAGCGTGGCAATAAATCCTTTTTTCATATTCATAATTCCCTTCCTGTTTGTTGCGTTTTTATAAACAACAAATTATGTTTCGTGCTGGTAGACGAAGCAGGGGAGAGCAGGGTTTACAGGGCAAGCAACGTGATTTTGTTAAATGTTTGTATTGCTGTTTAGAGAAGAGGTTGATGTTAAGAGGTTGTAAATGCTACCACAGATATTCTTTTGCGGTCTTACGTTTCTCGTGGCCGTCCAGCACATGCACGACGCGAATCTTCTTCAACGTCACTGGCGATAGCTGGCCGATCGGAATATACATAATCTTTCTTCCAATCGTGCGGCAATCGTGCGGAACGCACTGCGCGGAGGCTTGGCGGCCACATACACCACATACTTCTGCAAGGAATAATCCAGCCCCGCCAGCAGCAGGCGCTCGGGTTTGTTCTCGTGCTTCGTCGTAATCCGGATCTTGCCACACGTCATACATGCGGCGGGCCGGAAGGCTCATCAGAAAGCCGCCATACTCGCCGCGTCCAATGCCGGGACCTACCAGATGGTCGAATGGATAAGTCGAATAAAAAGCCATGTCGGACTCGTTCTGGTTTTCGCCGAGCCATGTGGTCATGTACTTGTAGCGGCCGTCTTTGATCTTCATCGAAGATCACCACCACCGATCCGACTTCGCCGTGCACCTTCTGGTTTTCCGGACAAAAATTTTTCCTTCGTGCCAGTTCCGAATCGTTTCCCGCAAATCGATTCCATCCAGCAGGGAAGTGCGTAAACGCTTCCGTGCGTGTGCGTTCTTCGGATAGAAGGTTCTTGCCCTTGCTTTTCAGAAAGCGACCGTAGTCTTCAATCACCAGGTCTTCCGGCGGGTAGGAGCAAATGCTATCGCCGTTTAACTGGCTGGCCCACTCTCCGGGAAAACGTTCCTTTTTGCGCGGCTTTAATCCCGCTGGGCGCAGGCGGCGTTTTACGCTAGGAATGCGGCGGCGCAAACGAATGCGGCGCGTATTCAACCAGACCTCTTCCGCATGTCAGCCGCACCGTTTGCACATCGCTCCATAGCTTTTGCGGTGGATACGAACTGGCAGCTTCCCACACTTCCCAGCCGTAGTTGTCATCCACCATCGAGCGCGCGGCCACGGTCATGTCGAACAGCGACGGCAGCCAGATCGCGATTCGTCCAACGCCAGATTGCGTGCATACCGGCCAGCAGACGCCGCTGCCAGAGAGCTACCTTTTCACCGGTATTTGTCTTCGTATAGCTTCTCGGCTCTGTGGAAGACGCTCTGTTGTGCGTGCAAGCCTGTCCAGCAAAGTAGCGGTCTTCCAAGGCTGTGCGGAACTGCTCATACCGGTATTGGAGAGCAGGGTATTCCACGGTGATCTCCACCAGACTTTCCGGATGCGGGTTCAGCACCTGAGCCTGTCGCTGCCCGGCAGCGCGTCTCGGCTGATGCTTGCGGACTTCCATGGCATCCAGCACCGGATCCAGCAGATTCAGCGACAGCACCACCAGAACGCGCGCCAGCGGGTCTGTGCCTTGCAATTTCCAGGCGATCCCTTCTGCATGTTTGGCGATCTCCGCGGATCGCGGTTGAGGATATACGCGGTAAGACTCCACATACTGCGCTACGCGAAATGGACCGCAGCGCATAAGGGTCCGGGTAAGAATCCGGCAAATGAGGACGCTCGCCTAATTCAGGATCGGCAAACAGAATTTCCGCTCCGATTTCCAGACCGGTGCGGATCGCTTCCGCGAAAGGGTCTGCCGGCTCGACAGGAATATAAATCGCCTCTTCCTCGTCGTTCTCGACGCCATAGAAAATGACCGAAATTTCCGGCAGCCGCTCCACCGCGCGCAGATAAGCGTCTCCCAAGGTAACGGGAAGTTCCAGCGCCACCACTTGCGGGCGTCGCGCAAGAAGAGCTTCGCGCACCTCGACCGCGAATTCCAGGCGGCCCGGCACCACTGGAAAGTAGGTGAAGCGCCCGCGTTGGAGGCTGGCGAAATCAGGAAGAGACTGGCCGGTTTCTTCGGGCATAGCGCAACGCTTCCTCGCCCAGCACCTCGAGGACGGCAGTTCCGAGCGCTTCGGTTTCATGGCGACGCTCCGTTGCCAGGCTCTTCAGCTTGATGGCAAACGCTGCCGATGTTGATGCCGTCGCGAACACTGTAACGCTCATCGGCGGCATGCGCGTGCTGCAGAAATTCGGTGACGTATTGCAGTACGCGTTCTTCGGCAAAGGGCAGGTTTTCCCGCAGAATTTGCAACTCTTCGTCCCTCTCCGGGAAATCGATCAGGATCTGCGGCTGCAGTCGCGAGTGAATGTATTCCGGCAGTTCAAACGTGGAAGCATCGTCATTCATGGTGGTGACCAGGCGGAAATGCGGATGCGCCTTGATCTTGATTCCGGCCACGACCGATTCCACATAGCGGCGATTATCCAGCAGCGGCGCAAGCGAGGCCCAGCTTTTCTCGCTCATGCGATTGCCTTCATCCAGGATCACAATGCCGCCCAGAATCATGGCAGTTACCAAGCGGAGACGCGACATAGCGCAGCCGCCCTTCGCCTTCAATCACCGGCGTAACTAGCAGGTCTTCCGGACGCGTATCCAGCGTGGCCTGCATGATGAAAACATCGCGCCCCATGCGCTTGGCGGCAGCATAGGCCAGCGTGGTTTTGCCGACGCCGGGTTTGCCTAGCAGCCGCGGACTCATGGGAACATCCTGCTCGTTCACCACCAGCCACGCCGCCAGCAGCTGCCGCATCATCTCTTCCTGCCCTACCCAGCGGACAGGCAATTCATCCGGGATGCGCCAGATGGAGCAGGACCCCTTCAATTTCAACCGTCATGGAATCTTCATTGTCGCAAAGGAATGAGCGCGTCGCTTCTTATGCCGCTGAAGAAAGGGGCTGGAGATTCGCGGCGCGCCCGTCAAACCGGGCCAACCGCTGCAGCAGGTACTCCACTTCCGCCTTTGCCGTAGCCGAAAGGAGGCTGCCCGGCTTGCGTTGCGCGTCCGAGCGTAACACGCCCCGCCGCATCAACACATACTTCCGCACAGCCAGCCCGACTCCCTGCTGCTGTTCATAGCGGACCAGCGGCAGGTGGGCATCAAACAAATCGTGTGCTTCGTCGCGCTGCCCGGCTTGCGCCATTCGCACCACATCCACCAGCATGTCGGGGAAGCAGTAGCCGGTCATTGCGCCATCCGCGCCGCGTTCATTCTCGAAATCCAGAAACAGGCCGCCATTGCCGCACAGAATGGAAATATGCCGGAGCGAGCCATCCCGCTCAAATCCACGTAATGTGGAAATCTTTTCCAGGCCCGGCCAGTCTTCATGCTTCAGCATCACGCAGGAAGGGTTCTCCATCACAATGCGGCGGATCACGCCCGGCGTCATGACGACGCTTAAAGTCAGCGGATAATCCTGGATCACAAACGGAATCTCCCCTCCAATCGCCTCCACCGCCTGGCGGTAATACCCCACAATCTGGTCATCCGTGCGAAGCGATGGAGGCGGGGCCACCATCACTCCTGCGGCACCAATGTCCATCACGGCTTGGGAAAGAGAGGACATAGAAGCAAAACCTGGAGCGGAAACGCCCACAATCACCGGAAGACCTTCCGCACGCCGAATCACCCGGGTCACCACGGCAAGCGCTTCCTCCGGGGTCAGCTTAGGGGCTTCCCCCATGATTCCCAATACGGTGATGCCGGTACAACCGGATTCCCGATAAAAATCGGTCATGCGGTCGACGGACATTTCATCAATTTGGCCGTTGGGGTGAAAGGGGGTAGGGGCAATGGCGAATACGCCTTTGGCGGAAGTGTCTAGTTTCAATCGGGATCGGGGCTCCACCTAAAATTGTATAGTGTTGGTTTTCCCTTTCCGCCCAATCCAGGCCACATCTAAAGAAAGAAAAGGCAACAAGCGGTAAAGCCGGGAAGCCTTGCCTCGGCCTTCAGGAATAAACTGGATTTCCACGGAAGCACAATACTGCCGCATTTCACGGGCAAGCTTGTGGGGCCAGAACCACCGTTCGCGAAACGGAAAATCCGGCGGATACATCCATTTGCCTTTCCGCTCCGCCCAAGGCTTTACCAGAAAATTCGGCAAGCCTTTTCCTGGGTCTAGCCCTTGCAAGCTTTTGTCGATCACCAGCAGAGTGCCGCCCGGCTTCAGCACGCGTGCCAGTTCCCGGAGCGCGAGCGAAGTATCCGGCAAGTGCTCCAGCACTTCCACGCAGTACACAGCATCAAACGAATCTGAAGCAAAAGGCAGAGCACTCAAGCTCCCGCGTGTGAATCGCGCAGAAGGGGCATTGCGGCGAGCGGAGCGAACAAATGTCTCCGTCAGGTCTACACCATACAAGGAGGCTTCTGTAGGCACAAGAGCCTTTACGAATCTACCGCGTGCGCAGCCTCCGTCCAGAATCCGTTGTCCTGAACGGGGAGCCAGAATACGCCGAACGGCCTGCAACTGCGCCGAGTCTGGCGCAACATCTTCGGGAAACCAACCAATCTCCGCGATTTCTTCGAACTTTCCGGCAATCTGGTGTTCTAATGCTGGGTCAAGACCCGGATCAATGTCCGGCATAAGGAACACACTCCTGGTAAGCGTAAGGCTACTAGGCAGTGTGGAAGGGTGTCAATTGAGGTTGCTTTGGAGATGCAGGTTACTGCCTAATGTGGAGAGTTGTCATAAGATTGATTACTCAATCTTCGAGCAGGAACAATTCCGAAATTAGTAAGGCTACTTGGGAATCCAGCGTATATAAAACACCTTTCAGTGCCTCAAGATGACCTTCCTGTGTGATTTGCCAACCACGACGGCTTGCAGGATCAAGTACCCAGATATTCTCAACACCCATTCTTAGGTAATCGTCGAACCGCTCCTGCAGTCTAGGGAAAGAATCCTCCGGCGATAGAATCTCCACTAACAGGTATGGAGCATCAGTGAAAACCTGTTCCACTGGTTCGGGTAATTGTACGACACATACATCCGGCACGCGATATCGTCCCGGAGCGACCTCAATGCGCTGCTCCACAAACGGAACAAGATTGAGCTTGCGGCGGCGATTGCGAAACCAGGCAAAGACTTCGCCCTGTAGTTCACTATGATCTTTCTGCGCCACATTACGCCCAATCAGCAGCCCGTCCACGTAGTCGCAATCGGGATGGTAACTGGTGGCCAGATACTCTTCCAAGCTGACCAGCCTGGCAGTGCTCATGAGGTGAGTGTAGCAATTCCCCCTCTCTTCGATATAAAGGCAACAAAGTATGAGTAAGACGACTTCAAACAAAATGCCTAGGCCAACCAATATAAGGTAAATTTGGCAGTTCTAAAATCTGCTGTTAATATTGGGAACCCAGCGGCATTGCGGAAGGTGATTCGTTCGTACGTGTTAAAAGAGCCTGGACAAGGCCGTTGTTGATGACGAGCATCTTTACAGGAATTTCGTGGCATTAGCTGAGCCGAATTGTTCTTGCAAGCGGGAATTTAGTTGGCGGGCTGGTTAACTTTATTCATGGAATCTGTACAGTAGGTACGTGGTTCCTGCTTAGCACTCTCCTCGTAAGATTTACCTGTTACTTCTTCATACGTTTTGCGAGCCTTTCGCTCGGAAAGCGGACGAATGCATTGGAGAGGAAAGGTCCAAATATCTGCCAGACTGGATGGCCTGCTACATCCAATCCGGATCATGTCGTGTGAGTTGCCAAACCGTCGCAAGATCTGAACGCCTAACTGATGTTGTGATGATGACTGTGCCAATTCAAGCCCGACATTCACTAAAACCTGAGGAAGACTCGCCAGCAAAAACAGTGGCAGCACGAGAATCAAACCTTGCTGAACTAAATGCTTCTTGAAAGGATGATCTTGCAAAAGCCGGTTTTTTAGAGCGCGTGAGGTCAGAAAAGCACCGGCAGGAATGATTTCAGCAATGGCGAATGGCAATGCCACTACCAAAACAGCATAAGCATTCCCACTACTGCTTGCCCGAATTGCATGAATGAATGATCTGATTCGGGTCGGTTACCCCACATAAGACGCACAGGCAGGAGAGGAAGAAAGAACAGTGTATATAGACCAGAAAGGCCGAACGCCAGTCCAGCCAGTCTAAAAAACAGCGCTCCTGGCTCTCCACCTTGTTTCCATTTCCAGAAAACAACAGCATTCAGAATTGGCACTAGCAATGCGAGTGCGGTAAGAGGATAAGGCCACGCAATCTCTGTGAAATTGCCGTACAGGGGAGAATACCATTCTTCCGCAATGGTGCACAGCGGGAACACAATACCAAACCAGACGATGCCAGTATTGGTTAGAGAGCGCCACCTAAACTGTTCCGTGAAACTGCCATGATTCACAAACCGGTCATGGTTTAAATATTTCTCTTGTTGTGCCGGAGTTCGCGGCAAGTTCGGCCTAAACAATCTAGTACTTCTACAAGGGGATTATCGCAACCTGCACAAAGGGTCACCCACCACAATCCCTTGCCAACTGATTCCAGGCATGGAGAGATAGTAACTCTCTGCCAAGTTTCTGCCTTTGTAATAGGAAGGCAACAGGTAGTCCGGTCGCGGGTTCAAGCCCAGAAAAGGCTCATAGACATGCCCAGAGGCTCCTGTTGCCCCTTCATGAATCAAGTCGGCAGTCATGGTTTGCGGCGAACCGGCAAACCAGGTAGCGGGGTTCTTCCAGGTTCCAATGTTCCAGGTTTCCGGCGGTTCGGTAAAGGTGCGGCCGTTGGTGGAAACAAATTCGCTGGCAATCGCGCCGGGAAGCCATTGGAAGCCAAGGTGTCGTCGATGCCGGTCCGGATCATTGGAACCCCAGGAAACATAGCCGATCACGTTTTTCTGGTCATACAAAACTTTGGGAGAATCTTCTAAAATGACTCGTTCGGAAGGCAGCAGCCTTGCCGCGCGTCGCAGCCATGTATTGCCCTCTGTATTGTTATCCCCGCGTACATCAATCACGAACATACCGGTATTCCGGGCTTCTTGCGCGCGGTCAATCATGGCACGAACATCTTCAAAGCTGTATCCTGCTAAGCGCGTTACCAGATACACAGGAACTGCCGGGTGCCGGAACACGCTTCCGAGTTGCCCAAAGAACGGGTTGGCCACCGGCCCGGCAAATGGAACGGACATGCCATGCATCCGGCCATATAGCGCAGCCAATTCGGAATCCACAGAGGCGGCTGTGGTTTGCAACCCTTCGCCTTGCCCGGCAATCTTTAAAGGCAGACCAAGTGTCGTTACAAAGTAGAGAATTTTTTCTGTCAGTGCGCCTTTGGCAAGACACGTGCGTATTGGCTGTTCGATCTCTGTTTGGTACACGTCACGAGAGATCTCTTCAGCAGAGACGGTATGCAACTGGCAGACTTGGGCAAGGGGAACGCCTCTTTTATGAACGTAGTATTCACCAATATGGCGAGAAACAAGGGACTGCTGATTGATCACCATCAGCACATCCGCGCCGCTTTGCGAAAACAAGGGAAATGCCAGCAGAAACAAGCACGCTACGCGAAATGGCAGGTTGAGCTTCTCCCTTTCGTTTACTAGCACTTCTGTGCAAGGGATTTGCACAGTTGCGCATCAGAGCCATGCTAGTACATGCATCCTCATAAGAGCAATGAAGGCGTTTGCTACAATACCGATTACCCTGTCAGATTTGCGAGAAGCCCATGGATTTTGACCAATTACATACATTTCTCGAAATCGTCAGACTAAAGAGCTTCTCCAAAGCCGCGCAAACCTGTTATCGCACTCAGCCCGCCATCAGTGCGCAAATTCGGCAACTGGAGCAGGAACTAAAAACCGATCTGTTTGAGCGCTTCGGCAGTCGAATTTCCCTTACCACCGCAGGGAAAATTTTTTCCGAATACGCCGAGCAGATTCTGGACCTGCGGCGACGCGCTCAGGATGCGCTGCATGAGTTGGAACTGGTTCCGCGCGGGGAGTTGGTGATTGCCGCGAATGAAACCACTTCCATCTATGTTTTACCTGGCGTGTTCTCGGAGTATAAAAAGCAGTTTCCCGCTGTGCAATTGCAGGTAAATCGCTCGTTTGGTGCACGCGTGGTGGAAGCGGTAATGGAAAATGTGGCGGATTTCGGCTTGACGCAACTGCCGATCCCGGAAAAGCGGGTCCAGATTGTGGATATCTACCGCGATGAAATTCGCGCAATTTTACCTGCACGGCATCCTTTGTGGGAAGAAAAAACGCTGAATTGCGAACAGATTGCGGATTTTCCGCTGCTGCTGCCGAAGTCCGGAACCACCCGCACGCGCCTGGAAAAATGGTTTGAGCCGGTGGAAAATCGTATCAACATCTCCATGGAGCTGGATTCCACGGAAATGATGAAGCGTTTTGTAATGGCTGGACTTGGAATATCATTTATTGCAGTCTCTAGCTGCCGGGAAGAGATTGCTGCTGGGAAAGTAAAAGCTCTTCCCTTGGCCCCGGAACCCATGACCCGAAAACTGGGTTTAATCTACCGGAAAGATAAAGTTCTCTCCAAAGCCGCACTTGGGTTTATTCACGTCATGTTGGAGCATTTCGGTGATCAGGCCGATAAAAAAGGAAGTCACCCAGGAAAAACGGGTGGTAAACGGATGATCCAGCTATGATGTGTCCCAAGTGCCAGATTGCCTATAACGAAGAACGGTGGAACGGTTGTCCCCATTGCGGAGCCAACCGGGTGACTCACCCTTCCGGCGTGGTAAAAAGCTCCACCATACTGATTGCTGCGGGAAACGGCAAAAGCGGGATATATCGCAGCCTGGAAGAGGTACCAGCGATTCTACGGGAGACTCTGGTTAAATCGGTAAATAGCTTAAATTCGGGCACCATCATTATTGCGGATCAACGAGGCAGGCAGGAGATTGCCAAGGCAATACGGAATCTTCCCCAAAATTCTGCCCCGATGAAGACCGAAACCCTTCTTTCCCCGCCAATGGCAAAGGGCTTCTGGAGCGTTCGCTCCGGAGCTATATTTGGGTTGCTGTTAGCGACTTTTATTGGCGCAGTCGTGTGGCTGGTTCTGGCACACACCTGGTAAGTCGTAGTGTTGACAACATCCATTAACGCAAGCCATTTTCCGGTCCAAGTTACCATTCTAGGGAGTTCCCCTGTTCACTTTGTGAGCGAGGTTTTGTCGGTGGAGAACCAGCAAATGTGCCTCATATCGCGTACTGCGATTCCTTTGAATGCCGCGCTCAAAGTGAGTTATGAAGATCGCGTATGGATGGGAGAGGTCATTGCTTGTCGTCCGGAGAATAAGCAGTGGCTCGTCGATCTTCACCTGGAACACGCGTTGTGCGATGTGCCGGAATTGTTGCGGCTGGCGGAACGTTTCCTCGGAAAACGACACCGGGAACCCGTTGCGTAGTGCGTGGGATATCCTGGTGTTTCTATGTCATCCAGACGAGCAATGATCTGCGGAAGCTCGGGCCAGCTTGGCCTGGAGTTGGTACGAGACCTTCAGAAACGGGGCTACCAAGTACACGGGTTTGAGAGAAAACAACTAGATATTTCCAACGGTGCTCTGGTAGAACAGGCCATTGCCGAAGCCAAACCGGATGTGGTATTCAATGCCGCTGCTTATAATCAGGTGGATATTGCAGAACAGGACCCGGCCGCAGCCTATGCTGCCAACGCATTAGGAGTACGCAACTTGGCGGTGAATTGCCGTCAGCACAAGGCACGCCTGGTCCATTACTCCACGGATTATGTATTCGATGGAACACTAGGCCGTCCTTATACCGAAGCCGATGCAACTCATCCGCTCGGTGCCTATGCCGTTTCTAAACTGGCAGGCGAATTATACGCGTTGGCTTACTTAGACGACGCGTTGGTGGTTCGCACATCCGGCGTGTTCGGCCCAGCCGGGCAGCATACCAATCGCGGCAATTTCCTGGAACTCATGCTGCGTCTGGCGGGTGGCACCAATCCCATTCGTGTGGTGAAAGATTTTGTGGCATCTCCCACCTATGCGCCATGGCTTGCGGAAAAAACCATTGACCTGCTGGAGCAGAATGCCCATGGCGTGTTTCACCTGGGTGGAGGCACCCCAATCTCCTGGTATGACTACGCCAAAACTATCTTTGAAGTGTTTGAAGTCTCTCCGGCACTGGAAGCGACTACTGAGAACGAATACCGCACAGCGGCAAGAAGGCCGAAATTTTCAGCCTTGGCAAATGCCCGTCTGGCGGAAACAAATGTAGCTCCCATGCCCCCGCTCAAAGAAGCAATTCAGGACTACCGGCGGCAACGCGAAAACAACCAGTAATGCCATGGCGGGCGTTTGCATGCGGCATGATCTGCGCCGTTGCCATGCTAGGCGCGCAGGCGCTCACCGTTAGCGCCAACTACAACGGCAACTGGACCGCATTGTTTTGTACAGGCGCTTTGATACCGCCTTCGCCGTTGGTAGAGGAAGAGCACATCTATCGCTTCCCGGAAAGCAACGGGTATGACGGTCAGTTTTACCATCTGATCGCGCATGATCCATTGCTCCGTCATGGACTAAAACAGTACGTAGATGCGCCACGCCTCCGTTACACACGCATTCTGGTGCCGGGCTTAGCTTGGTTGATTGCTGGAGGAAAGCAAGATCGCATCGACGTAGCATATCGAGCAGTAATCCTGCTTTGCGCGTTCGCAGGTGCATTTTGGATGTCGCTTGCCGCCGCAAGAAGAGGTTGGTCTTCGTGGTGGGGAATCGCGTTTTTAGCGTTTCCTGCAACAGTGACCTCGGCAGACAGGCTTACTGTAGATGTTGCCTTAGCTGCCTTAAGCGTGGCCTTTCTTCTCCAAGCCGAATCGCCGCGATGGGGCGTAATGTTCGCCATTCTGGCCGCTGCCACCCTTTGCCGGGAAACGGGGCTGTTGTTTCCCCTTGCTTACGGTATTGCTACAGCCCTTCGCCGGAACTGGCGCGGCGTGGCGCTGGCTGGTGCTGCTTTGCTGCCGTATCTTGCTTGGGCTTGGTATGTGTATGGGCGAACCGAGCAATTTCAGTTTCCCCTTACGCCATTGCCCGGATCAGAAATGCTTCATGCCATTCTCCATCCGGCGCGCTATGCAGAGTGGCAGCAGGAACTCCGATTTTTAGATGACCTGGCATTAGCTGCTGTGGTGATCGCTTTCATCGCAGCCATTCGGCAGTCGCGAAACAGATGGACTGAACCTGTTTCCATTCTGGCGCTGTTATACGTTGCGGTTGCGTTTGTGGTGCAGCGAGACGAAGTATGGAGCCACGTTTATGCCTATGGCCGATTCAGCACGCCACTGTTGCTCCTTGCGTTTCTTCGTGGCTTTTCGTTTCCCGTTTGGATGATGTTGCCGCGCATACTTGCCCAGTTAACGCCTCAATTTTTGGGCATTCTCAGCTTCTACCGTTTTACGCGGTAGCGACCTCAAACCGAATTCTTGCATCGCCCAAATGAATTTCATCACCGCTCTTGAGTTGCGTGCCGCGTCCACCAGAAGCAGGAACTTCCACCGAACGCCCTTCGCGAAACAATCGCGTGCCATGTTCGCCCGTATCGTGGAACAAGCGGAATTTCCCACTCTCGTACGAAATATGAGCGTGCTCGCGGCTTACTGTGTTTTCGTCATCTTCAAAGGCCAAGTCATTGCGTCTTCGCAAACCGCCATCCTTGGAATTGACTTCTTTCAAACGCCCCAGATACACAGTGTCTTTTCCAATAAAGAATTCCTGTGCGTCCGCTTTTCCTTTGGTGACATAAAGCCATGCCGCTGGCCTTTTCGCGGGCGCAGCAGGAGCCTTCTTCCCTTTTTCTGCACGGCGAAACTGCAGGCGCAATGGTTCTTCGGCTTGTTCCTCTGCAATCTCAATCGCGACAACAACATCTTCCGAACGGCAACCGGCTTCCCTTAATAACTCTTGTACCTCCTGCTGTAAGGATTGGTCATCCACAAAACTAGCCATAAAGGAATCACGTTGCTCTGCATCCGCGGCGGCACGATGTACCAGAATTTCCTGATAAGGAAACACGTATTCACCGCCGCCTTTGGGCTCGATCCGGTCGCGTACCGCCGACAGAATTTCACGACGGATTTCCAATGCTTCCTTGGGATGCGCGCCTCCCGAAAGGCTGCTGCTCCATCGTTCAAAATGTTTCCCCAACCATCGGTCAACGTTTTGGAGAGACTTCATTCGTTCCTTCCAACAATCCAAGCTCGCGGGCAGCCTTCACCAGTTCTCCTGCAATGGGCGCAGATGCTGTACCGCCGTATTGTCCATTTTCCACCAGCACAGCAAACGCAATGCGCTTCCTGCTCGTTGTTCCATATGGCGCATAGCCTACAAACCAAGCATGTGACATCGCATTTGCCAGCTCAGCCGTTCCTGTTTTTCCCGCAATGGGAACGCGGAGCTTCCCAGCATTCTTCCCGTTCCTGCCGTGACTACTTCCCGCATGAATCCGCCAAGCTCCTGCGCCAAATTCGGTGGCAGCATCCGAACAGGCTCACGCGTGCGGGCATTGCTTTCATCAATCACCCAACGGCCTAACGGCATCAGCCCGCCACTCGCAACCGTGGCTGCTACACGCGCCATCTGAAACGGCGAGACCACGACTTGCCCTTGCCCATATGAGGCTTGCGGCAGCGTTTCCCGTAGCTTCTCCGGCGTGTTCGGGCTGGCGGTTTGAATGCCGAACTGTGCTGCCGTATCGAACAAATTCCGCGCGCCTACGTTATAGGCTCCTAATTGCGCGAAATACGCATTGCAGGAAACCGCAATGCCACGTTCCATGTTGATGGAGCCATGCGGCACGCGATCCTGCACATCGTCACGAATCGGTCGCCTGCTTTTGCCCACGTAGTTCCCGGCACGTCCATCCGGCAGTGCAATGCAGTTGTAATGCTGCTGCGCCAAGGCCGGATCTTTGCGAAGCGCTGCAATCGCCGTCACCAGCTTGAAAGAAGAGCCGGGCGGATATAGCCCATATCGCACCCGATCCTGCAATTGATCATCGTTGACGTCAACAGGTGGTTCCGCTTGGAGAGAATTAAATTCGGCAGGAGCGGGCCACGGGTAACTAACGGAGGCTAAAAGATCTCCGGTGGCTGGGTCCAGCACTGCCAATGCCCCCTTCTGCTTGCCAAGCTTTTGCAGCTGCGCTTGGAGAATGGCGGAAGCACGCATCTGGAAACGGGCATCCACGGACATATGTACATCCCGGTTCCGATCCAGGATCTCGCGCACGGCGGGATTGTTTGGCTCGTAGCGATGCCGTAATAACGGCACTAAATCGCGATAGTCATACCGAATGCGACGAACCGACTCTCCTGTCTTCTCGTCTTTGCTGACTTCCAGATCCGCGTAATCATCAAAGCCTTGCAACCGAACACGGGAAGTTCGTTCCAGAAATGATGTATTCGGTGCCCCCTGCTTGCGGCGGCTCACCACATCGCCAAGCAGGTAAAACATCTTCGGTCCAAGCGGATAGAATCTGCGCTTGGCGCGTGCTTCCGGCTCCAGGGTGACGCCCATGGCTTCATAGTCTTTCTGATGCGCCACTACGCTCGCCCAATTGCTGGAAGCTAAGGGAACACCGTTGCGGTCATAGATTTCGCCTTTGGGAAGCTGCCGCGCTAATTGGGTTAGCCGGGGATTGTATTCATATTGCCGAGGACCAGCCGCTTGCACTACCAAGGCGGGCCGTGCCGCAATCTCGTCGGCTTGCACAATCTGCAGATAGGCGGCTCGCGACAGCAGCACCACAAACGCCGCGCCGAGTACATAGCCAAGTCTGGTGATCGGGCGTCCGAAACGTGCCCTCTGATCTACTCGCCCCTTGCCGGAGATTGCCAGAATGATTCCAAACAGCGCGAAGTTTGCCGCCATGGAGCTTCTGCCATAGCTCAAAAAAGGAGACACTACGCCGGAAAGGGGAATTAGTCCTAACAAGCCACCAGTAATCAGCAGAATCTGAAGCACTGTCACCATCGCGAGTCCAACTACCAGAAAAAAGGAGTACACGCCAGGAGCGCGAAGCGCAATTCGAAAGCTTCGGTACAGCAGCACGGCATACAGGAGATATACCGCTGCAAAACCGACAAAGCCCCACTCTTCTCCTAATGCCGAAACAATCAGATCCGTGTGCGCGGCGGGAACAAATTCCGGGCTGCCCAAACCAATGCCCGAGCCCATCACGCCGCCACTCGCTAACGCCCACAAAGAGTGCGCAAGCTGGTCTCCGCCATGCACATGGTTGTCCCATGGAGAAGAGCGCATGTTGATGCGCTGCGTAACAGTTTCCGGGTATCCGGCAGCATGCGCCACGGTGAACACCAGCACAATCAGTAATAAGCCACTGATGGCCAGCGATGCTCGGTTACGCGCCACGCTATAGAGGGAAAGAAACAAGCACCCAATCACCAGCGCAGGGCCAAGATCCTTCAGCAGGAAGAACATGGCAAGCGCTACAGTGACGCCGATCAACACGGGAAGCACGTATTCCAAACGCGGAATGGAGAAGTGGGAACTCAATCCACCTAACGCACCGCGCTGCTGCTTCAAATCACGCAGGGCATCCCAGTTACGTGCAAAGTATCCGGCCAAAAACAATACCAGCAGAATGCGGATCACTTCCACGGGCTGAAAGAAAAACAGATTCACTTTGGCGTCGCTTTCGCCCGGTCCTGATCCGAACAGTGCCAAAGCTACGGCGAGCAGCACGCTTAAGCCGAGCCAAACATAGCTGAGGCCACGGAATTCCTGCTCATAATCAAACAGGCTGAACAGCGCCAGAAACACGCACCCTAGCAGCACACCCTCCGCATAATCCTGAAACATCAGCGTGTCTCGCAGCGGATCACGGAGGCTGACCATCAGAATGAGCCCCGTGCCAGACAGCATGTGGAGCACTGGCAGAATCATCGTGTCTCCGGCAAAGCCTCGCACGCGCCACAGGAGATGGATGGCGTAGAACACCAAAAAACATAGCGATGTCCACAGGAGAAACGTTCGGCGAAACATCGCGGGGGAACGCACGGCTACGGAAGGCTTCCAGGTGCGAATCTGGTCCGGTGTCAACAAGGAAACAGTGGGGAGCTTCTGCTCGGAATGGAACCAGCGCGGCTTTTGCCGGGCTGCGCGTGCTTCTGCCTCTTTCATCCGTTGTGGAAAGGTTTCCAGTTGGGAGTGGGCTGCAATTTCCCTCTCGTTAATTCTGATATTGCCGACTGCTCCGACATTGGCAAAGTGTCGCCCCCTTTCCGCAAAAATCTTATGTGCAATAAAGTCACGATCCCCATTGCCGGGAATGAAAGCAAGAAAGGGAAGAAGTTGTTCCGCGCTGGTAAGCTGATTCAAATCCGCGAGGCGCCCTGCTTGAACCGAGGATTCAAAGCTTGCAAATGCTTGCGTTTTCGCCGACCATGCTAACCATAATCCGCTTGCCATCAGGGCAGAGGCTATCAGCAACAACAGCAACTCTTGCATTCGGAAGGCAGTGCTTTTGCGCTCTTCTTCCATGCGCCGCCGCGTAATTCGTTCGGCTGCGACCTGCCGCGTCATTGTCATCGATGGAGCCCCATTTCTACCAAGCGGTTATCCACATCGCCCATGCCGCGCATGGCTGCAATCACATGGTCCGGCGCATGCTCAAACGAGCCAGCGCGGGTATAGAATTCTTTGGCATGTTCAAAGTCAGACCGGGCATGCTCCAAATAGTCTTTGCCCATTTCGGCCATGCCGGAAAACTTTTCGGCATCCCGAAGGCTTTGTTGGGCACGCGCCATATAGGAATCAGCCAGCGTGTTTAGTTCCCGCTGCGTTGCCATATGCCCAAGCTTCGCGGCTTTATCTAAAGCTTCTTCTGCTCGCTCACAATCCACAAGATGGTAAGCATACAAACGAGACAAGCCGATATATGGGTCAGGAGACTTCGGCATCAGCACGGCAGCCTGCTGAAACTTCTCCGCCGCATCGTTCAGCGTGGTTTGGCGAGTGGGACCGGCAGCGCGAATACGCTGAAGTTGCGCTTCACACAAGCGGAGCTTGCCTTTAATGGTTTTGTTGCCGGAATCCAGTTCCAGTGCCTGTGAGAAATAATTCGCGGCATTCTTCCATTCGCGTGCTGTAGGGAAGTCGTTGTTCGCAAATCTCCGAATCGGCACATCTCCCGATGCGGTCAGCTTGTCTTCCAATGGACTGCCAAGCCCCCACATCACAAATCCTGCGTGTTTTTGCTTCAACAACATCTGGTAGCGGTCCCATGCGTCAGCAGCACTCAGATGTTCCGTTTCGATTTCGTGCTTCAGCTTTCGGGAATCCGCCCAGGCAAGCACCGTGGGACGAATCATGAGCCAATAAAATAAGCCAACACCAAGAATCAATAGCAGCGCTAGCACTCCTGCGATCCGAAAAGGGAAATGGAGGCGAGGCAACAAACGCAATTTCTGTGGTGCCGCTGGGAGCGGAACACCTGTTCTTCGCGTGCCATCCAAGTCGGTAAGAGGAGCAGTTGTGCGAACAGTGGCATCCGGCGATGGAGTCCGCTTGGGGGCAGTGGCGCTCACCGGCTGACCTTTCAAAAAACGCTCCAGATCGACACCTACTTCGACTGCACTTTCGTAGCGGTCTTGGAGGTTCCGCGACAACATTTTAAATACGATGTTGCTGAGAGGAGCCGGACAGGCCAGAGGCAACGGATCAGGCGGCTGTGCAGAGCGGATACGCCGTTCCAGGCGTTCCGGCGTATCGCCTTCAAACGGAAGCTTCCCCGCAATCATCTGATACAGCATTACGCCTACACTCCATAGATCGGAGTGGGAATCCATGCTGCCGCTGTCTAATCGTTCGGGCGAGCAGTATGCAATGCTGCCAAACAGACTTGCTGTAAAATCACGTGCGCGGGAAAGTGCTTTGGCAACACCAAAGTCCATGACTCGGATTTGCTGGTGCTTGTTGATCTTGATGTTTTTGGGCTTCAGGTCGCCATGAATCACTCCGGAAAGGTGACGGCCTTCCAGCTCAGTCTCAAATGTTCTGAGGTTTTGCAGTAACCCGCATAATTCCAAGGCAATCACGGCAGCTTGCCCTGGTTGAATCGCGCTTTGCTGGAGTAGTTCGGAAAGATCAGTTCCGTCCACATACTCCATTTCAATCACTAGGTCTCCGCCGATCTCCTGAATGCTGAACACTTTTGTGACACGCTCATCGATATGAGAGAGACGACGCTCCAGTTCCGCACCCATTCGTTCCGCGGCAATCTTTTCTTCTCCATCCAGCCCCGGGCTGCGGCGTACCCGCTTGATCGCAACGTCCACTCCGGTGTGTAAGTTGCGGGCGAAGAACACTTCTCCCATAGCTCCGCTGCCCAGGAAGCCTAGAACCTGAAATTCACCCAGAGTCTCACCTCCAATCATGGTGTGGCTCCTGCTGGTATTAGACGAAACATATGTTTCGGATCAGAAAGAACATTGCTATGGAGCAGTTCGGGCGGAGGGGTTGTTACAAACCAGAATGGTTCTGCTCCGTTATCACCGATGCCATTCGACGAAATGTGAGGAGCGCCGGTAGACAGAAAGGCAATGCCGGGTTGTAAGTGCCCCTGCGCCTTTCCGTTTGCGGAAATAAAATTATTTTCAATCAAGGGTGATGCGGTATCTCGCAGCAAAATACCAGGCCCGGAATTGTTGTGAATCCGGGAGTCCCGCAGCGTTCCGGTGGAATTGCCCGCATATTCAATTCCTGGCCCGGATACTTCGGAAACGTCAATTCTGCTGATCTCCACTTTTGCATTTCGAATGTAAATGCCTACTTCCCGAACGGTGATTCCAGTGAGCGTGGCATGTTCTACGTCTTCCGCGATAATTCCACCCGTCAACACCGCTTTTCCTGCTTCCAGAGATCGAATGGAAAGACCGCTTCGCAAAAGAACTTTCTCGCGATACTCACCGGGCGTTAATTCCAAAATATCATTCGGTTCCGCATTGCTGACCGCTTCCGGAATCGACGGGATGTCAGCTCCCGGACCGACGCGCACTGTGCGAGGACCATGTGCTGCGGAAGGCGGAACGGCAAACCATCGCCACACGCCAAGGATGGCAATCGCTCCCAAAAGAAGAGCCACACCTGCCCAGAGAGCAAAATGTGATTTGTTGGCACGAGTTGGTTCCTCCACTCTTACCGGAGGAACTGGAACCGCAGCAGTCTCCGTTTGCGCAAACTTTTCGCCTTCCACCAGCACCACGGAAACATTGTCTTTCCCATCGACCACTGCTTCCGCAATCAGTTTCTCCACAGCGGCGCGACAGTTTCCTGCATGGGCTTCCACCAGTTGGAGAATCCGTTGGGAAGAAAGCACGTCGCTCAAGCCATCACTGCACAGGAGCATGGCGCTTTCCGGGGTAAAAGTGAATCGCTGAATCTCAATGAAGTCGTGATCGTCGGGTGTGCGGAGTGCGGAGCCGACATCCCGGTAGACTTCATTTCGACGCGGATGGTTGCGTGCCGCTTCTTCGGTCAACTCACCGGCATCTTCGCGTTCCCCTACCGGCGAGTGGTCACGAGTGATTTTTTCGATCTTGCCGGGGTGGATCAGGTACAGCCGCGAATCCCCTACATGGCCAGCGATGGCTTGGCTTCCCTCCAGCACCACCAGGGTCAGCACGCAAGCCATCCCTCTCCAGGCAGGCTTCCGCTCTGCCGCTTCATAGATGGCGTTATTTGCTAACGCGATGGCTTCCCGGATTCGTTGATCCGCGCTATCGGTCTGCTTTTCTAATCTTGCCCGCACCGTTTGTACGGCAATCTCTGCAGCTTCTTCCCCAGCGGCTTGCCCGCCCATTCCGTCCACTACCAGAAAAATGCCGCGCTGTTCGTCTATGTAGATGCGATCTTCGTTGTTGCTGCGGACGTGTCCTTGGTCGGAATCTCCCGCAGCAATCAGATAGGGCAGGGCAGGAGGCATACGGATTTACAGCTTGCTGCGGATTGCCGAAGCCAACGCAAGCGCACAGGCACACAGAAGAAACACCACCACGAAATACTGGCTGAGATGAAATACCTGGCTCATGGCTCCCTCCGCAATTACCGACGCACAGCTTTGAAGTTTAATTCCAACACGCCGGCTAGTCCGATTTTTGCTTTGCCGGGCAAGGGAACTTCAATGTTTTTGTCTACCTCTTCTCCCCCGGAGCGCTCAATGGAAGGGGGAATGCGGCGGCCGTCCACGGTTGTGCCATAAGTGCTGACATCCTTGATAAAAAACTTGCCCGTGCTGCTATCAATCCGCACCTGGGCATGTTCCCGGGAAATATCCTGCTTGGAATGAAGGCGTAAATCCACCCAGCAATCGTTCGCTCCGCGACCAATCTTGATCCGATCCTTGGTCATTTCGTAAGACTGGCTGCCGCGATCATCCTCATACTGGATAGTGGCATATACGATTCCGCTCGGCTTCCGGTTCAGAAAATCAGCGCTCCGCACAGTTTCTGTGGTGGTGGTGGTGAGTCCGGAAGCCTGACGCTTGGTAATGCGAACCGTATCTGTTCCCACACGATCATCGGTCTCGTTGGCAGCGGAAACTTGCGGAGGCGCAAATTCAGACTGAACGATCAGCGGGTTTTCTTCCGCATCATCGTCAGTATTTTCGTGAAATTCAATCAGCCAGTTGTCCCCTATAATTTCATAGCGTTTCTGGTTTGTGGAAAACCCAGGAACGCGAAACTTAGGCTTGTTGAGAGAGGCTAACTCTTCATTTAAGGCGCGTATGGCATCTGCCTTGGTCCGTTGCAATACCGGTCCTAGTCGGCGCATGTCATTGCTGTTCAGGTACACGTGGTAAACACTGCGGACCAAATTGGAATAACGCATGTCCAGTGTTTCGGCACGCATTTCTTCCAAGATGAATTCAATTATCTCAGCCGGTGAAACAGGCGGGTTGTCAGGATTCATTGCGCCACTGCTTCTATTTTAAGCAGGAGCGGTGTGCCTCAGTACGAAACGCAAGAATACACGCCAAGCAAGAAAAATCTCTGTCACTGCACACAGAGAAGCAACAGCGATCATGACGTCCTTTTGCCACTGCGGGTAAGGCGCAACGTACCGATCTACAAAATGTAGGAATCGGATCGGCTTAGAGGCTAACGGGCTTAAACGATAGCCTTCAAAAAAGGCATTGGTTTTGGCAACAAAGAGATGGTGAAACATGCCCTGGTACGTGTTCCACGACGGGCTCGGAAAACTGTCGGACCCGTTCCGCTCAAACGAAACGTGATTGGCCGCATGGGCTTCCACAGCGCGAATCATGTCCATAGCGGATGCCGGCACATGGTCAATCAACAACAGCGTGTCAAAGGTAGCATCCAGCAGCACCCATTTCCCTAAGGAATCAATCCAGGCTTCCACCAAAGTGTGATTCACGCCGCCATCCTGAAAATTTTCGGCAACATGCACCAGTCTGGCTTCAATCCCGGAGGCCAGAAGAGCGCTAGTCAAGATGTAGGAAAAACGGCGACACGCGCCATGAAATCCTGCTTTCTGTTCCGCCAGTAAACGATACGGATCTTCCGTGTCATCTGTGAACGGAGCTGACCATACGACTGGATCGTTGTTCTGGAGATTTCTGGCCCACTTCCGAAGGGCAATTGCTTTTTCCAACGACGTTTTCGACGTGCGAATCACAGGGGCAATCAGAATTCGGAGAGCCCGCATTCGCGGCGAATGGAAGTCCTGAGCAATGAATCCTGGCAAGTGCCGGGCTGTGAATGCCTTTGCATCCGCAAGATTTTCTACACGGCTTTTACTAAATGTAATTCGGGTCAGACGGTAGCCACAAAGGAGAATCACCACAGCCAAAACGAGCATAGAGGCAAATTCCCGTACAGGAAAGTTTCGGCCTTTTACTCTGGTTTTATTTACCGGCTTACAAAGATGAGAAAGGTAAGTAAGCTGTTGCGCGGAGAGCGGACTAAGATCACCTTCCTGAATGACGCAGGATTCTTTTTGGGTAAGCACCACGGGAGTTGAAAGATCACACTATATCACTAAAGTAATAGCTACTCCTAAGTGTTTGTTGCAGTGGAGTGTAAGGAATGCACTGCTGTCGCTGCCTCCTTAGCCAACCCCACACAATCCGGAATTCCAACACCTTCGTAAGCATTTCCGATCAGATGAAGTCCTGGAATCCGACTTACCTTTTCCTGGATTTCCTTTACACGTGTTGCATGGCCTACCGCGTATTGGGGCAGGGAATCGGGCCAATGGTAATTCTTGAGAAAGATCGGCTCGGCCCCAAAATGCATGATTTGGCGCAATTCCCGCACCGGGTCTTGCGTCTTTTCGCGGAAGAATGCCCGGATCACCTGAAGGTCGGCAGGCGCACGGTGTGCAAACTTGGTGGAAACCCAAGTGGCCGCCATTAAATTCATTTCTTCGCACTTAGGAACCAGTAAGCCAAATCCATCCAACGCGTGCCGAAGTTCCGCGCGACGGAAGCCCATCGCCGTGATATGGCCGGAACTATGGCGGATGCCGCGCAGCAGCCCCGCCAACTGGGAATCCATCGGCGAAAGCAGTCGTGCAGCAGCGTGAGATTCACAGGCGAGAATGAGTTGCGACGTTCTTATCTCGCTGGCTCCGGCTTTGATTTGAAATCCTGTTTCATCGTGCTGGATCCATTCCACCCGCTCATGGCAAACTTCTGCCGGGTGAATGGCCTCGACCAGAGAACTCAGGCCGCCTTTCACCGTTTCGAAGATCGATCCTTTTCGCTTCGGAGCTTCCAATCCACGAACCAGGCTGCCATGCTGTTGTTCCCGCTCGACAAGCTTAGGGAGCACACTCCAGGCGCTAAGGGCCGCCGGGTCACCGCCATAAATGCCGGTGAGCAGCGGTTCCGCCAGATAATCTACCACTTCCTGCCCAAAGTGATTCCTGACGAACTCGGCCACGGAGCGTTCCGGCAACGGAGCGCGAGGCATCCGCAACCAGTCCGCTGTCATGTGGATCTTTGTGGTTGTTCCAAAAAGGCGGCTTTTCCAAACTGGGCCAAACTGGCTTGGTGCCACCAGTTGAATGCCTTCCGGAAGCGGATGGAGGCGTCCTTTTTTCCATAGCCACGTACGACGGAAATGGTCGTTGGAGCCAATCAGTTCCTTGCCCATGCCAGCATCGCGTGCAAGGTCAGCGGCGGAATGCTTGGTCGCAAGCCAGCTATCCGCGCCGGTTTCCACCGTGCAACCCGCAATCTGCTCTGTTCGGAGAACTCCACCCAGATAAGGGCGTGCCTCGATGACTAGTGAGCGGACACCGAGTTTCCGCAAGTAGTAAGCAGCGGAAAGCCCGGAAATTCCTCCGCCGACGATGATGACTTCAGGGTTTGAACTCACGAACCATTTGTACGACGGCACGCACGTGCTCTACCGGAGTTTCCGGCAGAATGCCATGGCCGAGGTTGAAAATATGACCCGGACGCGTTCCCGTGCGCCTGAGCAGTTCATGCACTTTGCTCTTTAGCTCCGGTAGGGGAGCAAACAGAGCCACAGGGTCCAGATTTCCCTGAATTGCCGCACGGTAGCTGATATCCATCCAGGCTTGGTCGATATTCATGCGCCAATCGACGCCCATGACATCTCCCCCGGCGGCATGCAGTTCCCGGAAAAAGCCGGAAGCACCCGTGCCGAAGTGAATCACCGGCACGCCAGCAGCGCGAACCCGTTCAATCAAGGCACGGGAATACGGAGCCGCGTAGCGCACGTAATCATCCGCGCCTAATGCCCCCACCCAGCTATCGAATACCTGGATGGCCCGTGCGCCGGAAGCAATCTGGCTAATGGCGAACGGCGCGACCGTATCCACGATTTTGCCCATCAAGCGCCGCCACATGGTTTCGTCTTCATACATCAGGCGCTTGGTTTTTACAAAATTGCGGGAAGCGCCTCCTTCAATCATGTAACTGGCCAGGGTAAAAGGAGCACCCACAAACCCGATCACGGGAACGCGGCCATTCAGGGCACGCACCACCAATTGAATTGCTTCGCCCACATAGCCGAGATCGTCCGTATTCAGCGTGGAAAGGGAATCAATGTCATCCGAGGTGCGAATCGGATTGTCAATAATCGGTCCTTCTCCGGTGGCATAACGGAGCTTCAGGCCCATGGGCTCCACGGGAAGCAGGAGATCGGCAAAGATAATAGCCGCATCCACGTCCAGCAGCTCGATCGGCTGCAATGTAACCGCTGCCGCTAAGTCCGGCCGCTTGCACATTTCCAGAATGCCGTGTTTGGCGCGGATTTCCCGGTATTGCCGCATATAGCGGCCTGCCTGACGCATGAACCACACGGGCCGCACGTCCGTAGGACGGCGTTTGCAAGCATCAAGAAAACGGCTGGTTATTGGAGCCACACGCATGACTGGTCTGCTTTGTCCTCGCAAAAGTAAGCGCGAGTTCCTTCCGGTTTATGTTGGGACGCCCAAGCGCGCCCATTGATGAAAAATGGCTTGCACCATGCCTCGCTGTCAAGCGTAAGCGGGGCGATAACAGACACAGAAAGCATTCCACGCGCGGGATAACCCGTGCGCGGGTCCATAATATGGGCGTAAATCTTGCCATCCGCTTCGAAGAACTTTTCATAGCTGCCCGATGTGGAAAGCGATTCATCTTTCAGCAGGATATCCTGCACTGTTTTTCCCTCATCGCGGGGATCGCGGATGGAAATGGTCCAGCCTTTTTCCCCTGGAGGCGCTCCCAAGGCATACATACTGCTGCCGGAAGCTGAGACCAGCCCGATTTTGATACCATCCCTACGCAGCACTTTTACCATCTGGTCTACGGCAAACCCTTTCCCGATTCCGCCCGGATCCATTTCTACCCCTTTACGGGTAAATCGCACAGAGTGCGTTGCCGGGTTCAGGACGATGTTACGATAACCGACACTCTCCATGGCGAATTTTATTTTCTGAGGCTCCGGCAGGTGTCCGCTGCCTTTATAAAATCCCCATACTTTCATCAGGGGGCCGACCGTGATATCGAAAGCGCCTTCGCTCGCATGGCTGTACCGAAGGCAAGCAGCGAGCAAATCAAAGAGTTCCGGGGAAACTTCCACGGGCCGTTCCCCTGCCCATCGGTTTACCTGGCTCCAGGCGCTATCCGGCTGGTAATTGGAAAGTTCGCTATCCAGGCGTTGCACTTCCGCCAATGCTTCGTTTGCAGCTGTTTCCAGGGTTTCTCGGTCTGTTCCATAGAGCACCAGCGAGTAGGTGGAGCCCATGGCATCTCGGCTAAGCTCCAGACGCAGCATTTCCGGTTCACTGTTTTTCGCCTCAAAGGCGAACAGTGCCGGAAGGAGCAAAGCGGCAAAAGAAACGCTAAGAATCAGTGGAATCTTGCGGGCCACGCCGATTCTTTCTTACCCGATCCAGAAGCACTTCCACCCGGCTGGTTGCGGCAGTGCCAGTGTCTGCGAGGAAAAACAATTCCGGCACATGACGCAATTGAAGTCTGCTGGCAAGTTCATGGCGTAGGTGGTTACGAGCCTTGGTCAGAGCCTTCATGGTCTCCTTTTGTTCCTCAGCATCACCGTAAAGGCCGACGTTTACCCGCGCCTGCCTTCCATCCGGGGTCACCGAAACGTCCGCAACAGTGATGTGCCGAAGACGTGGATCGCTCATCTCAAAATTCACAAGCTGCGAAAGCTCTTCCCGCAGGGCTTCCCCAACGCGAGCTGTGCGACGTTGATCCATAACCTTTTACTCCATCCACTCAAAATGCGTGCTTACCAGAGACGGCCCGAGTACTTCCGAGGCATCCTCCTCCACGCGCTGGAGTGCTTCTTCCGCTGTTTTCCGGTTAGAGGAAACAGTGACCGCTGCCACTACCGAACGCTGCCAGAGGTCCTGATAATCAATTTCCGCGACGGCAACGTTGAACCGGGAGCGCAAACGGTCTTTCAGGCTTTTGATGACCTGACGTTTTTCTTTCAGCGAGTGAGAGTGCTCGATTCGTAACTCAAACGTGACCACTCCCACTGCTGCCATACCTTAGGCGACTACGCTGATGACCTTCTCGGTAACAAAAGCTTCCAGAATGTCGCCTACCTGCACGTCACTGGTATTGTCCATCGTGATGCCGCACTCCATGCCGCTTCGCACTTCACTGGCATCATCCTTGAACCGCTTCAGCGACCCCACCTTAGAAGTGTGCAACGCTACTCCATCCCGCACGATCCGCAAGAGGCAATCGCGCGTGATGCTGCCATCCAGCACCAGGCATCCAGCCACTGTGCCGATTTTGGTGACTTTGAAGGTTTGGCGAACTTCCGCCTTGCCCCGGTAGACTTCCTTGTAAGTCGGCGCCAGCAGGCCGGACATGGCCTTCTTAATCTCATCGGTCAGAGCGTAAATAATGGAGTGGAGCCGAATTTCCACACCTTCATGCTCGGCGGCAGCAGCTGCGGCTCGATCCGGACGGACATTGAAGCCGATAATGATTGCTTCAGAAGCCGAGGCCAAATCCACGTCCGACTCGCTGATTGCACCTACGCCAGAAAGAAGAACGCGGACACGTACCTTATCGGTGGAAAGCTTCTCCAAGGTATCCCGCAGTACTTCGGCGGAACCGCCTACATCCGCCTTCAGGATCAGGTTTAGGTCCTTGACCTCGCCCTGCGCCATTTGCTTCTGGAGTTGTTCCAGTGTGAGGCGCTTGTTCTTGGATAGTGCCAAGTCACGGGCCTTAGCTTCGCGGTACATCACAATCTGCTTCGCCTTGGCTGTATCCGTGACGACTTGGAACTCGTCGCCTGCATCCGGCAGGGCATCCAAGCCCAGCACTTCCACCGGCATGGACGGCTCGCATTCCTTGACCTGATTTCCACGGTCATCAATCAGAGCGCGAACTTTGCCGAACACTTCGCCGCAGATAAAGAAGTCACCCACGCGCAGCGTACCGTTGCGAACCAGCACCGTAGCCACAGGACCACGGCCACGGTCCAGTTTGGCTTCCAGCACGGAACCCATGGCAGGCCGCGACGGATTTGCTTTCAGATCCTGAAGGTCGGCTACCAGAAGGATCATTTCTAATAACTGATCCAGATTCTGCTTGGTTCTGGCAGAAACCGGCACCATCACCACATCGCCGCCCCAATCTTCGGCGAGTAATCCCCGATCCGATAACTGCTGCTTGATGCGGTCTACCTGTGCTTCCGGGCGGTCAATCTTGTTGATTGCCACAATGATCGGCACTTTCGCTGCACGGGCATGGTCAATCGCTTCCAGCGTCTGCGGCATCACGCCATCATCTGCCGCAACTACAAGGATCACAATATCGGTAACCTTTGCGCCGCGAGCACGCATACGGGTAAACGCTTCGTGACCAGGAGTGTCAATAAACACGATCTTGCGACCGTTTTTCTCAATGTGGTAAGCGCCGATGTGCTGCGTAATTCCGCCCGCTTCGCGTGAGGCCACGCTGGCTTCGCGAATGGCGTCCAGAATGGAAGTCTTTCCGTGATCGACGTGACCCATGATGGTGACCACGGGAGCACGCGGCTGGAGGTCGGTCGCTTCCTCCATGATCTGCACATCCGCCATGGCCTCTTGTTCAAAGGTGATGGTGCTGGTGGAAGCGCCAAATTCACGGGCCAGATCTGTAGCAAGCTTGGCATCTAAGGTCTGGTTGATGGTGGCGAAAATACCACGATCTACCAGTTTCTTGATCACCAGGTTGGCCTTGACATCCAGCTTTTCCGATAGTTCCTTGACGGTAACGCCTTCGGAGATAGTGATATCCCGGTTAATCGGGGGCGGACCTGCCGGAGCTTCCCGTCGGACGGGACGCAGCAGCTTCTCCCCTTCATCCCCTTCCCGCCGACGCCCTTGCTGAGGACGTGCGCCACCGGGCCTGTTGTAACCACCACCAGGACGACGCTGTTGATCAGGCGGAGGCGGCGGTGCTCCTGGGCCTACTAAACCTCCAGGAGTACGCGAGGTTGGATGCATGCCCGGACGAAAACCACCAGGACGTCCATCACCAGGGCCTCCCGGCCGCCCACCGGGGCCACGGCCCTGCATGGGTTGACCTGCGCGTCCAGGTCCTTGATAGATCGGTCTCCCTGGAGTGGGAGTGGAAACCGGACGAACCGGCGCGCCAGGGCGCGGAGAAGGCGGAGGCGCAGCAAAAGCTGGATTTCCGGGTCGCGGAGGCGTAAGTTTTGCCGCCAAATCCGGACGTGGAGGCACAATTGGGCGTTGAGAAGGCTGCCCTACCAGAGGCGGACGTCCCCCAACAGGACGAGCCATGCCGGGACCGGAAGACGAACCATGGCCATGGGACGGCGCATGATGCGGCGGACGCGGGGCAGGTGCCCCCGGCGCAACACGCGCAATGGGGCCTCCCGGCGTAGGACGAGCAGCGATGGGAGCTTGCGGCGCAGGAGACCCAGGTCCACTCGGACGAACCGGAGGACGCTGAATCAGCGGTGCGCCCGGAACAGTCCCCGTAGTAGGTGGATTGCTAGGAAGCGGCTGACGCGGCCCGGTTAATACTTGTCCCGGCCGTGGCGCCGTAGGAATCGGGCGCGGAGGGGGTGGCACCGGACGCCCTGGAGCCATCACCGCAGCGGGTGGAACATTGGACGGGGAAGCTGCTGCCGGAGCCGGGGGTGTAGTTGCCGCCGGAGGGGGAGCACTCGAGGCAGCCGGCGCAGGCGCCTGTGCTGGACGAGGCGAACCCAGCAAAGGCGGACGGAAAGAACCTCCTGCCAACGGAGGGCGCAAACCGATTCGAGGCGCTGGTTTTTCTTCTTCCTGAGCGGGCGGAGGCGCAGCCGGCGCAGAGGGTTCAGGAGCCGCAGTGGCTGTCGCTGTTACCGGAGCTGCCGGAGTGGCAGAAACGGGAGGAGCCACAACCGGTTCCGGGGTGATTGGCATCGCTGGGCGAGCAGTTCTAGCGGGAAATTCCGGAACAATGCGCCGCTGTAACAGAGGCGGCTGCAATGGACCGCCACCAGTGGCGGGAGAAGACGGAGGAGCGGGAGCCGGGGGCTCTGGTGCTGCCTCGATGCGTTCTTCTGCTTCATTGTCATGAGATCTTGAGGATTCCTGTTCTTCGTCCTCATGCGAGACGCCATTGGAGCCGCGAAGTTCTGCTCCTTCGCCCAGAAAAATGTCTTTGAGCCGGAGTGCCACATCCTCATCCACCGAACTCGAATGAGTCTTTCCGGTGATCCCGAGCTCTTTTAATTTGTCCAGGATGGCATGTGACTTCACTTCCAGATCCCGGGCCAGCTCGTTGATCCGTCGAGATTTATTCATATGAAACGTAAGTAATTGTTCCTGCTTATACGCGGCCAGAAAACCAACTCGCGCTTTTTTTCCCGCACCTGCGCTCTTTAGCGCTTCACTGCTGCTCCATCAGTTCCGGGAGTATCCATAGTATCAGACTCGCTTTCCGGCGATTCAGACCCTTCATCGGCCTGCTCATCTGATTCCATGGGCGGACCGGAAGCGAGTTCCACATCCTCCGAATCTGGTTGATCATCCGGCGGCGTTTCCGAAGCAGGATCGGATGTGGTGGGTTCCCCATCGTCAAACTGCCCGTAATAACTGATCACTGCCAACTGAATACGCTCCACCATGGCGGCAGTGATGCCGGGAAAGTTCACCAATTGCTCTGGCGTCATTTCCCCTAGCTTTTCCACCGTATTAATTCCGGCTCCCATCAGCGTGAATTCCACTGCTGTATCCAGCCCGTAATCCACCAGAATGGAAAGCGGCGTTCCCGTCGCTACCAGAGCTTCCATAGCGGATTCCACTTCCTGCCGCTTTTCTTCTTCGCTCTTGATATCTACCTTCCAGCCAATCAGCTTCGCCGCCAGCCGGACATTCTGCCCCTTTTTGCCAATCGCCAGAGAAAGCTGGGAATCATCCACAATCACTTCCATGTGTTTTCCCAACGCATCCAGAACCGTGACCCGGCTGATTTTTGCCGGAGACAGAGCATGAGTGGCAAATTGAACGGGATCTTCCGAATATTCAATGATGTCGATTTTTTCGCCGCGAAGCTCCCGGATAATGGACTGCACCCGCATTCCCTTCATCCCTACGCAAGCTCCTACGCAATCCACATCCCGGTCACGGCTCTGCACGGCAATTTTGGTCCGCTCCCCGGCTTCCCGCGCACAACCACGGATTACCACCGTGTTGTCATAGATTTCCGGCACTTCTTGCTCGAATAAGCGTTTCACCAATTCCGGATCTGCTCGGGAAACCACCACGCCGGGACCCTTGCTGGCTTTATCTACTACCCGGATTACACAGCGAACTCGATCCCCAATATTGAAACTTTCCAGGCGGGATTGCTCTTTTTTTGGAAGACGCGCTTCCGTTTTGCCCAGGTCAAGAACTAAGTCCTGCCCCTCAATGCGCTTCACGGTGCAGTTCACCAGTTCGCCAGCGCGACTGGAGTACTCGTTAAACACGGTCTCCCGTTCCGCTTCCCGAACTTTCTGAAAAATCACCTGTTTTGCCGTTTGCGCAGAGATGCGGCCCAGCGCATCGGTCGGTTTTTGCACGCGCACTTCCGCGCCCACTGTGGCGGAAGAATCGAACCGCACGGCATCATTCAGAGTGATTTCTTTGGAGGGATCTTCCACATGATCCACCACCTTTTTCACTGCATAAAGCTTGATTGATCCGGACTTGGTATCCAGATCCGCCACATATTCCTCGTTGGTGCGGAAGTGCTTTCTGGCCGCAATCAGCAGCGCATCTTTTACCGCATCCAGAACAATGCTGGAATCAATACCTTTTTCTTTGCTTAAAATTTCAATGGATTGAAAAATCGTTTCCACAGGGACCTCTTGGTTCCTCAGTACTTTTGGCGAGTTGTTGAGTTACCACTCAAACTTTAGATTGGCTTTTTCGACTTGTGAATAAGGAAATTGCACTTCAGAACCACCTGCCAGCCCCAAGGAAATTGTTTCCTGGTTTACCGCAGCAATTGTGCCTTCAAAATGCCGCTTTCCCTCCACGGGTTCACGCAATGCAACTTTTGCCTTCTGGCCCTGAAAGCGCTCAAAATCCTTCAACTTGCGAAGCTTGCGCTCCACTCCGGGCGAGCTTACCTCTAGCGTATAGTGATCTGGGATAACGTCTTCCGCATCCAGAATTGCTTCCGTTTCCCGTGACATTTTTTCGCAATCTGCATGTGTCACCCCTTCCGGCTTATCAATTGAAATGCGAAGGAAATGACTTCTTCCACTTCCTTTCAACTCCACTTCTACCACTTCCAGTCCTTCTAAGCGCCCAACGCGCTCGACGATTTCTTCCACTTTTGCAAGTACGGACTGGCTCGCCATGGTAGCAATTTCCAATAAAAAAGTGGGCTTGCGCCCACTTCAGGAGTTCGACACGACCAACTTCATTTTAGCGCGTTTGTGGAAAAAGGCAAGTATCACCCAACGGGGAAACCAGAACTGCAGCGGGATTGCCGTCCGGGCGTGTGTATGACATGATTCCCCGGGATGACCATTACCTTTTGGGGAGCCGCAGGGGATGTGACCGGCTCCATGCACCAGATCAGTACGGGAGGCAAAACCGTTCTTCTCGATTGCGGCATGTACCAGGGACATCGAAAAGAAGCCGAATGGCAGAATCGGCATTTCCCTTTTCCGCCTTCCGGTGTGGATGCGTTGCTGCTTTCCCACGCCCATATTGACCATAGCGGCAATATTCCCTTGTTGGTAAAAAATGGATTTGGCGGGCCAATCTACGCCACCCCGGCTACAGCAGATCTATGCGACGCCATGTTGCAGGATACCGGTCACTTGCAGGAACAAGACGCTTATTTCCTGAACCGCCATCTCCCTGCGGGGCAGAGCCCTGTGGAACCTTTATATACGCACAACGATGTGGAAGCTGCGCTGCCGCTATTCCGGAAAGTTCCGTATTACACCAAAACGGAAGTGACGGAAACGCTGCGCTACACTCCCTACGATGCTGGTCACATGCTGGGGTCTTCCAGTCTGGTGATTGAGTGTGACAACGTCCGCCTTGCCTTTTCCGGAGACTTGGGGCGACCTGGATTACCGATTATTCGCGATCCCGATGTGCTGCCGGCGGTGGATTACCTGATTCTGGAAAGCACTTATGGCGACCGTCTCCATGAGGAAGATCAGACGGTGATTGATAAATTAGCTGCGGTCGCCAACCGGACGATTGGGAGGGGCGGCAAGCTGATTATTCCTGCCTTTGCCGTGGGACGCGTTCAGCAGATTGTGCTTCTGCTGCATGAGTTATTTCAAGCGGGCCGAGTGCCGCGCGTTCCTGTTTTTGTGGACAGCCCGCTCGCGGTGAACGTCACCGAAGTGTATCGCGCTCACCCGGAGTGCTTTGATGAAGAAACCAGAGCATATCTCCAAACCGGTGATCCCTTCGGTTTCGCGGAACTGCAATACATTCGAGAGAGAACGGATTCACAGGCTCTGAACGGAAAGGCCGGTCCTTATATCGTGATCTCTCCTTCGGGTATGTGTGAAGCGGGACGCGTGCTCCATCACTTGAAGCATGGCGTGGAAGATGCACGAAACACGGTGTTGATCGCGGGTTACCAGGCGCAGAACACGCTAGGCCGCAAATTGTTGGACCATGTGCCGGAAGTGATGATTCTGAATGAACGGAAGCATCTGCGTGCGGAAGTTGCCAGCTTGCAGGCATTGAGCGGCCATGCGGACCGCGATGAGTTATTAGCCTGGATAAAACCCTTGATCCCAACCCTTAAGAAAGTGTTTCTGGTGCATGGGGAAAGCGATCAGGCTGCTGCCTTGGCCACCAATATTCAAAAAACCTACGGTGTAGAAACAGTTCCTGCAGTGCGGGGGCAGAGTTTTCTACTAATCTAGGTAACCCACACCGAGGGAGACAGCATCTATAATTTTGTTATGACTGAACCCACTGCTTACTACCAGCCGGAGCCGAACAAATCGAATGTGAAGACCGCTCTGGTGGGCGGAGCCTTGGCTGCGCTTCTGGTCTCCAATGTTTACCTTTTTATCCAGCTTCATGATATGAAGGCCGATGCTGTAAAGTCGCATGATGCCTTAGAAGCCGAGGTCGAAAGCCTGAAGGAAAATTCGACTGAAGTAGTGGCTACTAGCCGTAAGCACCTGGATGCGCTGAAATCAGATTTGGATGATGCGCGGCGTCAGGCAAACGTTGCTGCCAGTCAAGCGAAGCGGGAATCCCTGACGTATACGGAACAACAGTCCAAGAAATTGGAACAGCAGCAGGTTGCGGTGGCGCAAAAGATCAGTGGCGAAATTAGCGAAACGAAAGCTGCCGTAAGTGACGCTAACTCAAAAATTAGTAGTGTCACCACGGACGTTTCGGACGTAAAGACGCAAGTTGCTTCCGCAAAGTCTGATATCGATAAGACAATCACTGATCTTCGCAAGGTGACCGGCGACCTTGGCGTGACCAGCGGCTATGTGGCTACGAACTCCAAAGAACTGTCCTACCTGAAGCGGCTTGGCGAGCGTAATTACGTGGAGTTCAAGCTGTCCAAAGCAAAGCAGCCCCAGCGAATCGGCGAGGTTTCCATGATTCTGAAAAAAGCGGACCCGAAGCGCAACCGATTTACGTTTGAATTGACGGCTGACGATAAAACAACCGAAAAGAAAGACCGTACCATCAACGAACCAATCCAGTTCATTATGGCGCGCGCCAAACAGCCTTACGAAATCATTGTGAATGAGGTTCGCAAAGACATGATTGTGGGTTACCTGGCGGAACCCAAGGAACAAAGCGCTCGTTAATTGCTGGTTTCTTCCACTAACCGGTCTACCCGCACACGGTAAATGGCCGGTTTGCCATGCCGGTCGCTTTGGAAAAACACACTCTGGCTATCGGGAGAGAACCTGGGATGGGCGGTTTCCGGGTGGGAAGAGCGATGTTCGCAAAGTGTGAATTCACGACGAGTTACTCGCAACAGCAGCAAAATAAAAGGCCCTGCTTTGCTGCGACTGGCCCCTACAAACACAGAGCCATCTTCATTGGGGCTGGCTTGCACGAATTGACTGGTAGGAGCTAAAGCTTTGTTGCTGTTTGCTTCCGGAATGTATTCCCACAATGTCCACTGTTGTTTTGCGTCTTCCGGATTGACGCGCAGATAAGTAAACGACTTGCCGCTTGGTATCCACTGCAAGGCCCCGGCGTTGAGGCTGGCGAAAGAAGTAGTGGGCAGCGGGCGAGCCTGTTTTCCTTCCGTATTCAGAAGGAAAGAAGCGCCGTTTTCCAGACTATAAATCGCTTGCGCACGGCTCGGGCGCGGCAGTAAAAATTGCAGCGGGGCAGAAAGGTTCAGAAGGGTGCCGGCTTCGCCTTTCAGCAGCCCCACACTGCGTAAGCGCAATCCCTTCTCTTGCGACTCCACAAAAAGAAGGCGCCTGCCGTCACCAGCCAGGCAAAGGTGAGAAAGCGGCCCAGCGCCCACAAACAACTCACGTTCATGAAGGCTGGAAAGCGGAGCGGTTATGACTCGCAAACCATCCGCATAGCAGATTCCGTGGTCATCAGGCAGCAGCAGCACAGAAGCAGGATCTAAGGATTCGGCCTCCGTTAACTGGTGGGATTCGCCCGTTTTCAGATCCATTCGATAGGCCTGCCAAGTTCCGCTTCGGTCACTCACATAAATCAGAAATGAGGACTTTCGGGAAATGGCGTTCTGAGGTGCGGCCAAAAGAAAACTGCTATTGCCAGGGTCTGTCAGGCGTGCGACTTCAATCTCCGTGGAAGCATCCGCATACCGAAACACTTCGGAAGGAAGCGTTTTGCCCTTTTCGTGTTCTGCTGCGAAAGCAGAGCTTGCCAGCAAGGAAACAAAGGCCCTGCGCTTCATCTTTGCTTATTGTAGCGAGAACGCAATTGGCTGGAAATGCAGTTCTTAGAAGGGAAACTCGCTCTTGGCAACCTGGGTTTCCATCGGCTTGTTCAGGAACCGATAAGGGTTCACTGGCGCCTGACTGATCCGTACTTCATAGTGGAGATGCGGTCCGGTGGAACGGCCTGTGGTGCCTACCGCACCAATCACTTCCCCTCGCCGCACTTCTTCCCCTACCATCACATCAGCCCGTGACAGATGAGCGTAGTACGTCAGGTAGCGGTTGCCATGCTCCACCACAATCAGCCTTCCATAGCCATTGTAGAGACCAGCAAACTGCACGCGTCCGTCTGCCGTGGCGTGTACCGGAGTTCCTGTGGGAGCGGAAATATCTACGCCCGTGTGGTACGCACCTTCCCCGGAAAAGGGATCGGAACGCTCCCCAAAGCCGCCCATCAGCCGTCCATCTACCGGCCAGATGCTGGGAATGACGTTGACATGGAACTGCTGACTGTAGTTCGCGCGCAGCAGAGACAAATTATTACTTTGTAAAAATCGGTATTCTGCAAAGCTTTCCGCCACGGTAGGATTCAGATGAGTTTCCGCATTCAGATCGGCAGGGCCTTCCATCTTCTGCTTGATGCCATAGGCTACGGAAACTTCCTGCGCCAGTATCTGCAGCGAAGCAAGCTGGGCGTTGGTCTGATTCACCGTTTTTTGAAGCCGCTGATACCGAAGCTTCAGGTTCTCTGTTTCCTGTTTCAGCGTATTGTAATTCGCCACTTTCCAAACCATGCGGGCATAACTGGAAACAAATCCGAAGAGGGAAACCGTTCCAAAAAGAGCAAGCGCCAGCACCCCGTAAAGCACTTTGTAGGGGATGTGAACACGCTGGAGGCGCCCATGGAGCGAATGGGCCAAAACAAGAATGAAATAATCCTGTTTCATGATTGGGAAAAGCACGGAAAGCGTGCGTGGTGAAATTTACGGCGTAGTACGAATTGCCTAGATTAACAACCCTTAAGGTTGCGTGTCAAGGCAAGGGATTGCTACCATCCCGGCTTGAGACGGCATCTTCCAGGCACGCTTTTTCTTCAAAACTTGATCCAGCGCCGCAGCTTAATTGTGCAACTGGTGCGGCGGGATTTTCAGCAGCGGTATGTAGGTTCAGTAGCCGGGTGGCTCTGGGGTTTTATCCATCCGGTTGTGTTGCTCCTGAGCTACACCTTTGTATTCAGCGTCTGTTTGCACCAGACTCCAGGAGCGGGTGAAGCAACGCAAAATTACCCGCTCTATCTGTTTGCCGGAATGCTGCCATGGCTTCTCTTTAGTGAAACGGTGATGCGGTCCGCGGCTTCTTTGCTGGAACAATCCAGCCTGATTACTAAAACTGTATTTCCGGCGGAAATTGTGCCAATTTCTATTTTTCTTTCTTCCTTAGTCAGCCATCTCATGGCAACCGCCTTAGTGATTGCCAGTACCGCAATAGTGCTGAATCACATCAGCCCTATGTTGATCTTTCTGCCAGTGTTTGCCCTGTTAATTGGCTTGTTCGCAGTTGGCATTGGCTGGATTGCTTCCAGCTTGCAAGTATATCTGCGAGATACCGCCCAAGTACTTACCGTAGCGATGACGCTATGGTTCTGGGTCACCCCTATCTTTATCGGGGAGGATCAGTTCCCTGAGCGTTTTCGATTTATTATCATGGCAAACCCTTTGGCTTATATGGTGCGAGCTTACCGTGAAATGCTGCTAGGGCACCATGTTCCACCGTTAGCCGATTTTGGGTTTGCCACCCTTTATGCCGTTATTACGTTTCTAGTAGGCGGCCTGTTTTTCCGCTACATGAAACGCGGCTTCGCCGACGTGTTGTGAAACAGCGCGCCTCCTAATGTGAGGAACATAACTGCCTAAAGGAACACTAATTAAAACCGGATCAGATATGCCTTGCACTGAATAATAGTGAGTGAGCTTTGCTCGTAAACGGCGAGCCTGTACCCGCACAATCGGATCGGAAGATGGATTATAAGGTTCTTCCCTGGCGAACACGGTTTTTCCGAGCCACCCTTCCTTAAGGAGCGCATCATTTCCTTCCAAATGCTGCTCCACAATATAGCGGAGAAAAGCACATAGAAATTTAGAGCGCACAAACTCACGTGACCCTACAATCCGGTTCACTTGATTGTAAACTTCACCTGCTGAAAACTCGGTAGGAGATAGAATCGGTATCACATAGTAATACGCGTAAAATCCCCTTCAATTAGCTCATAAAAAAATGAGTTTTTTACGATTAGATTGACTAGCCCAAAAGTACCATAGAGTGCGGGTCCCACTTACAAGTTCGGTGTTCAAAATAGCTAAGATTGGAAAGTAATGCAGGGCCAGCAGCCCGAAAGCCGAACACAGGATCTTCCGTTACTGGTTTTCGGCTTCGAACCGCTTGAATAAAGTTTCGATGGTGATCACGATGGTCGCTATATCCCGGTGGCGGAAGATATTTCTCTTCCTGATCCGCGCGCATACTATCTGCATTCACATTATTGGCTGCGTATTTCTCGCGATAACCTTTTAAAAATTCCTGTTGAGTCGCCTCGGAGAAAGTATCAATAGAATAACCAGGCTCGCGGGAAGGAGGATGTTTCGTTACGGTGACTCCGTTCCCAATGGTGAGAATCCCTTCCGACCCAATAAATCGAAAACCGGACGATTCGCCGGAACCATCTTCGAAATTTACGCGGAGTGCCAGATTGAAAGCAGGATGCTGGTCAGTTGCTTCGTAATCATACACGCCCAGTAATAAATCCGGCACGTCCCGCCCATCTTTCCAATAACGGAGACCGCCGGTGGCATACACACGGCTGGGACCAATCGCGCCGGTGACAAAATGCATGCCGCTAAACAGGTGAACAAATAAATCACCTGCTACACCGGTTCCATAATCCTGATAATTTCTCCAGCGGAAAAAACGTTTCGGGTCCCAAGCTACATGCTTGGCGCGGCCTTGGAAGCGATTCCAGTCGCATGTGTCCGTGGAAGCATCCGGTGGAATTGTGTATTGCCACGCACCAATGGAGGAGTTACGATCCCACCAGGCTTCCACCATGTTGAATTCACCAATAGCGCCTGCCTTCAGCAGGTCTTTCGCTTTCTGGTACACCACGGAACTTACCCGCTGACTGCCAATCTGACAGATGCGCCCGGTTTTTTCTTTGGCGGCAATTACTGGTTTTCCATCTTCCACATGCTGCACCATCGGCTTTTCGCAGTACACGTCCTTGCCTGCATTCATTGCCTCTATGGAGATGATGGAGTGCCAGTGATCCGGAGTGGCCAGAATAATGGCATCCACCTCAGGACGGGCCAGAACCTCGCGGTAATCCCGCGTAGTGAATACGTCGTTCCCCCAAAGCTCTTTGGAGCGGGTCAAACGGCCTTCATAGCAATCTGCCACAGCCACCAGCTTCACTCCTGGCGTTGCCAGGGAAGAGCGAACATCGCCCATTCCTTGCCCGCCAGCGCCAATCAGCGCAATCTGTACAGTGTCGTTGGGCGATTTAGGGGCAGGCGCGGCCTTCAGCATTCCTGCCCCGATTGCGGCAGTAGCAGTTTTTAAGAGATGACGGCGGGTTGTGGACATTGCAGGGTCCTCCAAGCCCACTATACAGATATTATTCGGTAAAAAAGTGAGGGAATCTTACAAAGAAACGATGTTACTTGGTTTCCGTGGAAGAGGAGGAAGAAGAAGCAGGAGAGGAATCTGTTTTCGTCTCGCCTTTCGTTTCCGTCTTGGTTTCCTTGGAATCTTTGCCTGTCTCAGACGCAGGAGCGCTGTGGCCGTTGGACTTGGCGTAATCTGTGACATACCAACCGCTTCCCTTGAAATGAAAAGCAGGCGGGGAAATAAGACGCTCCACCGGCCCGCCGCATTCTTCATGAGTGGTTAACGGTTCGTCAGAGAACTTTTGCAGTGCGTCAAATTTCTTGCCGCATTTCTCACATTTGTACTCGTACAGTGGCATTGCTTTCCTTAATTATATCGAAGGCGTATTCCAGCAGGCCATAGAGTAGCTTGCTAATGAAGAAAGGGCAGGCCCCAAAGGCCTGCCCTTTCTGCGCGAAACCAGAATCAGGAAGCCTTACGAAGCCTTCTTCTTGGTTGTTTTTGCGGGTGAACGGCGAGCAGGCGCCGTAGTAGCAGGTCCGGCGGCTGCTCCCAAGCCTTGTACATCTTTCTTGTCCACATCAAAGTTAATCATGAAGGGTTCTTTGGCATAGGCAGTAGGAACTCCAGCAAAAGTAAGATCCGTGCCAGCGGGAACAGTGCCTTTCAGCGGGGAATCAAACTTCAACATAGCTTCCGCCTTGGCTGCTGTTTCGGGAGTGGCATTGTCGATGGAAACCGTCAGTTCCTTAGGTCCATTCTGCGCCACAACTTTTCCTTTCAGACTCGGAACTTGGTTGCCTTTCATATTGCCGTAAATAAGCATCTCCGCCCGGAGCGAGTGAGTTGGTCCCGAATCGCTACGCCAGTTGCCAATTTCCGGGTGGGCTTTCATGAAACTCTTCTTCCGCAGCAATACTCTTTCTTTGCTGATATCCGTGACACTTTCGATCTTGAATCCCTCCGGCATTGTCGGTGATTTGCGGCAGCAGCTTTTACCTCATCCAGACCCTTCAGATCGCCATGGTAAGCCTTATATTGCTTCTGTAGATAAGCGTCTGTTGCCGTTTTGCCTTGGGCATTCAGTTCGCCCGGACCAGTGATGGATAATGCCCGAGCGATAATAGAACATCGCTTCCGGATAACGATCTATTTTTCGTTGTGAAACTATAGCAGTTCCTAGCAGATAAGATGTTCCTGCATCATTCGGGTTGTCCGTCAGGATTTTCTCTATATTCTGCTTCTGCCTGGTCAAACTGCTTTTTCTGTAAAGCAATGGAGGCTAGACGTTTTATGAGCAGTATCCACTGTCTGCTTCTTTGCTGTTTGCCATTGATCTTCCGTCACGCTGGAAAGACGAGCATCAGGAGCAAACAATGTATCTGCTTTCTCAATTATGGTATTCGCAGCCTTTTGCCCGTTATCTTGCGCTGTTGCGTTGGTAGGTTGCGCCTGTGCCTGCTGCAATTCCACAGGAATAAGCTTGGACGTAAAAAAGATTCCGTTCCTGCTTGAAAGCTGTGTCCGGGTACTTTTCCGTCCATTGATCCAGAAGAGTTAGCTTCTTTACAGGATCCGTTTCTTTCTGAGCACTGTTATATAAATCGGCTTCCGCTTGATCTTTGGCGGTTTTTTGCTGCGCAACGCAAAGCGAGGCCACCAGCACCACCCCAAATACAGTTTTGACAAATCGATTGAGCACTCGCGCCCCCTTATACACTAATTGGTTTGAATTCGTAGACTTACCGGAACCGGTCACTTGCGGAGTATAAGCTGAACTACCCCACCCCCGCAACATAGTTGACGTTCAGACGCTCCGTTAAGTTCCCTCCAATGGCTCTGTTACACTTTAACGGCCATTTTACATGCACGTTCTGGACTTCAGTATTATCCTAATCTATCTCGTCGGAGTCACTTGGTTTGGCGCAAGGTTCCGGAAGGGGCAGCACAATCTCCAGGAGTACTTTCTAGGAGGAAAAAGCGCTCCCTGGTGGGCCATTAGCCTTTCCATTGTTTCCGCGGAAACCAGTACTCTCACCATTATTGGCACTCCGCCATTGGCCTTTAATGGGAACTTTGCCTTCCTGCAAGTGGTGTTCGGCTACCTCCTAGCGCGACTGGTAATTTCCTCTGTTCTGCTACCCCAGTACTTTCGCGGACAGATTTTTACCGCTTACCAAATTATGCAAGCCCGTTTCGGAACACGAATTCGGAAACTGACCGCAGCAATTTTTCTGATCACCCGCTCCTTGGCGGAAGGCGTTCGAGTATTTGCAATTGCTACGGTGATCTCCATCATCCTGGGCACTGGCGAGCTTGCCTCTATTCTTCTGATTGTCTGCCTGACCTTGTTCTACACCTTCGAGGGCGGAATGACGGCGGTGATCTGGACGGATGTTCTCCAGATGGGCATGTACGTGGCCGGGGCTGCCTTAAGTTTCTTTGTAATTTTGGGGAAACTGCATGGCGGCTGGTCCCACGCAGTAGCCGTGGCCAGCGCCGCCCATAAATTTCAGGTGTTTGATTTTGGCCCCTACCCTTCCTTCGCGGCATTTTGGGCAAAGCCCTATTCTTTTTGGGCCGGCGTAATTGGCGGATGCTTTTTAACAACGGCCAGCCATGGAACTGACCAGCTCATTGTGCAGCGTCTGCTGAGTGCGCGTTCCCTTCGGGAAAGCCGGGCTGCTTTGCTCGCCAGTTGGGCGGTGGTGTTTGTGCAATTTACCTTGTTTCTGGTGATTGGGACTCTCCTGTGGGTGTACTTTCAAGAAGCACATTTACCATCCCCGAAACCAATGGATAGTTTGTACCCGAGATTTGTTTGGGACAATCTTCCACCTGGGTTGGCCGGATTGGTGATTGCAGCGATTCTGGCTGCTGCTATGGCCAACCTAAGTGCCGCTCTGAATTCGCTGGCGTCCACCACGGTGGTGGACTTTCTTCACCCCTTTACACCGGGTAAAACGGATGCGGGAACGCTGAAACAGGCGCGAATGGCCACTGCAGCGTGGGCGGTGGTCCTGGTGGCAATTGGCTTGGTCGCAAGTCAATGGGGATCAGTGCTCCAGTCCGGTTTATCAATCGCTTCCATTACCCTGGGCATTCTGCTCGGAGTCTTTTTGCTGGGTACCTGGACCAGGCGTGTTGGGGAACAGGCTGCCATGTGGGGCGTGCTGATCGGCCTTGCCGTGATCTTTTACGTCAAATTTGCAACCGGAATTGCGTTCACGTGGTGGGTTTTGATTGGTTCTGTCGCTACTTTTGCAGGCGGATACGGGACCTCATTTTTGGTAAGGGAGAGCAAACATTGACCGAGCTAAAGCGGGAATTGGGATTGTGGAGCGCAGTCTCCATTGTGATTGGGACAGTGATTGGCAGCGGCATTTTCCTGGTTCCGCAGACCATGGTAAGGAATGTCGGCACAGTGGAATGGGTGTTTCTGGTGTGGGTTGTCGGCGGATTGCTCTCCCTGGCAGGCGCACTAACTTATGCGGAACTTGCCGCCATGTTGCCGGAAGCAGGCGGCGAGTACGTTTATTTGAACGAAGCATACGGGCCTGTCTGGGGATATCTCTATGGCTGGACGCAAATGTGGGTGGCAAAAAGCGGCTCCATTGCCACGTTAGCCACTGGTTTTTTTTATTATTTGGCGAATTTCTGGCCTGGGCTGGAAAAAGTCTGGTTTCACATTCCTGGAATTGGGGAAGGCGGAGCAGCTTTGGAGATTCGTGAAGGGCAGATTTTTGCCATGGCCCTCATCATGGCCCTGGCTGTGTTGAACTACTTTGGCGTGAAAACCGGCGGAAATGTGCAAGTGGCTGTGACTGGGGCAAAGGTGTTACTGATCGGACTAGTGATTGTGGCTGGTTTATGGTTCCGCTCCTCTGCGCCCGCACAGAATCTCTCCCCGACCTCAGGGCTAACTATCGCCGGCTTTATTGCCGCCCTGGTTGCTGCTTTGTGGGCATATGACGGGTGGAACAACGTGGGCATGGTGGCTTCGGAAGTAAAAAATCCACGCCGTAATCTTCCCTTAGCTTGATTTGGGGCACCGCCGCAGTGATGGCGATTTACCTTCTGGCAAACTTTGCCTATTTTCATGTGCTCTCTGTGCAGCAAGTAGCGAACAGCAACCGAGTGGCAGCGGCGATGATGAGGGTCGTCGCCGGCTCCGTGGGTGCAAATCTTGTTTCCGTGGCAGCAATGATCTCGATTTTTGCTGCTCTGAATGGGTCCATTCTGTCCGGTTCCCGTGTTCCTTATGCCATGGCGCGCGATGGGCTTTTCTTTTCGCGCATGTCTCATGTGAATTCCCGCTATCACACGCCCGGCGCCGCTATTCTCGGCCTGAGCGCGTGGGCAGCCATTGTGGTGCTTTCCGGTCGCTATGACCAGTTGCTGACTTTTGTGATTTTCGCCAGTTGGCTCCTCTACGGCATGACCACGGCATCTGTGTTCGTTCTCAGAATCAGGAAACCAGACCTTCCACGGCCGTATCGAACATTTGGGTACCCGTGGATTCCGGCTTTATTTATCGCAGCGACGATTTTCATCGAAACTGTGACGTTGGTCCACTCTCCTCGCGAGAGCTTCCTAGGAATCGTCCTGATTTTAGGAGGATTGCCCTTTTATTTTCTTTGGAAGAGCCGCCGCTCTTAGCAACTCGCCATAAGTATTTCTGAAAACACGAGAGTGGGACTAGTACGTATTTGCTGTCTTTGTTCCATATTCAGAACTAATTTGTTGCAATCATCCAAGAATTGGAGTAAATAAACAATAGAGGCCGGAAATCAAGGAATTAGTTCCGATTCCGGAACAAATCGAAATATTGAGGAGGGGGCGTACACGGATGGATGTCAGCAAAATTCTCTCGGATCTCCGTCAGGAACGAGAACAGTTAGAAGAAGCAATTTTGAGTTTGGAGCGCCTTGCAATGGGCAGGGGCAGGCGGCGTGGACGTCCGCCATCATGGATGACAGTGGCGAAAAAGCGTGGACGTCCGCCAGGGTCGAAGAACAAAACAGCGCCAGCGTCTTTGAAGACTTCAGCGGCTATGGCCGTCTGATGGACTTATTGATATAAAAGATACTTTTCTCTTAGTGCTCGGAACCGGTCCAGTGCTGCCAATTGGTTGCGAAGTATCTGGACTGGCGCTTCCTGTTTTTCTAACGATTGTAAGTAAGCACGGCTACCGATAAGTTTCAGATTGACGCTTAGGCGTAGCTGACCCGGATAGAGCTTCTGGAGAGCGGCTGCAATTTCCGTTCCCAGTCTGCTGGGTTCAAATATATTTCGATCCGTGATGACGAATCGAACTCCTTCTACTTTTTTTCCGCTTAAATTCGAACTATTTGGCTGAAACTGGTCCCCATAAACGCGTACTCCTGGAATGCCTTGCGCATTTAAGTAAGCTGCCAGTTGCCTGCCGTGAATAAATGGAGCCCCAATCCATTCGAATGGGGAGTCTGTTCCTCGCCCTACGGAATAGCTGGTGGAATACTCCAGCATTCCAATGGCAGGGTAGAGAAGAGCTTCCGTTAAGCTTCTGATATTCGGGGAAGGGTTTACCCAAGGCAAGTCTGTGGCATCAAACCAATCTCCCCTTTGCCAGCCTTGCATGGGGATCACAACGAGATTGGCGTTGATGTGGTTTTCTGCGTTAAACAGCTTGGCCAGTTCTCCCACCGTCATCCCATGTCGAAGGGGCAGGGGAAAATAGCCGGTAAAGGAGAGTAAATCCGGATCTAACATGGGGCCTTCCACATGAAGACCGGTAATCGGGTTGGGCCTATCCAAAACATAGAAAGGCAGATGGGCGTGTGCCGCCTCTTCCATGGCATAAGCCATGGTGGAAATATAGGTGTAAAAACGCGCTCCTACATCGGCGATATCAAATACCAGAACATCCACATTTTTCAACATTTCCGGCGTTGGCCGCCGGTGTTCGCCTTCATAAAGGCTAAATACCTTGATTCCGGTATGGGCGTCCCGCGCGTTCTGCACATGTTCCTGGTCTTCCTGCCCGGTTACTCCATGTTCCGGCGAAAACAGAGCGGTGACTTGTACACCAGCCGCCAGCATGGCATCCAGATTTCGGCGGCGGTCTCGATCAATTCCCGTGTGATTGGTAATCAGGCCGACTCGCTTGCCTTGCCAGATCTGAAACTTGCTCGCTTCCAACACATCCAGACCGTTCAAAACAGATTTTGCCGGAGTGGCAACGGCAGCAGTACGGGAAGGGGATCGGCTAGGCAGAGGCAGCCGTACCTCCGAAGCTAGCCCTGCTAGAGCGGCCGCCACAATGGTCGCTACCTTTCCGCGTAAAGGAGTAATCGGCTTGATCGCAGCCGGATGTACGGAGTTCGCCAGCAAAATCACATACGTTTGGGAAGCTGGATCAATCCAGATCGAGGTACCGGTAAAACCTGTGTGGCCATAAGAGCCAATGGGGAACAGTTCTCCGCGATTCCCGGAAAGATAGGTGTCAATATCCCACCCTAAACCGCGCACGGAAGATTGTTGGGGCGGCGAATTAGGCGATGTAAATTTCGTAATCGTAAGGGGGCTAAACAGCCGTGCGCCATAGGATTCCCCCATATCCAACATCATTTGGCAGAATTTTGCCAAATCATCTGCCGTGGAAAATAAACCAGCGTGGCCTGCTACGCCTCCCATATACCGAGAGGTGGGGTCATGAACAATGCCGCGTAGAATCTGGCCATCTTTCAGCCTTTCCGTAGGGGCAATGCGGTTGCGGAGACGCGGCGGAGGTTGAAACATGGTGTCCGTCATGCCAAGCGGTTCAAACAAAGTTTTGTGCGCGAAATCAGGCAAGGTGTCGCCGCTTAATCGATGGACAATTTCGCCAAGGAGAATGAAATTGATGTCGCTATAAACGAATTTCACTCCGGGGGGACCGGCGGGAACATCATGCAAGGCCTTTTCAATTCCTGTTTCATATCCGCTCCATGGCGGCTCCAGCGTCAAGTCAGGGCGCAGCCCGGAAAAGTGCGTCATCAGGTCGCGAATGGTGATTTCGCTATTGCCGTTCTGGAACTCGGGCAGGTACTCCGTAACCTTGTCTGCGATGCGAATTTTGCCTTGCTCAAACAGTTTCATGAGCGAGGAAGTAGTGGCCACGACTTTGGTCAAGGAAGCGCAGTCAAAAATCGTATCCACCGTCATCTTTTCGGGAACAGGCAGCAAGGCGCGATTTCCGTAAGCCTTCCGGTGCACGATTCTTCCCTGATGGCCGACCACAAGAACAGCACCTGGCAGTTTCTTCTGGGCAATCGCCAAGTGAATAGCCGCATCCAGATCTGGCGAGGCGGAGAACGTTTGTGAATACCCAAAGCCCGTTGCCAATAAGGCAATGACGAGCAATTTCATAGCTGCATGGTACCAAGAGCGACAAACCACAGAAACTCAGGTTCCGCACCTGGGTTTTGACTTAGGCGGAACAATTTTGTTAAAAGAGAAAGCTGATTTGCTGATTGGTTAGCCTGTGATGACGGCCAAAAAGAAGGCTCTGCCAGCTTCCGAGCTGAACTCGAGTTCCGGTGCAAGAAGCAAAGGAGCGGTGGCGCACTCCTCTGACCCTTCTTCGCTAAGCGCTTCCGAGCAACAATTGCTTGTGTTTGAGCAGGCGGTGAAGCAGTTTCGCGCTCAGCAGTTCAACGACGCATACCAACTGTTTGCGGAAGCCGTTAAGGGACCATTGATTGAGGTTTCGCATCATGCGAAAACCCATATGACCGTATGCAGCCGGCGAATGAAGCCGCCTGAGCCCCGTTTGGAAACGCTGGAAGATCATTACAACTACGCAGTAGAGCGATTGAATGCAAGAGATTTGACCCTGGCACAAAGGCATTTAGCCATTGCTGTGGATCTCAGCCAACAGGAAGCAGAAGGCCCGGCCGACTACCTGTACTATGCATTAGCCTTGCATGCCAGCTTGTCTGGGGATATTCAGGGGACTTATGAGAACCTGAAACGTGCTATTGAGCTTGACCCTAAGAACCGGTTCGCGGCTCGGCAGGATGCCGATTTCGCGCAGATGGCGCAACAACCGCCATTACAGCCTCTGCTGTTTCCGGAAAAAGGCAGCACTTACTAGCCTGCTTCTTTTCCCTTCTTCCCTGGGTAGGTTTGCTGTTCCTGAGGTATGAATCAGCCTTTGCGTGTGGTGTCCATTGGCGGCGGAACCGGCTTGTCGGCTCTTTTGAAAGGATTGAAACACCTTTCCCGTTCCTTTGACCAGGAAAGCCTCCTGGTAGATATCACTGCCGTGGTAACCGTGACGGATGACGGCGGAAGTTCTGGACGGCTCAGGCGTGACTTCGACGTGCTGCCTCCGGGTGACATTCGCAACTGCATGGTGGCGCTTTCCGAGGATGAAGCACTGCTTTCGCAACTGTTTCAGTACCGCTTCCAAAGCGGGCGGGGCTTGGCTGGACATAGTTTTGGAAACCTGTTCCTGACCGCCCTGACTCACATCACGGGAGAATTTTCCGAAGCTGTGAAACAGTCTTCCAAGGCATTGGCCATTATGGGTTCGATTTACCCTTCCACCGCCGCCAACGTCCAACTAGAGGCGGAAATGGTGGGTGGCACTTTGGTGCGAGGAGAAACCCGCATCAGCCGCAGTCGCCGGAAAATTGAACGGGTTCGCCTCTACCCTGCGCGATGTCGTCCGCTGCCGGAAACGCTGCACGCCATTGAACAGGCAGACCTGATCACGCTTGGTCCCGGCTCTTTGTTTACCAGCGTAATTCCCAATCTGCTGGTTTCCGGCATTCCCAAAGCAATCCAGAAATCCAAAGCGGTAAAGGCTTACTTCGTAAACCTGATGTGGCAGCCGGGAGAAACCATTGAGTTCCGGGCATCTGACCACCTGCGCGCCATCCGGAAACATGCCCCCGCGATGCCGATTGATTATGCCGTGGTGAACACAAGCCCGATCAGCCGTTCGGCGCGGCAGCGGTATGCGGAAGAGAATGTGCAGCCGGTGGAGAACGACATTGCCGCTGTGCAAGAGATGGGCATTGGAATTGTTTCCGCAGAGTTGCTGCAAAGAGGCTCGCGCGTGCGGCATGATCCGATCACCATTGCCGGAATAGCGCTGGAACTCGCGCGAGAAGGAAGACGAAGGCGAGAATATAGCTAACGCATGAATATTCACAAAGACCTAACCATCGTGATTCTGGCCGCTGGGCTTGGCACACGCATGAAGTCACGTAAAGCAAAGGTGCTTCACTCTGCTGGTGGCCAAACACTGATTCAGCGCAGCGTGGAAACGGCGCTGACTCTGGCAACCCCGGAACGGATCTTTGTCGTGGTAGGCCACCAGGCAGAGCGGGTTCGGCAGAATGTGGCACATCTGGGTGTCCGGTTCATTCATCAGGAAGAGCAAAAGGGAACCGGGCATGCCTTGCTGTGCGGTCGCGAACAGTTGGAGAGTCTAGGCGGAACTTTGCTGGTGTTCTACGGAGACTGTCCGCTGATCCGGGCTTCCACGTTGGAGCACTTGTATCACTATCAACGCTCCCACAACGGCGGCGCTACCATGATCACCACCAGCCTGGAGGAGCCTACCGGGTATGGCCGCATCGTGCGGAACGACTCTGGCGATGTGCAAGCCATTGTGGAACAGAAAGCGGCAAACCCGCAGCAATTAGCCATTCAGGAAATCAACGCCGGAGTGTATGCCTTTGCCGCCAATCTGTTTTGGCAGTATGTGGGGCAGTTGACCACAAACAATCCGGCTGGCGAGTACTACCTGACCGATATGATTGCGATCCTGATTCACGAACAACATCCGGTTCACGCCATTGAGGTGGCAGATTCCTCGGAATTGCTAGGCATCAATAATCGCTTGGAATTAGCGGCAGCAGACCAAACGCTGCGGGCGAAAAAGGTGCGTGAGGTGATGCTGAATGGCGTCACCGTGGAAAAGCCGGAAACAGTGGTGATTGATTCCCAGGTGCAGATCGGAATGGATACCGTGATTGCCCCTTTTGCTCAACTTCGCGGCAATACGGTGGTGGGGGAAAACTGCCAGATTGGGGCTTGCTCCATCATTACGGATTCCGAACTGGGCGATGACGTGGAAGTAGGTGCATTCACGCTGATTGGAAGTTCACGGCTGGAGAATGGCGTTCATGCTGGTCCATTTGCCCGCCTCCGTACGGAAAACCACTTAGGGGAAGGTTCCTTTGTGGGTAATTTTGTGGAACTCAAGAAAACCCAGCTAGGCAAAGGAAGCAAGGCGAGCCATCTGGCTTATCTCGGTGACTCCCACGTCGGCGAAGGCGCCAACATAGGGGCGGGAACCATTACCTGTAATTTTGATGGAACCAACAAGCATCAGACCCGGATCGGAAACCATGCCTTTGTGGGAAGCAACTCCACTTTGGTGGCACCGCTGGAGATCAGTGATGAGGCTTTCATTGCGGCAGGTTCCGTGATCACGCACAGCGTGCCTTCCCATGCTCTGGCGCTTGGTCGGTCTCGCCAGGTGAATAAGGAAGGTTACGCTCCCAAGCTTGCGAAGGCCAAAAAGAACCCGGAAACCAAGATCACGCCGTAGCCATAGAAACTTTCCGGCTTTGGAAGCATTCCCGGCAAAATACGGGGCGGCCCTGTGTGGGTTTGAATGGAACGGTGGTTTCACGTCCGCACTGGGAGCAGTTCGCGCTGGTTTCTACCCTCCCGTTGCCGGGAGCGCTTCCTTGGCGCTTAGCCTTGCAGTTTTTGCAGCGTTTCGGTTCGTTCTTGAAAGCTTTGTCAAAAAAGAAATGCTGCTCACCCGCAGTAAATGTGAAATCAGAACCGCAGTCTATACACGTCAAAGTTCGATCTTGGAACTGTTGCATAGCCTTATCTACTCCATGAAATTGGGGCAGGTTTAAACCTGCCCCATGTGTTCCCTATTCTATTTCCCGACGACTCTTTTTGCGATTGCGTTTGCGAGCTAATGCCTGCTTAACGCGTTTTTTCTCACCAGGCTTCAGGTAAAAGGAGTGACGCTTAACCTCCTTGATAATGTCCTCTGTTTGGACCTTACGCTTGAAGCGGCGGAGAGCATTTTCAATGGTTTCGCCCTCTTGAATTTTTACTTCTGCCAACTAGAAATACACCCCCAAACCGATCGCAAATTTACCAAGCGTTGAGCAAGGTACTGATATCATATGGGTTTGCCTGTCAAAGTCAAGAGGATTTTTCCTCTCGCTCTGTTCCAAGCAATTACCCGGAACTTTTGCCACACTTCTTCAGAATCTAAATGGAAAATGTACTCGCGATATTATTGGCCGGTGGGCCTGGTGAGCAGCTTTATCCGCTGACGCGATATACCGCCAAAGCAGGCGTGCCTTTTGGCGGCGCATATCGGATGGTTGATTTTACGCTTTCCAACTGTGTGAATTCAGACCTGAAACGAATCTTTATCCTAACACAAAGCCACGACGTGCTTTTGCAGCGCCACCTTCGGGATAGTTGGGATATCTTTGCCCCGGAACTGGATGAATATCTGGAAATTGTTTCCCCTGTACGGCGGAATACGGAAACCTGGTATGCCGGTACAGCCGATGCGGTGTACCAGAACCTTTCCTCCATTCTGGCGGAAACCAAAGATGTGGTGATGGTTGCGCCAGCCGACCACATCTACAAGATGAACTATGCCCGTATGGTGGATTGGCATCGCACACACAATGCCGATGTCACGGTGGCCACGCTTCAGGTTTCCCCAACAGCCGCTCACCGGTTTGGAGTGGCAAAAGTGGAGCGTGACTTCCGCATCGCCGCGTTTGTGGAGCAGTCACAAGGAGAGCAACTGCCGCCTTCCATTTTTCAGCCCAGCAAAGTAAGCGTCTCCATGGCGGTTTACCTGTTCAACACCAATGTTCTGGTGGACGAGTTGGAGCGTGATTCCTGTGTTGGCAGTTCCACGCGTGATTTTGGAAAGGACATTCTGCCCCAGTGTTTATCGCGAAGGCGGGTCATTGCTTACGACTTTGTGGATGTGAATGCAAAATCCGATTGTTACTGGCGTGATCCCAGTTCGGTGGACGCCTTATATGCCGCCAACATGGATCTGCTCTCGGTAGATCCGCAGTTAAATCTATATGATCGAAAATGGCCGGTGCCAGCCCGCACGCCGCATCGTCCGCCAGCGAAATTTGTGTTTGCGGAGCAGGGAACAGGAATCGGCAGAGCACTGGATTCGCTAGTTTCTCCCGGTTGCATCATTTCCGGTGCAAGAGTGCAATACAGCGTGCTTTCCCCGGATGTGACGGTGGAAAACAAGAGTGACGTGGAATCTTCCATTCTGATGCCGGGAGTTTCGGTGGGCGCAAATTGCCGTGTTCGTCGCGCCATTCTGGATACAGGGGTTCAACTGCCGGAAGGCAGCGACGTAGGTTACGATGTGGAGCACGATCGGGCACGAGGGTATCTGGTAACTGATTCCGGTATTGTGGTGGTGCCCGGCCCTGACCCTGCCGCAGGTGGGCAGTGAAGCGTCGTGCGGTTGGCTTGCTGGCTTTTTCCCATGTGCTTACGGATGTGAACCAGGGAGCGCTTCCGGCGCTTTTGCCTTTGCTGATTGCCAGTAATCACTGGAACTACAAAACGGCGGCAGTTCTGGTGCTAACGGCAAATGGCGCTTCTTCTTTTCTTCAACCTTTAATGGGTCAGTTGGCGGACAAGTTCCCTTCGCCTTGGATGGTGTGGGCTGGAATGCTAATTGCCACCCTCGGTATCTCGCTGATTGGCATTGCCCCTAGCTATGGATTCATGCTGCTTTGCGTGGCGATGAGCGGCATCGGAAGCTCGGCCTACCATCCGGAATCCGCACGCCTGATGAGCCTTGCGGCGGGCGAACAGCGCGCCACCGGAATGAGCCTGCTTTCTTTTGGCGGCAATGCCGGCTTTGCATTGGGACCTTTGCTGGCAACCGGATTAACAGCCGCGTTTGGCATTCGGGGAACTGTGTGGTTAATCTTGCCTGCTCTGATGCTGGCCACTGTGCTGCTCGTTCAGTTGAAGCGGGAAATTCCGTTGGCTTCCCAGCGAGGCGGTCGGCCGGACGCTCCAGGTGAGCGCGTGGAAGACATGTGGAAGCCATTTGGTTGGCTAACGGCTACCATCATTATCCGCTCTGTGGTGTTTTATGGCCTCAACACCTTTTTGCCAATCTATTGGGTGGGCGTGCTGCATCAAAGCCGCGCGGCAGGTGCCAGAGCGCTTACTGTTCTGCTGATTTTTGGGGCGATGGGAACGCTGATTGGCGGGCAAATGTCCGACCGATTCGGCAGGCATGAGACGATTCTGTTTTCCCTGGCCGCTGTTCCGATCCTGTTGGTTGTGTTTCTGCTTGCTCCTACTCCGCTGCTGGCGTACTTGGTGTTGATCCCGCTTGGTGCCGTGCTGCTGGCCCCTTTCAGCGTAATGGTGGTGCTGGGCCAGGAATACCTTCCGAACCGAATCGCCATGGCCTCAGGAATTACGATTGGCTTGGCTGGCAGCGTGGGTGGAGTAGCCGCTCCGTGGCTTGGTTCCATTGCGGACCACCACGGAATCCGAGCTGCTTTCTGGGTACTGGTTGGGCTTTCGGTCGTGACATTACTGGCTGGAACTGTGATCCGCCGCGTGCATTTGGTCCATACGCGGCAGTGGGAACCCGCAACTTAGTAACAGGCTAACGGGGACGACGGAGCGCCAGGCCCTTTTTCCCGTATTTTGCCTGATCCCATTGTTGCGGGGTTAAGCGATCCTTCTTCCATCGCCATACCAGAGGAGCAGCGCCGGTCATGTTGTCGCCTGAGGTCAGCACCAGAGTCACGTCCTTTCCGTCCGACGTCCAAGTGCCTTTGGATTCTGCTTTCCCGTGTCCAGGTGTATCGGCCACCAGGACAGCACTGCCATCCTGTTCCAAATGAAGTGTCATGATGCGCGCGGAAGCACGAACCACGGGCTGACGACCTTCATATACCCCTGCCACGAAAGCAGGATGGTCATTGGCTGCCCAAATCGATGTAACAAGGAAAAAGAAAAAGGAGATGCGCCATCGCAAGCCCATCTCCTGATTGTAGGACAGTGTTAAAAGATGATCTTCAACTGATATCGAATCACACGGCCGCCGCTATCCAGAAGCGGATAGTTGGTCAAAAAGCGACCCGCTACGCTGCTGGTGACATTAGCGCTCAGCGTTCCACCACCGGGAGAGAATGGGCTAACACTCGCGTTACCCCATTGCGGGTGGTTGAAAACGTTGTAGAACTCCGCGCGAAGTTGAAGGTTGATGCGTTCGGTAACTTTCACGTTCTTCAGAGCGTTGGCATCCCAATTTGCAATGCCAGGAGTGCGATACGTGTTGCGCCCCAGGTTGCCGGTTCTCCCGCTATTCGCCGCCAAAGCGATGTACTGGGCGGTGCTTGGATCAATCGGAGCGTTATTCGCGTCCGGATTCACATATCCGGTTGGACTTGCGGAACTGGGTACAGCCCGCACATTTTTCTGACCTGCCGGGTTGAAATCAGGGCGATCATTGGCACCGCTGATCCCATCAGCATCCACACCATTCAAAATCGTAAGCGGTACGCCGGATTCAAAGGTAGTAACACCAGCAATCTCGAAACCACCCAATATGCGGCCTAGTGCTCCCTGTTGCTCACGGAACCATGGCAGAGCATAGGCGTATGTGAACACGAACCGCTGTGTGCGGTCATAAAGCGATACGCCCTTTTCAAACTTCTGTCCGCCAAAGATGGTCGGAATGGCGGAGGTAGCAGGCGTGTTGTTTACGGTGAATACGTCGCTACCGTAATCAATCAGCTTGGAATAGGTGTAAGAAGCATTAAATAAGAACCCATTCGCAAAGCGTCGATTTATACTGGCCTGCCCGGAGTGGTAATAAGAAGAACCATTGTTGGTTCGAATGGTACGGGCACCTTGCAGATTGTCATATCGATCGGTCAGAACAGCTGCCGGATTTACGTTAGCAGGTGTGATTCTGAGATTAGCGGGAACTTAAGGATTCAGGTCTTCCTGCGCGAAGAGCTTGGTGCCTTTCGTGCCGACATAGGAGACATCCAAAACGAAGTTACCAGGCAACTCGCGTTGAATGCCAAAGCTCCAATGCTGGTTATATGGATTTACGAGATTTTTATCGACAAGGTTTTGACTATCGCTGGGGAGCAAGGCTCGTGCTGTGGTCGGCAGACGCGAGGAAAAATTGGCGGCACCCCGAGGATCCGTTGTAGTGACTGTAGAGTTGAACAGAGTGGAAACCAAGTTGGGAGACGAGGTAGCCGCATTGGAAGCGATGTTGTTGAAGAAAGAATCGTACCCAATGTTGTAACCAGTGCGGACCACAGATTTCTTGTCCCCGAACAAGAAGCCAAGTGGACCGGATTGAAAAGAGGGCGAGTAAGCAATCCCTACGGTTGGAGCAAAGTTATTCTTGTCTGCATTGACCTTGTCGGGCTGGTTATAAGGGCCCTGCAAAGTTACTGGGTCCACATTAAATAATCCCGTAAAAGCAGGAGTTTTAAGCGAGTTCACGGGTAGTCCGAAATACTCGTAGCGCACGCCATATGTAAGGGTGAGTGAGGAAGTGGCGCGCCACCGATCCTGTACGAAATAGGCTTGGCGGAACAATTTCGGGTAATACGCAGGGCTGCCAAAGTCGCGTTGAGTTGCACCGCCGGAACCGCCAAAATCGTCAACGAAGTTTGCAAAGGCAGTATATCCGGTGCTGGCCAGGAAGCTATAAGAACCACGTTCCACAATGGGCGCGAACTGGCGTGAGCGCTGATCCAGCAGATCAATTCCTGCCCGGATGCTATGGGAACCGCGAATCCAGGTGACCGTATCCTGCAGTCCGTAGTTGTTGGCAATGCGGCCTTGCGGAAGATTCGTTGCTACACCAAGGCCAGTAATGCCGGAAATGGCATAGTTCGGCAGGGTTGTGCCTAGCGGGTTAGCCGTATCTACCGGAAAGTCGAGCGTAATCCGGTTATAAGGAAGCCGTACCTCGTTCGTCACAGAAGGGGAAAAGATGTGAGTTTCCGAAATCAACGCATTCTGATACCGATTGTGCTGGCTGGTGCCAAAGCCTGTAAAGCCGGCGCTTGCCGTTCCATACGTCTGGTCATCATACAGAAAACGCCCGGAGAGAAGATCGATATCACTGATGCGGTGGTCAATGCGAATGGTCGGGGAATGCTCGCGGTAAGGGGAACCGTAGGTAATCACACCAGTGCCAAATTGCACATTCGGGCGATTGTTTCCTAGCGCAATATTGGTAAAAGCAGTGTTCGCCAGAGTGCTCCCTACAATTTGCCGGTACAAATCAAGATTCTTGCTGGTTCCTTGTGGGAACAACGAATTCAATGTCGCCCAACCAGCAGCGGAAGGAACCGTGACGTTTAAACTCCCACTGGAGTTTTGGCGCTCCTCAAAGTAACCGCCAAAGAAGAACGTGCGGTTCTTGATAATCGGGCCGCCAAGCGTTCCAAAGAACCACTGGTCTGTACCGGGATTCGGCCTCCCCCGCTGGATCACAGCCGCGTTTTGCGCCTGCATGCTGGTGATCGCGTCGTCGTTCGTAACATCCAGAAGATACCCTGCGGTGCCATGAAATGCATTGCTTCCGGACTTGGTGATTGTGTTCACCACCGCTCCACCAGCACGCCCGTACTCCGAGTCGAAGTTGGAAGTTTGCGCGGAGACTTCCTGCACTACATCAGGATTCTTAATCTGAAAAGCTTGACCCGTAACCGAGATATCGTTGTTTTCGGTTCCGTCAATCAAAAAATTATTAGAGCGGCCGCGAGAGCCATTTACCGAAAACGTGCCAACGCCGTTTCCATAGCGATTCGTGCTGACTCCGGGCAGTGTAAGCACCAGACTCACGGGATTGCGGTTCGCGAAGGGAAGATCCAAAATTCTGCGTGTTTCCAGCGTGCCGCCGCGCACCGGCGACTCTGTTTGCAACACCGCAGCGGTTTCGGCGGACACCTCTATCGTGTTCACTGCTTCGCCTACTTCTAACGGCACATCCACCGACACTACCTGGCTGGCAGAAACAGTGAACGGGGAAGTCTGCGCGGTGCGGAATCCACTGAAGCTAATCGTCTCGGAGTAATTCCCCGGATCTACTGCATCAAAGCGGTATAAGCCGGAATTGTTCGTTACCGTATCACGAGAAACATTGGTATCTCGATTTAGAAGAGTAACTTTTGCAGACACAATGGTGCTGCCGGATGGATCAGTTACAATGCCGGAAATGGTGCCGCGACTGGACTGTGCGTTCGCACAAGATAAGACGGCAAAGAAAAGGAAGATAGAGCGACGTATGTAGTGAAACTTCAACTTGATTAAACCCCCGAGATATTGGGTCTAGGGTAACACGATCAAGCGAGTCAGAATTCATTGTTCGCCGGAAATCAAGGGAAGAAACGTACGATTTCCGGCGAATTATGTAGGGGAGGAACGAAGCTACATCTTGGACTTGATGACGTCCACCAATTCTTTCACGGCCGCCGCGCTCTTGTGAAGCGCTCCGGTTTCTTCGTCGCTCAACTTCAGCTCGTAGATCTTCTCAATCCCATTAGCGCCGAGCTTCACGGGAACGCCCACAAACAAGCCGTTGATGCCGTACTCGCCTTCCAGATACGCGGCGCACGGCAGAACTTTCTTCTTGTCTTTCAGAATGGATTCTGCCATCTCCACGGCTGCGGCAGAAGGCGCATAGTAAGCGCTGCCGGTCTTCAGATACTTCACAATCTCCGCGCCGCCATTCTGCGTCCGCTCCACCAATGCTTTCAGCCTTTCTTCGCTCAACAGTTCGGTCAGAGGAATTCCCGCCACATTGCTTAACCGAACCAGCGGCACCATGGTGTCTCCATGGCCGCCCATCACCACGGCGGTCACGTTCTCCACGGAGACTTCCAGTTCCTGCGCGATAAAGGTGCGGAAGCGCGCCGTATCCAGAACACCCGCCATGCCGACAACACGGTTCTTCGGGAACTTCGAAACCATGTAGGCCACCTGCGCCATGGCATCCAGCGGATTGGTCACTACGATGATGATGGCGTTCGGCGAAACGGCCACTGCTTGTTCCGTCGCGGTTCTTACCACTTCATAGTTCGCCAGCAACAGATCATCGCGGCTCATGCCCGGCTTGCGGGGAAACCCGGCAGTGATAATCACCACGTCAGAGTTCGCGGTGGTGGAGTAATCGTTGGCTCCCGTCACCATCACGTCATAACCCTGCACGGGGCCGGATTGCAGGATATCGAGCGACTTGCCCTGAGGCACGCCCTCCACCACATCCACCAGCACCACATCCGCCAGTTCCTTATCCGCAATGCGGAGAGCGCAATTCGCGCCAACGTTTCCGCCGCCCACAACCGTAATTTTTTTTCTCGACATAATTAACTCTTTTCTCCTTTTCGCAACGAAATGCCTAGTTCGCGCAAAGTCCGATCCGCTACCGTGGAAGGCGCTTCGCACATCAAGTCCGTACCTTTAGCCGTTTTGGGGAAGGGAATCACATCGCGAATCGAGGTCTCTTCGCACAGGATCATCACCATGCGGTCCAGGCCCAGTGCAATGCCGCCGTGCGGTGGCGCGCCATACTCCAATGCGTCCAACAAGAACCCGAAACGCCGCTTGGCTTCGTCTTCTGAGAAGCCGAGCGCCGCGAATACTTTCTGCTGCATGTCGCGCTGATGAATACGAATCGAACCAGAGCCCAACTCCACCCCATTCAATACCAAGTCATAGGACTTCGCACGGCAACGAGCCGGGTTGCTGGTGAGCTTTTCCACGTCCTCATCCAGCACGGAGGTGAAAGGATGATGCGCTGCTACCCAGCGGTTATCCTCGTCATTCCACTCGAACATGGGGAAGTCTGTGACCCACAGAAACTCAAATCGTCGCGGGTCCAGCAGCTTGTGGCGGTCATTGTATTTCTGCGCGGCATACAAACGAAGCTGGCCGCATGCTTGGTACACCGTTTCTTCCGGACGGTGCCCTTTCGGTTCGCCTGCCCAGGAAGCCAGCACCAGAAGGTCCTCTTCCGCGAACCCGACACGCTCGCGGATCTTGGGCATGATCTCGGGAAAATCGCGTTCCAATCGCTTCGGATCGTCAAACACGCGCAAGCCGCGCTCCACGCCGAAAGCCTTCAGACTCATCCCGTTCTTTTCTGCTGATGGTGCCGACTTTGGGAATGTGAATCGCCACCAGTGGCAGCCCATGCGCACTAAGGTCTGGAATCAGATCCTGAACGGAGTGCATGGGTGGCACGCGCCGATCGGGTTTATCAATGCCATACTGCTGCATGGCTTCCGCATAGCTTAAACGGGCAAACGGCGTTTCCACAGCAAAACCCGCTTCCCGGCATACCCGCTTCATCAATGGCTCAATCACCGCAAAGATGGTATCCATCTGCGGGAAGGACATCTCTAAATCGATTTGCGTAAACTCAGGCTGGCGATCGGCACGAAGGTCTTCATCCCGGAAACAGCGCACAATCTGAAAATACTTTTCAAAGCCGCTCACCATCAAAAGCTGCTTGAAAATCTGCGGCGATTGGGGCAGAGCATAGAAGGAACCAGGTTGCACGCGAGACGGAACCAGGTAATCCCTCGCTCCTTCCGGCGTAGAGCGGGTCATGAACGGAGTTTCAATCTCCAGAAACCCCAGCCCATACAGCACTTCACGTACGGCAAACGAAATTCGGGAGCGGAGCATGATGTTGCGCTGCATACGCGGACGGCGCAGGTCCACATACCGATATTTCAGGCGCGCTTCTTCCGAAACGTTCACGTCGTCTTCCATAGGGAAAGGCGGCGTGCGCGAATCGTTCAGAATGTACATGGCGTCTACCACTACTTCCACTTCGCCAGTGGCCAGATTGGGGTTCACCGTATCGGCAGATCGCAACTCCACCTTGCCTCCTACGGCGACTACGTATTCGCTGCGGAGTTCTTCCGCCCGTTCGTGCGCCTCCGAACCCTGCAGAAATACGGCTTGCGTTACGCCCTCGCGGTCTCGCAGGTGAATAAAGATCACGCCGCCTAAATCACGGCGGCGATGCACCCATCCCATCAACAGCACTTGTTCGCCCGCGTTTTCCGCGCGCAATTGCCCGCAGGTGTGCGTGCGCTTGAGGTCGCCCAAAAAATCCAGTGTCAATTCCTCACTCCTAAATGGGCGCTCAACTCTTGCCTTGTCACTCGAATCTGCTCTCCCGTTTCCATGTTCTTCAATGCGTACTGACCGGCGGCTAATTCATCGTCGCCAATGATCATTACGTAACGGGCGCCGAGTTTATTGGCGATCTCCATGCCCCGTTTCATTTTGCCTTCCGCCAGAATTTCCACCGAGCGCCCTTCGCGGCGCAATTCGCGCGCCACAATGCCAGTGTGGTGCAAGGCCGCATCGCCCATGGGCACTACGTAAAGATCCAAATCCGTCTTTGCGGCTTCGGGCTGCGATTCTTCAATCGTCATCACTAAGCGATCTTCCCCAATGGAAAATCCAATTCCCGGCGCAGGCACTTTGGACCCCAACTCTTCCGCCAAGCCATCATAGCGGCCACCGCCTAGCACGGAATTCTGCGCTCCCAGGTTGCCATGCACCACCTCAAACGTAGTGCGCATGTAGTAGTCCAGCCCTCGCACTAAACGCGGCTTTACAGTGAATGCAATACCCCGCTCCGTCAAGTATTGCTTCACCGCATCAAAGTGGGGACGGCAGATCTCGCACAAATAATCCTGAATGGAAGGCAGGGCATCAATGATGGGTTGATCCTGCGGCACCTTGCAGTCCAGCACCCGCAGCGGATTGGTGACAGCGCGCCGCTGGCAATCGCCGCACATGGAAGGGGCAACATCCTGGAGTTGCTCGCGCAGCTTCTCCACAAAGATTGCCCGGCATTCTTTGTGGCCGACGGAATTAATCAGCAGTTCGGAATCGTGAATCCCGAGCCGTTGAAAAATCTCCATCACCATTTCGATCACTTCCGCATCAATTAAGGGCGACTCGGAACCGATTGCTTCCGCGCCAATCTGGTAGAACTGGCGATATCTCCCTTTCTGGGGCCGCTCGCGGCGGAACATCGGACCGATGTAGTACAGCTTCTGCACGCCGGGGCGCTGGTCCAGCCGATGTTCAATGTAGGAACGAATCACGGAGGCGGTATTTTCCGGGCGGAGCGTGAGGGAAGATTCGTCACGATCCTCGAAGGTATACATCTCCTTGGTCACAATATCGGTATCCGCGCCAACGCCACGCGCAAACAACTGCGTTTCTTCCAAAATGGGCGTGCGGATTTCGTGGTAGTTATAGGCATGAAAGACCTCGCGGGCGACACGCTCCACGCGGTTCCACACCGCGGTTTGCGGAGGCAAAAGATCTCTCATCCCTTTCACGGCTCGAATCATTTCAGGGGGGAAACTTCAATCGTATCATGGGGAAACAAACACTGACCCGCCGTGGCTGGCTTGCCCTCGCTGCCGCTCCGCTACTCGGGCGCGACACCACGCCGGATGCAAGCCGTGATCTTTTCTTACGCATCAATGATCTTCGGGTCCGTTCCGGCCTCCAGGCATTGACTTGGAGCGAGGAACTTGCCCGTGCAGCCAAGCAGGAAAGTGAAGACATGGCGCGACTGGGCTTTTTTGCACACCAGAATCCCGAACGCGGCGATTTAGTGGAACGCTTGAACCAGGCTGGCATTTCTTGGTCCCGTTGCGGCGAAAACATTTTCCGGGAAAACGGGTTTGATGAGCCGGTCGCCATTGCCGTGGTGTCTTGGTGGTATAGCGAAGGGCACCGGCATAACATTCTGGAACCGGGCTGGCTTTTGAGCGGAATCGGAGTAGCGACAGCGGCGAACGGAGACGTATTTGCCACGCAAATCTTTTCCGTGCCACGGTTTACGCCGACGCCGCAGCGCCGTGCGCGTTAGACTGAAATTTCATGGGTCCTCAACAACAGCCGAAGTTGCCGATTGCCGGCGTCCGAAATTTGATTGCCGTCGGGTCGGGAAAAGGAGGCGTCGGCAAGACCACAGTGGCGGTAAACCTTGCCATTGCGCTGGCGAAACTTGGCTACAAAATCGGGTTGATGGATGCGGACGTGTATGGTCCGAATGTGCCCTTAATGATGGGAATCAATCAGACTCCCGCAGCGCGCGGCGAACGCATTCAGCCCCTGGAACAATATGGCGTGAAGCTGATGTCGATGGGCTTTCTGAATCCGGGCGATAAGCCGCTGGTGTGGCGCGGCCCTATGCTCCATAGCGTGATTCAGCAGTTCTTGCGTGGTGTGGATTGGGGCGAACTGGATTACCTGCTGATTGACCTTCCTCCCGGAACAGGCGATGTGCAACTCACCTTGCTGCAAACCGCGCCAGTTACGGGAGCGGTTGTGGTGACAACGCCTTCTGCGGTTTCCCTGGAAGACGCAAGGAAAGCAGTGCATATGTTTGAGCAGGTAAAGGTGTCCATCTTGGGCATTGTGGAGAACATGAGTTACCTTCTTCACAAAGGGGACCGGATTGATGTCTTTGGAGAAGGTGGCGGGAAGCGAACCGCAGCACAGATGAATGTTCACTTCCTGGGAGAATTACCGCTCGATCCGGCTGTTCGCACTGCCGGGGACTCCGGTTCTCCGATTGCCTTGGGGGAAAGCCCGTTTCAGGACCTTGCAAAGAAACTAGTGGCACGCGTGGAAGAAATCGGGCCTCCACTCGGCCCTACTGTTTCCATTGAAGACTAACGATTCATTGCTTTCCATTCCACAGTAGAGCATCAAAGAACATCGTGCTACGATGGCAAAACTACTTGTAAAGCGTAGTCTTACGGATACGAGTGAGTTCAAGCGGCCTTGCCTACAGGCTGCAGGTTGATCCCGAGTACCGAAGATCATATTTAGTCATAGCATTTGTGCTATTTCCCTGATCTCCAGGTATCAGCCGCCAATTAACAAAAAGGGAAAACTGAATGAGGCATTCTTTTCTTTTCACAGCAGTCATTTCTGGAGTGAGTCTGTGCTCTTTCCCAGCGCAGGCTGCTGTGATTTTTAATTACACCAATTTTTCTAGCACAGCAGGATTAACATTAGCGGGCAACGCAGGTACCACTACCACAAGCGATGGCACGGTTCTTCGTGTCACTCCTTCCGCAGCCACCCAAGCAGGTGCAGCGTATGGCACCACGCCCGTGACGCTCGGGAGTAACGCGACTTTCAGTACCAGTTTTCAGTTCCGCTTCACGAGTCCAGCTGGTATCGATCCTGCGGATGGAATCACGTTTGTTCTCGCAGCAAGCCCGAGTGGGTTGGGCAGTTCTGGGATCGGAATGGGTTATTCCGGTGTGGCGAACAGCGTGGCAATTGAGTTTGACACGTTTAACAACTATGGCTCTTTAGCAGGAGAGCCGAACAGCAGCAATCACATCGCGGTAGATACAAATGGAAGCCTCCAAAACCTAGCGGCGAGCAGTGTGTATGGAAATGCTTCGTGTGGTTTTACAAACGGCAGTCCAGCTCAGAATACCTATACGGCAGCAGGATGTATGTCGAATGGGAATCTCTGGACGGCAACCATCACTTATAACGGATCACTCTTAAATGTCTCTGTGCTTGATCCAGCAAAGGGCACCACGTTTTTAGCGATCAGCAATTACTCCATTAATATTGCGTCCCTGCTTGGAACTAATAACGCATATGCAGGTTTCACGGCCTCGACAGGTTCTGGCCAGGAAAATCACGATATTGTGAATTGGCGGCTGGATAACACCGCCACTCTCACCACCACTCCGGAACCTGCCAGCCTTGCGATCGCGGGAGCCGGTTTGCTCGCCGTGGCTTTGTTTGCAAAACGCCGTAGCTAACTTTGATGGTAGGGAGTTATGGTCCTGGCAATGAATGTAATCGCTAGGACCATAGGATCGACAGAAGGCAGTAAAGCAACGGAGAGCCTCGTGCTATACGATGGCCTCATCCACCTGTAGTCCGTAGCCTTACGCGTACGGGTGAGTTCAAGCAGCCTTGCCTACAGGCTGATTCCACATACGGAAGATCATATTGAGTCGTGGCATGGTTGCTACTTCCATGATTCCTGGGCTATCAACCGCTATTTAACAAAAGGGAAAACTGAATGAAGCATTCGCTTGTTTGGACAGCAGCAATCTCTGCATTAGCACTATGTTCGTTACCAGTGCAAGCTGCAGTGATCTACAATTACACAAACTTCTCCAGCACTGTTGGTTTAACTTTGGTAGGTAACGCCGCTAAGGCTACTACCAGCGATGGAGCCGTTCTTCGGGTCACACCATCAGCCGCCAGCCAACAAGGGGCAATGTATGGCACCACACCAGTTACGCTGGGAAGCAACGCGACTTTCAGTACGAGCTTTCAGTTTAGATTCACCAGTCCAGGTGGAATCGATCCCGCGGATGGAATCACGTTTGTTCTTGCAGCAAGCCCAAGTGGGTTAGGCAGCAGTGGGAGCGGAATGGGCTATTCTGGCGTTTCTAACAGCGTAGCAATTGAATTTGATACCTATAACAACTATGGGGCTGTATCAGGAGAACCGAATAACAGTAATCACATTGCGATTGACACCAATGGCTCTCTCCAGAACCTAGGGGCTGCCAGCGTCTACGGAGTAACCTCCTGTGAGCTTTCCGCAGGTGGTTCGCCTCAGACTACTTATGCCTCAGCAGGGTGCATGGCGAACGGCGATCTTTGGACTGCAACCATCACTTATAATGGATCGCTCTTGAACGTCTCGGTTCTTGATCCAGCCAAAGGCACAACTTTTTTGGCGATCAGCAATTACTCCATCAATATCGCTTCTCTGCTCGGAACAACCAATGCTTATGCTGGTTTTACTGCTTCGACGGGTGGCGGTCAGGAAAACCACGATATCGTGAAATGGCAGTTGGATAATACCGCTACTCTTACCAGCATTCCGGAACCGGCAAGTCTCATCATGGCAGGAGCTGGATTGCTTGCTGTAGCCTTACGTGCAGCAAAACGTCGTAGCTGATTAAGTGGAATAATGCAGCGGTTCTAGGCAGAGCAACTATGTCTAGAACCGCTGCTAGGAAACTACACTTTCGGCTTAGGTGGCGGAAGGTCGCGCGCTACCACTTTGTCCAGAAATCCAGTACGGGCGTGAGATCCATCGCAAAAGGGCTTGTTTTGCGATTGACCACACCGACACAGGCCGATGGATTTTCGTCCCGCCAGCCCGAATGGATTACCAGCAGAATCGAAAATTTCAAAATCACCCTCGATCCGGATTAACCCGTTATCGAGCACTGTTACTTTTGCGTCAGGCATCAAGCTCAGTGTAACGTGAGTGCAGCAAGGTCTGACGAAGCTACTCCTGTTTTATCATGGATTTTTGACTTATTTAAGTCGCATCAGGATACTAAAGGAATGAGCCTTGAGAACGTCCGAACGAGCATTGATTTGCCGCGTGACTTACATCGCAAGCTTCACGAATTGGCGGCGCGAACGGGATGTTCCGCAAGGCAACTCATCCTCCGTAGTATTGAGAATGTAGTTTCCCTATCTGAGCCTCAGAAAACGAAAAAACGGCTCAGTCTTGACACTCCCATTGTTGCTTCTACGGGCAAGCCATTTGATTTCACATCTGAGCAGATCTATGACCTTATCGAGTTTCCCTGATGTAAATGTCTGGATGGCGATTCTGATTGGTGACCATGTGCATCGAAGTGCTGCGAAAACTTGGTGGGAGGGAGATCAATCTGCGCTAATCGGTTTCACGAGACTTACCCAGATTAGCGTGTTACGTTTATTAACCACGTCGGCAGTAATGAACGGCAAACCGTTTACAATGCCACAAGCCTGGGCTGCTTATGACAGGCTTTTCGAGGATGAGCGTGTTGAATTTGTAAACGAGCCGCCCGGAGTGGAAAAAGCTTTTCGTAGTCATGCCTCCGTTGAACAAGCTTCTACAAAGCTTTGGGCAGACGCATGGTTACTGGCTCTGGTTGAGAAAAAGAATGCAACCCTGGTCACGTTCGATCGTGCTCTTACTGCTAAATCGCGCCACTGTTTGCTGCTTGCTTAGAGCTAGTCTACTGTTTCGGCGGTGTGGAAGGCTTGCTGCCGTCCTTCACTTCGTCGCCGAACGTGATGTTTACGTCGCTCTTGAATTGCTTGTAGTCCTGATACTTAACCGTCATCGTGATGTGTTGGGAATAATCAGGGAAACGCAGTACATCATCCGCATGGGTGTACGTCGGAAACCAGTACTTCCCATCGATTTGCTCGCGGTACGTTTCAAATTTCGGAAACGCATCGTTCTTGCTCTGGATACCAACGCCCTTGCCGTAAGTCTTCACAATTTGAAGGTCTCGGTCATCCACCCAGATTTCCCCTTCAAAGTACCGCTGTCCTTTCGCCATGCTTTTCGGCTTTACTGAAAAGTGATAGCAGGGAACTTCGTCTACCTTTGACTTATCAATATAACGAACGTCGTACTTGGGAATATCTTTCGTATTCAGGACGAACGGTTGGACATTCCGGAGATCTTGCTCGTCTTGCGGGGTGAGCAGAATATGCTGCAAGTTGGGAACGGGAGCGCGCACCACTTTCTCTGTCCGCTTGCCGTCAGGTCCAAAAACGATATCGGAAATGATTTCCCACTTTCCTTCCGGGTTTCCATTGGGATCAATCTCCGTCAGCTTGACTGATTGCCGATAGGTATAATTTTCCCGAGCTTTCTGAAACTCAGTTTCCTTGGCCGCAAACTTTCGAATGATTTCTTCCGGATTTACCTCGGGTTCCGCGGCATGGAGTGATGCAGCGAGGAGCAGAGAGCAAAGCAGTGGACGCATTCTACCTCTTTGATGACTCTACTGCTGTCTAAGTTACTTCGCAACTCCAAGAAATTCAGGAAAGCTGCTTCCAAGGGCGGTTCTGAGATTCTGCTACACCTTGGTGCGTGATCTCTCCTCGGAAGGTATTCACGCCACTGCGGAGGCTGGGCCGCTCGGCAATGCTGTTTTCCACTCCCTTGTTGGCGAGTTCCATCAGATAAGGGAATGTGGCATTAGTTAGGGCAAAGGTGGAGGTATGCGGCACAGCGGCAGGCATGTTGGAGACGCAATAGTGAAGCACCCCATCCACAAAATAAATCGGCTCGGTGTGGGTCGTGGCATGGGATGTTTCAAAGCAACCGCCCTGGTCAATGGCGACATCCACCATCACTGCTCCACGTTTCATGCCGGAAAGCATCTGCCTTCGAACCAGCTTGGGAGCAGAAGCGCCGGGAATCAGCACAGCTCCAATCACTAAGTCCGTATGCTTCAAAGTTTCGGTAATGGTCCAGGTATTCGAGGCAAGAGTGACTAACTGTCCGCTAAAGATATCATCCAGTTCGCGTAGCCGGTTCAGGCTGCGGTCAATAATGGTGACGTGCGCTCCCATACCCAACGCTACTTTCGCTGCGTTGGTTCCTACCACGCCGCCACCCAGCACAGTGACATTCGCCGGAGCCACGCCGGAACACCGCCGAGCAGCACGCCACGACCGCCATTTGGAGCTTCCAGATACTGCGCGCCCACCTGAACGGCTAAGCGGCCCGCCACTTCACTCATGGGAGTCAGAAGGGGAAGGGAACCGTCCGCTTCGCGGATTGTTTCATACGCAATGCCGGTGGTGCCACTTTTCAGCAAGCTGGTGGTGAGGTCCGGTAAAGGAGCAAGGTGGAGATAAGTAAATAAAGTCAGATCTTTACGAAAGAACTGAACCTCGGAGCTTTGCGGCTCCTTTACTTTCACCACCAGATCGGCACGCTTCCAAACTTCCGAAGCCTGCTCTACCAGGGTCGCTCCCGCTTGTGCGTATTCGGAATCGGTTAAGGAACTACCTTCGCCAGCATGTGTTTGAACTAACACCTCATGGCCAGCTTCCCGGAGAGCGGTAACCCCGCCAGGCACTAATGCCACTCGTGTTTCGTGGTCTTTTACTTCTTTAGGAACACCAATAATCATTGTTGGGTGGGAACCACTGCCTTAACAGGGAGGGTAGACGCTTCCGACTCGGCCGGGCCTAAGCCAAGGGAAATTAAAGAACGGGCGGAAAGCTTACCGGTGGCATCCAATTCATGGTCTGTTTGGAACCGCCGCAAGGCATCTTGGGAAGCATCGTCCCAGATTCCTGTCGGTTCGCCCTGCAAATAGCCTTGCCTTGTTAATGCTTGTTGAATCTCCTTGTAGCGGTCTTCAGAAGGAGTAATCTGGCGCGCTGGCTCCCTCGGTATCACCAAGGCATTCCAGCGAGTAGATTTTGTTCGGGAATAAGAAGCGCGTTGCAGAAACTTTGCGTTTCGGGAAGAACTCGGGGAAGCAAACTTCATCGAACTACGCTTGATCGCTGTTCCGGCAATTTGCCGAACACGAATATTGGTTTTAGAACGCAAAGCCGGAGCCGGAGATTTATGAGCCCCTGAAGAAGCTTTCCGGGTAGCAGCCGATAAGCCTGTAATGAGCATGAGCAGCAGAACAAACTGTGCCAATCGGTTCATAAACAAAAAGGTGGACATCCCCTAGGAGAATGCCCACCAATTGTAACAAAGAGTGACGCGTCCGTTACTGAACTGCTGGCAAAGTACCCGCCAAGTAAAGCGGCGTCCAGGTAGAACCGCCACGCAGGCCGCCTCCGTTCCGAAGCACCCGGAAGGCAACCGTATCACCTGTTTTTAACTTGCCTTGAATGCGCTTCACATCATCCACGCTGGCAATAGGCTGACGTTGATTGTTGGAAGTCATGGATTCAATGATGTCGCCCTTGGCAAGCCCGATATCATCGGCAAAGGAACCGGGTTCCACGCTCTGCACTACAACACCGCCAGTGCCCTTATAGCTCATGTTCTGGCGCATAGCAGGCGTCAAGCTTTGAATGCTGATGCCGAACTTGGCTTGCGTGGGTTCCGCACTGTCTGGTTCCGCCGGATTCTGCTCACCTAACTGGCTTGCGAAAATCTTGTTGCGATCTCCAATGGTGATCTTGAAGTTTTCCTTCTTGCCATCGCGCAGAACTGCCACGTTCACTGAATTGCCAACAGGCGTAGCAGAAACCATATCGATCAGATCCTGCCCATTCTTTATTGGTTTGCCGTCAATACCGGTAATAATGTCTTCTGCCTTAAGCCCTGCTTTCTCTGCCGGGCCATTTGGCTCTACCTGGGAAACGAACACCCCTTGCGAACTGCCGTAAGCCTTCAGCAGATCCTTGGTTTCTGGCGTATCCCGGAAGCTGATGCCAATGGAACCGCGAGTAACATGCCCGGTCTTGATGATCTCGTTATACACACGGACCGCACTATTGATCGGCATGGCGAATCCAATCCCCTGATTTCCGCCGCTCCGGCTGGCAATCATGGTGTTAATCCCAATTACTTCGCCATTGATGTTCAGGAGCGGACCGCCGCTGTTGCCAGGGTTAATCGCTGCGTCGGTTTGCAAAAAGCGCTGAAAGGGAGAATTCGGGTTGTCTTCCAGATTGCGCTGTTTCGCACTAATGATGCCTGCAGTGACTGTTGCCTGGAAGCCGAACGGAGAACCGATGGCTACCGCCCAGTCACCTACCTGCACTGCGTCGGAATTGCCAATCTTGGCCGGAACCAAATCTGTTTTTGTTGATCTTGATCACCGCTAAGTCTGTTACCGGATCAGTGCCAACTACTTTAGCTTCGTATTCCGTGGAATCGTCAGTAAACTTCACCTTCAAGCGCGTAGAATGCTCTACTACGTGATTGTTGGTCAAAATATAACCATTCTTATCCACTACCACACCTGAGCCTAAGCTAGCGCTGCGCTGATCAGCGCGAGGGTCTTCCCCGAAATTACCGCCCCCCTGGCCACCGAAAAAGCGGCGCATCAGTTCCTGCATGCTGTCTTGGTCTTCACCCTCATCCGGGGCCTGACGACGATTTCGCTGCGTTCCCTTTGCAGCGGTTTTGGAAGGAATGTACTCGGCGGAAATATTTACCACGGAAGGCTCAAGCGTTTTCGCGAGCGTGGAAAATGAATTCTGTAGCTGCACCGGAGACGGAATTGTGAGTGCCGTCGCACCCGGCGCTGCTGTCTGCTCTTTTGCCGCTTTGACGCCGGTGTTGAACACCGTTCCAATCAGGACGCCAATGGAAAGCGTAAAAAGCAAGACCGTAAACGAAAGATATTTTTGTGTCCGAACTTTGTCGACGAATCTCATCTGTATGTCAAACTCCTTGTGGCGGCCTGACGCTGCAAGTCTATTATAGACGTGAGTGCCTTCCGCTAACGTTTTTGATGTGCCTACCCCTCAACACGTTTCAACTCTGCTACTAAAATGCCACAAATGATTAATACTGCTCCTAATGTTCCCTTTGGCGTAAGTGTTTCCCTGATTGTTAAAAATCCTGCCAACCAGGCAAATACCGGTTCCAAACTATAAATCACGGCGGCACGCGTAACACTTGTATATTGCTGTCCCCAAGCTTGCAAGGAGAACGCCAAAGCTGTGGCAAACAATCCAGTGAAGAAAATAGCGAAAACAGCGGAAGAGGTAGGCTGAAACCAGGGAATTTCTACCCACCAGAAGGTAGCAAGTGCCAGCAATGTCACCGTGGCCATTTGCGTAATGGCAAGTGTTTCAAATCCACCGTGTTTTGCAAAATGGCTAAGCACCACAATCTGTGCGGCAAAGGACACGGCACAAAATACGCTGAGCCAGTCGCCACGGCTGATTTCCGTGATCCGATGGGGAACGGTAAGAAGAAGCATTCCTGCTGAGGCAATCACCACGCCTACTATTTCCAGAGTTCGTGGTCTGTTGCGGTAGACGAGCCAGGAAACAAAAGGTACCATCGGCACGGAAAAACTGGTCAGAAAAGCGGATTTTGAAGCAGTAGTGGTTTGTAAACCAATGGTTTGAAAAGCGTATCCGCCGAACAGAAACAATCCGGTAAAAGCTCCGGGAAGAATTGCTTGGCGCACCAGTTTTCGCCGGTAGACCACCAGGAGCACCGCCGTAGCCAGGGCAAAGCGTAAAGCCAGAAACAGGAGCGGGCTGATGGCCGGAAGCGCATTCTTGACCATCAGAAAGGTGGTCCCCCAAAAGGCGCACACCACCAGCAGCGCAATTTCTGCCAGCGGTTTACGCGCTTTCATGCAGCAGGACGGCAAGGGTCAGAAAAATTCGTTTCAGTCCTAAATCACGGCCTTCCGGGCTAAACCATTCGTGCTGCGTGTGGGCGCCACCGCCCTGACCGCCCGCTCCAATGGAAACAGCAGGAATATTCAGGGAAAGCGGAATATTCGCATCCGTGGAAGCGCTTTCTAAACGGGAGCGAATTCCTAGCTGTGCGTCCACCGCTCGCAAAGTAGTTAATAAAGCGCAGTCGTCCGCTAACTTTCCAGCGGGACGAAAGCCGATTTCTTTGATTTTGGCCGTTACTTTCCCGGTGTTGGCACGGAAATTCTCATTTTCCTGAGCACGTTCCACCGCGCTGTGAAGTGCCGCCACAAGTTCTTCCATTTTTTCGTTGCACTCGGAGCGGATGTCTACTTTGGCACGTGCCTGGGAAGCAATGGAATTAATGCTGGTGCCGCCTTCCACCACACCAACGTTGATGGTGGCCCGAGGGGAAGGTGGAAACCGAGTGTCCGAAAATAAGGAAACTGCACGGCTCAGGGCATGGACGGGATTGCCGATTCCGTAGTCACTCCAGCTATGGCCGCCCGGTCCGCTAAACGTGACCTCAAACCGGCGACTTCCCAATGCCTGGGTAGTGATGTGATCCGTGGCTGCTCCGTCTAGCACCAGAAAGCTTTCAATGGGAATACCGGACTGGCGGCACAAAAAACGCATGCCGCTCAGGTTGCCTTCTCCTTCTTCGCCTACGTTTGCGACTAAAAGCAAACGATCCCAGGCTCCAGGCAAACGCGGAACGGAACGAAGTGCTTTGGCAATAGCCAGCAAGGCGGTAAGTCCGGCTCCATTGTCGGAAACACCTGGTCCATGAAATTTGCCATCCGGCGTAACTGAAATTTCTTCCCGATTCCGGGGAGCCAGCACTGTATCCAGATGGGCAGTCACCGCAATAAACGGCTCCGCTGGCGTGGGGTTAAAAGAGGCAATCACATTGCCTGCACGATCCAACTGCGAAGTCCAGCCAAGATTCCGGAGTTGGGCGCTAAACCACTCAGCCCGCTGCTGCTCCAGAAACGTGGGCGCGGGAATCCGGCAAATCTGCTGGTGAATGTCGTTAATCCACTGCTTTTCGCGAGTGAACCATTGCAGCACATCGCGAATAGCACGCGTCTGCACTACCTCATTTAATGGAGTGCCGGACACGAGGGGAAGTGCCATCTATCGAGTTTATCGTCTCTTCCAGTTTAGGGGGACTCTTTCCTCTTTCAACAAGAGAAAGGAAAGCATATCTACTTTTCTGGAAGGACTGCGTCCACGTCCTCAAGGAGTAGGGAACTTCCGGAATCGCGTCGTTGTCGTGTTAAGCCCGGAAGCGATCTTGAGAGCGGATACGAATGCGGTTTCCTGGCTGTCGTAGGGATAGGTATAGCCGCCCGCAATCCAAATGCCGTCTTGCCCCTGGAGATCCATCAGTCTGGACTGTGCCCGAAGCGTGTTGACCGTCGGTACCATGTGCTGGAAGTTCGCCTCGCGCAAAACGTTTGCCGGTTGACGATCACGATGCGTGACCCAGCTTTTCCAAAGGCTCGGAGCGTTCTGACCGGGCGACGCTGTTAGTACATTGGCCAGCCACATGGATGCTTCGCAATATCCATTGTGCGCTTGGCAGTTCAAAAATGACCAGTGATTCGGGTCCTTGGGAGCATAGATAGGATCAGTGTGTATGGCGATCCGCGTCGCCTCGAATTCGATGCCGCTCAATGCCGCTTGTCGGCTGCTGGTGCCGTTCAGCCCTTGCAGTAGGCGTAGAGTGGATGGGCCGGAGGCGGCCAGCACCAGATCGTCCACTTGCCTTTGCCGTCCATCGGCGCATGTGAGCAGGAATGTCCCTTGGTGTGCAATTTGCCCCACTGCGGCGTTGGAAAGGATCTCCACCGTTTGCATCTGGCTCACCATGCGGCGCAGTGTTTCGGCCAAGCCGCGATTCAGCACATAAGAAAGGATGGGATCTGTCGGGTTATCAGGGATTGACTTGGCGGCGAAGATCATCGCCGCACGTGCGGAGAAGTCTCGCGCTTGCTCAATTCTTGCCGTGAATAGTGATGCTGCCCACGGCAGAAGCATCTCTTCCCACTGGTGGGGCGTCAGGCCCAGGGTTTGCAGCCACGTTCCCAGCGGTACGTACCAATCTCCTTGTGCGGTTTCCCGGGCCTTGGCGGCAGCGAAGCCCGTGCCGAATCCTCCCAAGCCTTCCCAATTCCACGGGGCGAAGATTGGCCACAACCGATCCCAAAAGGTGGGAGAGACAAAACGTGGAAATGGATCTGTATCCACAAACAATGAGATCGATGCCGTAAACGAGTGCGCTTGTTGTAGCGTAGGGGGATACAGTCCCAACTCGGTCAATAGCTGGACATAGAACGTATACAGATTGGGATGGAAATACTGCGCACCCATATCCACATTTAAGACTTGGCCATTGAGTTCGATTTGGGCGGTCTGCACGTTTCCGCCGAGTGTTGGTTGCGCTTCCAGCAGTACGACGTCGAACTGTCCATCCAGAAGCCAGGCTAAGGAAACACCTGCCATGCCTCCGCCAACGATTCCCACCCTGCGGCGTTGGGCGCCGGGAAGGGAACGGCTCGCCCCTGCATACAATGACGCGCCCGTCAGTGCTTTTAAAACATCGCGCCGACCACTCACTATTCGTCCACTCCGCTTCGCTGGTCCATCATCTATCGGAACGACTCTAGCGGAAATGGTTGTTGGCTCGCAATGCGGAAAGTCACGGGATACGTGCCATCAACCGCGAAAAGGAGAATGATCTGGCTAGTTGGCGGAAGGATGGGTGATCTGGTCGATGACGAGAGTTTCGAGGATACCTTTCGCGGGCTGGAGTTTGAGTCCGAGCTGTTCCTTCAGAACAGTGAAGAGCGAAGGAGTTACGTAGAGGTGGGAGTTTCTTCGCGTGACCATTCGATCTGGAAGTCGAAGTTACCAGTAAGACCGGTATGGTCTTCCACGGGACGGCCGAGATTGACGGCGGAGGGCTGCAGCGATATCTGCCATGGACATCTTGGAAACTCTTCATGTCGGCCATGGAGCCATTAGAATTAGTGCTCATATTTGGCTCTGCAGCAGGACTGCTTTCCTTGAGAGCCGGGCCGAGTTTTCCGGGCTTGTACACTTCGAGCCAATATACAGGACCTTCCTTTTGTTCGCGGTGGTACTTGAATTGGAAACGGTCTTCCAAGAGCGAAAGAATGATTTGCTGAAATTGCTGTGGGGTAGTAATTTCAGCATGGCCAACGGTAGTGGCGTTGATATCAAAAGTCTCGCTATCGATCCAGCTTGGTGCGCCAGACATGCGGTTATCATCAATTCCCAATGCAATGCGAACAAGAGTACGCACGGTGGTAGCCGTAGCAACGAAGCGCCCCCCAGGAAGGACGCGGCGATTGGAAGGCTCGTCACCATTAGATTGGTGCTGGCGAACAGAAGCAACCTCAAATCGCAGAGGCGATTGAGCGGAAAGATCCAGTGTGGCGATGGCAAACGGAAGCACCCAGGGACACAAAGACCTCCTCATCACCATTGCCATTATTTGCAGCTACGAATGGCCGCGCATAAATGTTCACAATGATTTTGGAGAGATCAGCCTTAGGTGGATTCCTTCATTTTCAAAAGCGGTACGCCCTCCAGCAGCCACTTGGGAGCCGGTTTCTCTTTCAAGTAGTAATCGAAGAACTCCTTCATGCGGACGGTATAGTCCTTCATGTTTTCCGGCTTTCGTAAACCATGGTTTTCGCCTTTATATTCCAGCATAATGACCGGTTTTCCTAAGCGTCGCAGGGTGTTGTAATACTCGATGCCTTGCGTGTGGTCTACCGCGCCGTCTTTATCGTTGTGGAGAATCATGAGCGGCGTCTGCACATTTTTTGCGTGATACACCGGTGAGTTGCGAAGATAGGCTTCGGCATTGTCCCAATATCCACTGGTAAAGCGCCCTTGGCTGCTTTCAAAGATGGGCTGATTGGCAGACCCGGTGTTCCAGTAGATCGAACTGTACATGCTGACCATATCGGTGAGCGGCGCCCCTGCAATTGCTGCCTTGAAGATGTTGGTCTGCGTTACAGTGAACGCCGTCTGATAGCCGCCCCAGGAATGGCCGTGCAATGCCATATGGCCGCTATCCACCACTCCCGTGGCAATCGCCGATTTTACGGCTGCCTGAATACAGAAAGCGGCGGATATACCCGGGTCATTTACTTTGTAGGTAATATCAGGCGTCAGCACGGCGTACCCGTTGCTGGTGTATGCGCCCACGCTGAATCCATTGAATCCAGGCTGCGGATAAGCATTTGCGGCCTGGGAGAGCTTTTCGTAAATGTACACCACGGTCGGGTACGTTTTACCGGCTTGGTAGTTGGCAGGCAAGTAGAGCACGCCTTGCAACTTGTCGCCTCGAATCCCTGTATATTCCACCAACCGCGAGCCGCTGGTCCAGGCAAAGTTTTTCTGTTGAGGATTCGCCTCTGTGACTTTGTTTCCTGCCGTTAAGTCGCTTCCGGCAAGAAAGAAATCCGGGTACTCCTGCGTGGTTTCACGCGTGTAAAGCCAAACATCAGCATTTTTAGCCTTCAACACTTGCGAGTAAACGGCATCATCCCAATGGAGCATGTGAACACCCGGCTTCTCCGGCTCAATAATGCCGAGGCCGCCTTTTTTGCTCCATTCTCCTAATGCGCTCACATAAAGCGGCTGGGAAAGGTCAATTCCTTTTGCCTCCGGGTCCAAACGGAACGGAGGACGGTAACGAATTTTGTCTTTCTTTCCGTTCACCGTCAGGTTGACGCCTGCGCCGCCATTGACGGGAACTTTCCAGATGTCCCAGTTGTCGGAAAGAAGAACGAAATCTCCGTCTTTCGACCAACCCACCATGCTGGTCGGTGGTTTTTCCACGTTATGGTCATCTTCCGTGTTGATGAAAGTGGCTGGAACTTTCTCGGTCAGGTTTACCGATTTTCCACTCGCGACATCAAAGCTTAAAAATGAGCCGTTGTTGTAATACACAAGGTGCGTGGCCTGCGGATTGGCTCCCATATACCAGCGGGCTTTGCGGAGCGCCAACTTTCGCTCGCCGGTTTTGAGGTCCACTGTGTAGACGTCCTGAAAGCGCTTGCCATCTAAATTGGAGGTGAGCTCGTATTCGCGAATATCCGTGCCGACTCCATTTTTGCTCTCCGGGGCAAGAGCAATCTGGCGCATCGTGTTGTCTGCCAAACGCAAGAATTTCTGATCAGAAGGGCGATAAGCGGAAAGAAAACTGAAGTTGCGGTCAGCCGTTTCCTGTACCTGCTGCATGGATTGGAGCCGGTCGTCTTTCCAGTGCCACAGCACCAGGTCGGGACGGACCACGGGATCTTCTTCTTTTGCTTTGTCGTCCTTTCCTTCCGCAGGCGCCTTCTTCGGTTTTGCCTCCGCGATCCCAAAGGTGACTTCCGAAAGATCTTCCATCCAGGATGGCCTCCGATTGGCGCTGATCGTAAATCCGGAAGGGAACGAGGAATCCGTCTTGGGATCAAACACTACCTTGGCGGGAGCTTTGGAAGTGCTGAAGTCCCGGAATGCTACCACGCTGTAGAGTTTGTCTTCGAAGCCCTTGTCTTCTGTTCCTCGCAGTGCGGCAAGCCCGTCACTTTTCTCTGTCCAACTGAGCGAGCGGTAGTTCGCCTTGGCGCTATCCAAAGCGTAAACCGCTCCGGTGCTCATGTTGCGAAGCTGAATGCCGTTACCGACTTTGTCCTGCGCGTCCACGACCCAAGCGAGCCAATCGCCTTTTTTGTCAAAGGCAAATTCGGATACATTGCCCATGCTCATTTCCGTGCCGCTGGCGAGATCCCGCAGCAGGAGATCAGAGCCTTGCGGACGGCTGTCCGGTTTTGGTGTTTCTCCCGCAGGCGAAGTCGCCGGTGCTGGCGCAGGATTTGCGCTAATGCGATGAAAGGCAATCGCGCCAGAATGCTCCCCGGAAAAACGGAATTGCTTCACGTTTTCGTACTCGGTTTTCTGCCCGGTCCCCAGTTGGAGCAGAACAGCCTTGGTCAATAGTGGCTTGCGTTGTTTTCGGAGCGCCTTTGCTTCTTTCACCGTGGGATGCACCTGAAAGGCGAGCCACTGCGAATTTTCTGAAAAAGCCAGGTCACGCGCCGCTGCCACTCCTGCTGCTGGTGGAACCGTTGCGTCCGTTCGGGGCAACTCGCCAATCGGGAATCTCTGTTCCTTGCCCGTTTGCAAGTGCCGGACAACGATCTCCGAATCGCCATCGTTTGGGGAAAGGCGATACGCAAACCAGTGTCCATCGGGGGAAACCGTGGGAACCTGAATCCGTTTCCAGGCCAGAATGTCAGCCAGTTGTAACGGGGCAGTGCCTGCACCTTCCGGAGCCGCGGAAGCGAAAAAACTCGGCAGGGCGGAGAGGGCAAGAGCGAAAAGAAATCGAAGCCGCATTTCACGGGATGCTACCACAATCCTGAGCCTAAGATCCTGACGGCCCGTGGCTTGCTTGCTCGGTGAGGGTGAGTACCTCCCGTAGCGGCAAAGCACTGGATTGGATTAATTTCTTCATGGCGGATGTGGAAACCGGTGTGGGCCCCTTTGTGAGCACCTACCTGAGTTCCGCACGGCACTTTAATTCCGCCCAGATCGGGATGGTGATGGCGGCGCAAAATATCTCCACCGTGCTTTCCCAGACCCCGGTGGGCGGAATCATTGATAGCTCAAAGCACAAGAAATGGCTCATCGCCGGTGCTGCGCTAGTCATCTCTGTTAGCTGCCTTTTGGTAGTACATGCTCCTACAGTTACCTTTCAGATGCTGAACCAGGTAGCAACCGGAATTGCTGTGGCATTTTTGGCTCCTACCATTGCTGCGCTTTCCCTGGGGCTGGTGGGCAGGCATGACTTGGGGTGCCGGATTGGCCGCAATGAAACCTTTAGCCACACAGGAAATGTGCTTTCCGCGCTCCTGGCCGGGTACCTTGCTTATGCCGTAGGCCAGCAATGGATTTTTTACGTGTGCGCCCTGCTCGGGTTAGCGTGTGTTGTGTCCGGCTCTGCGATTCGAAATAGCGAGATCAACAACGAAGCGGCACGCTCGTTGCCGCAAAATGAAGGAGAAAAAGAAGGGCCAAAAGCGTTTGCCCGGTTATTAGAGGATAAGCGCATTCCGCTTTTTATTTTGATTGTGGTTTTGTTCCATACAGCCAACTCAGCGATGCTGCCCTTAGCCGGGCAAGAGATTTCGAAGCGCGTGGGTGAAAAAGCATCTACTTATATGTCGGCTTGCATTGTGGTGGGGCAGGTGGTCATGGTGGCAGTGGCGTACCTGAGCGGGCGTTTCGCGGATAAAGTCGGCCGCAAACCCATTTACCTGACGGCTTTTGGTTTTTTAGTGCTGCGCGGTGTGCTGTTTACCCTGTTTGCCGAGCCAATGGGCATTGTGGCCATTGAGGCGTTAGACGGCGTTGGAACCGCCATCGCAGGCGTTCTCCGCGTCCTGGTGATTGCTGATCTGGCAAAAGGAACCGGCCGTTTTGGGGTGATGCAAAGTGCAACGCAAGCTTCCGTAGGATTGGGCGCATTTATGGGAAATTCCGCAGGCGGCTTTGTGGCAAAATCCATGGGATTTTCAGCGGCATTCGGTGGCCTCACTCTGGTGGCCGCCACGGGAATGCTCCTTTACATTTTTGCGATGCCGGAAACAGTGGAGCGGCATGGATAACGGCATGAACAACGGCGATGATATGACTCTGGATGGTATGCAGACACGACTCGGATTCGCAGTGAAAGTGTTAGGGGAAATCGGACTCAAGAGTAACGACTCACGACGGTGGCAATCCAATCCTCACCTTCGCGTATCGCTCGAATATCTTCACGGCATCTTTGATTACCTAGCCAAGCGCGATATTCACATGTATCGCATGTCTTCCGATGTGGCGCCGTATGCTACCCATCCTGATCTGCCGCAATTCCATAATCAGGTCTCAGATGCCAGAAACGAATTAGCAGCTTTTGGAAAACGTTCCCGCGAACTGGATATTCGACTTTCGTTTCACCCTTCGCAATACATCGTAATGAATACACCAGATCCGAAGATACGTGACAAAAGCATCTGGGATCTTCGTGTCCAAGCGGAAATGCTAGATGCTATGGAACTCAATCAGGATGCCGTGATGATTATTCATGTGGGCGGCACCTATGGAGACCCAAAATCTGCATTGGAGCGTTGGGTTACCTGTTACGGTCTTCTGCCAGAGCCTGCAAAACGCCGCTTGGTGCTGGAAAATGACGACATCCGGTTTAGCGCGGCTGATGTATTGTGGGTCCATGAACAAACCGGCGTGCGGCTGGCCTTCGACGTTCAGCACCACCAATGCTTAAATCCGAATGGCCTGGCGCTTCTGCCTACTTTTGAGCGTTTCCTGCGAACCTGGCCGGAAGGAACCAAACCAAAAATGCACTTCTCATCTCCAAGGACGGAGATGCGCCCGGTGACTCGCAAGAATCGCAAAACCGGCAAAAAGGAAACAGTGCTACAACCGCCCATCTGGACCGGGCACGCAGACTACATCCATCCTTTTGACTTTTTGCGATTTGCGGCGGAAACAAATCACCTCCGTTTTGACATCATGCTGGAAGCCAAGGCAAAAGATCTAGCATTGCTGCGCCTCAGGCGCGATATCACCACCTATGCGCCGGAACTATCGGAGCGGTTCGGTATTGCCAAAGCGGAAGAGCCTGTGCCGGAAGTGGAAATTCCAGCGGAAGAATTAGTTGGCGAATAGCGGTCAGAAGTTCAGCGCCATGCGAGCCGCATGATATCCGCACATTCCATGCACTCCGCCTCCGGGCGGTGTGGAAGAAGAGCACAGAAACAGGTTCCGAATCGGCGTGGCATATAAGGATCTGGTGGGGCGAAAGAGCATTTGCGTCATGTTGGAAATTCCGCCAACAATATCGCCGCCGATCAGATTTTCATTCTCGTGTTCCAGGTCGGCAGGAGTTGCAATATGGCGAGCCAGAACCCGTTCCCGAAAGCCGGGTGCAAACCGTTCAATCTGCTTCTCGATCCTTTCCAGCATGGGCGTGGAAGAACCATTCGGAACATGGCAATATGCCCAGGCCGTGTGGCAACCGTGAGGAGCGCGCTGTGGATCAAACAGGGTTGGCTGTGTAAGCAGCACAAACGGGTTATCCGAAGGCCGGCGTGACCATGCGGCCTTTTCAGAGCGAGCAATTTCTTCCAAGGTGCCGCCCAGATGCACGGTTCCGGCAGAAAGACACTCTTTAGCAGTCCAGGGAATTGGACCGTTCAGTGCCCAATCCACCTTGTACACTCCCGGCCCATAACGAAACGACGCGAGTTGCTTTCGATACTGCGCCGGAAGCCGTCCGCTCGCCAGGCGAATCAATTGCCGAGGCGTCACATCGCACAACAGCGCCCGAGGAGATTCTGCCAGTCTCGCCATCAAGAAGGTTTCGTCCGCACGGTGGTTGCAGCGAACTGAGCCGCCATGTGCTTCCAAGACCTTAATCAAGGCAGTGGTGATGCTTTGCGCTCCTCCGGCGGGAATTGGCCAGCCTACTGCGTGGGCGGCAGTAGTGAGCACCAATGGAATGGCGGCGCTTACGGCATGGTCAAACGTCAGAACAGAGTGCGCGGCTACGCCGGCAAATAAAGCACGCGCACGGGGGTGTTTGAAGAAATGGTCCACCAGCCCATGCGTGGAACGAAGCGCGTACATTCCAAATCGCGCCATCTTGAAAGGGTGTCTCGGAAAGCCGATGGGCCCTAATACATCCGTTTTGATGTCGTCCCAGTTTTCCACCAGCGGGTTGAAAGAGTTTGCGCCACGCTTTTCCATCGGCCCAGATTTTCCGCCGTCAATTGAAGATCCTGATGGAGCATCACGGCGGTTCCATCCGGCATGGGATGCGCGAGCGGAGCAGGAGGCTGAATCCATCGCAACCCTTTTGCCGGAAGGTCGAGAGAAGTGAAAAACGGGGAAGCAAGGGCCATGGGGTGCACAGCCGACCCGAAATCATGAACATACCCAGGCAGGGTCAATTCTTGGGAAGAAGCGCCTCCGCCAGGAATGTTGCGGGCTTCGTAAACAGTGACATCCAGCCCAGCTTGGGCCAAAACAATTGCGGCAGAAAGGCCATTAGGCCCAGAACCGATCACGGTCGCTATTTGCCGCACTCTTGTCATGATAAGGATACCTGAGTCGCTTAACTTGTAGCCGATATCGTACCGAAAGCAATGTTTCTAAACAACATAAAGCTACCTGTTGGAAAGAGTTTTATTCTGGTTTGTTTGTGAAACGCCCAGTTTCTTTCGGCAAACATTCCGGGAACAGAGGGGAAGAAATGGCGAAAGAATTGCAACTGAATCGGCATGACCGCAGTTGATGAATTAAAAAAGAACGGAATGATGGAACACTTGCTTAGTTCCTTGGAAGCAGGCAAAGACATTGGGCATTATGGCCGCTTAGTGGTGGTCATGGTGGCTCGTAATTTTATGTCGGAAGAAGAATTGATCGGTCTTCTCCAGCAAGACCCGGATTGCAGCGAAGAAAAAGCTCGTTCGCTTGTGGAACAGGTACAAGCGCGTGGATATAATCCGCCGAAGCGAGAGCGCATTCTCCAGTGGATGGAAAAGCAAGATTTTCCCATTTGCCCCGGTTCTGAAAGTCCTGACGCTTGCAACGTGTATAAGGATCTGGAATTTCCAGAAGAGATTTATAACAAGATCAGCTCTTACTACGAGACACAGGCTCACGCGTAATTCCGGAACCGAAGCAACTTGGTGAGATCAGTACCCCTCGCACGGTAAGATCCAGAGCCAGGTCCCATGCGTTTTGTGAAATCAGCGCTTGAAAGGCATCCACGCGGTAAGCCGTGGTAGGCAGGGGAGCTTTCAGGCTCCCTAGCCAGGCTTTGCGAGCGCTAAGATAGCGCTGTATCCATTTCTGTTCCCCCACACCCTTCTCGGTGACCATGGCTCCTAAGGAGTTGGCAATTCTTGTAAATCCACCTTGGATAAAACTGTCATAAATCACTGTTTGGCCTAGTGGCGTTGTGATTCCTTTGGCTTGGGCAGTGCGACAAGCAGGAAGGAAATAGTTTCTTTCAAAAAACAAATCCTGTTCAGACTGCATCACAGGATCTTTGCCAGCTTCGGTCAGCAGTTCCTGAAACGCTTTATCCTTATCTAATTCAATATTCCGTGCCTCCAACCTGGAGAGATACAGTTTTAGTTGTGCTGCATACCGAGCACCCCCCTGAGCGCAGTAACTACTTAGCAACGTGTATAAGTTACCGCTTGCCAGGGTGGTTTGGCTCCGTCCATAACTCAGGTGCCCTCCATCTCCTGGGATCACGGTAACGGCGCTATAGTTTCCTGTTACTTTTCCGGTCTCAAAGATGTTGACAATCGCGAGAGCGGTTTGTTTTTGCAGGTCGGTCAAGCAATCCTCCTGAGAGATCTCCGATTCTACAAACCGCTGGAGGTAAGTTTTGGGCTGCTTCTCAGGAAAACACAACAGCAGCAATGCGAAATGTTTGCGCATGTGCTGTGACCGTAGCTTCAATAGGGTCGCTATATCCCCCGCCAATGGTGGTCACCACGGGAATCCCCTTTTTCCGGCACTGCTCGAACACCATGCGGTCTCGCATTGCCAGCCCTTGAGGGGTTAAGGCAAGCCGCCCTAGCTTGTCGCTTTCCAAGGCATCTACTCCGGACTGGTAGAACACAACCTCAGGCTGAAATGCCCACACCTGCGGCAGCGTTTCTTCCAGCTTGTTTAAATACTCGTTATCCTCGGTACCATCCGGAAAAGCTACATCGAGGCGGCTCCTTTGTTTTCGAAACGGAAAGTTATGTTCGCCATGTAAAGACAAGGTGAACACCTGGGGGTCGCCTTGAAACAGAGCCGCTGTGCCATCTCCTTGATGAACATCCAAATCGATCACGGCAGCGCGGCAAAACTGGTGATGGCGAATGCTTACGGCCAAGTCATTAAACACACAGAAGCCAGCGCCCTCGCTATAAAACGCGTGGTGCGTGCCACCCGCCAACGTGCCGCCGAATCCTGTTGACAAGGCTTGTTCAGTGGCGCTCAACGTGGCACCGACCGAACATAAGGTTCGCTGCACTAATCCTTCTGACCAAGGGAACCCAATGCGACGAATGATTTGCGGAGGGAGGGAGCCCTCTAAGAATCTGCGAACATATTCAGGATCATGCGCCAGAGCGATGGTTTCCGGTTTTGCGAGAGGGGCTGGCTCGAACGCAAAGTTCCCATCCTGTGCCAAAACTTCACGCAACATCCGATATTTGGCTAAAGGGAACTTATGCCCCTCTGGCAACGGAATGGGATGGTGATCGCAGTAAAAGAGCTTCAGAACTGTGACCATCGCCTGGGAGGACCGAGACTACCCGATTTCGGCTCGAATTGCCTCGGCGATGCGGCTGGAGTGATGCACTACCTTGTCCAGATCCGGACCTTCCACCATTACCCGGGCCAGCGGTTCGGTACCCGAAAAACGCACCAGTACGCGCCCGGCCTGCTCAAATGCTTCTTGGCATTCGGTGATGGCTTTCCGCACGCCCGGCAACTGTGCCAAGTCTTTTCTTTGTGTAACACGAACGTTTACCAGCCGTTGGGGATAGATTTCCAAATCTTCCAGCAACTCATCCAGTGTTTTCCCGGAATGTTTCACAATCTCAAACACCCGCAAGGCGGTCAGCATTCCGTCACCAGTGGTGGCAAATTCACGGAAAATGACATGCCCTGATTGCTCGCCGCCCAGAGCAGCGCCCACCCGCAGCATCTCTTCCAGCACGTACTTATCGCCCACCGGCGTTCGCAGCATGGTGATCTGCGAAGTTTTCAATGCTCGTTCCAAGCCAAGATTGGACATCACGGTCGCCACCACGGTATCTCCCGTGAGATGCCCGGTTTGCTGCAAATGACGAGCGGCAATCAGCAAAACTGCGTCGCCATCCACTATGCGTCCGCTACCGGAAACCAGGATCGCCCGATCCGCATCCCCGTCAAAAGCGACTCCGCCTTCGGCTCCTGTTTCCTTGACACGCTCTTGCAGTGCTTCCACATGGAGAGCGCCGCTGTTCAGATTGATATTGCGGCCATCGGGTGCGTTGCCGATTGCTGTAACGGAAGCACCAGCCCGCTGCAGTAGTTCCGGAGCCAGCGCCCATGCTGCGCCGTTGCCGCAATCCAGCACCAGCCGCATGCCGCCCAAAGGCACACTGGTAGTGGAGAGCAGGAATTCCAGGTACTGTTTCCCAAGCTCCGGTTCTGCTGTTAAAGGGTGAGCCTTGGGTTGTACATCCGTTGCCAGCACATCAAAAATAAACTGCTCAATCAGGTGCTCCTCATCATCCGGCAGCTTATATCCGGTAGCGCCAAAAATCTTAATGCCGTTGTCCTGATAAGGATTATGGGAGGCCGAAATCATGACGCCAGCATCGAAAGGCGTGGAACGCGTCAGGTATGCCACCCCCGGCGTGGTGACCACCCCGGCAAAACGAACCGCCACTCCTTTTTCAACCAAGCCGCCTGCTAACAGCGCAGCGATTTCCGGGCCGGACTCGCGTGTATCCATCCCAATTACGACTTTCGGCGAGTTTGAACGAGTTTGGAGATCTGCGCCTAAAGCTAATCCGCAGGCATACACCGTGCGCGCATCCAGAGGTGGCACACCCGCCACTCCACGAATTCCGTCTGTACCAAAGAGTTGTTTCGCCATCCCTACTTGACCACCATGTTTACCGTAATTCGGGAACTTCCCGCAAACCGCACCTCGGGTTCCGGAGTATATACCGTGGTAGTTACCCGGTTGGTCTCGGCGCGGAGGGAATGGAGATCAATCGGGTCGGTACTCACGCTATCCACGCGACTCACCAAAGACGCAGGCCCCACAATTTCCTTTGTTTTCGGGTCCGGGTCTACTTGAAGCAAGTGCAAACCTTGCGGCAGTTCCCCCGAAAAGCGGACTCGCACCGGCACAGAACGTCTTTGGGTTTTTTCAAATCGGATGTGCAACTGTGCGGGAGTAGCACGAAGAAGCTCTACGCCGCGAGGGAAAGTTTGTTTCCGCGCTGCTGACATTGAAGGTTCGCTCGCCCGGTTCCGTAACACCAGAAAAATCAAGAATTACCGCAATTCGCGAACTGGCCAAGTTTCGTAACTGCCCGGAAGAGCCTTTTGCTTCCAGTTGCACGCTTTGAATCAGCCGTGAACTTACTTCCAAGCCATCCGGAGGCTGGCGATATTGCACTGGCACGGAAATCAACGTAGCCATTTCCGGTTCACTTGCCACATTGATCCAGATAAAAATGGCAAGTCCCAGGGAAAGTAGTTTCCATCCCAGGTTCTCCGTAATCCAGGCGGTCAACTGCGGTAAACCCTTTCGTTGGTACGAGATTCGGAGCCTTCCAGTTCCCCTTCCGCGGATTCCGCCCGTTTCATTTTGTTCGGCCCTACGCCAAAATGCCGATTGATCCGGTCATCCACCTGTTCCACCGTTAAATTCTGTTCAATTTCGCCAAACGCAGCCACGGAAAGCCAGCCTGTCTGTTCGGAAACAATTAATGCCAGGCAATCCGTTTCTTCCGTAATGCCGATAGCAGCCCGATGACGCGTCCCCAATTTGCCGGAAAGTGTTGGATTTGTGCTTAACGGCAGAAAACAAGCGGCTGCCGCTACACGATTTTTGCGAATAATGGCTGCTCCATCATGGAGTGCGGCACCGGGCCGGAAAATGGAAAGTAAAATATCACGCGAAATTTCCGCGTCCAAGCGCAAGCCGCTCTCGATAAATGTTCGCAAGCCGATATCCCGCTCCAAAACGATCAAGGCACCCACCTTATCCTGGCTCATGATGCTCATGGCCAGCAGAACTTCATCCATGGATTCGGGTCGGCGATAGCCGCCGCTGAAAAGCCGTTTTCGCCCCAGCCTTGCCAAGGTGCGGCGAATTTCAGACTGAAACAAGATAATGACCGCGATTGGAAAGTACGGCACTAAGTAGGCTAACAGTGTGCGCAGCGCTTCTAATTCCGCATATACAGCAATGCCATAAATGAGGGCGAGTAAACCCAAACCGCCCAAAATATGCGCCGCACGCGTGCCACGCACAATCAGCAAAAGTTCATAGATAAAAAAAGCAACCGCCACGACGTCGATTACGGCTATGAACGTAAGGTGAGGCAGCGTAAATGAATATCGGGAAGAAAGCGGGTGCATCGAACGAACACTCATTCTAACGTGTGGAACGATAAGCGAACGTTCGGAATCTGCGGAGTCTGGTACCAGTCGAAACTATAAATTTCCGAAAAAAGAATTTTAGTTTCGTTCCCGCCAGCGGCCTATTGCTACGGAAGCACGAAATAAGCTGCCGATGGGTACAAATCCCGCTAGTTTGTGGTTGCCAATCGCTGCCAAGCCCATGGATGCGAAACAGCCGCATCGTGAGCAGTCCGGGTCTCCTCCGAACTGACAAGGCGTGATGCGAGTTTCAAAGTCCGCCGAAAACGTTTGTGTGGTTTGGGCGAAAATGCAGTCCTTCGGGCTTTTGGGGGGACGAAGGAATTCTGTTAATGCACTCGGCGGAGCATCCAGCTTCTGAAAACGAGAACGAAGGCTCCGAAGATCTGCTACCGCTTGCGCTCGCTCCTGTATGGTTAGGCATTCCGGCGACTCCGCGCCGCGCTGTGGCGTGAACATGCTCATCCAGATGCGCTTTACATTCTTATTGGCATCCCAAAAACCGACAAACTCCTCCAGATAACCGGCCCTCTTCATCATTTGCCCAGTAATAGTGCAATGCACCGTTACCTGCTGGCCAGAGATGTTTTTCAGAATTCTTTCGTAAGTAGCCGGTTTTCGGCGCTCGTCATGCTCGGGTTGCAGGCCATCGATGGAAACAGCAATGGAGAGGCCCGGAAGAGTGGCCCAGTCCGCAGCCATGGGGCGAAAGGCACTGGTTACTACCTGAACATGAATTCCCCGCTGGCTTAATTGGGGCAAAAGCTGCTCCAACTCACGATAGCGGACTAACGGATCGCCGCCAACGATGGAGAGATGCAAAGGCTTGTGCTGGTCCACCAATGCCAGCGTTTTGGAAATCAATTCCATCCCTTTTCGGTCTGGCAATTGGCGCAGGGTAATACCGCCCCCTAAATGAGCTTCTTCATACGCATAACAGCCGGGACACCGCAATGGACATTCCCGCGTAATCTCAATCGATAAAGAAGGTTTTTTCCCTACCAGAATCAGTTTCCAGGCGCGAAGGATCTCAGTCGCGAGCATCGGACTCCACTAATTCTTGAAGAAGGCGCATTACTTCATTGGATGCGTGGAGCGGACATAAGGTTAGGTAGTTTGTGCTGCTTCTGCTTTATCAGGCCACCGAATCAGGGGTGTGCCATCCAGGCGTTGTGATAAATCCACCGGATCGCGTAAAGAAACTTTCGCGGGATCTATCTGATAAGCCCAAACCTGAAAACTACGAAGCGGTGCCGAACCGTAAATCGTACTAAATGCACCATCTACAGCGTCCATTCCGCCGGCAATCTTTACTCGCCCAATCCGAGGAGTGTTGAAACGAGCGTCAAACGTATGCCACTGGCCCCCCAGGTAAACCTCCATGTAAGCATGAAAATCCATTGCTGTTCCAGGGTCTTGGAAGCCGATATCCGGCAGGTGCCCAGTTACATAACGCGTCGGGATGTTGAAGGTACGGCACAAGGCAATCGCAGTGTGAGCAAAGTCACGGCAAACTCCATACCCACGCGCAACGATCTCCGAAGCTGAAATATCCGGGCAACCGGAGCCATACCGATACTCAATGTTGTTGTGAATCCAATCGCAAATAGCCTGTACCGTAGGCCCGCCAGGAGGGTAATGCCCGAAGTGTTGCGCCGTAAAATCCATCAACTTATCGGAATCGCAATACCTGCTGGGCAGCGTATAGCGCAGCACGGAGACTGGCAGCTGATGAACTGGCTCAGGAGGCTGCGTCAACGGCAAAAATTCCTTCAGGGAACTGACGTCCACGATGGCGTCATGGCGAATTGTATTGAGTCCAGGCTTCAAAACCAGGCGATCCACAATGTTTCCATGCGAATCCGTTTCTTCAAATGCCTGAAGGTGAGGTTCCAAAGTAAGTGACTCACTTTGAATGCGTTGCAGGGGGGAACGGCGCGGCCGCAGAATCATGAACGCAGGGGTATATTGGTAGGCTTCAAACGTTATTTCACAGCCAAGTCGTACACTGATGTCCAATTCCGGATAGGTATCCATTGTTTTCTTATCATCGGGTTTGACTCACGGGGTCTAATAATTGATTCAGCCTTTCCAGAGAAATCCCACTTTTTTCCTGCGCAACTTGGCGCACGGTTTGGTTGGATTGGTAGGCTTCTTTCACAATAGCGCTTGCACGCTCATATCCAATTTCGGGAGCCAGCACAGTTCCCATCGCCAATGACTGCTCCACAAAGCTTTCCGACCGTTCGCGATCTGCCTGGAGGCCCGCCACCAGCTTGGCTGCAAAATTACGGGAACCCGCTTCCAGCAACTCAATAGAAGCCAGCAGGTCATAAGCCATTACCGGCATCATGACATTCAGTTCGAAGTTTCCCATGGTGGCGGAAAATGCAATGGCAGCATCATACCCGATCACCTGGGCGCACACCATGAGCAAGCTTTCCGCAATCACAGGATTTACCTTGCCGGGCATAATACTGGAGCCAGGCTGTACTGCCGGAAGCTTCAGTTCGCCCAGCCCACACCGGGGACCGGAGCCCAGCCACCGAATGTCATTGGCAATTTTTACCAGCGCACATGCGTAATTTCGTAATGCGGCGCTTAGAAATAGCGCTGCGTCTTTTGCTCCCTGTGCTTCAAAATGATCTTTCGCCTCCACAAAGGGAAGACCTGTTTCCTGAGCCAATTCCGCAATCACTTCCGCCGCAAACCCCCGAGGCGCATTCAGGCCCGTGCCCACGGCTGTGCCGCCTAAAGGCAATTCCAGAATTCCCGGCAAAGCTGCCTCTATCCGTTCACGAGCAGCTTCTATCTGCCGCGCATAGCCCCCGAATTCCTGGCCTAAGCGCATGGGAACGGCATCCTGTAGGTGGGTTCTCCCAATTTTGATGACGTTGTCAAACTCAAGGCTCTTGGTGCGGAGCCAGTGCCCGAGTTCCTCCATGGCAGGAAACAGTTGCTTGCTGACGGATTCCGCCGCTGCCACATGCATGGCGGCAGGAATCGTGTCGTTACTGGATTGCCCTCTGTTTACATCATCATTGGCATGAACATCGTTTCCGGCCAGATGCGCAATCACCTCGTTGGCATTCATGTTGGTCGAGGTGCCGCTGCCGGTTTGAAATACATCCACTACGAATTGAGCATCATGGTTGCCGTTCACTACCTCCCTCGCTGCCGCTTCGATGCGTGATGCCTTGGAAGCAGGGAGGAAATTGCGACCACCGTTCACTCGTGCCGCTGTGGCTTTGATCAATCCAAGAGCACGAATAAACGGGCGTTGCAGACGAAGGGTGCTGATGGGGAAATTTTGAACAGCCCGTGCTGTCTGCGCCCCATAGAGTGCATCTTCCGGGACCTGCATTTCCCCCATCGTGTCCCGTTCGGAGCGGAAACGTTCAGACATGTTTCTATTCTGGTACATCTATGGCCGCACCGTTATTCACAGCAAGAAAGGGCTGTTGTGATCCGTGTTGTTTCATAGCATTCCCTAAAGCTTGTGCAGGGTCCTGCTCGCCTTCTTCCGCCAGCGCGAATGTCCCAAAGTGAATTCCAATACTCATTTTGGCTTCCAAAATCATATGTGCTTGCACCGCCTCTTCTGGCGACATGTGAACGGGTGACATAAACCAGCGCGGCTCGTAAGCTCCGATCGGCAAAAGCGCTAAACGGGGATTACCGAATCGCTCTCGAATTTCTGTAAAGTGTGGACCGAATGCAGTGTCCCCAGCAAAGTAAATCGTGCTGTTTCCTGTTTGAAGTATGAAACCGCACCATAACGTTTGGTTGCGATCCCATAAGCCGCGCGCGGAGAAATGCTTCGCGGGAACTGCAGTGATCCGAAGCGAAGGAAACTGCTGATGATCCCACCAATCCATCTCGATAGCTTTTGGGGAAACCAGGGAGCCCACACCAAGAGCCGTAATCACCGTAGGGTTTTGTTGCTGAAACAATTTCTGCAGAGTGGGGAGATCGCAATGGTCATAGTGGTTGTGACTCAGAAGAACAAGATCAATGGGCGGTAAGTCCTCCCAGTTCACGCCAGGTGCCCGGTGTCTGGCAGGACCAATCCAGCTCACTGGACTGGCTCGCTGGCTCCACATCGGATCGGTCAAAATGTTGAGCCCAGCCGTTTGCAATAGCACTGTGGCATGGTTGACCAGTGTTACGCGCAACATGTTTCCCGCTACCCGCTGCTCAGGTTTTGCAGGAGCCACATCTCCAATCCACTTTGGCCAGGGATGATTGTGTTTGGTGGCCTGCCATTTCAGCACGTCCAGGAAACCTTTCGGCTGCGCTCCTTCCGGGTTGAAAAACTTCTTGCCATTGTAGTGATCGGAAAGGGGATAAGGCTTATGCATTGAGAAGTTTAAGTGTTGCTTTCTGTACCATTTTCAATGAAATACGGCTAAAGCACAGCAGGGAACCAAACTGCCGCCCTATGATTACCACCCAGTTTCGCTACCATCGAATTTGGCTCACACAAACCGTCTCCTTCACGAAAAAAGCCCTTATCTGTTACAGCATGCTCATAACCCGGTGGATTGGTATCCGTGGGGACCGGAAGCGTTCGAGCAAGCACGAGAACAAAACAAGCCGATCTTTCTTTCCATTGGATATTCCACATGCCACTGGTGCCATGTGATGGAGCGGGAATCATTTGAAAAAGAATCCATTGCCGCAATTCTGAATGCCCATTTCATCTCTATTAAAGTGGATCGCGAAGAACGTCCGGATGTGGACCGGATCTACATGAATTACGTCCAGGCTGCAACGGGTTCAGGCGGATGGCCGATGTCGGTTTGGCTCACTCCGGATCTCCATCCGTTTGTAGGCGGTACTTATTTCCCTCCGGAATCCCGTTATGGGCGTCCTGGTTTTCCGGATGTGCTTCTGCGGATTGCTGAAGCGTGGCGCACGGAAAGGGATCGCATCACCGGGCAGAGTGCCCGAATTTTACAGCAGCTACAAGAAACGTCCAGTACAAAGGAAAGCGGCGAGATTCAGCCGGAAAGCCTTGCCTTAGGTTTCCAGACGTTCCATCGCATTTTTGATTCCCGTTATGGCGGTTTCGGGCAAGCTCCCAAGTTTCCCCGGCCTGCCATTTACCACTTTCTTTTGCGCTATGCGCTACGTGAGCAAAACCAGGAAGCCCTGGAGATGGTATTGACCACGTTGCGAGCGATGTCCAAAGGCGGCATGAATGACCAACTCGGCGGCGGATTTCATCGCTATTCCGTGGACGGGTACTGGTTCGTGCCTCATTTCGAAAAGATGCTGTATGACCAGGCACAGCTGGCTTCGTCTTATCTGGAAGCGTTTCAAATCACGGACGACGAAACATTTGCGCAGGAAGTACGCCGCATTCTGGATTACGTGCTGCGGGAAATGACTCATCCGGAAGGCGGCTTTTATTCGGCGGAAGATGCGGACAGTGTGATCGATCCCGAGCATCCGGAAGAAAAAGGCGAGGGCGCGTTTTATATCTGGTCGGCAGCGGAGATTGAAAAGATTATTGGTTCCGAAAAATCGCCCTATTTCCATTACCGTTACGGAGTGGAGCCTGGCGGAAATGTAGAAAACGATCCACAGAATGAATTTAAGGGCCGAAACATTTTGTTTGAAGCCCACACCCTCGAAGCAACTGCTCAGCATTTCGACCGTCCGGTGAGCGAAATACAAGACGCCCTCCGAACTGCTGCCGAACTTCTGTTGAAAGAGAGAGGAAAACGGCCCAAGCCGCACCTGGACGACAAAGTGTTAACCGCCTGGAACGGCATGATGATTTCCGCATTTGCCCGTGCCGGTGCTGCCTTGCGGGAACCACGGTACACGGAAGCGGCCATTCGCGCCGCTGCGTTTGTGGAAAATCGGTTGATGCCGGAAGGGCAACTGTTACGCCGCTTTCGCGAAGGTTCTGTCGCCATTCCTGCCTTTTTGGACGATTACGCCGCTTGGATTCAGGCGTTGCTGGATCTGTTCGAAACCACTTTCGGAGAACGTTACCTCCGGCTAGCGATGGAGATGACGCGAAAACAAAAGGAACTGTTCGCCGATGAAGCAAATGGCGGTTTCTTTAACACGGCAATCGGTGATTCTTCGCTGGTGATGCGAATGAAAGATGATTACGATGGCGCAGAACCTTCCGCAAACTCCGTGGCAGCCATGAACCTCCTGCGGCTTGGGAGAATGACCAGCGACGATGCCCTGATTGCCGAGGCTACCAAAACGTTGCACGCCTTTGCCCAGCGAATTAATGAATCACCCTTTGCCGTTCCCCAAATGCTTTCCGCATGGGCACTGCTACTTACCCCGCCGAAACAGATCGTGGTAGCAGGCGACCCTGGCCTGGCGGAAACGCAGCAATTGCTTGGTAATATTTATTCCCGGTTTCTGCCTGATACCAGCATATTGCCCATAACGGATTTGCTGCCCTCCACCGCCGCGATGAAGTCTGCCGGGGAACGTCCGGCTGTTTTTGTTTGCGAAAACTTTACGTGCCATCTGCCCGCGCATAGCGTGGAAGAATTGCGTGAATTGCTACAATAACGGTTCACTACATCAAAGAGGAGAATCGAGAATGGAACGCGCTGCAGCCACTACATTAATGGGAAAGCCAATGACTCTGGAAGGACCAGAATTAAAGGTGGGCGATAAGGCGCCTGACTTTCAATGCGTCGATTTAGACCTCAAGCCAGTGGATCTTTCCGCAACGGGCCATTCGGTTCGGATCTTCAGCGTGGTGCCCTCTTTGGATACCCCGGTGTGCGATGCTCAAACCAAGCGGTTCAATGACGAAATCACCAAGCTAGCGGGTGTGGATGTGTACACCGTCAGCATGGACCTTCCCTTTGCGCAGAAGCGTTGGGGTAACGCGTTCGGGGTGGATCGCGTCAAGATGCTGTCTGATCACAAGAATGCCTCGTTTGGCCAAAATTATGGCACTTTGATCAAGGATCTGCGCATCGAAAGCAGGGCTATTTTTGTAGTTGATAAAGAGAACACGGTGAAGTACGTCGAGTACGTACCGGAAGTAGCCGATTACCCGAATTACGATGCTGCTTTGGCCGCAGCAAAAACCTCCTAAGGGAGCCTAGGTCAGGAGTCTTCTTGAAGTTTTCCCAGTCCACCTCCAAAGCTTGGCTTGCACGCGCGATGGGCTGGGTTGCCAGTAGGCCGTTAGTGCGTGGCAGTCTTACTGTGGGCGCGGGACTGGTGATCGGCAACCTGATTGGATTTGCCAGAGTTGCTGTTACCGCTTACCTGTTAGGAACACACGCTCGCGCGGATGCTTTTGCCGTCGCGATTGGGCCGGTGGATATGTTGAACTCGGTGTTAATCAACACCATGTTGTTCGCATTCGTGCCCATGCTGATGCTGCGGGAGGGCGCGGAGCGTATTGCCCTGTTTCAAAAAGCCAGCAGATTATTTGCAGCGATTTTCGCGGCCCTTACCGCTATTTTGATTCTGGGCGCACCGTTTCTGATTCGCGTGCTCGGCCCAGGGTTGGACCGGGAACAGGCCCACATTGCGGTGAATGTGCTTCGCATCACAGCGTTTTCTACTTTGGCGGCAGGGTCCATCGCGATTCGCGCTGCACTGATGATGACGGAGCGCAGGTTCGGCCCTTCTGCGTTCTACCAGGCTTCCCTGAATACATTCACAATTGCCGGAGCACTGCTTTTCTGGAGATTGCTTGGCATCTACGGTTTTGCTATCGGGTATACTACGGGCGCTTTTGTGCAGTTGGCATATACATGGTTTTCCGTTCATCCTGCGGCACGCCGCCCGGTTTCCGGAGATTTTCCGATTCCGTGGCGTGAACTCCTGGCCAAACCCGGCTCGTTTTTGATTTATGCGGGGCTGATTGCCCTGAATGTGATTGTGACTCGGGCTCATGCCACGCAGTCCGGCTCCGGCATGGCAGCGGCCTTTGATTACTGCATCCGCTGCGTGAATGTCGCCATTGCTTACTCTGGTCTCGCCGCTCTCCAATTCGTTGCTTCCTGAAATCGCGCGATTGCGAGCACGGAATCAATTTCGTGAAGCTTGGCGGCTTATTGATCGCACCTCCAGCTTGGTGATGGCCGCTGGATTAGCAGCTTGTTTAGCGGGCGTGATGCTGCGCCAGCCTGTGATTACTTTGCTGTTCCAACGTGGAAACTTTACTGCGGAATCCACGCAATTGGTGAGCGAAGTATTTTTAGGTTTTGCGCCTAGCCTGATTGGGTGGAGCTTGTTGGAATTGTTCTCGCGTTCTTTGTTTGCACTGGATCGTCCAATGTTGCCGCTATTAGCTTCTGCGATTCCGGTGTTGTTTAATCTTGTTTTTTCGTTCTGGATGCGCGCTCATGGGCTTACCGCTCCTAAGTACATCGGCTTAGGCGCTTCTCTCGGCTTGTTGCTTGCGTTCACTATCCTATTCACAGTAGTGCGTTGGAACCGGCGAAATGAAGCGTTGGAACCAGTGGCCCCGGAACAGGAACAAGTAATCGCTTAGCTGGCTAGCGAGACGGCACTACCACTGCTTCCGTTTTTCCGGTTTCGCCGGAACGAAACACCGCTTCAATCACTGCCATGTTTCGCAACGAGTCTTCCAGCGGTGTAGGTACTTCTCCACGGCCTAAAACTGCAAGGGAAAATTCATCTCCTTGCAAAGTGTATTGATCACAAGGCGGAATCTCTTCCAGTCGCTTGCTGCCGCCTCGCAGATCCGAGCCGTCATCTACCCATAAACGGCTGACTTCTCCTGGAATTGCGTTAAACGGGATTTCCAGTTGCACTCGGGCTTTGGTGCCGAAAATCTGGACGCTTTGATGCGCAACCATTTGCGTGCTGCACGTAAAAATCGAATGGCCCCAGGGGAATTGCAGAAGGCCGGAAGTTAACCGGTCAATGCCCATCTCCGGGTCACGCTCCACGGCGGCTTGCACACTGACGGGTTCTTCGCCTGCCAGAAAACGGGAAATCTGGATTGGATAGCAGCCAATATCCATCAGACCGCCGCCACCATACTCCGGAACATTTCGGATATTGGCTCGATCCAACTTGAAGTAGCTATACACCGCGTTAATAGCGCGCAATTCGCCAATCTCTCCAGAGCGGACTAACTCCCTTGCACGAAGCCATTGCGGATGGCTCCGCACCATGAAGGCTTCTCCGATCTTTACCTGGCAGCGATCCCGCGCCTCCATCAGTTCCAAACATTCCCCTGTGCTCAAGCCAATCGGCTTTTCACAGAGGACGTGCTTTCCCGCTTCGGCTGCTTTGATCGACCAGGGAACATGAAGATGATTCGGCAGGGGATTGTAAATCGCATCAATCTCCGGGTCTGCGATTAGCTCTTCATAACTGCCGTATGCTTTGGGAATTCTTAATTCTGCAGCGTCTTTTTCGGCTTTATCCAAACTGCGGGAGGCAATTGCCACGATTTCTGACCATTGCCCCGCTTGCATCGCCGGGAGCACTTTGACGCGGCCGATCCGCGACGCTCCCAGAACACCCCACCGAACCTTTTCGCTCACCAGCAAAGTGTCTCACACCCTTACTATTGAGGCTTTTGGGATAGCTGCTCCAGAAACAGATACCGGTTCTCGTGCGTATCGGGTTCGGCCCGCGATTCCTTATCAATATGCATCACGGAAACTCCGGTGCCGCGTATGCGAATCCGGCCAGTTTGGCAAGCCCGCGCCATTGGGATTGCCTGTTTTCACAAAGTTGGCAAAGTACTCTTCCATGGACTTCGGAAATACTGAAATCATCCGGCGTCCACGCATAGACCTTGTTGGTAGCGAGATTCCCCATGGCATACTCAATTTCGGCGGAATGCACAGCTCCACGGGCAGGCGGCCTGGGATTTGCTGCCGCCTCGCGGCCTGTGATGACGCCACCGGCAAGCCCCGCCACTGCATTCCCCATGGAAGCATTCATGGCTGGCCTGGGGTGTGCGTAATAGTAGCGATACACCGGCTTGCCGCCGGTTTTGTTTTGCAAGGAGAACCACTTCCAGGTGCTGTAGGCAATAAAGCGGTCACTCGCTAATTCCGTGGCTACTTGCAGGGCTTCTTCATCGGTATGGGCAGCATATGCTTTCTGAGCTTCCTCTGCATGGCCGCTATACAGCTTCGCGATTGCTTTGGAAAGATTTTCTGGCGTAGCCGGATCTCGCCCCAATACGGAACGCGCGTTGGACTCCTCGGAGTTCCATCCGACTAATAAAGGCACATGTGCTTGTTCCCCGGCAGCAAAGATCGCATCCGGAGACTTCGGGAAAAAGTAGCCGTCCACAATGGTGGCAAATCGGGGTGTGCCCGGTTTTGCTGTAGCTTCCAGGAGATCGGCTGCGGGCATAGCGCGAAGTGCCGCCAGCGAGCTTGCTCCAACGCCCTGCGCAAACTTCACGCCGTCTTGCTCCGCTTGGGAGAGCGGCATGAGAGGGTTCAGGCCCATCATGGAACCACTTTCTCCGATGGCACCTGCGATCAGATCCCGCGACAACGGCGAGGCCATTTGCGCGCTCACCGCCATGGACCCTGCGGACTCCCCGGCAATGGTAACCCGCTTCGGGTCGCCGCCAAACGCGGCAATGTTTTGCTGCACCCACCGCAAGGCCGCGCTTTGATCCAGCAGAGCGTAGTTGCCGGACGCCTGATGGGAAGATTCCTTGCTTAGTTCGGGATGAGCCAGAAATCCAAAAACACCCAGGCGGTAATTTACGGTGAGCGCCACGATTCCTTTGCGGGCCATGCTTTCCCCGTCATACCGCGGCTCTGATCCGTCGCCCGCTTGAAAACCTCCGCCGAAAAAGTAAACCAGGACCGGAAGCTTCTCGTTTCCTGATTTCGCGGGGGTCCAGATATTCAGGTAAAGGCAGTCCTCGCTCATGCCGTTGGACCGGAACCCCATGTCGCCAAACAGAGCCCGCTGCATACAGCGCGGGCCGAATTGTGCCGCAGCGCGGTTGCCTTTCCAGTTCTTTACAGGCTGCGGTTCCTTCCATCGCAACTCGCCTACAGGCGGTGCTGCGAACGGAACTCCTTTGAACATGCGAACGCCGGAACTTTGGTCCACCGTTCCTTCCAAGGTGCCGTTCGCAGTTTTCACGCGCTCAGCCGCGAAAATCTCGCCGGACAGAACCGTTGAGGCGCAAAAAGCAGCCAGGAAAATCTTTTTAGCATGTACTGGTTTCAAAGCGAAAATTCCTCTGCTCAAGATCATATCCAACGCTGGCCGTGTTGACTTCCGGTTCCATTTAAGAGGCAATATGGTCCATGAACCGGCGATTGTTTCTTTTGACGCCCGTGCTCCCGCTGTACCCCGCAGCGCCGTTGAAGACGTTTTCCGCTGAGCAAGCGAAAGTGGTGGAAGCGCTTTGCGATCAGATCATTCCGGCGGATGATGCTCCTGGGGCGAGGCAAGCAGGGGTTCTGTTCTACATTGATCAGCAGCTTGCCGGTCCCTTAAAAAGGTTTCAATCCGATTACCAGCGCGGAATTCCGCTCCTGCAGTCCGTTTGCCGGACGCGCACGAAGCAGGAGTTTTTGGCATTGCCATTTGCGGAGCAAACCGCGTTTCTGCAACAGATTGATCGTGGAGCCATGCCGGAACTCACGTCCTTTTTTCAGCTCGTGATTGACCAAACCATGCAGGGGTTCTATGGCAGCCCGAAGCACGGAGGAAATCGAGATGAGGCAAGCTGGAAAATGCTAGGCATTACGAGCATGATGGAGGAGCATCACCATTGAAACTGCCGGATGTAGATGTGGTGGTAGTGGGAGCAGGCGCAGCGGGAGGCATTGTCGCCGAGCAGTTGGCTCTGGCTGGTTTTCGAGTTGCTCTTTTGGAGCGAGGCAGGCGCCAGCAATTCGCCGAATCTGGCCATGATGAACTGCGAAGCCAGCGTACCACCATGCTCGGGAACGCGTTCGGGCCTGACGATCAGCACTACCGAAGGCTGGTGCAGAACGGCAACGGAAGTTTCCGGCAAGTGGTGCCGAGCGAAGGTGCTTATAACAATGTCGCTGCGTGCGTAGGCGGTGGCACGTTCAGCTATGGAGCCATGGCGTGGCGCTACATGGAGAAGGATTTCCACCTTCGCTCTATTTATGGCGCGCCGAAAGGCAGTTCGCTGGAAGACTGGCCCATCACTTACGGCGAATTAGAGCCTTACTACACCAAGGCCGAGTGGGAAATCGGAGTTTCCGGGAAAGCAGGCACAAATCCCTTTGAAGGCCCTCGCCAGAAGCCTTACCCCATGCCGCCGCTTCCCTATAATCGCGAGGCGTCGGTGCTCACGCCTGCTGCTCGCCGTTTAGGTTGGCATCCTTTTCCCATTCCCATGGCCATCAACTCTGTGCAGTACCAGGGACGCCCGGGTTGCATTGCTTGTCCGCACTGCGTGGGGTTTGCTTGCGAAGTGAATGCGAAAAGCTCCACGGCGGTTACTGTGATCCCACGTGCTGTTGCCACCGGCCATTGTGATCTCCGCACAAGCTGCATTGCGAAACGGATTATTACGGATCAGCAAGGCCATGCCACGGGAGTTGAGTATTATCAGGGAAATCAGCTTTACGAGCAGGGATGCCGCGCAGTTGTGGTGTCCTGCTCGGCTACCGAATCACCTCGCTTGCTGATGAATTCTGCTACCAAGCTGTTTCCTCAGGGATTAGGAAACCGTTATGACTGGGTAGGGCGCAATCTGCAAGGGCATGGATATTCCGGCGCATTCGGTTTTTTCGAACAGGAAGTATTTGATGGTACCGGGCCGGGAGCGCGAGTCGCTTGCTGTGATTTCAACCATGGATTGCCAAACGGGCTCCGAGGCGGCGCCATGATTTGCAATGAGTTTATCCGGTTGCCGTACCTGTTTTCCCGCAACGTGATCCCCACGAATGTTCCACGTTGGGGCATCGAGCATAAGCGTTTCGTCCGGCGATATTACAAGCGAAACTTGGCTGTGCAAGGGCCGGTGCAGGAGATGCCTGTTTTTGAAAATCGCGTGGAACTGGCGCCGGAACTGAAAGATGATTGGGGCATTCCTTCCATCCGGATCAGTGGGAAGCGACATCCGCATGACCTGGAAGTAGGCAAAGTGATTGCGGGCAAGTGCGCGGAATGGCTGAAGGAGGCGGGAGCCACCCAAACCTATTTGAAACTGCCGGGTACCGGTGTTTCCGGAGGCCAGCACCAGGCTGGTACATGCCGAATGGGGAATGATCCCAAAACCTCAGTGGTAGATCGCAACTGCCGCATTCATGACATGGAGAACGTGTATGTGGTGGACGGCAGCGTTCACGTCAATAACGGCGGTTTCAATCCGTCGCTTACTATTCAAGCAATTGCCTACTGGGCATCGGCCAAAATGGTGAGTGCTTTACGGAAAGCATAAGGATATGCGCTGGCCTTGCTTGCTTGTTCTGTGTTTTCTGGCCAGCCCATCTGCTTTTGCTGCGTCTTGTGTAGCACTGAAAAACCTTCGGCTTCCCAAAACATCCGTAACACTTTCAGAACTGGTCCCTTCCGGCAGTTTCACGCCGGAAGGCGGTTCGCCTTTGGGCAACTTGCCGGCTTTCTGTCGAGTCGCCCTCACTCTGTCACCCAGCCAGGATTCCGCTATTCGGGTAGAAGTATGGCTTCCAGAGAATGGCTGGAACGGTCGTATGGAGGGAACTGGCAATGGCGGCTTTGCGGGGAAGATCTCCTATGGCTCCCTGGCATCGGGTTTACGGCAAGGTTACGCCGTGGCCAATACAGACATGGGCATGGCTGTACCTGCTCAAGGGGACGCTACTGTATTTACTGGTCGCCCGGAACGCTGGTCGGACTGGGGTTATCGCGCCACGCACGAGATGACGGTCCGAACCAAGCAAATCATTCATGCCTTTTATGGACGCGACGCGGAGCATTCGTACTTTTCCGGCTGTTCCACTGGCGGAGAGCAGGCATTAATGGAAGCACAGCGCTTTCCCGATGACTATGACGGTATTGTAGGCGGCGCACCCGCGCATAACCGTACCGGCGTTCACATGAGCATCCTTTGGGACTTTGTTTCCACTCGTCGGAATGCTGAAAGCTTTCTTCCCACTGCCAAGTTACCCGTGCTTGCCAATGCTGTGCTTGCCGCGTGCGATGCTCGCGACGGAGTGAAGGACGGCATCGTAGCTGACCCTCGAAAATGTGATTTCGATCCACAGGTGCTTCTCTGCAAAGGCTCTGAGACATCGGATTGCCTGACAAGCGCCCAAGTGGAAACAGTACGACGTGTCTACGCGGGACCAAGCAACCCTCACACAGCAAAACAGATTTACCCAGGAGTTCCTCGCGGCAGCGAACTGGGATGGGGAGCTTTTGGACCACCCGCCGACGCTACGCAGATTCCACCTTTCGCTCCGATTTTTCGTTGGGTGTTTGGCCGCGATTGGGACTGGCGTATGTTCGATTTTGATCGCGATGCCGCGCAGATGGAAAAAGTTCTAAGCGGAAGACTGAATGCAGTGAGCGATAATCTCCAAAAGTTTCGCTCTCGCGGCCACAAGCTGATTGTTTACCACGGCTGGGCAGACTGGTTAGTGCCGCCCGAGGAATCCATAAATTATTTTGAGGCGGTTCAACAGCGTGAAAAAGGGGGAAGCAGAAACACAGATGACTACTTTCGGCTCTTCCTGGTTCCAGGAATGCAGCACTGCGGTGGAGGCACAGGCGCGAACCAATTTGATGCGCTGACGGCGGTGGCAGACTGGGTGGAGCGGCGAGCAGCTCCTTCTCAACTGATTGCATCTAAACCTCCTGCGAATGCTGGTACAGCGACGGTGCATCGTCTGTTATGCCCTTATCCGCAGGAAGCACAGTACAGCGGGTCCGGCAGCACAGAGGAAGCCACTAATTGGCGCTGTGTCCCGGCCTCCGGCCCTAAAAATTTAGGAAATTTTTCTTATTTCGGTTTACTGGCAGGGGGCGTGATGCCGCACATGCGGGCATATACAACAGCCTGCCCGTAATGGTCAAAGCTGTGCCAGACCGGAATCTCGGCGAGAGACAGGCGTGACATTTGTCCGCCAAAGGGAGAGTTAATCATTTCCATGCTACTTTTCGCCGTGATGGTTTTCATGGCTCGATGTCCGTAGGCGAAAGATGCCTTGAGATATTGAACTATGGCCTGCTTATCTTTCAGCGTCGCAGAGCCGTTCTCGGCAGTTCCTAATTCAATTGGCACCTTTTCCCCCAGCAGACTTGCGGAGACTTCGTAAATCACCGTTCCAATATGCGCCATTTGTTGGGAAAACGTTCGTACCCCTTGAAAACTGCCTTGTGTGGGAGCAAACGCATATTTTTCGTCAGGCATGGCTTCCGCTAAGGGAACTAACTCGTGCTCCAACATGGTAAGGTTTTGATCTTGCAACAGCGCAACAGAAGCAGAGTCGTTTTCAGCGGCTTGGGTACCAAGCGTCGAAACGGATAACAATAGGCAAGTAAGTAAAAACACCTTCATTGGCAAAAACTCCTTTTTCTCCAAAAGCGAAAGTAGATTGCCCTTTGGCTCAGGTTTACTTTGCCTGCTATTGTACTTTAGCTGGCCAAGGAGGTAATTTTCCCTTGTTCGCTGCTGAGTTTGTTGAAAACAGGAGCCAGATCCGAATCCTGAGTTTCGAAGTAGCCACAATGGATACAAGTTCGGTAGGAGAATCGAATTCCTTCTTCGTGATGCCAAGGTCCACTATGCTGACAAATCTTTTTTGTCCTTTTCTGTCCTGATTCCCTACTAAAAAGGTTAAACCCGCACATAGATATTGCCCTCCAAAAAGGCCTTCCCAGTGACTACTTTGATTCGTGCCATAAAACGGTTATGGAATTGCAGCTACCTTTTTTCACTAGTCTTTTGTAAACAACTTAGCAGCTAGTGATGCACATCATTTGTATTGCTGTTTATGAGTGGATACCCCTAAATCGGGAGATAGCTAGGCTGGCCTTGTTTTCTGCACCTGGAAACGGTTCGCCAGATCATAGAACAGGTGCAATGGAAAGATAAGGTTCTCCGTTGTAATTGGTAGAAAGAAAAACTAGGCCAACAGTAAACAAAGGAGCTAATAACTATGGAGAACAAGAAAGCGTTGTATATGGTGCTTTCGATATTGTTCCTGTAATATTGAGGCTCGTTTTGAATCGAACCAATGTTTACTTAGGTATACAGCTAATAGAATTGTGAAAAAATATTGCTTATATTCTTCCTAGTACTTCAGTTTGGTGAGAAACTAATTAACAGGTAGCGGAGAATTGTAGGAAGTAAATAAGTTTCTTCGTGTTTTTGCCTCCTGGAGGAAAAGTTGGAAGAATCAAAGAGCAAGTCTTCTTTGGTCCAGAAAATTTGGAACCTTTTCCATTTTCGAGTCGCTTCGCACCGCGACGTTGACTTCGAAGAATTATGGTATGCCTCTGACGATGGGCTGCCTCTTTATGAGGAGCCACAGTACGAGATCAAAGTACAGCCGCAACGTCATAGCCGTACGATCCCGATATAAGGTTTCACCTTCCAGAACGTAACTAAACAGTGAGACATAACTCACAGTAAGTTCCCTTGCACAAGTGGTACGATCCTGCAAGAAGGAGAAGCTATCACCATGCAGCAGCGTCGTCAATTTCTGGAAGGTTTGATCGGGGCATTTTCAGCAGCCGTTCTGAATGGACAAACGCGGTCCGGCGAGATGATCTATCGCACACTGGGAAAAACGGGCGAGCGAGTCTCTGCAATTGGTCTTGGCGGTGCCCACATCGGACGTGCGAAAGACGAGAACGAAGGCATTCGCATTGTTCGCACTGCTGTGGATAGAGGAATCAATTTCCTGGATAACTGCTGGGATTATTCAGACGGCAAATGTGAAGTTTGGATGGGCAAAGCGCTCCGGGATGGTTATCGGAACAAGGTATTTTTGATGACCAAATTTGATGGCCGTACCAAAAAGGCGGCTGGCCAACAGATTGACGAATCTCTCCATCGCCTCCAAACAGATCATCTGGATTTGATTCAGTATCACGAAAACATTCGCATGGAAGACCCGGATCGCTTCTTTGCCGAAGGTGGCGCTTTGGAAGCGGTGATGGAAGCGAAAAAAGCAGGTAAAGTTCGTTACATCGGCTTCACCGGGCATAAAGATCCTGCCGTGCATTTGCGTATGTTGGAGGTGGCCGCGCAACACAGCTTCCACTTTGATACAGCACAAATGCCGATCAATATTCTGGACGCCAGTTTCCGAAGCTTTTCAGGTCAGGTAGTTCCCAAACTCATGGAGCAGGGAATTGCCTTGTTAGGCATGAAGCCTTTGGCGAGTGGAGCCATCCCTCAGAATGGAATTGCCACAGGAATTGAGTGCCTTCACTTTGCCTTGAGTATGCCGACTTCTGTGGTGATCAACGGCTGTGACAGCATGGAGCGGCTAAACCAAGCTTTTGAAGCAGCAAAAACATTCAAGCCTCTGACGCAGCAACAAATCTCTGCCTTGAAAACAAGAACCCATGAAGTGGCGATGACCGGCAAGTTTGAGCGCTTCAAAACCACTCCCCAATTTGACGGCACGGCAAAGAATCCGCAATGGCTTGGCTAGCTGGCTGAACTTTGCTGGTCCCCTTGCTATCAGAAACAGCAAATCCTGTGTCTCAGCGATAATGGACTGAGCGCGCCAGAATCGTTTCTGGTCGCGTCCTAAATCACAGGAGAGATGCATTGTCAACGATCGTTCGTGTAACGGGCACCGAAATACTGGATTCACGTGGCAACCCCACCGTCGAGGCGGAAGTATTTCTTTCCGATGGACACATGGGCCGAGCCGCCGTGCCTTCTGGCGCGTCCACCGGTGAACATGAAGCCGTCGAACTACGTGATGGCGAAAAAGATCGCTATCTCGGCAAGGGAGTCCGCAAAGCTGTCGCCAATGTGAACGGCGAAATCAGCAAAGCTTTGCAGGGCCATGACGCTACGCTTCAGGCCAACATTGACCACATCATGATGAATTTGGATGGCACGGCTAACAAGAGCCGCCTGGGTGCAAATGCCATTCTTGCCGTTTCCATGGCAACTGCGCGTGCCGCCGCCGCTTCTCAGCGGACTGCCTTATATCGCTACCTTGGCGGTGCTGCGGCTTGTGTGTTGCCCGTTCCCATGATGAATATCTTGAATGGCGGCGCACACGCGGATAATTCCGTGGATTTGCAGGAATTCATGATTGTGCCTTTTGGCGCAACAAAGTTTTCCGAGTCGCTTCGCATGGGCGTGGAAGTGTTTCATACCTTGAAAAAAGTGCTGGGTAAGCGCGGTTATTCCACGGCTGTAGGCGACGAAGGTGGCTTTGCCCCAAACTTGAAGTCCAATGAAGAAGCATTGGATTTGGTGCAGGAAGCCATTGTGCAGGCGGGTTACAAAGTGGGTGACCAGATCGGCATTGCGCTTGACCCTGCTTCCAGTGAGTTTTACTCCAACGGAAAGTATGTGTTCAAGAAGTCTGATAAGAGCGAGCGGACTTCCGAGCAGATGGTGGATTTCTGGGTGAATTGGAAGCGCCAGTATCCTTCCATCCTTTCCATTGAAGACGGCATGGCCGAGGACGATTGGAACGGCTGGAAAATGCTAACCGATGCTTTAGGCAGCACTACCCAACTCGTGGGTGACGATCTATTCGTGACCAACAGCGAACGTTTAGACCGCGGCATCCAGGCGGGAGTCGGAAATTCCATTCTGGTGAAGGTGAATCAGATCGGCACCCTGACTGAAACGCTGGAAGCTATGGCGCTGGCCGCGAAGTCTGGCTATACAGCCATTGTGTCCCACCGTTCCGGCGAGACGGAAGATCCGTTTATTGCTGATCTTGCGGTGGCAACAGGAGCAGGCCAAATCAAAACAGGTTCCGCCAGCCGCACGGACCGCATTGCGAAATACAATCAGCTTCTTCGCATTGAGGAAAAGTTGGGGGATTCGGCGAAGTTTCCTGGGCGAAAGGCGTTTCGGCAATGAATCGTCAAAGACCGAAGCCGCTGGTATTAACCATTCTGGACGGATGGGGCTACCGCGCGGAAACGGAAGGAAACGCCATTGCACAGGCGCGAAAGCCCACCTATGATGCCTTGCTGCGAAACTTTCCAAATACGCTGATTCACACTTCAGGCAAGGCAGTCGGCTTGCCTCCTGGCCAGATGGGAAACAGCGAAGTCGGGCATTTAAACATTGGCGCTGGCCGCGTGGTGCACATGGATGTCACGCGGCTGGATCTGATGATCGAGGACGGCAGCTTTTTTCATAACCCCGTGCTTGTTTCGGCAATGAACAATTCCCGCTTGCACATCCTGGGCCTGGTAAGTACGGGAGGCGTTCATGCTTCCTTTGACCATCTGTTTGCTCTGCTGAAGATGGCAAAGCAACAGGGCGTGAAGGAAGTGTTCATCCATTGCTTTATTGATGGGCGCGATACAGGCCCGCATACGGGCGCCGGTTTTGTGGAGCAGTTGGAAAAGCAGATCAGCGAAATAGGGGTAGGCAAGATTGCTTCGCTCTCAGGTCGCTACTATGCCATGGATCGTGATAAGCGCTGGGATCGCGTGCAGCGTGCTTTTGATGCCATGGTCAGCGGCACGGGATTGAAGACTACTGACCCTGTTGGCGCACTGAAACAATCCTATGAAAAGGATGTTACCGACGAATTCGTTGAGCCACATACTGTAGTGGATGAACGAAATGAGCCGGTTGGCCTGATTCGCGACAATGATTCCGTGATCTTCTTTAATTACCGGGCAGACCGTGCGCGGGAAATGACGGAAGCGCTTACCACTTGGCCACAAGCGCCTAAAAATCTGAACTACGTCACCATGACGCAGTATGACAAAGCGTTCCCTGTTCCGTTTGTGCTGCCCAGGGAGCATCCAAACAATATCCTGGCAAATGTTTTTGCACAGATGAATTGGAGCAATCTGCGATTAGCAGAAACGGAGAAGTACGCACACGTGACGTACTTTTTCAATGGCGGCGTGGAAAAGCCTTATGGCGGCGAGGAACGGGAAATGGTGGCTTCCCCCAAGGTGGCCACTTATGATCTGAAGCCGGAAATGAGCGCCCAAGGCATTATGGATTTGGCTGTGAAGCAGATCAACTCCGATGCATTTGACGTGATCGTCATGAACTTCGCCAATGCCGACATGGTGGGGCATAGCGGTAAGCTGGAACCCACGATTCGTGCCGTGGAAACCGTGGATGCGTGCCTTGGCGGAATTTATGGAGCCCTGCGGCAAAAGAACTTTTCCTGGATTATCACTGCTGACCATGGAAATGCGGAGATGATGGTGGACCCGGCCACGCATGGTCCGCAGACGTACCACACCACGAACCCGGTTCCGTTTCTGCTGGTGGATGATTCGCAATACCAACTAAAACCGACCGGCGCGTTGCAAGACATCGCCCCTACGATTCTGGGGGTATTGGGCGTAGAGCAACCCAAGGAGATGACCGGCGGCGATCTTCGCAGCCTCGGGTAAGCAACGCTTTAGTAGAACAAATACTTGCGCCACTGCTCGTCGCTTTTTCCGAGCAGGCGCATGAGGTGGCGGCTGGTATGGAGGCTGAACGGCCTAGGTGGCCGTGACAACTTCATGCCAGCTTCTTCCGGGGTGCGGCATCCCTTTTTGTTGTTGCAGGGATGGCAGCATGCCACCAGATTTTCCCATGCCGTTTCCCCGGCGCGAGAACGGGGAATCACATGATCCAGCGTCATCTCGGAGGAGGGAAGCGTCTTCTGGCAATACTGGCAGGTGTAACGGTCCCGCATCAAAATGTTTTTGCGGGAAAGCGCTCTGGTTTGATGCGGAATTCGCCGGTACTCCAACAATCGGATCACGGACGGGACTCGAATGGCCCGGCGTGAGGAATGAACTGATGCCTGGCTATGCTCCTCAGTGGAGGCGATGCCTTTCAAAACGAGCACCAGCGCTCGTCGCGCTGCACACACGTTGATCGGTTCATAGCTGGCATTCAAAACAAGAACTGGCTTTTGCAATCTAGTCGAGGGAACCATCTAGGGCAACTCCTGAGAATGTGATTTGGCAGAAGGCGCTGCCAGCCGCCGGTCGACACGTGCAAGAGTCAGGAGCGTTACGGATGTTGCTCCTGCTCGCTTTAAAGCAGTACCACAGGCGCTGCCTGTGGAGCCGGTAGTCATGACATCGTCTACCAGCAGAATTCGTAATCCTTGGACTGTGCCTTTCACTCGAAATGCACCGGTCACGTTTTCACGGCGCTTCCCATGGGAAAGGCTGGCTTGTGATTGGGTAGAGCGAGTTCGGCGGAGCACCCGCGCCATGCGGGAACCACGCTGCCGCGCTACTTCCCGGGCTAAGATTTCAGATTGGTTAAAGCCGCGCTCCCACTTCCTTTTCCAGTGCAAGGGAACGGGCACCACCAGATCGAACTGCTGCTCCAAGGGCAAGGCCGAAAGCAATAGCCTGCTCAGCCGCTGGCCTAGTGGCTTCATGCGCCTGTATTTAAACAGGTGAATCACGTCCCGGAGCGAGTCTTCATAAGCTCCAAAGCAATAAGCCGCATCGAATCCGCGAGTGCCTAAACGGCACAGCGAACACTGGCCAGTCTCATCCAACGGAAACTCATTTAAGAAAGGGGTTTTGCAGGAACGGCAGAAGTAATCAGCAGAGATGGGCTGGAGATTGCTGCAACAAGCTTCACAAACCGGAACTCTGGTAATTCGTGTTAAGTCTTGGTGACAGATACGGCAAACATCTGGAAAAACAACAGAAAAAACGGCGTGAGGAATTTCTCTGCAATAAAGCCACAGAGCGGAAAGCAAGGAATTCGGCCGAACGGCCGCTAATCGGCTACTCGAGAAAGCGCACCTCCTGAATAGCGATACCGGTTACTCATAGCTTGTTAGCGAGAATCACACCACACATTACCCAACCTCAAGCTGTTCAGCTTCGAGTGTAGATAGCCGGAGAATAAAATGTCAAATGGGGAGTTTTCTGAGTCCCTTTCCAGTTACTTCGCTTTTTTGGAGTTATTGCTTCGATCATCGTCCGGCAGCACATGGTCCGGATCAATGGTGGCAGACGCAATCGTCTTTCCGGCTTCTGCCGACCACGCATAAGTTCCTTTGCTTAACCACGTCTCCACTGGCAATTTCCATCGCGTGCTGGTTCCATCTTTGAACTTCACTTCCACTGTTGCCGGAAGCACTAGTTGGCCACGGTTGCTAATGGTGACTTGTGCTCCATCCACTTTGTCCACGGCCATATCGAATTTCCAGTTATTCATGTACCAACCGCGCCAAAACCAACTCAGGTCTTCCCCTCCTTCACTCTCCATCGCCCGGAAGAAATCGGAAGGAGAAGGATGTTTATAAGCCCAGTCTCGAATGTATTTGCGAAATGCCCAATCAAACCGCTCCGGCCCTAGAATTTGCTCACGCAGCAATACCATTCCGTATGCCCCTTTAAAGTAACTCACGGGATGACTGAGTTGCCCAGGGTAAGCATCGGCTGGCATCAGCACAACGGGAGCAGCAGGATTGTCGAGTACTTTCAGGATCGTGTCCGGCGGTTCGCCACCAGCCGAATATTCCGAATCGCGTTTTGGCCCGTATTTACCACCTTCAAACGTGGCAGACTCCTCGATATCAATAAACGTATTAAAGCCTTCGTCCATGAAGGCATTCCGCCGTTCATTCGAGCCCACAATCATGGGGAACCAATCATGCCCAATCTCATGTGCGGTAACCCAGAAGAGAAAAGATCCTTTGTCCTTGATGCCATCAAACACCATGCCTGGATACTCCATGCCGGTGGAAAAGCCAGCCACACTGATGGCCGTCGGCCACTGGTAGGGGAACCACTGTTTGGAGAACTGCTCCACCGTATCCTTTACATAAGTGGTGGAACGATCCCAGGCATCTGGGCCAACGCTTTCGGGCGGGTACACCGACATAGCCAGTGACTTTTTGCCTTCCGGCAAGTTGATTCGCGCTGCGTCCCAGACAAATACAGGGGATGCGCTCCAAGCTACATCGCGCGTATGATCCATGTGGAAATGCCAAGTGAGGGTTCCGCTCTGTTTAGGGCGGCTCGTGGGATCATTCACTTCAGCAGGGGTACGGATGTAAACCGTTTTGTCACTGTTGCGCGCCTGCTCTAAACGATCCTGTTGTGTTTTGGTTAAAACATCTTTGGGATTTACCAGGCTTCCTGAGCCCACAATCAGCATTGCCGAAGGGGCTGTCACGTAGTAATCGAAGTTTCCGTACTCCAGGTAGAATTCGGCTCCGATATAGGGCAGCGTATCCCACCCGCGCAGGTCGTCATAGACAGCCATGCGCGGATACCATTGCGCCATGTCATAGATTTCTCCCTTTTCGGACATTCCCCAAGAGGTACGTCCGCCCCAAACACCGGGAATTTGGTAGTGATAGCGGAGGTGAATCTTTAGCTGTGCCCCATGTGCTTTAAGCGGTTCAGCTAAACGAATCTGCATGCGCGTATCAGAGACGATGTATTCGGCTTTGGAAGTTTTTTTGCCTGCTTCGATTTCCACCGAATCGAACACAAAGCCATCGGTGGATGTATCCTCAGGCTTGGCGGCTTCGTTGTTTCGGCGCGCCCTGCCGCCACCCATCAGCTTTGCCCGTGAATCTTTCCGGTATATATTCTGTTCCATCTGTATCCACAAACTCGGCAGCAGGTCAGGGCTGTTGTTGGTATAGGTGATGATCTCGGTCGCCTTCAGTTGTTTTGCGGCTGTATCTAATTCCGCGTGCAGTTCATAATCCGCTCCGTTCTGCCAATAGCTCGGCCCTGGCGCTCCGTTGCTGGATCGGTAGTTATTTACAGGATCAGGAAGGGTGAGCGGAGCAAAGGTGAATCGCGGGTCATAGCTCGACGCTGCTGCAGGAGCCTGGGCTAAAGCAGGCGTGCTGCACATCATCTGCTGCAGCCATAGAACGGAGCATGTGAATCGAACAAACCAATAACCCGAAGCCTGCATAGAAATTTCTCTTTCCAAAGAAAACTTTTGACTGGATTTCACAGACGGAGTGAAGGGAACTACGATTGAGTATACTTCCCTCGGATGATCAGAGGATGTTCACTGCACGTGCTGCCAGCAGAGCAACCGTTGCAAAAGAGATAAGCGCCTGATTCATCATCAGGACTTTGGCCCATCGGGAAAGAACAGGACAATCCGTGGGGGGAAAAGGCAGTACTTGTGTTGAAGGCAATAAAAAGGTAATCCACAAAACCGGGACTCCAGCTTTGCTCGCCCATTTCCCGCTTGGTTTCCGCATCAAGAGTCATTTGGGGAAACAGGAAAGCACCGTCCGTATGGGAATTCCGCAACTCGCGTGCGCGAGGGCCACCCGCATCAAGACGCCAATACCAGGACGCAAAGACCAGAATGTTGGTGATCCACAACGCCCCTGCAGAACGCAACAAGTCCCTGGCTGCTTGTTGATGCGAAGGCAAGGCCGCGACCAGCAGATATAGTGACCAGATCAAATCCACTGTGACGATGGTGTTAAGCAGATAGCCAAGAGTCTGGTTTAACTGGTGCACTCCCTGTTTTCGCGCCCATATGGCAGGCACTAGCAAGATTCCAAGAACCGTGATCAGGAGCCAGTTGGGGCCAACCGATAGAGATTCCGGGAGAGCGAGGCGCAACCCGCCAACAGCAAGCAAAGCCAGCATTGCAAGCCATCGTGGCTCTGCACTGTTTGGTTCAGGCATCATCAGGGCCTTCTCATTCTTAAAGAAGAGATCCACGTAAGATCAGGCTGGCTACGTTGAAGTAGATGATTAAGCCTGTCACATCCACAAGGGTAGCCACAAACGGCGCAGAAGCACTAGCTGGATCGAGCCCGCAGCGTCGCAACAGAAAAGGCAGCATGGAACCGGCTATCGTTCCAAACAGAACAACTCCCACCAGAGACACGGCAATGGTAAGAGCAATTAGCCCGGAGTGAATGCCGTAAGCATGGCTGATCGCTTGCCAAGCTACGATACGAGTTAATCCGATCACAGCTAATATCGTTCCCAACGCCAGACCAGCGAGAATTTCCCGGTGGACCACACGGTACCAATCTCGCAGCCGCACTTCGCCCAATGCCATGGCACGAATCACCAGCGTGGTTGCTTGGGAACCTGAGTTTCCTCCAGAGCTAATAATCAGCGGCAGAAAGAGCGCCAGCACCACAGCCTTGGCAATCTCATCTTCGAAATACCCCATCGCAGTGGCGGTGAGCATTTCCCCGACAAAAAGAACAGCGAGCCATCCTGCCCGTTTCTTCACCATTCGTGCAAACGAGATCTGAAGGTAAGGCTCATCCAGAGCTTCCATACCGCCGAGTTTCTGTATGTCTTCGCTTGCTTCCTCCTGCACCACCTGCACAATGTCGTCCACTGTGACGATGCCTTTCATGTGGTGGTCAGCATCAAGAACAGGAATGGCCAACAAGTGATTTTGAGAAAAGAGCTTCGCCAGCGCTTCTTGGTCCATGCCCTCCGTGGCGAAGATGAAGCGGGTCCGCATCACGTCCTGAACGGTTCTGGTTCGATCCGAACGGAACAAATCCCGCAGGGAAACTACACCAAGCAGATGTTGGTGCAGGTCCAGCACGTAAGCATAGTAGATGGTTTCCATCTGAGAGCTTTGCCGCCGCAAATACGCGATGGCTTCATCGACGGTGATTTCCGGGCGGAGCCGGGCAAAGCTTGGACTCATCCTCCCGCCTGCCTGATCTTCCTGGTAGGCAAGCAATGCCCTTACTTCGGAGCGCGTAGTATCGTCCAACTCTGCTAAGAAATGGTCCCGGAGTTGGTCTGCATTATCTTCCGGTAACTGCTGCAGTAAGTCGGCAGCATCGTCGGAAGGAAGCAGCCGAAGCCATAAGCGGTGTTCCCCTTCGGGCAGGCTCAGCAGAAGTTGCACTTGGTCATAAGCGCTCAGACTCAGAAAAAAGTCATCCGCTTCACTGTGAGGAATGGCATGAAAGAATTGCACCCGCTCAGCAGGTGAGAGGGCATGCCAATGGTCTATCAAACTATCGGTTTTAATCAGCGTAGGAGAGGTCATCAGTCACACGGTAAGCAGAGTTCGTGTGCTATCAGGTTACGCGATTAACTCGGGAATCACAGCGCCGTGCACGTCAGTGAGTCTTCGGTCGATTCCGTTATGGCGATAAGTAAGACGCTTATGGTCAATTCCCAACTGATGGAGAATGGTGGCATGAAGGTCATAACAGTAGACGGGCTTATCGGCTACTTTGTAAGACCATTCGTCACTTTCGCCGTAGCTGACTCCCCCTTTGAAGCCACCGCCTGCTACCCAGGAGGTAAACGCAAAAGGATTGTGGTCACGGCCTTTGCCACCCTGGCTGCAAGGCATTCGACCGAATTCCGTAGTCCAATACACGATGGTATCTTCCAGCAAGCCACGCGATTTTAAATCTTTGATCAAGGCTGCGGCTGGTTTATCCATGCTGGCGGCCATGTTGCCATGATCTTTGGCAATATCTTCATGGCTGTCCCAATTGCGGCGGGGAAGGGCATTGTCAGCGCCGCTCCAGATTTGAATAAAACGTACGTCACGTTCCAGCATACGCCGCGCTACTAGGCAGTTGCGTCCGAAGTCTGCTGTTACCGGTTCATCAATGCCGTAGAGCTTCCGTGTGGCATCCGACTCCTGGGACAGATCCATTACCTCTGGGGCGCTCACCTGTAGTTTGGCGGCAAGCTCATAGGAAGCAATTCGCGCTTCCAAACGGGAATCGCCGGGGTGAGTTTGGAGGTGTTGCGCATTCAATTGCGAAAGCATTTGAAGCGAATCCTTTTCACTAGCCGAAGTGATGTAGTCTGCGCTCTTGGGCGGAAACAGATCGTAGATGGGGTTGTTGCTGCTGGCGCGAATCATGGTGCCCTGGTGCGTGGCAGGCAGGAAACCTGCCGTCCAATTGCTGGCGCCATTGGGTCCAAATCCGCGTGCATCCGGCAACACCACAAAGGTCGGCAAGTCGCGATTCATGCTCCCCAATCCATAGGAGACCCATGAACCCATGCAGGGGAAACCAGGCAGCACGAACCCCGTATTCTGCATAAATGTGGCCGGGCCGTGCACGTTGGATTTCGCCACCATGGAGTGCACAAAGGCAAGGTCATCCACGCACGTCGCCAAATGTGGCACCAACTCACTCACCCACTTGCCGCATTGTCCGTGCTGCTTCCATTCCCAAGGACTCCGCATGACTGCACCCGGACTGCTTTGGAAAAGTTCCACTTTCCCGCCGGGATCGAACTTTTGCCCATTGCGTTCAATCAGCTTCGGTTTGTAATCGAACGTGTCGCATTGGCTTGCCGCGCCGGACATAAAAAGCTGGACGACACGCTTGGCCTTGGCAGGATGGTGAAGACCAGCCGAGGTGTTGGCTAACGCTCCCGCTTCTCCCAACATGGCCGCGAGTGCCAAGCCGCCCAATCCGCCACCGTAGCTCCACAAAAATTGTCTTCGGTTCATGTCAGTCCACAAATAAGAATTCGTTGGTGTTCACAATCAAGCGGCAAAAGTTCACAAGTCCGTGCTGGCCTAAGTAACCGATCAGCGCGTCCCGCTCCTTCGGCGTGGGAGCACGCTCAAAGGCCATTCGGTAAGCAGCCTCAATTTGTCCGGCAGGGCTGGTTGCCGCCGCTTTGACACGTTCCGCGAAATGCTCGGTTTGTTTCAGGATAAATGGATTGTTCAGCAGCGCCAAAGCTTGAATGGCTGTGATGGTGGTATTCCGCTTCGCGGTGACCATGGAGATATCCGGGCAGTCAAACCGTTCCATCAAAGGGTCTGGAACGCTGCGGACCAGGAAACGGTACACGGAGCGACGAAAGTTGGCAGGAGCATCGGGATCAAAGCGCGCGTAGTCGTATACAGGCGAGTGATCGTCCTTGAAAAAGAACTGCTCTACAGAAGGACCACCGACCGTTAGATCCAGTTTGCCGCTGACCGCAAGAACGGTATCGCGGAGGGATTCCGCATCCAGGCGCTGACGGTTCGCACGCCAGAAGTAACGGTTTTCGCCATCCAGCTTGTCGCCTTGCGGATTTCCTGTGGAGACCTGTCGATACGTTTTGCTCATCACGATCATCTTGTGCAATCGCTTGAACGAGCCGCCGGAATCCCGGAAGTCTGCCGCTAAAAAGTCGAGCAGTTCCGGGTTCGAAGGTTGCGACCCCATGTGACCGAAGTCGTTCAAAGAGTCAACAATGCCGGTGCCAAAATGGTAGTGCCACATGCGATTCACAATGGAGCGCCATGTTAAGGGGTTTTGCTCGTCCGTAATCCAGTTCGCCAGAGCCACACGGCGCGCTCCTTCCGGAGCGTTGGGGTCGACCTCAAAGTGGGCTTTTAATCCGGGAACGCAGGAGATGGTTCCGGGCACAGAGGCGGGTCCGGGAGTTTCCACACTGCCCCGCAGCAAGAGGTTCACTGGACGCGGCGCGGGAGCAAAACGGAACGTGCCTTGCGGGTCAAAGTAATTGGCTGCCGCGTATACCAAATGTGGCTTTGGCAGTGTTTCTATTTCCGCGTGAATCGCCGCCACTTCCGCTGTCAGGCGATCTGCTTCCGCCACAAGCACAGGAGGCATCGCGCTACGTACCAGAGCTTTCCTTTTTGTTTCCGCTTCCGCAATCTCCTTCTTAATGGAGGGAGGGCGCAAGGCTGGATTATCCGCGTTGAGTTCCTTCAGCTTGCTTACCTGCTGGTCAAGCTGCGTGATTTCCGGGGTAGTAACGGCGGCGGCTGCTTCTTCGGAAGGCCGCAAGGCGGAAACTGCAACTCTCAGCTTCGCCATCAGCACGTTGCGTTTCACAAACACAGCCGGATCGTCATCATACGGACGGTCTGCACGGTCTACGCCAGCAAATACCGATTGGAGGTTGTAATAGTCTTCCTGCCGGATCGGATCGAACTTATGGTCATGGCAGCGTGCGCAGTGCGCGGTCATGCTCACAAAAGCGGACATGGTGGCTGTGACCATATCGTCACGATCCAACACGCGCGTAATGTTCTTATCCGTGGTGCCTTCCCGCAATTCCACCTGCCCGACGAAATCCCATGGACCGGCCGCAATAAAGCCCAGAGCCACCGTGGCTTCCGGATTGTTCGGCCAAAGCATATCGCCCGCGAGTTGTTCTTGCACAAAACGGCGGTAAGGCTTGTCTTCATTGAAGGCACGAATCACGTAATCACGGTAGGGCCAAGCATTCCGGCGCGGCTTGTCTTTGTCGTAGCCGTGCGTTTCCCCGTAATGCACCACATCCAGCCAATGCCGTCCCCATCGCTCTCCATAGCGGGGCGATGCCAGGAGGCGGTCCACTACTTTTTCATACGCATTAGGGGACTTGTCAGACACAAAGGCGTTCACTTCTTCTTGGGAGGGTGGCAAGCCATTGAGGTCATAGGTCAAGCGCCGGAGCAGCGTCCTTCGGTCTGCCTCTGCCGATGGTAAGAGATCTTGTTCCTTCAGCTTCGCTTCCACAAGCGAATCAATGGTGGAGTGGGCCGGAACTCGCGTCAAGGGGCGCAAACTCCACCAGTCTTCAGGGTTTTTCCATGCCGCACCCTGCTCAATCCAATGGCGTATGGTCAAAACCTCGGCAGAAGTGAGGGGTTGGCCGCCTAAAGGCATACGTGGCTGGCCATCGGAAATCAGCTTGAACAAGACACTCTCGTCCGGTTTCCCTGGAACCACCGCCGGACCGCGTTTGCCTCCTTGCCGCATGGCGCTGGAGGTGGAAAGGGAAAGTCCGCCCGCTTTGGCACGCTCGTTATGACAACTCAAGCATTTCTGCGTCAACAGCGATTGGGGATCTGCAGTCTGTTCGGCGGCATAGGAGGAGATGGCAAAGCAAGCGCCTAGCACTACAGATGGGAAGGAGTGTTTCATATCCAATTACGTGGAAGTAAGGTGGCGAAAAGGAACTGTACTATACTTGACATTCACATATTTGAAAAATATAGTGGCCGTTACTCTCATTTTTCCAGGAACTTATAGTTGTTATCACAAATTTTTTACATCTCCAAACGAAGCTTAACTTGCTTACTTGTTTTGTGCTTAGCCTCGCTTGCCTTGTGGGGGCAATCGCAGACCGGTTCAATTTCCGGCACGATTCTGGACCCCAATGGCGCTCCTGTTCCCGGTGCCGATATTGAGGCACGTGAACCTTCCACGGGTGTTGTTCTGAAAACCGTTTCTTCTGATGCCGGTTTGTATGTGTTCCCCAATGTGCCGGTTGGCATCTGGACCGTTGCCGTGGAAAAAACAGGATTCAAGAGAAGTGTGAACGAACGCATCCAGACTTTTATTGCCCAACGCCAGTCTCTGGATGTGCATCTGGAAGTTGGTGACGTGAAGCAAAGCGTGGACGTCACCGCGACTCAGACACAGTTGGATACTGAAACCAGCGAAAAGGGCGAAACCATGACGCCCCGTATGTATCGCACTCTGCCCTTGTGGTCAGGCGGACTGCAGAATCCCTCGGCGTTTCTTGGCTACATGGCGGGTGTGAACAGCGGCGCGGAAATCAGCATTGCTGGCTCCACCGGCCGTGCTCGGGAACAGTTGATTGATGGTGCCAGCAACGTAATTCCCGAATCGGGCGGCACTGTATTCAACCCTCCATCGGCAGAAGCTTTCAGCGAATTCAAACTTCTGCAAGGCACCTACACGGCGGAATACGGGCGCACCGGCGGTGGCATTGAGATTCTGACCACTCGTTCCGGCACCAATGATTTTCACGGCACCTGGACCTACAACATGCGCCGCGATATCTGGGAAGCGGCAGGCTGGAGCGTGAACCAGAACCGCGCCAATCGCTCCTGGGTTTCGTCCCAAGGATCGCTTGAATGAAACCGGCGGCGGCGTGGGCGGTCCGGTGTGGATTCCGAAACTCTATAACGGCCGCAACAAGACGTTCTTCTACTTCTCCGACGATAACGATCTGCGGCCTATTTCCCCGGCTTCCATCCTGAACACTGTTCCGACGGCACTGCAAAAGCAGGGCAATTTCAGCCAGATTTCACAGGTCATTTATGACCCGGCTAGTACGATCGGCACTGGTACTTCCGCCACGCGTACTCCCTTTGCTGGCAACATCATTCCTGCCAGCCGGTTTAGCAAAATTTCGGCGAATATCATTCCTTATATCCCGGACCCGACCGGATCGGCAATCTGACCAGCAACCATTCTTTCGTAAACACCTCGCAGATCACCGATCACGTCTGGTCATTCAAGATGGACCAGGTGTTCAGGGTCCAGAAACCGCATCTCGTATTTTCACTCGCTGGACAGCCAACTGACGGCAGCCGTGTGCGGATTTTGCCGGTCCGCTGGGTACCGGGCTCGGCAACCAGTACCAGAAGCCGCTGGATTTTCCGGGTCAACGACGATTTCACCATCTCGCCCACCGTGCTGCTCCATACCACCTATTCGGCTACTCCCGTACGGTGCAGCAGTGGTTCGTGCCAGACCAGAGCGGATTCGCTTCCAAAGTCGGTTTCCCCGGCTTGACGGGAGACTCCGATGCGACGCCGGTGATCCAGTTCGCCGCTCAGCCGATGGCTACACCGCCTGGGGCATGCAGCAGGGCAAGGTCAACAACGGCGGACAGAACAACTACACGACGCAGATTGGCCAGGGCCTGACCTGGGTCCACGGCAAGCACGAATTCAAGATGGGCTGGGACATGCGTCGCCTGGAAACACTTAGCTACGATCTGGCCGGCACCAACGGCACTTATGTATTTGCGCGCAATGAAACGGCGAATCCTGCTGCTACCAGCTACTACCGGAAACTCCTTTGCCAGTTTCCTGCTCGGCTTGCCGGATTCCGCCAATGCCGCGGCCACACCGGTGCAGGACGCAGAAATTCATTACCAGTATTACAGCGGCTACTTCCAGGACAATTGGCGCGTAACACCGAAGCTGACCTTGAACCTGGGCATGCGCTATGAGGTGCCGGTCAACTGGTAGCGCCAGCACGATGGGTTCCGTTTCGCTGACCGCGCCCAATCCGGCAGCCAACAACTATCCCGGTGCTTATATCTTTGCCGGTAGCGGCCCAGACCGCTCTGGGCAGACCCGCTTCTGGCCGACGGATTGGTCCGATTTCGGGCCGCGCGCGGGCTTCGCCTATCAGATCACGCCCAAAACCGTGCTGCGCGGCGGCTTCGGCATTTTCTACGAAGCCACCAGCAATGGCGGCTGCGGCTGCACCCTGGGCGCCAACGGCTCGTTTGCGCAACTCTCCGACGGCGTAATGCGCCCTTCCAGTGGGATACCGGTTTGCCGAAGCCAGCCGGCTACCAGCCTCCGCCGTTTCTGAGCCCCAGCATCGGCAACGGATTGTCGGTGGACTACCTGGGACCGACATTCGGCAAAGCGCCGCGCATCTACAACTACAGCCTCAACTTGCAGCGCGAAATCAAGAGGTTCCTGATCGAAGTGGATTACCAGGGCAACCGCGGCAACCGGCTGAACTCCACGATGGACTTGAACCAGGTCAATCCGTCGTATCTGTATCTGGGCTCGCTGCTGCAGCAGGACATCACGTCCCCGGCTGTGGTGGCCGCGGGCTTCAGCAAGCCTTATCCGAACTTCACCGGAACGCTGGCGCAATCGCTGCGGCCGTATCCGCAGTTCCTGAATGTGTTCTCCCGCAACAGCGGCCAGGGCCAGACTTGGTACGACGCGGCGACCATCAAGGTGCAGCGGCGCTTCGGCGACTGGCAGTTCGGCTCTTCGTATGTGCGTTCGAAGTCGCTCGGTCTGCTGACCTACCGCCAGATCTTCTCGCAGAGCCAGGTGTATCCGCAGGACATGTACAACCTGAACCAGGCGAAAGTCGTATCTGCCCTTCGACCTGCCGAACGTGTTCAATTTCTTGAGCACCTACGATCTGCCGTTCGGCAACGGCAAGCGTTTCCTGGGGGATCCAACCGCTGGTGAACTGCGGTGGTGGGCAACTGGACGATCGCCGATACGCACCAATACCGCAGCGGCGCGCTGATCGCGCTCACCTGCCCCAACACGCTGGGCAACGGCGTTCTGTTCACCGATGCCCGCATGTGCAACGCAACAACGGGGTCGACATTCGCACCGGACCAGGATCGGACGTCGCTCGACCCGAACAATCCGGCAGCCTGTACTTCAATGCGGCGGCATTCTCGATTCCCGGGCAGTACTCGTTCGGAACCTCGTCGCAGTACAACAGTAAGTTCCGCCAACCGCCGGTGCTGTCGGACAACATCGCGCATCGTGAAGCAGCTTGTGTCTGGCCCGACGGGCGATGGCAGAACGGGTGCGGCTGCAGTTCCGGGCGGATGCGTTCAATCCGTTCAACCGCACGAATTTCGCGGTGAACGGAACGGTGGGCAATGCCAACTTCGGTCGCGCGACGGGTCCGCAGTATGGTCCGCGCCTCATCACCATGGGCGTGAGACTTTACTTCTAACCAGTTCTAACAAACTCGGTCCGGACAAGCCGTATTCAGAGGCATCGCTTCTGAATACGGCTTTCTTGCTTTGACTTCCCTCACAAATCACCGGGCAGATAGTACCAGAAATCATAGCCGCTCTTCATCATCAAACAGTAATTGCTGCTTACTTTAGATGTATATAATTTGTATGTTTCAGGTATGCCTTCTGGAGCAACTTACCTGGAATTATACGAAGGGTATGAAGACCCCGAGAAAGAACCTAGAAAATCGGGGAAAAAGCACGCCGCTGCTATTGCTGCCTGTGCTTGCATCCTGCTTGCAATCGCCTTCTTTTCCTGTTTCGGTTCTGTTGACGACACCGTGTTATTTATTTCCTCGCGCTATTAAGCACCTCTAGAACTCACCTGCGCTTTCAGAAACGGCTGCGTTTCGTGTTACACTCCCTCAACCCGTTTCGTTGCTTTACATAAAATGTCTATGCGCATCCTGACGCGTTTCTTCGGTATCTCCGTTACGGCAGCTGCCTTTCTCATAAAGCCGCTCGCCTCCGCTCCGGCCCATGTTCCCACCTACCAACAGTTCTTAAGTCCAGCATCTCCGCAGGAGGTGGTAGCCGCGCGAAAGACCGACCGAGTTGCCTGGGTGGATTATGCCGAGGGTAAGCGAAACGCCTACACCGCAACGGCACCCCTCTTCAAACCCGTGCGGCTAACGAATTTTCAAAAAGATGACGGCATCATGATGTCGGAAATTCGAATCTCCCATGACGGCAGCACCGTGGTATTTTTGCGCGGCGAAGCCCCGAACCGATCTGGTTGGTCGCCGAACCCTTCTGCCGACCCTGCGGGACCAGAACATGCGATCTGGGCGGCGCACACGAATGTCAGCGGTGGCGCGTGGCGTGTGGTTGACGCTACGAATCCTGAACTGGCGCCAGACGGCAGTGCAATTCTGTTTGTAAAAAATGGACAAATTTTTCGGGCGAAACTCACGCCGGTGAAGCCGACAAGCGAGATTGATCGCGGCGAGAAACCATTCATTAGTGAATGGGGAACTCAGAGTGATCCGAAGTGGTCGCCTGACGGAAGCAAGATTGCGTTCGTCAGCACGCGCACCGATCACAGCTTTATCGCCGTATATGAGGTTGCGACTAAATCGGTGAAGTACATGTCGCCAAGCGTTGATTTCGATACGATGCCGATGTGGATGCCTGATAGCAAGCACCTGATTTTTATGCGTCAACCAGGACTGCCATTCGGGCAGCAAGCGCAGCAAGGCGGAGGCGGCATCGGATCTGCCAAATGGACCGGCTTTGCAAACTGCTACGGCGACGGCACCCGGCAGAGCAGCGGTGCCAAACGGACGAGGCGCTGGGCGAGGCAATCAGGCTGCTTCCGCTCCCCCAGTGGCCAACAATGCACCTCCAAACAACTCTCCCGGCTTGATGCGAGCCACGTTCAAAGGCGGCTATACACTCGCTTTTTACCAGGCAGACGTCCTCACCGGGGATGCCCAAGAGACTTGGCACAACCAACCGAATGATCCCTTGGCTGCCAACATCGGAAATGCGCGTCTGGCAGGTAACCTCGTGATCTTCCAATTCGTGCCAGTCGGCGGGAGAGGCGGACGTGGCGGCAGAGCAGGTGTGTCTGGCAATCGCAACCCAACTGCTGCGGTGCCGGAGGCCCAAGCACCTGGCGCAACGCAAGTTCCTGTGGACGAGTGGGAGCGATATTACTCGCTCAACATCATGGAGCCGTCCGCACGCCCTGTGCTGCTCACGCCGACCAACGGATTGATAGAAGATCGGACCTCCATCGCTGTCTCAGCCGATGGCAAGACCTTCTTTTACTGCACAAACGCAAATGATATAGAACGGCGGCATATCTGGGCCGTGCCCGCTGGCGGTGGCACGCCAAAGGAGATCACCACTGGCGAGGGTGTAGAGACTTACCCGGCTCCGCTGGCATCCGGCAAATACTTGGCAACGCTGAGTGCGAGTTGGAACATGCCGCAATCGCTGGGGGTCTGGAAAATGGGAACAGATCAGTTAGCAGCCTCAGCTTCAGCCCAGCAGATTATCTTTCCCGCTTCGCTTTCGGGCTTTCCGAAGGCCGCGCACGTGAAGCCGGAGATCGTGATCACCAAAGCTGCTGACGGCCTTGAGATCCACAATCAACTGTTCTTGCCAGCGGACTTGAAAGCAGGTGAGAGGCGTCCTGCGATTGTATTCGTGCATGGGGGACCACAGCGGCAAATGATGCCAGCCTACCACTACATGCAGTTTTACCATTGGGCTTACGGCATCAACCAGTGGTTAGCCAACCAGGGGTATATCGTGATGTCGATCAACTACCGCAGCGGCATTGGCTATGGCCGATCTTTCCGCACTGCGCCGAATACGGGCGGCACGGGAAACAGCGAGTATCAGGATGTGGTGGCCGGTGGCAAGTACTTGCAGACCAGAGCCGACGTTGATCCAAATCGAATCGGAATCTGGGGGCTTTCCTATGGCGGCTTGCTCACGTCGCAGGCACTGGCGCGTAACTCTGACCTCTTCAAAGTTGGCGTTGACCTGGCGGGTGTGCACCTGTTCGGCAGTTCGTTGGATTCCGATTCGGTCTCCTATAAATCTTCCACCATTGGCGCGATTGATGGCTGGAAGTCACCAGTGCTGCTGATTCAGGGCGATGATGATCGCAATGTGGCGTTCCAACAGATGACCGGCTTGGTGCAACTGCTTCGCCAGCGCGATGTGTATTATGAACTCATCGTTTTTCCGGATGACGTGCACGAGTCGCTGCTGCATAGCCGATGGCTATATACACTTGGTCGCATGGAGACTTTCCTACATAAATTCTTAGGAGACACAACCGAGCGAACAAGCTTCTAGGGAGTGAGGCAAACTTGCTCCTCACGTATCATGGGAAAGAGCACCTGATGAGCTTTTTCAATATGATTCGGACTTGCAATGCCTGCGGCACGAAAAACCGCGTACCCGCTAAGCACTTAGCTCAAGCTGGTCGTTGCGGTTCCTGCAAAACAGCCCTGCCTCCGTTAAGCGAACCGCTTGAGGTGGATAGCATCTCTTTTGCTGAAATCGTTCAGTCCGTCTCCACACCCGTGTTGGTGGATTTTTGGGCGTCCTGGTGTGGTCCTTGTCGTCAGATCGCGCCAGAAGTTCACAAACTGGCGGAAGAAATGGCGGGACGAGCCGTTGTGGTCAAAGTCAACACAGAGGAGCAGCAGCAACTGGCTTCCGAGTTTCAGATTCAGTCGATTCCTACGTTTATGGTCCTCAAGAACGGGCAAGTCGTGTTTCGACAGTCTGGCACAAGTGGACGATCTGAGATGCGGCGATGGCTGGAGAATGCTTAAACAGGAGCATTGCGGATCAGCATCCAACCAAACAGGAGAAACAGTGCTCCTGATGCAAGAAACACCAGATCCCATAGCAAGAACTGGCTTGGATCATTCTGATAAACGTGATGGACTTGAAGAACTTCATGGTCGATCACGCCTTCCACTAAATTGAAAATGCCCCAACCCACCCACAAAGATCCAAAATAGGTTTTTCCCGATAACGGCACATCCTTGCGAGTGACGGCATGCCAGAGCATATAAAGGGCTGTTAGCGTCGCAAGGTAGCAAAATGCGTGAAACAAGCCGTCCCAAAACATGTTGATCTCTGCATTCACCAGCGTTGTGCGCGGTATCCAGTTGGACAACATGTTGTGGATCTCCAGAATTTGATGGAACACAATTCCATCAAAAAAGCCTCCGAGTCCGATTCCCATGAGCGTTCCAGCGGCAATCAAGGGCCGCATGGTAACCATTTCCTTGCTGTTACCCGTTGTGGCCATTGTTTTCTTCCTGAGTGGGTTTCCCCGGTTTCGCAAAATAGAGATACGCTACCAAACCAGCAAATATCGGGAATGGCAAGATGGTGGCGAATAAATAAGAACCAAAATGGTTGTTGAAAATGCCTGCCCTGACTTGTTCGCCTGTTTGGGTATGGCACAAAGGGCAGCTATAAGCGAGCAACGGAAACAAAACGGAGATACTTGCTCTAACCGTTGGGGGAAAACTCCGAATCATATGCCACATGTTTCTGCAGATTCGATGCCTAATCTTTCCGGGAACATGCTATTTCGCAACATTGCGTCCAAATTGAATCGCTGGTCCGATGGAGAGGCGAACGGTATTGCGGCCATCTTTCAATAAGTCATTAAACAAGTGATCGTGGACAAGGTCTATCGAGATGCGGATGCCTGTGTGCTTCGAGAAATTGATATCAGCCCCACCGCCGAATCCATAGAACGGGGTCCAATCCTGCTTCTTGCCGGAAGGCGCTAGGCTCGCGATCACAAGGTTGGCAATTGGGTCTGCGCTGTGAGGAGTAGCTATCTCATGTATGGCTCCAAACGATGGCCGCAAATAAAGAGTAACTGGTTGCCATTTTCGGTAGGCAAACTGTGGTCCGGCGGCGAAATTCTGCGTGACTGAATCAATGGGAACCGTCAGTACATAACCAGGGGGAAGCCTGCCGACTGCCGCGAGTTGAGCCAGAGTGGTGCCAAGTTGCTGCTGTAAAGCTGATGGCAACAAGTCAGGCGTGATGGCTGTATGCCCGGTCGCAACACTGTAGTCGAATCCAAGCGAGTACCATGTTTTGGGCCGAATGCCTGCCTGCAGGTGGAAGCCACGCTCTGCAAGATTGATGTGCGGGCTATCCAGGTACAGGAATCCTGTGTACACGTCGTATCGACCTACGTAAGACTGCTGACCCAGAGCCTGAGAGATAAACAAGAAAACCAGGGCAGGCAAGGATAAGCGAACGGATGCGTAAGTATTTTTCTTTTGCACTTTGGGTAGTGGAAACAAACACAAAAGCGTAACAACTCCAAATCACTTATCCCTGCGTTGCCTCCCCCTTAGTGCGGTTTGCTATCCGAGGCAGACTTCGGGCCAGCACTTTGATAATTGGGGAAAGAAGGACGCCGAAGGGTAGGAAGAGGATTTTTCTTCAACTCCTCCATCACCACTGCCACCGCTTTTTCCAACTGTGGATCACGGCCTTTGCGAACCAGTGCGGGGTCCTGTTCTACTTCAATGTCCGGAGCCACACCGATGTTTTCCACTTCCCACTCGCCACTAATTGGGTTATAGATGCCCGAACTCGGGGCGGTTACGATGCCGCCATCTATCAAAGGAGGCGCACCTGCCATGCCGACTAACCCGCCCCATGTCCGAGTGCCGATCAGCTTACCCACGCCCGCCCGCTTGAAGTACCACGGCATCGCGTCGCCGCCAGATCCGGCACTCTCATTAATCAGCATCGCCTTTGGCCCAAAGATACCCTGTGGCTGCACAAGGTCAGCGCCCGTGCGGTTGGCAGCAGCGCTGAGGATCTTGCGATTCAGGATTTCCGCAATATCTGTTCCTAACAGTCCGCCAGCATTGAAACGCTCATCAATGATGGCTCCTTGTTTGCCAATCTGGGCATAAAACTCGCGATTGAACGACGTCAACCCACCCACACTGGTATCAGGCATGTAGACATATGCGATTCTGCCGCCGCTTAGCTGGTCGACTTTGCGACGGTTTTCTTCAATCCAAGCGCGATTACGAAGTCCGCTGTCGTTCGCTACCGGAACCACCGTCACCTCACGTGCACCAGTGCCGTTTGCATCCGCTGCTACCTTCAACACCACCGACTTATTCGCTAACCCTTCGAAGAAGCTATACACGTTGTCCGTGGTTCGTACATCACGGCCATCCACAGCCAGCAGAAACTCTCCCGCTTTCACATTCACCCCAGGCTGAGTCAGCGGCGCCCGAAGCTGCGGGTTCCAATTCTCACCGTTGTACACACGGGCAAATCGGTAACGCCCATTCGCGATTTCATAATCCGCGCCGAGCAGTCCGGTTTGTACCCGCTTCACTTCGGGAACATCGCCCCCGCCTGTTCCCAGGTGTGAAACCACAAGGCTACCGAGCATCTCCTGAAACAGATAAGTAAGGTCGGAACGCGAAGCAATGTTGTTCAAGTACAGTTCGTACTTCTTCTCTGTCGCTTGAAGGTCTAACCCATGCGCATTACGGTCGTAAAACCAGTAGCGTTCCACCCGGAAAGCTTCCCGGTACATTTGCTTCCATTCCTGAACCGGATCAATATGCACTTCGATCCCATCCGTTTTCAGCGCACCTTGAGTGGGGCCTGGTCCTGGTATGGGCGCAGCGCCACCCGGTCCGGAACTCATCGGCCGAAGCGAAGCGATGGTCCAGTTTTCCCCCTGCCGGTAGAGTGCCTTGTCCCCTCCAAATGACATGTGAAAACTATTCACTCCGCTCATCGCGACATCGTTCTTGCGTGCCTTCAGGTCGTAGCGGTGAATGATGGAACCTCCCCCTGGCATCGAGCCATTCCCCTGTGGCATCTCGATCGCGAGCAGTACGCCAGCTTTGGCAACTTGGAGATCTACATAGTTTCGGGCAGGCATCGGTACGGATAAAATTCGTTGATCGATTCCGTCCAGATCAATTTTGTTGTCGGCAACAGCCTTTGGCTTCCCGGCTTCCGGAGCCTTCGGAGTTGCGTTTCCTCCGCTTCCGCCGTCAGAAGGTTTTGCTTCTTCGGCTTTTTCCTCATCGCTTTTCGGAGCAAACGGGGAAGACTCAGACTTATCCAACACGACTAAGTAAATGGAGCTTGTGGATTGCCGATCACTGGCATGAATATCAAGCCCGAGGCTCTCGCCAGAGTTAGTGCTGGCTGTGAAGTACAGGTATTTGCCATCCTTATCAAAAACGGGAGAAGTCGCATCGCTCATTCCATCCGTGACCTGTGTGGATTTACCGTTGGCCAGTGAGTGCAAGTAGATCGCGCTCAAACTGTTAGGCAGAACTTTGGAATAGGCGATCCATTTGCTATCAGGAGACCAAGCTGCCCCGATATCCCCACGACGCATTTCATAATGATCCTGCGCTACCTCGACCTGCTGATGTGATTCCAAGTCGACGTACCAAAGCCGACTGAAGCTATCGACCAAAGCGATCTTTTTGCTGTCTGGCGAGAAACGCGGAGTGCCGTAAAAACCTGGCTTCAGAGCAATCTTTGTCACGGTGCCTCCACCATTTTGGGGATGGAGGTGAAGCGCATATTCCCCTGACTCATCGGATAAATAAGCAATGGTTTTGCCATCCGGCGACCATTGCGGATCACGCTCGGCCACGCCTGACGTATTGGTCAAGTTACGGGGATCGCCAGATTCGGCTGGAACGGTAATGATCTCGCCGCGAGCTGCAAACACAGCGCGGACACCGCTGGGCGATACGGCTGGTGACCCGAGCCGCTTGCCTACGTTTACTAATCTGGCACGCAGTTCTGGAAAATCACCTTGCACACGGATGGGAACACGCTTGGTGTTGCCGGATTTCAAATCATATAAGTGGATACTGCCAAACTGCTCATACACAATGGCATCAGGTCCGAGCGAGGCCGATTTCAAATCGAGATCACGATTGGGAATGGCTTCCTTTACGGCTTTGGCTCGGGGATCGTAAGAAAACAGAGTGACCGGGCCGTTTCGGTCTGAGAGAAAGTAGATGCGGTCTCCGCCCCACATCGGGTTGAAGTCATTGGAATTTGTGCGTGGAACTTTGGTGACGCTGCTGTCAGAGAGTTGCGCCAGCCAGATGCGTGATGTTCGTCCTCCACGGTAGTGCTTCCACATTGCGAAAGCGCGATTGATGGGCTCATAGGCAATCGACTGGGCATCGGGGGAGAATGCCGCAGAGTATCCGCTGGGAAACGGGAGTTTTTCTTCCACTCCTCCTTCCACCGGAACACTGAACATTTCGGCGAATCGTGAATAAGCAGTACGGGGAGAAGAGAAAAGGATGTGCTTCCCATCCGGCGTCCATCCCATGACGCGATCCGGTGCCGGGTGCCAAGTGAGCCTTTTGGGTACGCCACCCGTGGCAGGGATCACAAACACATCCACATTTCCGTCGTATTCGCCAGTGAAGGCAATGCGGGTTCCGTCGGGCGAGAAAACAGGGTCGCTCTCGGTGCCAGTTCCGCTGGTTAAGCGAACGGCATCGCCACCAGTGCGGGGTACGCTCCAGAGGTCGTTGGCATAGGCAAATACGATGTGAGTTTTATTCAGAGTGGGCTGTTGCAGCAGCAACGGCTCATCTCCTGCGGCGCAACAAAGCGCAGCCAAGGAAAGGAAGAGAGTGATCAAACGCATGGACACTCCTAATGCTGTTCGCCTATTCTGACACACCTTTTGAGAGAGTTTCGTTGAGTGAGGTTATCTCGCTCGCAAGAACGGTGATTCCGAAATCTGTTATCATCTCCTTCTTCCACCCTGTTGTGGCTTAATGCTCATTTGGAAAGCCATGAATTTCTCAATTACAAAATTTCTTACCGTGGCGGTTGTGCTTTCGGGTTCCTTATTCGCCCAATCCGGCGTAGAACGCAGGGAAGGGTTCATTCCCATGCTGTGGGATGCCGAACAGGGCCGCCTGTTATTTGAACTCACACGTTTCGATCAAGATATTCTCTATTTCACCTCTGTTGCGAAAGGCAGCGGTTCCGGCAGCGTCGGCCTGGAATGGGCGGGCGGTGGAGAAGGCGGCGTGATTCAGTTTCAGCGAATCGGCCCCAAGGTGATGGTGGTGGAAAAGAATCTGCGCTTCCGTGCGGGGAATGGCGGGCCGGGAATTGAAAAGGGCATTGAGGCTTCCTTCCCGGATTCGGTGATTGCCACTCTTCCCATTCTTCGCACGGATGCCGGAAAAGTGATTGTGGATGCTACGCCTCTGGTGGTCCGTGATGCTGCTGGTTTTGCTGCTGCAAGTGCTGGACGCGGTACGTGCTCGCACTGGTCCTCAGGCGGTGGAACTGATCGCAGGTACCACGTGGCGCTTTGACCCTGCCCGTAGCGCGATCTACCTTCCGCATACTAAAGGCTTTCCCAAGAACAGCGAAGTGGAAGTTACCGCGACTTATGAGGCTCTCACGGGCGGTGCTCGCACTTCGCCTGAAGCTCGCGTCCTCACCGGCCGCCTGCACTATAGCTTTGTGGAGCCTCCCACTGGTTATAAGCCGCGTCAAGCTGATCCGCGCATTGGCGTCCAAGGCATTCGCTTTGTGGATTACTCCCTTCCGCCGACTGCCACCAATGTCGTGGAGTGGGTGCGCCGTCATCGGCTGGAAAAGAAGGACCCGAACGCTCGCCTTGAGCGAACCGAAGCAGCCAATTGTGTATTACCTGGATGCCGCCGTTCCAGAGCCTACCCGCTCCGCCATGAAAGATGGGTTCCTTTGGTGGAACAAAGCGTTTGAAGCTGCCGGATTCAAGAATGCTCTCCAAATCCGCGATACGCCACCTGACATGGACCCCATGGACGTTCGCTATAACCAGATCTACTGGGTGGATCGCGACGAGCGCGGCTACTCCACGGGTGGCGGTCTTACTGACCCTCGCACCGGCGAAATTCTTGCCGCACGGGTGCGTTTGGAATCTGATCGCGTCCGCACCGTCAGCCGTTACTGGCAGACTTATGAACCTCCCATTGGTGGCGGTGGGAATAGCGGCAGCGACTTCGAGGAAGGATTCTTTGAGCCTGGCCTTCCTCCTTATTCCACACCGGAAACAGAACAGCAACTTGTGCTGCTTCGCCAAGCCCTTCTTACTGCGCATGAAACCGGTCACACGCTTGGGTTCGATCATAACTGGAACTCCAGCATGAACGACCGTGCCTCCGTGATGGAGTATCCATCCCCGCGCATCAAAATCGTGAACGGCAAGATCGATCTGACTGATGCTTATCAGAAGCAGATCGGCGCCTACGACATCATGACAGTTCGGTATGCTTACACCGAATTTCCGCCTGCCCAGGAGAAAGCCGGTCTCGACAACATCATCAAGGACATGCGCAAACAGGGGCTGATGTTCACTCCTGCCACTGATCCCCGATGGAATCGTTATGACGACGGCTCTGATCCCGCCGAATACATGCGCCAGGCCGCGGCGCAGCGCAAGATCCTGCTGGCCAACTATGGTCCTGCCGTGCTGAAGGATGGCGAACCTTACGGTAATCTTCGCGGTATCCGCCTCTGGATGACTTACCTCCATCACCGCTGGTCGATCGATAGTGGCGTTCGCTACGTCGGCGGCATGTATACCAACTTTGCTGTGAAAGGCGAAACACTGCCTCCCACCGAAATCGTTCCTGCCGCGAAACAACGCGAAATTCTCGGTCTGCTTCTGGACGATGTGGATCCCGCTAACCTTGCCATTCCCGAACCTGCTGCTCGCCAGCCTTACCGTCGCCGTGGAACGTGGTGTTACTGGCGGACGCGGCGGTCGCGGCCCAGATCAGGAGAATATGGAATCCTCCACCGGTTACGCATTCGATCACCTGGCAGCGGCCCGCACCATCGCCGGTCTTGTGTTCGATCAACTGTTCGAACCCGAAACCGCCGCTCGCCTGATCGGTTTCGCCGACCGGCAAGCGAACGCGCTTACTCTTCCCGAAACCATTGACGCCTGCGCTACAAAAGTCTTCGGCGCACCCGCGCCCAGCGGTATGCTTCGTTCACTGCAGCGCCAGACGCAGCGCGTCTTTCTGGATGCGGTGATGACGCTCGGCGCCAGCCCCGCCTCCACTCCTGACGTAAAAGCGGTAGTGATGGCGTCCGTCGCCAAAATCAAGACTCAGGTTGCTGGTTTAAAAGACGCTGATCCCGTGAACGAAGCCAGCTTGCGCCAGATGGAACGCGACCTGACCCGCTACGCCCAGAACCCGACAATGCCGAAGAAGTCCTCGGCTACGCCGCCTATCATGGCTCCGATCTAAATCGGACCACAGAGGAGGCCGGACACTGAGGACGTGAAGGCAACGGCAATTTTCTGCTACACCGGAAAGTGCGAATTAACCAAGTGTGGCAGGAGAGATTGCCGTGCCTAGTCAGATCGTAGTAAACCTCAGTGCCTCCCAACAAGCAGAGATACGGGAACAGATGAGGCGTTTCCGCTTGCTTGTTCCCGTATTGCGCCTCCATATTGTTTTGCTACTGGCTTTGGGCCGCTCGCCTACCGAGATTTCCGATTGGCTGTTATGTTCCCGTGCCACGGTGTATGAAGTGGCCACTTGCTGGCGCCAAGGCTGGAGACCGTGGCAGAAGGAGGGAGCCCAAGAGAAGATCTCTGCCATTGGGCTAGCCCCCTGGCTGCGCCGTAGCTTACTGGCACTGCTGAATAAATCTCCTGCCGCTTACGGCTGGTGCCGGGTGAGGTGGAGTTGCGCCACCTTGGCGTTAAGCCTCAAGAGCCGGCGTGGCTTGGAGGTGTCGGCGGAAACAGTCCGGCGTTGGTTGCACCAGTTAGGCTGGCGCTGGAAGCGGGCCAAACTGGTAGCCAAGGACACCGATCCTGGGCGATCTTCCAGGCTGGCCCAGATCCGTTTTGTCTGGGAAACACTGCGTTGCCGGGAAGCCCTGCTGTTTGCCGATGAGCTGGACATCCACTTACTGGCTAAGACCGGATACCAGTGGATGCCCAAAGGCACACAAGTGGAAATCATGACTCCGGGCAAGAAGGAAAAGCAATACTTGGCCGGAGGCTGGGACATCCGTACCGGCAAGGTCCATCATTGTTTTGGAGAACGGAAAACAAACCAACTCTTCCGGGATTTGCTGAGCATGATCGAGACCCGCTACCCGGCTCGCCGGTATGACCGAGTTTATGTCGTGGCCGACAACTACCGCATCCACCATGCCAAGCCGGTCCAGGCATGGCTTCAGGCTCATCCACGCTTCCAGTTGCTCTGGTTGCCGACCTACTGCCCGCGAGCCAATCCGATCGAGCGCATCTTCGGCGACACGCATGACAAAGTCACACGGAATCACAAACGAAAACGATTACGGGATCTGGTGGCTGATGTGGGCCGTCATCTGAAGCACAACGGCCCCTGGCCTTACCAGCTCTCCAGTCTCTACCAAGCCCCGGAAGTCACGGCTGCTTTGAAGACATTGAGAGCACAACCTCGTGCTGCCTGAGTGTCCGGCCTCCTCTGTGGTCCGATTTAGATCGAAACCGGAGGGAGGCCTCCGCAGCGGGAAACATCCTGTTAAAATCGCAGATCATGACCAGACGGCAAGCTATCGCGATTACGGGGGTTGCTCCGTTTGCTGCTGCCTCCTCTGTGAAGATCGGGATCGACCTTTTCAGTATCCGTTCGTCCAAGTGGACTCCTTTTCAGTTCCTTGACTACTGCGCTAGTCAAAAGGCGAAAGTAGTTCATTTTTCTGAAGTCCGATTCATTGGCGGACTTGATCCTGCAAACCTCGGACGCGTTCGGGCACATGCGGAACAACTCGGAATTGAAATCGAGATCGGCATGATGTCGATCTGCCCCACTTCCAAGATGTTCAAGGCTGAGGAAGGCACCGCAGAAGAACAGTTAACGCGAATGATCGGTGCGGCAAACTTAGTTGGCTCCAGGATCGTGCGATGTGTTCTGGGAAGTGCTGCCGATCGGACACCTGGCCCGATGGAGCGCCATATCGAGAGTGTTGTGAAGGTGCTCCATAACGTTCGGTCTCGCGCTGTGGACGCGAACGTAAAGATTGCCATTGAAAATCATGCGGGCGATATGCAGGGCTGGCAGGTAAAGTCTCTGATTGAAGCGGCGGGTAAGGATTTTGTCGGATCGTGTCTGGATGCAGGCAATCCACTTTGGACGCTGGAAGATCCGCATGTCACCCTCGAAACGTTGGCTCCTTATGTTCTGACGAGCCATGTACGAGACAGTGCGGTGTGGCGTGTTCCGAACGGAGCCGCTGTTTCCTGGGTCCGAATGGGGCAAGGAAACGTAAAAATAGAAGATTACTGCCGAAAATATGCGGCACTCTGCCCTGGGCGCGCCCTTTCTCTGGAATCCATCATCACGAGTCCTCGCATTTTTGCTTATCGTGATCCAAAGTTCTGGGACGCGTATCGTGACATTCCAGCGTGGGACTTTGAACGATTCGCTGAAATTGCGGAGAACGGCAAACCGCATGAACTAACGCCAACCGATCCCGCGAATGCCGCTCAAACCGAGCGCGAAAGCCTGGAAGCAAGTCTCGCGTATCTTCGCTCGTTCCTCACTTAGCCAGGATGCTGCCACGGCTTTCGATAAGCTCGTGCAAGCAACTTGTTGGCCTCCGGGTCGTTGACAATCTGTTGCTTGGCAGCGTCCCAAGTAAATTTACGCCCGGTTTTCATGGCAAGGTTTGCGAGAATACACGATGCCGTGGAAATGTAACCTTCTTCAATATCCGCGACCGGCTTCTTTCGGGCATCAATCGCGCTTAGCAGGTCCATCATGTGGTGCCGCACGGCAGGGGCAACGTGGGTTTCCAGATCCTTCTCTGTTTTGTCCTCCGGGTACTGCTCAAATTCATACGTCACGTCTTTGTGAACAGGTTGAGCGCCTTTGGCGGAGGGATAAAAGTCATAACTGTAGACACCCACTTTCAGCTCCCCCTGATCCCCGTAGAAGGTCGCGCCCCAACTGTACTTCGGGTCAGGGTCGGCAGGCTCGCCCCAGCTTCGGTGCTGCCACACAATGTTGAGGTCTGGATATTCCCATGTACAGATCTGGGTATCTGTGATGTTGGCCTTGCTCGCCTTATCCATGAAAATGCCGCCGTCTGAGGAGATCCGCTGCGGCCAGCCGAGCTTCAGCATCCAGCGCGTCATATCGAACATGTGGATCGCCATGTCTCCCACAATGCCGTTGCCGTATTCCATAAAGGCACGCCAGCGTCGGGGGTGTGTAAGGGAGCAGTAAGGCCGCATGGGCGCTGGCCCGGTCCACATCTCGTAATCGAGGTTTGCAGGAGGCGCGGTGTCCGGTGGATTGCCAGTAGCGCGCATATGGTAATAGCAATGAATGTCTACCTGTGCGATTTTGCCAAGCCTGCCTGAGTCAATGAATCGTTCCTTGGCTTCCGCAATATGCGGCGTACTGCGGCGCTGCGTTCCCACTTGCACCACGCGATTGTATTTACGCGCAGCAGCCACCATGGCTTTTCCTTCTGCGACATCCACACTGATCGGTTTTTGGCAATACACATCGGCACCTGCCTTTACCGCGTCGATCATGGTGAGGGCATGCCAATGGTCAGGCGTGGCAATCAGGCAAATGTCGAGTCCGCTCTGCTTCAGCATGTCCCGATAGTCATGGAAGAGTTCGGGCTTTTTGCCTGACTTTTGCGCGACGCGACAAGATCCGCTGCCTGTTGAAGTTGGACGGTGTCTACATCACACAATGACACCACTTCCACAGGCTCGACTTGAATCAGACGAAGGAGATCAATTTTCCCGTACCAACCGGTGCCGATCAGCCCGACGCGCCGGGGCTTTCGCCCTTGTTGTGCGTTTGCGCTATAACCAGCGCCGAGTGCGACAGTGCCAGCAGCTTGCAAGAAATTTCGGCGGTCCATGCAAAAAGTATATGCCTGTGTCGCTTGGTAAACGCTGGTTCTCGACAATCAAAACTACAAATACTGTGGTCCATGATAAATTGCAAATTGCTTAACCCCCTATCAAAGGTTAGGTGACCGGGATTTTACGCGGTGATAGAATCTGCCACACCAGATCGCAAAAAGGGGAAAACATGAAAGTTTCGCTGCCTTACCAAGTGGTAGCTCTCCTTATGGTTGTTTCATATGGACGAGGGCAGGACTTACGAACGGCTACTTTGGTAGGAACCGTAACAGACACCTCGGGCGCAGTTGTGCCAAAGGGTGATGTTTCCGTACAAAATATAGAAACACAAGTAGTTACTCGGGGAGTAACGAACGAAAATGGAGCATATTATCTTCCGTTCTTAATTCCCGGCAGCGTACCGACTCAGCGTTACAGCGCAAGGGTTCAAGAAGTATGAACAAATCGGGCTAGCTTTAAATGCGGGAGAAACACCTCGCGTGGATGTCAAACTCGATGTGGGGCGATCACAGAGCAAGCAGTGGTCAGCGCAGCAACGCCTGTTCTGGATACCGATAGCGTTGTGGTCGGAAGTATCGCCACAGCAAAGCTGATTCACGACACTCCGATTCCCGCAATCGAAACCGCAACACCTGCTGTATTACATGGAAGGCGCGCAAGCTTCCAACGACGGCAGCTATCACATTCTCGGTCAGCCGGAAACGCAGTTAAGCTATACGCTGGACGGCGTAAACGCGAAACGCGCTCTTCGCACGGCGTTGGGCGATACCAATACGTTGATTACCCCGCCGGTGGATTCGCTGCAGGAGGCGCAGGTCTGGACGACGGGAATCCCAGCAGAAATCGGCCACTCGGCTGGCGGCGCTTACAATCTGACTACCAAGAGCGGCACCAACGAGATCCACTTCAGCGCCGAAGAGCGTTACATCAATAAAGACTTGGCTGCACCGCCAGGTGTTCAATCAGGGCGCAACCAACACGCCGTTTCGAATATCACAATTTCAACGCCACGCTGAGCGGCCCGATCGTGATTCCGAAGCTCTACAACGGCAGGAACCAGACCTTCTTCTTCCTAGGCTACCGGCTGGATTACGATCACGAAACCAACTTACGCTACCGTTTCCGTGCCAGACCAGGCGGAACTCAACGGCAACTTCTCATTTCGGCGGCCTGGGCTGTGCCGATTTATGATCCGAAAACAATTACCTGCACGAATCCGAACGGATGCGCCAGCGGCACAGGGTATACAGCGACGGCTTTTCCGGGCAATGTGATTCCGGTAAGCCGGATCGACCCTGTAGCTGCAAAGTTTCTTTCCTTGAAGCCATACAATTTGCCGAACTTGGCAGGCACATACACCAATACAGGCCCCGATAATAATTTCATTTCGGGAAACAAGTACATATCGGATCGTCAAGGGCTATCTGGGTAAAATCGATCAGCAACTTGGCGAGAAGCAGAAAATCTTTGTACGCTACATCTGGAACAAGTACCGTGTGATTGGGAGCAGAAACAACATCCTTTTTGCGTGGAGCGCCATCGACAACACACAATACGGATTCGGGTTGCCGGAACCAGTAGATGAGCGCAATATTGCACTTGGCCACGTTTACACCATCACTCCGAGCTTGATTAATGAGTTCCGGTTGGGATATCAGCGGCGCAATGACATTGTCTCGCCTGTTACCGCGAATCAGGGCTGGGCTGCCGTTCTAGGGATTCCAGGAGTCGGACCGCAGACGTTTCCGGGTTTTGTGTCCACAAGTGGAAGTTCTTTCAACTGGACGGCCAATCCCGGCGGCGGCTCGCGCACACTGAACGAAGATTTCACTTTGGCGGATAACATGACCAAAGTGGTAGGCCTCCATACAATTAAGTTTGGCTATCAGGGCATGTTGACGCGCGAGAACGATGTCACTGCCACTCAGCCTTCTGGCGTGTACAACTTTTCCGCCACGGGAACGGCCCTGCCGTTTACCCCGAATACAGGGAATTCCTTTGCTTCGTTTTTGCTCGGGGCAGTGGATTCTGCCAGTTTCACTACGCTCCAATCGAACTATCTCCCTCGCTGGTGGACTCACCAATTCTATGTTCAGGATGATTGGCGAATCAGGAGAAATTTGACCATTGCCATCGGCCTTCGTTATAGCTATGAGAGCCCAGCCAATACAAAGTACGGATACAAATCGCAATTTGATCCGAATGCTACCGATCCCCTCACCGGTTTAACGGGAGCAATCACCCATCCAAAAGATACTCTCTATAGTGCTACCCTTCATAACTTCGCTCCACGCGTGGGACTATCGTGGAACTTCCGTCCCAAATGGGTGTTCCGTGGCTCGTTTGGAGTGTTTACCCAGGATGTGCTGCCTCAAGTCGGGCAGGAAGAATATGTAGCGCAAGCCGTGGTGCAGAATGTTTCCGGAAATCCGCTGCCTGCATTCTACCTATCGTCAGGACCAGGGTCGATCAATTACGCCTTGAATGCCGGAGGTTCGGCCAACTTCGTAGGCACCAATTACAGCCAGCGCAACGCTACTTATACTGACCCTAATCTTCGCAATCCTTACACCATGACCTGGTCGGAAGGCTTTCAGTGGGAATTCAAGCGTGACAGTTTAGCAGAGGTGGTTTACCAGGGTTCCGCAGGCGTTGGGCTGATTGGCACTACCAACATCAATGTCTTGCCGCAGTCTATCTATAACTCCACGGACACCACGCTGCTGAATACGGTATACGCAAATACGCAGAAATATTTGCGGTTTCCGCAATTCGGCTCTGTGAACATGACCAGCAATTTCGGCCACAGCACCTACCATGCGTTGGTCACGCGATTTGAAAAACGCTTCAGCGCCGGACTCTCTTACAACTTTTTGTTCACCTACAGCAAGAATATAGCCGGGGGTGCCGGTGGTGATCCCAATCTGGATGGCGGCAATAGCTTCAGCGGTGCAAATCAGTATTACAACTGGGGGCTTACCAAAGCGGTTACCTCCAATGACCAGCGATTACAATTTGTGGCGCAAACCACCTACGATCTTCCTTTTGGTCGAGGGAGAAGGTTCCTGGATCACGGCGGCATTTTAAATCAAGCTATTGGCGGATGGACATTTCTTACCATTCAAAACTTCCGGAGTGGTTTGCCGGTTCAGTTCAAAATGGCCGGAAGCCCCAATAAATATCTTCCGGGGCAGGGAACTCAGCCCAATCTGGTTCTGGGACAAAGTATTAACGTCCCGAATTACTCCATTGGACCCAACATGTGGCCTCAAGCCTCGCAAAACCCTTTCTACAACATCAATGCTTTCTCTTATCCGGCGGCGTTCACACCCGGAAATGTTGGATACGGCATTGCGCGAACAGGCGCTGTCTGGTGGCCGCAATATTCCATTACAAAGACTTGGGCTTACCATGAGCGTTACAAACTCACGGTGCGCATGGATGCCAATAATCTGTTTCCTCAAACGCGTTGGCTGAACACCGCAAACAACACGGTTAACCTTACCAGTCCACAGCTCTTCGGTAAGTTTCCTGCTACCACTGGCTATTCATTCAGCAACTGGTACGGACAAAATGGAACATTGCAAGGGGCACTCCGGCTTTCGTTCTAGCTTCTCCACGCTGTGCCTAAGTTAAGTTGCTTCTTACAATACGCAAGGCTTTGTTCCATGTGGTCGACTTGTTGAATTTTGAGAGCGTCCATATACTTCTCGCGAAACAGGGGAACATCCGCCATTACATGTGGCTTGTTCCATGGACGACCCTGCTTGGCTAGATTTACGAAACTAGCAACATCAGCCGAACGGGCTTGGGGAAACCACTGCTTCCAGAACTCATCGGAATAGACCGGCAACACCACAGGCGGGCGAGCGGTAATCGGCTTACAGTAAACATGCACTTGCGGCGACATGAGTTCGGCAGCACGCGCGAGAAGTTTGGGGAAGTTGACAGTGCCTTCTCCTAACGGAACCCACTGAACCGCAATTCCATCTGGTTGTTCGTAGACTACGGAATCACGCAGATGAAAGGTGAGAGCGTAAGGACCGAGTTGCTCCAGCGTAGTGAAAGGATTTTCGGCGACAAAGACCGGATTTCCGGTATCCAGATAAGAACCAACAAACTCTTTCCCGGCAGTCTCAATGACTTGACGCGTCTGCCAGGCATGCAGGTCTTTGTGATTTTCAATGGCGATCTTGATTCCCGCATCCATGACTTGGCTTCGAACTTCACGAAGAATCTTGATCGCGGTTTCCATGTGCGGCTCAACTGGGCCATTATCCGGCATGTTGTAGCGGTCACTTGCCAAAAGCGACCGCACAAGAGGTGAGCCCATGCCCGCTGCACGCTCAATGTGCTTGCGAAGCGTTGCTACGGATTGTGGGTAACCCGCCGAAGTCTTTGGCAACAGAGCCGGGCCACCAGTTTCCAGATGGAGCCTCAAATCTTTGCTCCACGCCCGAACTTCTGCCCAATGTTTGGGATTCATCACTTCCGGGTCAAGAGAATCCTGAAGAAACATGGCGTCCAGCTTCTGCTTGGTGCAGTAGTCTGCCAAGTGGCGATCATCCCATTGCTGAAAGCGCAGGCAGTAGGTATTCAGCCCTAAGGGCCATCTGCGCTCTGCTGCCTGGCTGGAACTGGCAAGAGCAAAGCTCGTTGCCAAAGCCGCGCCAAACTCACGACGAGTCATCGGCCTAGTTTTTTGCCTTAGCAGCCCATGTCTGCCAAGTATCACGGTTGTCGAGCATTTTGATGAACACTCCACCGACTACCGAGCGCGCCTGAAAACCGCGTTGTTTGCCATCCTGTGTCCAGTACCAATCGCTGAGCGGCACCCGGCTGACACTTTCATTCGCAAATTTATATAGCGGGTCCGTCAATGTCTGAAAATCAGATTGGTTGTCGGCCATGGTAGCGGTCCAAACAATCCAGTCGAGTTTAGTGTAAGTCTGACGATTGTCGAGCGGCAATCCATAAGCGTTTTGTTTCGTTTTATAGAACGCAATTTCTTCGCGAGCAATCGTGGGCGGAAACAGATGGAAGCCAAGAATCTTGTCCCAAACTAAGTTGTATTTTTGGCTCCAGGACCCTGCCGCATCAAAGGCCAGCTTATAGTGATCTCCTTCTTTTGCCATGCCGGGCCACTTCGCCGCCATCTGTTTTGCCACTGCTAAGTACGCCGTGGCTTCGGGTTTCTTGCCCAGCATCTCCGCTACTGCAGCATACGAGCGCAAAGCTAAGATGGCTTTCAAAGAAAGATTGGTGTTATGGGCTAAGTGTCCGGCAAAATCATCAGTGCTAAGCTGATTTTCCGGATCAAGCCCTTTCTCCTTCAAGTAGTCTGCCCATTTGGTGAGCAGCGGCCAGTATTTACGCGCATACTCCGCGTTGCCGTCAATCTTGGCCAGTGCTGCGGTCAGGATCAACATGTTGCCACTCTCTTCCACCGGCATCTGGCGGTCTTCCGAACGTTCCGCACCACCATACACTTGGCCGTTGGCAAGCGGATAGGTGCCTAGATCATGCGGAGCATATGCCCAACGCCACCGGGGAAGGGAAGCGTAGTCAAAAATCGGTGTCATTTCCGCCTTGAGCAGTTTGGGATTAAACAGCAAGAAGAACGGCGCAGAGGGATACAAAACGTCTACGGTATCAATGCAACCGTTGCTGAAATTCTCCTTGGACATGTAAAGCGGCGAACCATCAATATCCGCGACCAGCTTATGAGCTGCCAGTGTTTGGCGAAACGCCAGAATAGCGAGTTGCGCGTATTTTTCACCACCGGATTTCGTCAGAGCTGCCGTGATTTCTTCATCAAACTGCCGTGAGCGTTTCGCCAGTGAATTGTAATCCTTTGCGGCATTGGTCAGTAGGTCTGCCGCCGTCCATCCATTGCGCCGCCAATACGGACGGAGGTCGCGTTGGAAATACTGGAGGGAGAACAAGTCATCATAAGCCAGCATCAGGTAACGCGAAGTTGGGGTTGATCCCACCGAACCAAGCTTGAATGTAACCGCTAGAACCGGCTGGTTGCGCGAAGGTTGTGCTGGACTTTCCAGGTCATCCGATGCGGGCAAACTGCCGGAAGCCAGAAACTGGCCGCGTGCCATTTGGCTTGAGCCAGCCATATCAAGGCCCGGTTGCTCAGGCGCGGCAACATACGCGTATCCCCAATCAATGCGAAGATTGTCGCCGGATTTCGCCAAAATCGGCTGCTCAGTAGTGCCCATACGCATGAGTTGCAGCCCTGGAACGCGATGGCGTGACCACGTTACCCTCTGCTCTGGAATGTTGGTGGCAATCTGCGAGCTGGCATCGAAGTACACCACTACGTCATGCTGGCCGTTGTCAGTGGAGCGCACATCCCAGGTGAGATACGTAACGGGCCGAGAGAGAATATCGAGATCAAACGGAAGAGCAGGCGTCAGGAACGTAAAGTCCAGGTGAACCCCGGCAGCTTCAAAGCCATATAGAGTGCGTGTGGGAGTAACCACTCGCGACACTTGTTCCATGGCTGGCGCCTGTGCGTTTCGGGGCATTGCCCCCATAAAGCGAAATGGCTTTCCGTCAATCCGAATCAGGCCACTCAGGGATTGCTCTGTGCCGGTCCAATGTTTGGTGTTTTCATCTGTAAGCTTGTCGCTGGCAGACCAGATGCTGAAGTAAGGGTCATGTGTCACCAAAGGGGTGGCTGGCGGACGTATGCCCGGCTGGGCAAAAACGCAAGGTGCGGAGACTGCCGCGAGCAGCAGTGCAGAAGCGAAGCAAGAAATTTTGGACATAGTTTACTGAATTAATGCGGTAGGAGATGGAGGTCTGCCATCCAGTCATGCAATTGGTCTGGCCACTTAGCAACCGGCAAATTTTTGAACTGCGGAGTACGGCCATTCACGCCAAAGCCATGCCCGCCATGTGTATAGATGTGCAGTTCAGCTAGAACGCCAGCCTTTTTCAGCATCACGTAATACTGAGCGGAAACTTCGGATGGCTTATCGTCGTTGTTCACGAAGATAAAGGTCGGAGGCGTGTCTTTGGTGACGTGGATATTGTCTGGACGAAGACCTGGATACCCTAAAACAGCGAAGTCCGGCTTGGAACTCAAGCGGTCAATCGGATCGGAAGCTTGTGCATTCCCGGAGTCATAACGGGTTTCTGCCAGTGCAACAAGTTCCCCACCGGCGGAAAATCCCATCACTCCGACATGGTTCGCGTCCACATTCCATTCCTGAGCACGGCTACGGACCAAGCGTATCGCTCGTTGCACATCTGCCAGTGACTCCACTTCCACTTTGTACGTGGAGCCTTGTGCTCGCGCTAAACGGTTCTTCAGAACAAAAGCGGCGATGCCCATCTTGTTCAGCCGCTCCGCCACTTGCGTGCCTTCAATGTCCATCACCAAATATTTATGACCGCCGCCGGGACAGATCACGTATGCTGCGCCAGTCGCTTTGTCCTTCGGCGGAAGAAACACAGTCAAGGAAGGGTTGTGAATATCCGTGACCCGGTGAAAAGAATCCACCACCGGCTCTTCACCGGGCGCTGCTTCGGCGTGGGTGATCCACCGCTCCGGAGCCTTCATGTTCTCTGAGCCAGGTGCGCCTTTGGGCCATAAAGGAACTACCGGAACATTGACTTTCAGGGCATCTGCGCCCGCATGGGCAAAGGAAGAGGCAAGAAACAACACTGCGGCTACGCGTAACATGGCGAAAACCTCCGGCTAAAGTTCAGTAAGTTCGTTTATTTTTCCGCTGCTGTCCCCAATTTTTTCGGGATGGAGGCCCATGCGCAGCAAAAGAGTCAGATACAGATTGGTGATCGGAACGGATTCGTTATACACAATGTGTTTGCCTGTGGAGAACGATCCGCCTGCCATTTCCCGCCAGCAGGATAGGCAAGTTTTCGTGCAGATGCTTGTTCGGATCACTGATGCCGCTGCCATACACAATCATGGTGTGATCCAGCAAACTACCATCTCCATCCGGTGTGTTCTTCAGCCGATCCAGAAAATAGGCAAACAGCTTGATGTGGAATTCATTGATCTGCGTTACTTTCTCAATGTTTTCCTTGTTCCCGCGATGATGGGAGAGCGGATGATGACCATCCGTAATGCCAATCTCCGGGTACGCTTGTGGGCTGCCTTCGCGGGTGTACATGAATGTGGAAACACGCGTCAGACCCGTTTGAAAGGCCATGGTCTGCAAGTCATACATCAATTTGGCATGTTCGGCAAAGGTAGCCGGAATGCCCGACGGCTTTTCCATGGTTGGCGCAATTTCACGGTTATCCTTTTCCGTATTCTGAATCCGCTGTTCTATCTCGCGTACACCGGTTAGGTATTCATCCACTTTGCGACGGTCACTCGCGCCAAGCGTGCCCATCAGTTCCCGCGCCCGATCCGTGACCGTATCCAGAATGCTTGCCCGATCTTCCGTCATCTGGTGGCGAGCTTGGGGGTCCAGGCTGGTGTCCAGACTACCGAACAGTCGCTCGAATACCATACGGGGATTGATCTCGGGCGGCATGGGAGTGGTCGGTGTGCGCCAGGAGATGCTGTTGGTATAAGCGCAGCTATAGCCGGAATCGCAGTTGCCTACCGTGCGCGCATCTTCGCATCCCAGTTCCAGCGAGCCAAAACGAGTTTCTGCGCCAATAGCTTGGGCGGCAATCTGATCGGCAGAAATACCGCTTTGAATGTCCGCTCCCATGGTTTTCTTGGGATGGACACCCGTTAAGTAGGCTGCTCCGGCACGGGCATGGTCGCCTGCGCCGTCTTCCAGCGCGTTGGCGTTATTGGCCACCAATCCGGTAAATACGGAAACATCTTTCCGAAAAGGCTCCAACGGCTTCAACGTGCGGGGAAATGCAAAGTTCTTGCCACTCTCACTGGGAGTCCATGCTTCCATGATCATTCCCGTAGGAGCATACACAAAACAAAGCCGCATGGCCTGTTTGGCCGCTTGCGACTTTGCGGCAAAGGCAGGCACCATGCTATCCAGCAACGGAAGCGCGAGCGCAGTTCCCAATCCCCTGAGGAATAGCCTTCGTGGCAGATGCTTACGAGTGACGATCATTCGTGGTGGTTCCTTCTCTCCGTTGCTGAAACGGAAGGCTATTCACAATCTCATTCACCAGGCTGGAAAAGCGATACTGGTTTGCTGCAACACGGCTGGCAATTTCTTTCACCGTCTTGCGGTCATACCCTTCCAGCCCTCTGCCCAAAGCATAGATCATCATTTTTTCAGTCAGGCAGCGGGTGAATGTGGCAGGGTCATCACTCAGAACAGTGGTTAACTCAGTGGCACCCAGGAACTGCTTTCCGTTCGGGAGAGTGCCGGAAGCATCAATCGGGAGTTTGCCATCCACGGTGCGCCATTGCCCAATGGCATCAAAGTTTTCCAGAGCGAAGCCAAGGGGGTCCATTTTGGAATGGCAGGAAGCGCACACCGGATTCTTGCGATGCTCTTCCAACTGCTGCCGCAAGGAAGCCGTGGAACCCACAGCGGCAGTGTCCAGATTGGGAACATCTGGCGGCGGGGGCGGCGGTGGGGCATTCAGGAGGTTTTCCAGCACCCACTTGCCTCGCAGCACCGGAGATGTCCGGTTTCCATAAGAAGAAACAGTAAGCACGCTGGCTTGCGTCAGCACGCCCCGGCGAGCCGTACCACTCAGATCGACACGGCGAAACTCTGGTCCTGTGATGCCGGGAATTTTGTAGTGACGCGCCATTCTTTCATTCAGAAAAGTGTACTGTCCGTTTACGAAATCCAGAATGCTTCGGTCTTCCCGCATCACCGAATCAAAAAACAGTTCGGTTTCCTTCCGCATGGAGATGCGCAGGTAATCCTCAAAATCCGGGTAGCGTTCGCGGTCCGGCTTCACGGATTCCAACCGCCGGATTTCCAGCCACTGACCGGTGAAGTTCTCTACAAAAGCATTCGCTTTCGGGTCATTCAACATGCGCCGTACCTGCTGACGCATCACTTCGGGATTCCGCAGCGAACCTTCCCCTGCCGAACGGAGCAATTCACGGTCTGGCATGCTGCTCCACAAAAAGTAAGAAAGGCGCGAGGCGAGTTCGTACTGGCTGATGGGGTGAATGGAGCCTGCGGAAGCATTGGGTTCATCACGCTCAATCCGAAACAGGAAATCAGGCGAGACCAGAATGGCTTGCATGCCGAGAGCAACGGCGGAATCAAAAGACCGCCCTCTGCCACGAGCAGCAGATACCACGCGGAGATATCGCTCTGTTTCTTGCGCTGTCACCGGGCGACGGAAAGCTGCTTCCGCGAAGTGAGCCATGATCTTCCGTTCACATCCGGGCTGGTGGTTTCCGTCCAGGTGCCCGCAGACAAATACCCGCTTCCGGCTTTCCAGCGAAGGCCCGGCAGGGTGTGCTGGCCCGACGATATCTAACCAATCGACGCGGATGCCGTCTGGGGTATCTGGCGATTGCTTCAAGCTATCCAGAAACGCAGCGCGCTTTTTGTCTACTTCTGCCATCTGCTCCGGGCTGGCATGGGAAGGGTAGGGGAACAAACCTTCGGCATTCGGAAGCGGTGGGGGTGGAGGCTGCACCCGCTTCGTCGGATGGGGAGCGCCATAGCTGGCGGGAACGCCTTCGAACTGCCGTAGAAAAGTAGCTGCTACCCAATGAACGCCGGCAGGAACACTGGCATGAAACTCGCGAATTGCTTCCCGGTCGCCCGTCAACACCACCTGCCGCTCATCAGGGGCGATCTCTGTTGTGTCGGCGATTTTTCCATCAATCCAGAGCGCCATCTTTAACGGGTCCCACCCTGGCGGACGATTGTGCCCTACAGCGACGTGAAAAACGTAATCTCCGGCAGCAGGGAAATGGTGATTGATGTGAACCGAACTCGGTTGCCCTAGGCCGGTAATGTCGTAATCCTGCAGCGTATAAGGGGCTGGCGTCCTGAGTGGAGCGAAAAACAGTTCTTTTTCAGAGTTTTTTTCCAGACGGCGCCGATTCGGAGGCTGATACCGGGCCACGCTGGACTTGACCTCTGCCCCCAAGATAGCTGTACGCGCGATCTTTTCGGCCGCCGCCATGTACTTCTCCATCAGAAGGGGAGAAATGGAAAGCACGTCGCCGATGTTGTCGAACCCGTAGCCGGAGTCATCCTGCGGAAAATCGTCAGCAGGCTGAAAATCAACTGCTAGGAGATCTCGAACTGTGTTGTTGTACTCAGCCCGATTCAAACGGCGAGCGGTAATACGGCCAGGGTCTGGCGAAGCCAGATTATCCTGACGCTCAAATTCGTTGCTGATCCAGCCAGTAACCCGTTGCACCTCTGCCTGATGAGGACGCGGCATGCCTTTGGGCGGCATCTCGCCTGATTGCATCTTTTGCAGTACTTTTTCCCAAACTTCTCGGGAAGAGGCAATTGAGGAGGCGGAGGTGAAGCTCTGAAGGTTGATGCCTCCTGTTTTGAGCTTTGCATTGTGGCACCCATCGCAATTGGCCGCCAAAAAAGGCCGAACAGTTGTTTCAAATGAATCCGAGGCGGGAGTTTGCGGGCTAGGCGCGGAAAGCCCGAGTGCCGCTAACGAGAACGGAATCCAACGAAGTCCGCGAACGCGCATAGGTGTAATAGGAAGTTGTCGTCAGGCAACAAAGCTGACGGATGAGCCGGAAAATGTAAGACTCCATAATATCCTAACCTGCTGCGATTTTGCTCATTTTCGCTTAGATAAGCAGACAAGAAAGGCTACTGTAAGTCGTTGTACACTCTATCCCATCACCTCTACAACGGAACAACTCACAAAAAACCAAGTTCGCGGCTTCTGGGCCGCATGGGCCGGCTGGACACTCGATGGGATGGATGCTTTTATCTACGCATTGGTGATGGTGCCCGCGTTGAAAGATTTGCTTCCGGCGAGCGGCCTTTCAGCAACCGCTGCAAACACGGGCTTTTATGGTGGCTTGCTGTTCGCCCTGTTTCTTGTGGGATGGGGATTCGCGTTTTTGTGGGGGCCGATTGCGGACCGATTTGGGCGCGTGAAAACGCTGATGTTTACCATTCTTTGTTATTCGGCGTTTACGTTTCTGGGGTGCATTGCGCAAAACATCTGGCAGTTGGCGGCCTTTCGATTCTTTGCAGGGGCAGGCATTGGAGGCGAGTGGACCTTGGGCGGAATTCTGGTAGCGGAAGAATGGCCGGAAAGTCGGCGGCTCAAGGGCGGTGCTTACATGCACACGGGCTATTATTTCGGCACATTCCTGGCGGCAGCGGTGAATTACTGGGTCGGCGCGCATTACGGATGGCGAGCCATGTTTGCAGTGGGTGGAACGCCTGCGTTGCTGGTAGCGTTTATCCGGGTGGGAATCCATGAGCCGGAAAAGTGGCAGAACCGGCATGTCACAAAAGCGAGTAATGCATTTTTCCAGTTGTTTACGCCAAAGTATCGAAAGCGGACGTTGCTGAACTGCGCGTACTTATTAACATCCATGATCGGATTGTGGGCCGGTTCGGTGTATGTCCCTACCTCCGTTACTCAAATCGCTTTGCGGGAAGGGAAGAGCGCGGTGGAAGCGGCGCAGTTCGCCTCTTGGGCCACCATGTTGCTGGCATTCGGAACCATTCTAGGTTGTTTGGTAACTCCCCTTTTGGCAGAAGCCTGGGGACGACGCGGAGCATTGGCGGCTTTCTTTCTCTTGATGGCGATTTCCATTGTCACCGCTTTTGGATGGGCGTTCTACTTGCCGCGTGGGGCGTTGGTAACTTTTGTAACGTGCTTGTTCTTCTTGGGTATCGGCGGGGCAAGTTTCTGCGTCTACACGTTGTGGTTGCCGGAACAGTACGGCACGGAATGTCGCGCTAGTGCATTCGCGTTTGCTACGTCAGCCGGGCGGTTTCTGGCAGCCGGTGCAACGTTTCTGGTGGGCGCGGGCGTTTCCCGTTACGGTACCATTGGAACTCCTGTGGCAATGACCGCGCTTGCCTTCGTGGCAGGTCTGTTTCTGGTTCCGTTTGGAATGGAAACCAAAGGCCACACACTGCCGGAATGACACTGATTCAACTATTCGATTTATCTTTGAGGGGGCGGCGAAACGAGACCGCCCTGGAGTTTCAAGGCCGCGAGTTTACGTTTGGAGAAATCGACGGACGCAGCAATCGCGTTGCAAACTACCTAGTTCATCGCGGCTTCATGGCAGGCGACCGGCTTTGCGTGTATCTGGCAAACTGCGTCGAGATGATTGATCTGTATCTGGCTTGCGTGAAGTTGGGCGTGATCTTTGTGCCGATCAACATTCTGTACCGAGACCGGGAAATTGCGCATATTTTGAGCGATGCGGAACCACGCGAGTGGATCAATGACGTTTCCACTTTAACGGCGGATGCGGAAGCATTTGCGGATACACGGCCAGTAGCGCAACTGGATGGCGACTCCCCGGCGGGCATTATCTATACTTCTGGCACAACGGGCGTTGCAAAAGGGCGCCGTGCTGAGTCACAACAATTTTGCTGCAAACGCGGTAAACCTGTTGGCTTGCTGGCGGATCACAGCGGATGATCGCTTGTTGCTGGCGCTGCCCTTGTTTCATGTGCATGGATTAGGGAACGGATTGCACTGCTGGCTGATGAGTGGTTGCCGAATGAGGTTGCTGGAGCGGTTCGAGCACCAGAAGGCCGCCAGGATATTCAGGGAGTTTCAACCAACGCTGTTCTTTGGCGTGCCCACTATTTATGTACGGCTGCTGGAAATGGACCCGGAGATTGCCCGTTCGATGCGGCTGTTTGTCTCGGGATCGGCACCGCTACCCGCGCAGGTGATGGAAGAATTCCGGGCAAAATTTGGACACACCATTTTGGAACGCTATGGAATGAGCGAGACGCTGATGAACATGAGCAATCCGTATGAGGGAGAGCGACGGCCGGGAACCGTAGGTTTTCCTTTGCCGGGTGTTTCGGCCCGGATTGTGGAGGGTGAGATTCAGTTGCGCGGTCCGAACATCTTTCTCGGGTACTGGCGGCGCGAAGAAGCAACCCGAGCGGCGTTTGTGGATGGCTGGTTCAAAACAGGCGATATTGCTACGGTTTCAGAAGATGGATATTACACGCTTTGTGGACGTAAGAGCGATTTGATTATTTCGGGTGGCTTCAATATTTATCCCCGGGAGATAGAAGAGTTCTTGACCGAGCATCCGGCAGTGACAGAAGTGGCGGTGGTGGCGCGTCCTGACCGTGTTCGCGGAGAAGTTCCGGTAGCTTACCTGGTAGCTACCGGAGTGGATTCGCTGGAACTAGAAGAACTGTGTAAAAGAAATCTTGCTTCATTCAAGGTGCCGCGAGAATTTGTGTTCATCGAAAAGCTGCCGCGCAATGCCATGGGCAAGGTGCAAAAGCATCTCTTAGCGGCTGAAGAACGCAAGTGAGGACGTAACTGGCTCAATTTCCAAATAGCGCGTGATCCAATAAGGTATTCGTGTCGGAGTAGTCATCCGCGAGTCCGCTGGGTAAAATATTCAGCAACATGGACTGCTTGATCGAGTAGGAACAGTGGCGCAGGATTGGTTTCCAAGATTTCGTTTCCTTCAAGTGGAATCAGTTTCGGATGGGGAACTGATTCTCCGGCTCAAGAAAACTACCGCCCGGAACGAACAGAAACAATGGGCTGCGACGTACCACTTCGACATTTGTATCAATGATCAAGTGGTAGGCGGCGTTCGTTTTCGGGCAGAGAACGTCTTCGATGTGGAAACGTATGCCGGTAACCTCGGCTACAACATTGACCCTCCCTTCCGCGGCAAGCACCTTGCTGAGCGGGCTTGTCGCTTGCTGTTCCCGTTGGCCGTCGCACATGGCTTCGAAGTTCTTTGGATCACTTGCGATCCCTTAAACACCGCTTCTCGGAAGACCTGCGAACGCCTTGGGGCTGAACTCGTCGAAATAGTCCTACTGCCTGAGAACACCGACATGTATCTCGATGGAGAGCGTCTCAAGTGTCGATATCGACTTCGGCTTGATTCGCTTCGGGATATTCCAGGCTCACCGGACCCAGTACGCGCGAGACTGTAGAGCGGAATCGCCAACTTCCCGGTAGTCGGCTACCTGGAAGTTGAGCTTCAGATACGGCGTTATTTGACAGTTCCCTCAACCAGTGTCTACAATGTAGACAACTTGGCTGATTTACTTGGTGCTTTTGAACAGGCCGTTTTGCTGACAGTGATCAAACTGGCAGATGGCGCTTATGGACGAAGTATTCTTCGTGACGTGCAACTTCGCCTCCAGCGTGAAATTGCCGCGGGTGCCGTATATGCCACGCTGGATCGGCTGGAACAGAAGGCTTTGATTTTTTCGCGGTTGGAGGAAGGTACGCCTGTGCGTGGTGGTCGCGTCCGCCGTTTTTACCAAATCACGGCTGATGGAGTGAAGGCGCTAAATGAGGCGAAAGCTGCGCTGGATCAAATGTGGCGCGGCGCGAAGTGGCCGGTTGAGGTGAAAGTATGACTTGGGAATCGCCACCGGGTTGGCTGCAAAAGGTGCTGGGGGCTGTCTTGCACTCTCGTGACCGGGAAACAATTTTGGGCGACCTTTTGGAGGAATATCGGGAAGAACAGCTACCACGTTTAGGCTCTGTTCCAGCGAACTTCTGGTATGGACGCCAAGTAATCGGCTTTATTTTGATCCGGCTCTTAGGAGGAAAACTTGTGAAACAAGCGTTGATCGTGATTTCCGTTTTCTCTGCCTTAGCAGGGGTTTGGCTAGGCGTGATGGAAAACATTCTCCACCATCCAGGGTATGTGGGCCGCTCCGTAGTAGATGGCTGCATCGTGGCGCAAGGCTTGGTCACGCTGCTTTTCTTTGTTTTGCATGGAGCTTCCGTGTTTCGTGCTGTGGTAATCACAGGTGCAGTTGCGGTCGCGCTATTCGGCGTTTCTGCGGTTGCAAGAATTTTGCAGGCACAGCATTTCGAAGGCTACGTACTGCTGATTGGTTCCGCGTTGGTTCTCCAGGGTGGATTGACGCTACTGGTACTGCTCCGAACACGCTACGTTTATACCGCTTAGCTCGAATAAAACTCAGCCATGTTTATACTCGACGCGCAAGAAAGTAGAGTGTTACCGGTTGTGTTCCTTGCTCAACAATTCTGAAGTTTGCCTCCTTGAGGCGAGCAGTCCACCAATCCGGTCCTCTGCTGCCCATGTGCATCAACAGGGGACCAAAAGCAAACTGGCCCCACGGCTCTTTCCCGATCAGGATGAGCAGGAAGTCTCCTCCCGGCTTCACCACGCGAGCTGCTTCGGCAAGGGCTTTTGTGATCCCTGTGCGATTCAGATGGTCTACGGCATAGGCGCTCACGATTGCATCGAATGCGGCAGGTGGATAAGGAAGTTCACGCATGTCTGCCTTCTGAATCGTGGCACGCCCTTCCACGCCAGCGGCTTTTAAATTCTCCAGGAGTTTCTGCTCCGGGCGATTGGAAGGCCCAAAGTGCTGCTCGAACGACTCGGCAAAGAGATCAAGTGCGACTAATGTGACTTGTGGGCGGGATCGCAGCACCATGATCGATGATCGGCCAGTACCCGCACCCAGGTCGAGGACGCGGCCCTTTCCGGCTTGTAAGAAATTTTGAGTTGGCAGAGCCGGCACGCCGTTTATGCCAAAGACGAAGCGTGTTACCAGGAGTGCCATGCCAGACCAGAGCGTCAATACGCCGAACAAGACTTGGAGCCATACGGCCCATCTGCGTTTCCAGGCGATGAGCAAAAGTAAAAGGGCAGGAATCCACACAACGATTTGGCCGTAGCTGAGCCACCACGGGTATCCAAAGTCGAGTTGAAGGGTCGCAATTTCAAAGGGCACGAATGGCATTGTGCACCATTGTTCCTGAACGGCGTCTGAACAGAGCGTTCATCCGCCATTCATCCGGACTGCGATATTAGTATTGCTTGCGAATTCTCCTGGCGGAAGATGAAAATCTGCTTTCCCGGCAACTGGCGGAGGCATTCACAGAAGCCGGATATGCCGTAGATTGCGCTGCGGACGGTTACCAAGCTGACTCGCTCGCGCATACAGAGCAATACGACGCTGTGGTGTTGGATTTGGGCCTACCGAAAAAAGATGGATTGACTCTGCTTCGCGAGTGGCGTAAAGCGGGAATCTTTGCGCCGGTGCTGATCTTAACGGCACGCGGAAGCTGGCATGAGAAAGTGCAAGGGATTGACAGTGGCGCAGACGACTATGTGGCGAAGCCCTTTCGCATGGAAGAAGTTCTGGCACGGTTACGAGCCTTGATTCGTCGCGCCAGCGGGTACGCACACAGCGAACTTCGATGTGGTGCATTGATGTTGGATGCACGAACCACTCGCGTCTCCTTGGGCGGCAACACAGTGAAATTGACCAGCCATGAATACCGAGTGCTTGCCTATCTGATGCACCACCTAGGGCGAGTGGTTTCCCGCACCGAGATCACCGAACATATCTATGCGCAAGACTTGGACCGAGACTCCAATACGGTTGAGGTTTTTATTGCGCGTCTGCGCCGCAAACTAGGAATGGGCTATATCGAAACGGTTCGCGGACTAGGTTACCGTTTGTGTGAGCGTGCTTCGGAAGAACTCCCGTAATCATGCCACGATCATTGCGTTCCAGTTCCATTCTGGCTTCCGTTCTGTGGACAGGCGGACTGCTGGCGTTGATGCATATGTTTTTCCTTGCGGTCATGCATGTACTTCCGGGCATGCGGGGAAGGCATAGTGTTGGGGTGGTAGTGCTGGGCGTCGCGCTGATGTGCGTGGGCTTATGGGAACTACGCCGGAGCTTGCTCCCTTTCCGGCATTTGCGGCAGAAACTAAACATGGTTCGGATGGGCCGCGAACGGTTAGTCGGCGGCGCATATCCCACGGAAGTGCAACCTCTCATTGACGAACTCAATGCACTGATTAAGGATCGTGAAAAGGCTGTGAACCGTGCGGCGGCAACGGCGGGAGACTTGGCACACGGCCTCAAGACTCCGCTTGCACTGCTATTGCAGGAAGCAGACCGCACTGCGGCTGAGGGAAATTCCGAACTGGCGGACAGCATACGTCAACAGGTGGATCGAATGTCCCGGCAAGTTACTTATCATTTAGCACGTGCACGTGCAGCCGCATTTGGGGCTTCCGGCGCGGCGCATTGTTCCGTAATCTCCTGTGCGGACGCTTTGGTACGCACCCTTGGGAAACTATACGCCGAACGCGAGTTGAACATTGTTTCCACGGTGTCCCCGGACCTTTCGGTACGGGTACATCGCGAGGACCTCGACGAAATGCTAGGAAACATTTTGGACAATGCGTGTAAGTGGGCGAAGTCCAAAGTTGTGCTTCACACGGAAGGGGTGGATACATACCTGGTCTTCACGGTAGATGACGACGGGAAGGGGCTGCCTCACAACTTGCGAACTATGGTTCTGGAGCGAGGGGTAAGGGCGGATGAATGTGCTCCCGGATCGGGACTAGGATTAGCCATCGTCCGGGATTTAGCTGAGTTGTATAACGGGTCCCTCTCCCTTGAGGATTCCCCCTTGGGAGGATTGCGGGTACGGATCTTGTTACCCGCTGACTAAGAGAGCGTCGTATTTGTTTTTAGAAATCAATACGAGCGCCGAGTTGCATATTCCGGTTCCCGGTTACGTTGGTCACATCGCCAAATGTTGCGCTGTTCGGGTTGGTCGAGATACTGCCAAAGGTATGCCGGTTAAACGCGTTAATGGCTTCCGCTCTTAACTGGAAGCGGAACCGCTCCCGAACGACCCAGTTCTTTTGCAAGGCAATGTTTTCGTTACGTCCTGCAAAGCCGCGAATTTGCGCAATATAAGGAGCCGCATTGCCGAATGTGTAAGCGGCAGGCTGCTTAATGTACTGTGTATTCAGATACACGTTCGCTGTATTCCCGACTCCAACGAGCGACGCGTTGAACTTAGAAGAATCAAACGGCACGCCTAATCCTGCTCCCGCAGGATTCGATAACTGCGCACGATTTACGCTTAAGTTCGTGGCGGAATCAGGACTGTTTGCAGCAAAGCTGAGTGGTGTTCCGCTTGTGTAATTGCCGATATATTGAATCTTCCATCCGCCAACAATGCCGTCCACAAACGAATTCAAGTGAGCACCAAAAGGTTTGTTTTTCCCAATAGGAAGCTCGTAGCTGAGACCAATCTTCACTACATGGGTTTGGTCATAAGAAGAGATTGCTTTCTGCAAGCCTAGATTCGAGGCAATCATGGGAGCGCCAACACCGCCATTGGAATACAGGTTGGCAACGTTGGAAATCGCTTTGGAGAAGGTGTAATTCGCTAACCAGCTTAACCCGCCGGAATACTGCTTATTGAACTGAGTTGCAAGCCATGATAAGTGGAGAAGCCAAGCGGCGCGTTCCAAGCGCCAACCGTGCTGCCGTTCAGAAGCTGAGGAAACGGTGTCAATGTTTGCCACACCGCAACAGACTGTCCAGTGTTCCCAAAAGGGTATCGGGCACCCATGGCTACCGCGCTTGCCGGAAGTGCTGCTTGGCTGGTAACAGTGGAATTCAAAACACTTCCCAAGGCGAGTGCGCTTGGGGGAAGCTGGTTGAGTAATCCAAGCCCGTTTGCTTCCAACGCAGTGCCTTTCGTTCCGATATACCCTACGTCCACTACCATGCGGAACGGAAGTTCACGCTGAATATTGAAGTTCCAGGATTGCGTATAGCCTAAGCGGCCGCCGTCCGGATACCAATACAGAGCGCCGCTCTTGGCATCCGCCTGAGATCGATTCGGGGTTGTGTATTGGTTTACGCCAGGGTATCCGTTATCCCAATTGAAAGCGGGAGCGAAGTTGTTTCCATAATTCACAACATTCGAAACGCCCCAACCCCACCCGTTAGGCTAACCGCGCCATTTGGATCGCCATAATAATCGTTCGGAGCGCGGTCAGCGAAAAAGACACCGTAAGCACCGCGAATCACTGTCTTCTGTGTCACTTGGTAAGCAAAGCCAAAGCGCGGTGCGAAGTTCCTATAGTGTTGTGACTCAAAACCGGAATCTCCGTTGCAAATGGAGCAATTCCCAGCAAAAGTGAGCGCTCCAGGCAAACCGGTTTGTGGGTCGATCGTGGTCGGGCTGAAACTAAATATGCGATTGTATTGTTCCGTCTGCGTGGGATTGTAATCCCACCGAAGACCGATGTTTAGCGTTAGTTTCGGGCTCACCCGAAAATCATCTTGAACAAAAAGACCAAGGGAACGATAGGTCGCCAGAGTCGGAGTGGTAATCCCGATCTTTGCGTTATCGACAGCTCCAAGCAGAAAGCTGGCGAACGGGTTTCCCGTGTATGTGTCAGACCCGGTAAACCTGTCTGATTGGCTGTGAAATTAAACGTGCCTGCATCTGGCTGCCGAATGTAGTTGAGCTTGTAAATGCGATACTCAGCGCCAACCTTGAGCGTGTGCTTGCCTTTCACCCAGCTCAATGTATCTTGAAGGCCATACGTAATGGCACGAACGGAATCCGATGCTTTGTCTTGTCCCAGATTCGTCAAGCTGTAACGATCACCGCCACTCCAGTTGATCACCGGAACACTCATGTTGCTGGTTCCGGCAATCGTGAGCGGATTTGCTTGGTCCGCGTGGAGATTGTCGATCGAGTTTGTGACACGGTTGAAGTAAATCCCGCCATGATTCAGCAGTGTGGGAGTAACTGTGAAATCGTGCGCGAGGCGGACAAGCGTGGTATTCACCGGCTTGATGATGGCAGAGGAGAATGGTCCGCCATACAAGGTCATCCGACCATACGTGCGTTCCGGAAGCGTTGGCCTGATACTGCGGTTGTGTGGTTCGCGCAACGGAACCTGACAGGTGATTGCGAGTGGAAATGTTGTGATCGCCCTTGAGGGAGATTTGTGTATACCGCTGCCACACGTTGTACGCGCCGTAAGCATTGTTCACCAGCAGGTAATTCCCGCTCGGCCCAGGCACGGTAGCCGGGTAATCCTTCGCCATGATTGCCAGTACTTGCCGGGAAACAGCGGAGATGCGGCTCTGCGGAATAATGTTGCCAGGAAACATGGTGCGCACAATGGTTCCATTCACAGTTTGTGTGGAAAGGGGATCGTAAATGGCCCCGCGCAGGGCAGGGAGGCCCGAGAGCATCCGTACCCACTACTGAGTTGTCAGCAGGTTGCTGAGATCGCCTGTATACCAACTCGGCGGCGGAACGGTTTGGTTCGGCGTAGACGCGCCGCCACCACTGGTATAAAAACGTTCCAGAGCGAAATAGAAGAAAGACTTGTCTTTGCCGTTGTAGATCTTCGGAATCACGATCGGTCCGCCAACTGATCCGCCTCCATCCAACTGGCGGTCGCGGGGCGTCTTCAAGCCGTTTGCGTTGCCGAGAAAGGTGTTGGCATCCAGGTCTTCATTGCGGAATTCCCAGAGAAGGCTGCCGTGTACCTGATTGGTACCGGACTTCATCACAAAGTTAAAAAGGCCGCCGGAGGTTTTTCCGTATTCCGCACTCATTCCGCTGGTTTCTACTTTGAATTCCTGTAGAGCTTCCGGCGAAGGGCTTGCCTGCGAGAGATCGCCCGATCGGTAGCCGGTAATCGTGGCACCATCCAACAAAACTTCTTTGGAAAAAGCAGGAGTTCCATTAATCTCGGTGGTTCCGCTGCTGCCCGCCACACCGGGGGCCAACTGAATGGCAAAGTTCTGAGCGTCACGTCCACCGCCGCCAAAGGTCAGGGGCAGTTCGTTCAACTGGCGGTTCTGTATCATTTGGCCGGCAACAGCGCTATCTGTTTGTAAGACACCGGACTCTGCGTTCACAGTAATCGTGTCGGTAGACTGCCCAACCTGGAGAGCCACATCCAGCCGCGTTGTTTCGGAAACCGTAATCACGATGTTCGAGCGCACCAGCTTCCTCAATCCAGCCGCTTCGTAGGTGATTTCGTAGCGGCCTGCGGGAAGATTCGGAACCGTGTAATCGCCGGAACCAGTGGTTGCTGAGGTGTACCTAGCGTTTGTTGCCACATCCCGAATAGTGATTTTCACGTTGGGGATTACCGCTCCGCTAGTATCCGTAACGGTTCCTGTAATGGTTCCTCGGTCTAGCTGAGCAGCGCAAGGGATGGAGCTAAGTACAAATAATGTGAGTAAACACCAAATACGGCAGGAAAGCTTTCCAAGCACCTGAGTGGGCAACGGCTTCTTCCTTTATAGAATCGTAATCCTCTGCCTTGCACCGAAAATTGGTGCAAAACAGGAGCAAATACAACAGCGCGTAGCATATCAGAATTTTTGGCGGCGATTGAGGTGATTCACTTCATTTCTCTTCCGTCCTAAGCAAGGTTTTAGTGATTGTCGATAAAAGGTAAGCATTTCAGCGGGAGTAAAAACAAATTTACCCAAAAAGGAACAATTTTTGTTTTTTTCACGAAGTTCAAGCACCAAGGCCACTCCTGCTGGCCTGTTCTCTCAGGCTGTAAAACCTAGACTTACGTTCTCTATATAATGATGAGGCGATGGCCGTGAAATCAGTCCAGAAGAACGAAGGGCTTTCTCAAAAGGCCATAGTATCTGCCAAATTGGTGCGAATCGGTCTTACCTTATGGACTGTGGGCGCCGGCATCCATCTTCTCACGGCGGCAAAACCGCCTCTGGATTATGACCGGGATGTGCGCCCGATCCTTTCCGAGAATTGTTTTCTTTGCCATGGTCAAGATCCTAAAAAACGCATGGCTGGCCTGCGCCTGGATTCCTTTGAGGGCGCAACCGCCCCGCGTCCCACTGGTGCGGCTCTCACGCCCGGCAAACCCGAAGCCAGTGCGATGTTTCAGCGAATCACGGCGGAGCATCCCGCTCGCCGCATGCCTCCTGTTGCTTCTAATCGCTCGCTCAACACCGAGCAAATCGGAATTCTGAAACGTTGGATCGAGGAGGGTGGAAAATATACGGAGCATTGGGCTTTTGTGGCCCCTGTCCGTCCCCCTGTTCCGAAGGTCACTGATTCTGTTTGGGGCAGACAGCCGATTGATGCTTTTGTTTGGCAGCACTTGCAAGAGGAAGGACTTCATCCCAGTCCCGCAGCTTCCCCCGGAATGTGGCTCAGGCGCGTTTCCCTGGACCTTACCGGTCTGCCAGCTTCCCCCGCTGATACGGACGCCTTCGTGAAGGACGTCCATGCGCGGGGCGAACGGGCGTATGAATCTGTTGTGGATCGCCTGCTGGCCTCTTCCGCTTATGGCGAACGGATGGCCATGGATTGGCTGGATGTGGCCCGTTACGCGGATACGCATGGATTTAACAACGACTCCGAGCGATCCATGTGGCGTTGGCGTGACTGGGTGATTCAGAGCTTCAACAGCAACATGCCCTATGACCGGTTTCTTACCGAGCAGTTAGCGGGTGATCTGCTTCCCCATCCAACCCTGGATCAGCAGATTGCAACAGGCTTTGGGCGTAACCACGTGATCAACTCCGAGGGCGGCATTATTGAAGAAGAGTATCGCGTGCAATACGTGGCTGACCGCGTGCGAACACTCGGCATGGCTTGGCTCGGGCTTACGTTGGAATGCGCCCATTGTCATGATCATAAGTTCGATCCCATCACACAGCGCGACCATTACCGGTTCTCCGCATTCTTTAACAGCGTTTCTGAGCTAGGCGAGGATGGGCGTGTTGCCAACGCCGTTCCTATGATCTCTGCGCCCACGCCTCCGCAGCAGCAACGGATGCAAGCGCTTGAGTTGGCCATTGCCAAATTGGACCGGAACCTCAAGCAAAGTGAAAAGTCCTGGTCGTCCTCCAAAAGCACCGCTACTCCGGCGACCACTGGTGAAGCCAAAGCGCCCGATCAGATTCTGTGTAAGGCCGCTGGAAATCAACAATTAATAAGTACCTCCTGTGTGCTGGGCAGTACTGCAACGACGCCCGTGCCGATCTCAAAGCGCAACCCGTTTACGTTGACTCTCTGGTTGAATCCCGGCTCATCCGATGGGAACGTGGCTCTTCTTTCGGCCCTGGATTACTCCATGAATCCTGCCTCGGTGAGTTTTGGAAATGGCGTTGAGCTTCGTTTGGTAAACGGCGAAGTGGAATTTAGTTTAAGCCAGCGTTTTCCTGCTTATGCTCTTCGCGTGCGCACCAAATCTGCTGGGATAACGGCATCGCAATGGCGGCATGTTGCGGTTGTGTACCAGGGAGTTGATGAGAAAAACGGGAAGAAAGAGATGCGGGCTCCTGCCTACTGGGTTCGCATGTTCATTGATGGCCAGGAAGTAGCCACGGACGTTCTGAATGATGGTCTGCCCCTGCCTGATGCCAATGGCAATAAACCGACTCCCACGGCTTTTCGCATTGGGTGGGACAACGGCGCGAAAAGTTCGCGTTTTTCTGGACAATTCGGCGAAGTTGCAGCCTGGAATCACAATCTGAGCCAGGCGGAAATCACCTCTTCCTTTGAAAGCCTTGCTCTTCCTTACGCTGCCGCTCGTGAAAGAAATTCCCAAGCTTCGGTAGCAGAGAAAGCCTGGCTGCGGGAAGCACAACTCAAAGCAGCCAATCGGAATTTTGCTGCGGATTGGGCAAAGCGTGAGCAACTGCAAGCGGAATGGCTCACCTTGCGCCGTGAAGCTCCCACCGTGATGGTAATGCAGGAAATGGAAAAACCGCGTGAAACCCATATCCTGCTGCGTGGCTCCTATGATGCTCCCGGAGAAGTTGTAGAAGCGGGAGTACCGGAAAAATTGTTAGGTGCATGGCCGGAAGGCGTGCCCAAGAATCGTCTCGGGTTGGCAAAGTGGCTCACAAAACCTGACCATCCCTTAACGTCACGAGTCGTTGTGAATCGCTTTTGGCAGCAACTGTTCGGCCAGGGATTAGTGAAGACCAGTGACAATTTCGGACTGCAAGGCGAATGGCCTAGCCATCCGGAACTGCTGGACTGGCTTGCAAGAGACTTCATCGATTCCGGCTGGAACGTAAAGGCTCTCATGAAACAGATTGTTCTTTCCGCTACCTACCGGCAGGATTCGGCTGCTTCTGCGGAATTGATTGCGCGTGATCCGGAAAATCGGCTTCTTGCGCGTGGGCCTCGTTTCCGTCTTCCTGCGGAAATCATTCGCGATCAGGCGCTCCAAATCTCTGGCCTGTTAAAGCCAAAAATCGGTGGCCCAAGCGTTTATCCGTATCAGCCTGCGGAACTGTATAAGGGCATTGTGGTGGCTGCGAATTATCCCGGTACCACATGGGTGGAAAGCAGCGGCGACGATTTATTTCGCCGTAGTCTTTATACCTTCTGGAAGCGCACGGTACCGCATCCCACCATGAATGTGTTTGACGCGCCTGATCGCGAGGTTTGCACCGTGCGGCGCTCCAATACAAACACTCCGTTACAGGCTTTGACGCTACTGAATGATCCGATTTTTGTAGAAGCTGCTCGCAAACTCGCCGAACGTTCCATTCGGGAAGGCGGAAAATCTGCTGCGGGAAGGCTCAGTTTTGCTTTTCGCTTAGCAACCGGACATGCACCGGACGGACGCGAATTGCAGATATTGCAAGCAAGCCTCCAACGGATGCTGACTGCTTACCAAGCTGATGATTCGGGTGCGAAAGCCTTGTTGAAGATCGGCGCTTCCCCTTCGGATTCCTCCATACCGGTGTCTGAATTGGCCGCTTACACGGCGGTGGCAAACATCATCCTGAACATGGATGAGGTCATCACGAAAGGCTAGAGCAAAATGGAAAAACAAGATCCAATGAATCACAGCAAAGGTTCTTCTCCCATTTCGCGCCGTGACCTGCTGGCACGTATCGGCTATGGAATTGGCTCCGCCGCTCTTCATTCGTTGCTGAATGCCTCGACCCTCCATGCTGCGGAACATCCTTTTCCTAACTTTGCGCCGCGAGCTAAGCGTGTGATTTTTCTCTTCCAAGCGGGAGGGCCTTCCCACCTCGACCTCTTTGATTACAAGCCCACTATGGCTGGTCGTTTCAATCAGGATATTCCGCCTTCCATCTTTGGCACGCAAAGAATCACAGGCATGGTGGCGCAACAGGATCGGTTTCCTGTGGTCCCCAGCATGTACCAGTTTCATCAGCATGGGCAGAGTGGTCAATGGCTCAGTGAACTATTGCCGCACACCGGCAAAATCGCGGATGAGATGTGCGTTCTCCGTGGCGTAAACACAGAAGCGATCAATCACGATCCTGCGATTACGTTTATGCAGACAGGCAGTCAACTGCCGGGCCGCCCTAGCTTCGGCTCCTGGATCGATTACGGTCTAGGAAGTGAAAATCAAAACCTGCCTTCGTTCGTGGTTCTGAATTCTTTGCCAAGCAACGGCATGCCCGACCAAGGATTGCTGGCAAGGCTTTGGGGATCTGGCTTTCTGCCCAGCCGCTACCAAGGAGTGCAGTTCCGCAGTGCTGGCGACCCGGTTCTCTACCTGTCCAACCCGCCGGGCATCACACCAAAACTGCGCCGCACACAACTCGACTCGCTGGCAGAACTGAACACTCATTTGCACGAGAAAGTCGGAGATCCGGAAATCGAAACCAGAATTGCCCAATATGAAATGGCATACCGGATGCAAACCAGCGTGCCGGACTTAGTCGATACATCCAGCGAACCGGAACACATTCATGCCCTTTATGGCGAAGACTCCCGCAAGCCGGGAACATTTGCGTCGAATTGTCTTCTGGCCCGTCGGTTAGCAGAGCGGAACGTTCGATTTATTCAGCTTTACCACCGTGGTTGGGATCACCACGGTGGACTCACCGATAAGATACCGGTGCTGGCCCGAGATACGGACCAGGCAGCCGCTGGCTTGGTTCTTGATTTGAAGCAGCGCGGGATGCTGAAAGATACTCTGGTGATTTGGGGTGGTGAGTTTGGCCGCACTCCTTACGCTCAAGGCAACCTCAAGCCCACCAGTTATGGGCGCGATCACCATGGCCGCGTGTTTTCGCTGTGGATGGCAGGCGGAGGCGTAAAGCCCGGTATGCTCTTATGGAGCTTCTGATGACTACGGATTTCAATGTAGCCACCGGAGGCGTCCATGTTCATGACCTGCAAGCGACCATTCTCCACCTGATGGGAATCGATCACCAAAAGCTCACTTACCTTTTTCAAGGACGTCAGTTCCGTCTTACTGATGTGAGTGGAAATGTAGTGCGCGACATTGTTGCCGGATAAGCAGTAAGAACAGCGTTATGCTGTGACTCATGCACGGTCGTGGCCACGTTCTGCTTCTTTTTACCTTGAGTTTGTTTCAGATAAGCAGAGGCTCCGTAGTGGACCCATCTGTTCCGTATTCTCCAGGCGGCATCTTAAACGGATTCACTGTTGCCACTTTCGCCGGTTCTGGAAGCGACAGCATTCAGGCCATGGCAACGGATTCCCAAGGGTACTTATACGTCGCGGGCACTACCAGCTCACCAGATTTTCCGGTCCGAAACGCTGCTCAACCACAGATCGGAAATGCGCTTGTGTTGCGGAGTTCAGATGGAGGACTTACCTGGGCGAAAACTTCGCGACCGTCAGACTCGATCACGGCGATAGCGGCTGATCCTAAATCTGCACAGACCGTGTTCACGGGTGGGCCGAATGGAATTCAGAAGTCAACGGATGGGGGGCAAACCTGGCGTACTGTATTCACAATTACTCCGTCAGAAAACGCCTTTACGCCACGGATACCCAGCATCGTCATTGACCCAGGCAATCCGTTGCATGTAGCGGCCGTCGTATGGAATCAAGGTGTGATCTGGAGCAGGGATGGCGCCCAGAGTTGGGCTGCGAGCACCTTTCAGTGTCCCTATTCATGTTCCGATATTAGTCCGCGCCTGCGGTTCGACCCACTCGGTTCCGGTCAATTGATGCTGGTGATTGGGAGGGCGCTGTTCCTCTCGCGAGATCTAGGAAACAGCTTTACTGCCTCTGGCCCGACTGGCTCGGCTGGACAAGTGGGTACTGCTATCTTTGACGCAAGCCGACCAGGCTGGATGTACTTGGCTACGAATACGGACGGTGATATCTACAACGTAAAAGGAACAATTCTGGTCAGCACGGATTACGGGGCATCATGGGCTGAACGAGGGTTGCTCCAGGGTTATCCTCTTGCTCCTATATCTGATCTTGTTTCTGATCCCGTAATACCGGATACGTTATACGCTTTGGGAAGTGGAGGTTTACTCAGGAGCAGCGATGGAGGCAAAGCATGGACCAGTTCGTCAATTCCTCAGAAGCCGCTTTCTCTACATTCAGGCTACTCGAATGTGCGGTATCTGGCCGAACTAGTGCCTGCGTGTGGACCCGGGTTTATCACCTTTGTTCAAAGCGGAGGACTTCTCCAATCCACAGATGCCGGGGTTACTTGGCGGAATAGCCCTTTTAGCAACATCCAAGGTGCAGCCATTGGTGCCGGATGTACTCTATATGCTGCAAGGGGCAGCGACTCGTCTGACGCCTTTGTCGCGAAGCTTGCACCAGGAGGGCACGACATTGTCTGGTCGACCTTTCTGGGCGGGTTGGACTACGACAGTGCAAGCGCACTTCGGCTCGACAGTTCTGGAAACATATACGTTGCGGGTACCACTGACTCCTCCGATTTTTCCTCCCCCTCCTCGCGAACCGGCGAAGCCGGCGTAACAAACGTGTTTGTTGCTAAATTCTCTAACAGTGGATCTCTTCTATACTCTTCTGTGATCGGGGGCGAAGGGACAGATACCGTTTCGGGCCTGTCCGTGGATGCTGAGGGGAATTCCTACATCACAGGGAGTACCTCCTCGCGACGCTTTCCTGCAACTCCTGGTGTCTTCAATGAAAACTTTACTGGAACAGTTTACAGGGGCGTGGTGTCGATTAATGGCTATTTAGCAAAGTTCGGTAATCGCGGAACACTAAGTTACTCTACATCGATTGGCGAACTATACGGCGTAGTATCGCCGGTTGTGGCCGCAATCGCAAACGGTGAGACAGTGGTTGCCGCGAAAGGAGTTGTTCTTGGCACGTCTGTGCCATTTGGACAAGGGAATGATTACATCCTTCGCGTTAACTCAACTGGCACGCAGATTCTAGAGTCTCGCTATTTGGGAGGAACTAATAGTAGTTCTATGGGTGGACCTGCTGCCATTACGACAGATACGAAAGGAAATGTGTACTTGGCGGGTGTCACCGGCGCCTTGGATTTTCCGTCCACGCCGGGCGCTTACAGGACTGCCATGCGGCCACAGAATTGTTCCACCGGGGTGAGCAGTAGTGTATATGCGATGAAGCTAAGCTCGATTTCGCTGGAAACCACTTACGCCGCGCTGCTCTCCAGTGCTTGTGACGCGAATGTTGGCGGGGTTCAGGCTGACGCACAAGGAAACCTATGGCTCTCGATGGCTGCTGGACCTTTCTTTCCTCTTCGTGAACCGCTGATTGGCGCTCCCGTTGCCGTATATAACGGAGCTACAGCCGTGATCGCGCAGTTAAATACCGAAGGTTCTGCTCTGCAGTATTCCACCTATGTGGATGCAAACGGAGTCAGAGCGTTTGCACCGGACCTAAATACAGGAGTTTACTTCGAGGCAAAAGGCAGCACCTCACACGTCGCGGTACTCAGGATTTCACTCGGCCCCTCTTCGCCTGTATCTATTCATCAGATCACAAACGCTTTTTCTGGAACGGACTTGCCGTTTACGTATTTCGATCCTAGCTTGACTACCAGCACTGCGATAACCAGCCGTTCTCAAACGGGCATCATTCCTGGCGAACTGATTTCCATTTCTGGCAGCAACCTTGGCCCGAGCTGGATTGACTTTGGCTTGAACTCGTCTCAAGCACTGCCTACTGAAGCCGGTGGCACTCAGATCTTATTTGATGGCCACCCTGTTCCGATTCTACAAACAAGCCCGGACCGGGTGATTGTAGTGGCTCCAGCGGACTTGCCGTCTGGCCTTAATGCGTTTACTACCGTGCAAGCTTCCTATAATGGTGTGCTATCAAATGCTGTGATCATGCCAGTGCAGGGAGCACTTCCAGGGTTGCTGACGAACGACTTTCCAAACGTGGTTCCTCATGCCGATGTTCCAGATGGCACTGTATACAACGAAAATGGAACGCGCAACACGGCGCAAAATCCCGCCGCGCCGGGTTCTCATGTGCTGCTATTTGCCACCGGTTTCGGCACTTCAGGGCCGCAGTCCCCGGCTGGCTCCATCGCGACTTCCGGTTCGGTCACCGTGAATAATGTGTACGCGAATTGGGGAGCACAAACTGTGGTTGCCGCCGATTGGGTAGCAACGCTGCCGGGTTTTGTTGCGGCGCTGTTTGCGGTTCACCTCCCCGTACCTCCCTTGCCACAAATCGGTCCCGGACAACCAGGAAGTGTGACGCGCGTGCCGGTAGCCGTTTCCCTGCTCAACTCCTCTACCTACCAAGGATCGAACCGCGTAGCTGTGTACGTAAAATAAAGCTTACTCTTTAGGGGCGGAAGCTGCCCAGCATCTCAGCACTTCGGCCACACTCCAAGCCTGTGCAATACAAGCACGCGGGGTATGAGGTTGCTCTGCATCGAAGATCTCGCTAATGGAGCCGACACACGCTTGGCTCAGGTGAGGCAAGAAGCCTTCCAACAATTTTCTGCCGCCTGCCAGATCATTCGGATGCATTTTCATCCAGGCATTGAAATAAGGCCCAATTAACCAGCCCCAAACAGTGCCTTGATGGTATGCCGCATCTCGGGAACGGAGATCGCCATCGTACTTCGCCTTGTAATCCGGCTCTCCCGGCGCGAGCGAGCGCAGACCAACGGGAGTCAACAATCTATTAGTACCACATCCATCACAGACTGCCAGCGAGATTCCTCTAGGATCGGATTCTGCAGCGCAATCGCAAAGACCTGGTTGGGTCGGCATGCAGGGTCATCCTTGCCATCTTCGCCGTCCACCACATCGTAAAGATAGCCGCCTTCCGCATACCAGAACCGTTCATTGAAAGACTTCTTTGCCATTTCGGCATGTTCCTGAAATGGCTTGGCGGATTCAGAACCATAAGCCTCCTCCAGCCAGCCCGATAGCAGCCGTAGTGCGTTATACCAAAGCGCATTGATCTCCACTGCTTTGCCGCGCCTTGGTGTGACTACCCAGTCGCCCACTTTGGCGTCCATCCAGGTGAGCTGATAGCCTTCCTGACCTTGATGGAGCAATCCATCCTTTGGATCGACGTGAATGCCAAACCGTGTCCCTCGGATGTGGGCATTGGCAATTTCCAGCAGTTTCGGCAATACCAATTCTAGTGTGACCCGATCATTTGTGATTGCCAGGTAACGCGAGAGGGCATGGAAGAACCAGAGGCTGGCATCAGCGGTGTGATACAAGCCGTTCCGTTCACCCTCTGGGAACATATTGGGAATCAGCCCATCTTTCACATAGTGAGCAAAGGTCCGAAGAATCCAACCTGCCTCCACGACCCGCCCCGTGGTAAGCGTCAGTCCTTCCAGGCTGATCATGGTGTCACGGCCCCAGTCCGTAAACCAGTGGTAGCCGGCAATCACGGTGCGTACCTCATCGCCAGCGGCATGTGCCCGTGCCACATCTTCCACGCGGCCCACTGGAGTGATCAGGAATTGGTCTGCTGCCAGTACTAATTCGGCTGCCGCACCAATACGAACTTGTGGATTGGATTGAGAAATTAAAGCTCGGCGACGCGTTATCTCCGAATGGTAAGCGTCCTGCGGCGTCAATGCTCGAATGGTTTCCCAGGATTCTGTGGAAGCGACCAGTGTGGTTTCCTCTCCCGGTTTCAAATCAAGACGAAAGTAACCGGGACTCCATAACGAGCCAACGAAATCATACCCTCGATTTTGCTCCGTGGTGAAAACAATGTTGCGGATCGTTTTACGGTCAAACGTGTAAGCTGCATCTGGCATGCAGATTAAATGCAAGGGAGGAATCGCTTCATCGCCGCAAATCTCTAGTCCTTCATCCAGCATCTTCACTACAAATTTCTTGGATAAGGGCGTGCTTACCATGCCGTCATGCGAACGGAAGTTGACCGCCGGACGTAATCCCAAGCGGAGCTTCCCTTTGCCTTCCAGCAGCTTGTAGGTTATGTGAACGGTGTTTTGCCGATAAAGAAGAATTAGCCTTTTTTCCAGAACAAACTCGCCTAGCCTGTAACGCCATATCGGAAGGCCAGCTTCCAGTCGAAACTCTTCCGCCTCGGTGATGTGATTTGCGTGCGCGCCAGAGACTTCCTGAGGTTCTGTGAAATATACAGAACCATCAGGCAGGCGAATGCGCTCCGAAAGAGCATTCAACATCATCATGCGCCCTAATGGATTCGGTAAGGCAGAGATCAACAGGCCATGGTACCGGCGACTGATCGGGCCCACCACTGTGCCGGATGCATACCCTCCCAAGCCGTTCGTGACCAGCCACTCTTGAGAAAGATGAGGATCTTCCTTAGAATGGAACAGAGTTCTTCCAGGCAATACTCGCAGGAGATTGCCCATTACTGTACGCCTCCCGGACGCGAGATATAGGAAATGGTTTCTGAGGTGACAACCACGGCTGCATAGCCGGGAACCCGCCAGTTGTCCTCCGTGTCAGGCGGAAACGTTCCATTGCCGCCATACTGCGGATCTTCGCTGGACCATTCAATGCGCCACTTTTTTCCATGTGGTGGCGCTAGCAGAGGCTCAGGGGCTGGGTCCAAATGCAGGTCACGTCCAAAGTTAATCAATACCAATCGATCTCCCTGTTGCTCGCCAAAATAGCGAAGCACGAAAGTCTCGGGGCCAAGCACGGCTCCATCCACCCCGCGAATACGCTGTTCGCGAAATACAGGGTCATTGCGGCGCAGCGTCATTAGATCTTTGTGCATAGCATAAATCGCAGCGTTTTTCTGCCGCTCCGAAAAATCCAGCTTGCAGCTATAAAAGGTAGAAGGATTTCCAGGATCAGGAATCACTGTTTGCACTTCCGGCAAGGCTAAACTGCGAAATTGAGAAAGGAATTTTGCCCGCCCTTCTCGCACCTGTCGGGATAGTTCGGCTTTATGGTCACAAAAGTAAAGAAAGGGCGTAGACGCCGCAAACTCCTGGCCCTGAAACAGCATGGGTGTGCCTGGAGAAAGCAACAAAAGCGCCGTCATGGCCTTAAATTTACCAACCGCACCTAAGCGGTCTGCCCGTTCTCCACGCAACGTATTTGCCACTTGGTCGTGGTTCTGAATGAATGTGACAAAAGTACAAGGCGGCAAGTCCAGGGAGGCCGTGCCGCGGCGCTGTTTCTGCCAGGAGTACCATTGCCCCTGATACAAGTATCCGTATTTGGCGGCGGAGATGTACTCCTGTGGATTTCCTAAATAATCCGTATAATACGCTTCGTTCCGCCCGGTTAGCGTCACAATGGCGCTGTGGTGAAAATCGTCGTTCCACAAGCCATCGAGTCCATACCCTCCCTTTGCAAAGGAACGAACCAGGCGCGTATCTTGCGGTTCGTTTTCTGCAATCAGAATGGTGTCGCGGCCCTTTGCCGCTTCCCGAACTGTTTTGGCAATTTCCTTCAGAATATGTTCCGGAGAGTCATCAAAAACTTGCTGGGTGGCGTCTAGGCGCAAGCCATCCAGGTGGAACTCCTCAATCCAGTAACGAGCATTACACAGGAAAAATTCCCGTACAGGGCCGGAATTCGGGCCATCGAAGTTAATCGCTTCCCCCCAATCATTCGCGTACTTGTCCGTAAAATAATCTGGCGTGAACTGCTTCAGGTAATTCCCGTCTGGTCCGAAGTGGTTATACACCACGTCCAAAATCACGCCGATCCCTAAGGAATGCGCCCGGTCCACAAAGCGGCGAAAGTCATCCGGCGTGCCATAGAGCCAAGTGGGAGCGAAGAGGTCCACCCCGTCATACCCCCAGCCGAAGCGGCCAGGGAAGTCAGCAACCGGCATGAGTTCCACCACTGTGATTCCAATGGAAGCAAGTTCCTCTAGTTGTTCGGCGGCGGTACTCCAGCACCCATCCTTGGTGAAAGTGCCGATGTGCATTTCATAAAGAATCTGGCCCGCTAATGGCAATCCCTTCCATTTTTGATCTGTCCAGGGAAAGGAATATCCGTCTATCACTTCCGAGAATCCGCTCGGACCATCCGGCTGGTAGCGCGACATAGGGTCCGGGTAACGGCCTGGCTCCCCATCCACCTCAAACCGATATTGGGTTTGGGCAGCGGCTTCCGGAACCAGGGCGGAAAAATAACCAGCCCCGGAAGAATCCGGCTCCATCTCTGCATGGGCAGGTGAGCCGGGGCCGCCTTCCAGAACAATGCGAACTTTCTTGCGGGAGGGCGCCCACACGCGAAAATGGACGCCTCCATTTGGTTGAGGTTCTGCCCCAATTGGGAACTTACGAGCAATCATTCGACGGAAACGGCGATGTGCACTTTTGTCTCCAACCCCTTCAAAAGACGTCAGCCTTGCTAAACTGACTGCCAAGGGGAATGGCAGAAACAGAAGAAGAGGAAATTCGAACCGTTACGTTGAGCCCGTGGGCGCCTACGCGGATTATGATCCTGATCAGTGCTGCCGCAATGGTGGCTCTGGTGTTGATGTTTCTGCTGACCAATGGCGGACGTACTCTGTTCACGCGGCATGTCACGTTGCGTACATACCTTGCTGACGCTACAGGGCTGATTCGCACCGCACCCGTGGAACTCAACGGCATTACGGTGGGAGAGATTAAATCAGTGCATTTAACTGGCTCTGGCGACCCGGCGCGTTCCATTGTGGTGGAAATGGAGGTGGAAAAAAATTACCTTTCCGCCATTCCGGAAGATTCACAGGGTACCATCACCGCCGATAACCTGTTAGGCGACAAATACATCAATATCACCAAAGGCAAGAGTTCGCGCTCGGTGCAGCCAGACGCTGAAATTCGACTTCAGCCTCCCACAAACGACTTCGATCCTGGTGATCTTCTAGCCTCCATGCAAACCATTCTTCGCAGTGTGGATCAGACTCTGACCCAGATTGAAACTCCGGATAACGATTTGGGCAAGTTTGTAAATGGGGAAGATCTTTATCAACAGCTTTTAGGGGATGTAACCCAGATACAACAAGCTCTGGCAAAGTACACCAATCCTCGAAGTGAAATCGGCCAAGCTGTTTTCGGACAAAATCTGTACATTCAACTCCGTCAGCCGTTTCTGGATCTGGATACGCAGCTCAGCAGCATCCAGAACGGCCAGGGAGCAGCAGGGCGATTTTATGCCAGCACGGAACAGTACGATCAGTTGCGAGCAAAAATTGCGCAATTCCGAAGCTCGCTTGCCAACCTGCGCGCTCAACCCATGATGCGGGATGACGAGATGTATCAGAAGCTGCTGGCCACGATCAAAAGCCTGGGTGAAGCTATGGACGCGTTGAACGGCGGGCAGGGAACACTCGGAGAGTTGCTGACGAGTTCCCAATTGTATGAAAGCCTGAATGGTTCCAGCCGCGAAATGCGAGACTTTTTGCGGGAGTTCCGTCTGAACCCGCAAAAATTCCTCAGAGTGAAAATCTTTTAGTGCAGGCGGCATGAGCGAACAGGTAAAAAGCTCGGTGATGGGTGGCCGGCGGCTTCTTGGTGACCTACCCGCCACACCACCTCTGGTTTCCATTGTGAGCGTGGTGTTTCGTGCGCGACACGAATTACCTCCTTTGCTGGAAAGCATTTTTGCATGGCCAGGTATACGTCCTGAAATCATCGTGATTGATGGGGGATCAAATGATGGCACTCGGGAACTGCTACAGGAATGGAATGAAAAGATCGACTATTGGGTGAGCGAGCCAGATCAGGGCATCTATGACGCCATGAACAAAGGTGTCGCTGCTGCCACGGGGAAATATATTTTGCATCTGAACGCGGGAGACAGGCTTAGGCAGATTCCGCATGAAGACTTGAAATCCTGTCTGGCAGAAAACGTGGATGCCGCTTGTTTTGCCGTGGAAATGCAAGGCTTTGGAATTCATCGCCCTAGGCCGGGCTTTATCATGCGCTTTGCAAATTCCTGGCATCATCAGGGAATGTTTTATCTGCGTGCCAGTCATATGGGATATGACACGCAATACCGGATCTTTGGCGATTTCGATCTGAACCAGCGAATGCTGAAGGCAAACAAATCCATCCGATTTTTTCCTGCCGTCGTGGTGGCACAGCAGGCTACTGTCGGAGTTTCCTCAAATCAACAAACCTATAGAGAACAATACGCCTTGGTGCGGAAAAATTTTGGCCTGCCCTATGTCGGGCTAGCTATGCTCTGGCGTTATGTCTCCCCACTGATTCCTTGGGTGAAACGGCTGATCGGAAAGAAATAAAAGTGCTGCTCAAGGCGCGCACGTTTATTTCGTCATGAGCTGAAAATCGGGTTCTACCAAGCTTGCCCGCTTTCGCAATCTGTTCACCGTTCGAGCAGTGGTTTCGCTCACAGCCAATCGGAACAGGAGGTTGCTCTTAGGATTCTTGGTGAATAGATGATAAGAGCCATGCGAAAGCAAGTGTCTTCCAAATCGCTTTGCTAGTATGCGAAGCGCATCCAATGAGTAAAACGAAATATGCTGGCCCGTTGAGGGTAGGTAGTACCACCAATCCGTTAATTTCGGCGTTGGCTGCGGCACCAGCAGCGTGGATACGAATACGTTCTCGGCCAAACTCATCATGGCGGAAAGGTCAGCTACTGGATCAGGAAGATGTTCCAGAACTTCAAAGGAAGTTAAGAACTCATAAGTGTTGCCATCCTGATGCTCAAATCCACGGGCATAATCATTGCTGGCATAGCTGTCAGACCACACAAACGGAAATCCTCTATCTCGCATCAGGCGTACAAATATGCCGTGCCCTCCGCCAAAATCGATTGCCCGCTGGACGTTGGGGTACAGCAAATGTAACACCGCCGTGGTGAATTCCCGATTCATCAGATTCCGCAGCATCACTCCAACGTCCTGTTTGGAAATTGCTGAGGAATAAGCTTCTTCCAGCCAATATGGGTTTTCCGTTTGAATAAAGCCGCATGCGGAGCAACGAAAATAATGCACTTGGTGTTTCCGCAATACCTGAAGCTCGCCAAAGGCATCCGATACTGTGTTGCAGATTTTACAGTGCGTTGGTGTGCTGCTCTGCTGGGTCATAGAGAGTTGCCTTTTTTCTCCAGTTCAGCGATTTGAGCTTCCAGCATTTTTGCCACCACGTCGCTCATGGAGTGTGCTGCCTTCCATCCGAGTTCCACAGCCGCTTTCGAGGGGTCTACCTTGTTTTTAATAATGTCCGTAGGCCGTAGAAAACTCTGATCGATGCTAACGAAGTCATGCCAATCCAGGTTAATCATGCGGAACGCTGTTTCCACAAATTCAATCAGTGTATGGCTTTTTCCGGTTGCAATGATGTAGTCATCCGCCGTGCTTGGTTGCAGCATCGCGGCAATTGCTTCCACATAGTCTGGCGCCCAACCCCAGTCACGCTCCACATGGACATTGCCTAGCGAGAGTTTTTCATTGTGTCCAAGAGCCAGCCGCGCAACAGCATGAATGATCTTCTGTGTTACAAATCGCTTAGGTCGCAAGGGGGAATCATGGTTAGACAAAATTCCTGTGCAGGCAAACAGCCCATACGCTTGCCGGTAATTGGAAACCATCCAATACGCTGAAGCTTTTGCGACCGCATAGGGGCTGCGGGGATGTAACGGAGAGAGTTCTGTAGCACGACCGTCGCCGGTATCCCCAAAGCATTCCGTGGAGCCTGCGTTATAGAAGCGAATATTCAAATCCGAAAGGCGTATGGCTTCTAGGAGATTCAGCGTAGCCATAGCAACGCTATCCATGGTTTCCACCGGCTGATCAAACGACAATCCAACGGAACTCTGCCCCGCAAGGCTGAAAATCTCGGTTGGGCGTATGCGCTTCAGCAAAGCCACAATACTGGAAAGGTCCGCTGTATTCATGGAGACAAGGCGGACAGACTGATAAAGACCTAATCGGCGAAGATTTACAAAAGCATTCAGTTCAGCGTCTCGTGAACTACCCCAAACCTCGTACTCCCGCTGTAAGAGAAGCTGCGCTAAATAACCGCCATCCTGGCCGGAAATGCCACAGATGAGTGCCCGTTTGCTCATTGAATGAATGTGTTAAACCGTTGCAGCGGAAGCAGGCATCTGGTGATTTTGCGAATGCCCTGCAGCGGTAGTTCTGTAGAGTGCCTGAAGGCGAGCAGCCGTGTTCTGAATAGAAGATTGTGACAGTATGGATGTTCCTTTCCTGATTAATTCTTGCCGAATTTCGGGTGAGTCCAAAACGGTTTTCATCTGCCTTGCCAATTCCTCAGCGGAATCAGGCTGAAAATAAAGTGCTCCGTCTCTTGCGACTTCCGGCAATGTAGACGAGTTGGAAGACACTACAGGAAGTTTGGCATGAAAGGCTTCCAGAAGGGGCAAGCCAAAGCCTTCAAACTTACTGGCAAACACCATTGCTGTCGCCTTGTTGAATACAGTCTGTAATTCTTCCGGACTAAGAAAACCAAGAAAATGCACCTGCTCAAACACACCGAGATCTTGTGCTAGTTTGTCGAGTGTCTGGCGGTATTCTGTGATGGCTCCGGTGAAATACACAAGGGGCGTGCGTTTCTCCTGGGATTTCAATAGCTGGAGAGCACGCAGAATTACTTCGTGATTTTTATGGGGCCAAGTAATTGCGGGATAAAAGAAAAATTCCTGAGGGAGGTTGAATTTTTTTGTAGCCGCTTGTATCGCTTCCGCTGAAGGCGGCTGATACGCATCAAACACAGAACCCCACGGAATCACCACAACCTTATCTGAAGAGATGCCATATTGTTTGATAACGTCCTGCTTGGTCCACTCTGCCTGCACACATACAAACGATGCGTTTGCACAGAAGCTTCTGTAGTTTCTCTCCCGCAGATCAAATTCGGTTTGTGAAAAAAATTGCGGGTAGTGGACATGCTGTAAATCCCACGGCTGGTAGATAGAAGGAAGTTTCGTGATGTAAGCTGCCTGCGTAGGAAAGTGAACTACATCGAACTGATGGGCTTCTACGTAGCCATCAGAAACCGGAACAGACCCGGTAGTACCACGTAGTTTCTGCCAGAGATAGCGCAAGGGTGCAATCTTATGCACGAATCCATGCACAGCCACTTTCAGTGGAGATTCAGGAACAACGGGAATACCGGCTAAACGTCCTGGTCCTTTCACATAGGGAGCAAGCCAATCCCGCATATGTTCATAGACGATAAATGTATATTCCTGATCGTCTACATTGGATTCACAGAGTGCTTTGGTAAGTGTGAGTACCGCAGTGCCAATGCCTTGTTTGGAATCTCTGATTCTGCAGTCAATAGCAATCTGGAGCTTGCGGCCCCTGGTAGGATTGCTCATCTCTCGCTTACCTGAGCAGTTGCGAGAGGGTTTTCACTTGCTTCCAGAATCGCCAAAGAAGATTGTAGTTCAAAGGTTCTCAGTACTTTGGGAATAAACAAAAAGCAGGGCAGAACCGTGAGCAGCGCATAGCTGCCAATAGTAGACCAGGGAACAGCCACAATTCCATACTTCTGAACGAAAATCACTTTCGCTGTGACGCAGCCCAGGCCGAATAAAGAAGCAGTAATGATCTGAAACTTCATCACGGAAGCGCCGTTCAGAAACATAGCTGCCGCATTGCCGCAGCATTCCAGAATCGACCACACTGCCAGTCCTGCTAATAATAATAACGGTGGATGGATGCTGCTTCCTACCCACCAACGAAGCAGGGTATCTGACAGCAGAAATAGGCACCCTGCACCTAATGCAGATGCGGCGAGTACCATCAGCAAAGAGCGTCCCAGCGTGCGGCGGACCCATGCCATGTCTCCTCGCGAAATGGCTTCGCCATAGGCAGGCCATAAGGGGGTGACTAGCATCGCAATCACCATGGAGATCAAGGAAAACATGCGCTGCGGAATCGCGTATTCCGGGACGTTCGCCACGCCTTGAACTCTGGCGATGATGACGCTATCTGCTGAGAATGCAAACGCACCTACCATTTGGAGAACAAAGAAAAGAAATCCAAGCCGCGCAATCTGAACAATTGCATCTCGCGAGATAAGCTGAAGACTGGGGCGTAAGTCCGGCTGTGAAACGGAAAAGAAATGGATGGCGTTCAAAAGGGTAGCCAGTACCGGCGCGCCTGCCAGGGCAACCACAAGCAGGGGAAGGCTTGCTTGCATGTGGATTCCCACCAACACTCCGACCAATCCAGCAACGCTGCCGAACATGCCCCACAATCCATAGCGATACCCTTGCTGAATTCCCAGCTGCACCCTTTGCACTACATCCAGCACGATGTTCAACGCAAAACAAACAGCGAACACAATCAATGCTGGTCCTGCCTCGGCTCTTGCTTGCGGAGAGGTAGCGCGAAACATATCCGCCCAATTGATGTGTGGGTAGATAGCGAAGAACAAAGCGATAAGCACGGCCGCGATCACCGAAAGCACAGCAAACCCGCTTGAGATGGCGCGACGAATTCCCAGCCGGTCGTCACGTCCGTATGCTTTTGAAACAGTGTTGAGAACGCCATTGCCCACTCCAAAATCCGCAAAGGCAGCCATTGCCAACACAGAACTGAGGGTCATCCACAATCCGAATCGCTCGTTGCCCAGATACTTGAGTGTGACGGGAACGGTGATCAGAGAAGTGCCGATTTGAATTACTCGCGCCAATACTGCCGCACTGCCAGCCAGCATGGCCCGCCGATTGCGATGTGTTCCTTGGGATTCCGCGCCTTCGCTGGAAGATAGACCCGGAAGCAAACGCTGTCTCAAATCCTCTAGAAGATTACCAATCGCCTGACGCATGACTTAAAGGTTGAACAAACTACACAGATGCTCTCAGGCAACTGCACGCGCTTGGTTGGCGCTTTCCAGTGGTGAACTCAGTATAGCGAAATATGGCCCTGCAAACATCATGCGAAGGCACTTGTCACCTTCTCAATCGCTTCGCGTGTTTGCCTTAGTACTACATCTGGATCACGGTGAACTACCTTCACCATTTCGATCGGCCCAATACCTTTAGGAGTCCAGCGGGCCATCATTCGTTCAGAAGGGAAGCCAGCAAAAATCGTCACCAGTGGAACTCCCAGAGCTGCGGCGGCATGCTGGCCAGCGGAATCGTAGCCAACATACAAAGCGCATTGAGAAAGGAGGCTGACAAAGCTGGCGAATGATCCGTTACAAATTGTCATACTCCGCTTCCGGTATTTCCGCATCCCGAATGGCTTGATCCACGCGTGCTGCTTCTTCCCCGCCTGCGCCACGATCCATCACAAGGAACGCACCTAAGGAATGGAGATAGCGAAGGAGGTTTGCTTCAAACGGAGCCGGAATGCGTTTTGCTGCATTCTCGCCCACTCCAAAACTGACTGCTACTGGAAATCGTCGAGGCGCAAAGGCTTCCCTTTTCACCGCAAGGTACGGTTGGCCCGTAACACCAAAGACCTGCTCCGTCCATTTCTGGGTAAGAGTAGACAGCGCCGCATCGGAGTTGCTTCCCGCAGCGCGGCTTTCAAAAAAAAAGTAGCGATTCTCGTCGCAGATGGGTAGTAGACCGAGTTGCGTTAAACGCGAATCTGGATCCACTACAATTGCGCCTGGGTCTTGGAGCCTTGACTCCCAATCTTGCCAAATCCCAAATCGCTCCCGAAACGAACCGGAACGTGGATAGACCAGTTCACCGTGCTCGATACGCGGATCTTCTGCGAATAACTCCGCTGATTTCTGGCTGCCTACTAAGATAATGCGGGCGCGGGGAAACCGATGCTTAACAGCGTCCAGCACCGCGCTGGTGATCGCAATATCAGCCCCGAGCGTGACCCGCGAAAGGACATAGATATGGGAAGGGTCGAGCGTACAAGCGCGAGCCACCCGAATACGCCCGTAACGCTCCTGCAACCATTTCGCACTGTATTCCGGCAGAGCGTGGGGAATGATCTCGGAAAAAACATCCACGTAAGCGTCGCAAAGCCGTGGTTCAAATCGGTCTGCTAATCCTTCTGCCACAATCCGGAACAGTGCGGAAGTGCAGTCCGCAGCCATCAGCCGCGCAATCAGGTCCCGGTCAACGGCCATGCCAGCCAGGCAGTTGCTGAGCAACTGTGCCGCTTCTTGTTCACACAAAGTATTTGCGAACAAGAAGGTCCAGCTTTTCCCGTGTGGCTGGCGGCACTGCTTGGGGATCGGTAATCAACGCATGAGCGAGTGCAGAGCCACACTTGCAGTTTCGCTCTTTCGGCATTCCTTCTACGGCACGGAGCACCACTTGGCAGGCATTCGCGGCATTTTGCCGGAGGTTGGCCAGAATATCTGTAACAGTAACCGAATCATGTTCTTCATGCCAGCAATCGTAGTCAGTCACCATGGCAATGGTGACATAACAGATCTCGGCTTCACGAGCCAGTTTCGCTTCCTGAAGATTGGTCATGCCGATAATATCCATGCCCCAGCTTCGGTAAATGTTGGATTCTGCCTTGGTGGAAAAAGCAGGCCCTTCCATGCAAAGGTAAGTGCCGCCCTTTTTCACCGTTACACCGGCATTCTGGCAAGCTTTTTCCACTACGTTCGAAAGTTCGGGACAGATAGGGTCTGCAAAGCTAACATGCGCCACTAAGCCTTCGCCGAAAAACGTGGAGATCCGGCCTCGCGTCCGATCAAAAAATTGATCGGGAATCACAAAATCAAGCGGCTTATGCTCCTGCTTTAAGGAGCCGACGGCGCTGAGCGACAGAATGCGTTCCACGCCTAGCGACTTCATGCCGTAAATATTCGCGCGAAAATTTAGTTCGGAAGGGGAAATGCGATGGCCTCGTCCATGGCGGGCCAGAAAAACTACTTCTGTGCCTCCCAGCGTGCCTTTCACATAAGGATCAGAGGGCTCCCCGAACGGGGTGGAAACCGTGATCTCTTCTTCTGCGGTGAATCCGGGCATAGAATACAAACCGCTTCCACCGATGATGCCGATTTTTGCCTGCAACAAACGCTCCTATTTTTGAATAAGTTCCAATAATACGCCGCCGGTGTGGGACGGGTGAAGAAAAACGTAAAGATGGCCACCTGCTCCCGTGCGTGGCTCATTCAAAACCGGAATGCCGGACTTCCGCAGGCGATCCACCACGAACAGGAGATCCGGCACACGCAAGGCCAAGTGGTGAATGCCAGGGCCACGCTTCCCTAAAAATTTCGCAATGGTGGAATCCGGTTCACTAGGCTCCAGCAATTCAATGCGAGAACCAGCGGCGGGCAACATCGCCACATGCACTTTTTCTCCCACCACAGTTTCCCGCAACGTCACATCCATGCCAAGCTGCTGTTCGTAAAACAGGAGAGCCTGTTCGAGCGACTGCACCGCAATACCGAGATGATCGATTTCAAAGCCGCTCTCCGCCTGTAGCGATTTGCGCGGGCATTGTTGAATCGCATGGAGCAGCATCACAATGCCGCTTCCGGTAGTGGCAACGGTCTGCACAATCGGGGGCGCTGGTCCGTGGCGAAGACTGAGCATTGCGTGAATCTCCTGCTCGGTTCGATCCGCTCCTGGGTAATCAGACTTGTTGATGGCAAACACGTCTGCCACCTCCATGATGCCTGCTTTAATCGCCTGCACATCATCGCCCATGCCCGGCACCAATACCACAACCGTCACTTCTGCCACACGTACTACTGCAATTTCGTCCTGCCCTACACCCACAGTTTCAATCAGAATGAAATCGAAACCCGCCGTGCGGAACAAAGCCGCCATGTTCGCTGTGGTTTGCGCTAAACCGCCAGCAGCGCCGCGTGTGGCCATGGACCGAATAAACATCCCCGGGTCATCGTGGTGCTGTTGCATACGAATACGGTCGCCAAGAATAGCTCCGCCCGTGGCACGGCTGCTCGGGTCCACTGCAATAATCGCCACCAATTTGCCATCGCCGCGAAGTGCGCGGGCCATGGCATCTACTAGAGAGCTTTTTCCCGCGCCAGGAGGGCCGGTAATTCCAATGGTTAAGCCGCTTCCGGTGTGTTGCCGCAGAAACGGCAGAATGGTCGGATCTCCGTTTTCCACAGCCGTAGCCGCTTTGGCCAGGGCACGGGGATCACGCAGCAGAATTTTGGATTCCGCGAAGCTCATGAAAAGAAAACGGAGCGCCCGGTTTGCATGCCTTTCGCATGGTAGCACCGGATGTTAAAGTCGAAGTTGTGTTTTCCCGAGTGATCCTGATCGTTCTTGACAGTGTGGGAGTGGGCGCCATGCCGGACGCTGCAAGCTATGGGGATAGCTCCTCCACTGACACGCTTGGCAACATCGCTCGGCAAAGGCCGCTCCATTTGCCAAATCTCGGGCAAATGGGCTTGGGAAATCTGAAATCGCTAGGCAGTGTTCCCCCTGCCAGGGAGCCTTCCGCAGCCTATGGCCGGTGCGCTCTGGCTTCCCCTGGCAAAGACACCACTACAGGGCACTGGGAAATGGTGGGCATTCACTTGGAACGTCCCTTTCCCTTGTTTCCCAACGGTTTTCCGCCTGAGGTGATGAAGCCGTTTGAGGAGCGGATTGGCCGCCACACGCTAGGAAACTGTGCAGCATCCGGTACAGAAATCATTCAGAAGTTAGGCGAGGAGCATGTCCGTACAGGCTCGCCTATTATTTACACGTCAGCGGATAGTGTGTTTCAGATTGCCGCTCATGAAGATGTAATTCCCGTATGGGAGCTTTACAAGATTTGTGAAATCGCCCGGGAAATTCTTCGTGGTCCGTATGAAGTAGGCCGCGTGATTGCACGTCCCTTTACGGGGAATGCCGGCTCGTTCAAGCGAACCGCCAATCGTCATGATTACGCCGTGCCGCCGCCCAGGGGCATGTTGCTGGATCAATTGGAGAGCGCCGATGTGGAGGTGTACAGCATCGGAAAAATCTCTGATGTATACCTGGGGCGCGGCATTCAGGAGCAGGTGAAGACCAAAAGCAATGATGATGGCATGGCGGAAACAGCCAAAGCGCTGGATGAACTGCAACGTGGCCTGATTTTTGTGAACTTGGTGGATTTTGACCAGCAATATGGACATCGGAATGACGTGGAAGGGTATGCCACCGCATTAGAAGCGTTCGACCGTTGGTTGCCCGAATTTACAGGCAAGCTGAAAGAAGACGATCTGCTGATCATCACAGCGGATCATGGCTGTGACCCCACAACGCCTTCTACAGACCATAGTCGCGAATATGTGCCGCTCCTGGCATACGGGCCAAAGGCGCATGGCGGAGTGGATTTGGGCTTACGTGGCACGCTCTCGGACATTGGGCAAACCGTGGCGGAAAATTTTGGTGTGGAGATTCAGAAAGGAACTAGTTTTTTACCTTTAATCGTATGAGAAAGCCGGTCATGGCGGGTAACTGGAAGATGTTCAAGACCGCCGGAGATACCCGCAGTTACTTCCACAAATTTAAATCACTGGTCGGAACACAAACAAAGTGTGAAGTGGTGATTTGTCCACCGTTCCCTAACCTTTCGGCAGCAACGGAAGAATCGAAAGGTACGGAGATTCAGATCGGTGCTCAAAACCTCTATTGGGCAAAAGAAGGTGCCTTTACGGGCGAAGTATCGGCCGCGATGATCCAGGCATTGGGATGCTCGTATGTGATCATCGGCCATAGCGAGCGTCGTCAGTATTTTCAGGAGAGTGACGCGGATGTGCTGCGCAAAACGCAGGCCGCTCTGGAATACGGATTAACCCCCATTGTGTGCGTCGGAGAAAATCTGGATCAACGGGAAAGCGGCACTACGGAACAAGTGCTGATGGAGCAGTTCGAAGGCAGTCTCGGCGAACTGAGCACAGGGCAGTTTGGAAAAATTGTGATTGCGTATGAACCCGTGTGGGCGATTGGCACTGGCAAAACCGCCACGCCGGATATTGCACAGGATGCACATCGCATCCTTCGCCGGGAAGCAGCGGCTCGCTTTGGTGCGGATGCCGCAGGTGCAATACGAATCCTGTATGGCGGCAGCGTGAAACCCGATAATGTTACGAAGTTGATGTCCGAAGAAGATATTGACGGTGCGCTGGTCGGTGGTGCGAGCCTGGACCCGGATTCCTTCGCCAAAATCGTACAGTATTAACGTAGTTTTCCTCAGCTTATGGAGCGGCACACGCTTCTTGATTTTTTCGATAGCTTTGCCGTTCACCGCCAGCAATATCTGGTCTACGACAATGGTTTTCGAAGTTGGACCTATACGTATCAGCAGATAGGAAACGCCGCTCAGGCATTCGCGGCAAAGCTCCAAAGCAACGGCATAGCGCCGGGTGACAAAGTCCTGATCTGGTCTGAAAACCGGCCCGAATGGATTGTGGCCTTGTGGGGTTGCCTGCTGGCGGGCGCGGTATTAGTTCCGTTGGATTACCGTGCCTCCGCAGACTTCCTTCAACGCGTGCGCACAACCGTGCAAGCCAAGCTCGTTTTGCTTGGTGAGGAGGTGCTCTGGGAAGCAGGAAACTCCTGGAAGCTCAGTGAAATAGAGTGGCCGGTGGGAAACATTAGTGTTCCGCGTGGCCCAATAAATTCCGGCACGCTGGCGGAGATCATCTTCACTTCCGGCGCAACAGCGGAGCCAAAAGGTGTCACCATCACGCATCGCAACATTCTGGCGAACGTGGTTCCCATTGAAAGGGAGATCCGCAAATACCAGCCTTGGAGCCGCTTGGTCGCGCCAGTTCGCTTCCTGAATCTGCTGCCGCTCAGCCATCTTTTTGGACAAGCAATGTCCGCATTCATTCCGCCGCTGCTGCCGGGTGAAGTGGTATTCATGCAAGGCCAGAATCCACGGGAAATCATTCGGCAGGTACGCTCCCGCAATATTTTGGTGATTGTGGCCGTTCCAAAAATTCTGGAAATCTTGCGGGAATTTGTGAAAGGGGCAGTTCCTTCAGCTAATGTTTCTGCTCCCTCAGGAGAGCATTGGCTCCGTCGATGGTGGCGGTACCGCCGAGTGCATCGGTTGTTCGGCTGGCGATTTCTCAGCTTCGTAGTAGGCGCGGCTCCATTGGACCCGGAATTGGAGCAGTTCTGGTCACAATTAGGCTTTCTGGTTATTCAAGGCTACGGACTGACAGAAACTGCACCCATCGTGACCTTGAATCATCCCTTTCACAGAAAATCAGGCACGGTGGGCAAACCCATCGCTGGAGTGGAAGTCAAAATTGCACCGGATGGCGAGATTCTGGTGCGCGGTGAAAACGTTACTAGCGGCTATTACAGCGCGGAAGGGGTGAAGCAAGAGGCACTTCAAAATGGCTGGTTTCACACGGGCGATATCGGAAGCCTGGATGCGGAAGGCCGGTTACAAATTCGTGGCCGCAAAAAAGAAATGATTGTGACACCGGAAGGTTTGAACGTGTTTCCGGAGGATGTGGAGCGTGTTTTGAACGCCCTTCCTGGTGTGCGGGAAAGTGCAGTAATCGGAAGAGATCGCGTCCATGCCGTGCTCCTGCTGGAACCTGGAACAGACCAACGGCAAATTCAACGCATAGCAAATGGACAACTGGAAGATCATCAGCAAGTCCGCACCGTTTCGGTATGGCCCGGTGCCGAACTGCCCCGAACCGAAGGAACCAAAAAACTGAAACGAGGCGAGATTGCGCGCTGGGCATCGGAAGGCCTCGCATTACCGCAAACGAAGCAGCAAACAGGGCTGGCTGGGTTGCTGGCGAAGTTTGCTCCGGGAACAGAGATCCAAGCGAATACCACCTTGGGTGAGTTAGGACTTAGTTCTCTGGAACGAATCGAATTAGCTACTGCGCTGGAGCAAACATGTCTTGCTCCAGAAACCAAAGTAGCGGATCTGGCAAATGCTTCAGCAACTGTGCGGTCACAAGAGCCAGTGCTTGCATTTCCCACATGGAATCAAAGCTTGCTTGCACGAGTCCTTCGCGGTGTTACTTTGCCTATCCTGATACTTCCTTTGACGCGCTACTTTGCCCGCGTGGAAGCACGCAATACGGAGATGCTTTCCCGCATAAAAGGCCCGGTGATCTTTGCTGCAAATCACCAGAGTTTTCTGGATACTCCGTCACTGCTGCTTGCTTTGCCTTATCAATGGAGAGCACATCTAGCTCCCGCGATGTCCAAGGAGTTTTTCCCTGCTCATTTTCACAAGGAGAGCTTTACCCTCCTCGAATGCTTCAAAAGCAGCTTGAGTTATTACTTGGCATGTCTGTTTTTCTTTGCTTTTCCGCTACCGCAAAGGGAAGCCGGAACACATGAGGCGTTCCAGTATATGGGGACTCTTATAAGTGGTGGAAATTCTCTTTTGATTTTTCCGGAAGGCCGCATGGCGACAACGGAAGCAATACAACCATTTCAGCCCGGAATTGGCTTACTGGCTTCGCGCCTTCAGATTCCGGTTGTGCCAGTGCGTTTAGAAGGATTAACGCAAGTATTGCCGAGAACCAGCCATTGGCCAACTCCCGGGCGAGTGGTCATCACCTTCGGCGAGCCGCTCCACCTCCGCGGAAAAGACTACGGAACCTTTGCGCAGGAGGTAGAGCAAGCCGTTCGTGCCTTGGGAACTTAAATCTCCGCTAATGCCGACACCAATGCTCCCTTTGCAGTGGAGTGCATTGGGTCTTCGGAAATGCGGACTTCCGAAATGGAGATAGGCAAGGTCGCTGGTTGAAGAAGCTTTTCAAAACGGTCGCGGAACCCGGCTGGCATGGCACTGCCACCGCTCACCACAATGGGAATTGCGCGATCCAGGCGTGGTACATTGCGCGACTTCGCCAGAACATCTTTCAAGCCTTGAATCACAGCCAGAATCATGTCTTCGTAGTACACGCTGATGGCCTGCTGTACTTTGTCGCCAAAAAAGCCGTTGAAGTGGAAAGAAGATTCCTTCAAGGCACGCACCCGCGTAGCTCCCTCGCCTGCTACGGATGCAGCACTGCTATCGATAAAGTCACCGCCTTTGGGAACACTGAAGCTGAAGACGGGCATGGACAGGTAGGAAAGGCATACATTGCACATGCCGCCACCGCAGCTAATGCCGATTCCTGTGTAGTTTGTATCTTCCAGTTCCGCCAGCACTACCGCCAAGCCCTCATTGATAGCGCTCACCTGAAAGCCCATATCCGTCAACACTTGCCGCAGAGTGGCTTCATGATACGTCAGATCATCAGGCGACCCAATCGGAGCACCCGGCAAGCTGAAGCAAAGCTTCGCGCCTTTTTCTTTGTCCAGCAGTGATCCCACAATCTGCTGGATCATGGCGAGTCCGTTTGGTTCATCCGGATTCAGAATACCTTTGCTCATGGGCCGCCTTGTTTCCTTATGAAACATGTTGGCGAAGCGTTCGGATTCGTTTCCGTATACGATCAGTTCCGCGCCATCCACACGGTGAGGCACTTTCTCTTTTTCCAGCGCCATCCTGGTGATCTTGGAAAAGGGAAGCGGCAGAAACGCGTTTCGCTCGGTCTGAAACTCGTATTGTTCTTTGTTTTGGCGGGCCACCACAATACGGCTGGTTCCAATATCCAGGCCAAGAGTGGTGTTACTCGGATTGTTCATTATGTTGTCTCCTGAGATGGTGAAAGTGTTGCTGTAAACTGGCGCGGTAAAGATCGGGAGTTATGCCCAGCCGTGCCGCTTCACGAATCATTTGTTCTTCCGCATCGGTTAAGCCTTCCCATGGGGTGCCGCCAATCGACTCCAGGAAGTGCTGGTCATACGCAAATCCAAACATGGTCACTGCTTGTACTGGCAGACGGTAACCGGAGTGGAGCCCCATCTCCTGAAATGGAAAATGGCTTGCCCAATCCGTGTGGTATCCCAGACGCATGTTGTCTGGGTTTACCGATACCTGGGCATGAGTAACACAGTTCTGTTCGGAAATCTGATACCGATTTCGGAGCATGTCGGTTAGGAGGCGACCGGAGTAAATCTGAGCAGGTGTCGCAATATAGTTTGCAGGTTGCTCGTTTGTTTTTGTTTGTGCCTCAAAGGCAATACCAATAAAGCTTTGATTCAGGTTCACAAATACCGCGTCACCATCCGCCCAAACCGAATGACCAGCGTGATTTGCCGATTCTTGCTCGGGCACCACGCGGTAGACTTGCCCAAACCGATCAATAAAGAAGTTGTAGCTCCGGTTCCGCTGAATGTGTTCCAGAACCTCTTCCCGTGTATGTGCCAGGGCTTGGTTCCAGCCCGGCTCCATGGGAAACAGTAAACTTTCCGTGGTATGGAAAACGATGCCGATTGGCTTACTGCCTTGTGAGGCAACTTTTCTGGTAGCGGCGGAATACACAAAATAATGACGACTCGCGGAATGCGTAGTGTAATCCAAACGCACGGTAAGGCCATTGCTATAAGTAGTGCCTGCCGCTGTGGTCTCCACCGGCCAGATTTCCGGGTGAATTTCTGACCCTACCCCAGCACGAGGAGCCACAGGCGCAACTATGGCATGAGACATGATCGGAAGATTGCGCGTGTGCTGAACCGATTGGGAAAGGAACAGCAAAGCCACCACAGTTGCCACTTTTCCCGTAACCAGCCACCGGCTCATTTTGGGTTGAGTCGTGGTTTGTTCGGCGCGCAAATACCGTAGTTTTGCAACGCTATTTGAGAGTCGGCTGGCTCGTTCTTCCACCGACGCCAATGGAGTCAGGATGGTCAATCGTTCTTATGGTGGTAGTACTCCGTTTTTTCTCTCAGAGATATGAACCAGAAAGGTAAATAATTATAAATCGCGGTTCAGGGCGGCTAAAAGCTCATCAATACGCCGGGCGAAGTAGAAAACCGGTTCCGGATCGTTAACAGGCCAGGGCTCTCCTTTAGGAGGATTAGATTGCGTGTCATCGTGGTGAAACTGCCTTAACCCATCGAACCCATGCATAATCTGGGGTTGCCAGCGTTCCATCTCCGGCATTGGCGCATTTCGAAGATGCGCCATACGTCCGAATCCGAGTGCCTGATGGCAGAGGAGGGCCGTATTTCTTACAATTCGCTCATTTCGTTTTCTGGACCGGGTTTGCAAAAGCTGTTCATAGAACGATTCCTTAAAACGCATACGAAGCGACTCCACCCGTTCCAGCAAATTACGGCGCACGCTCTCCCAATCATAGGAATTCAAATCCGACTCAGTGCCGCGAAGCACAGCAAACCCGGCCTCCACGTGCTCCCGGCAGGTTTGCCAGAACCCTATCAGGTCAGATTCCAGGACATGCGAGACATGCGGGGCCGGAACAAGGAACGTGGCTAACACCGCAATTCCGCCGCCGATAGCTGTATCCAACAAACGTGTTACCAGCAGCCCGGCGCTCCATTGCCCAATCACGCTGAACAAGAACGCCACGTATACCGTAATGCTGAAAGTCATTAACGGATAGGAGATTTTCCGAAAGAAAGCGGCCAGAAAAATAGAAGCTAACAGAAACACAATCTGCAAGTGAGGACGGCCGCTTGCCAGCGAATGCAAACACCAGCCCGCTACACAACCGGCAGCAGTCATGCCGACGCGCTGCGTGATCTTTTGCAGGCTGGAACCCAGCTTATCCGTCACCACCAAAACCGCTACCAGAATCGTCCAGTAAGGGCGCTGCAGCGTCACAAAGTGGGAAACCAAGAGCGCCAAAGTTGCGCCAAGAGCAGCGCGAAGGGCGGTGCGGGTGTTCTCAGTCACTTCGCCGTCCAATCATGTTCTGGTCCTGCACCAAAGCCTGTTCCAGTTGCGTGGCACGCCCTCGGCAGTATTGAATAGCTGATTCCCAGGCAGCGTCGCCGCGTTTTTCCAGGGCCATATCGACCAGAATGGTCAGTACCTGCAACATCTCATACTGATCATTCATGAATCGCTGGCAATCAGGAAAGAAGCGGCACAAGCGATTGGTTTCCTCCTGGTTAAATAAGACTGCATTGCGGAGCACAGGAAGATGTTTAAACTCGGTAGGATTCTCGAGCAGTAGCTTGCTCCGGTAAACAAATAACTGGAGCGCGTGCCGGAATGCCCCTAATGTTTCATCGGGCAGAACATAAAAGTAAACCAGATACGCGGCAATTCCTCCGCTCAGCACTGCCATGCTGTGCAGTGACCCTCGCGCTGCGTCTTCAGGGTGGATGGAAGCAATCAAACTCAACGTAAAGCCAAACAAGGGAAATCCGGCTTTGCCTGGAATGAATTGCCGAACATAGTAAACGGCGAACGCCACCCCGATCAGCAAAACTTCTTTCGGCAAAGCGTGACTACCCAAGCCGTTTTCCACTCCAGCTATAACGGCTGTGGCGGCTGTCATGGTGACGAGGCAGATTTGCTTTTCCCGCCGCGTCTTTCCTGCCGTGCATTGCATCAGGAAGCCGGCGCACATGCCCGCGTAAAGGCGAATGGTGGGTTGTGCTTTCCAAAACAGAAACAACGTCAACCCCACAGCCAGAACTGTTTTAGCCGCTTGCTTACTTTGTGCGAAACCCGGATCAGAACCGAGCAGGAAAAAACGAATCCAATTGCTTACCGTCAGGAAAAATTGCCTCTGCCGGGAATGTAAGCAATCCGCTTACCTCGCTTCTGCCCGACCGTTATTCTGTGATAAGGTTGTCACTCAATTGTTATGGATTTGGAATCATACTGAAATGCCAGATGGCTAGACTACGTGGACTAGAGCTTTCGCAATGAGTTTTTCCAGAGTCACTCCTTTTCTAAAAACCGCATCTTTGCTGGCAGCGATCTTCTGTTTTTCTCCGCTTGCCGGAATTTCCCAGTTCGATACCGCTGAAGTGTTAGGCACCATTCGCGACCCATCCGGTTCGCCCGTGGCAAAAAGCAGTATTGTCTTAACCAATCAGGAAACGGCGATCTCCGCCAGAACAGTTTCGGATGAGAATGGAAATTACACGTTCTCCAATGTCAGAATTGGCCGGTATACCGTTTCAGCGGAAGCAACCGGATTTTCCAAAGCAGTTACCTCAGATGTAATCGTGAATGTGAACGCACGCCAGCGTGTGGACCTCGCTCTTCAAGTAGGTGCTACCAGCGATTCGGTAGAAGTGAGCGGTGCTGCTGCGCAGTTAGAAACGGACTCCAGCGAACGCGGTCAGGTCATCCATACCGCTCAGATTGTGGAGCTTCCTTTGAATGGCCGCCAGTATTCGGATTTAGCACTGTTGACCAGCGGCGTGGTCCGGTCTCCTTCTGCTTATTCCAGCACGCCACGGGAAGGTTCCATCGTGGTGAACGGTTTGCGCAGCGTGTATAACAATTACCTGCTGGATGGTGTGGATAACAATGCCTACGGCACCAGCAACCAAGGTTTTTCCAATCAGGTGGTGCAGCCTTCCCCGGATGCGGTGGCGGAATTCAAAGTCATCACCAACAACTACAGCGCGCAATATGGGCGAAGTGGCGGCGCAACCATCAACGTGGCAATGCGGAGCGGCACCAATCAACTGCACGGCACGGTGTATGATTTTCTCCGCAACACGGACCTGAATGCGGTTGGCTTTTTCAAGCCTGTGGGTGGCGTGAAACCCACTCTCCAGCAGAATCAGTTTGGGGCAACGGTGGGCGGTCCAATCATCAAGAATCGATTGTTCTTTTTCGGGGATTATGAAGGATTCCGTAGTTTAGGGCGTGTGTTGAACTTTGAAAGCATCCCTTCGTTGACGGATCGTGCGGCCATTCTTCCGGTCACTGTGGTAAATCCGCAAACCGGCGTAGTGTACCCCGCAAATACACCTATTCCTGCCACCGACACCAGCAGCTTTGCGCGAGCTGTGCTGGCCCAGTTACCAACTCCCACAGGCCCAGGCCGCTCACAAAATTTTCAGCAGTTACTATTGAATCGCAATTACAACGATAAATTCGATGCGAAGTTAGATGGCCAGATCAACGAGCGCAATTCGGTGATTCTCCGCGTCAGCCAGCGCAAGGTGAACATCTTCAATCAGCCCGGTGTTGCGGGACCATCCGGCGGAAACAGCAATGGATATACCCGTGTTTTGGACCAGCAAGCATTAGTAGGATACAACTGGGTTATCAACCCGACTTCCATTCTGGAAGCGCGTTTTGCCGTGTCGCATACCACCGCAGGCAAGCAACCCCCGGAAGTGGGCGGAGCCAGCATGCTTGCTCTCTATGGAATCACCGGCTTGCCTACTGATCCTTCACTCACGGGCGGCTTGACTCCCACTACCCTTTCCGGCTTCAGCCAACTAGGACGCCAGTCTACCAATCCTCAGTTCCAGAACCCGACGCACTTCGACCCCAAGGTGAACTTTTCCAAGTCGCTGGGCCGTCACTCCCTCCAATTTGGATATGAGTTTATGGCCATTCGGGTCCAGGTCCTGGACGTGAATCCTTTGTACGGTCGTGACGCCTATGCCGGTTCTTTCAGCCGCCCTACGTGCGCTCAGCTAGGACAAGCTTCTAATTGCACGGTACCTGCGGATGCTTCCAGCTATTCGCTGGCGGACTTTCTGTTTGGCCTTCGGAGTCAGTATGCACTCGGCAATCCGGTGGTGGGCAACTATCGCCAGCATGAACATTTTGGATATTTACAAGATGATTTCCGCGTATCCTCCAAGCTCACGGTGAACCTTGGCGTTCGTTACGAATACGCTACTCCGTTATGGGAGCGTGACAACGTTCTTTCGAATTTTGACCCGATCACGAACACCATCATCAAAGCCAAGGACGGCGGCATTTCTGAGCGCGCCTTGGTGCATCCGGATCGCAATAACTTTGCGCCCCGCATCGGCTTTGCTTACAGTTTGGGTCCAAAAACCGTGTTTCGTGGCGGCTATGGCATCAGCTATATCCATCAACAAAGAGTGGGCAGCCCCAACTTGTTGGGCATCAACGGCCCGCAGGTGGTGATTGCCACGGTGAACCAGAACAACCCGCTGGACCCCAGCTTCCGCACCACGCAGCAAGGCTACCCGACAGGGTTGGCTACGCCAGCAAACTTCAATCCTGTAACCTCTAACATCACCTATATTCCGTTTCACCTTCCAACGCCTTATGTTCAGTCCTGGTTCTTTTCCCTCCAACGGGAACTGTGGCATAACACCGCGCTGGACGTCGGGTATGTCGGAAACCATTCCGTCTCGCTGCCGATCATTGCCGATTACAACCAAGCCTATCCGCAGCCCACTGCTACCGCTAATCTGTCTTTACAGGCCCGGCGTCCGGACCAAAGTTTCGGTGCTATTACGTGGTATGACCCGGCAGGATTCTCCAACTACAACTCTTTGCAGGTGAAGCTGGAACATCGTTTGGGAGGCGGGCTTTACTTCTTGAATTCATTCACCTGGTCGAAAGCCATCGATAATGCTGGCCAATCGCTGGATACTTCCAACGGAAATCAGGCCAGCCCACAGGATGTGCGCAATCTAAAGGCGGAAAAAGGCGTTTCCAACTATGACCAGACCCTGGTGAATGTCACCAGCGCTGTGTACCAATTGCCCTTCGGCAAGGGTCGGCGTTTCGGTTCCAATCTTCCTGGTGTGGTGGAACAGGCGCTTGGCGGGTGGGAAATCACAGCAATTAATACCGCTCTTTCTGCTCCTCCTATCAATCTTCGCACTTGGACCGGCACCGTTCCCACCGCGTTTCAAACAGTGGGCAATTTGGCTGATTACCGGGGTGGCGAGTCTTTCCGCCCGAATGTCACCGGCCCAGTGTTAGCATCGGGTCCGCTCAACATCAACGCTTATTTCAATACGGCGAACGTTCAGTTACCGACCGATCCCAGTCAGCCATTCGGCAATGCTGGTCGCAATAGCGTGCGTGCCTTGCCGCTCAATCAACTCGACTTTTCCGCTGACAAGACGTTCAACCTGGTGCAGGAACGTGTTCGGCTTCAGTTCCGGTCGGAATTTTTCAACCTTCTGAACCACACCAACTTCACCGCGCCGAATAGTGACCGTTCCAGTGCTGCCTTTGGCACCATCCGAAGCACCTTCCCGGCGCGGCAAATTCAGTTTGCTTTAAAGCTGCTTTTCTAAAGCTAGGACATAGCCTGGTTGCCCAGCCATTCGGGATGAAAGGCTGTAGAGTCAAACATTTCTGTGGTCTTGAACGGCTCAAATTCGCCGTACTTGGCGGCTTTTTCGGTTTTTTTCAAAAGCGCCGCCACATCCAGTTCGCGGTAAGTGGCTACAGCCTCAAACGCCTGATCGAGAATTTCCATGCTGTCTATGCCTGTAATGACCACTGAGGTCGGCAACCCAAGAGCGTAACGGAGGCAGTCGATGGGGGCTGCCACGTTTGCTTTCAGGATGTTCTTATCTCCCATGGACTTCATCCCCAGCACGGCGATCCCCTGCGCCACCAGTTCCGGAAGCACCAACTTTTCAAAGCTCCGAAAATGAGCATCCATTACGCTCAACGGCATTTGGCAGGCGTCAAACTGGAAATTATGTGCAGTGGCACATTCCAGCATGCGGAGGTGTACCAACGGATCTTTATGCCCGGTAAAGCCGACGAACCGCACCTTGCCCGCTTTCCGGGCTTCTTGCACGGCTTCCACCGCTCCTCCCGGTGCAAAAAAGCGATCCGGATCTTCTAGGCGGATGTTCTCATGGAACTGCCACAAATCCAGATGATCGGTTTGGAGTCGAGTCAGGGAGTCATGTAGTTGATCCATGGCGGTCTGTTTCGTGCGACCGTCGAACTTACTCATAACGAAGACTTTGTCTCGCCGTCCCTGCAGGGCTTTGCCGACCCGCCGCTCGCTTTCTCCTTCGTTGTAGTCCCAGGAGTTATCAGAAAAGTTAATTCCTCGATCCACCGCCGCTTGAAAAAGATCGATCGCCTGTTTCTCTTCCAGCGGAGGCTTGCCGAGGTGAAAACCTCCGATTCCGATGGCGGAAACCTCTACACCCGTGCGCCCCAGAGGGCGATATTGCATCTCAGATAGCATAAATGCCTATGAAGTATGCAACTTTAGTACCGTGCTGCAACCTTCCGCATCCGCTATCATCAATAGCGTTAAGGAGAAACTTTTGCCATACCCAGAACAATTTATTGCCCCCATGCGAAGTGACTTGACCCGTTTCGGTCTTGAGGAGGCACGTACCCCAGAGGATGTAGATCGGATTCTTTCCCCTGGTAGCGGAACCGTAATGATGGTCGTTAATTCCGTTTGCGGTTGCGCCGCCGGGAAAGCTCGTCCGGGTGTGGGAATGGCTCTGCGCCATTCGGTGAAGCCGGATAAAGCAGCGACTGTTTTTGCTGGTGGCGATGACGCCGCCGTAGCACACCTCCGGAAACTTCTAAAAGGCTATCCGCCTTCCTCTCCGTCGATTGCTCTTTTCCAGGACGGAAAACCGGTTCACATGATTCACCGTTCCGAAATTGAACAGCGCGATGCTATGCAGATTGCCAAGCTGCTCACGGAATCGTTTGAGCGCTACTGCAAAGCCCCTGTTTCAGTAGACTAGTTTTTCCCTTCCTCGCCTGCACTGTTATTTTTGGTTTGCGCCAGAACGTCTGACACTCGCGCCCTGAGATCGGCTGGGGTGAACGGCTTTTGCAGAAATTCAGCTCTAGGGGGAATCGTACGGGTCCGGCGAATTGCCTCATCTTTGGGGTAGCCCGAGATAAATAGGCTCCGCACTGTTCTCCCATGCTGCTGGAGACAATCCAATAGCTCAGGCCCACTCATATTCGGCATCACAACATCCAGAATGGCAAGATCGATCGGTGTTTGCAGTGAGGAGCAGATTTGTAATGCTTCTTCTGAACTCGCTGCCGGCATCACTGTATAACCTGCTTTGCGGAGTGATATAGCGACGATGCGCAACACGGATGCATCATCGTCCACCACCAGAATGGTTGTGTCTTGTAAAGAAGTCCCAGGCATCCCGTTAAGTTTTATCTTTACTAGATTCGTAACACAGAAAAAGGATCAAGAGTTCTTTAGCACAAATCAAAACTTGGTGATGTTTCACCCGCCGAGAAGGTTTACAGCATCCAAGAGCAATTGCTCATCATAAGCTTTTGTTGAACACCACTACGGAAGACAGAATCTTACACTCCCAATCGGCCAATTCGATTCGAGATACGGCTCGACGACTGGGAAATGAGTTTGCCAATGCCCCTTCGCGGCACACTCTCGGTTTCCCTGGCTGGGAGATCAAAAGGCTGCAGCAAGAAGGTTTGCTGGCTGCTCCTTTATCGGCTCACTTAGGAAGTGCAGGGCTAGGAATTGCCCCGGGAACTCACCTCGCACTTCTGGAGGTATTAGCTTCTGTTGGCGGAGGAAATCTGTCCGTAGGCCGTTTGTATGAAGGTCATGTGAATGCGCTGTTGCTGATCCAGTATTTTGGAACGGAGGAACAACAACAACAGGCGGCTCGGGATGTTCAAAACGGCTTTTTATTCGGGGTTTGGAATACCGGTCCGGAAAAACACCTGCAGTTTTCCTCCACAGAGGATATTCGCTTTTCCTTAACAGGCGGCAAAACCTTTGCTTCCGGGGCAGGAAATGTGCAGCGCCCGATTGTAACGGGCAATCTCCCCAATGGCGCTTGGCAGATGTGCATTCTTCCCATGGAGGAGATTGCTTGCCAGATTGATCGAGAGAGTTGGCGGCCCTTGGGAATGGAAAACTCTTGCAGCTTTGCCATTGACTTCACCGGTTCGGTGGTTTCCGGCAAAATGCTGCTCGGCAAAGCGGGCGATTATTACCGGCAGCCTATGTTTAGCGGCGGAGCCATCCGGTTTGCCGCCGTCCAGCTTGGCGCTGCGGAACGCCTGATGTACGATTTCCATGCCTGGCTGCAACGCCTGCGTCGCACAGAGGATCCTTACCAAACGGCGCGTATGGGCCAACTGGTACTTGCCCTGGAAAGTGGGCGGCAATGGTTGAAAGGTGCTGCGGAAAAGGCAGAACAGTTCTTCTATGCGGAAGACCCAAAGGACTCTCGCATCATGGTGGAGTACGCGAACATGACGCGCACCGCCATTGAGACGATCTGCCTGGAGGTCATGCGCTTTGTAACGTCCGGCGTTGGGGTGCGTGGCCTGTTGGAACCGCACCCGTTTGAGCAGCGGCTTCGTGATCTGACCATGTACCTGCGCCAGCCAGCGCCGGATCAGGCACTAGCCAGCGTGGGCCGCTTCGTGTTGGAGCAACCTGCTGCTCACTCGGGGATCTGGAGCACGAAACAAGATGAGTGAATCGCTCAAACCGGATTACTTTGATGATGTATACCGCGCAAATGAAGACCCTTGGAACTTCCAGTCCAGTCCTTACGAAAAGGAAAAATACGCTGCTACTTTAGCTGCTCTGCCGCGTGCCCGTTATGGGCTTGGGCTGGAAATCGGCTGTTCCATTGGTGTACTCACAGCTCATCTAGCGGAGAGGTGTGACTTTCTCTTATCCGTGGATGTTGCTGAAAAGGCTTTGGCCGCTGCGAAACAAAGGTGTGCCGGGAAGGGAAATGTGGAGTTCCTTTGCATGGAAATTCCCCAGGAGTTTCCTGAACAGAATTTCGACCTGATTGTTGTTTCCGAGGTGGCGTACTACTGGGGAAAACCGGATCTGGAAAAAGCAGCCAACGTCATCGCGGAGCACCAGCCACCAGGTGCGCACCTTGTTCTGGTTCATTGGACTCCATACGTAGCCGATTATCCGCAAACTGGGGACGAAGTCCATGAGTATTGGCTAAGCCGGAAGGAATGGAAACATAGGTTCGGTTCCCGGCAGGATCGTTACCGGCTCGATCTGCTGGAGCGCACCGCGCCAGGCAATTGACCGTGATCCGCAGTGCTGCTACGGCATCCGGAAGGGCTTGCATGCGCTGGGAACGGGGGAAGTGCTTTGCTCGGGTTTGCGAAAACTGGATTTGCTGCAAAAAGCTTCCCCAATAGGTTTGGTTTTGGAGACTGCGTTTGAGTTTGCCGGGATGGAGGGTGGCGAGTGCATCCACATCTTGCCCATACCGGAAAATCCCCGATTGGGATTGATGCCATAGCCCGCGCAACTTGGCACGCAGCCGCAGGGTGTGTTCCAGAAAAGCACAACTGGGAACTTGCGGCAGAGTGCTTTTTTGCGAGTGGTTCTGCCACACTCGCAACTGAGAGGAAAGTCCTACTTCCACGCGACCTCGCAACCGTGCGGAGGTGGTAACGCGCACCTGGGGCGAATGCCGAATGCGTGCATCCACGCGCTCCAAGGCTTCTACTAAAGCAACATCTTCTAGTTGCGGCACGCGAGGCATCTGTCCCGCTCTTTGGTAGCTGGCAGCGGTACATGCCAGACTCGCCCCAAAATGCTGATTGTGCCGTGGCCATGGATCATGCGGCACCGGGTCCAGCAAAGCCTCCAGATGCGCTGCCAAGTGTTGGTAGCCTCGGTCGTATAGGTAAGCGGCGCGCGTTCCTGGTTTTAACTTCTCCCGCTCGTGTTTGGCAAACGCAATGGCCCCACCGACTGCATCACAGCCGTTGTCGATAGCTTGAAGAGTTTGATACAGCCAATCTGGCGCTACAACAGTGTCGCCATCCGTCGAGGCAATCACGCCTCGTGGTTTACCCGCTTGTAAGAAACGTTTGGAGGCTTCATCCATCAACATGCCACGCGCAGTTCCGATATGAGCAATGTGTGGGGCCAATTCCCGTTCTGCCAAGTGAAGGCGAAAGAACGGGTGTTCTTGCTGGAACTGGCGAGCTACAGCTAGGGAAGCGTCCGTACAGTTATTGAAAAGAACGATCACCTCGTAATCGTCATAGTGTATAGAAGTACTAGAACTATCTCGCTGGAAACATAATGCAGTCAGCGTTTTTCTTAGCGTCTGCTGTTCATTGCGAACGGGAACAATGACCGAAACCCGGCAACGGGGAAGCAGAGGGCAAACAACCAGAGGAGAATCATAAAACCACTTCAAAACGCAGATTGCTCCGCGCGTTTTATCGTACGAAAGCGTCCCATTCCTTGGAGGATAGGATGCTTTTTTCTCCCCCTGAGATTTATTCTTCGCTGGCTACTGTCGTGACGTTTTGGCGTTTGCGGTCTTGGGGGTTTGTGGCTCGGAAACGGCTTCCTTGCCGATCACGGAAGCCCAGGGACCTTTATCGATCATCTGCGCCATTGCGCATACCGGCACATCTTCTGCTTCTTTGGTGAACTCCAGGCAACGGGCATCTCCATCAAAGTCCACTCGCAGCAGATCCCCGCTTTTGATTTGCTGCGAGGCCACTAAATTGGAAAGCGGATGTACCAGCTCTCTTTCCATAGCGCGTTTCAGGTGGCGCGCCCCGTATTTCATGTCGGTTCCTTCCCGCAGGAGGAAGTCTTTTGCGGCATCGGTCAGGTGAAACACAAACGGCGTGGAAGAGGCCGTGTGAAACACGCGGTGCTGCAGCATCTGGAGCTCAATCTCCAGAATCTTTTCCAACTCGGAGGAACAAAGGGGCTGAAAAACAACAATTTTATCCAGCCGGTTCATAAACTCCGGTGTGAACTTCCGGCGGGCCGCTTCCACGGCAGAGCGCGTGATTTTACTCCCAAGGCTTTGTTGCAGCGTTGCTCCCTCTTTCGGAAGCTCCCCTCCGTGGCACTGAAACCCTAAGCGCGGGCGAATCAGGGCATTCATCTCCGCTGCGCCCAGATTGCTGGTCATGAAAATCATGCTGCGGCTAAAATCCACCCGGCGGTTATCTCCCAACGTCAGAGTCGCTTTATCCAAAATACCCAGCAAAAGATTCCATAGGGAGTCGCTGGCTTTCTCGATTTCGTCAAACAGAACAAAGCTGATTTTGACCTTTTCCGTATGGTGCTGGTTTAACACTTCCTGGCTCAGCAGGGGGTGTGTTTCCCGGTGACCCAAGTATCCAGGGGGTGAGCCGATCAGCTTGGCAATCTCATGGCTATGTTGAAATTCAGCGCAATCGATTTTGATCACGGCATGGAGGTCGTTTACCAGCGATTCTGCTGTTGCTTCCACGAGCCGTGTTTTACCGGACCCGGTTGGTCCCAGAAACAGAAAGCTTCCAATCGGTCTGCCAGGGCTGGTCAAACCTGCCAGATAAGTCTGATAAACATTCACAATCTGGTCAATCGCTTCACTTTGGCCAACAATTCGTTTCCGTAACTCCGCGTGAAGACTTCCAGCTTCTTGGCCTGTTTCCTTCGGGTCCAAACGCTTGTGAATCTGTCCCATTTCCTCGACTCCTGGCTTGAGCATTTATAAAAGATCGCTCGTCAAGATGGATGCAGAAAGTGTCCCATAGATTTCATGTAGGAGGAAATATGAAAAGGTTTAATGAGGGGTATATGGAGCACTTGCGACGGGCTGGTAATATAGAGCAGAATGGTTACCTCCCTCAACGCAACCGCTTGGCGGGAGGATGTGCGACGGCTCTGTGAGCAAATCGGGGAAGCCACGGAAGCACAGATGCGCATCGAGCGCCGCTCAGGGGAAACCGCTGGCGCACGCAAGGTTGCCGAACAGCTCAATCAATTGGTGAGGCGCATTCGCCAGAGCGCCAGTGAAGAAGCTGTGCATTCCGTTCTGGCTGCCGGTTCTGTTCCCTTTTGTGAACGGATGGCTGCTTTCGCGTTCAATACAACTCATACCTATTCTGTTTCGGTGCGTGGATGTGCAACAGAAAGTATTCGCTTTGAAACACACACTGCCCCTGCCTTATTGACTGCCCTGGAAACAAAGGACCCCGTGGTAGCAGCAGCCACTGTGGGGGAACTTTCGCCCGAGTTGTTTGAAGCCGCCATGAAGGGCGGGGAAGTGGTGGAGCGCGCTTACCTGTTTCCCTTGGTCGTTTCGGGAGCGGTACGGGCCATGTTGTTTGCGGCAGGCAGTGTACAATCCGCGCCACTGGAACTTCTGGCGGAAACCGCTGGCATGCGTTTGGAAGCGTTGGACAAAGAACGTAGCAAGAAATCTGGGGAGGGCTTGGTGAAACTCGCCTTTCCACAGAAAGCAGGAAAGTGGGAGGACCTTTCCCCTGCGGAGCAGGCAGTGCATCTGCGGGCACAACGCAAGGCTCGCGCACTGGTAGCGGATCTGCGTTTAGCGCATGGGGAGCGAATCCGGAAAAGCCAAGCGGAAGGCAACGTATACCGTGCCTTGAAACCAGAAATCGATGCGGCGCGTGAAATATGGAGGAAGGAGTTTGTGAACTCCTCTCCTGCCATGGTGGATTACCTTTATCTCGAATTGTTAGGAAATTTAGCCAACAATGAGGAACGGCTCTTGGGCCCGGAATTTCCGGGCCGTTTGTTTTAGCTTATTTTGCACGTGGAACGTAACTGCTGCGGTAGATAACGCTGCCTTAGGGGAGTTCTCCCTGGGCATGAAAGCCTATGCCCAGCAGGATTTTTCCGGTGCGGTTGCGCACCTGCAAGCGGCAAAATCAAAGCTTCCCCAACTAGCGGACTACACCGGGTATTACTTGGCGGTCTCCAAAGCAGAGATGCATGACCCTTCTGGGGTGATTGCCGAACTCTCCGTATTTCACGCTGCGCAACGCCTCATCTCTCCTCTTGGCGCTAAAGCAAACATGTTGGAAGCCCAGGCTCGCTTGCAGCAGCAACAGCCTGGGGAAGCCATTCGTTTGTTGCGTCAGGAATACGAGTCTCTTCCGCAGCCGGATGGGGCAATGCTGCTCGCTCAGGCTTATGAGGCGCAGGGGGAGCGTGCTCCTGCCGCTGCTCTTTATCAGAAAGTCTATTTTTCTTATCCAGCAACCCGAAGTGCGGTAGCGGCAGCGACTGCCATAGAACGCTTAAAAACTGCCATGGGCAAGGATTACCCCCCGGCAGATCCCACGCTGATGTTGGATCGCGGCGATCAATGGGTTGCTGTGAAACAGTTCGAAAAGGCAAAACAGGAATACAAAGGTCTTGCTTCTTCTTTAGTCGGGCTTCCGCACGATCAGGCGGAAGTGCGCGTGGGTGCTTCTGACTACCTGGCAGGAGACGCGCGAGGGGCTTCTCAGTATCTGCGATCCCTGAATCTCGCCCATTCCGAAGCCGATGCTGAACGGCTGTATTACTTAATGGAGTGCCTGCGAAAGCTTGGCGCGGATGTGGACATGCTGGTCACGGTAAGGGAACTGGATAAGCGCTATCCGAAATCTGTATGGCGCTTAAAAGCACTGGTGTCTGCGGGAAATCGGTACTTGTTGTCCAATCACCCGGAGCAGTACACGCCATTATATAAAGCCGCGTATGAAACATTTCCTGACGATGCTTCCACCGCCTACTGCCATTGGAAAGTAACTTGGGACGCTTACCTGAAAGGCGCGCCGGAATCAGAAGAACTGCTTCGCCAGCAATTGCTGCACTACCCTGCTGATCAGCGAGCTTCCAGCGCTCTCTACTTTTTGGGCCGTTTATCGGAAAATGCGGGAAAGCCGGATGCTGCCCGTGCCTACTACTCGGCACTGGTGGAAACGTTTCCGCATTATTACTATGGAGTGCTGGCCGCTTATCGGTTGGAAGACAAAACCATCGCTAGTGTCGCCCCGTCCGGTACGGTGACGCACTGGCTCAACACCATTGCCTTTCCCGAACGGCCTGATCTGGCAAACGAAGCAGCAACCCCGGCGACCAAAGCCCGAATGGAACGGGCACGGTTGCTTTCCACCGCGGGATTCCCGGACTGGAGCCAGTTTGAACTACGTTTTGGCGGCAGCACGGACGGGCAGCGTCATTTATTAGCGGTAGAGATGGCACGTCTGGACCCCACGCCTGCCTTGAGCCTGCGGCACATGAAGAATTTTGCGCCAGAGTATCTGTCGCTTGCTTTGGACCATGCCCCGCGTGAGTTTTGGGAATATTTGTTTCCCATGCCCTATCAGGCAGCACTGATCGAAGCGGCGAAAGCGCAGAACCTGGACCCTTATCTGGTGGCAGGATTGATCCGCCAGGAATCGGAATTTAACCCTGTAGTGGTTTCCCACGCCAATGCGTATGGATTGATGCAGTTAATTCCTTCCACCGGGCGCATGATGGCGCAACAGGGCGGCATGGCCTTCCAAACCGGCATGTTGTTGCAGCCGGAAGCGAACCTGAAGCTCGGCTCCAGTTATCTACGGTTGCAGATCAATCGTTGGAATGGAAATCTGGAACAAACGCTGGCGGCATATAATGCCGGTCCTGGCAGAGTGACGGAATGGCTGGCGCGAGGCACATTCCGGGAACCGGCTGAGTTTGTGGAAAGCATCCCTTTTACGGAAACTCGTGAGTACGTCCAGGCGGTGATGCGGAATGCTTTCGTGTACCGCAAACTGTACGGACAAAAACTGCCTCCTGCTTCACCGGTTCAGATGACGAGTGCGGTACCCTCAAACCATGTCGTTGTCCGTCCCGCTGCGCCAGCCCGTGCTGTCGCCACCAGTCGACCCGCTGCAAAGCGCGTCGTTGCCACCCGAAAGCCCATCCGAAAGAAGCATTCGCGAACGGTTTCGGAGCGCGCGGACTAGCCGTTTCACCGAATCCGTGATCCGGGAGATGACCCGGCTGGCCATCCGACATGGTGCAGTAAATCTGGCTCAGGGATTCCCGGATTTTGGTGCGCCGCCCGAGATCAAACAAGCTGCCCAAGCAGCCATTGAGGCTGATCACAACCAGTACAGCATTACCTGGGGTACCAAGGCTTTGCGGGAAGCGATTGCCGCAAAGTACCAACGCACGTATGGACTTTCAGTAGACCCGGAGCGCGAAGTAACCGTGGTGTGCGGTGCAACAGAAGGCATGATTGCCTCACTGCTCGGCACCATAGATCCGGGGGATGAAATCATTGTTTTCGAGCCGTTCTACGAAAATTATGATCCCGATATCAAGCTCTGCGGTGGCATTCGCCGGACGGTGCCGCTCCACGCCCCTGATTGGAGTTTTGATCCGGAAGAACTGCGCCGGACGTTTTCTTCCAAAACCAAAGCTATTGTAATCAACACGCCCAATAACCCCACGGGCAAGGTATTCACGCGGGAAGAGTTGACGCTGATCGGTGAACTCTGCCAGGAACACGATGCACTGGCCATCACCGACGAAATCTACGAACACATCACCTACGGTGGCGCGCAGCACATTCCCATGATCACGCTGCCCGGTTTGCGAGATCGCTGCATCCTGATCAACAGCATGAGCAAGACGTTTTCGGTCACAGGCTGGCGTGTCGGTTGGGTAATTGCATCCCCGGATTTGACGGACTCCATACGGCGTGTTCATGACTTTTTGACAGTTGCTGCCGCTTCTCCCTTGCAGCAGGCAAGTGCGTTAGCTCTCGGTTTGGGTGAAGGGTATTATGCTCATTTGTCTCATGATTATGGGGAGCGAAAACAGAAACTAGTGGGATTGCTGGAGGCAGCAGGATTCAAATGCTTCGCGCCGCAAGGGGCTTATTATGTAATGACGGATATCTCCGCCTTTGGCTTTGCCAATGACGTAGAGTTTGTTCATCACTTACTAACGGACGTGGGCGTAGCCGGTGTTCCTGGTTCCAGCTTCTATGCGCACCCGGAAAACGGTGCACAAAAGATGCGGTTCTGCTTCTGCAAAAAGTTCGAAACGTTGGATGCGGCAGGGGAGCGTTTTTCACGCCTCTCCAAACTGTGAGCGCCCACGTGCTGCCTGCGTTTCTTTTACCGGAAACGGTAGTACATGCAAACGGCAAGGGTGAACCGATGGTGGTGGATTCGGTTTCCGGGTTGCTGATCACGCTTGGCATTCTTTCCGTGGTGGAGCAGGAAAGCTTGGATGTTTCCCTATGGGCTTCCCTTGATGGAGAAAACTGGGAAGCCAAACCGCTCAGTGCATTTCCGCAGAAATTTTATCCGGGGATTCACCAACTTTACTTGGATTTCACACAAACGCCTCGACCCCAAAAAATTGCGGCGCACTGGCATGTGAACCGCTGGGGGCGAGGCGAGATGAAGCCGATGTTTCGTTTTTACGTATTTGCAGAGCCAGCGTAACGCTTACTTGTGAGGCCAGCCACCGCCCACATTGGTACCAGCCATACTGGTTTCTTGAAGGTTGCCTTGGGTGTTATCCGCAGGCGGGGCCTGTTCCATTTGGGACTTATGTGTTTGGTGGCCCATCAGTTTTTCCGTAATGCCGGGAGCAAGGCTATGGAAGAAAGTGGCAAACTTCCCAGCCGTGCCGACCGCAATCTCATCTTCCGGAGCGGTTGCCATGCGGAAGATCACATCAATGGTTTCCTGTGCGCCATAAGTTGGAGGAATCGGCGATGCCTGGTGGCCTGTGTAATTCGCCGCATGTTCAAAAAACGGAGTATCCATGGAGGTGGGCATCACGGTGGAAACATGAATGCCTTCCGCCTTGTTTTCCCGCAACTCTTGCCGCAACGCCGCGCTTAATCCGACGACGCCGTGTTTCGCCGCCGCATAAGAGGCAAAGTAAGGTGCGGGGACCTTCCCTATCACGGAAGCCACATTGATCAGAACGCCATTGCCTTGTTTGCGGAATTGCTGCATCGCAAAGTAGCTGCCGTACATGGTGCCGAGCAGGTCTGTTTCAATTACCTGGACATGGTCCTCTAAAGGAACTTCTTCAAAGCGTCCTAAAGCGCCTGCCCCTGCATTATTGACCCAGACGTCGATTCGGCCAAATTGGGCAATTGCCGTTTGGGCGAGCTGTTCCACTTCCTCTTTGTGGCTAACGTCAGTCGGTACGGCTAAAGCTCTGCCGCCTTCCCCTTGGCACCTTTGCGCAATCTCTTCCAGCAACTCATCGCGTCGGGCGGCAAGCACCACAGTAGCCCCTGCTCCGGCAAATTTCAGCGCCACTCCTTTACCGAAGCCGCTGGAAGCGCCGGTAATCACAATTACTTTTCCGTCTACAGCTTCTTCCGCCATGACGTGGTTGTTTGCACGTCCCGTGCCAGCGGGAGTTTTCGCTCAGTGTGCCGTGTATTGCGCTTGCGGAGGGTTCATTTTGATCTCAATAGTTTTATCCTGATCCGCAATCTCGAACACATCGCCAAACGTTTGGTAATGGGGAGCAATTACCTGAATCTGGATCTTGCCTTGGGGGATAGAAGGAATGCGGGCAAACCCTTCCTGGTCGGTTTTGGTTTCCCAGGTCGTCCTGATCTTTTTGTAGAGCTTCAGCTTTTCTCGCCCGGCCACAAATCGAATAATCACGCTGGCACGATCTAGCGGTTTTCCACCGGGCGTGAGAACATGCACGGCCAATTTGGTGGTAGGCACGTCAGCCGACAAGGTCAGGCAAATCAGCAAACAAAAGCAAAACCGGAAGATCGGGCGCATGGCTCCATTATGCTTCATCCGGAATCAAGAACCGTGCTCGTTGTCCAGCCGCTTCGGTGACAGCCTCTGCCGCCAGATATCCGCTTCGAACAGCGCCTTCCATAGTGGCGGGCCAGCCTGAGCGGGTCCAGTCTCCTGCGAGCGCCAAATTGGGAATGGCCGTTTTTGCCGGTGGCCGCATTGCTTCCAACCCTGGCATTGCGGAAAACGTAGCACGCACCTCTTTCACTACCTGCGCCCGCTCTAATTTGGCTTCTCGTACAAGGGGAAAAAATTCTGCAAGTTCCTTTTGAGCCAGCGCGATGATGTCTCCTCTGCTCATATTTGTCAGTGAACGGGAGGCGCTCACCACAAGCTGTATGTATCGGCCTTCGGATTTATTAAACATCCACTGAATGGTCCGGTCCAGAAGCGAGGCATGGGGAAGCGAAGTCACCGAACGGTCAAACCACAGGTGAATGCCGGTAATGGGCGAATGCTCAAACCGGGAAACATCCAGCGGCAAACCGGGAATCAGTTTTTCCATCCTTTCAAACGGCACTGCGCTGATGAAGTAATCTGCGGGGTGGAAGGTGCCGCCTGCCTGCACGCCAGTGAGGCGTCCATTGTCCTCTACTACGTTCTCTACGGCGCAACGGGAATGGATACGAACCGCACCAATACGGCTCCAGGCTTGTTCCTGATACAGATCGCGCAGGGGAACATCGGGAATGCCCATTTCATACGCATTCCGATTTACCAGCATTCCCTGCCAGAACACTTGCAGGCCATGCGAAGCAGCCATGCGGTCCAGTTCCTCATTAATGGCGCTGACCAGCACCGGCCGCCAATAGCGTTCAATGGACCGTGCCGTTTGTTTCTTTTCCCGCAGCCATTCGAGCATCGTGATGCGGTCCAAATCGGCACGCTTACGCTCGCGGGAAATGGACAGCATGGCGCGTCCGATGGCGGCCTTGTCTAAGGGGCTCAAGAATTTCAACCCTGCAAATGAACCGGTGAAGTGCAACGGCGGAGGCAGCACGCCGCGCTTTAATGTGGACATTCTGCCGCCCGGCTCCAGGAAAAAATACTCGGAGTAGAACCGCACTTTATCTCGGACGCCGAGTTTTCCATAGAAGTCGAGCAGGTTATGGCAGCAGCGCAAGAGAACATGTTGGCAATTATCAATCACTTCCGAAGCGTCGTCGGAAGGCGTCACGGGCCAGGAAGTAGCGCGGCCTCCTAGAAAAGCACGGGTTTCAAAAAGGTCGACCTGCCAGCCTGCACCTCCAAGCGCTGCGGCAGCGGAAAGACCTGCTAAACCGCCGCCAATAATGATCACATGAGGCAAATTTCAGTATCTCGCAACCGCTTATACAGCAATTACTTCATCCTCTGCAATGGCGAATACCTGATCATGCTGGCCAGGTTCCACATAGGCATTTCCGGTCAACGATCCGAACGCTGGCAGCACCCCAAACTGCGGGGTAAACCAATAGCAGCAAAGCGTCAGCCGCTCTTTGCCACGTCCCCGTAGCCGGATGGCCGGGTGAAGATGGCCAGATAATGCGTAACCGCTTATTGCCGGTTCCGGAAAATGCTGAAACACAAAAGGAAGCTCCGTCCAGGGCGGCTCCGCGCACAAAATACGCAGTTCCTCCGGCGGATCGCCTGCGCCCCGGTCGTGATTGCCTCGCACCAGTAGAATCTCAAGGTCAGAAAAGCAATCTCGCCAGCGTGCTAAGGCCGCAAACGTCTGAACGGCACGCCCTCGCCGGGAATGAATCGCATCACCAAGCAATACCAATCGCTTAGCATCCATGTCTCTGATCAGTTGGCTAAGTCGTTGGAGGTCTGAAGACGTGGTGCCGCCCGGAATCGGAATGGAAGCCGATCGCATGGTGGCCGCTTTTCCCCAATGAGTGTCTGCAACCAGCAAAGTATCCGTGCGAGGCCAATATATGGCTCGTTCCGGGGTGAGCACCAGGGTTTCGCCCGCCAACTGAATCGAAAGATCGCCTTCTCTCACCGCCGAGAAGGTACCATGCGGCGGACCCGCTGCGCCAATTTTTCGGAACTGACTCGATTGCGCGTGCGATCCACCATGAGCGGAAAACACAAAGGCGAAGGACGCTTCATGTCTTGTATGATGATGCGCGCCTTTGAGATGCGCTCCAAAGATTGCCCAAGCCTGCTTCGTTCCAACTGCCGCTCCAGCACTTCCCGCCGCGCTTGGTCCAACAGAAGATTGTTTGCATCGTAACGGAGAAATACATCAAAGAGCAGGGAACTGGAAGCCTGCAATTGGCGCACGGATTTGTTCTGTCCAGGGTAGCCGTTGAACGTCAGCCCTGCGACTCGTGCAATCTCACGGAATTGGCGTCGCGCCAACTCCGCTGCGTTCAAGCTGGCGGGAATATCTTCTGCCAAACGCGCTGGCGAAAACAGTTCCGTGAGTGCGTTCTGCTCCAGCATGGCTGGTTCCGGCGCAAGCAATTCGAACCCGTAATCATTGCAGGAGGAGGAAAACGTGATCGGCCTAAGCTGTGCAATCCGCCATGCCAGCAAAGCCGCTAACCCTTCATGCACTAAACGCCCTTCAAAGGGGTAGAAGAAAAGATGATGGCCTTCGCGGGTTTCCACCCGTTCAATCAGCATTTCATTCGCGGCGGGAACATGGGAAATCTGGGCCTGTGTTTCAAATACCGGGCGCAGCGACTTCATCTCCTTTCCTTCGAAAATGCCAAGGTGTGCCTGTTCAAATCGCTGCCGCAAGGCATCGGCTAATTCTGGGGAAAGCGGCATTCGCGTGCCGCCCCAACTGGGAATTACACCGCCGGAAGCCTTAGACTTTTTTACCCACGCCGTCATCTCCCGGACGCGCACAAACTCCAGTACCTGCCCCGCAAAGGCGAACAAATCGCCAGGACGGAGACGCGCCGCAAATGATTCTTCCACGCTGCCGATTCTTCCTCCGGTCATGTAGCGAATGTCAATGGAGGCATCGCTCACAATCGTGCCTGTGGAAAGAAGATGACGGCGAGCGATTTGCGGATTGGCGATCACATAACGTGAACCCTGCGCAGCCACACGTGCATATTCCGGATAAGCCCGAAGCGCCTCGCCTCCATGCGTCACAAACTCCAGCACCCAATCCCATTCCGCCGTGGTGAGATCACGAAACGAATACGCCGTGCGGACTTCCTCAAACAGTTCTTCCCGCTCGAAACCTCCCCCAACGGCAATGGTAACGGCCCATTGAGCAAGAAGGTCCAGCGGACGTTCCACCGGATAGCGGCTTTCGATCACGCCTGCTTCCAAGGCATCGCGTGCCGCTGCAACCTCTGCCAATTCCCACGCATGGGTCGGTGAGCAGGTAATCCGGCTCGGAACTCCCGGGCGATGGCCGCTTCGTCCGGCCCGTTGCAGGAGCCGTGCTACTCCCTTGGGACTGCCAATCTGCATGACCCGGTCCACGGGAGTGAAATCCACTCCAAGGTCCAGACTGGAAGTGCAGACCACGCAGCGAAGCGTACCTGCGCGAAGGCCGTCTTCCACAAAGTCACGTGTTTTTCGATCCAGCGAACTATGGTGAAGCGCAATCTGCCCTGCCCATTCCGGTTTCGCCGACAGAATCGCCTGATACCAGATTTCCGTCAGGGAGCGCGTGTTGGTAAAGATCAGCGTGGATTCACTTTTTTCCACCTGCTCCAGCACCTGCGGCAACATGTTGAGGCCGAGGTGCCCTGCCCAGGGAAAATGATCCATTTGCGCGGGAATCAGAGAATCAATTTTGATCGTTTTCGGAACCAGGCCGCGCACAATCCGGCTCTGGCCGGTGTTGCTTCCCAGCAGCGTGTCCTTTGCTACCTCCAAATTGCCCAGGGTGGCGGAAAGGCCCCATGTGCGAAGGCCAGGGTTCCAGGCACGAATCCGCGCTAACGCTAATTCTGCTTGTACGCCGCGCTTGGAACCTAACAATTCATGCCATTCATCCGCAATCACCATGCGAACGCCAGCGAACAACTCTCGCGCATCTTCCCGCGCCAGCAAAAGAGCCAGACTTTCGGGCGTGGTGACTAAAGCCGTGGGAAGCCGGTGCTTTTGCCGGGTGCGAACCGATGCTTTGGTGTCTCCCGTTCTGGCTTCTAAGCGCCAGGGAATATCCATCGCCAGCAGGGGTGCGCGCAGAGCATTTTCCGTATCGGACACTAAGGCGCGAAGCGGGGTAATCCAAATCACGCGCAAAGGCGGATTGATTTCCCCATCGCCACTCATCCACTCCAGCACCGGTCCCAGCCATGCCGCATAGGTTTTTCCGGTGCCAGTGGCCGCGTGAATCAGGCCGCTTTCCCCGGCAAGGTAAGCACGCCAAACTTCTTCCTGAAACGGAAACGGTTTCCACCCACGCGAGGCAAACCACTGGTGTACGGTGGCAAACGCTTGTTCTTGCGGAGTGGAAACCACGGTGCGCTTTCGGCGCGCGGCACTCATTTTTATTTCCCTGCATCGGGAATCAAGGCCCGAATTGTTTCCAATGTATCGGCTTCAGCGGGTGGCTTATCATGCCGCCAACGAGCAATGCGGGGAAACCGAACGGCAATGCCGGAACGGTGGCGCGGGCTTTTCTGGATTCCTTCGAAAGCAAGTTCGAATACCAGTTCCGGTTTTACGGCACGAACCGGACCGAACTTTTCCGTGGTATTTCGCCGAACAAACGCATCCACCTTTTGGATCTCTTCGTCTGTCAGTCCGGAGTATGCTTTGGCGAAGGGAACCAGCGTATCGCCATCCCACACAGCAAATGTGTAGTCCGTAAATAAGCTGGCCCGGCGGCCACTGCCGGGCTGTGCGTAAAGCAACACCGCATCAATCGAAAACGGTTCCACCTTCCACTTCCACCAATCCCCGCGACGCCTGCCGGTCCGGTAAGGAGAGCCATGCCGCTTCAGCATAAAGCCTTCCACCTTGCGCTCCCGTGATTCACCGCGCTTCCGGGCTAGGTCTTCCCAGGAATCCGCCTCCACCAAAGGAGACAGCACCAGCCGACCACTGTTTTTTGTGATTTCCACCAATTCCGCCAAGTGATGCCGACGCTGTTCAATCGGCAAGTGACGGATATCTAAACCATTCCACTCCAGCAGATCGTAGGCAAGAATCACCACGGGCACCTCGCCTAGAATCTTCGGGCCAAGCACTTTGCGGCTAATACGCCGCTGCATCTGGGCAAACGGGAGCGGGCTGCCATCTTTCCACGGCAGAATTTCACCATCCACCACTGTGCCTTCCGGCAAAAATGCGCCAAGCGCTTCCAGTTCCGGGAAACGGTCTGTTACCAGTTCTTCCCCACGCGACCAAAGAAAGGTACGCCACTGGCGGCGGATCAACTGAGAGCGAATCCCGTCCCATTTCCATTCCACCTGCCATTCGGAAAGCTCCCCCAAAGTTTCCAAAGGTGCTTCCAGCGGATAGGCGAGAAAGAAAGGATATGGACGGCTGATATCCGCATCTTCCGATTCTTTCGCCAGTAACTGTTTGTAGAAATCCGGGGAAGGGTGCCAATCACCCATTAAGCGGTGGGAAATTACCGAGGCTTCCACGCCGCTCGCTTGTGCCAGCGCTCGCACTACTAAGTTTTGGGAAACGCCTACCCGGAACGCACCCGTAATCAGCTTGTTCCACACAAACCGCTGGCTTTCATCCATTTCCCGCCATGCGGATACCAGAGATTCGCGGCGCTGTTCATCTTCCCAGCGAGCGAGTGGCAACAGCCTTTCTTCTACCCAGTAGTGGAGCGGGCGATCACTGGATTTCTGTGCTTCCGGCAGCAGGAGCGCAATGGTTTCCGCCAGGTCTCCTACGGCGTGGTAAGACTCCTCGAACAGCCAATTGGGAATCGCGGCTTCTGCCGTGGCCCACTCTATCAACTTTCGCGTTTCAATCAGCCGTTTAGGACGGCGGCCAATCAGAAAATGAATGGCCCAAACGGCATCCGGGGCAGGGGTAGAACTGAAATAAGCGGTAAGAGCATCCGTTTTCTGGCCCGTCTTAGTGGTCTCGTCCAGTGCGTTATATAGTTCCGCGAACGCTTTCACCCTTCCCCCTCAGCGGAAGGCTCTTCTGCTTGCGCTTCCTCCACGGCATCATCCCCTTCGCCTTCGTAGCGGGTTTCCAGTGCGCGCGCCCGCTTGCCGTGTTCCTCGGCCCAACGCACCAGAGGCGCACGGTACCCATGCGTCACCAGCACTTGCTCAGCGCCAGTGGCGTTGATCGCACTGAGAAGTCCCGGCCAGTCCGCATGGTCGGAGAGAATAAATCCTCGATCTAAGGAGCGGCGTCTTCTGGTTCCTCGCACCCTCATCCATCCGGATGCGAATGCCGTGGATACGGAGCCAAATTTTCTGGCCCATGTGGTTCCATTGCAGGAAGGGGGAGCAACAATCAGGGCTTTGCTCCAGTTATAGCCGCGTTCCACCGAGCCGGTATAAGAAGTTTCCGGAACAGGCACGCCAAACTCCCGGTAAACCTGATTCAGCTTTTGCACTGCTCCATGACAGAAGATAGGACCAATGGAAGCATCCACGCCAGCCAGTAAGCGTTGGGCTTTGCCTAAAGAATAAGCAAACAAGAGGCTGGCCCTTCCGGCTTCCTGATTCTGACGCCACCATTGGTTAATCTGCTGAAATACTTCCGGTTCCGGACGCCAACGGTAGATGGGTAAACCGAACGTGGACTCTGTAATAAAGGTGTGGCACGGAACGGGTTCAAAGGCTGTGCTGGTGCGATCCTGTTCCACCTTATAATCTCCAGACACGACCCAAACCTCTCCCTCGGATTCAACGCGAACTTGGGATGACCCCAGGATGTGCCCTGCGGGATGGAGGGAAACGCCTACTCCGTTGAGATCCACTCCCTGGCCGTAAGGTACGCCCTCAATCGCGGCATCTTTCCCCATCCGCATTTGAAGCACGCCTACTCCTTCCGTGGAAGTAAGGTAGCGTTTTGATCCCCACCGGGCGTGATCGGAATGGGCGTGAGTAATTACGGCGCGCTCCACAGGGTTCCATGGATCTATGTAAAAATCTCCACGCTCGCAGTACAAACCATGTTGGGTTACTTCCAAAAGGGATTTCACTAGGCTGTAAAGTCTTCTTTACATCCATGATAGAGTGATGTATCCGCACAATAGGGGGGACCCTGATGAAGGTTTTTCCAGTACTTTTCTTAACTGCAATTCTGCTTTCTTTTTCTAGTACTTCCGGCTTGTTTGCGCAGCAAACTACAGATCAAGCGGCTCAATTCGAGAGGGCTGGCCAAATTTCGGCGGCAAGAGAGGCGCTTAACAGAAATGTTCAGCGAAATCCGCGAGATGCCGCAGCGCTCACTCGTTATGCCGAGTTTCTGGACCGCTACGGAGATCCGGAAGCGCGTGCCACTTACCGCAAAGTTACTGGCTTAACGAAGTCTGTCGCCATCATGCGTCGCTTGGTTGTACTAGATTTGATTGCGGGTGATCGTTCCGCAGCAACGGCTGATCTGGCAGCCTACCATGACGCAGGCGGCACGGATTGGAAAGACGCTACGCTTTCCGCCACCCTGCGGGAGCAAGAGCCCAAACAATATATTTCGATTCCTGGGCCAATCCGTTCTTTTAGCCGCATGGCAGCCATTTCGCCAGACAGCGACTTAGCAGATGTGATGACGGGGCTGGCGCGAAATGTGGTAACCAATGGCTACCAAGCCTCCCATAGCAACGAAGCCCTGGAACCCACGGAGTTTCTGAAGCTGGTGAATCGCTACCTTTCCCAGGCGCGGGAGCTAGAGAAGTTAGCCGGTGTAGACAAAATCCTCAAGATTGAAACTTGTGATTCCACGGAAACGGCTGACCTGCTCCGCACGCTTGGCTTCCGGATGCGCGGCAGTTGCGGCAATGAACTGGTGTTGGAAACCGTAAATGCTGCCCGTGCCTTTTTAAGCACTGACTCCGGCTTCCCCATTGCGGAATTGGAGCAGGCGCTTCGAAACAATAAGCCTTTTCGCTATGATTACCATCCTGCACAGGTTCCGATTCTGTTTACCGCAGATTATTGGGTGAGCAACAAAGATAAAAGTGCGGACTTTCTGGATCAGTTTCTCGGTGACCCTTCCTTATGCCGTTTCTATCTGGGCATGTCGAAGCTGGATGGGGAAACGGCGGAAGCTTTACGCAAAGGTGTTGCCGCAAATCGATTGCGGCTCTACGCCCATGTCTTGGATTTTTATGGCGGAATGTTTGAGATCCGGCAAGGCAAGGCAATTGTTCCAGGAGGGCAAAGATCCGCAGCCGCTTGGGCGGACTTAGCCGGTGTGAGCCCGGACAAAGGTGCTGCATTTTTCGAACGGCTCATTGCGAAAGATGACGGTTGGCTGGCAAGCCAGTTTGATGCTTTGGCTCGTATTCATGGCCCCGTTCAGGATTATCTGACTGAACCGAACCGAATGAAGCGGTTCTACACAGCAGTGCGCGGCAGAATTACCAGCCCTGGCCCGGCGCGCCCGGTGTTCCGTTCTAACACGGACATGATGTTGCTCACCACGCGCTTGCGATTGGATGACAATGGCCAGCCACACATTCCGGGAAGCCTGGAAATCTGGAAAGACCTGTTTGTGAATCATCCTCGCGGGAAATACGACGCCAAACTCAGCAAAGCCGCTAACTCCTGGAAAGAGCCGGATGACGTAGTGGAAGCTTTGTTTGCACTTTCCCGGAAGGCAGTGGAAAACGAGCCTTTGAAGATCTTTATGGCACTCAGCGATCTGGATCGCAACCGGGCGCATCCTCTCGCTGCTGCCACAGTGGACCGCCTGGCGCGCTCCTGGCGAACGTATGGAGCGCAGTACGCCACATTTAATGACGCTCCTTCGCTGGCCGATGCCACGATTCTCAGTTTCCTGGATACGGCGGAGTCGATCGACCATGTGAAAGATACGCTATTGCGACAGGACGCCGCTGGCGTGATGCAAGCTTTAACGGGCTTATGGCAAATTTTTTGTCGCCATTCTCTGATTCCTGGCACTGCAGCGGATCAAACATTGTTGGATCTTCTGAAGCTGTTTCCGAACATTGCCAGTCAGCAGGAGTTGTTCGGGAGCGGACGCAAGGGAGTTTCCCTGCTGCTGACCGCGACAGGAGCACCAAACGGAGGCAACCCGCAGGAAGCTTTGCTTGGACTGTTGGCGGGAGCAAAAACTCCCCCGGATAGCGATGTGCGCGATCGGCTTGTGACCGAGATGCAGCACGTGCTGGACGCGCAGCGGATTATTTCTCTGGATGTGCTGTTTGCACTGGCCGATAACCTGGAAGGCTTATCGAAAGGAACGAAGCTGAATCCCGCCTTGGTGGCAAGGCTGGCTGCACGCGTTTCCGAAATCCAGGTGTCTCGCGTGCCGTTATCCGGCGCGGAAAAGAACTCCATGGCTTACGGCTTTTGGAGCGAGCGCCACATTGAGAATGAAAGAAAACTAAATATACGTGCCCTAGTGGATAAGGCGCAGGGAAATCCGGAAAAACTGCAGAATCTACAGGGTTCGTTAGCGCCGCTCTTACGAGACACGCTGGTTGCCTACAACTACGTGCATTACGCTCCGCCCGGGGCTCAGATTCTGTATACCAATCCGCTTTTTGTTCGCGGCCACGATTTCACGGGGATGCAAGGCGCGATACACACCTGGAAAGCAACGGAGTTGCAGGGCAGCGGATGGCCGACGAATGCAGGGGGCCGTTTGGTGGGTTCACTCGCCAATCTTCCTTATGCGTTGGCGGAAGCAGAACAAAACTTCCTGGTACCGACCCAAACACAGGCATTGATTTGGGGAGACTTGGTGCCTCAAATCATTTTGAGCGCTAAGATTTCCCGCTGGTGGAATGTGACTCCCTTGCAGTTGCATTGGGTGGGAAGCGAAATGCGGCTCGGAGAATCCTTGCTGGCAGAAGCGGCGCTGGACCCCAAGCTTCGCCAGTCTGTGATGACTGCGTTGAATCTTCAAGCTGCACCGATTCGACGTGTGAGCGTGGAACAATTGGTTGCTGCTGGAGAGGTGCATGAGGCTATTGAGAAGCTCACTCCTTCGGAGTTGTTCGGCATGGCGTCCGAGATGTTTTCCCGCAATAGCGCAACGCTTGGAGTGGCCGGAGCCGAGTTGGAGTCCATCCGGAAACTAGGTGGACTTTCCGTGAGCGACGAAGCGATTTCGAATGCTTTCGGCACTCCCAAACCGACGCTTGCGAATTCCTACCGGCCTGAGTTGCTGAAACTGCGCACTTTTCCGACACTGATGGGCTATTCCAGCCGGATCATGGCAGAGAGTTGGGAGTCAAATTCCTTGTACTGGGCTGCATTGGCTGATCAGCTCCATATCGCTCCTTCCCAACTCAACGTGTTAGTACCGGAATGGACGCAAAAAGTAGTCGAGCAGATTTTTGCGTCGCATCTGGAAGATTGGCCAGCATTGCTGAAGTCTTTGCGCAATGTAGGGAACAGTGTTCGTTCACAGACGCTGCCTGGTGGGGAACAAAGAACAACAGCTTCACTGAATTAAGTACAAGTTTTTCGCTTTTGGGGGGAACCACAGTTTGAACTTATCCAGGAACTATGGAAAAGCGGCCATTGCCGCATCTCTGATTGTTTTTGCCGCCGGCATGTGGCTTTGGGGCCAGGAACCGCCTCCTGGAGGCGGCACCATCCCTACCTTCAAGTCCAAAGTGGACCTGGTGGTGTTGAGCTTCACGGTGACAGATAGCCGTGGCCGCTACATCAACAATCTGAAACCGAGTGATTTTCGAATCACTGAAGATGGCATTGCCCAGAAGATTGCCACCTTTGGGGAAGGGAGTAAACCACCAATGGAGGTGCTGCCGGATGGCAGTCTGCGTCCTTTGATTCGTCAGGAGCAGGCGGGCGGCAACGGTGGCAAACCAAGTTTGGATGCTCCAGCCGATGCCTTTGTGGGTACCAATGTTTTTGTTTTGTTTGATACCAGCAATTTTATGTACAAGGGCTTCGTCTACGCCGAGGATGCCATTGCGGATTTTGTACGCGGCTTGGACAGAGCGGATTCTGTTGCGGTTTACACGTTTAGCCGCAATCTATCTCGCGCTGCGCCTCTGACGCAAGATCGCAGCAACGCTATTATGGGCTTACGCAAAGCAGTGGCGGGAGATGATACGGCTCTTTACAATGCGTTGCTGCTTTCTTTGCGCGACGCTGCCAAAGTGCCTGGCCGCAAGGTGGTCATCGTATTTTCCAACGGCCCGGACAACGCCAGCATGATTGCGCCCGATGATGTACGCGCCGTGGCAGAAGACGAAGGCATTCCGATTTACGTGATTTCCACCAACGACGTGAACAAAGATTCCATTTCCAGCGGCGTGTTCCGACGCATTACGTCCCGCACGGGCGGAAAAGCATATTGGGCGAAAACCTGGCAGAAACAGGTGGAAGCGTTTGAAAGTATTCGGGAAGATTTAGGGAACTCTTACACGGTGACTTACTACCCGGCAACGAACAGCAATGAAGGGTTTCGGAAAATCAATATCGAAATCACCAGCGATGCGGGAAAGAAGTATCGGGTAAGATCGCGACCGGGCTACCGGCCGCGATCTTATTAAGCGGCTTAGATTTTTGCCATCAACGCCCGGATATGGGCTTCTTCTTCCTTATCCGGTTTGTTGGCAAGGGCGAGTTCACACTGTTTTGAGGCACTCGCCTTATCACCTGTCTGCGCCAGCGCTACTGCGAAGTGATAATGATAAGTGGACTTGTTTGGTACCTTGGCCACTAGGTCTTTGAAGATATCTACAGCATTGCTGCTCAGATTCTTCTTGGTATAGATCCAGCCAATGGTATCGGAAATATCGCTATAGTCGGGCAGTTTCTGCTTGGCGCGATTCGCGTAGGTAAGCGCCTGATCCAAGTTTCCGCCTGTTTCCACCAGCAGGTAGGCCAGATTGTTCAGGACTCGCGGGTCATTCGGATCATAAGAAACCGATTGTTCATACATCTTACGGGCATCGGAATGCTTTCCGGTGGCATCCAGCAAAATCGCTAAGTTATTCAATACAGGAAGGTTATCCGGCATCAAATCCTTGGCTTTTTGCAGAGCTTCAATGGACTTCGGAAGGTTTTGCTGCCGAGTATACGTTTCGCTCAGGCGAGCCCAAATTTCCCCCTGCTGGCGAGCATTGTCTTTGTAGCTGCCGAGGAGGTCTTTATAGCCTTCCTGAGCCTGGTCCAGATGACCGGTTTTTGCTTCCAGGTCCGCTAAGTCCCGCTTCAAATCTAGGCGCTTCGGAAACTTCTGTACTTCAGACTGCACGAGTTTGATCGCGGATTCCGGTTGCCCCAGTAACATCAAGGATTGCGCCTGCCCCAGCAGACCGCGCGTACTGGTCGGATCTGCCTCGTAGGCACGCCGGAAAATGTCGGAAGCTTCCTGGTATTTCTTTTCCATTAAGTCCAGAACACCCAAGGTGACCAGCGTATCCGGCTGTTTCGGATTGGCGGCAAGAATCTGGTTCAAGCTGGCGCGCGATTCGGGGTATTTCTGCAGCCGCATCAACGCCGCGCCTTGCAACAACCGGGCGGTACCGCTTTGTGGGCTGATGCGCAGTGCCTCTTGCGCATTCTTCAGAGCGGCCTCATTTTGTCCTTGCGCTAAAGCAACCTGCGCAAGAGCAATACGGGCGGGCAGGTAATCCTGGTGAACTTCCTGTGCTTTTTCAATGGCTTTTTCGAAATCCTGACGGGCTTGTTCGTACTCCCCTTTGGCAAAGTGCGCACGTCCCAGATGGAAACGAGCCACGAAGTTATCCGGGCGAGCGGTAACCACAGACTGTAATTCACTCAGCGCTTGGTTTACATCACCCTTATCAATCAAGAACGATGCTTTCAGCCCACGCGCTTCCGGGTCTTTCGGATTTGCCTTCAGGATTTCCAGATTCTTGTCGTAGGCTTGGGCGGTTTTGCCGTCATGCATCAAAACCTCAACCACTCGCTTCTGGTAATCAACCTTTTTCGTCGGATCGTTCTTTTCGCCCAGTTCGTACTGCCGGATGGCTTCCGGACCATCATTCATCCGGAGGTAAAAATCACCCGCAGTGAAGTAAGCCTGAGGGTAGTCTTTAAAGTTCCCCTTCAGCTCATCCAGAATTTTGGCCCCTTCGGCCTTGTTGTTCTGGTTGAAGTAGTGTGCGGCCAACAAAGTAGCAAAGTTATAATCTTTGGGATTTGCGGCTCGTGCCTGTTTCAGAATCGCTTCTGCTTCCGGCACTCGATGACTAACCAGATAGATACGGTAGAGCTCCGTATAACCTGCTCCCCCTGCCTTTCCAGTTGCAATTACCGCACGGTAGAGCTGCTCCGCTTCGGGATTTTGCCCGTCCAGCGCAAGGGAACGCGCCAGGGAAAGCGTAGTGGGCATATCATTCGCACGGATTTTCAGCGTTTCCCGGTAAAAACAATGGATTTTTGTAAATCGTCTTTTCCTTCGCTGAACTCGTTCCGGCGCAAATGGGAAACCGCTTGCGCAAAAACCAGATCGCCCTGCAGTTTATGTCCTTCAAAGCTATTTGGATCCTGCTTCAGAAACAGATTTGTAATCTGTTCCACGTCCTGAACGATTTCCTGATTTTTGGTCGTGATATCCACATTCTGCGCGTAAACCAGCAGAATTTCAGCTTCGTTCAGGTTCGCGTCATTGTATTCTTTTGATCCTTTTGGAAGTAATTCAATCGCACGCCGGAGAGAAGGAATGGCATTGACCGGCTGCCCCAGCCGCAAGGTGGTCAGGGCCAGGCGATACCAGGCTTCCCCATACTTGGCATCGGCGCCTACCGCACGCCGGTACATGATGGAAGCTTCTTTATACTTTCCACGGTCGAAATACTTATTGCCGCTTTCCAGGTACTTTTTCTTTACTATCTGGGGATCACGACTACAGCTAACCAGCGCAATCGCGGTAAGGGCAAGAGCAAACAGACGCTTATACATATACTTCGCTACCTTGGTATTTTCCTACACAATCCTCTATTTGAAAATACCCTTGTTGTTGCCTATGGTTATTTCCGGCAACTTCTTTCTCGTTTGCTGAAGATTACAAACCCGGAAGCCCGCGATACAATCGAGGCTCGAATGGCCGACACGAAACTTTCCAACAAAATAGCCCTGATCACGGGTGCCAGCAAAGGCTTAGGACGAACCATGGCGATAGCCTTGGCACAAGAAGGCGTTAAGGTGGTTCTTCTTTCCCGAGACCAGAACAAGCTGGAGGGCGTTGCCACCGAGGTGCGTGCCGCTGGTTCGGAAGCATTTGTGTTTACAGGGGATGTGTCCCGTGAAGAGGATGTGCTGCGGGCTGAGCGCGAAATCAGCGCTTCGGTAGGAAAAATCGACATTTTGATTAACAACGCCGGGATCAATATCCGGAAAAACATTACCGATTTTACCTTGGAAGAATGGAACCGGGTTCACGACACAAATTTAACCAGCGTGTTTTTGATGTGTCGGTCTTTTGTGCCTCATATGAAAGGCAAAGGATACGGGCGTATTTTGAATATGACGTCCATCATGAGCCATGTTTCCCTGGGCCAACGGAGCGCTTACTCTTCCAGTAAAACGGCTCTGCTGGGGTTGACGCGCGCGTTGGCCATGGAATTAGCGCTTGAAGCCATCACTGTGAACGGCATCAGCCCGGGGCCGATCGGAACGGAAATGAATCACGCCATCATGAATGATCCGGTGGCAAACGCCCAATTTCTGGCAAAACTCCCCTTAGGACGCTGGGGAAAAGAAGAAGAAATCGGGCAATTGGCGGTTTACCTGTGTTCCGAGGCCGCGGGATTCATTACTGGTACGGATATTCTGATTGACGGCGGATGGTGCGCTCAGTAGCGCCTATTTACCCTGCTGAAGCACTTGCTTGATTTTCTTGTTCTTTGCCGCAATTGCCTTTTGCCGCCACTGGTCTGCCGTGGCCATGTCTTTGCGGTAAGCAATATCCGCTTGTAGATCAGCGCGTTGGCGGTAGAGAAGATCCATGTACGCCATGGCGTCATCCAGGTTTGGATCGATGGCAAGTGCTTTATTCAGATTGCGGATGCCTTCCTCCACGCGGTCCAGGTCTTCCCGCCGTACTTCCGCCCGTTTCGCAACATCTTTGATGGGGCCCGGATCAGTAGGCTTCATATCTGTTTCCAATCGCGCCGCTGAAGTCAGCATGTTGGATTCCGCATAAGCAATTACGCCGAGCATATAGAGCGCTTCCTTGTTTTGCGGCGTGATGTCCAGTAACTTGCCGTACCAAAGCCGCGCTTCATCAAACTTTTTCTGCTGGTAAGAAAGAGTGGCAATGGAGATCATTGCATCCGTGTTCTTGGGGTCAATGTCTAACACGTCTACGAATCGCTGCCGTGCAGATAAGGCGACATCCAGGTTTGCCGAGGAGCCATCACCTGGGATGTATTGGGATTGGAGGGCATACCCGTAAAACAGGTTAGCTTGCAAAGATTTTGGGTCTGCTTTGGTGGCTTGTGCGAAGCAGGCTGCCGCTTCGCTATACCGGTGCGCGGCGTAAGCTGCCGACCCAGCCGACATGGAAGAAGAAGCACCTGCATCTGGCGCAGGACACTGTGAAAACAGGGGAAATGCCGTAAAGGCAAACAGAAGAAAAAGTTTCATGAGCGAACAGCCACAGGGGTTTGGACGACGCGAGCCAAGGTTTCCACAGCAGTTTGGCAATCCTGCCGGTTTACATCGTAGTGGGTCAGGGCGCGCATCTGATGGGCATTGATGCCGTTCATCAACACTCCTTGTGCCTTCAATTCTTTGCTGATTTCCGCCGTGGAACGGCCAGTGCCGCTGATATCGAAGATCACAATATTGCTTTCGACACCTTCCGGGTCCAGCGAAATACCGGGCAGTTTGGCAATTTCACTTGCTAGAAAACGCGCATTGGCATGATCCTGTTTCAGAAGGGCAGGTGAGTCTTCCAATGCCAGCAGCCCTGCCGCAGCTAAGACACCAGCTTGCCTCATGCCGCCGCCTAAACGCTTCCGCAGCAGCCGCGCTTCCGCAATATTTTCCGCAGTGCCTGCCAGTATGGAACCGACCGGCGCACCGAGTGCTTTGGATAAACAAAACATCACCGTATCCACATGCTTCACAATGTCACGCACGGAATGGCCGGAAGCTTCGGCGGCGTTAAACACGCGTGCTCCATCCATGTGCACCTTGATGCCAAGCTCGTGTGCTCCATCGCAGATCTCTTCGATCACATGCAGCGGATAAGCTCTGCCGCCACCCATGTTATGTGTGTTTTCGATTTCAATGCAGCCCGTGGGTGCGGAATGCGGCGCTACTGGTTTAAATACTTTCCGGATCTGCTGCCAGCGAAGAATGCCGTGCTCGGTTTCCACGGCTCGAATGAGACAACCCGTGAACCACGCTGCCATGGAAAGTTCCCAATCCAGCAGATGTGCGCGGGAATCGCAAATAATTTCCTGCCCATGCCTGGTGTGCAGCTTAATAGCGATGGTGTTGCCCATGGTGCCGGTAGGCACAAAAATCGCTGCTTCTTTGCCCGTGATTTCAGCCGCGCGAGCTTCCAACCGGTTGATGGTGGGGTCTTCCCCGTACACATCGTCACCCACTTCGGCCTCGGCCATCGCCCGGCGCATCTGCGGGGTTGGGCGAGTTACCGTATCACTTCTGAGATCGATCATGCGCATAGAAACTCCTGAAGCACTTCATTCGAAAACATTACGCCTTTGGAGGTGAGGCGCAGGACCTCACCGCTTCTTTCCAGCAGACCGTTGTTTACAAAGCGACGAATCGGACTGGCAAATTGCTTCCATTCCCGTTCGTTCGGCACAATGCCTTCGGAAAGCCGGAGCCCAATAAAAAATTTCTCATCCTCGGCTGCGTCGGCATACTCGCGTGCCCATGGCTCGGAAAGGTAGTGTTCCACTGAGTCAGGGTTTTGCCAACGGCGCGCTCCGTCAAAGGAGTGGGCATCCGCACCAAAGCCGAAATAGGGAGCGCGTTGCCAGTATTTCAGGTTGTGGAGGGACTCTTGCCCGCGACGTGCAAAATTGGAAATTTCATATCGCTGGAGCCCGCTCTCCTGCAACCGTTCCACGGCAGTCTCATACATCGCTGCGGTAGCCTCCTCTTCCGGTGTTTCACGAGCGCCATAGCGTTTGCCATTCAGCAGAATTTCCGCACCTAACCGACTCTCTTCATCTACCTCCAACATATAGATCGAGGCATGGGGAACGGCAAGTCGCTCCAGGGAATCCAGCGATTGGTTCCAACTGGCAACCGTTTGGCGGGGCAATCCGGCAATCAGGTCCACATTGATGTTGGTGATGCCGCAGTCCCGCAGCAGTGCCACGTCCTGAACCACTGTTTCTTCCGTGTGCTTTCGCCCCGTTTGCCGAAGCTCTCCTGTGACAAAGGATTGGACGCCCAAGCTGACACGATTGATTCCGCACTCCTGCCAGGCTTTTACCCTTTCCGGGGTCAGGGTTCCCGGGGCAGCTTCCAGTGTTGCTTCCTTCCATGGATAGCCAGGAACGCTGGCCAGAATTCGCCGAAGGTCAGCTTCCGCTGCCGTGCTAGGCGTGCCGCCCCCCAGGTAAATGGTATTCGGGACCCAAGGCAGCGCCGTTTTTTCGATTTCGCGCACGAGCGTTTCCACATACTGTCGCTCTTGCTCTTGCGGGAAGACGCCCGATGCAAAGTTGCAGAAGGTACATTTTTGTGAACAAAACGGGTACGAGATGTAGATACCAGGCACGGAAACTCTTATGATAACTTTTCTGCCCAGATCCTCTGTTGTTTCCCTCACCGTGTTTTTTCTGGCCGCAATTGCCATTGGCTGGAATATCCAGAATGCCGGCATCACTACCGGCTACATTGATTCGGTTCGCAAACTCGGCGCACAGGATGAATCTGTTTACACACGCGAAGCCATTCACATGGCTACGCAAGGAAATTGGCTGACGCAGACTTTTCTGGACCGTTACGTTCTGTTCAAGCCGCCGTTGCTGATGTGGCTTTCCGGCTTCTCTGCCAAGCTGTTTGGAATTTCGTCCTTGCCGCTCCGTTTGCCTGCCATATTGGCGGGAGCATTGGTCTGCCTTCTTGCATTTTTGATGAGTCGGCAAGCGGGTGTAGCCGCCGTGCTGCTGCTGCTTTCCGACCGCCTGTTTCACACTCTGGCACGGGTCAACATGACGGATATCCTGCTAGTGGCCTGCGTGGTGTTTGCCTTCTGGTCTTTCTGTTTGGATACTACGCTGCGGGATCGACGGAGTTTCTGGGGTTTCAGCGTTGGTTGTGCTTTGGCGATTCTGTCCAAGAGCATTGCGGGATTGCTGCCCTGGGTCGTAGTCGGTGTATTTTGGATTTTTGCACAAAAGGGAGACCGGCCCACGATCCGGCGTGTTCTTCAAACGGGTCTGATCGCTTTTGTTCTGATTCTCCCTTGGCATCTGTACCAGGCTGTGGTCCACACGCAGTGGTTTTTGGCAGAATATCTGGGCGTTCAGCTTCTGGCTTTTGGGGGTAAGCCTCCGCAAACCTCCCAAGAAAATCAGGTTTTGTTTTACCTTTCCCGTCTTTTGTATAGCGACCCGGAACTCGCTCTTTTGAGCTTGCTCGCTCTGCCGGGCTTGTTCTCGGCTGTTCGCAAGCGCACGGATACTCTCGCCCTCTTGCTATGCTCCTGGCTCTTCGTCTTCGCTGTAGCGCTTTTAATTTTTCAATACCGTAGCGTGCAATATATGCTGCCGTTGATTCCTCCATTAGCCATTGCAACTGCCTGCTATCTCCCTGCTTTGCGGAGCCGAGTGACACTGGCAATTCTGGCTGCAGCATTTGCCGTAAAAGCCACCAACCCGGACGCGCTTTGGGGGCTTAATTATGCTTCCGGCAACACATTGCCTACCGCAGCAGCGATTTCGAACTACTGTGAACAGCAGCGAGCCACAGACCTGATTGTGATGGACCCGGATGATGAATTCTACTCGGCGGTGCTGCCGTTAGCGCATGTCCGCTACGGCTGGGTAGATCCGGCGGATTCTAATTTTGCATTAGAGCCGCATCTCCATTGGCTAGGAATCACGCTCAACACTGCCGAATTTTTGGGGCAGGCGGATCAGGCTCTCTATGCGAAGCGACTCCGCGATTGGGGTCTGAATAACCCAAAGCCCATCGGCACTGCGATTTTTACTCACAGCGTAGCGGAGATGCAAAAGATCATTGCTGCCAGACCGGGTAGCGACTTCCTGGTACCCCGAACATGGCTGGAACCGGATAGCTTGGCAGAGCACGATGCTGTAACAGCCTCTAATACGCGAGTGCTGCTTCTGGCCAAGCACCCAAGCGGTGAGCAGGGGACAACAACAAGTTCACGCTGGTCTTGTCGCTTGTAGAAACAAAACACATCGTAGCGAAAAACTAACTGGAAGCTAAGATGCTGGAATAGTCTGCGTCCGGCATGATGCCTACCGTTTCCAATCAAGTATTTTTCGTATTTTTCTTTCTGTTGCCAGGGTTATTTGCAGGCCAGGATGACGGGATGAGGCTTGCTCCTCTTTACGCCTCGCAAGTGGATCGTAGATTAGAAATTCCTGAAAGTGAGCAGCATACTTACGGCGAGCTGGCTCGGACCAACCTGGCAGGCAGAATCGGCGATCAGGCGCAGTATGTGCTTCTGGTAGATCGAAACAATTTTGTGCAGGCGGCAATGCTGCTGTGGATGTCATCAGATGGACAATTTCATTTCATAGGTGCATCACCCGTTTCCACCGGGAAGCCCGGTCAGTTTGAACACTTCGTAACCCCAATCGGAGTCTATGAGCATATTCCTGAGAACCCGGATTTCCGGTCGCAAGGCACGCGCAACGGGTATGGAATCCGTGGGTACGGTGCAAAGGGAATGAGGGTGTATGACTTCGGCTGGCAGGAAGCAGCCAAAGGGTGGGGTAATGGCGGCGACAGCAAAATGCGACTCGGAATGCACGCCACTGATCCTGATCGTCTGGCAAAAAAGCTGGGAACTCCGCAATCGGAAGGGTGCGTGCGCATTCCTGCCACTCTGAATACGTTTATCGATCGATATGGAATTCTTGACAAGGATTATGAGAATGCCATGGCTACCGGTCAGACATTCTGGGTTCTGCCAAAAACACGCGAGGCAACACCATGGTCGGGAAGATTCCTGGTTGTGATGGATACAGGACGCACGAAGAGACCGTCATGGTCTCCCGCTCCGCGGTAAGCAGAGTGTGACTATTTGTGTACGGAAAGAATTAACGTGTCACTCTGATTTTCCGGGTAGCGCTACAGGTGAGAAATGAAGCGGGTCTCTTAAACTTTGTAGTTCCCGGTAATAATAAAGTGCCAAAGGCCGCTTTCCCTTGAATTTTAAGGTTTTCAAAAACTCAAGCTCCTCTTCGGTAACGTTGCCGCTTAACGCAGTGTTCTTTAGGAATTGTTCAAGCCCTGGTTCCATCCCAAAAGATGGATAAGGCTCTTGTTCGGCAAATTCAAATCTTTTCACGCCGCCTGCCGTGAATCGGCTATTCAGAGTAACTTGCATGCTAAAACTTCTTAGGTCCATGTTCCAAGAATCAATCATTGGGTCCAGGAAATAGATGCAACTTGTAACGGAAATATGAAATATGTCTGTATGCAGAAACTCAAGCGTGAAGCTGCGCATTTGCTCAAGACTAATCGTCCTAAGTTGAGCCATTCCATTTAGCCATTCATCCTTGTGCATTTCTTTTTTTGCAGCACTCTGCGTTACATCCAGAAGCTTTTGCGTAACCAAGCGTTCGAGTTCCCCGAAGGACTCCTTTTGGAAAATCCTGCGCAGTTCTTTTTGCATGGCAGGATCACATTTACGCAAAAGTAACTCTCGGCCTTCTTTGAAGAAAGGCTGTGGGAGAATCACTGCCTTCTTTCTTAATTCCTCCCTTCGCTGTTCCTCTGCCAACTTGGAGAGCCTGCCATTTGGGAATCCTAGGATCTGGTCGATTCTTTTGTAGATTTCAGAACGATCAGGAGCAGGAGGCGCCTTCTTACGGGCGAGCAATTGCGAGATGTAGGAATCGGTAACCTTGGCAGCAGCAGCAAGATCTTTTTGCTCCAGACCAAGTTCTTTTAGGCGTTGTTTGATCACCAAGGAAAGATCCACTCAGTAGCCTCTCTATTTAGGATTAACTTAATATGGTCAACTATCACAAGATATGCATCACGTCTTGTTTGACAGAAATCGTAAATTAACCTAAAATGGTTAAAGGCTGAGCGAATTCGCTCCCCTGCAGGTCTTCTGAACTAAGTCGGGCGATCTGGTTCTGGTTACCTTAGGTCTTACACAACCCAGGAGGTTGCGATGTTTGATTTCGACCAGAGGTCTTCAGAAATTAGTAATTCTGCCAGAGTGGGACTGCTCATTCTTGCTGTTCTTGTTTTTCCAGCCCTATTATTCGCGTCACGCCCGATAGGATATCTAACACTTCTGTTGGGGCTTGCTTGCAGCATCCTTTATGTTATTTTGGCGTGCCTGCAGCAGAAAAAATCCCCTGCGCTTCCTGCTTCTTACGTAGCGATTCGCAATGCGAGTGGGAAATGAGCAGAATCAGATCAGTTAGCGTCCTCTTTATTTGTGTGGTGTTACACAGCTCGTTGCTTTGTGCTGAACCATTGTCTACCTACCGTGGACTGCAGTTAGGGATGAGTCTCGCAGCGGCAGCAAAACAGACAGATACAAATCTGACTGAAGTGAGAGTGGTTCATCAGAGGCCAGCGGTGATCCAGGAGATGAGCTGGCAGCCTCGCCTTTCTATCCAGGCAAATCCGGTAGATACAGATCCTGTGAGCAATACACTGCTATGTTTCGTAAAAGGAAATCTTTTTCGAATCATTGTTACTTACGATCGTTACAAGATCGAAGGTATGAAGGCGGAAGACGTGATCGAGCTCATTTCGCAGAGTTACGGCCCTGCCAAGCGAACAAAAGCCGAGATTGCCTACCATTCTAATTACGGAGAAGTTGCATCCGTTCTTGCACGATGGGAAAACTTAGACTACTCGTATGATCTTGTCCGTACCGGCGATCAAGCGAGCTTCGCTCTGGTACTGTATTCAAAACTTCTGGATACCCAAGCTCAAGCTTTCATTGCGGAATCGAGCCGACTAGATGCGCAAGAAGCACCCCAACGAGAACTGGAAATGCATAACCAGCATGAAAAGGAACAACGCCTGAGTCTCGAAAAAGTTCGTTCGACCAACCGGGCAAACTTTCGGCCTTGAATTTCGGCACCAACTAGAAAGGCCAAACAAGTGATCACCCCCGGAACCATTTTAATTGAAAGGGGAACCCCTCTTCCCCCCCTTTTTCATCTGGAAGACCAATCCGATCCGAGTGCCTGGATCCCGATAAAGAGCGGCCTCAGTTCTCCCCAACTCGAGAGTGAACTTGCGTCCCTTGGATGGACTTTCTTCTATATGGCAGGCGGAATCACTGCTACTGCTTTTGGTTTCGACAGGCTAAGAACTCTCCGCCGGGCACTCAAACGTCTCATCGCGAGTGTGAGAGTAGAAGGATGTAATTGCCTAATAATTGATGAGGTGGCAACACATGCATTCGGGGGAATGCCTTACGTGAACCTCTCAGCCCATTTACGACACCTTCAACAAGGCTCAGTTTTTGCAAGCCACTGACATGAAAATTATCCACTTTTCTCCGGCGTGTGCAATCGGGGGTGGAGGAAGACGGGAACATACTGTTATGGAAGAAGCAACACAAATCTGGGAAACCGAGGGCGGTGCTGGAGCTTCACCAAGAGTCAATTTGACAGCTCAATCGACTTGCAATCCCGATGCGTCCTTTGGAGTGCATAAGATGAGTGGGACACCTAGTCAACTGGAATGGGCAGAGCAGATCAGACCACGGGTCAACACCGAGTTTGATCGCGTTGCAAAAGTTCTTACGGCGGCGACTAGCCGCCGGGGAGAACAGGATCGAGTTGACACTCAAGCGGTAATTGCCATCTTGGAAGAGAAGCGCGCTGAAGTGATGGCCAAACAGGAAGCTGGTTACTTCATCCGTGAATGGCAGGAACTGCGAGATCAAGTAAGAAACATGATTAGTCAGGATTCGAGATACCCAGCGATTAAAGCCAGGAAAGCAGCGCGGCGGTGATGGGACATTGAAGGACATGATCTGTAGTGTTGTAACGGAAGCTAACAGGTAGTAGACGTTCCAGTCTGTAGGTCTAGGGGAAAAAATGAAAAATGCGAACGATCCGCAAAAGTCTTTAAGGAGCTATACCATGCAATTTATGTTTACTGGATTCACTCCGGATACCGGATTTCGAGTATTGTCATTTGAAGGCATTGGGGCAGACAAGTTGCGAACTAAGTTTACAGTTAAGACTGATCTCGTCCTAGTGCGCAAATACGGAATACTTGTACAAGAACTTCCGCTTCTCTGCCGTGGCTTGCTGGAGCGGCGCGATGAAGGCGATCAAGGGTATACGTTGATCTTCACAGAAGACGAAATGCGCAAGCACGCCGACAACCGTGCAGCAGATCGGGCTGCTGCCCAGAGAAAGCCAATTCGCAGGTTCATTCACCATCAGAGCAGTGCTGCTGGGCAAAATCCACAGAATAGCCAGCAGGAACCGGCACCTGGGTATTCTTTGTTGACCGTAACTGCTCAGTGATAGCAAGTTCAACAACGGTGGAGTTGTTTACACGGATCGATAGATTTATGGTGCGACCAGCAGAGTGGTAAGAGCGGAAGTTTAGAAATACAGAAATGAGGTTTCTGTAAAGGTATGTTTTTCTCCCATTGTCCTTACTGCAAGTCAATTGACTTTCGAAGTGTAGGCTTTCGAAATGCGCTGGAGGGATTATTTTACTGGCTTGCTATGCCCTACCGCTGCACTCTTTGTGGCCACCACTTTTTTCTGTTTCGGTGGTTAGCGCCGGCAGCAGGAAACGTTTGAGTGCAGACCTTACCGTCCGGTTTATTCTCTAACAATGATGTAGCTGGAAGGGAATTTCTCTAACCCAACTCGAGTAGATAGTGCTGGTCCAACTATTTTTGATGCAGTTCGTCCACTGGGTCTTAGATTAGAAAGCCAAAAGGGACCAGTTGACACACTGGTGATTGACTGTATAGAAAGACCAACTGAAAACTAAGTGGATGTGCAGGAAGCTGAAAACGACGAAATGATGGCAAAGAGCTAACTTTAAACGCCTACTTCAGAATTTTTGTAGATCACATAGAAAAAAGCCACCTCGACCGAGGTGGCTTTTTTAGATTATCCCTGGGAATCAGTTGTTAGTCACCGAAGCTGCCGACTTCTTCGCGCTCTTCTTTCTTTTTCGGAGCGGAAGGAATGCCCAGCGTGGAGAGCGGCACAAATCCAGCTTCCAAAGGCTTTTCTTTCAGAATGTGCTCGCGGTACAGCTTCGCCATGCGCTCGTCTTCTGCTTTCTGCTTCAGCGCCGCATCGCGGGCGCGAATCTTTTCTTCCCGCGCTGTTTTCGCAATACCCACGGAATCCAAGATCGTGCTGAATGTCGGCATCCACATGCTCGGAGATCAGCTTCAGAGAGTGGGCTTTGCTGTCCAGATTGACGTTCTTGTTGCCTGCGAAAATTTCGTGCCGGCCCTTTTCCTCGTACCACTTGGTCAGGGTGGCCGTCATGTGCATCTTCTCAATGATGTTGCGCCAGCCCACGCCGGTATTGTAAGCGCAGAAGGAAATTTCGCCTTCCTGCGTGGCGTAAGGAATGATGCATTGTTCGGTGCGGCGGAAATCGTAGTTGAACAGATCCTGGAACCACATGCCTGCGATAAACAGGAAGTTCCAGCGATCCTGGCGGCGCTTCTCGATGTCCGCCATGGTGCGGTCGCCTGTCACCTTGCCGTAGTTGCGGCCGGTTGCGCCAAAGCACTTATCAAACTTGGCCAGCATGTCGGTCAGCTTGAAAGTGGAAGGAGCGCCAAACGGATCGTAGTTCCGCAATAGCGCGAGCGAAACGCCCACCACGCTCAAGAACTTCCACGGCCGCGTCATTCACTCGCGCAACGTCTTTGGCCAAGCGTTCCGCATTCAGAAACGCCGTTACCGGACGAAATTCTTTGGTTTCCTTATCGATCATCACGGCCATGCCGATCCCGCAGTTCGGGTGGCAACCGCAGCTCAACTGGCCCCAATCCGCATTCGGTCCGTGTACCAGATCCGCCCAATCGGAGAAAGTGCTCATGAAGGAAATCGGGAACCAGTCGCGAACCGGCTCGCCCATGCCCACTTGATTCTTTACGTCATGCGCCAGATGAGAAAGCGTGTAACGCTGTGCCTGCCGGCGTTCGTCCGTAACTGCTTCATCGCGGCCTGTGAAAGATACCGGCTGGAACGAGAGGAACGAGATCTTCTTCGGATTATCCAGCGCGAACTGGATAATGCGGCCGACCTGCTCATTGTTGATGCCGTTGATGATGGTGGTGACCGGCACAATATCTACGCCGTTGGAGTGCAGATTTTCAATCGCGCGCAGCTTCACATCAAACAAGTTGCCTACCGCGCGGTGCGAATTGGCGGCATTTCCGATGCCATCGAACTGAAGATACGCATACCGAAGGCCGGCCAGCGCCGCTTCTTTGCAGAATTCCGGGCTCTTGGCGAACTCAATGCCATTGGTTGCAGCCTGTACGCTGTTGTAGCCCACTTTACGGGAATACCGGACCGCATCCAGGAAGTAGGGAGAAAGCGTGGGCTCACCACCGGAAAATTGCACAGACATCTGGCGCCGCGGCTTGATCGAAATCGCGTTGTCCAGCAGCGTCTGAATATCTTCCCAGCTCAGTTCATGCACAAACCCAACCTGGTTGGCGTCCATGAAGCAGGGATCGCACATCATGTTGCAGCGATTGGTTAAATCGACCGTCAGAACGGAACCGCGGCCATGCTTCACGGTGCTGGTGCCATGATTGTGCAGTTTCTCGTCATTGTGAGCGCGAATATCGCGGCCGGGGAACACATCTTCCAGGTGCTTAAAGAACGCGGTATCGATTGCCATCACATCTTCAAAATGGCCGTGCACCGGGCAATCCTTCACCATCAGGATCTTGCCATCGCGCTCAATAATCTGCGCTTTGATTTCGCCGACCTTTTCGTTCAGCAGAATCTCGTGCGGAATCTTGCCGTCCACAATCTGCTGCCGGATTTCCGGTACGCAGCGGGGGCAAAGCGAATCCGTGGTGCGCGGCCAGCCCAGGGGAGGTTTGGTCTTCTGGTACGACTTCAGAAGCGGTTTGTCAGACCACTTGGGCGTAAAGGAAGCTTTCTGATTGATCTGGTTCAGACGGTCGAATACCGCCCAAGCTGCCCCGGCGGCAACGGTTACTGCTTTCTCAACGTATTTAATCGGCTTCTGCATCGTATCTCCCTAGTCCTCCCGAATATCTGGTGATACTCCAGCGTAAGCGCCTTTCCCCGTGATCCTATAGGAAAGCATTGAACTGCAGCATTTCCCGCTTGGGTGGCGTCAAATCAAAATTGAACGGTTTTCTAAGCAGAATCAACAGGATGGCTGGCGTAGAGCAATAGTGAATTCTAGCACGATTACCCCCGAAGTAATAGGCCATTTGGCGGAGCAATGCGGTTTTGCTCTGACCGGCATGGCTTCCGCCTCCCCTTCTGCCGACTTCAGCGCATTATCAGAGTTGGGTTGCAGAAGGGTTTCGCAGGAGAAATGGGCTACCTGACTGATCACCGTGCGGAAAAGCGGGGCGACCCGCGCACCCTGTTGCCCAGCGCTCGCAGCATGATCTGTGTCGGAATGCTGTATAACGGCCCTGAGCCGCATTCAACGGAGTTTTCTGCCCCTGATCTGGCATGGATTTCCCGGTATGCCTGGGGCGAAGACTACCATGACGTGCTTCGCGCAGATTGGAAACGTTTGCCAGCCGTTTGCTGCAGATACAGCCTTTTGAATACAAGATCTGCGTGGATACAGCGCCGCTTCTGGAACGCTCCTATGCCCGCCAAGCAGGACTCGGCTGGATCGGCAAGAACACCTGCCTGATTCACCAGGAAAAAGGATCCTGGTTCTTTCTGGGCGAAATCCTTACTTCGCTTCGAACTCCCTGCGAGTGGCGCGCTGCCAGATCGGTGCGGCACCTGTTCCCGGTGCATCGAGGCGTGTCCCACGGAAGCGATTGTGCCACGCGGCGAACCATACGCTGTGGATGCCCGGCTTTGCATCTCTTATTTCACGATCGAATTGCGCTCGGCGATTCCGGAAGAGATGCGTTCTCAGCTAGGCAACCACGTGTTTGGCTGTGATATCTGCCAGGATGTATGCCCTTGGAACCGGCGAGCACCAACAGAAGCTATTGCGGAATTTGCTCCCCGGCACTTCGCTCCCTCGCTGGAACGGCTTGCCACCCTCTCGGAGAAAGAGTTTGGTGAAATGTTTCACGGCACGCCGGTTAGCCGGGCGCGCTACGGAGGGTTTCTTCGCAATGTGGCAGTTGCTATGGGAAATCGGAAACTGCCGCAGTTCCACGCACCTTTGCTTCGCTTGGCGGCTTCCACAAACCCGATGGTGTCAGAACATGCCAAATGGGCATTAGCGCAGCTGGAATAACAGGAAGGCTACCCGGCTTGGGGACTATAAAGAGATACAGCTTTAACAGGGTGAGACACAGGAATCACTAAACGGCCGTCTCGCATCTTCTGAAGCTGAAACAGCACCTGTGCTGTTTCACGCTTGGCGTGCTTCACCATTGAGTCTTCCAGCAGGATACACCCCCAAAGAACAATAACCAGGACTGCAATCCACCGTAATCCCTCTGTAGTGATTTTCGCGAAAGCCATTCTGCTCCTCTCCTTAGACGAAACCCATGCTCCAAAAGTTTGTTTCCTTTGGAATTGTAAATTTCCTGCAAATTCCAGTCCGCAACTGCGACCCCAGGAAAACCAACGATTTAGGGAAGGAGGTTGTGTATCTCTTTTGCCACAAGTGGGCCAATTCCCCTAACCACTGCTATTGGATGAGCGAAGTCGTGAAGGTGATCCAATTCATAAAAATTATTTCCTTTGCAAAAGCGTTGCACAGCACGCGGCACCTGTATACTGGTGAGTTCTTTTTGATACACCATAAAGGACTTAGAACAAAAAGGACAACTCGTACATGCGATTTTGGTGGGTAGCTCTTACTTTGCCGTTGGTGACTTTGGCCCAATCGGCGCCCTTGACCCTGGAACAACGTTTAACCGCTGCGGAAGCAGCAGCTAAGTCCGCGCAAAGCGCTGGCGATAACGCTTGGATGTTGGTGAGCGCGGCGCTGGTTCTGATGATGACGGGCCCGGGTTTGGCCCTCTTTTATGGTGGCCTGGTGCGGAGAAAAAATGTGCTCGGCACCATTATGCACAGCTTCGCTTTGATGGGATTAGTGACGGTGCTTTGGGCCCTTGTGGGATATAGCCTCGCATTCGGGGAAGGGTTTCCCTTTCTGGGCGACCTCCGATACTTGTTTCTCAATGGAGTAGGAGGTGCGCCACAACCGGATTACGCGGGTACCATCCCCCATCAGACGTTTATGGTGTATCAGCTCATGTTCGCAATTATCACGCCCGCGCTGATTTCAGGCGCTTTTGCCGAGCGAATGAAATTTAGCGCCATGTTGATCTTCACCACCGTTTGGATGTTTTTGGTGTACTTTCCCATGGCTCACATGGTGTGGGGCAAGGGCGGCTTCCTGAATGCTTACCTGGGCGGCAAGGTTCCGTGTTTTGATTTTGCCGGTGGCACAGTGGTGCACATCACCTCTGGGGTATCGGCTCTGGTCTGCGCCCTGTATTTAAAGAAACGTCTTGGCTACCCCTCTCAGCCAGTGCGTCCCCATAGCCTGGTGATCAGCGTCATTGGTGCTTGTTTGCTGTGGGTCGGCTGGTTCGGGTTCAATGCCGGTAGTGCTCTTGCCGCTTCCAGCTTGGCTACCAGCGCCTTTGTTGCCACCCATTTCGCGGCTGCTTCTGCGGCGCTGGCATGGATGTTTGCCGAGTGGCTGAAGCATGGAAAGCCAAGCGTGCTGGGCGCGATTTCGGGCGCAGTGGCGGGGTTGGTGGCTATCACTCCTGCTTCTGGTTTTGTGACCCCCATGCCTGCGTTGCTGATCGGCGTTCTGGCGGGTTTTGTTTGTTACTACATGGCAACTACCGTCAAAAACATGTTCGGCTACGATGACTCCCTGGACGCCTTTGGCGTTCATGGGGCAGGCGGAACATTGGGAGCGATCTTGACAGGTGTGTTCGCCACGAATGCGGTTAACGATGCATTAAAGGATGCAGCCGGCAAGCCAGCACCGCTTGGTTTGGTGGATGGGCATGGCGCGCAAGTTCTGAATCAATTGGTGGGAGTTGGCATTTCCTGGGTTCTGGCCATTGTGGGAACCCTGATCGCTCTCAAGATTGCTGATATTGTGACGGGTGTTCGTGTCACGGCGGAAGCCGAGCACGAAGGTCTGGATCTAAGCCAGCACGGAGAAGAAGGATACTTGCTCGAAAGCTAGAATGTCATGAAAAAAGTGGAAGCGATTATTCAGCCGTTCAAGACCGAAGAAGTAAAGGATGCGCTGATTGCCATTGGAGTCGGTGGTCTTACCATCACTGAGGTGCGCGGACATGGCCGTCAGAAAGGCCATAAGGAAGTGTATAGGGGGCAGGAATACAACGTAGACCTCCTGCCCAAAGTGAAATTTGAGTTGGTGATTGCCAACGAACGCCTGGAAGAAGTGTTGGCCACGCTTGCTACGGCGGCACGCACCGGAAAAATCGGCGATGGCAAGATTTTTGTCTACGATGTGATGGATGTGATCCGCATCCGCAATGGAGACCGGGGTGAAGCGGCTCTGTAGTGGCAAGTGACTCGCCGTTGCAATTCAGCGGCTGCGATCTGGAGAGCCGCACCGAGGAAGCCGACCGGCTCGTACGATCCGGATTTGCATTCCTTCCCGGCGTGGCTGTACTCGCGGTGGGGGGATATGGTCGCCGGGAACTGTTTCCTTACTCCGACGTCGACCTTCTGATTTTGTTGAGCGAGGAAGCACTGCTGGAGCAAGTGAAAGAGCCCCTTTCGGCTCTTTTGCGTCAGTTGTGGGACGCCCAGTTTCGCGCCAGCCAGAGCGTCCATACTTTTGCGGAATGCTTACGGCTGGAAGAAAATAACATCGAACTGACTATTGCGCTGCTAGACCAGCGTTTGCTGATCAGCGACGCTGCTGATTACCCGCAATTTCAGACTGCATTTCAAAATTTTCTGGGGCGTCGCCAGCGAGAAATTGCTTCGCGCCTGGCACGGTTAACCGAAGAGCGGCACCAGAAATTTCAAAACACGGTTTTTCATCTGGAACCCAACGTCAAGGATGGGCCGGGCGGCCTTCGTGATGTGCATTTCCTCCGTTGGCTGTCGCAACTTGGCATCCGAACAGACTCAGCAGCCGAATATGGAGATGAGGCTCGCGCTGTGGCGGAGATGCGATGTGAGTTGCATCGTTTTTCCGGACGCGACAACAACATTCTGAACTTTGAAGCACAGGAGCACCTGGCGGAAAAATGGCACACCACCCCTGCTGAGGTAATGGCCAACTACTATCGGGTTGCCCGCGCTCTTCAACGCGCTACCCTTTACGCGCTGGATATGGTGGAAGCAAAAAAAAGCCCTTTCCTGACGCGGATGCGGACTCTTTCCAGCCGCATGTCATCCGGCGAATTTGCCGTAGTGAACGGCATGATTTCTTTTCGCGGACAGTCTCCACGTGGCGCTGACAAAGACCTGGTTCTTTCCCTGCTGGAACTGGTGGCGCGCCATGGATGGCGGCTTTCCGCGGAGCTTGGCCGGTGGATTCATGCCGCAAGAGCGGCATTAGCGAAAAGCCTTCATGGAGAATGGCACGCTTTCCAAAATATCCTGCTTCTGCCACATGCCAACCGGGCACTGCGAGAAATGCATGCGAATGGGTTGCTGACCGTGCTATTCCCTGAGTTCGGCTCGATTGAGGGATTGGTGCTCCGTGATTTTTTCCACCGCTATACCGTGGATGAACATACGTTGGTGGCGATTGATGGGTTGGCCTCTTTGCGCGAAAAGCAGACACCGTTTGCCGGGCTTATCAGGGAAATGGAGGACCCGAGTCTTCTGGTCATGGCGCTGCTATTCCATGATGTGGGGAAGAGCGCGGAAACGGAAAACCACTCCGCTGCTTCATCGGCTCTGGCGGGCGCGGCACTTCAGCGCATTGGGATGCCGGAAGGGGAGCAGGAAACAGTGTTGTTTCTGATTCAGGCGCACTTAGACCTTTCCACGGTAATGAATACGCGGGATATTTCCGACCCGGCGACTGCTCGCGCAGTAGCAGTGCATGTGGGAACTTCCGAGCGTCTTCGGCTACTCACGTTATTAACTTATCTGGATAGCAGCGCCGTCCATCCTACTGCCATGACGGAATGGCGCTCCAGCCTGCTCTGGCAGCTATTTACCGCCACAGACCGGGAACTGATTCGCGAACTGCAAACGGAACGGATTCCCAGTGAAACGACCGATACGCAAGTCCATCGCGAATTTCTGGAAGGGCTGCCCGTACGGTATCGTCGTACTCACACCCGCGCCGATGTAGAAAAACACATTGCCATGTCCCGCCAAGGAACGGCGGTTTCACTGGAAAAAACAGAAAGGGCATGGGTGCTCACGCTGGTGACGCGTGATCATTCCTTTCTGTTTGCCTCTGTCGCGGGTACGATTTCCAGCTTCGGCATGGACATTCTGAAAGCCGAAGCTTTTGGCAATGCGCGTGGCACCGTGATTGAGATTTTCTACTTTACTGACCCGCTCCGCACGTTGGAATTAAATCCCTCGGAAGCGGAACACATGCGGAGCGTGGTGCGGGATGCTGCCTTAGGCCAGGTAAATGTAAACCAGTTATTGGCAAAGCGTCCTAAAAGGCTGTTTCGCGGTGTGCGCGAACACCTGCCGTTTCGTACCAGTTTCAATCAGGAAATCTCCAATGACGCTACCTTGATTGAAGTGGTGGCAGAAGACCGGCCAAGGCTTTTGTATGACTTAGCCTCTGCAATTTCCTGCGAAAAGTGCAACATTGAATCGGTGTTGATCAACACGGAAGCAAGACGCGCCATTGATGTTTTTTATGTGACGGAACAAGGGAAGAAGTTGACTCCGGAGACCATGGAAAAAATCCAAACACAACTGGATACCAGCTTGAGAGAGCTACAATAACCAATCAAACCACAGGAGTCCTTTGTGACATTACGCCTTCTCCCTTGCCTGTTTTTGAGTGTCTGCTTTGCCCAGGCGGCTCTGAAAAGTATTGATCCGGAAGTAAAACAGATTGTGGACAGCATTTCCGAGGAACGCGTTGCAGCCATTGAAAAGAAGCTCGGCGAATTTGGCACGCGCAATGTTCACACCAATGACGATTCGGATGTTCGCGGCATTGGCGCTGCACGACGCTGGATTTATGCTCAGTTCAAAAGCTACAGCCCGCGTCTGGAAGTGCGCTTCGATAGCTACCACGTGAAAAAGCAGGGACGCATTCAGAAAGATATTCAACTCGATAATGTGGTGGCCGTACTCAAGGGGACGAAAGACCCTGACCGCGAACTGATTATCAGCGGACACTACGACACCGTTCAGATGCCGAAAAGCACAAACCCGGATGCGCCGGTGGGCGATGATGCCATGAAAACGGCGATGGCGAAGTTTGATATTGCCGCGCCGGGCGTAACGGATGATGCGAGTGGAACCGCTGCCGTGATGGAACTAGCTCGTGTGATGAGCCAGCACCAGTTCGAAAAAACAATTGTATTTATTGCCTTTGCGGGAGAAGAAATGGGGCTGATCGGCAGCGGTCTCTATGCAGAAAAAGCACAGGAGCGGAAAGAACTGATTGAAGCCGTACTGAATAACGACATCATCGGAAGCGATGTGGCAGGGAATGGATTTAGCGATAACGGGCGCGTCCGGGTATTTTCCGAAGATCCAAACGACTCTCCTTCGCGGCAGATTGCTCGATATGTCCATGAGGTAGGCGAGCGCTATGTTCCCTCCATGAAAGTAGAGATGGTATTCCGGCATGACCGTTTTGGCCGTGGCGGAGATCATACGCCGTTTAATCAGCACCAATTTGCCGCAGTGCGCATCACCACGCCAGACGAAAACTACGGGAACCAGCACACCGCAACCGACACGTTTGAAAACACTTCGCCCCCCTACGCGACACGAGTCGCCAAGATCAATGCTGCCGCGCTGGCGAGTTTGGCACTAGCGCCAAAAGCTCCGGTTACGGAAGAACCGTCCCGCCGCGCAAGCGATAACGGACGGCTGGTATCCATGATTGGGCGTGGCAAATCCGGCTATGACGCTGTTCTGCGCTGGAAGAATGACAAACCAGAGGAAGATCTAGCAGGGTATGTAGTACTGATGCGCTCCACTTTAGCGCCGGATTGGGAGCGGGAAATCTTTGTTGGGCAAGGTGGATACGTTTACCCTGCAGAACGTGTCGATTGATGATGTGGTGTTCGGTGTAAAGGCCGTGGACAACGATGGTCATGAGAGCCTTGCTGCGGCTTACACGAGCAAACCTACGCCAGGAAAAAAGATCGAAACCTGGTAATTTGCCCCAACTCGAAATGTTAACTGCTTCGAAACAATCTGCTAACCTTGATATTCTGCGAAGCTTTGCCGTGCTCGCAGTGGTGATGCACCATGCGGCACAAACTCAGAACGCGAATAATTTGGGGACTCTGGGGCGGACGGGAGTACTGATTTTCTTTGTTCATACAGCGCTTGTATTGATGACTGTCATTGGAACGTCTGGACAGCCGAAATGTCAGCCTTTTCAGAGCCTTTTACCTACAACGCATTTTTAGGATTTATCCCTTGAGCATAGTCTGCGTTTTGATTGTCGCTTTAGGACATCTTGCTGCTCACGGTTCATGGGGTGGACTTTCTTTCTTCTTGTCGAATTTGGCACTGATACAAAACTTAACTTGGCAGGGTTCTATTATCGGTCCCCTGTGGAGCCTGCCCTACGAAGTCCAGATGTATGTAGTATTGCCTTTTATTTACTTGCTGGCGCGCAAGAAAAATGCATTGCCGATGCTGATCGGGTTATGGATACTTTCTGCGATTACAGGAAATGTCTTGCGTAACTCTGATCCACGTTACTTCCTGGAACAATTCAAGTACAACTACTTTCCCTTGATATGGTTCATGCCCACGTTTCTTGGCGGAGTTTTTGCTTTTTCCCTATCTAAGCAGAAGCACCTGAATATTCCTGGATATTACTGGCCGTTACTGGTTGTGGGTATACTGGCAGGATTCGAGTATTTTCATCCTACCCATGAGGAGTGGTTAATGGGATTGCTGGGCTTTGCGATCCCGCAGTTTAGTGAAATTCGAAGTCGATGGGCACAATACATTTCTCATACGGTTGCCAAGTACTCATACGGGGTGTATCTAGTGAATCTTCCCCTCATTGCTCTTTTCTTCAAGTACTTTGCACATCTTCACCCGGTCCTGCGCTGGGCGGGATTCTTTAGCAGCATGGTTGTGCTTTCGGTTGCCGGATACCACTTAGTCGAAAAACCCATGATTAACCTGGGACACAGGGTAGCACGCCGCTTGCTCCGCACCCCACAGAAGACGCAAGTAGAGAAAACAGCAGCACCTCTTTGGGCAGAGGAACTGGAAACCTCATCCACTCTGCCCATGTGACTGAATGCTCGATTCATCTGGCTTTGCAGGGGAATATTTTGGCAAAGCCGGGTGGCTCTGGCTCTCGTAGATTTTGCCGGAAACAAGGCATATAACGGTCACCGAACTACCGCCGTACAGATAGCGGATTGTCACTATAATGGAGGGTATCCATGCATCAGAACATTACGGAGCGTCCCGCAGACCTCGACGCAACTGAGACAAGCGAGTGGCTTGAGGCATTCGACCAGATAATGGATGAAGCTGGTCCGGAACGGGGCCGGTATCTTTTAGAGCGGTTAACACAACACGCCCGTCGATCTGGCGTGGATATCCCTACCGAATTCAATACTCCGTATGTCAACACGATCCGGGTGGAAGAAGAAGTTCCCTTTCCCGGGGATCGCGCGCTGGAGCGGCGCATCAAGAGCCTGACCCGCTGGAACGCCATGGCCATGGTGTCTCACCAGAACAAGCACGATCACGGCATCGGCGGCCACATTTCCACCTATGCTTCGCTGGCAACGCTGCTGGAAGTTGGTTTCAACCATTTCTTCCACGGCAGCTACGGCGACCAGCCGGGCGATTTCGTTTATTTCCAGGGTCACGCGTCGCCTGGCGTATATGCCCGGGCATATCTGGAAGGCCGGCTCACCGAGCAGGACTGCACAACTTCCGCCATGAATTGCGGGACGCGCCGGGTCTTTCTTCCTATCCGCATCCGTGGCTGATGAAGAATTTCTGGCAGCTTCCCACGGTTTCCATGGGGCTTGGCCCCATCAACGCGATTTACCAGGCGCGGTTTATGCGGTACATGGAGAATCGCGGGCTGATTCCGAAGACTCCGCGCAAGGTTTGGGCATTTTTCGGCGACGGCGAAACGGATGAGCCAGAATCGCTCGGCTCGCTCACGCTTGGTTCGCGCGAAAAGCTGGACAACCTGATTTTCGTGGTGAACTGCAATCTCCAGCGGCTGGATGGACCGGTTCGCGGCAATGGCAAGATCATCCAGGAACTGGAATCGGCCTTCCGCGGTGCGGGCTGGAACGTGATCAAGTGCATCTGGGGTGGCGATTGGGATGAGCTTCTGGCGAAAGATGACAGCGGCAAGCTGGTTCAGTTAATGAACGAGTGCGTGGATGGCGAGTACCAGTCGTTCAAGGCCAAAGGCGGCGCATATGTGCGCAAGGAATTCTTCGGCCGGTATCCGGAAACTGCGGCGCTGGTGGAGAACATGACGGATGAAGAATTCGGCCGTCTGCGCCGCGGCGGTCACGATCCGAAGAAGGTCTACAACGCTTATAAGCAGGCAGTGGAGCACAAGGGCGGCCCGAGCGTGGTCCTGGCGAAGACCGTGAAAGGGTATGGCTTGGGCGATCTGCGAAGCTCGCAACGCGACCCACCAGCAGAAAATGATGGACGAAAAGAACCTGGAGTACTTCCGTACCTGGTTCGACATCGCCATTCCGGATAGCGCTGCGCATGACGGTGCGTTCTATCGCCCGCCGGCGGATAGCCCGGAAATGTCCTACATGCATGAGCGGCGGCAAGCAGCTGGGCGGGTATCTGCCGGTCGCGCGAAGTGCCGAACATCGGAGATTACAAGTGCCGTCGCTCGAAACACTTGGCGAGATCGCTGGAAGCTTCCAAGGGCCGCGAGCCTTCCACCACCATGGCTTTCGTCAAGATGTTGACGAAGCTGCTGAAGAACCAAGGAAATCGGCAAGCGCGTGGTTCCGATTATTCCGGACGAAGCGCGCACGTTCGGCATGGAGTCCTTGTTCCGGCAGTTTGGCATTTATGCCAGCCAGGGCCAGCTCTATAAGCCGCATGATGCGGACATGCTGCTCTATTACAAGGAAGCAAAAGACGGGCAGATTCTGGAAGAAGGCATCACCGAAGCCGGCTCGATGGCTTCGTTCACGGCTGCCGGAACCGCTTACGCGAACTACAAGACGGAGATGATTCCGTTTTTCATCTACTACTCCATGTTCGGCTTCCAGCGCGTTGGGGATCTGATCTGGGCGTTTGCGGATTCACGCGGCAAGGGCTTTTTGATGGGCGGCACAGCGGGCCGCACCACGCTCTCGGGCGAAGGCTTGCAGCACCAGGATGGCCATAGCTTGCTGCTGGCAAGCACGGTTCCCACCTTGCGCAGTTACGATCCGGCTTACGCGTATGAGATTGCCGTGATTGTGCAGGACGGAATTCGCCGCATGTATCAGGAGGGCGAAGATGTGTTTTACTACATCACCCTCTACAACGACAACTACCCGATGGCGGCAATGCCGGAGGGCGTGCGAAAGGGCATCTTAAAAGGCATTTACCGTTTCAAAGCTTCTGAAAACAAGAAAGCCAAGGCCAAGGTGCAACTGTTCGGCAGCGGTCCGATTTTGATTGGAAGCGCTAAAGGCGCAGGCGATTCTGGCAGAGAAGTACGGCGTGGCTGCGGACGTGTGGAGCGTGACCAGCTATAACGAACTGCGGCGGGAAGCACTTGCTGTCGATCGCTGGAATCGGCTGCATCCGGCGGAAACGCCGAAGAAGCCTTATATCCAGACAGTGATGGAAGGCGTGGAAGGGCCAATCGTTGCGGCTTCCGACTACATGAAAGCGGTACAGGATCAGATTGCTCCCTGGCTTCTGGGACGCATGGTTACGCTGGGTACGGACGGATTTGGCCGTAGTGATAATCGCGAGTACCTGCGAAGTCATTTTGAAGTCAATGCAGCTTCCATCGTGGCAGCCGCGCTGAGCCGCCTCTCACGGGACGGCAAGATGGATGCGAAAAAGGTGGTAAAGGCGTTCGGAGAGTTAGGCGTCAATCCAGACAAGATCGATGCCGCCATTGCGTAAGGGATAACCTGTAGGGAGATAAGGCTGATAAATGTCGTGTTTTTATACACGATGTTTTTCAGCCTTAATTTTTATTTTGGCGAACGTTGGCATGCAAGAAAGCAGTGTAGCCATTTTCATCCATTATTCCTGAAGCAAGTGCCAGCACTGCTTGTGCTGCATCCTCCTCGCTTGCTTCAAAGCGGTAACCATTTAACTCAAGGAACAGAATGCCAATCACGAATCCAGTACGTTTGTTGCCATCCAGGAAGGGATGATTGCGCACGATACTGATTGTGTAAATGGCAGAAAGGTAAACAACATCCACTGCATCCACATAGGCAAAATGCTGTTGTGGCCTAGCCAGTGCAGATTGCGACAAACCTTGATCACGTACGCCAATAGCTCCACCGTGCAATGCTAAAAGACGTTCATGTACCGTAAGTGCTTCCCGCTCTTCTATCCAGAGCAGTTCTTTCATTTAGCTAAAACGTGCAGTGTGTTGCGGTAACGGCTGATGATATCCTCTGCTTTCGTCATCTTCTCTTCAAAGGCAGGATCATAAGCAAGCAGTCGATATTCTCCGCTTGGTGCTTGAGTAAGGTAAAGCGGCTCACCTTCTTTTGTATTCAGGTGTGAGATTACTTCCTTAGGTAAAATCACTCCAAGAGAATTGCCAAATTTACGGACTTTAAGTTCAACCATGATAGTTTTCTGGTAGTTATTACAATTGTAATAACTACTAAGCTAGTTGTACAAATGTGTCACTAGGGTCGTGTATATAACTAAAAACAAAAGGGACGTGGTGCTTGCCACGTCCCTTTTGTTTCAAATCGAGATCTGGTTTACAACAACCGGAAATTGACCTCAATGGTGGCATGGACAGCTACCGGACGACCATCTTTCAAACCCGGCTTAAATTTCCACTTGCGAACTGCTTCCATAGCCTTTTCATCTAGTCCTAGACCCAAGCTGCGGACCACTTTGATATCACTGGCATGACCATCGGCATTCACCACTAACTGCAGCAGCACAGTGCCAGAATATTTCGCTTTCCGGGCTTCTTCGGAGTACTCGGGATCTACTTTAAACAGTACGCTGGGAGCGGAAACGCCTCCTCCCACTCGATACGCACCGCCACCCACTCCGCCTCCTTCGCCAGGACCATAACCAGCGCCGCTTCCACTGCCAACACCAGTCCCTTTGCCATTCCCCATGCCATTGCCAGTGCCGGTTCCCATGGAAGGAACGCCCATTTTGGCCAATGGATCACCGTAGTTATTAATGTCTACTTTAGGCAGCGGTGTATCTGGGGGAGCCACAATGGTGGGAGCCACTGCTAATTTCGGAGTCTGATTCACCACTACGGAAGGAGGAATAAACTGCCGCAGTGCAGGCTTAGGCAACTGGCCTTTTGCAATAGGCGTGGGAGCTTTCATGCCGCCACCGCCACCGCCGCCGGAAGTCACCTTCTTGGGGGGCAGTTTCGGTTGATACGGAGCAAGATTCGGGTCCACCAAGTGAACCGTATCTTTCACAACCTGCTGCATCACTTTGGTCTGCGAAAGGAGCGTGAGCATCACCGTAATAACGGCAACGTGAATACCCACGGAGATCCAGTTTGACTTCTTATCCCGCTCATACATCCCCCAGATACTTTTGACGGCAACTGGCCTGGAAGTCAGTTCCAAAGGAGGAAGCTTCGGGGGGTGGAGCAGCTCCTGGAAATTTCGGTAAAGCGACTTGTAGAAAGGTTCCTCGGTATCGGGGGCAAGCAGCCGGTCCAGGTGATCGTCTGGCACAGTTCCTAGTTTTCCCGTGCTAGGCTCCGCTACGGAGGTTGAAGGATCGTGTTGCAGAAGCTCAGGCATGATCTGTAGACGTTACTCTCCTGCGAGGCGAGTCATTGACTCTCAAGACGTTTGCAACTCTATGTCCGTTACAAAATTTGGAATTTTGCCCGGCCTTGTTACCTGTTGTGGATTTTAGCATAGCGGTTTTCTCGCTGCTTTCTCCCAAAAATGGGACTGGTGGAACGTGCTACACAGGACGTATGCGCGTGGTTGCCTTGTTGTTGCTGTGGTGCTCCGTTTTATCGGCACAACATAAGCTTTTGGTGATTTCCATTGATGGCCTGGATGCTCGTTTCTTAAAGGACGCAGACCGGCTCCGCCTGAAAATTCCAGTGCTTCGACGCTTGGCAAAACAAGGCGTGATGGCGGAAGGAGTGGTTGGTATGCCCTCGGCAGATCCCTGGGCCAGCGACACCACACTGGTTACCGGAGTGCCACCCTCACAACACGGCATTCTGGGAGATCAATCTCCCATGCAAGTGCCCAAAGTGCGTTCCCTTTGGCAGGCAGCGATGGATGCGCATTTGAAAACCGCTTTGCTGTATTGGCCTGCTTCGATGGGCGCCAAGGTGGATTTCAACTGTCCGCCGTTTTGGCAGGACAAGGACAGTGCCGACCTCCCATTTGATCCGATTGCGGAGAAATGCACGCCCGGTCTGGTACAGCGCATCAGCAGTGTGTACCCTTCTTTTACCAAAGCACAGTGGAATGATTCCACGACGGCGGATGGAATGAACTACTTGCTCCGCTTTGAACAGCCAGACCTCCTGATGATCCACTTAACAGATCTGGAAGGAGAGCAACGGGAAACCGGAGCGCTCAGCGTTTACTCCCGAGATGTGCTGGAAAATGAGGATGAACTGGTCGGGCAGGCAATTGCCAAGCTCCCGCGAGGCACTTTGGTCGCGATTATTTCTGGCCAGGGATTTGAAACGGAAAATTATGTACTGCGCCCCAAAGTACTGGTCCATTCCGACGCCGTGGACGTCCGAGACGGGTTGATCGGAGCAACGAATGCGACTACTGCCAGCGCTTTACGTAGAATGGCAGGAAACCAAAAGACAGGAATTGCCCGTGAGGTTCCTATGTCGGATGTAAAAAGTATCAGCCCTTACCTTTCCGGCTGGGTTGCGGCTTTTCTGCCGGTGTCCGGCTTTGTACCGGTGGCCGAGAACAAAGGACCGGCAGTTGCAAGGGGAAGTCACCGTGGCGTACACAATTCATGGCCATTGCAGCAAAATTACCGGTCGGTGTTTCTGCTTTGGGGAGATGGCCTGAAACCCAAGAAATTGCCGGAGATTTCCATTTTTGCGGTAGCGCCAACCTTGGCGGATGTGTTGGGCGTGAAGCTTCCCGCCGCGCAGCATGCATCGCTGTGGCCAAAAATCAGAGAGTAGCGTTTCGAGGAGAAGGCAGCATATGACGAGTAATTCACCAACGGATTGGATGGATGTTTCCGTAGGTTTACGAGAAGGCATGCCCACATGGCCTGGCAATACTCCGTATTCCATTGCCAAAGATAAAGACATGGCAAAGGGCGATCATGACAACGTTTCGCGTCTCCATATGGGGGTGCATTCCGGCACGCACATGGACGCGCCTCTCCATTTTCTGCAAGATGGCCGCTCCATTGATACTATTCCGCTTGATGCCGTAGTAGGCACAGCCCGCGTCATCGAAATCCAAGACAAAGTTTCCATCAAACCGGAGGAATTGGAACGTCACAATATTTCCGCCGGAGAACGGATTCTGTTCAAAACCAGTAATTCCGGGCGGGTTTGGTCAACGGATAGTTTTACGACGGATTTTGTCTACATTCCCAAAGAAGGAGCGCAATTCCTGGCGGATCGCAAAATTACCACAGTAGGGGTAGATTACCTTTCCGTAGGCGGCTATAAAAAGGATGGCGGAGATGCGCATCGTGCCTTACTGGGAGCGGGAATTTGGATTATTGAAGGATTGGATCTGTCGGAGGTAGCGGAAGGCAGCTACGAATTGGTTTGCCTTCCACTGAAATTGGTAGGAGCAGAAGGATCGCCTGCACGTGCAATTCTCCGAAAGGCAGCCCAGGCATGAAGGCCGCTGCTGTTTCCATTTCCAAAAAAGCCACTTTTGTAGCAAACATTGAGGAGCCGCAAATCACCACGCCGCATGGCGTGAAGTTACGGATTTTGCGGGTCGGGGTTTGCGGCACGGACCGTGAGATTGTGTCATTCGATTACGGCACTCCTCCGGCTGGTTTTGATTTTTTGGTGCTCGGGCACGAAACCATAGGCGAAGTAGTCGAAGTCGGTTCTGCCGTGACTGGTTTTCGGAAGGGGGATTTAGCCGTTCCTAGCGTGCGGCGCCCTTGCGATCATCCGGATTGCGCGGCTTGCCGTGCCGGTCGCCAGGACTTTTGTTACACGGGTGATTATACAGAGCGGGGAATCAAAGAACGACACGGTTACATGACCGAGTTGGTGGTGGATGAGGAGCAGTACATGAGTAAATTGCCCTCGGAGCTTCATGAACTCGGGGTACTGACAGAACCGCTTACGATTGCGGAGAAAAGCCTGGAACAGGTGCGGGATGTGCAAAAGCGGCTGCCATGGACCGGATTTGAGCATCGGGCCGTGGTGTTAGGGGCAGGGCCAGTCGGTTTATTAGGAGCGATGGCGCTCAAAAATGAAGGGTTTGACGTTACCGTGTATTCTGCTGAGCAGGCTCCGAATGAACGTTCCGAGTTGGTAAGCGCTTTTGGCGGCAAATACCTCTCCTCTAAAGATGTGCCGGTAGATAAAATGGCGGAGCAGGTAGGCAGAATTGATCTGGTCTATGAAGCGGTAGGCGCCTCTGCCTTTGCTTTTGATGTGCTCCGGGTATTGGGGATCAACGGAATCTTTGTGTTTACCGGCGTGCCAGGCCACCATCCGCCAACCAGCGTGAATACCGATCTGATAATGCGCAACATGGTGTTGGGCAATCAATCTATTATTGGTTCTGTGAACGCCGGCAAGCAGGCGTTTGAAGACGCCATTCGTGATCTTACGACGTTTCAACAAAAGTGGCCTGGGGTGCTCGACAAGCTCATTACAAAGCGATATCCGCTGGATAACTTCACAGAACCAGTGAATGTTCATCAGGGCATCAAGAATGTGATCCAAGTCGCGGACTAAGCATCCCTCTATGAGTTCTGCCGAACAGATCCGCCTGGAAGAGGATGCAAGACGCGAAAAGAACTGGAAGCGATGGGGCCCCTACCTTTCCGATCGGCAGTGGGGCACAGTTCGGGAGGATTATTCGGAAAACGGCACCTGCTGGGATTACTTTCCGCATGACCATGCCCGCAGCAGGACTTACCGTTGGGGGGAAGATGGGATTCTAGGGATTTGCGACCGGGAAGGACGGCTGTGCTTTGCGCCTGCTTTCTGGAACGGCCAAGATCCCATCTTAAAGGAACGCCTATTCGGGCTAACTGGCCCGGAAGGAAACCACGGAGAAGACGTCAAGGAAGTTTACTTTCCCCTGGACTCCACCCCAACACACTCCTATATGAAGGCGCTGTATAAGTACCCACAGCGTCCTTTCCCTTATGAGCAGCTTGTGCAGGAAAATCGCAAACGCGGAAAAAAGGATCGCGAATGGGAGGTTACCGATAGCGGGGTTTTTGATGAGAATCGTTATTTTGACATTTATGTAGAGTATGCAAAAGCCGCTCCTGACGATATTTTGATTCAGATCACAGTGGTGAACTGTGGACCTGAGCAATGGACTTTGCATGTATTGCCCACTGTTTGGTTTCGCAATACGTGGTCTTGGGGACGTAGCGGAGAAGGTTACTGGCCGGAGCCTGCCATTTCCCATTCCGACGGTTCCGTGAAGTTGAGTCATGCTTCCCTGGGGGAGTTTGCTTTCTTCGCCGAGCAATTGCCCGAATGGTTGTTCACCAGAAATGAAACTAACGGGGCGAAGCTATTTGGCACAGGCGGAGAAGGAAAGTTCTGTAAAGACGCGTTCGACCAATATGTGGTTCATGGGCGTAAGGACGCCGTATTGCAGGAGCCCGGAGGCACGAAGGCGGCTGCCTACTACCAACTCACCATTCCGGCAGGCGGAGAACACAAGCTTCGTTTCCGTCTTAGCAGCGAAAAACCGAACAAGGATCAGCTTTGGGGCGCAGCCTTTGACCAGGTCTTTGCGCAAAGAATGGAGGAATCAGACGACTTCTACGGCTCTTGCCGGGGTGCTAAATGTTCACCGGCAGAACTGCAAATTGTGCGCCAGGCATATGGAAGCCTGTTGTGGTCTAAGCAGTTCTATCACTATGCCGTTCAGGACTGGCTAGAAGGAGATCCCTCACAGCCAACTCCTCCAGCAGCTCGCTGGCAAGGTCGAAATCATCAATGGCTGCACCTTTATAATCGGGATGTCGTTTCCATGCCGGACGGCTGGGAATACCCGTGGTACGCCGCCTGGGATCTTGGCTTTCACATGATTCCCTTTGCGCAGATCGACCCCGATTTCGCCAAAGAGCAGATGATTCTGTTTCATCGGGAGTGGTACATGAACCCGAACGGGCAGGTGCCGGCATATGAATTTGCCTTTTCGGATGTAAATCCGCCCGTACAAGCATGGGCGGCATGGCGCATCTATAAAATTGCTGCCCCTCCTGGAAAGCGGGATCGTGTATTTCTGGCTCGCATGTTCCAGAAGCTGTTGATTAACTTCACCTGGTGGGTAAATCGCAAAGACGTTCTGGGAAAACAGGTGTTCTCCGGCGGTTTCCTTGGTTTAGACAACATCGGCGTTTTTGATCGTTCTCAGCCGCTCCCCACTGGTCAGTATCTGGAGCAGGCGGATGGAACGGCGTGGATGGCATTTTTCTGTTCCGTGATGCTCTCCATCGCCTTGGAGCTTGCCTCCACCGATCCAAGCTATGAAGATGTGGCTTCCAAGTTCTTTGAACACTTTGTAGAAATCGCGGACACCATGAATACGATTGGCGGAACGGGTTTATGGGATGAGAACGATGGCTTCTACTACGACCAACTCCTGATAGAAGGTAAGTCTTTTCCCTTGCGAGTCCGCTCCATAGTGGGCCTGATTCCCTTGTTTGCCGTGGAAGTTTTGGACGAAGAAGTAATTGCACGGCTTCCAGCTTTTCGAAAGCGGATGGATTGGTTTCTCCAGAACCGCCGGGATCTCCGGAAGCAGATTAGCTACATGGAAACCTCTAACCGCGATAAACAGGCACATGGTCTTCTTGCCATTACTTCTCATGAGCGCTTAAGCCGGGTTTTGCGTACCTTGCTGGATGAGAACGAGTTTTTATCTCCGTTTGGCATTCGGTCTTTATCTAAGTTCCACCAGAAGAATCCTTATATTCTGCGTGTGGATGGCCAGGAACGCCGGGTGGATTATGAGCCAGGGGAATCTGAAACGGGGATATTCGGTGGAAATTCTAACTGGCGAGGCCCGATTTGGTTTCCTTTGAACTATCTGTTAATTGAAGCGCTGGAACGGTATCACCATTATTACGGCGATAACTTCCAAGTGGAGTGCCCAACCGGTTCCGGCACCATGATGAACCTCCGGCAAGTGGCGCGGCACTTGAATGAGCGCCTGACAAGGTTGTTTATGCCCGATCAGAGCGGCTGGAGCCCTTGGCAGGGTGATCTGCGCTGGTATGCGGATAACCCGCGCTGGCGAAACCTGACCTGTTTCTATGAGTATTTTCATGCGGAAACAGGACGTGGCTGCGGCGCTTCTCACCAGACTGGCTGGACCGCACTGATTGCGCGTTGTTTGGAAGACCTTGCTTCGCAGCGATAAGATGAGGTGCCGGGTGTCCGGCCCCAAATGCTTTCCATAGAAGAAACCGAGTTGCTACACCAAGCCCGCGAAGGGAATCCGGAGGCTCGGGAAACACTCTACAACAGCTATTTTTCAGGCAATGGCGCAGTAAGATCACTTCTGGCGCGCGAAGTGCCGCAGCAAGAGGCGCATCAGGGTATTCTTCAGCGTGTCTACCTTTCCGTGTTGCAAACGGAAAGGGAGAATCGCAACAGCGCCAAGCTTCAATCCGACGTTTATCGCCTGGTGCAGATCGCCCTTTTGGAAGAGCGTCGCGGCAATCAAACGGGAGGCCCGGATTGCTTGCAGCCAGAGGAATTGTCTGGTTTTCGTTTAGGAGAAACCAAGGGAGAACGCAATGAGGAGATCAAGAACCACTTAAGAACATGCGCCCAATGTCGTGATGATATTGCTTTTCTGGCGCGCTCCCAGGAACCGCGTGAGAACGTCGCACCACTCCGCAAACGAGTGGTTCTGATGGGCATTGCAGCCGCTGGTCTGATTGCGAGCTTGATTCCGTGGCCTTGGAATAAAACAAAGACTTCCGAAAAGCTGGATTTCACTCCGTCTTCCGAATATCGAAATCTGGCTCATGTGCCGCTCCATATCGATGCTGTGGAACTCCTTGCGGAATCGCCCGCTGCGCACCATCCTCAACTGGAACAGGTGTTGGCGACTTACCAGCGGGGGGATTACAAGAAAACAGCGGAATATGCTCACATCATGACGGATGTGGTGGACGACCCTAGCGCGGGTTACTTACAAGGAATCGCGGAATACCGGCAAGGCAAGTTGATGGATGCTTATGCTTCCATGAAGGTTGCGGAGCGACTTTCCCCCAGTAATTCATACCGCTGCTGGGCGATGCTGCAGTTGGCTTTGGCAGCAGGCGATAAAGCAACCGTACTCCGGGAAGCGCGCCATGTGTCCGGTGATGCCCGATACCGAAACCAAACAGCAGAGATCCTTCACCAATGTTGCGAGAAGTAAAGCGGAAAGCGCAAAAGAAGCCGTTGCGATAAACTGAAGTTTGTTCCATGAGACAAAAGATCCGCTCTACGACGGTGATTTGCGTCCGTCGCGAGGGCAAAGTAGTAATGGCTGCCGATGGTCAAGTCACACTTGGCAGTGAAGTCCTGAAATCTTCCGCGAAAAAGCTCCGCAGACTCTATAACGATAAAATTGTCGCCGGATTTGCCGGATCGACGGCGGACGCCTTTTCCCTGTTTGCCCGGTTTGAAGCCAAGCTGGAGCAGTTTAACGGCAATCTATCTCGCGCCGTAGTGGAACTTGCTAAGGAGTGGCGTACGGATAAAATCTTACGTCATCTGGAAGCGCTTCTGCTGGTTGCTGATGCGAAGAACACCTTTATTTTGAGCGGTAATGGAGACGTGATTGAGCCGGACGAAGGAATTGCCGCGATTGGTTCCGGTGGTCCTTTTGCATTGTCAGCGGCTACAGCTCTGCTTCGGAATACCAAGATGGGAGCCCGCCAGATTGTGGAACAGGCAATGGCAATTGCCGGTAAGATTTGTATCTATACCAACGACAATATCACTGTGGAAGAGTTAAGCTGAGGACGGTAGAGCAGCCATGGTGATCTATCTGCCCAGCAACTCTGTTGAGGACACTCCCGCTCTGGATGAACTAACTCCTCGTGAAATTGTGCGGGAATTGGATAAGTACGTGATTGGCCAGCCGGAAGCAAAAAAGGCTGTTGCCATTGCACTGCGCAACCGGATTCGCCGCCAGAAACTTCCTCCGGAAATGGCCGAAGAGGTCATGCCCAAAAACATCCTGATGATTGGGCCCACCGGGGTAGGGAAGACGGAACTAGCCAGGCGGCTGGCAAAGCTGGCCAATTCGCCTTTTCTCAAGGTGGAAGCCAGCAAGTTCACGGAAGTCGGTTATGTGGGTCGCGATGTGGAATCCATGATTCGCGATCTGGTGGATATCTCAATCGACATGGTGCGCGATGAACGGCTGGACGAAGTGGCCGAGCGCGCCGAAGCTGCCGCCGAAGAGCGCTTGCTGGATCTCCTGATGCCTCCCGATTTGCCGGAAGGGGGAGACAACCGCGAGAAAACACGCGAAAAACTGCGGGAACGTTTGCGGGATGGCAAGCTGGATGACCGCATGGTGGAACTGGAAGTAAAGGATCGTCAGCCTACCTTTGAAATTGCCGCCAGTGCCGGGGTGGAAGAAATGGGGATCAACATCAAAGATATGTTGTCGCCCCTGTTTGGCAACCGCACCAAGAAGCGCAACATGCGTGTGGCGGAAGCGCTGGAATCACTGATTCAGGAAGAAGAACAGAAGCTGATCGATATGGATCAGGTGACGCGCTTGGCCCTGGATCGCGTGGAATCAAGCGGCATTATTTTCCTGGACGAAGTGGATAAAATTGCTGGCCGAGAATCCGGTCATGGTCCAGATGTAAGCCGCGAAGGAGTGCAGCGTGACATTCTGCCCATTGTGGAAGGAACCACCGTCAATACGCGGCATGGGTTTGTCCGGACTGACCATATTCTGTTTATCGCTGCTGGGGCGTTTCATGTCTCCAAGCCTTCGGATCTGATTCCCGAACTGCAGGGGCGGTTTCCGATTCGGGTGGAATTGAAATCTCTTTCCGTGGAAGATTTTGTTCGCATCTTGAAGGAACCACAGAATGCCCTTTCCAAGCAGTATGTAGCGCTGATGGAAACGGAAGGCATCAAGCTGAATCTTACGGACGAGGCGTTGGAAGAAGTGGCGCGGTTTGCCGCTCGGGTAAATGAAACTTCCGAGAACATTGGCGCACGCCGACTCCATACGATCATGGAAAAGCTGCTGGAAGAGATCTCCTTTGAAGGCCCTGATCTGAAAAAGAAGAACGTGAAGATTGATGCTGCCTATGTCCGCAAGCAATTGGCGGAAATTGTGAAGGATCAGGATTTAAGCAGGTACATCCTGTAACGGGGATGCGTTCTTTCCCACTCCTGATTTCCCTTTGCGTCGCGGGATGCGGCTATCAGGGCGATACACGTCCACCAAGCTTGAAAATTCCAGTTACGGTGAAAGACCTTGCCGTGATGGAGCGAGGCTCCAAAATCGTGGTTCAATTTACGGTGCCGACGTTGACCACGGAAGGCTTGCCGCTGAAAGACGAGCCGTATTTACAGCTTCATATCGGAGAGCAAAAGTATCATGTGCCTGCTCCAGCAAAAGGACCAACCGCTTACTTTGAAGCTGACGCTACACCGTTTTTTGCGCAACAAGTGAAAGTTTGGGTCGTGGCGCAAAACGATCACGGTCGAGATTCAGGCTCTTCAAATATCGTCAATTTTCAAGTAATCCCTTCGCTGACAGTGCCAGCGGAGTTGGACGCGAAAGCAGTAGCAGAAGGAGTACGACTCACCTGGCGCTCCGGAGATCGACAGTTTGCTGTGTATCGCAAAGGCCTGAACGATTCCGCACTGGTTCGCATCGGCACCGCAGATGCCCGCACTTACACGGACGAAACAGCGCAATTCGGCAAGCCATATGAGTACGCTGTTCAAGCCATCAACAACGGCGTGGAAAGTGAAATGTCCGCGACGAAAAAAATTACGCCCAGGGACGAATTTGCTCCTGCAGTGCCGACCGGCTTAACGGCGCTTGTTGGAACGCAAAGCGTGGAGCTTGTTTGGGACCGCAATACGGAATCTGACCTTTTCGGTTACCGCATTTTCCGCGATGGCAAACTCCTAGCAGAAAGCAAGGATGTTCCCAGCTTCAGCGATCGCACTGTGGAGCATGGGAAACGGTACCGCTACACCGTTTCCGCATACGATCAACTCAAAAACGAAAGCGCACAGTCCGAAACTGTGGAAGTCCAAGTTCCTTAGAACTGGAACCGTCCTGCCAACTGAATGATGCGTGGCTGTGTTTGGGTGCTGCTGATGCGTCCGAAAGCGGACGAACCCACAGCAGAAGCCGGTGCCGAAAATACAGTGTGATTAAAGAGGTTAAAGAACTGTGCATCAAACCGAAGCTTCATGTTTTCCCGTACCTGGAATACTTTGGCAATGTTGAAGTCCCATTGCTGCTGGAATTGTCCGCGCGTTCCAGGATTTCTCGGTAAAGTTCCGAAGAGTTGACCGGTGAAATTTGCGGTTCCATCGCTGCCTACTGTGTAGGTTTGATTGCCGCCTCCACCCAGGGCGTTTAGATTGGTAGCCAAAATCTGCCCGGTGGTATAGACCGGTGGGACCGCTAAGATACCGGTGTTGAAGGCCGAAGTGCCTACATCCAAATAACTACGCGGATCTCCGCCTTTCGAAAATTGGCTGAAATCCCCAACAATGCTTGGAGGAAGACTACCGGCAGTGGTTTGCCCATATACGTTGCTAGTTCCGCATGTGGAGCAAGAAAATGTGATCGGCAGGGCAGACTGGTATGTTGTTAACCCACCAATACTCCAGTTGCCAAGAAATTGCCGCACCAGTCCGGTTCCGTATCCTGGCAACTGGTAATCGTATGTGATTTGCAAGCGGTGCGTGCGGTCAAAATCCGACAGTCCCCGTGCCAAAGATGTAATGTACTGATTGCCGTAAGTGCTGCCGAGATCTTGCGTGGCGCTGCCTGAATTATTGTCTATTGCTTTCGAGAATGTGTAAGCAGCCTGTAAAAACATGCTGCCTACTCGCCGATTCAGCGTACTGGTAAACGCATTGTAAGTAGAGTGCCCATTGCTGGTGACCTCATTCAAACCGCTTGGGCTAAATCCGACTACTGGGACACGAGCATTTACGTTGGAGGCAGAGTTTGCGGTAAGGCCGCGAATCGGCGCGATGGCATTTGCCAATAACGCTTGATTTTCCTGAATGCTTTGCAGCAGCTTCACTCCTTGCGAACCGGCATAGGCAAGCTCCAAGGTGAAGGAGGCGGGCAATTGCCTTTGCACACTCAGGTTGTACTGTTCCGCGTAAGGAGTGCTTAGATTCCTCTGAATGGGATTCAGGGTCAGCAAAGGAGCGGAGAACTGCGGTACTCCCGTAGCACTATAACCAGTTAGTTGTGGGAGTTGCGGCAGGATTGGAAACTGCGAGGCAACCGGCAAGTTAGGAAATGGATTTGCCAATGTGGCCCCGGCGGGATTGGAAAGGTTACTTAGCTGGAAGAAAGGCGCGGCGGTAATGAGCTGCAGCAGCGTTTGGTTAGAGATACGTACATAATAGATGCCGTATCCTCCTCGAATTGCCGTTTTGCCATCACCAAAAGGGTCCCAAGCGAACCCGATGCGGGGAGCGAAATTTTTCGGATTCAAGCTGTTCAACGTGGAGCGGTCAACGCCAGGCGTGCCTTGGATGGTGGAGGAAGTGAAGGTAGAGGGCAAAAGGAATCCTTTTGCTAAGCCTGCGCCGCCGCTGGCGAGAGTAGCGGCATCCAAAAGACTAGGATCAAAATTTCCATTGCGGTCCAGGCGATCTACTGATGGTCCCAGGTAATCGTAACGGAGACCCAGATTTAAGGTAAGCCGTTTCGTTACCTTATAGTCATCCTGCACATAGGCAGCAATGTCTCGCGCTCGGAAATCACGTACTGTGATACCGGTCCCCACGAAAGAAGACAGGATAGAACCTTTTAGAAAGTCTGAAAAGCTGGCAAATGAAAGATACCCGCGCGAAGCGAAATTGTTGAACTGATTAATCTGGTACCGTCGATAATCAAAACCCACGCGAATCGAATGTTTTCCGTGGACCCAGGCTAATGTGTCCGAGAAAGTGTAGGTATTTCCTGTGGAAAGCTGGTCATAGTTAGTGCTGATGCCGCCGAAATTCGGAATCGGATCATTGGTGATAATGTATGGAATGCCTGAATACTGAGCACTGTTAAACCGCGTCATCCCGACGTCAGAGAGTTTCACCGGTTCTACTGGAATATTTCCTCCCACGTTGCGAGTGAAGCCTAATCGTGCTTCATTGATAAGATTCGGAGTTAATGTATCCGTCCAACTGATGGAGGAGAGCAAGTTATTTCCAGGAGTAGTAAGACCGCTTCCTAGACTGCTGGCTCCTTGACCGCCCAAGGGATCGAAAGTGCTGCCAACATCACGAAATAAGCGAAGTGAGATTCGGTTGGCATCATTAATAATATGGTCAGCGTTGGCATTGAATTGATCATCAGTAAAACGCAGCGGAGCGGAAACGGTGATGTTGCCGAGTGTACCCGGAGTGCCAGTTCCTGATGGAATCAGATAACCACCATAACTACCCTTCGCATTGAGCAGGTTAATGGCAACAGGGTCCAAAGAGCTTTGCGGGATACCGAAAGCGCTGGCGATGTTAGCTGCTGTACGTTGCGTTGGCAATACTGGAAACAAAGAACTGATGGCACCGGAAAGTCCGTTGACTTGCCGAGTACCTTGGTAGGAGCCAAAAAAGAAGGTCCTCTTCAGCTTCGGTACAGGTCCGCCAAAGTTGCCGCCGAATTGATTCTGCTTCAGAATCGGCCTAGGTGTTCCAGTTCTGTTAAAGAAAAACGAATTTGCGTTTAGGTCGTTGTTGCGGAAATATTCATAGGCTTCCCCATGATATTGAGGTGAGCCGCCCTTTAAGATGACGTTGATATTGCCGCCTGAAGTTTTGCCTTGTGAAGCATCATACAGGCTGGTCTGCACCCGGAACTCCTCAATTGTGTCGGGAGATGGGGTGGCTACATTGCTGAAGTTATTGCTGCTCACATTGTTGGCGTCAATGCCGTTAATTACTAGATTGTTGTTGGTTCCCCGCTGGCCATTTACGAATACGGTCATGGAGCCGCGTCCTGCTGCGGCAGCGTTGGGAAGAGCGGAAGCAGTGGCTGCGTTGAGCGCCAGCAAATTTGTAAAATTACGGGTGGCCAAAGGGAGGTTCTGGACGGTCTCTCCACTTAATGTATTCCCTAGCGAAGCATTTGTAGAATTCACCAGAACCGCAGTATCCGCCACTTCCACCTGCATTACGGAACTGCCTATTTCCAACTTCACGGGAATCTTAGTAATTTGTGTAACTTCCACTGTGATATTGCTGAAAGAAGTTTTGTTAAACCCGGTGGCTTCCACCGTGACTGAATAAACCCCAGGATCCAGCAAGGGAAATGTAAACTCCCCGGAACCAGACGCATTCTGAGTCGTGGTGGTGCCCTTCGGGGAAGAAAGCGTGACCTTGGCATTCGGAATCGACGCTCCACTTTGATCTGTTACGGCTCCTGAAATAGCGCCACTTTGAGACGTAATCTGGGCCATCACAAGCAACGGGCAAAGAAAATAAAAGAAAAATAACTTAGTAAATCGAGAGGGAAGCGACATGGCCATATGAGAGAACCTTTTCAGCGGTTCTCTCAATTTAGCGCATTTTATTACAATTCGCTTCCGTTTGAGTGGTTGTTTAGAAGCGGTATTTGAGCCAAAGATTCACAATTCGGCCCCCGGTAAATTGAATATCTCGGTTCATAAACGTCGGATCCAGTAAATCCGGTGTAACTATACCGGGATTCGGATGGTTGAACGGGTTAATTCCTTCCGCTCTGAACTCTAATTGATGATGTTCCATATGCGGGATAGGGAAAATGCGTTCGACAGCGAAAGCATAATCCTGTGTCCAATCATTGATGAAGGTATTGCGACCGAGGTTCCCTACTCGTCCACTTACCACAATGTACCGGAACTGATCGCGGGTTCCTGCAGCGCCTGTGTTGAAATCAACTAACGAGCCGTTTGCGTTTAATTGGCCTACACCTGTGATGCAGGTAGCGGAATTCAGGCACGCGTCGCTATAGTTGATCGGGCGCAGCGGATTACCCAAGTCAGGACGATCATTCGTGCTTCGAAGATCCTTATTTTCATCAAACCCGCCGAAATAAATGGTATCGGGTGCTCCGGTTTGCAGTTGCGCCGTGCCGCTAAAAGTCCAGTTGCGAACTGCATAGTTCAAGGCTCCCCGGAGTCCTTTATCAGCACCACGGTACGGAATGGTGTACACCCAAGTGACTGAGCCACGGTGACGGCGGTCAAAAGCAGAAAGTCCACGTTCGCCTCTGATATTGAAGGGATCCTGCGGATAGGAACTGCCACCAGCTGTTGGTGAAAACTTCCGAGCCTGTGTCAATGGATTTCGAGAATGTGTAAGCTACCTCAAGGAAGAGACCGCTCCGGAACCTGCGTGTGAGGTCTGCTTGCAGAGCCATGATAAATCGAGTCGCCTCCATTAGTACGCGCGCCAATAGAACCACGAGCCGGATTCAGACGAGTGCCATTCACGCAGGGTTCAACTCCTGATTGAGGAATAAGCGGGTACCTCTGTGTACCTACATACGCCAATGTAGCCAGAAAGCTGGCCGGTAGTTGACGTTCAATGTTGAAATTCCACTGGTAAGTAAGTGGGCTAATCAGGTTGGTATCAATCACCGAAACAGCGGCTCGTGGATTCAGTGTAGCTGTCACGCTAGGGACTAGACCTAGCGCATTGCTAAGACCTCTGCCTGTAGAAGGCGCTTTAGTGTGCCTCCCAAGGTATTCGGCGCGGAACTCGCAACGTTATCTTCGATATTAGTGAAATAGGCCGATCGTAGAAGATGCCGCCCCCCGCCCGGATCACTGTTTTGCCCGAACCTGGATTCCAAGCTAAACCAGCACGAGGTCCCCAGTTACTTCTGGCGGGTTTCTCCTTTACATAAGTATTGATGGGATCTGTCAGAACGTTTGCGATGTTTACGGCTGGGTACTTCAGGAAGTTAAACGGAGTGGAAAAGTATTCATACCGAATTCCGTAATTAAAAGTAAGCGTCGGCAATACTTTCCAAGAGTCCTGAATGTAGTAAGCCTGTGTGGTCTGTCCGAAAGCAGACATTCGGGCTTCCAAACTGTTGGCCTGCATTGCCAGCCGGACCCGTGTAATTATCAAGGAAATTAGCAAGGCCGGTACACGTTGCCAAGCCAATGGCCGAGCAATCTCCACCACTCGCAAAGGTAATAGTTCCGCGAGAGTTGAAGGGAATCGCGTCGTTGATCACAAGGCGATTGATATCCACTCCTGCTTTAAAGCTGTGCTTGCCCGCAACCCATGAAAAAGCATCCTGGTAGCCATATGTATTGTGACCGCGGCCTTGCGGAAAAGATGAATTCGGTCCACCAAAAGTGAGACCAGAGAGCCCAGAGATGGTGAGGTTAGGAACCGAAAACACAGAACTGCCCGTGGTGCTCGGAAGCAAGCCAAACTGAAAGTCAATCTGCTGAAAGGTAAATCGAGCTTCGTTCACCTTGGTGGGACTGATGACATGCGTCCAAAATGCACCCAAATTACGCGCAGGCCCACCCTGATACGTGTCCTGTGTAGGCAGAGAGGCTGGATTTGCGAACAGGTCAGGAGTTAGGGATTGCTGTGTACCAATGTAGCGAGCGGAAAAAGTATCTTTCTCGCTCATTGTATAATCGCCTCGCACCACGAACTCGTAGCCCGGATTCTGCTGCGTGGTAGCGCGAGTAATCTGGCCCACTGGAATCTGGCAAGGATTACCGCAGCCTGCACGGTTGCCAACATTGATGGTTCCGGATTGTGTTGGCGCTACCAGACCACCAAGAGAACCGACTAAGATGCTGGCATTGGAATACGCGCCGGCAATTGCATTCAGATTTGCCACCCCTTGCGCCGTAGGAATAAGCAGTTGATTGCCGGTTTCGCTGCCAAAAACACGATGCCACTGGCTGCTGCCGAACAAAAATAACTTGTTTTTGATGATTGGCCCTCCAATGGTAAAGCCGAACGTATTATCTACATCGCGAGGCACGGAGGTAAGCCCGGAACGCTTTTCTTCCGAGGTTAATGCATTCAACGCGGAGCCGGTATAACGCTCCCACAAACTGCCATGAAACTGATTGGTACCGTTCTTATAGATCACGTTGGTGACCGAAGCACCGCCGCGCCCGAACTCAGCATCGTAGGAGTTTCGCAGCACGGAAATTTCTTTAATTGCTTCCTGATTGCTGGGTTGCAGCGCCTGTCCACCAATTCCCTGGTCATTGTTGTCAAACCCATCAATTAAGAAGTTGTTTGCGCGTGGCCGTAGACCATTTACCGAGAATCCTGATCCATTGGTGAAGTTATCACGGCTCGCCACGGCTACAACGCCTGGCTGTGTCAACACAAGGTCAATCGGATTTAATGTGTTTACCGGCAGTTTTGCAATTTCGGCAGCGCTCACGGTTCCACTGAGCTCACCGCTTTCTGTTTGGATCTGTGCTCCGGATGCTTCTACGGAAACGGTCTGCTCGGCTGTGCCTACCTGGAGCGTAACGTTCTGTGAGGTAATCACAGAGGAACGTACATCGACGCGACTGACTTGCTGCCGGCTAAATCCGGGAGCCGTCACTGTTAGCGCGTAAATGCTTGGTGTAACTGCGTCAATCCGATACTCGCCCCCTGGGCCACTTGTTACGGTTCTGCTTTCTGCTCCCTGAGTGTCCTTAGCCGTTACTTGGGCACCGGAAATTACTCCGCCCGAAGAATCCAGAATGGTGCCGGCAATTGTGCCTTTGCTGGTCTGGCCCCATGAAACACTAGTTGCTAATAAAGCGAAAGCAAGAAATTGCTTCCTGAAAAAAATCATGCAAACTCCCTCTGTGTGAATACTACCAAACCAATTTAGGGGTATTCCCTGTATCCTTACACCTTTGTAATATAAGGTTGATTTTCGTACAAAGACCAAATGAATTTTCCTGTGCAGTCCTGCTTACCCCAAGAATCTGGGCCACACATCACTCCTGGTAAACTGAAGTAACACAATATATAGCGGACCCAAATGCCACTTTCCCCTTCTCCCGTTCCCCTGATTTCTGTTTTGGCAGCGTAATGCAGATCGGTAAACTCGGGAGTGACGAGACAGCACTGATTTTAGGCGGTATTTTGCTGGCTGGTGTGATTGGTTGGAGCGTCCGGTCTTACTATAAGAATCGACCTACTCCGGCGGAACTGGAACGCCGTCGCCGCGAGAGGCTCAACCAAGTGGGAAAAGTGGGCGATGCTTCCGTGTTTGAGGTAAACGGCACTGCAGCCATCTATTCGTACGAAGTACATGGCGTTGAGTACACCGCTTCCCAGGATCTTTCCAGCCTCGACGCGCACTTGCCTTCCGAGTGGGGCGCGATTGTTGGTTCTGCGTCCGTTAAGTATGATCCTCGTAACCCGGCCAACTCCATGGTGCTCTCCGAGCAATGGTCCGGGGTTCGACATTCCTCCGCTAAACTGGAGCAGTGAAAACACTGCTGCTGTTGCTTGTTGTGTTTGGGGCCGGACTTCTGGTGGGGCAAAGAACGGTTAGCACGCCTTCCACCGTGCTCCATGTGGTGACGGTTCGTTGGACCAAAGATTCCACACCCGCCCAACGCCAAGCTGCCTTGGATGGAGTGAGAACCATGGCGCAAGGTTTCGCCGGCATTAAAACCATCTGGGTGAAATCCTTCAAGGTACAGCCAAACGATTACCATGCGTCATTTGCCATGGAGTTCACAGACCAACAAGCATTAGAGGATTATGTGAAAGCCCCCGCGCATGAGCAGTGGAAAAAAGTGTACGACCCGGTGCATGACGAAAGTCAGACACAAGACATTACCAATTAGCGTAAATTTTTAGCCAAGAACCGATAAGAGTACAATCCGAGAAGATATGTCACCCACCCGGCTGATTTTGTGTTTCTCCTTATCAGTCGCAGCATTCGCACAGGATCTTCCGCCCGCCGGTACTGGCCTGGATTTACAAGCCATTGATTCTGCCGTGAGTGCATGCGACAACTTTTACCAATATGCCTGCGGCACCTGGCGCAAGAACAACCCAATTCCAGCGGACCGCTCCCGCTGGAGCCGGTTTGATGAGCTAGCTGAGCGAAATCTGAAGATTGAACGCGAGATTCTGGAAAAAGCGGCGGAGCCTGGCGCAAGCCGAAGCGCGCTGGATCAGAAGATCGGGGACTTCTACTCCTCTTGCATGGATGAAAAGAGTATTGAAGCGGCAGGCGTGAAACCGATTGAGCCGATTCTCCAGCGCATTCGTAATGCGACAACCCGAGAAGATCTGGTCAAAGTAGTGGCAGACCTCCACCGCCAGGGAGTTCGCGTTTTGTTTGGATTTGGCGTTGGCCCGGATGCCAAAGATGCTTCCAAGAACATCATTAACATCAATCAGGGCGGACTAGGTTTGCCGGATCGCGACTATTACTTAGCGAATGATGCTCGCTCCGTGGAGCTTCGGAAACGCTATGAGGAGCACATCCGAAACATGTTTGCTCTTCTGGCCAAAGCGGAAGGCAAGGGAGAAACAGAAGCGGCGACAAGCCCGGCTGCTGTGATGGCTCTGGAAACCGCCCTGGCAAAAGCTTCCATGGATCGCGTGCTGATGCGAAATCCGAATAACCGGTACCACATGCTGACTTTGGCGGAGCTTTCCGCGCTCACTCCGGATTTCAACTGGCGCGAGTACATGCAAGCGACTGGCGTGCCTGCTGCGCCAAGCATGAATGTTTCCTCGCCCGACTTCATAAAGGCCGTGAACAATGCTCTCAGCAGTAGCAAACTCGATGATGTAAAAACATACTTCACCTGGCATGTACTTACTTCCAACGCGGATTTGCTGACGGCAGCTTTTCGTGAGGAAAACTTTAATTTCTCCGGAAAAGTGCTGCAAGGAACCAAGGAAATGCCGGCCCGCTGGAAGCGTTGCGTGCAAGCAACCGACCGTGCTTTAGGAGAGGCGCTTGGCCAAAAGTATGTGGAAGTGGCGTTCAGCGGTTCCAGCAAAGCAAAGGCGCTGCAACTGGTGGGTGAAATTGAAAAGGAGATGGCCAAGGATATCCGCAGCGCAGAGTGGATGAGCGCTGCTACCAAGGATCAGGCTTTCACCAAGCTGAACCAAGTCTCTAACAAAATCGGTTATCCCGAAAAATGGCGCGATTACACAAGCGTCAAGGTGGCTCGCAGCGAATACTACAACGATTCGCTGACGGCGCGTGAATTTGAGATTCGCCGCAACCTTGAAAAATTAGGCAAAGCGCCGGATAAGAGCGAGTGGGGCATGACGCCTCCTACGGTGAATGCTTATTACAGCCCGCCCCAAAACAACATCAATTTTCCGGCAGGTATTTTACAGCCGCCATTCTATAATCCGAAAGCCAGCGAGGCAGTAAATTATGGCGCCATTGGTGTGGTGATCGGCCATGAGCTAACTCACGGCTTTGATGACCAGGGCCGCCGTTATGACGGAACAGGGAATGTGCGTGACTGGTGGACAGCAGCAGACGGAAAAGCATTCGAAACCAAAGCCGACTGCATCGCCCAGGAATATAGCACCTTCAGCCCAACGGAAGGCGTGCATCTGAACGGCAAATTAACACTAGGTGAAAATTCAGCCGATAACGGTGGCATTCATTTGGCTTACATGGCGCTGATGGATAGCTTGGCCGGAAAGGTGTTGCCTAAGCAGGACGGCTACACACCACAGCAGCAGTTCTTTCTTGGTTACGCACAGATCTGGTGTGAAAATCAGACACCGCAGGCGGCACGCATGAGTGCTTTGACGAATCCACACTCGCCGGGCGAGTTTCGCGTCAACGGCGTAGTGCAAAATTTGCCGGAGTTTCGCGAAGCATTTAGCTGCAAGAATACCGATAAGATGATCTCTCTTTCCCCTTGCCGGGTGTGGTGATTACCAAAAAGAAAAAAGCCCAGGCTTTGCGGCCTGGGCTTTTTTCTTTGTAAGCAGGAAGAAATTAGAACTGATTCCAGAGGAATTGGTTGTACACTTCGTGGTGAAATTGCACTTCCGGCGCTTTGACATAGGTACCTAACAACCGGGCGCAACGGTCTGCAGAAGCTTGCTTCAGGTCTGCATAACGTGCTTTTACATCTTCGCCGAGTAGCTTGGTGGTCCACTCCGCTTTGCGGAAGTTTTCCAAAGCGTCGTAGATATTGTCGGGCAAGTAACGGCTGGCGGAGCGAAGATTTTCGGTATCCGCGATGTTGCCTTCCAGTCCTGTTCGGAATACTGAGAGGAGAACCATGTACGGATTGGCGTCCGGTGCTACCGAGCGGACTTCCACGCGGGAACTGCGCTCGTTGCCAATCGGAATGCGAATCATGGAGCCGCGATCCACTGCCGAAGCTTTGATCTGGTTCGGTGCTTCGAAGTGCGGGTCTAAGCGACGGTATGCGTTGACGCTGGCATTCAATAGCAGGCAGATATCGTTACCGTGCGTCAGAATACGATCTACAAAGTCCCAACCGAACTTACTGATCTTTTCAGGGCCGTTCGGGTCCCAGCATAAATTCTTGCCATCTTTGCTCAGCGAGACATTGGTGTGCATGCCGTTGCCGTTGACACCAACCACTGGCTTGGGCAGAAAACTCGCGGTTAGTCCCATTTTGGTGGCCACTTGGCGGCAGATTAGCTTATAAAGCTGAATCTGGTCAGCCGCAGCTACCACTTCCGCATAGCTGTAGTTGATCTCAAATTGGGAAGGAGCAACTTCGGGGTGATCTTTTTCATTCTGGAAGCCCATGGCGCGCTGTACTTCAGCAGCGGTATCAATGAACATGCGCAGCGGATCGCCGGGAAGGGAATGGTAGTAACCACCCGTGTTTACGTATTCAAATTTGCCCGTGTGGTGGTAGCGCCGCTCTGCGTTCTCACCTTCAAACAAAAATCCCTCGATTTCATTCGCGGCATTCAGCGTGTAGCCCTGCTCTTTGTGAAGCTTTCCGGCGTACGCTTTCAGCACCCCACGGATATCGCCCGCGTAAGCAGAGCCGTCTTTATCAATGACTTCCCCAAATACAAGTACCTTGCCTGCGCCAAACACATCGGAAGGAGCCCAGTAGAAAGAACTCCAATCCATACCGAGCCGCAAATCACTTTCCCGCTGCGCAGTGAAACCACGAATGGAGGAACCGTCGAAGGTCAGATTGTCCCAGCTGTTGACCAGAAACTTCTTGTCATAATCCAGCATGTGAAGACGGCCTTCCAGGTCACTGAAAAGCACAGTAACGGCCTTGATTCGCTTTTCGTCCGTCAAGTACTTCAGCCGTTCTTCTTGGATCTTTTCTGCGGAAACCCTCTTGGAGCGTTGCTCTTTGGCACGCAGGTTTAGCTCTTCAAGTTCCCCATAAGGCAGACTTAGGAAGTCTTGTAAATTATTCGACATTCATCTCCTCTTGAATCAGCGTAGACACAGGTTCCACGAACAAGGGGGAGCTTGCAGAGGCTCTTCGGAGCAACTCGCAACACTATGTCAGCTTAGGCTTTATCATACACTTCCGGCGATGTGAGGCCAAATTCTCCCTCCATTCACCACAATTTACGGCATAAGTATAGTACCCTGATCGGAATACGGGTCATGAGGAAATTACAAAAGTTAGTTTTGCTTCCCTTTCTTTTTGGGCTAGTGCAATTCCTAGGTGCGCAGACTTCCGCGATTAATGGGGCGATTGAAGGCACAATTCTTGATCCTGCGGGAGTTCCAGTAGCTGCAGTAGCGGTGGAAGCCAAAAACAATGACACGGGCTTTACGCAACACGTGGAAACCTCGACCAGCGGCTCCTATCGCTTTAATGTGCTGCCGCTGGGAACCTATACGGTGTCACTCCAGGCAAGCGGGTTTACTGCAGTAACGCGTTCAGGGATCACGGTCACGGTTGGCGCTACCGCCACTGTGGATATCAATCTCACCCTTTCCGGTTCACAAACGCAGATTGCGGTTACTTCAGATGCACCCATTGCAGAACCGTCTCGCACAGATCTTGGCAATACGCTTAGCTATAACACCGTCAGCAATCTTCCTCTGGTGTCGCGCAATCCGTACAACTTCATTCTTCTGCAACCGAACGTAAGCGGCCATGAGAACACAGAGTTCGGCGTGGTGCGCAAAATCAATGTGAACGGGTTCAACGGACGCATCAATTACCAAATCGACGGCAGCAATAACACGGAGAGCGATCGCGCTGGCATTCGTTTGGTGCCAATCTCTGACACTTATGTAGATTCCATACAGCAAGTCAACAATGGCTTTGCCCCGGAATTCGGTAACACGGTTGGCACGATTTTCAACACCATCACCCGTTCCGGCAGCAACACCTTTCATGGGGAGGGAGGCTATCTCCTTCGCCGGACGGATTTTAACTCGCGCCCGAAACTACTTGCCTCCACTACCGCTACGCCTGAGATCAACGTGGATTCCTATATCGCGAATGGAGGCGGACGAATCATCAAGGATAAGTTATTCTTCTTTGGCGCATTTGAGCACGTCCAACGCGACCTTCCCAGCGTGATCACGGTCTCTTCCTCCACCATTGCGCAGCTTGGCCTTCCCGCCCGCTATGCGAACGCGATTCCCTTTAGCCAAAGCGTGTATTTCTACATGTTCAAGGTGGATTGGCAGTTAAATGCGAATAATCGCGTCTCCTTCCGATACAACCACCATGCCAATGACTCCCCTTACAACAATGGCGGTGGGCAGGTATTGGTTCCTCTGACCTACAACTTTATTGATCGCTCTCATGCGGGTTCGGTTCAAGTGGTTAGCACCGTGACGCCGAACGCCATCAACGAACTGCGTATTCAGGCCATTACTCGGAGCCAATCTCAAAACCGCTATGCCGAAAATGTGGATGGACCTACTGTCAACATCTCTGGCGTGGCGCAGTTTGGCGGACCCAATCAGGTGGGCTTTGTGTACCAGGAGACTTCGCCGGAAGGCACGGATAACTTCAGCGTCAATGTGGGAACACATGCATTGAAGTTCGGTGTGGGAATCCGCGCCATTTTAGATACGCAGACAGCAGCAACCAGTGCCACCTATACGTTCCCTAATATCGGAGCTTACTTGGCTGCACTGAATGGAACCGCGCCTTATGGGTATAGCAGCTTTGTGCAAACCTATGGCAATCCTTCGCTCAGCTACGATTCCGTGTTCACCAGTGCTTACGCACAAGACACCTGGAAGCCTACTCCGAAAGCTACCATTACCTATGGCGTTCGTTACGACTTGTACCGGGTGCCTTTAGCAAACAACGCTTCTCTGTTTTCGTATTCCCGCAAGTTCACGTCGGATACCAACAACGTCGCGCCGCGCCTGGGTATTGCCTATGCCTTTACGCCGAAGTTCATCCTTCGCGCCAGTGGGGGAATCTTTTACGATCCACCGCAAACGGATCAGTACCGCCGAGCCCTGTTGAACAATGGACTTCCTGCATTCTTCAACATTAGTGCCACGGCGTCTTCCCCATATGCCCCACAATTCCCGGCTGTATTTAACGCATTGCCAGTAGGTTTTGCGCTCTCGACGCAGGATATCACCACGGTTTCTCCTGATTTCCGCACCTTGTACTCAGAGAATGGAAACGTTACATTAACGCGGGAAATCTCTCCCAACACCTCCATTTCTGCTTCTTACCTGTGGACACACGGCGTGGGCTTACCTATCTATCGAAACATCAATCTGGTACCGTCTGGCCAGACACTCGCAGATGGTCGCCCGATTTTTGGCAGCGGGCGCGTGTATGCTGGGTTTAACAACATCATCTCGGCAGAATCTGTTGGGACGTCCTTGTACAACGCTGGCAATATCTCCATTACGCATCGCGTGGCGAGTGGCGCGGAGTTCCGGGCGTACTACACTTATGCGCACTCCATTGATGATGCGCCCGAGCAGAACAATATCGATAGCGCGACGTTCTACTTGTCTGACCCGACGAACCGCCGCCGCGATCGTGGTAACTCGCTCACGGATCGTCGGCACTCCTTTAATGCCAGCGGTGTCTTTAACCCGACTTTTCCGATCTTTAAGCCACTGCTGAATGGTTTCCGCCTTTCCGTTCAATTTATTGCCCAGAGCGGCGATATCTTTAATGTGGCAAGTAATCGAGTCCTGAATGGTGATAGCAGCACACCCGCTACGTTCCAGCGACCTTTATACATCGGACGAAACACAGTTCGCGGTCCAGCGGTCTATGAAGTGAATGCTCGCTTCTCACGTGAGTTCCACATTGTGGAGCGATTCCGATTGGAAGCGTTTGCCGAATCTACTAATGTGCTCAACCATGACAACATTTCAGGGGTGAATACCACGGCTCAGGTCGATGCTACTGGCGCAATTACGGTGCCTGCCAGCTTGGCGTACACAACAGCGCTTGACCAGCGCTTGATTCAGTTCGGCTTCCGTCTCCGCTTCTAGGTTACTGAGTAACAGTGAAGTTAGCGGCAGGGCTCGCGACGCCGCCTACCATAACGACAACTGGTTGCGTGCCGAGTGGTGCAGTTGATGGCACTACAAAGTTGATCTGAGTGACGCCTACTAAGCCGCTCGGAATACCTGCAAAAACGATTTGTGCGGGTACTCCCCCAATGGTCATCGTGGTTTGCGCTTGCGGTTTGGGCAAGCTGGTAACAGGTGTACCTGTAGGCGTGCTCGTGCCTGTGGTAACCGAGGGAGATACCGCTCCTTCGCCGGTAATAAACAGAATCAATGTGTCACCACGCTTGCCGGAGCTATAAGGCACCATAGCGTTATTCTGGCCCGTGAAAATGCCGGGCGCCGTGGCTGCTACTTGAAATGTATAGTTAACGCTTACCCCTCCATTTACCACGTTCAGTGTTGCGCTTCCCGGTGCTGTTTCATAAGGAATTTGCACATTGATCTGTGTAGGCGAGACATAGTAGAAAGGCGCTCTAACTCCGTTCACCATAGCGCGAGATCCACCTAGGTTGGTGGGGAGCGGAACTGTGGCGGCTGCCTGCGTGGTGGAACCAAGCTGCGTTCCGAACACACTCATGATCATGCCGGGTGCATATTCCTGCTGAAAAGAAGCGCCATTGGTTACTCCGTTCACTGCTGGCCCGGTTTGAAAGCCGCGAAAAGGAACTGTGAGTTGCTGTGTCCACTGCTTACCGCCTCCGTCTATGCCGCTAAAAACGAAGTTCCAGTCTGCCGGTACAGTGAGGTTGCGTGAACCCAGGCGTGCTTGCAATGTTCCATGCGCAGGTAAGGCATTGCTCCCAAAGAAACTCACAATCTGCGATGTGTAATCTTGGCCGTCAATCGTGAAACCAGTCAATGTTGTGGCAACTCCGGCCTCTTCCGTGAGGCGAATGGTGTAGGTCCAGCTTTGCCCGTTGGAATCCGGTGCTTGTTGGTATACCGGACTTGGGGAGATAAAGGGCACCACTGCGGAAGCGGGGGCAACGCTCGTGTTCCATTGATGGACGAGGTTATTCGCATCCACGGAACCCAGGCCAGTCACTAAGTCATAACCTGGGCCTGCGCTGTAGCCGAGCGTTCCGTTCGTGCAGTTAGGGGAACCCGCCGCGCATGGAACGATGTTATTACCTGCCGTAATGTCATGAAACACATTGCTTCCGCTTTGTGCCAGCCGATAGAGAGTCGGGTTGATGTTGCCCAGACCCGTAGGAGATACAGCTTGATTCAACAAACTCACAATCCCTGCAAATACGGGCGTAGAAATGGAGGTGCCGCCGTAGCAGCAGACCAGGGAACCACCGGTCGATACAAAATAGCCGTCGTGATGGAAGGATGCGGCCAGCGCAACATCGGGCACATCGCGCATGCCGTCATTAGGTACGCCCGCGCCGGTTTGCCAGACCGGCTTGCTGTAATAACTGCTGACCCCTCCCGCACTGGCCCAAAGCAGGTTCAGCGCGGCAGTGCTGTTCCACGCTATCTCCGGAATATAGGTAAGCGCGGAACTGAAAGTGGAGCTATTCGTATTGCTCCAATAGTTGCCGCTTCCTTCGCTGAACTCAGTGCCGCCTACAGCAGTGACTTCCGGCATGCTTCCTGGAAAATCGACTGCTAAACCGTTTTGCGCTAAGCTGGAGCCGTTTGCATCACAACCTGCCGCACCAGGGTCGCCAGTATCGTTCACCCACGTAATTCCTTGTGCGTTTGCCTGCTGCGCAAAGGTCCGGTAATTTGCCAGCAAACTGATGTTTTGTGCTTCGCAGCCGCTATAGCTTTCCGTGATCACCGGGGCTAGATTCTGATCAATAGCATCCAAAGCTGCCTGAAATGCACTGCGACCATATACATAAATGATGCTGGCGTTGCGCGATACTGCTCCTGCCCACTCAATATCCAGATCTGCTTCCGCTAATTCGGATTGGACAATGCCAGGGTCAGTGGCCCCCTTTGCCAGCATTACTTGTGGCGTCATCACCGGAAGGCCGTAACGGGCGCGAAAGGTTTGAATGTCGCTCAATTGAATTTGGGTCTGCCCGGTCACCACAATTTTTTGCCCGTTGCCATTGATGCCTCCCTGATACAAAGGCATGATGTTATAGATGGTGGCAATATCATCAGGCACCAATCCATGAGTGCCACTGGGATATGTGTAGTTAGGAGATGGACTCAGCCGCTTCGAGTGGGAATGCGGATAAAAGTCATCCAGCCCCATGAAGCCGCCAACCACTCCGGCAAAAGCAGCAGGCACAGAAGGGTCGCTCCGGTTCGCAAAATGGGTTTCTCCATCCACTCTGTATTGATGGATGGCTGTTCCCAGAGCAGAGGAAACTTTCTCTGCTGTGCCTTGAAATAACAACCAGCTTCGGCTTCTGGCCACGTTGGTCACCGTAAGTCCTTCGGAACGCAGCCATGCCGCAAGGGCATCCATATCGCTTTGGCTTACGCCAAATCGATCGGCGTATTGTTCTGGTGTGAGCCAGTGGTGGAAGAGCGGGGAAGCAGGATTTTGCTGATCTTCCAACAGCTTTGTTAACTCTTTTTGTTGTTCCGTCGATTGCTTGAACAGCAATGTAATGGAAGGCATGGAAAACTCGGAGGCAACCGAGCCTTCATCCACGGCCCTACTCAGCCGGGGATGAACTTGATTTGCCAATACGGTTCGTTGTTGATTACTCACCTGTAAGGCAACACGGTTTTGTTGTGCCCAAACCGAGCACAGGGGCAGAAAAAATAGCCAACAAAACCGGAAATGACGCTTACCCATAAGCGCAGTGTAAGGGACTAGCTAGCCAGATGAAAAGAAACGTTGCTGATTCCGAATGCTTGTAACAAATGTCGGATGGAATCTTCGGCATTCCGTTGAGCGTCCCGAAGAATGCCCATCTGAATTGCCTGTGCCCTGACTTGTTCCAAAGCTTGCAAGCGCGCCTGATGCTCTAAATCCGGATCATTCCCGACCCAAGGCGTCCACCATGTGATTCGCCGGTCCCAGACCTTGGTGTCCTTCTCATCCAGAAACGTTTCCGTGATGCGGGGAAGCGGGAGACGAATTACCACTGAATCTTTTTTCGGCATGTTGATGTCATATTGGGTGACATCTTGAAGGTTGATTCCGGCCAGCACTCTGGCCCCGACGAGTAACAGAATGGATTCCGAGCCAAACGGGGAATGGGGAACGGTAAGTCCCACTACTTTTTGAATGCTGTATTTGACCGTGGTCAGTTCGTTTAATTGTTTGACTTCCTGTACTACCGCGGGTGGGTCCAAGGTCCGGTGAAAGAGACCTCCGGCAGGGCCAAAAAAGCGCATGTAGCCGATTGCGGCAATAAACAGAAAGATCAGAAAGAAAGTGGAAAGAAAGGCAACTACTTTGGCCATCGCGCAGAGAAAATCGTCTAGCTTCATTGTAGCGGCATGAGAAAATTCCACCATGGCCTTTTGCACAACCTGTGGTTCTCCTCTTGCCGATGACGCAAATTTTTGTTCCTCATGCGGAAGCACTGTGAGTTCTTCCGGAAATGCGCCTGCCCCAGTCAGCCCTTCCGTGGGAGGCTCTTCACAGCCCCAACTGCCGCTGGATTACAAAATTGAAGGAGATAACCTTCAGATTGCGCGTGTGCGACTGAAGCCCGGCCAGGAAGTGTACGCGGAAGCGGGAAAAATGATCTACAAAACCGCAAACGTGGAATGGGACACACGCATGACCGGCCATTCCGTAAGCGAAAAATTACTGGGTGCCTTGCGTCGGACTCTGGCGGGAGACTCCCTGTTTGTTACCTACTTCCGTTCCAACGGCGAAGGAGAAGTAGGCTTTGCTGGCGGTTACCCCGGACGCATTCAGGCGATCGATCTGGTTCCTGGACAGGCAATTCTGGCACAGCGCGATGCATTCTTGTTTGCACAGCCTACCGTTACGCTGAGCGTGGCTTTAGTGCGGCGTTTAGGAAGCGGCTTTTTTGGCGGCGAAGGCTTCATTCTGGAAAAGCTGATTGGCCCTGGATTAGTTTTTATTCACGCCGGTGGAGATTTTATTGAATTCAACCTCCGGGCAGGGGAAAAGCTCCAGATCAGCGCGGGTTGCATTGTGGCGTTTGATGAATCCGTTTCGTATGACATTGAGTTTGTGGGCAACATCAAAACCGCCATCTTTGGCGGCGAAGGATTGTTTTTGGCGACGCTGACCGGTCCTGGTCGTGTCTTGGTACAGAGCATGACCTTGGAAAAGATGCGACGGGAATTGGCTCCCGGTAAGCATCAAGGGCATTCCCATAACGCGATTGGCTCTATTGGCAGCATTTTTGGTGGCAGTAGTGAGGAATAACTAAGAAATTTACTATTTATGGCGGCAGCAGCTTCTTCTCCAGCAAAATTAGGGGCGCAGGACGGAGGGTTCCACCCTGGCCATAATCCATGGGTGATTGCGTTGACCGTGACGCTCGCCACGTTCATGGAAGTGCTGGATACCAGCATTGCGAATGTGGCGCTCCCTCACATTGCGGGTGGCCTTTCGGCGGGCATTGATGAGAGCACATGGGTGCTCACCTCGTATCTGGTCTCGAATGCCGTGGTTCTTCCCATGAGCGCTTGGGCTTCCGGCAGGATCGGGCGCAAAAACTTTTACATGGGCTGCGTGGCTCTTTTTACCATTAGTTCCTTTTTATGCGGCTTGGCCCCGACTCTCCCTTTGCTGATTCTGTTCCGAATTCTGCAAGGGGCGGGTGGTGGCGGACTTGCACCAAGCGAACAGGGCATCCTGGCGGATACTTTTCCCCCAGCGCGGCGCGGGCAAGCGTTTGCAGTGTATGGAATGGCGGTGGTGCTGGCGCCTGCGATTGGCCCGACCTTGGGCGGCTACATCACGGATAATTTCAGTTGGCGCTGGATTTTCTATATCAATGTTCCGGTAGGGATTATTTCGCTGCTTTTGAGCAGCCGTATTGTGCAGGACCCGCCATATCTGGCGGAAGAGAAGAAGAAAAAGAATCCGGTGGATTATGTGGGTCTTGGCTTAATTGGCTTGGGTCTCGGTTCGTTGCAGGTCGTACTGGATAAAGGTCAGCGAGACGACTGGTTCCAGTCTTACTTCATCACTATCTTTGCCGTTCTGACTGTGGTTGGGCTGATTGGTGCGATTTTCTGGGAGTGGTTTCATAAATATCCCATTGTGGATATTAAGCTGTTTCGCAACCGGAATTTCGCCACTGCCAACTTGATGATGTTTATGCTCGGCGTGGTCCTGTTTGGTTCTACCGTGCTGATCCCACAATTCTTACAAGAGCTAATGGGGTATACCGCTCAACGTGCGGGAATGACTCTTTCGCCGGGCGGGATCGTGGTGCTACTATTAATGCCCATCGTTGGCCAACTGGTGTCCAAAGTGGACGCTCGGTACCTGATTGCCTTTGGATTTAGTGTTACCTCTCTGGCCATGTATCACATGACGACGCTTTACACCGGCATTGACTATCGGCATGCTGTCTATCTTCGAATGTTCCAGTCGGTGGGATTGGCGTTCCTGTTTGTTCCGATTAATACCATTTCCTTTGTGGGCGTTGCACCCGGCAAAAACAATCAGGTTTCCGGCATGATCAACCTGATGCGCAATGTGGGCGGAAGCGTCGGAATTTCCCTGGTAACCACACTGCTGGCGCGCCGGGAGCAAGTACATCACACGAATTTAATCGGCAATCTTTCCCCTCTGAATCCCACGTTTCAGCAGCGCGTTGCCGGGCTGGCAGGAGCCATGATGCGATCTGGCCAGGAAAGTGTTTCGGCGACTCAGATGGCCTATGGGCGCATCTATGGCAGCCTTCACGTGCAGGCCTCGAATCTAGCCTATATGGACACAATCTTCATTTTCTGCATTGCGGCGGCGTGTATGGTGCCCTGCGTGTTTATTCTGAAGAAAAATCGCCCTGGCAAGGGACAGGCCGCCGTACACTAGTCCCTTGCAATCTCTCCGGAGCTTGAAATCCGTCCGCGCTAAAATGGTGACGAGACTTACACCATGATCGATCCCATTCTGGCCAAAATCTTCGGCACAAAGAACGAGCGCGAAGTGAAGGCGTTGCAGCCCAGGGTTGCTGCCATTAATGCGTTAGAACCGGAACTCCAAAAGCTCTCCGATATCGATCTGGCCGCAAAAACAATCGGATTCAAGGAAAAACTGAACCAGGGCGCGCCGCTGGACGATTTGTTAACAGAGGCTTTCGCCGTTTGCCGCGAAGGCAGGACGCCGTGTGCTGAACATGCGCCATTTCGATGTGCAGCTCATCGGTGGCATGGTGCTTCATCCGCGGCAAGATCGCGGAAATGAAAACCGGTGAAGGAAAAACACTGGTGGCGACGCTGCCGACCTACTTGAACGCGCTTACCGGCAAAGGTGTTCATGTGGTGACGGTGAACGATTATTTGGCTCGCCGCGATGCGGAGTGGATGGGGCGCTTGTATCGCTTTCTGGGGCTTACCACCGGCATCATTGTTCACGACCTGGATGATTTCGAGCGCCGGGAAAGCTACGCTGCCGACATTACTTACGGCACCAACAACGAATTTGGCTTCGACTACCTGCGCGACAACATGAAGTTTCAGCTTGCCAATTGCGTGCAGCGAAGCCATAACTTCGCCATTGTGGACGAAGTGGATTCCATTCTGATTGACGAAGCGCGTACTCCGCTGATCATTTCCGGGCCAAGCGAGCAGTCCACCGATAAGTACTACAAAGTCAATCGCATCATTCCGAGTCTGGAGCGCGGGGAAGTGATTGAAGGCAAGGAACCGGGGGAAAAGTACACCACCGGCGATTTCACCGTGGATGAAAAGCATCGTTCCGTGGCGCTGACGGAAGAAGGCGTGTTGAAGGTGCGAAAAACTGCTCAACATTCCGAATCTGTACGAGCCGGAATACATCGAGATGAACCATCACGTGCAGCAATCGCTGAAAGCGCACGTGCTGTTTCACAACGATAAGGATTACGTCGTCAAAGATGGCGAAGTCATCATCGTGGATGAATTCACCGGGCGCCTGATGCCCGGCCGCCGTTGGAGCGATGGCCTGCACCAGGCGGTGGAAGCCAAGGAAAACGTAAAGATCGAGCGGGAAAACCAGACGCTTGCGACCATCACCTTCCAGAATTACTTCCGCATGTACAGCAAACTATCCGGCATGACGGGTACGGCGACTACCGAAGCGGCGGAATTCGGCAAAATTTATAAGCTGGACGTGGTGGAGATTCCGACCAATCGCAAGATGCTCCGCAAAGAGAATCAGGATTTGGTGTATCGCACCGAAGACGAAAAATTCCGCAACGCTGCGAAAGAAGTGAAAGAATACAACGAGCGGGGCCAGCCGGTTCTGGTTGGTACGATCTCGGTGGAGAAATCCGAGCGGCTTTCTTCCATTCTGAAGAAAATGGGCGTGAAGCACGAAGTGCTGAACGCCAAAAATCACGAGCGGGAAGCTTTCATCGTTGCTCAGGCAGGGCCGAAGCGCGCGGTTACCGTTTCCACCAACATGGCTGGACGCGGTACGGATATCTTGCTGGGCGGCAATGCCGATGCCATGGCCCGCGAATCTTTGCGCAAGGGCGGAAAAGATGCGGATCTCATGGTTTCCACTCCGGAAGGCAAAGCGGAGTGGGAACAAACCCTGGCAAAATACAAAGCGCAAACCGATAAGGAACACGACGAAGTTGTGGCTTTAGGGGGCTTGCATATTCTTGGCACCGAACGCCATGAATCCCGCCGTATTGATAACCAGCTTCGCGGGCGCGCCGGCCGTCAAGGCGACCCGGGCAGTTCGCGTTTTTACCTCTCCTTGCAAGACGATCTGCTGCGCATCTTCGGCGGCGAACGGATGCAGAACCTGATGCTGCGGCTCGGCATGGAAGAGGATGTGCCGATCGAGTCTAAGTTGATCACCAAGCGTATTGCTGCCGCGCAGCAGGCTGTGGAAGTGCAGAACTTCGAGGCCCGTAAGCACCTGCTGGAATACGACGATGTGATGAACAAGCAGCGCACCGCCGTTTACAAAATGCGGCGAGACCTGCTGGAAGGGCTGGATCAGAAAGAGCGCGTCCTGGAAATGACCAGGGGCATTGTGGGCTCGCTGATTGATATACGCTGCCCGGAAGACGCTCACCCGGAACAGTTCGATTTGTCCACTCTTCGCGATGAAGTCATGAACCAGTTCGGCCACAAGCTGGACAATACGGACTTTTCCGGCATGTCCCGCGAAGAGGTCGAGCAAACGGTTTACGACCAGTTGGTACATCGCTACCAGGAGAAAGAGGAGCTAATCAGCCCGGATATTATGCGCCAAACCGAGCGCATGATTATGCTCCAGGTAGTGGACGATCAATGGAAAGATCATCTTCTTTCTATGGATCACCTGAAGGAAGGGATCGGCCTGCGCGGGTACGGCCAGAAAGATCCTCTGGTCGAATACAAAAAGGAATCCTTTACCCTGTTCCAGGACATGATGGATCGCATTGAAGATGAAGCGATCCGCATCCTGTTCACTTTCACCTTCGAAATGGGCCGTCCGGCGGATTTGCCGTTTCCGCCAGCCGATGACTATGACGAGGATGAGGAAGAAGGCGCACAGGTAGCTGTGGAGGAACTGCCGCAACCTACCGTGAGCGAGCAGGAGCGGGCGGCTGCCCAGGCAGCCGTGCAGGACTTAACCCGCAAAATTGAGCGCAACAAAGATCGCGAACTAGCCCAACTGCACTTTGTGGGCGGCGATGGTGCCTCCGCCAGTTCCGAACCAGTCCTGAAAGGCGACAAAGTGGGTCGGAACGACCCATGCCCTTGCGGCAGCGGCAAAAAGTATAAAAAGTGCCACGGCGCGTAAATTTACATGTGCTTCGCATGAAACGGTAAGAAGGGAGGCGGCACCTTTTGCTGAAGGCGGAGGTGCATGCCTGTTCAATTTGTTTTCAACCAAAGCTGTATTCTGCTTCTGACCCAATGCGCAGGAATTTTTCTGCTGTTTGGCGTCATGTTTCTTCTGTTCTGCCGCCGCGTTTACCTGGATTCCGAAACCAAGACGCCGATTAAGTTCACGCTTCCCCTGATGGGGGAAGTTACCTCCCAAGCCCCAGTGCTGGTGTTAGTGCTGATTGGAGCTGCGATGGTGCTTTTTCCAGTCACTTCGGGCAAAGAAGATATGGTGCAAGTGGAAGGCACTATCCAAACTGCTGGAAAGCCGGTGCGCCTCTTGTTAGTGGCAGTGCCTAACTACGAACACAGCCAGGATTTTTCGGGTAAATTCAGTGTCCAAGTGCCTTTATTAAGAAGCACAGGCACCACTTATCGGGTTAAGTACCTAGTAGATAACCAAATCATCGCTGACCTGGATGCTGCCGTGAACCATGGAAAAATCCAATTAGAGCCGGTGCAGTGGATTGAGCCGCAGGATTCCGTGGAGGTGAATATTCCTATTAAAAAGGAGGTGTCGGATGCGGAAGCAAAAAAGGCTTCTTTGCCGAATTAGTGCTTTGCTGCTCTCGGCTTTGTCTTCACTGAGCGCGGCTAGCTTAGCAGGAACCATTACGTATCACTTGCCTGGAAGTGGCACGCCGACGCCGTTGGCGAATGTGCTGGTCACCATTTATTCTGAGCAAGCAAAAACCAGAATGGTAACGCGCACGGACGGAGCCGGAACGTACAACGTTCCGGGACTTAGGCCAGGTCGATACCTGATTCTGGTAGCGCGAAACGGAAAGCAGATCTACCAGGGAGCGGTAACGATTCCTACGCCGCAAAGCAACCAGCGTCAGGACATCGCCTTTTAAAGGAGAAGAACTCTGCTAAATTGAGAGAACCCTTCGAGGAACATACTCATGGATCTCATCGAAAAGCTCTTCGGTATCGCGCCGGATAATGGTTCCGGCTTAACAGAATTCAGCTTCTTTCTTGTGATTGCCATCATGCTGTTGGCTTTCTTCTTCCGTCATTCTTTAGCACGCGCCTTCCGTTCAGGCTCCGAGAAATAAACAGAGAACCTGGTTTCAGGCCAGATTCTGTATGAATGAGGATTAATCGTACAGGTGAATCAAGCGCAAAATTGCTCGCGTCCAATGAAGTGGAGGCATTAAAACAATGTTGAAACGCGTTGGACTTCCTGTTATTGCGATGCTTGCTGCTTTGGCGGTTGCTCATCCAACCCCGGCGCGTGCCGGAGTGGGAGTAGGCGTATATATAGGGGGTGGCCCGGTTTACACTGCGCCGGTAGCCCCTTATCCGTACACCGCGCCAGTTCCGGCTCCGTATGTAGACCCGTACGCATATCCGCAACCCTACGCTTATCCGGCGCCAGCCCCGGTATATGTTGCTCCGCCCTATGTGCCTAGCTATGGGTATGCGCGGCCCATCTACCGCGATCGAGGTTACGACCGACGTTACGAGCACAACAACTACTACCGGGGCAATAACAGAGGCTACGGTCGTCGTTGGTAATCCGCATGAGTGGAACGGCTTATGGCAGTTTGGTCGCGAGTCGGGAGACCATCTGCCATTTGCCGTTCTGCTGGATCCATGTTTCTGAAAGGTAGAGGTTAGAAGTGCCAGTGTTGACCGTCTTGACCACTGCTTTGTGCGAAATCACCGCTGCATTGCCAAACTGGCGAACCTTGGTGGTTTGAAAGTCAATGGACTGGTACTGAGTGGTCTTCATGACATCATCAATGAACTCGGCCTTGGTCTGTATCTTGCCGGATGAGTGCGTATATTCCAGATCTTTATCCAACAACGCGTCCAATTTGCTTTGGTCGCGATGAAGTACCGCATCAGCCCATTCCTTTTCCGCAGCTAACACTGCCTTCTCCGCGCCTGCTTTGGGAGCTTCGGCAAAAGCCGAAGCTAAGGCTCCCAAGCACACGCAGGCAAGTAAAATTTTCGTTTTCATATGAACTCCTCTTTGGCTACCAAGTCCCAAAGGAGTTTAGACTTGGCAAACGCTCATCATATGTCATCTAGGAAGAGGAGTAGCGAAGGTGGAGTTTATTACATTTTTGTGGAAACTCTTTCCTTTCTAAATTGCATTACACACTAGACAAGCCTCTAGTGCTTTGTTACCATTCTGTTTGTGAGCGGTTGCGCTGCTTGCGGTTCTTCTGAAAAAGGTGAATCGCAAAACAGATAGTAAGCGTCTCATGTATTAGCGGATAACAATTGACCATTTCTGGTCAATCCTCTAATCGAAAGGAACTCGGCTGAAAAGCTTGGTTCATTGATCGGTAAATGCCTGATCATGAGAATGATGAGGCCAATTTGCTTGGTTCTTTGACAATCTGATTGGATGCACTAAAGAACTTCGTCAGAACTCTGAGTTCAACCGGGGTGATTACAACTCACAAATACAAACGAGAGTTTGATCCCGGCTCAGAATCAACGCTGGCGGCGCGCTTAACACATGCAAGTCGAACGAGAAAGTGAGCAAGATGAGTACAGTGGCGTACGGGTGAGTAACACGTGGATGATCTACCTTTTAGTGGGGAATACCGATGGGAAACCGACGACAATACCGCATAAGCCCGAGAGGGGAAAGCAGCAATGCGCTGAAAGAGGAGTCCGCGGCCGATTAGCTAGTTGGTGGGGTAAAAGCCTACCAAGGCATCGATCGGTAGCCGGCCTGAGAGGGCACACGGCCACACTGGCACTGAAACACGGGCCAGACTCCTACGGGAGGCAGCAGTGGGGAATCTTGCACAATGGGGGAAACTCTGATGCAGCGACGCCGCGTGAGTGATGAAGCCCTTCGGGGTGTAAAGCTCTTTCGACAGGGAAGATAATGACGGTACCTGGAGAAGCAGCTGCGGCTAACTACGTGCCAGCAGCCGCGGTAATACGTAGGCAGCAAGCGTTGTTCGGAGTTACTGGGCGTAAAGGGTGCGTAGGCGGCTCTATAAGTATGGTGTGAAATCTCCCGGCTTAACTGGGAGGGTGCGCCGTAGACTGTGGGGCTAGAGTGTGGGAGAGGAAAGTGGAATTCCTGGTGTAGCGGTGAAATGCGTAGATATCAGGAGGAACACCGGTGGTGTAAACGGCTTTCTGGACCATAACTGACGCTGAGGCACGAAAGCGTGGGTAGCAAACAGGATTAGATACCCTGGTAGTCCACGCCCTAAACGATGCATATTTGGTGTGGGTCATTCATTTGATCCGTGCCGGAGCTAACGCGTTAAATATGCCGCCTGGGGAGTACAGTCGCAAGGCTGAAACTCAAAGGAATTGACGGGGGCCCGCACAAGCGGTGGAGCATGTGGTTTAATTCGACGCAACGCGAAGAACCTTACCTAGGCTCGAAATGCTAAGGACCAGCTTATGAAAGTAGGCCTTCCCGCAAGGGACCTTAGTATAGGTGCTGCATGGCTGTCGTCAGCTCGTGTCGTGAGATGTTGGGTTAAGTCCCGCAACGAGCGCAACCCTTGTCCTGTGTTGCCATACCGAAAGGTGGAACTCGCAGGAGACCGCCAGGGATAACCTGGAGGAAGGTGGGGATGACGTCAAGTCCTCATGGCCTTTATGTCCAGGGCTACACACGTGCTACAATGGACGGTACAAAGGGCTGCCAACCCGCGAGGGGGAGCCAATCCCAAAAAACCGTTCTCAGTTCGGATTGCAGGCTGCAACTCGCCTGCATGAAGCTGGAATCGCTAGTAATGGTGGATCAGAACGCCACCGTGAATACGTTCCCGGGCCTTGTACACACCGCCCGTCACATCACGAAAGTGGGTTGTACTAGAAGTCCGCACGCTAACCCGCAAGGGAGGCAGCGGCCCAAGGTATGACTCATGATTGGGGTGAAGTCGTAACAAGGTAGCCGTAGGAGAACCTGCGGCTGGATCACCTCCTTTCTAAAGAGACCGTGGCTGGAGTCGC
>CAWBTD010000011.1:0-106691 GCA_963791675.1 Bryobacterales bacterium
CCGCCCGGATCTTTTGCATCAGCTTTTCGCAGGTGGGTGGATCAAAACGGTGGAAGAAAAGGCCCCCCGAACTCCACCGCAAAGGCATCGCCGGCCAGCAGGGAGTGTCGGTCCGCCACGCCGAACTTGGTCGCATTCTCGCTGGCTACGGCCAGCACGTTGGGCCAGTCCAGAGCCGTGATGTGCGCCTGGGGATTGCGTTGGGCGATCGTAATGCCAAAGAGTCCATGTCCCGCCGCTAGGTCCAAAACCCTGACTTTGCCCTCGCCGGCGACCAGCTCTGCAATTTCCAGGGCGGCCGGATACACCATCGGGGCCATGTGCCGGGCAAACTCGACACGCCATTTCTGTGCACAAATCACGAGTTCTGCACAGAAAATAACTTATTGATTCTATTGGCTTTTTCTGTGCAGAATATACGTTCATAATGTTGGCATGACTTACGGCCACACATCAGTGTCAACAGAGGGGTAAAGTGTCACAACACAAGTAGCCGCCTTGAACGATGCGATATAGCCCAATCCTGTTTTCAGGCAAGCTATGTGGCGGGAAAGGCTAACCGATGCTCTCAAACCGACCCACTACCAGCACTTTCAAACCGCCACGGTATAATCGAAGGTTTCATGCCAATTCTGGACACGGATGAGATGCGGCAGATTCTGCCGCATCTCATCCCATGCTGCTCGTTGACCGCATCCTGGGATGGATACGGAATGGGACAGTACTTAAAGCTGTCATGCAGCTTGGCACGTGGAAGCCGGAAACTCACAAAGGAGGTGTTGCCGAACTTGCCGCCGCTGACCTTGCGAACCTTGGGCCGTGTCGCTGTAGAAGCTCCATGAAGCGGTTCACGGCGGCGGCATCATCGCTGGGCGATTCGCACGCCACCATAGCTCCTACCAATTCCACAAACCGCTTTTGCTGCTTTTGGCTCCATTCAAGTATCACGGTCCCTCATCATAACGTGCGGAGGCGTCCCGAGAGTCCGTCAATTGAGTTCCACTGCGGATCAGCGTGGTACCGGGAGTCCAAAGATCGCGGCGTTACGCCGTAATCGGAGAACAGTCTTCCCGTAGATATTTGATGTGCACAAATATTTGTCTGTCACGCGCGTACAAACATTAATGCCGGTGGTCGTACATGGAGGCCAGCCGTTGAGCCGCACGGCGAGCCTGCCAGACCATTTCCATGGATTCGGCGAGATGTAAGGCCTCGCTGAGCAATTTACAAGCTTGTTGCCGGTCGCCGGGCAAATCGCGGGAACACAACATATCGGCATACCAATAGCGTGAAACTGGCTGCGCAACCCGGCATCCAGTCGAATCAGCGATATGGAGCGCTGTCCGGTGATGTTCCTCGGCGCGAGTCCAGTTCCGTGCGCAAGCCGCAGCGATTCCCGCAGACGTCCGGAACAGGTGCCGCGAATACAGCCAGGATGGTGCGTTTGCCACAACCCACTCCGCACTCTCTTCCAATGCAGCAGCTTCCTGAATGCGCCCTGCAATTGCCAGACCCTCGACAACAAATGCAAGGCAACTGCTCGAACCAATGGTCAGTATCTTCCCCGCAAAAGGCAGGTGCTGACGGGCTATACCCAAGGCGTACTCTGCTTCCGGGTCTCCCTTTGCAGCCAGATTCCAGTAGAGGCTGCCATTTAGTTGGCCTGACATATAGCAATCTGGTTCGAGTTCGAGGCCTTTACGAGACCATTGCGCCGCGTCCTCGAACTGACCGCGATAATGCGCAATTGCGGCGAGAAGAACGTAATCAAGAAAAGCCCAAGGCGCCGAGATCACCATTGCAAAGTTATGCACTTCCCGCGCAGCGCATTCAGCTCGTTCAAGTTCTCCCTGATGCATCAACAGTTCGGCGGACATGAACCGATAGGTCCAGGTTGCATTCTGATGACCGATTCGCTGCGCCCGCAGGACCGCATCGGAGAGAACAATTTGGATTTCCTCTGTGGATTGGGCTTCCGATATGACCTCGCTCATGACTTCATACGTTTCTACTTCGGCCCAAACGTTCCCGGTCGCGCGGAATTCGGCTATAGCAGCACGTCCACATTCGGCTGCCTGCTTCATTCGGGCGGCAAAGTAACAGATATGCGCCTCGCACATGCGAGCATATCCAATGACATCTGAGGAATTTTCGGGCAAAGCTGGTTCCATCTGTTTTGCCTTTGCAAGCGCCGCAAACGCAGCTTCCATCTCACCCCTGATACCCAGACTGATTGCTTTCAGGAACTCAATCCGATATCGCGCCAGAGGCGCTCGCGTGCCGATGGCCATAAGGGCGCGGTCAGCGACCGCTAATGCGCGGCCCGGATCGGCTCGCCACAGATGAATATGACCTAGAGCGTGACTCGCTTCGGCTGCATCTGCCAATCTTCCGGCCACTCTGAAGAGGTCGATTGCTTGTTCATAGGCGTCAATCGCTTCATCCATACGCGATAAACTGCGAAGAACGGCGGCTTTCAAAGCCATAACCTCAGCAGTGTTGGGGCACCGCTCGTTTTGCGCTAGCAAAAACGCCTTTTCTAAATGTGAAAGTGCATCCTCATGTGCTGCGCCTGCTGTTGCAACTCGGGCCGCCATGAGAAGGTAGCCAACGGTTTGTTCCGCATCCACGGTAGAGCCAGCTTCGTAGCAGTGGTGAGCGAGAGTTGATGCGTGACTCTCGAGGTTGGCCGCAGACACTTGCGCAATAGTACCAGCAACACGAGCATGAAGCCGTTGTCGCCGGGTCAGTGACAAAGACTCCAGGAGAGTCTGCCGGACTAGTTCGTGAATGAAACGGTACGTTGGTTTCCGCTCTGCCTGATCAGCTTCTATCAGATACGCGCGTTCTGCCTCTTCGAGCGCACCAAGCACCGCTTCGGGTTCATCGGTTTCCAGATTTTCCAGCAATCCCACACTGAAGGATCGTCCGAGAACTGCGGCTAATCTTAATACCTGCCGTGTGTACTCCTCAAGCCGATTCAGGCGACGTCCGATGAGGAGGCGAACTCCCTGCGGCACATTCAGTTCGTCATTCCGAAAGGCGCGACACCAGACGCCGTGCTCATCATATAGTCTGTCCCGCGCCTGAAGCTCAAGAAACAATTCCTCGACAAAGAAAGGATTGCCTTCCGTGCGATCGAAAATGAAGCTGACAAACTGCTCAGGCGGAATTTGTCCGCTTAGTTGGCCAAGCAAGGCTGCAACTTCCGGCATAGAGAGCCGTCGAAGGAACAAGCGGGTTGCTGATTTGTCCCGAAAGCAGCGCTCCAAGAATCCCGTGAAGGGCCGGGACATATCTGCCTCAACGGTTCGATAGGTGCCGACCAGCAGCAGGGACATGGTGGACACTGACTGCGCAAGGTGACTGAAAAGCAGGAGCGTTGCTTCATCAGCCCACTGGAGGTCTTCGAAGACGGCGACCATAGGTTGGCTATGTGCCGAGCGCTCAAAGAAGTCGCGCCAGGCGTTAAACAGCAACCGGCGTTGCTGGTCTGGAGGAACCTGAATAGGTAACGGAATATCGGCGAATATTTGCCGTAACCCTGGCGTCACTTGGGAGATTTCAACTGCGGAATTACCTAAGAGTTTTCGGAAGGCGTTGCGGGGAGTGAAACGCTCAACCTGCTCCAGTATTTCGCAGAATGCAACGTAGGGTAAAGCGACTTCCATGTCCCGGCACTGCCCTGTGACTCCGAAGCAATCTCGTCGAGCTGCTTCCGCGAGAACTGTCTCGATAAAGTGAGTTTTACCAACCCCTGGTTCTCCCCCAATCACAATCACTGAGCCACACCCTAAGCGCGTGGCCTCAAGCGCCCGCAATGCTAAATTGTATTCCCGATCGCGACCTATCAAGGGAAGGTGTTGTGTTATGCGATCTTCCCACCAATGCGCATTCTGAGTTGCGGTCCCCTCGTGTTTGGTTGAATTTTCGGTGCTATTGCTATAGCGCTCGTTCAGAGACTTGGCGTGCAGCACGGTTGCTGCGATCGTAGAACGGCTCTGTTTCCAGGATTCTAGCTCGTCCGACCAAGCATAGACGGACCCACGCGTTTCATGCATGTGGCGGTGAACCGGGAGGCGTTCCCGGGCTTCGTACCGGCGCGCTGTTCGCTCGGACACGCCTAACTCAGACGAGATTTCTTTCCAGCCGTCGAATCGAGCGCGCTGGGTCTGCATGACTCAACAAAGTATACCGCCTGCCATGCATGGCCAGCAGCGGCCAAAAGCGGACAAATGCGACTGGCCGGTAGTTTCGGTTGCTCAGGCCCAGGTATGGGGGCATGATGCCTTCAGGCCGGATGCGTTGCACGCCGCTATTTACAGGTCTCCCTCGCTGCTTCGTAAAGACTTTCGATTCAAGCAACGAAACTACAAAGGGGATCTGCGGCGAGACAATCGGCCAGAATCCAGATGATGAGGGAATAAGATGTCCATACAGTTCAAAGCAGCCGTCACGACAAAGACAAGTTTGCTCATATGCCTGTTCACTATTTGTACGAATGCTCAGCAACCGAACACTCAAACCTTTGACCCAAGAATTCCGTTCTCGAGCTATATTCGGGAAGACCTGTTCGCCGGGTTTATTTGGGGCGATAAAGACGGAAATGAGCGGTTGCTGCGAGGTGAACGGACCCTCGAGATCCTGTTGGCAGAAAGGCCGCAAGACAAGCCCGGGCTGCTTGCCTGGAAAGGGGGGATTGCATTCATTCGGGCGATCGATGGGCTAAAAGCAGGGCGAATGGACGTGTTCGAGCGAGAATACCCCAAAGGTCTCGGCCTCTATGCAGAGGCCGCAAGACTTGCGCCGGAGGACGTAGGAGTCATGGCAATAACCGGCGCAGGGTTCGCCCTTTTTGCAGATCGTTTCCCCGAGCCATACCGAACGGATGCGTGGCAAATCTCCTACAAAGCATATCGCGGCGTTTGGCAAGTGCAGGGCAGTGTCGTCGAAAAGTTGCCGCTGCATTTCAAAGGCGAGCTACTTGCCGGAATGGCCCAATCGGCACAAAGAACAGGCCGCACGGAGGAGTCGGAGGAGTTTGTGGAAAAAATCTTGCGGACAATGCCCGGTACACCGTACGCGGCCACGGCGAGCAAGTGGATCAAGTCCCCGGATCAAGCTGCAAAGACGAACCTTACCTGTCAAACTTGTCACGAGGAAGGACGTCTTAAGGATCGAAGAGCAGCGGTTGCAGCGTCTAACAAGTAGCCTCGTAGAGGCTTATCCGATAGTCTGACGTGGCAGGACAATCCCCCCATACTTTGAACCGCAGATCAGCCGAATTTCACGGGCACCCATTGGCGACGGGTGGGGGATGCTAACGTCAAACTGACCCACGATCAGTATCCCCAAACCACCACGGTATAATCGAAGGTTTCATGCCAATTCTGGACACGGATGAGATTCGGCAGATTCTGCCGCATCGTTATCCCATGCTGCTCGTTGACCGCATCCTGGAGATGGATACGGAAAAAATTGTTGGGATCAAGAATGTCACCAGCAACGAGCCTTTTTTTAGCGGTCACTTTCCGGATTTCCCTGTGATGCCGGGCGTTCTGATTGTGGAGGCAATGGCCCAAACAGCCGGTGTGCTGGTGCTGGGCAACATTCCGGATCGCGCCAATTACCTGGTGTTCCTGGTGGCCGTGGATTATGCGCGGTTCCGCAAGCCGGTGCGTCCCGGCGACCAGTTGCGTATTGAGATGACCGTGATCAAGCGCAAAGGCACCGTGGCGAAGATGGGAGGCCGCGCTCTGGTGGACGGCGTTCTGGTGGCCGAAGCGGAAGTGATGTGCAAGCTGGAGCGAAAGGGTGAAGCGCCGAAGGCGCAGTAACGCCTTCCATGCCGATTCATCCCACAGCCATTGTTGATCCGGGCGCCCGTATCTCGGAAAGTGCGGATATTGGACCTTTTTGCTGCATTGGTCCGGAAGTGGAGATTGGGCCGGGCACGCGCCTTATGGCCAATATCTTTTGCGAAGGGCCTACCTGGATCGGCGCGGATAATACCTTTTTTCCCTACAGCACCGTAGGGGTCGCTTCTCAGGACCTGAAATATCGGGGGGAACGGGCGGAAACACGGATTGGGGACCGGAACCAGATTCGGGAGTTCGTGACCATCCATCGGGGCACGGAAGGCGGCGGCCTGCTGACCAAAATCGGCAGTGACAACCTCCTGATGGCGTATGTGCATGTAGCGCATGATTGCCTGGTCGGCGACCATGCCATTTTGGGTCATGCCGCAACCCTGGCAGGGCACGTGACCATTGAGGATTGGGCGTCCGTGGGGGCAGCTTCCGGCATTCACCAGTATTGCCGGGTAGGCCGCCATTCTTTTATTGGCGGCTATAGCGTGGTGACGCAGGATGTGATGCCGTTTGCCAGCCTTGTGTCCGAACGGGAAATTCGTGTATTTGGCGCAAACCGCGTGGGCCTGGAACGTCGTGGGTTTTCCAACGATGCGATTGAAAGGTTACAAACCGCGTTCCGCTTGCTGACTCGTGCTGGCTTGAATACCTCGCAAGCTATGGCAAAAATTCGGGAAGACGTCTCAATCTCCCCGGAAATCGAAGAACTACTCACCTTTATTCAGTCGTCCAAGCGCGGCGTACATAAGGGATGAGATATGGAATGATTGCGGGAAACGGACGTTTCCCGATTCTGGCTCTCCAAACCGCACGCTCCGTGGGCGATGAAGTGGTGGTGATCGCCATCAAGGAAGAAGCCGCTCCCGAAGTCGAGAAACTGGGCACGCATTGCTACTGGATCTCTTTAGGAGAGTTATCCCGCTTGATTGAAATCTGCAAGGAACAACGCATTACCGAGATCATGATGGCCGGGCAGGTAAAGCACGCCAAGATTTTCTCTTCCATTCGTCCTGACTGGCGGCTGTTCAAACTTCTGGCTTCCTTGCCGCAAAAGAATACGGACGGCCTGATTGGAGGCGTGATGAAGATTCTGTCTGACGAGGGCATCCAACTGGTGGATTCCACTATTCTGCTGAAGCCGCTCCTGGCCGGGGCAGGCACTCTCACGCGCCGGAAACCGGATAAGGAAGAACAGGCCAACATGGCATACGGACGCCGTGTAGCCCACGCACTTGCCAGTTTTGACATCGGGCAGAGTGTGGCCGTGGCAGATCGCGCTTGTGTAGCCCTGGAAGCCATGGAAGGCACGGATGCCATGCTGCGCCGTGCGGCTTCTCTTGTGAATGGAAAACCTCTGGTGCTGGTGAAGGCTTCCAGCCGCCGCCGACATCTCCTGTTCGATGTTCCCGTACTCGGGCTAGATACGATTGCCGTGCTTCAGGAAACCGGCACCACAGCATGCAGCGTAGATGCAGGGCGTACACTGTTGCTGGATCGCACGGAGATGCTCCATCGCGCGGACCAGGCAAATATTGCCATTGTGGGAGACACAGCATTAGATGTCCAGTAACGGAGCCAAACTGCGCGTGGCGGTAGTAGGTGCAGGGCAGTTTGGCGAAAACCACATTCGCGTCGTCAAGGAATCCACAGAAGCGGAGCTTGTTGCTGTAGTGGACTCTGATCCTGGTCGCGCAGGAAAGTATGGTGTGCCCGCGTTTAGTGAGGTTCGCGAATTAACGGGAAAGGTAGATGCGGCCATTGTTTCCGCACCCACTTCGGTGCATGCGGATGTGGGCTGCGCCCTGTTAGAAGCAGGGATTGATGTTCTGGTGGAAAAACCAATGGCTCCAGACCTTCGTTCCGCAGACCGTTTGATTGAAGCCGCCCAGAAGCATGGACGCATATTGCAAGTGGGCCACCTGGAGCGTTTCAATCCCGCCGTATTGGCCTTGGAAGCAGCCGCCAAGCTTCCTCTCTTTTTTGAGATTCACCGCCTGAGTGTGTTCAGTCCGCGCAGCCTGGATGTGGATGTGGTTTTGGATCTGATGATCCATGATCTGGATATTGTGCTGGCGCTTGCCAGAAGTCCGTTGGAGGAAATACGCGCAGCGGGAGTTTCCATTCTGTCGCCAAAAGCGGATATTGCGAATGTGCGCCTTCAGTTTCGGGATGGATGCGTGGCTAACCTAACCGCGAGTCGCGTTTCCACGGAGCGGGTGCGCAAACTTCGTTTGTTTCAACCGCAGCAGTACCTTTCGCTCGATTATGCCAAACAAGACGTGGTGATCTTTACGGTAGGGGAAAAAGGCCAGATCTCTTTTCAACAGTTACCGGTAGAAAAGCAGGAGCCACTGCGAATGCAGTTCAGCGCCTTTGTGAACAGCGTTCGCTTCCGAACCCCGCCGAAACTGGATGGCGTGGCAGCGCGTCGAACCCTAGAAACAGCTCTGGCGATTATTGATAAGATCAGGGAACATACCGAGGTAGTCGCCCGCACGCTTTCTGAAGATGGAGACCTTAGCTAGTCCGCCCGCCGTAGAGGATCTTGATCTTCTACGGTATGACCGTGCGCCACATGGCCCTGCGCAATGGCGTAATGCCGCCATTGGATCACTCGTTCTCCATTTTTTTCTGATTGCCTACTTGGCTTCCGTTCCCCGCAATGATTCCACGCCAGTTCCGGTTTCCCAACCCGAGCGGAAATTCCTGGTAGCGCACTTAACGGACCCGCCCACGGAACTAACACAGAAAGCCCCGAATCGCCAGAAACTGAGCAAGGAATTAGTGGCTGAGGCGATTGCACCGCACCCCACCGTGAAAACGCCTGCTCCTGCTCCCGCAGTGAAACGCACGGCCCCTGCTCCGCCTGCTCCCGCTCCGAATCCGGTGGCAACGGCACCGAAGCCGGTTGTTCCACAGATTCAGCCAGTGGAACCTCCCAAGATCGAAACAGCCGTGAAGGAAACACCAAAGCTGCCTTCCGCCGTGACGCGGGAAGTGACTGCTCCACCGCCTCCTCCGGTGGAGAAGCCGAAGCTGGCCTTTGAAACGCCCACCCCTTCGACAGCACCGTCAAATAAAGCTCCGAATCCGGCGTTTGTTTCGGCGAATCCAGTACAGGAAGCGATGCGCAACTTGGCGCGTGGCGGTGCTTCGGGAGGCCAACGCGTGGGTGACGCCGTAGTGGACCTGTCTTCCCCTGGACCAGGGCTCAACCTTCCCCCTTCCGCAGGCCGTCCCCGTTCCGACCTGGAGCTGAAAAGCGATCCCATGGGAGTGGATTTCAAGCCATACCTGATTCGCGTTCTGGCAACCGTGCGAAGGAACTGGTATGCCATTTACCCGGAAGCGGCAAGGCTGGGCCAGCGTGGGCAAGTAGCAGTGGAGTTTGTGGTCACCAACAACGGAAGCATTCCCAAGGTGGCATATTCGGCTCAATCAGGCTCGCGTCCGCTCGATGAAGCGGCAGTGGCCGCGCTCAGCGCCTCCAACCCGTTGCCACCGCTCCCAGCAGAATACAAGGGAACGCGGGTAGTGCTCCAGTTTACGTTTTCCTACAACATGCCGACACGCTGATGCGGAGCAAACTTCCTTGGGCGATTGCTGCCTATGCGTTGCTGGCGCTGATTGCGGCATTCACCATTGGAGGCACGCCGCGCATTGCCATTTGGATTTTGTTAGGTGGTTTAGCGTTGAAAACCGTAATTGCCGACCGGGCTGGCTGGCAGTAATGCCAATTTGAAACAAGGTGTTTCAAATTGGAATCCGTTCCGGGATTTTAAGTGTTTCACCCTGCCTCATCCGCAAAAGTCCCTCAAAAGTACTAGGGTTTTCTGTTGTAGTCCTTTCAGTCATTTAGACGTAAATTTTTCACTTCGCGGCAAAGTTTAGGCGCGCCTTTCGGGATTGGCGCAGCAGATGCTTTTTTCTATGGCAACGGCGCAAGCCGAATCCAAAGGAAAAACAAGACAACCAAAATGATTGCAGAATGTGTCACCGAACAGAACGCAGCAGGAAACATCTATGGAGAACGAGATGCAATTGTTCTGAAGCATTTAGGGCTCGTTCGAGCAATTGCCCTGCGGGTTCGGGAAAGCTTGCCCGTTCATGTGGATCTGGATGATCTGATTCATGCCGGCGTGATGGGTTTGTTCGAGGCCGCCGCAAAATACGACTCCGGCAAGGACGTGGTGTTTCAAAGCTATGCGAAGCATCGCATTAAAGGCGCAATGCTCGATAGCTTGCGGCAACTCGACTGGGCTTCGCGTGATCTTCGCAAGCGGCACAAACAGTTTGAAGCCATCAGTCGAGACCTGTTAGCGACGTTAGGGCGACAACCTTCGGAAGCGGAGATCGCCGAAAAAATGGGCGTGGATGTCCAGCGCTGGCGGCAAATGGCCGTGGAACTTCGCATGGTCGGCTTGGTTTCTGCTTCCGCGCGGCCCACGGAAGAAGAGAATCAGCCTGCTCCGGAATTTCCTGCCCACGAAAATTCTCGTCCGGACAACATTGTGGAACGGCGTCAATTAAGCTCGCTTCTGAAGAGCGCTATTAACACGTTGCCGGATCGGTATCAAACCGTGGTGATCCTGTACTACACCAAGGACATGACCATGAAAGAGATCGGCCATGTGTTGGACATCAATGAGAGCCGCGTTTCCCAGATTCATAAAACAGCGCTGGAAAAGATGGCCGTTGCCCTTCAGGCTGCCGGAGTGAACTCAGCGGAAGCGTTTGTGTAGTTGTTACCTGAGAGAAAACTGCAGCTTGCACCTTTGTTAACGTGAGTTCGGTTTAAGATCTACATTACACGGCGGCATTGAGCAGCAGTTCATGTTCCTGCAAGGATGGCTTATGTTCCTGCCAAGTGTAGGCCACCAGAGCGGCCAGGATATTGACATAACCATTCACCGGGCTGCGATGACGGGTATGCTCGATCTGGCAGAGATGCTTGAGTTGCTCACCGACACTTTCGATCAGTGCCCGTTTCCGCAGCAGGAGTTTATCAACCATGGGCAGCAGTTTGTTTTTCATATTGCGCTTGAGCTTGGTGACTAGGTGCACGCCTTCAGCCCAAAGTTGTTCGAACAGTTTCTGGCTGATGTAGCCACGATCGCCGAACAGTTTGCCCCAGAGATCCCTGGCTAAGTTCGGTACAGGAGTACGATCATCCACATTGCCTGGAGTGAGTTGCAGGGCCAGCAGTTCCCCTTCATCGTTGATGACCAAATGCAGCTTGAAGCCGTAAAACCAGTCCACACTGCTTTTGCCGCGCTGCGCCATGCCAGCAAATACACGGTGGGAGTGGATGCGCCGGTTGTGACAGACCTTCAGGGCCAAGCTGTCGACGAAGGCAACCCCTCGTGTCTGGCCCAAACGCGTATGCAGGTAAGCCGCCAGGATTACCAACACAGAAGGGATACGCTCAACCAAACGCTGGTAGCTGACCAAATCCGGAAACTCGGCTCGCCAGTGGCGGCAAACATGGTCCAAGTAGAAGTGTTTGAAGGTGCGGTAGTCAGAAGCGTGAAAGGCGATCAGCAAGGTCAGAATCTCACTTTCGCCGAACCGGCAAGCACGGCGACGGTGTCGACCGGGTGTAAGCAACAGGGAGCTTTGCCAGATCGGCAGAAAAGCTTGCACGAAGTCGTCCAAGCTACAAAACAGAGCTACGATATCCATGGCGGGTCTCCTGGAGCAATAAGTTTGGCAACTGTAGGGTAGAAAACCTCTACCCGGCTCGCAAGGACCCGCTTACGCCGAACTCACGTTTTGTTATATATCGGCGTTCATATTGGGTAGAATTAACTTGCTAGGACTAAGTTTCGGCGACTAGGCGGCTTTGGGTGCCAGCAAGCAAGGCTTTTCTTCTTACCCTTAATTGTTGGTTTATTTAGAAAGAATTTTTTAGATATACTTGGAAATTGCGGCAGAACAATTTCGATATGTACGCCTTGTTTTGGCCGTAGCCGTTTTCTTTTCCCATTCCTTCCCAATTGCCGCCAAACCATCTCTTTACAACATCTCAGTATGGTCTAACGCGGCAATTGCTGTTCAGTGTTTTTTTGTTGTTAGTGGCTTCCTGATTTTCTCCAGTTATCATCAATCCGCGTCGCTGTCCGACTACATTCGCAAGAGAGCTTGTCGTATTTTCCCCGCTTACTTTGCGGTTGTTATTATCTGCGCTCTTGGAGGAAGCTTATTCTCAAGCTTGCCACTGCAGGATTATTTCGGTCGCGAGTTATCCACGTATTTAATTACAAATCTTACCTTTCTCAATTATCTGCACCCTACTTTACCCGGTGTCTTCGACAGCAACCCGATACCGGTGATTAATGGGGCACTGTGGACGATAAAGGTCGAGCTTATGTTTTATGTAAGCGTGCCACTCATTTCGGTGCTGTTTAAATACGCGCCTAAATACGTTGTTCTTGCCGTGTTATATGTAGCGGGGCTAGTGTTCCGCAAACTCTGTGAGGCCACTGGGCACGTTTCCCTTGCCGTACAGTTGCCCGGACAATTGCAATATTTTATGAGTGGGGCGCTTCTCTACTTTTATAATGCTCGGTTTAAGGAGTACGCAAACCGCCTGATTGTTCCGGCGATTCTGATTGCTGCCCTAGAAATATATCTGGGAACACGAGTGCTCTTTCCACTCTGTTTAGCGTTTATCACAATCTATCTTGCGTTGTGTGCCCCTGTATTTAATCGATTCCGACCCCGGTGGGATTTGTCGTACGGCTTTTACTTGTGGCACTTTCCCCTTCTTCAGGTAGTCACTTTTATGGGATGGTTTAGAAGTCCTGCTCTTGGACTCCTCGCAAGCGGTGCCATAACTGGTTTAGCATCGGTTATTTCTTGGACTGCACTTGAGAGATGGTTTATTAAAAGATCCCGCAAGCATCCTCTTACCCCAAACCCCGCCACTCGAACTATCTAAACGTAGTAGTCGAACCGAGGTGCCCTGGTCAGCGTTTCCAATTACAGGGAGGAAAGTTTGAAAAAGTTAAGCAGTTGGTTGAGGTTCACTCCTGCCACAGTAGGAAACTGACCTTTTCAAACTCCTTTATAAAAACATTGTCCTTATTCAGGAAGCGTAAACAGATACGCAATCATATTCCGCATCTCGTCAGGTTTGAAATGGTATGCCGGCATAATCGTGCCAGGAGCCATCTTCTGCGGGTTAAGGAAGTTTTCCTGTACCCAGGCCTCCGTTCTCCGCGCGGCTAAGCCATTCAGCACTGGGCCGGCTTTCATGCCGACACCGTTAACTTGATGGCATGCATTGCAATGGTTGGCTTGAAACAGAGCTGCGCCATCCGCAGCAAAGTCCGGCGTAGTGCTAATTGCTTGCGCATCACGCGGAGACATCTTGGTGAAAAAAACAGCCAACTGGCTCAGTTGGGAATCTTTGAGCGGTAGTGGTGTTTTGGATGCTTTTTGGAAATGCTCCACCAGCCAATCTTTAGTTCGTTTGGTTGGAATTCCATTTAACTCTGGTCCAGCTTTGGGTTTGCCGTCTCCCACACGATGGCAGCTTTCACAATTCCCGTTGCGAAAGTAGCTGACTGCGGCTAGATCTGCAGGCGGAAGTTGGAGCCATTCGGTATCGCCTGCAAAGTCAATCTGAGAAGCGGCGTTAGGGGGCGGAGTGGAACGGACTGCCGCCAAAGTGAGCGCTCCCCAACCGATTCCGGCAAGCAAAACGCAGCCGAACGCAAAGGTGCGGCGTGTAATTTTCACCAAAGGTCCGCGGTCTAAAAATGGGACCAGGATCAAGACTAAAACAGCAAGACCGGGCAGCAGCACCGTTCCAATTACTTCCAACGGTCCATTGAAATACTTCAATAGTTGGAACAGGAACATGAAATACCACTCGGGGCGGGGAATGTACGCGGTGTCGCTTGGGTCCGCCATGCGCTCCAGCGGAAGCTTCACAATCAGCGCCAGCATATAAAGGATGATGAAGGCAGTGAATACCGCCACCGTATCTAAAAATGCCTGTCGCGGATAAAACTTTTTGGAAGGCCGCTCTTCATCACCGGGAACCGGCGCGACCCCATGTTTTCGCACCAAGTAGATGTGCGCCACAATCATAAAGGCCGTAGCGGGCGGAAGCATCATGACATGGAGGCCATAGAAGCGGGCAAACGTCACCACACCTACATCCCCAGCACTTCCTAACAGTCGGCTTAAGTAAGGACCCATTACGGGCACGCCAGCCGCAATCTGCGTGACCACAATGGTTCCCCAGTAAGCCCGGTTATCCCAGGGCAGCAAGTACCCGGTCAAACCGTATGCCATAGTGAGCATCAGGAGCACTACCCCTGCTAACCAGGTAGCTTCACGCGGCTTCTTGTAACTGCCGTACAAAAACACTTGCACCATGTGGAGCACCACAACCACGATCATCATGCTGGCTCCCCAATGGTGGAGACCGCGAATGAGCCGTCCGTTGGTGACTTCGGTCAGAATGTATTTCAGGCTGCTGTACGCCTCGCCGGGCGTGGGTGCATAGTTGATGGCCAACAGAGCACCGGTGAACACCTGAATCAGAAACAGAAACATGGCCACAGATCCGAACACCTGGTGCCAGCCGCTGGAAGCGGGAATGTCTTCGTATAAGAAATGCCGGATGGCGGATTCGATGCCTGTGCGGTGATCGATCCACTCTCTTGCTTGGTTGCTTACTTTTCTCACAAGAGTTCCTTAAGCTTGCTGCTCAAGCTGACCTAGCAGCAGTTTCTGGTTTTCAATCTTGGTCTGGTAACGATCCAAGGGCCGGGGAGCCGGTCCGGAAAGCACTTTTCCTTCAATGGAAAAGAAAGAGTTGTGGCACGGACAAACAAACTGTTGAATGTTCTGCTCCCAATGGTAAGCACAGCCGAGATGCGTGCATTGCGGGCCATATGCCACCACCTTCTGGTCTGGCAATTCCACCACCCAGGCGGTGCGTTTTTCCGTGGTGACTTTCCAGCCATCCGTGCGGGTCTGGTGAAAGAAGAGTTCCGTGGGCGATTCCGGCGTAAGCTGATCCAGGCTTCCCGCCTCCACCCATTCTTCTTTCTTCCGCAGTTTGGGAGGAAGCAGTAAGTAAGCCAGCGCAGGCACAGCCAACGCAGCCCCCATCACTGATCCCAAGCCATAGATGAAACTGAGATAGAACCGTCTCCGAGTAGTTTCCAGCATGTCTTCCTATACTTTTTGAAACGCTAACACTGCGTTTAATCCACCAAAAGCGAATGAATTCGACAAGGCGCACTCCACTTCCATGGAGCGAGCCTGATTCGCGATCATATCAAGATTACAGTCAGGATCCACCTGACTAAAGTTGGATGTAGGGGGCAGCACCCCGTGTTTCAGGGCCAAAAGCGTGGCCACAGCTTCCAAGGCCCCGGCTGCGCCCAGAGCATGGCCGTGCATCGACTTTGTCGAGCTTACCGCTATTCGCTCCCTGTTTTTTGTAAACGTAGCGTGAATGGCGCGCGTTTCCGTGATGTCACCAGCGGGTGTAGCGGTCCCATGAGCGTTGATGTAGCCGACCTGCTCCGGATGCCATTTAGCATCTCGCAGGGCAGCGCGCATGGCGCGGGAAGCTCCTTCCGCCGAAGGCTGTGTGATGTGGCTGGCATCGGCAGACATGCCAAAACCAGCAATCTCACCTAGTATTTCCGTACCGCGTGCCTTTGCCTCTTCCCAAGGCTCCAGCACCAGCATCGCCGCGCCTTCGCCTAAGATCAGACCCGTACGGTCCTTGGAAAAAGGACGGCATGTGTCCTGAGATACCACTCGCATCGCTTCCCAAGCCTTCAAAATTCCGAAACTGAAAGGAGCCTCGCTGCCGCCCGCAATTGCCATTTTTACCATGCCGGACTTCACCATGGCGTATGCCTGTCCAATAGCGTGGTTAGCAGAGGAACAAGCCGTTGCCACTGTATAACTTGGCCCGGTAATGCCGAATTCCATGGAGATGTGACTCGCCCCGGCATTCGCCATGATGCGGGGAATGGTTAACGGAGGCACACGATTCTTGCCCAGGCGGTACACGTCCCAAAAACAAGCGTCCTCACTCCCTTGCCCACCCACGCAGGAACCGGTCACAATGGCCGTATTTTCTTGTAAATCTGTGGTCCATTGAATCCCGGCTTGGGACACAGCTTCCCGGGCGGCAATCACGGCAAATTGCGCGAAACGGTCCATGAAATCTGCTTCGCGATCTTCAAAGTAGTCTTGCGGTCGGTAGTTCGGAACTTCCGCACCATTTTGAAAACGAATCTGGGAAACGTCAACGGTTTGAATTGGCCGGATGCCGGAACTGCCCGACCGAAGCGATTGCCAGAACGTATGGCGGTCATGCCCGATTCCACAGATAATGCCGACGCCGGTAACGGCAACTCGCGTGTTCACTTACACTGCCGCCGCAGGCGCGGCATCTGGCCCTTCCTGTAGCAGTTTCTCGACCCCTTCCGCCATTTCCCGAACATTGTGAATCTGTTTTGCGGCTTCATCGGGAATGGTGATGTTGAACTCATTTTCCAGGGCGAACAGGATATTGACCCCGTCCATGGAGTCAATTCCTAGTTCCTGAAATGTGCTATCCAGCTTCACCTTTTCGGGTGGAATTCGCTGCGCCTGGGCAATGGTGTTCAACACTCTTTGCACTAATTCGTCGGACATAAGATTTGGCTGACGGTTTCAAACTGGAACCCTTGTTCCAGCAATGCCGGAATCACAATGCGAAGCGCTTCCGTCGTGGATTTGATGTCTGGATGGGGCGCGAGTTCCCGCCCATCATGTAAACAAAAAATGGCCCCATTTTTGGCTCCCCGCAAGAGCCGGGCCGCTACCTCCTCGCCGGAAAGTTTCCAATCTTTGCCGATCATTGTCCACATTACGCCGGTGAGATGCAATTGCCGCTGGACGTTCCGGAAACCAAACCAGCGCACGCCAAATGGAGCCCGGAGATATGCAGGAGATTGCCCTAAAAACTGTTGGATGGTGGCTTGAGCTGCCGAGAATTCTTTTTTAATATCTTCCGGGGAATGAAAGCAGAGGTTGCGGTGATGCTCGGAGTGATTTCCAATCTCATGGCCCGCACTGACCACAGCCTGCGCAATTTCGGGCAAGCGCCGAATATTTGCACCGCACTGAAAAAATGTGGCCGGAATCCGATAGCTTTCCAGGAGTTTCAGAATTTCCGGTGTACCCTCGCTTGGCCCATCATCAAAGGTAAGAGCAACGGTTTTTCGCGCACTCACTCCCTGGTATACCGAAGGACCCAGCAGGCTGGAAGATGGCCCGCGTACCGCATACGCCATCAAAGCTGCCGCGCCGCTAATTGAACCTGCGACCGCTTCGCCAAGCACTTGTGGATTTTAACATGGCGGAGCATGAGCAAGCTTCGCTTGTAAGATTCAGAGATGAGCCGCAGTTTGCAGTTGGCACTCCTTACTTTCCATTTTGCTGCTGCTGGGATTGCCTGTACATGCTTGCCAGTTCCTGATGCAAAAACGGAGGTGAATTTGGCTGGGCTGGTGTTTCGTGGAACCGTGACACAGCACAAAACACTTCCTTTGCATCCTAAGATGCGAGGCAGGCAACGCTATGCCGTAACATTTCGCGTACAGGAATACTGGAAAGGCACACCAGCAGAAACTGTCACTCTGTACACGCTTGACCCTGGAACCGACTGTTTGGGAGAAGATTACCAAGTTGGGAAAGAATACCTTGTGTATGCATCCGAGCAGGAAGTCCTTGATGTACAGCCTGATCCCGACTTTTTCTGGTACGGGTGGGCGGATGTACTCACTCGCGGCACAAAAATGTGGGTGCCTGGTAACCCCTGCATGCCAGGCGGAGAAGTATCGGCTTCTGAAGTGAAGGCTGCGCTTCGCCAGCTAAGGCGTGGTCGCTCACGATAATCTGTTGGTATGTCCTGCATCGGTGGTGGTATGGTGCTCGCGATCTTTTTACCGCTTGCGATTTGCCAAGCACAGGATTCCAAGCCGATGCCTCGTCCACCGGCACTCCCGCTCTATGAGTGGGGCACTTGCCCTTGTGAAGGCTGTTCCTTCGGGAAATGGACTGCCGAAAATGAGATTGTCGTCTACAACACCTGGAAACAGTATCGGCGTCCGGTAGCGAAGCTTGCTAAAGGGGACCATGTTACCGGAATGCCGGGTGTATTCATTACGTTTAGACCGGGTGTGATCCACATGGATCGCGATATGCCGGATCATCACCTGAAGCGCGGTGATACGATTTTGATCTATGGAGACCGTCCGGAAGGGAATGCCGCTGCCTGGTACAAAGGCCGTTATTACGAGTGGTTTGACGTCTCTTTTACGACATGGCCAAGTGGCTGTACCAGCAGTACCTGTACCGCTACTTGTACAGATATAGGAGAAAAGCAATGGTGGACTAAGGTGACGCTTGCCTCTGGCCGTACTGGGTGGGTGAACATGGAAGACAGCCATTTTGACGGTATGATCTTGTCTAAATCGAACCATATTATAGGCCGGACAGTCAGAAGTTATAGAAAGGGCTCTGCTGTGCATTTGCGTCAATCGAAGTGTCCGGCTCCTAAGTGGTTCGATTTAGTTTTTGATCTATTCTTTCGCGCTAACTGGAGAAGATAGATCGCACTTCATTGCTCACCTCTACTGGCCTGCCTGTGGAAGGATTGATGGGGCACCACACTGTTCGGGCCTTGGCGAATAATTTGCCGTCAAGCGCTCGAAGGAATTCAGTATGGCGTTCAAACCTTAACCCGATTGCTTGTCCCACCCACGTTCGAACGGTAACCATTTCGTCTAGTAATGCTGGCTGCTTGTAATCAATCTCATGGCGAAGCACTACCCAGAACACGCTTTTTTGGTCTGCCTCGGACGCGGCTGCCTTCCAATGGGCGACGGCTACATCCTGCACCCAGCGAACATAGGTCACGTTATTGACGTGCCCCAGCTGATCAATATCACCGACTCCCACTTGGATCATTTGTTCGAAAGCAGCAGGCATTTGTTTTGAATTACTCTCATTCATTTTCTCACTGGAAAGCGCAGTCACTCACGATACGCTGGGCATACGTTGCCCATTCGCGCTGGCCTTATACTCGCGATATTTTTGCCTTACGTATTCTGCCAAACGCAGGATTTTAAGCCAATGGCTCAACCGCCAGCGCTTCCTCTTTATGACTGGGGCGCTTGCCCATTTGAGGGATGTTCCTATCAGCGGCAATGGACAGCCAAGAAACAAATGATTGTTTACGACACCTGGAAGCAGAATCGCCAAGTGGTAACCAAGCTTTCCAAAGGGGATCGGGTTTTTGGAGTAACCGGTGTGTTCATTACATTCAAGCCGGGTGTGCTCCGGGTGAATCAAGATGTGCCTAGGGACAAATTAAAGCTTGGGGACCAAGTACCAAGTATTGACTTACGCTTATTGCGGAGAGGGTTGGTTTGCCGCTTGGTTGAAGGCAAGTTTTACGACTTCTACGATCAGTTTGATGGCGTAGATATGCTTGCGCTCCTGAATCCATCTGTTGGCACGTCGGCTGTCACTGTCGATTATTTGTGATACGTTTTTTCGAACTGATTGCGATCGTTGCGAACTGTGAATGATCCGTCGGGATGTGCCAGCACCTCGATCGCATAACCCTTGTCATTATCAGCCGATGGATTAGCAATGAACTTTTCGGCGACATTATGATCTTTGCCGCCCTCGTTCGAGTAATGCAACTGCCAAAGGTCTTCCAGGCCCGGCGAGTTCTCGATTGTAGTCCAGGCTTTGACCGAACCGCCTTTATCCGCGCCATTGTTCATGATTGCGACCTTGGGATGCAGCGCATGAACAATCTGCGGTGCGCCTGATGTAGCCGTGCCGTGATGTGTGGTCATGTAAATATCGACCACGCCTAGTTTGTTTACCGGGCAGGCAAGGTCATACTCTTTATTCCAGAAGAGATCGCCCAGATCGGAAATGCGCAAACTGCCGAACGTGATGATCATCGCGAGTGAGCGGGCATTTTCACCGGGATCGGGCGGCAAGGCTTGATAACCGGTGCAGAGCGGATTGGCTTGGCCAGCACCCGGTAAAGGCTTCGCAATGAAGTCGCCCGAAGCGGCTACCACGTCGACCTGCAGCCCTTTGATGGGAATTGTGTCGCCGGGTTTGAGCACTTGATGAGGATATTTTTCGCGAAGTGTGGAATAAGGAGTGAACGCGGCCTGCCCTTTTGCGTCAGATTTCTCCACAGTTTCGCCATGATCGTAGATTTTGCCGATCGTCATTTTGGCAGCAAGCTGCGGCACACCACCCATGTGGTCAGCGTGGAAGTGCGTAATCACCAGGTGATCAATGCGATTCACTCCCGCTGCTTTTGCAGCCGCTACAATCCGGTCGGCATCGCGGTTGTTGTTGCCCGCATACCCAGTGTCCACCAGCATCGATTCACCAGACGGTGAAACGTACAGCGTGGACTTGCCACCCTCCACATCAATCGCATAAATATGAAGCGTTTGCGCTTGCAGCACGGTGGTAGCAGCGAGAAGAAGGAGTGCTTTGAGAACGGTGTACATGTATTCCTCAGTAAGTGGATTTTCGGATGGGCCCAAACCAAAAAGAAAAGGGCAGACCTGTTTTATGCAGGTCTGCCCTTTTCCAAATAAAAAGAATTACGCCGTGCGCTGCATGTCCGACTTATCGCCTTCAATAGCAGCCTGCGCCGCTGCGAGCCGGGCAATCGGCACACGGTACGGAGAGCAGGAAACATAGTTCATGCCAATGCGATAGCAGAACTGCACCGAACTCGGCTCGCCGCCGTGCTCGCCGCAGATGCCGACTTCCAGATGCTCGTTGGTGCTGCGACCCAGCTTCACTGCTGTTTCGATCAGCTTGCCGACACCTTCCTGATCCAGCACGGCAAACGGGTCGGCCTTGAATATCTTGGCCTTGGTGTAGTCGTCCTGGAATTTTGTATAGTCGTCGCGAGACAGACCCATCGTGGTCTGTGTCAGGTCGTTGGTTCCAAAGCTAAAGAACTCCGCCTGTTTTGCCACACGATCTGCTGTAAGTGCAGCACGAGGAATTTCAATCATGGTGCCAACCATGTATTTCAGATCCTTCATGCCCGCCTTTTCCAGCACTTCTTCGGCAACCTTGACCACGATCTTTTTCTGATTTTCCAGTTCTTCTACTGAACCAATCAGCGGAATCATGACTTCCGGAATCACCTTGATGCCCTTCTTGGCGGCTGCAACTGCCGCTTCGAAAATGGCTCGTGCCTGCATCTCCGTGATTTCCGGATAGGTGATGCCCAATCGGCAACCACGATGGCCCAGCATGGGATTGAACTCGTGGAGTTCTTCCACGCGTTTCAGAAGCTCCGGCAACTGCTTTTTCAGTTCCCCGACAGGCATGCCATAGCGCTTGGACATTTCCTTCTTTTCGCCAATTGCAGCGTGCGGCAGTTTGGCAAGGTCCACCATTAGGTTTTCGCGCTTGGGCAGGAACTCATGGAGCGGCGGATCAAGCGTGCGGATCACGACCGGGAAGCCGTCCATCGCCTTAAACAGACCTTCAAAGTCTTTCCGCTGCATGGGCAACAACTTCAGAAGCCCTTTGCGGCGGGTCTTTTCATCGCGTGCCAGAATCATGGCCTGCATGTGGGGAATGCGGTCTTCCGCAAAGAACATATGCTCTGTGCGGCACAGGCCGATTCCTTCCGCGCCAAACTTTCTCGCTACTTTGGCGTCACGCGGAATATCTGCATTGGCGCGTACGCCGAAGTTGCCCCGGAACTCGTCTGCCCAGGTCATGAATTCAGCAAGACTGCCGGAATTTGGGTCGGCTTCCGTGGTGCTGGCTTCGCCCACGAACACTTCGCCCGTGGAACCGTTCAGCGAAATGAAATCGCCTTCCTTGACCGTGATCTTTTTGCCATGGGAAAGCACCGACATCTCGCCCTTGGCTTCGTTGATCTCAAGCGCACCTGCACCAGCGACGCAAGGGCGGCCCATGCCACGAGCAACCACTGCCGCGTGGCTCGTCATACCGCCGCGTGCCGTAAGAATGCCCTTGGCCACTTCCATGCCGTGAATATCATCGGGCGTAGTTTCGCCGCGAACCAGAATCACCGGGCCTTTGGCGGACTGCTCCACTGCATGTTCAGAGTTGAACACCACTTTGCCAACAGCCGCACCAGGAGAAGCGGGAAGACCCGTCGCAAGTTCTTCCAGGTTCTTGGTTGAGGCTGGGTCCAGAATCGGATGGAGCAATTGATCGAGCTGTTGAGGAGCCACGCGGAGCACCGCTTCGCGTTTATCAATCAGGCCTTCCTTTACCATATCCACCGCAATGTTAACTGCAGCCGGACCGGTTCGCTTGCCGTTGCGGGTCTGCAGCATATACAGCTTTTTGTCTTCAATGGTGAATTCGAAATCTTGCACGTCGCGGTAATGCTTTTCCAGATTGGTGGTGATTTCCCGCAACTGGTTGAACGCTTCCGGCAATACTTCTTCCAGCTTGGCGATAGGCTGCGGCGTGCGGATACCTGCCACAACGTCCTCACCCTGCGCATTCACCAGGAACTCGCCATAGAACACCTTTTCTCCCGTGGAAGGGTTGCGGGTGAAGCCGACTCCGGTGGCGGAGGTATCGCCCATGTTGCCGAACACCATGGCCTGGATGTTTACTGCCGTGCCGATGTCATCCGGAATCTTTTCCATGCGACGGTACACAATGGCACGGTCCCCATTCCAGGAACGAAACACAGCATCACGCGCCATGCTCAATTGTTCACGAGCATTCTGGGGGAAAGGTTTGCCGGTTTTTTTCTGGACGTACTTTTTGTACTCCCCGATCACGGCTTTCAGGTCTTCCGCCGTTAGATCGGTATCCAGTTTGGCCTTTACCTTTTTCTTCCGGGCTTCAAAGATTTCATCAAAGCCGTGCTTGCCTGTATCGAGCACCACGTTGCCGAACATCTGGATGAAGCGGCGGTAGCAATCCTGGGCAAAGCGCTCGTTGCCGCTCTTGGCAATCAGGCCACTTACTGTTTCATCGTTCAAACCGAGGTTCAGAATGGTATCCATCATGCCCGGCATGGAGAACTTCGCACCGGAGCGAACGCTGACCAGCAGCGGATTCCCCGGATCGCCAAGCTTTTGCCCCATGCGCTTTTCCAATAGATGGAGGGTGTGATCTACTTCATGCTCAATTTCTTCCGGCGTGGAATTGCCGTTCTGGAAATACATATTGCAGACTTCGGTCGCGACCGTAAAGCCCGGAGGCACAGGCAAGCCAGCACGCGACATTTCTGCAAGTCCGGCGCCTTTGCCGCCGAGCACATCTTTCATTTTTCCGTCGCCGTCGGCGGTTCCATCACCGAACGAGTAGACGTGTTGCTTCTTCATAGAACTCTTGTCTCCTGGGAATTAGTTACGATTTCGGAAAAGTCCGCGATGGTGGAAAACTCCGTAAGCAAAGCGTTGAGCAGCGTCAGGCGATTCTGACGCAACTGCTCGTCGGAAACGTTGACCATAACTTTGTCAAAAAAATGATCCACTGCGGGGCGTAAAGTGGCAATCGCTGCGAGTGCCGGTTGGTACTCGAGTGAGGCAATGTTGTGACGAACCTCCGTGAACTTGTCATAGAGAGTCCGTTCGGGACCGGCTTCCAGCAGATCGGGTTGGATCTGCCGCCCGGTATCCATGAACTGAGCTTGTTTCAGAATGTTGGCAATGCGCTTGAAGCTGGCAGCCAACGGTTCGAAGTTCTCCGTGGGGCGCACGGCCTGGATCGCGGCGAGCCGCTGCTCCACGTCCGGGAGATCATTCCAACCGCTGGCCAGGGCAGCATTCACTTCGTCATAGCGGAAGCCGCGCACTTCGCGGAAATAGTAACGAATGCGGTCCAAGAAGAACTCTTGGAGCTTGGCATCCTTGGCCACATAGGTTTGAAGGTTCACACGGAGCTTGCCTTCCACCAGAATCTTCACAATGCCTTGCGCGGCACGCCGCAACGCGAATGGATCTTTAGAGCCGGAAGGAATCAGCCCAATCTGAAAGCAGCCAATCAGAGAATCCAGCTTGTCGGCAACGGAAACAAGTTGACCGCTTGTTGTGCGCGGAATGAAGTCTTCCATGCTGACCGGCTTGTAGTGGTCATAGATCGCCACTGCCACTTCTTCCGGTTCACCCTGTACCCGAGCATACAAGCCGCCGATAATGCCTTGCAGTTCCGTAAACTCTTTTACAAGCTCGGTGGGAAGATCCGCTTTACACAAACGAGCCGCGCGGATGGCATGATTATCGCCCCCCAGAATGGCAACTAAACCTTCAATCCGTTGTGTTTTGTCGTAGTAAGAACCGAGCTTGGCCTGCCATGTGACGCTCTTCAGATCCGCCACGCGATCTTCCAGCTTTTTGCGTTGATCGGTAGCCCAGAAGAACTTCGCATCATTGAAGCGGGCGCGGAGGACGCGTTCATTCCCGTGCTGGACCAGGCCTTCCGGATCAGAAGCCGTGTTCATCACAGCAACAAATTGTGGCGCGAGCTTGCCCTCTTCTGTTTCCACCGAGAAGTATTTCTGGTGAGACCGCATCACGGTGACTAGAACTTCTTCCGGCAACTCGAGAAATGCGGGATCGAAGTTACCCACCACCACCGCAGGGTATTCGGTCAGGTATACCAATGTTTCCAGCAGCTTTGGATCAGGTTTGATGCGTACCGGGATTTCCCGCTTGATCTTCTCGCGGCGCTCCTCGGCGGAAAGGATGACATAGTTATCGCGGAGTGCTTGTTCGTAAGTGTCGAAGGTAACCGGAAAGCGAGCCTTGCCTAGCTTTCGATGGCCGGAACTTTCGTTGCCAGAGCGAACGCCTGCCACTTCGAAGGGCACTACTTGGTCATCCAGCAGCGCTACAATCCAGCGAATCGGGCGAATAAACCGGTCACCGCCTTTGCCGGTCCAGTACATGGTTTTCGGCCAAGGAATTCCAAGAATTAGCTTAGGGAGGCTATTTGCGAGAAACTCGCGCATAGGAATACCCGCAACAAACTTGGAGTATGCAAATTTCTCGCCCCGCTTAGTTAACTGCTCAACCGACACGTTGTGTTTTCGAGCAAAGCCAGCCACCGCTTGCGGGGGAGCAGAAACTGGTGGTCCTAGAGTGGTCTGCTCTTTATCTGGAGTGCATGCGGGTATGTTCTCGCTCCGAAAGACGAGACGCCGAGAAGTAGCATCTGGTTTAACTTGGATGCCACTCATTAACAGTTGGAGCTGGATATATATCAGTGCATTAGTAAACATCCAATCGGGAATTTCTTCCGTCCCAATTTCCAACAAGAAGTTCACGCGGCCACCAACTCCGATTGATTTACCCAGGCTTGTGCCACGCCAACGGCCAGCTTGCGAACACGACCGATCATTCCGACTCGCTCTGTGACGCTGATCGCTCCGCGTGCATCCAAGGTGTTAAACAGATTGCTGCACTTCAACACTTGGTCATACGCGGCCAGAAGAGGAAAGCGTTCTTTTTCCACTGCTTTCGGGTAGAGATCAATCAACCGCTGTGCTTCGCCTTCGTGAAGGTCAAACAGCTTCCACAACGTCGCTACGTCGGCCAGTTCAAAGTTATAGGTGGAATACTGCAATTCATCGCGGAATCGGACATCTCCGTAGGTAACGCCCTTTGTCCATTCAATGTCGTAGACACTATCTTTGACCTGCAAGAACGCAGTTAGTCGTTCCAGACCATAGGTGATTTCTGCGGGAACCAGTTCCAGATCAATGCCGCCGCACTGCTGAAAATAGGTAAACTGCGTGATCTCCAGGCCGTCCAGCATCACCTGCCAACCCACGCCCCATGCCCCAAGCGTCGGAGATTCCCAGTTGTCTTCTTCCAGCTTGATATCGTGCTTGCTGAGATCGATACCGATAGCCTCCAGACTTCCCATGTACTGCTCAATCACATCCGCTGGAGTGGGTTTCAGAATGACCTGTAGCTGCTGATGTTTGTAGAGCCGGTTGGGGTTTTCGCCATAACGGCCATCAGCGGGACGGCGGCTCGGCTGTACATAGGCTGTTCGGTATGGCTTGGGGCCAAGGACGCGAAGAAACGTTTCCGGGCACATGGTTCCGGCGCCCACTTCTACATCGAAAGGTTCCTGGATAATGCAGCCCCGGTCAGCCCAGTACTGTTTTAGTTTAAAAAGAGTTTGCTGGAAGGAGTCCATTGGGTTCAAGCGAAGGTGCGGGCGGATAGCACAACAGGGGTTTTTAGCTTCCGGTCAATCAGCTCTTCCATCTGTCGCACCAGAAAACGACGGAGGTCTGCCGCATCTGCCTGCTCGAAAGGACCTGGTGCCACTTCCGCAATCGGGCGCTGGAGCATTTGGGAAGCTAACGACATGGATTCCACGCCGACGCCCCGAAACTCTGGAAGAATTCCTGCCAGGCGGACTGCCCAAAAGCTGAAATATGTGACGGCGCGCCATACCGCACCGGGTTCACCGGATCGCATATGCTCCAGCACTGCCAGCAGCAGCCGGTAGAATTTCTCGCTTGGCTCCGCTGGGGGTAGCAATTGTTCGGACACTTCGGCGAAATAATCGAGCGCTACGCCCGCCCAGTAATCTCCCAATAAACCAAATTGTGACTGCACCAGATCGCATGAATCGAGGTTGACCAATTCGCGGTTCTCGCGCTGAAAGTAGGAAAGCTTCACTTGCGAGAGCCGTTCCAAGCCCGCGCCGAAACCGCTTTTCGGGCGTCTGGCGCGCTTGGCCACCCCGCGTAGCTTACCCACGTCACGAGTCAGGAAACTAACAATGAGATCTGACTCTTTCAATGGGTAGGTCTGCAAAATGATGGCTTCGCTCACGCGAGCGGGCATATATCAACAACGCGCGGAAGTCCCTAGATTAGCATAGAAAATAGTGCACTTCCCGCAACCGAATACACCCGCGCCTGTTTCCCCTGTGGAGGCCACCTTGGCGGATGGCACCAAAGTGAAGCGCCGTATTCCCCGGATGCGGGCCTGCAACGAGCATAACGAAAAGGGAAAGCCTTGCCATGGCCACTTGAAACGGTGGTATGGACAGAACTCCGAATTAGAAGCAGCAGTAGGAAAAACGGAGGAGATGTACCGCTGTGAACGGTGTAAAACCTTCTACTTGCCCAACCTGGAAGAACACCCCCGGACTGGCATTTTGAGCTGGTAGCAAAAAAACCCCTCTGCATACAACGAGTGAGAACTCGTCATCCAGGCCCTTTCACTGCTGATAACACCGGCTCCCGCAAGCACGTTGTCCCCAAAGCCCAGTAGACGCTTTCCACCAGCCGCAGCAGAGGGCAGGTTGAAGCACTTCTATGATTCAACACAGTGATAGCAACCTCCTGGCCAAGTGTCAATCACTGCAAGTTAATGAAAGTACAGGATCACCCGGTGAATTCTGGTCAGCAGTTGGGTCAAAGCCGCATTCCCTGTGTCCGTGTGACACAATCGGCACAAGTGACCAAGGGATTTACAATTGCCGCGCTGTGGCTGGGCTGGGGAGCGTCCCTTGCGAGCGGCCAGGCTTCTGCAGCGCCGGATACGGTGAAAGTATACACGGAGCATCCACGCCTGTTTCTGCGGCCAAACCGGCTTCGGCTCCTCCAACGAGACCGGGACCGTAAATCTCTCCGGTGGGAGCAGTTTGAGTTGCTGATCACCGGAAATGCTCCCATGCCGGAACCCGGATTTGCCTTTGCCCTGTATTACCGGATCACCGGAAATCAGGATTACGGACACAAAGCGGTCACTTGGGCAATGGGCGCAAAAACCGATGCCCGACAACTCGCCCTGGTGTACGACTGGTGCCAAGACGTAATGAGCGAGCAGGAAAACAAAGCCCTGGTCTCGCGTTTAGAATCCGCAGCAAATGCGCCCGGCGATTCGCTGGACAGCATGCGAGACCGGGTCTTGGCAGCCATCTCTCTGGCGGACCATTCCCCTGCGGTTTCCGAAACCACTCTGAATCGGTTTTTTCAGCATGACTGGGCACTGCGGGTCCAAGCGATACATGCCAACCGGAACCCAATTCCGCGCAACGAACTGTTCAGCCTGTACGAGATTCTTCATGCCGTACGGGACAACCTGAACTTTGAAATGCGTGAGCAACTTCCCGCTTATTTCAAAGAACTACCGATTGCCCACCTCCTCTCTCATTACCCCGCGCCGTATCCTGCGGCCGAGAATGAGTACCGTATCCCGGCCACTCTCGGCACAGGCGAGCCTGACCTTCGGAGTGCTGCCCTTTCCCGCGTCGCGGAATTGTGCATGGTGGCACTGGATACGAATGCCCCGGAAAGCCAAGTACTACAAGGTTGGCTAATGAACGACCGCTTCTTGCTGAGAGGGCCATTTGGCAATCCATATGAATTGCTGTGGGCAAATCCTTACCAGCCCGGGCTGAGTTATTACCATGTTCCCCTGGTGTTTCATGACAATCATTTCGGGCAAGTGTTTGTGCGCTCCAGTTGGGAAGATTCCGCTTCCTGGGCTGGTTATTTTGAGGGCCAGTTACAACTCTTTCAGGATGGCAAAGTATCGGTGCTGGACCCGGCAGTTCGGCGCGAACCGCTGGACCTGGAAGAAGCCATTGTGTTTTTTGGTCGGGACGCTCACCAATTTCAGCTTCCCAATAAAGATGTAAACGACGCGTTCATAGTCGGATTACAACCGAATCAAACTTACCGGGTGGAAATTGACGACGAAGAATTAAGGGAGTCGCTGTCCGGACCAGGCGGAATTTTGTTTCTGCCGGGAGTGTACCGGAGCCTCGGCATTCGGTTTACACCTGCTCCTGCTCCATCGCCCCAGTAACTCTAAAAAGCCCATCTCCACAAGCAAGCGCCTGCTGTGTAGCCAGCACCCACGGCGGCAAACAAGACCAAGTCCCCCTTTTGCAAGCGGCCTTGGGCAATGGCATCGCCTGTTGCTAAAGGGATTGTGCCGGCGATGGTGTTTCCATAATTTTCAATATTCAACACCACTTTCTCCATAGAAATCCCCAGCCGATCCGCTGTGGCAGCAATGATACGACGGTTTGCCTGATGGGGAATGAACAGTTTAATATCTTCGCCAGTCAGGCCATTTCGACGGAGCAGCTCTTCGCTCAGTTCCGCCATCTTTTTCACAGCGTACTTGAACACTTGCTGGCCCTCCTGCTTGACGTAGTGGAGGCCCTGCGAAACAGATTCCGCGCTGGCAGGCACCCGGCTTCCTCCGCCAGGCATTTTCAGGAAATCTCCTCCGGAACCATCAATCTCCCCCAGGAAATCGATAAAGCCTGCGTCTTCTCCTTCTTCGGCAGGCTCGACCAACATAGCGCCAGCCCCATCGCCGAACAAAATACAGGTGGAGCGATCTTTGTAATCAATGATTCGGCTAATGGTATCTGCTCCAATCACCATTACTTTTCGGTGAGTTCCTGCCGCTACCAGATGCGCGGCTGTGCTCAAGCCGTAAAGAAAACCGGCACAAGCAGCAACTAAATCAAAACCCCATGCGTGCTTAGCGCCAATCTGGTGCTGGACCAGACAGGCCGTCGCGGGAAACATCATGTCCGGGGTGACGGTAGCGACCAGAATGGCATCCAGGTCCTCTGCGGCTACACCACGGGATTGCAAGGCAATGCGAGCTGCTTCTGCCGCCAAGTCGGACGTTGCCACTTCCGGCGCGGCAATGTGGCGTTCCTTAATTCCCGTGCGTTCCAGAATCCATTGGTTGGTGGTATCGACCATTTTTTCCAGGTCGAAGTTGGTTAAAACTCCAGGAGGAGTGTAGCAACCGAGTGCAGTGATTTTAGGTCGGTGTAATTGCATTCCATTTATGGCTTTAAGAAGGGCCGAGAAACAGGCGTAATCACCTTGATATGTTAAATTCGAGGGAAATGCAACAAGGGTTGATTCCCGAACTGCAAAGTGCCCTGCTTTTCGAAACCCCGGAAGAGGTCTACCTCCGTGTATTCCGGGAACTGAAGCCCCGGACGCCACCGCCTGTGATTCGAGTGGAATATCGGAAATTAGCGAATGCGGATAGTTCGGTACGGCTGGCGGATAATTTGCTGCTGGTGAGGATCTCAGATGTGTTGGAGATCGCGCCTGCTCCGGTAAAAGAGTCGCTTGCTTACATCCTGATGGGCAAACTGTACCGGAAGCCTGTGGCACGCGCCTACTTCCAACGCTACCGCCTGTACCTCAATCGAAAAGAAGTAAGGCGTCAACTGCAACTGGTTCGCCAGCTACGAGGGAGGAAATATCTTTCCGGCCCAGCAGGGAAATATTATAATTTATCCGCTATTTTTACGGATTTAAATCAGCAATATTTTTCTGGATTACTGGGCGAACCGAGGCTTGGCTGGAGCCTTCATTGCTCCCGTACATTGCTTGGTCATTTTGATCCATCTCACAACGCAATTATTATCAGCAGGATTTTCGACGATCCCGAAGTCCCAAAACTCGCACTGGACTATGTGATGTTTCATGAGATGCTCCACATCCAATATCCCGTGGATCATTCCAAAACACGAAGATGTGTGCATACGCGAGAATTCCGTGAAGCGGAGAAAAAGTTTCTCCGCTTCACGGAAGCCAAGGAAGCTCTCAGGAAACTGTAGAGGTAATTGGTTAGGCTGCGACCGAGCTTGCCACGCTAAGAGACTGCCACTCGCCTTGCATTTGTTCCAGCACGTGAATCAACCGAGCGCTGCTAACGGTCAGCATATCGAAGCCAGTAGCCTGGAGAATCAGGCGTGCTTCCAGCAATACAATGGTGAGGGTAAATAACAATTGCGCCCGTACCAAGGCTTTTGCTAATTCCGGGCGAGTTTCCGTGGATTGCACCATTATGTGGCGAATGGCATTTGTCAACTGATGAAAGTCCGCGCACATCATTTTTATATACTTGCGGAAAATGGAGCGCCTCTCTGCCCGGATGCGTTTCAGGGAATCCGTTGAAAAACAGGGGTGCGACTGAATGAAATCCAACTCTTTTCGGCTAAGAAGTTTCTCCATTGGCTTGTAACGGGATGGAGAGAAAGGCTGCACCAGAACTTCCCCAGATGGAGTGTGATCGCTTTTCCAGAATTGCCGAATCCGTAGGCCGGCGGCAATAAATAGAGTGATTGTGAGAAAAATAATCACATACAGCACAACAAACATCAAATCCTCCAGTGTTATTGCTAGAGAGCATACCTGAAATTATTAGCAATTGCAAACCAATTTAGTACGAAATCATTACTTCTTTTTCCGCAAAAAACGGAGAAATACTTGATTGAAACGCTCCAGTTGATCCAGCAAGTGCACCTCTTCCGATTTGCTGATGGCAGTGCCTACCTTCACAATCTGTTGTTCCCCTTGGGAACTGAGCAGAAAGAACCAAGCCATGAATCCTAATGTATCGGCTGCCAACATGACTACGTCTAGGATCATGGTTTGCTTCAGTTCGGTCAGATGCTCAGCAAGTAAAGTGCCCGCTTCCCAAAGTAAAATACCGCTGAAAAAGAAACTATTGATTAAAACATTCCGGTGCAGTGTTAAAGGGTAGCGTGAAATCACTAAAAGCATAAAAATGACAAAAACGGCAGCGCCGAACACCACCACACGGTTTGTAGACTCCACATCCACCAGTCTGGTTTGTATGCCACGAACAGCATCTTGTGTGATGTGGGCTGCACTCAAAAAAGCAAGAGCTGCAAGAAATACCGCTGCATAGACACACCAGCGCCCAAACAGGGCTAAACCTGGGTATTTTTTAAAAATTAAGGAATATAACTCCTTAACAATTAAAATATACATGAGCCATACCACTGGGGACCCAATCACGTATACCCAAAAGTACGCTGGAGACGCTGAGGCTACAAACGAAATAGCTCCCAGAATCACGGAGTGAACCAGCAAGTACGCAAACAATACTGGGTACGCTGGAGCCAAGTTCAAAAAATAGAATCTACCTGCCAACACTCCTGATATAGCTGCACAGCTAATGGACACAGCCTTGAAGAGGATTGGATTGACCATATCTCGCTAGTAGTATAGTCAATCCCTCCATTGCCGCACAGAAAAGATCCGTAAAATCACGTTGCACTTACTTGACCCAGGGGCAATTCGGATTGCAGGTAGGCATGGGGAGGCTATTCACCTTCGGGGAAGGGACCGCCAATAAAGCGAAAGCAAGAGCAGTCATGAGCGAAATGGAACGAATCATTTTGAAAATCCTTTGTTTTGAAGTTTGTTACTAACGAAAACGAGTGTAATGATCCATAACGTAAAAACAGGAAAATTCTGACTACGTTTTTTGAATTCGGAACAACTTCAGTCTGTGTGTTTACCTGCATAATCCTGGGGAAAGACTAGGGTTCTACCTAGTGCAGGGAAAGCAAGATGTTGTATGCTCAATCAGAAGCATGCATCCCGACGAGAGCCCGGCTGCTGAGCTCTGGCGAAGGACTTTAACCAAACTACCTACTTTGTTTGGCCGTCTAGTTTACGTAGCTTCGTTACGAGATCCCAATACAGGTCTGTATCAACACTTTGGATTTGCGCAGCGCTTCAGCATGAAAGAGGCCGACCGGACCATTCGGAGAAGCCACACGAACATGTTTGAGGATTGGTTGCTGCTCGATCTGGAGGAGCAAAAGGACCATCTCGAAAGATATCTGCAAGGATTAGAGGGAGATAATAGAACAATTATTTCGACATGGGTAGATTATTCACCATTTACGGGTGTGGTTCCACCGCAAATGGACGAAGCCCAGCGCCAGAATTTTCTTTCCAACCTGAATTTGATCTTGCAAATGCTTAACTTTGAGTATTGCGGGGCTTCTGGCTCCAGTAACTAGCCACGCCGATAATCTGGCCTAGAATATCGACCTCTGCTACGGGAAAGATCTGCGGTGGGTAAGTGGACCCAGGATGGGGTTGAATCACAATGACTTTATCTGCAATGGAGCACCAGCCCATATAGAATCCGCTCCGATGTTCCACCAAATAAACCGGCCGTTCCTGAAGACTGGCCCATCCGGAAGAAGCAACCTTTCTTTGCGTATCGTCAATCAAGAGCAAGGATTCCGGTCGAATCAGAGGGTACATGCTCCAATCCTCTGATCCAACAAAGGCAAAACGGCGATGCTTAGGATTCACTTGTTCCAACAAGGAGAGCGGCAGTTTTCCCCATCGTTGAATCAGCTCGTTGAGAAGCACCGTTTTCTTTAAATCGATGCCTGGTTCCAGGGAAAGCGGCATCAGAACTTCACCTTGAGAAGGCACTTGAAAACCAATCAAATGCGTCTTGCCAATTTCTATGTTCGCTGCGTCCACAGCCTGAGTAGAAAGCGTAACTCCATACCATTCCAGAACTTCGTAGATGTCCAGGCGGTATATCGTACAAAGCGAGTACAAACGAAAGATAGAAGGAACTGTACCTCTATTTTCGATATCGGAAAGCCGGCTCAAGGCAATTACAAATTCGTCATTTTTTTTCCGATTAGCGATCTTTATACTCGCTTCTTCTACATCTCTGTAACGCAAGTTTAATCGCTCTCGGGCCTGCTTTAATTTATGACCCGGCTCGTACATGTTATTATCCTGTTTCAGGCTAATTGAAATAATCCCATTTCAAGTAAGTGATTGCTTAAGTCAGACCGCAGTATAACGTCGCTTACGCTTGCCAGCAAGGGAAAAAATTCGCCTTTGTTCTGAATTCAGAACAAGCTTATTGTGAAGGAGTGGATTTTGAGGATTGTGGTGGGGGTCTCAGGGGCGAGTGGCTCTATTTACGCTTTGCGACTACTAGAAAAATTGCGAAATGAAGCGGAAACCCACTTAATTCTGACAAGAGCTGCTGAAAAGACCTTGTATTTAGAAACCGGACGGCTTGCCAGTGAATTAAAAGAGATGGCCTCGTATTCCTACCCCTTGGAAGATATTGCCAGCCGTCTCGCCAGCGGCTCTTTCCAGACAGATGGAATGGTGATTGCGCCCTGCTCTATTCATACGATGTCCGCAATTGCTGCTGGAATCAGTTCCAATCTGCTGATTCGCGCTGCGGACGTCATACTGAAAGAGCGTCGGAAGTTAATTTTGATGGTTCGAGAAACTCCATTTCACTTGGGACATCTTCGCACTATGGTCAGTTTGACCGAGATGGGCGCGATCATTGCGCCTCCCATTCCTGGTTTTTACCATAAGCCAAAAACAATTCTGGATTTGGTGGACCATACAGTGGCTCGAATAATCGATTTGCTAGGACTTCCGAATGCGAATGCTTCCCGATGGAATGGTCCTGATGAAGAGTAAAAGAGAACGAGCAGCATTTCAGGGAGAGCGTGGTGCATTCAGCGAGCAAGCTGCACGGCAGTTGTTAGGCATAGATGTAGAAGCGGTTGCATGTGCTCGCTTTGAAGATGTCTTCCAGGCTTTGGCAGACAAAAAAGTGGATGCGGCGGTTTTGCCGATTGAGAATACGCTACACGGTTCGGTCCATGAAAACTATGATCATTTGCTGAAATTTCAGCTTCCGATTGTAGGGGAAACCAGCGTGCGGATTGTGCATAACCTGATCGCACTGCCAGGAGTGAGCTTTCGCCAAATCAAGAAAGTGTATTCCCATCCGGTTGCGCTAACCCAATGTCTGGATTTTTTTGCCAGCAATCCTGAACTACAGCGCGTTCCCTTCTATGACACAGCGGGAAGCGTGAAGATGCTGGCAGAGCAAAAATTGGAAGATGCCGCCGCAATTGCTTCTGCCGTGGCAGCGGAGAACTACGGAGCAAAAATTTTACGAAAGTCTATTGAGGATGACCGGCAGAATTTTACCCGATTCTTTCTGCTGCGTCGTCCTGGGGATGTGCGTGCTCGTGCTCCTCGTCAGGATAAGCAGAACTATAAAACCTCTGTGGTCTTCACGACGCGCAACATTCCCGGAGCTTTGTTTCGCAGCTTAAGCGCTTTTGCCCTGCGCGATCTGAACCTGACCAAGATTGAATCCCGGCCTCTGCGCGGCAAGCCATGGGAGTACTTGTTTTACCTCGATTTTCTGGGCCACGTAGAAGATCCGAATGTGCGCAATGCCATCCACCATTTGCAGGAGTTAGCGGATATGCTTCGGATACTAGGGTGTTATGTGCCAGGTCCTAATATGACTTCTCCAAAAGGGGATCGGGCAACAAAGAAGGCGCTTGCGCGTCCACCGCGTAAGCACCGTGCTGACTGAACAACCATTGGTGGAAGCTCTGCATGGTTTGGTATTGAGGAATGTTTTTTCTCAGTTCAGATAAGCTGTCCTGTTCCTTTGCCCTTCGTACCGCTAAAACCTCATTGTCCATGCCCACATCCGGCACGGAAGTGAATTCCAGTTGGTAAGGCTGCGTAATCGGAGCCAGGGTAAAGACCCAACGAAAAACTGCTTCTGTGCGGGCCATGTGAAAAGCGGATGTAATCACGTGGATGCGCCATAAATGCGCTGGGTCCGTGTGAATGGTGCGCGCAAAATAAGCGTTGCCTATGGTATCCCAAGAAGCTGTTTCCGTCAGAATTTTTGCTGGAGGAAAACCGCAGGACACCAGATATCGAGCTCCCGCAATGGCCTCCAGAATTGGCCTGCGTCTTTGGTCCAGTGGAGGTGCTTTGTGGGGAGTTCCTGCGCTGAGTGCAAGAATGCTCCCTCCCTGTGCCTGCTGAATCGCAAGATCAAAACGGTTTCGTACCCAGAGGGGCAAACTCCCATCCGGGAGCAGGCCACCACCTGGCACGATCACTACATCAGGGCTAGTTTGCAATCCATATCCATCAGCTACTTAATAGAAAGATTAGCTAATCTATGAAGGCTCATACCGTCACTATTCGTCAGGCGAAAGTAAATCTCTCCCATTTACTACAGAAAGTTTCCCAAGGAGAAGAAGTGATCATCTTGCGTGGCACCCATCCAATCGCTCGGCTCATTCCAAAGGGCAGCGACAACCAGGATCTTTGAAAGGGCAACTTTTGGTTGGAAAAGAGTTTTTCGAGCCCTTACCGCCAAGCGAGTTTTCGGCTTGGGAGTGACACTCATATTGTCACTGCCCAAGCTTGTTAATTCTGGTGAGCGTCTTCCAGATACGTATAGCCGTGCAGGCCGTCTTCGTAGAAGCGCAGCAGTCGCCCGGATTCTTCGTAGCCGATGCGTCCCTCGCGCACAGCCGCTTCCACATCCCGCCGCAATTGACTGACCAGGGTATCGGCTTTGAACTGCACATAATTCAGAACTTCCCGAACCGTATCGCCTTTGATCAAGTGCTCCAGAATCGGCTCGCCCGATGGCGAAAGGCGAACATGGACAGCATTGGTATCTCCGAACAGATTATGCATGTCGCCCAGAATTTCCTGGTAAGCGCCTATCAGGAAGGCACCCAGGTAATATTCGCCTGCCGTTGAACGTATGGAGAGGAAGCGTGCGTTTCACGTCGCGCCGATCAATGAACTGATCTACTTTTCCATCCGAGTCACACGTGATGTCGCCTAGCACTGCCGGATGGGTAGGCCGCTCATCCAGCCGGTGAATGGGCATAATCGGGAACAGTTGTTTGATCGCCCAGCTATCCGGCATGCTTTGAAACAGCGAAAAATTGCAGAAGTAAGTATCCGAAAGAGAAGCTTCCAACGGCTCCAGTTCTTCCGGCATGTCGTCCAACTCTTTCGCCAGCTTCAGAACTTTGCGGCAGATGGTCCAGTAAAGGTTCTCTGCTAAACAACGCTGCTGAAGCGGAAGGTAGCCGAGGCTGAACAGGTTCAATGCCTGATCCAGCGCTTGCTGCGCATCATGGTAAGTTTCCAGCAGATTGCGGCTGGAAATCGAGCGGTATGTTTCCTGTAAGATCAATCAGAGGCTGCTCTGGTTCCGGCGGAAGTTCAAGGCCGCTTTCTTCGTCCCCTAATCCCGCTACGCCTAGAACGTTGAACACCAGAACACTGTGATATGCCGCAATGGCGCGCCCGCTTTCCGTCACAATTGTGGGGTGCGGCACTCCTGCTTCGTCGCATACGTTCTGGATGTGGTACACCACATCGTTCGCATACTCCTGAAGCGTATAGTTCACACTGGATTCAAAATCGGTTTGCGAACCGTCATAATCAATCCCAAGACCGCCGCCGACATCCAAGAACTTCAATCCAGCGCCGGCCTGGCTCAGTTCCGCATACAGGCGCACTGCTTCGTTGACAGCGCCTTTTACCTGCCGGATGTTGGTGATTTGGCTGCCCAGGTGGAAGTGGAGCAGCGTGAGGCAATCTTCCATGCCGCGCTGATTTCAGTTCCTCCAGCGCGCGCATCAATTCGCTAGTGGTGAGGCCGAATTTGGACCGGTATCCGCCCGAAGATTTCCAGCGACCTGAACCACGGCTGGCAAGCTTCACGCGCGTTCCGATCCTGGGCCTGACGCCGACCCGTTCGGCATGGCGCAGAATCATGGGAAGCTCGGTGTACTTCTCTACTACTGGAATAATCTGCCGCCCGATTTTTTGGGCCAGCATGGCCATTTCAATATATTCGTCGTCCTTGAAGCCGTTACAGATGATGGGCGTGTCATTTCCCGCCACCGCCATAACAGCCAGCAACTCCGGTTTTGAACCTGCCTCCAGGCCGAAGTTATAAGGCTTACCAAACTCCAGCACTTCTTCCACCACCTGACGCTGCTGATTGACCTTGATGGGATACACGCAGCAATAGCGGCCCTGGTATTTGTGTTCCGCCATGGCCGTTTGAAATGCGCCATGCAGTTCCCCCAGCCGATGCTTCAGAATTTCCGTGAACCGGATCAGGATTGGCAGCGAAATGCCGCGCAATACCAAAGTATCCACCAAGGTTTTCAGATCGATGGACCGTGCCGGGTCTTTATCGGGATGAACCAGGACATGGCCCTGGTCGTTCAGCGAGAAATAACCCTTGCCCCATCGAGCGACTTCGTACAACTCATTTGCATCATGGAGGCTCCAGCGTTCAGTGGGTTCTAAAAGGGCCTGGCCCTTGCGGCCGTTTTTATCCAATGCAGTTCCTCAAATTCAGTGTCCTTCGGAATAACGGAATGGGCAAGAAGAAATTCAAAGTCAATCCTGCCTAATGGTGAAGTCCTTTGGCCACCAGCCAACGCCGTAAGGCAGCCGGATTGTCGCTGATAATGGCATCCACATGCGCGTCCGCCATCTTTTGCCAGTCCTCAGGTTTATTCACGGTATAAGGAACCACCTGATAGCCTGCTTTGTGGGCGGCAGCGACATTTTCTGGCGTGACCAGTTGAAAGTCAGGACTGATGATGTTTGCTTCCGCTTTTTGCCCGACGGAAACGAAGTTTTTGTCGGAATCGGAAAGCCCCATTTGGGAATCGCCTGAAGCTTTCCCCAGGAGAGCAGAACGCCGGATCGCCGGAGCAAGCGTTTTCATAATACGGAGGGTCCGAAAGTCAAAGCTTTGCAGAATCACACGCGACTCCAGATGATGCCGCTGAATCGCTTGTAGCACAAGCTTGGTGAACTCTTCCGGCGAAGGCGTCAGTTCCGGATGGTTGGGGAAGATCTTGGTCTCCACATTGAACTCAAACTTGCCGCGAGGGGCAAGATCCAACACTTCGTCAAATGTGGGAATGCGAGTGCCCGGTACCGCTACCTGCTCCGGGAAACCGGGATTTTTAATACCCCCGCAGTCATACTGTTTCAGCTCTGGCAGAGTAAGCGAATGAATCGGAACACCTAGCTTTGGCCCCAGTGCAGATACGCTCGCCCCGGTAAGTAGGGTGTGCAGGGTCAGGAATTTCCGGATCATGCGATAACACCAGAACGTTGTCTTTGGTGACGGCTAAGTCCAGTTCCAGAACGTCTACGCCTGCCTCAATCGCGTATTCAAACGCCGGAAGCGTATTTTCGGGTCGCAGCGCCCGTGCGCCTCGGTGGCCATGCACCAGAATCATCTCGGCTCCTGAGCTTAAGGAACAGGTGGCCAGCAGAATTGCAATCCATCGCATTCCGACAGCATATTCCTGAAATGTTTCAATCGCATTTCGGCACCTCACTTCAGCTTGCTCAAAATCCGATCATGAATCCAGTGCGCATCCCACCACTCCACCGGATTGATCTGAACACCATCAACTTGCATGCTGAAATGGAGGTGGTCGCCCCCTGCCAGCCCAGTGGAGCCGCTTTTGCCGATGACTTGTCCGCGCTGCACCACGTCCCCTACTTTGACGGCAACCTCACTCATGTGGCCATAGATGGATTGGAGGCCATAACCATGGTCGATCACCACACAATTGCCGTAAATGCCTAAGTCAGAAGCCCAAAGCACTCGCCCGTCGTTGGAAGCCGGAATGGGTGAATGGACCACCTTTGCCAAGTCGAAGCCAAGATGTACCTGTTCATCTACTTTCTTGCCTTTGTAAATATAGCTACGCTTATCGGCGAAGTAAGACTCCACGGCTGAATTCACCATGGGCAGAAACGCGCCCTTCCAAAGGATCTTCGGGTCACTTTTCAGGCGGAGATCAGCAAGCGTTTGGTTATTCTTTTTCCGAAGTTCCCGATTAATACGAAGGAAGCGCTCCAGCAGATCGCCCGAGCCATTCGGTTCAATCTGGTTCACCACGCGATTCAAAAAATTATCGTCAATTGCGATGTCTCGAGACCGAAATGCCTTGGCTTTGATCTTGGTGCGAAATGAGGCATAGCCCATGGTTCCAGCGGGATTGGTGACATACACTCGCGGTTGTGTGGAGATGGGCGTGTCCCATGGGTAAGCAAACAAACTGAAGCGCATCTTATCTGGGGCAGAAGGGAGGGGAAAGCTCCGGTAGCGGCCAGAACCGACTTCCACGCCGGAATCGGTTACATATCCTGTGGGGGTAAATACCACCAGTTCCGAGCCGCCTTGGTTGATCAGATGTTCTTCTCCATCGGCGCTGACATGGGGAGGCGCTGTGACTACGTTTACGTCAAAATTCAGGCGCCCTGTTGCACCCCGAAAATCGTTACCTACAGCTTCCACTACCATGCGGGCCTTGCCGTCCTTCAAGGCCGGAACTTGTTTGTTTCCCGCAGAAAAGGTAATTTCCTCCGGATTGTTTTTCCCGAAGAAAAAGAACCGGTGCGATGACTTTTTGTTATCAAAAACAGGGTATTGTTTGTCTTCCTGCTCCAGGAATGCTTTTACCTCGCGCACGCCATGGGGGTTCTGGACCTGAACATGAATGGGGGTCTCCGCCCCGATCACAGAAACCGGAGGGCTCACCGCCAGGGTAGTGCCTGCCGAAAGAAGAAATAAAGAAAGAGGCGCAAGAATCAGAAGCGCAACAACAACGATGAGTGCGATTTTTACTTTTTGGTCCACTTGTCGATCCAGTCAATAAATGTCTTGTACCAGAGCAGAGAGTTCTGCGGCTTCAGAATCCAGTGTCCTTCGTCCGGGAAAACCAGAAGCTCTGACGGCACTTTCTTCAATTGCAATGCAGTGAATAGCTGTAAGCCTTGGCCAAAAGGTACCCGGAAGTCCAATTCGCCATGCATCACCAGCGTGGGCGTTTTGAATTCTTCCGCAAACAAACTCGGAGACCATTTGTTGTAAGTCTCCGGCGTTTCCCATGGCATTCCGCCGAACTCCCACTTAGGAAACCACAATTCTTCGGTTTCCCCCGCCATGCTGCGCAAATCGTATACACCGGCATGGGAGACCAGAGCTTTGAAGCGGTCCGAATGTCCTAAAATCCAGTCCACCATATAGCCGCCGTAAGAGCCACCGGACGCGGCCATCCTTTCGCCATCCACATAGGGCAGGGAAGCAACCTGATCTGCCACAGCCATCATGTCGTCATACGCTTTGCCGCCCCAATCCCCATTGATGCCATCAATGAATTTTTGTCCATACCCGGTGCTTCCACGGGGATTAGGCATCACCACGACATAACCTGCTGCGGCAAATACCTGCGGATTCCAACGGTACGACCAAGTCTGCCCCCAAGCGCCTTGTGGACCTCCATGGATCAGGAATAAAACCGGATACTTTTGCGAAGCGTCAAATCCGGGTGGCTTCACAATAAAGCTTTGTACCGGAGTGTCCTCCGCGCCCTTGGTGGAGATTTCTTCCAGGGGAGTCAGTTGGTGAGAAGCAAGCAGGGCGTCATTGAAGTGGGTCAGCACCACGGGAGGGCCACCTTTGGAAGAGGCAGTGCAGATTTCCGTGGGAGCAGAGCCGCTTTGCCGGGTAAATACAATGGTCTGCCCGTTCCGGGTGAACTGAATATCGTCCAGCGTGTTATCGCCGCGAATAGCTACTTTGGAGCCGCCTCCGTTGATGTCCAGAAATTGAATCGCTTGACGGCCACGATCCTCCGCTGTGAAAAAGATGCGAGTGGAATCGGGAGCCCAGGTGAAACTCTCCACCCACCGATCCAGCCAATCCGTTAACACGGTGGTTTTGCCCGTGGCACGCTCCAGAAGCGTAAGCCTCCACCGGTCGCTCTCGTATCCCCCACGCGCTTGGGAACGGAACGCGATGTACTTTCCATTTGGCGAATAAGCGGGGGAGTTGTCCGCTCCAGGATTGTGGGTCAAAAGGACGGCTTTTCCTTCGCTGCTGAGCGGAATGGTCCATAAATCAGAGTTGGTGCTGGCGGCGGGTACTTCATCCGCGTTCATGGCAAAACAAAGTTCTTTGCTGTCCGGGGAAATTACATAGTCTTCAGGTCCGCCCAGAGAAAAGGGCGGCACATCTCGCGTGCCGGGAGTGAGATCGCGCGCCGGACCCCCTTCCACTGGCATAGCCAGTAAATGACTGCGCCGCGCACCCTGCCAAGTAGTCCAATGCCGGTACAACAAGGAAGTAATCAGCCGCGCTTTGGTCGGGCTGTTCTTCCCCGCATCCAACTGTTTTTGATTGCAAGCTTCCTCCGCGCCGCACTCCGGAAACACTTCACTGGTGAAAACCAACGTTTTGCCATCGCCCGAAAGAATCTGCCCGGAAGCTTCGGTTGCTATATGAGTGATCTGGCGGGGATTGCTGCCGTCACTATCAATGGTCCATATCTGGGATGAACCGCCATGATCGGACGTATAGGAGAGTTGTTGGGAGTTGGGGAACCAGCGTGGCCGCTCGTTGGAACTCGCCGGATCTCCTATTTCTTTCGGCTCCCCTCCTTGGAGCGGAATCACATAGATGTGAGACTGTTTTTTATTTTTAGCGGCATCTACTGTTACTGCAGAGAAAGCAACCAGGGAACCATCCGGGGAAACCTGCGGATCGCCTACCCGGGTGAGTTGAAGCATGGTTTCCGCGTCGAAAGGCGTTTTCGCGCCTATCGCGGCAGAGCAAGCGAGCACGGAGCAAAAAACGGCAACTATCCTCATTGGCTACGATCTTAGCTTGCCCTTGTTAGCTGCATATGGCAAGGAGATTGCTTCTTCTTCCGGTGAGGCGTTATGAAAAAAGCAATCCTTGCTGGCACCCTTCTTCTTTGTCCTGTTCTTGGTTTTGCAGACACAATCACCATGAGGAGCGGTGCACGCTTTACTGGCACTTTTAACAGCGCAAATCAGCAGAACATTACCTTTACGGATACTAATGGCAACCGGCAAGTGTTGAACGTAAACGACGTCCAGGAACTGCGATTTGATCGGGCAAATGGTGGTCTCCAGAATGGGAACGGGAATAATGGCTCGTTCAACAATACCTCAGGCGGCAATGCCGGAAATTACCGGAATAACGACAACGGTAACTACAACAACGCGAACGATACGAACGGTGCCGCTGCTGATACGCTAGACCGTTTGCAAGGCGATGTGCAGCGGGCAACAGATAATGCCAATCTCAGCGACGACCAACGGCAATCGCTGAATTTAAGTCGCGACACGCTCCGCCAAGCTGCTCAACAGAGCCGAAATGGGCAGCAAATGAATAGCAACAATGTGCGTTTGGCCCTGGAAAATATTCGCACAGTGATGAATAACTCCGGCATTTCTCAAAGAGACCGGGATGCGGTGATGAACGACCTGCGGGACGCTGGTTCTTTGATCCAGAACAACCGAAATCAATTTGGACGACCGGGTCGAAATTACTAGCCTGTTCCGTTAAACGGGTCGGATTTGCGCATTGATTTTGCGAGTCCAAAGAGCCATTAGAGTAATGGCAATGAGGATTAACGCTGTGGAAAGTCCAGCCCACAATCCGCTTGCTTGCCAGCCCGCATGAAAACACAAGAAATATCCAAGTGGCAGGCCAAAGAACCAGTAATAGATCAGTCCGCATATCATAGGGGTGCGAGTTTCGCCTAAGCCGCGAAGCGCCCCAATCGAAACGGTTTGAATACCATCAAAAAGTTGAAATAAAGCCGCGAAGAACAGAAGCGGAATGCCTGCCTGGATCACCGCAGGTTCCGTGGTGTAGATCCGCAGAACCTGCCGGGGAAAAGCAAAAAATACGATTCCCATACAGAACATAAAGAAGGCTCCCAGAAAAATTGCTGTCCAGCCAGACCTCTTCGCGCCTTCCTGGTCCTGCCGCCCGATGGCCTGCCCGACCCTGACGGCTGCTGCTGAGCCGATTCCTAAAGGAACCATGTAGGTGACGCTGGCACAGTTCAACGTGATTTGGTGAGCAGCTAGCGTTTCGGGAGCAAGGCGGCCAATCAGTGCGGTAGCTGTTGCAAAAACTCCTACTTCCAGGCTGATCTGTAAACCCGCCGGGATTCCTAGAGCCAATAATTTCTGTATACGTGGCCAGTCCGGACGGAAAGAGATTTCCCATAATCCTGTGCGGTGAGTATGGGCATGCCAGAGGATATAACACAGGAGGAAAACCGCCATAAACAAACGGGAAAAACAGGTGGCCCAACCTGCTCCAGCGGCTCCCATGGCAGGAAATCCCGCATTGCCGTAGATCAGAAGCCAGTTTGCTGCGATGTGAACAACATTGGCGGCAACCAGGGAAAACATTACCGGCTTTACTAAATTCATGCCTTGCAAATACCTGCGAAACGCGAAATAAAGCAGCAAAGGAAAACTGCCCCACGCCACGGCGCGAAGGTACTGATTGGCCTGTTTCGCTACTTCCGGGTTCACCCCGAACTGCTCCAAGCCTGGACCGAGTTTCCAGACCAGCAGCATGATCAAAGGAGGCAGCGGCAGATACAGGTAAATGGCATTCAGCAAAGAGCGGTGACAATCTTTCAGATCCCCACGCCCGAAAGCCTGGGAAACCACCGTATCCAACCCAAGCATCAAGCCAGTGCCAAACACGGCCACTGTATAGAACAGGTTTGCCCCTACGCTGACGGCGCCTATGGCGGTTGCACTGACGCGCCCCACCATCATGGTATCGACAACACTCATTGCCATCCATCCCAGTTCCGCCAATACCACCGGGATGGCAAGGCGCAGCATGGGTGGCAACTCACGCTTGAATGCGGAAAACAAACGGTGAAGCTACCCAGGAAGCTTGCTGGAACCCATCAGGAACTGGTCCACGCCGCGTGCGGCTTTGCGGCCTTCCGCGATCGCCCAGACCACCAAGGATTGTCCGCGCCGCATGTCGCCGGCCGCGAAAACGCCCGGCACAGAGGACATGTAGTTGCATCGGCTGCCACATTGCCGCGCGGGTCGAGCTCAACGCCAAGCGTATCCAGCAGACCCGTTCCGGATCGGCCCGGTGAAGCCCATGGCGAGCAGCACCAGGTCGGCATCCATGGTGAATTCGGTGCCCGGCATGCGCTTCGAATTTCGGCGGTGGCCCGACGCGCACGCCGTGCAGCTGCTTCACATTGCCGTTTTCATCGCCGGTGAAGTGCGTGGTGGCGATGCTCCAATCGCGGATGCCGCCTTCTTCATGCGCGCCTTCCACGCGCAACTGCATGGGCCAGAGCGGCCAGGGCGTGTGAGGCAGCGCGCGCATCCGGCGGCTTCGGCATCAGTTCGAATTGGTGATGGAGCGGCCTTGTGCCGATGGCACGTGCCCAGGCAGTCCGCGCCCGTGTCGCCGCCGCCGATGATGACGACGCGCTTGCCCGGTGGCGAGAATTTGGTCCGGCACCTGATCGCCCTCGCAGACTTTATTCTGTCTGCGGCAGGAAATCCATCGCGAAAGTGGATGCCCTTCAGTTCGCGCCCGGGCACATTCAGGTCACGCGGCTCTTGCGCGCCACCGGAGAGCAGAATGGCGTCGAAGTCCTGCGCAGATCGTCCAACGCGACGTTCCCGCCGACGTGCTGGTTCACCAGGAACTCGACGCCCTCCGCTTCCATCTGCTGCAAGCGCCGATCGAGAAGATGTTTCTCCATCTTGAAGTTCGGAATGCCATAGCGCAGCAGGCCGCCGATGCGGTCGTCCTTTTCGAATACCGTGACCCAGTGTCCGGCGCGGCACAATTGCTGCGCGGCGGCCAGCCCTGCCGGACCGGAACCGACCACTGCGACCCGCTTGCCGGTGCGCTGCGCCGGCGGTTCCGGCACAATCCAGCCTTCCTCCCAGGCGCGCTCGACGATGTTCTTTTCGATCTGCTTGATGGTGACCGGCGGTTCGTTGATGCCCAGCACGCAGGCCGCTTCGCAGGGCGCAGGGCAAATGCGGCCGGTGAACTCCGGGAAATTGTTGGTGGCGTGAAGCGTGCGGATCGCTTCCCGCCAGCGGCCCCGGTACACCAGATCGTTCCAATCCGGAATGATGTTGTTTACCGGGCAGCCGGTATGGCAGAACGGCACGCCGCAATCCATGCAGCGCGCGCCCTGCTTGCTGCAGCTTGTCTTCCGGCAAGTCCGAGATAAATCTCGAACCAGTCGTTCACCCGCTCGGTGACAGGACGGCGTGACGGCAACTCCCGCGTGAATTCTTTAAATCCGGTCGCTTTACCCATGTGTGCCACCTGCCGTCAGACGCTAGCGGGAGCCGCACTGCGTGCTGCATCCGGTCTTATGCAGCGCTGTCGCCAACACGCGCTTGTACTCGTGCGGAAACACTTTGACGAACTTCGGAAGCATGCGTGAGCCAGTTTTCCAGAATCCGTCTTGCGCGCGCGGACTGCCTGTTGCTTCGATAGTGCTGGGTGATCCAGTGCCGCAGCAGTGTCCTGATCCTGCGGATCGAAGACCTGCTCCAGATCCACCGAAGCTTTGTTGCAGCGTTACTTTTGCAAATTCGCCCGACTTCATCCAGCACATACGCGATGCCGCCCGACATGCCCGCCGCAAAGTTGCGGCCCGTTTTGCCGAGCACGATCACCAAGCCCGTTGGTCATGTACTCGCAGCCATGGTCGCCCAGTGCCTTCCACCACCGCGGTAGCGCCGGAATTGCGAACCGCGAACCGCTCGCCCGCCACTGCCGTTGAAGAACGCTTCGCCGCGTGGTCGCGCCATAGAGCACCACGTTGCCGACCAGGATATTTTCTTCGGGCACGAAGGTCGAAGCCTTCGGCGGATAGACGATCACGCGCCCGCCGGAGAGTCCCTTGCCCACATAATCGTTCGCATCGCCTTCGAGTTCGAGCGTGACGCCGTTGGCCAGAAACGCGCCGAAGCTTTGCCCCGCCGAACCGGTGAATTGGAAGTGAATGGTATCGTCCGGCAAGCCCTTCGCGCCATATTTGCGCGCGATTTCGCCGGACAACATGGCGCCCACCGTGCGATGCGTATTGCGAATCGGCAGCTTGAATCTCCACCGGAGTTTTCTGTTCGATCGCCTCGCGGGCGTGGTCGATCAGCTTGTAATCGAGCGCCTCGTCGATGCCGTGGTCCTGTGCGCTCACGCAGCGGCGCGCAATGCGGGAAGGCATCGGCGGGTTGTAGAGGATCGGAGCTGAAGTCCAGGCCCTTGGCCTTCCAGTGCTCCACCGCTTGGCGCATTTCGAGCATGTCGACGCGGCCGACCATCTCATCCACGGTGCGGAAGCCCAGCTTGCGCCATGATCTGCCGCAGTTGCTCGGCGATAAAGAAGAAGAAGTTGATGACGTTCTCGGGCTGCCCGGCGAACTTCGCGCGCAGCTCCGGATCCTGCGTGGCGATGCCCACCGGGCAGGTATTCAGATGGCATACGCGCATCATGATGCAGCCCATCGCGACCAGCGGAGCGGTGGAGAAGCCGAACTCCTCGGCTCCCAGCAGCGCGGCGATCGCCACATCGCGGCCGGTCTGCAGCTTGCCATCGGTCTGCACGCGAATGCGGCTGCGCAGATCGTTCATCACCAGCACCTGCTGCGTTTCGGCGAGCCCGAGTTCCCACGGAGCGCCGGCGTGCTTGAGCGAGGTAAGCGGCGAAGCGCCGGTGCCGCCATCATAGCCGCTGATCAGCACCACATCGGCATGCGCTTTCGAAACGCCCGCCGCCACGGTGCCTACGCCTACTTCCGCCACCAGCTTCACCGAAATGCGCGCCTGCGGATTTACGTTTTTCAGGTCGTAGATCAACTGCGCCAGATCTTCAATGGAGTAGATATCGTGGTGCGGCGGCGGCGAAATCAGGCCCACGCCGGGGATGGAATGGCGCACGCGCGCAATCTCCTCATCCACTTTGTGGCCGGGCAGTTGGCCGCCCTCGCCGGGCTTCGCGCCCTGCGCCATCTTGATCTGCAGCTCGTCGGCGTTCACCAGGTAATTGGTGGTGACGCCGAAGCGTGCCGGAGGCCACCTGCTTGATGGCGCTGCGGCGGCTGTCGCCATTGGCATCCGGCTGTGAAGCGCGCTTCGTCTTCCCCGCCCTCGCCGGTGTTGGACTTGCCGCCGATGCGGTTCATGGCGATGGCCAAGGTCTCGTGCGCTTCCTTGCTGATGGAGCCGAACGACATCGCGCCGGTAGCGAAGCGCTTCACGATCTCGCTCGCGGGTTCCACTTCATCCAGGTGAAGCGGGCTGCTGCGGCTTCTTGAACTCCATCAGGCCGCGCAGCGTGCAGAGCTGCCTGTTTTGGTTGATCGATCAGGTCCGCATATTCCTGGAACGTCGCGTAACTGTTCTGCCGCACCGCATGCTGCAGCTTCGCAACCGTTGCGGGATTGAACAGGTGATACTCGCCGCGCACGCGGTATTGATAGTTGCCGCCCACGGCCAGCTCGGTATCGATTCGGTGACTGGCTGGAACGCGTGAGGCGTGGCGCATCTGCGCTTCCTGCGCGATCACATCCAGGCCGACGCCTTCAATGCGCGATGCGTGCCGGTGAAGTACTCGTCCACCAGTGCCTTGTTCAGGCCGATGGCTTCGAACACCTGCGCGCCGCGATAGCTTTGCAGCGTGGAGATGCCCATCTTCGAGAAGACCTTCAGCAGGCCTTTGTTGATGGCTTTGACGAAGTGGTACTGCGCCTTCTCGAACGTCATGCCTTCCGGCAGCAATCGCCCGCAGTGCCAGATCTTCCAGGGTCTCGAGCGCCAGGTACGGATTGACCGCGCTGGCGCCATAGCCGATCAGCAGCGCGAAGTGCATCACCTCGCGCGGCTCGCCGGATTCGATAATCAGCGCTACCTGCGTGCGCGTGCCTTCGCGGATCAGGTGGTTGTGCACGGCCGCCAGCGCCAGCAGGCTGGGAATGGGGGCGTAATCGTCGTCGATGCCGCGGTCCGACAGAATCAAGACGTTGTAGCCGGATTGGATCGCGACCGAAGCGCGCCGGCACAGCGCATCGAGCGAGCGCTTCAGCCCCTCTGCGCCATCCGCCGCGCGGAACAGGGTGGGGATGGTGGAGGCCAGGAAATCGCCCTGCGAGACGCGGCGCAGCTTTCTCGAAATCGCGGCTGGTCAGAATGGGATGCGGCAGCTTCAGCGTGTGGCAGTGCATCGGCGTTTCGTCCAGAATGTTGCGCTCGCGCCCGATGTAGCTGATGAGCGACATCACCATCTCTTCCCGAATGGGGTCGATCGGCGGATTGGTCACCTGCGCGAATAGCTGCTTGAAGTAGTTGAACAGCGGCTGCGGCTTATCGGAGAGGCAGGCCAGCGGCGTATCGGTGCCCATGGAGCCGATCGGCTCTTCGCCTGCCGCGCCCATCGGTGCCAGAATGATGCGCAGGTCTTCATCGGTATAGCCGAAGGCGCGCTGGCGCATCAGAATCGTGGACTGATCGGAAGCCTGCACGCGCGGCGGCTCCGGCAGGCTTTCCAGCTTGATCTGGTTTTCGGCCAGCCACTGCGCGTAGGGCTGCCGCGTGTACAAGCTGTTCTTTGAGTTCCTCGTCGGAAACGATGCGCCCTTCCACCATATCCACCAGGAACATCTTGCCGGGCTGCAGGCGGCCTTTTTCGCGCACGTCCTCCGGCTTAACCGGCAGCACGCCCGTTTCGGAGGACAGCACCACCAAGTCGTCTTTGGTCACCAGATAGCGAGCCGGGCGCAGACCGTTGCGGTCGAGCGTTGCGCCGATCACGCGGCCATCGGTGAACGTCACTGCGGCGGGGCCGTCCCACGGCTCCATCAGCGAGCAGTGGTATTCGTAGAACGCCTTTTTATCCGGATGCATCTGCGGATTGCTGGCCCAGGCTTCCGGAATCAGCATCGCCATGGCGTGCGGCAGGCTGCGGCCGGATTGCACCAGCAGTTCCAGCACATTATCGAACTGCGCCGAATCGCTGCCGTTCGGCTGGATGATCGGGAACAGCTTCTTGATGTCGTCGCCAAACAGCGGCGATTCCAGGATGGATTGGCGCGCGTACATCCAGGCCGCGTTGCCCCGCACCGTGTTGATTTCGCCGTTGTGGGCAATGTAGCGGTAAGGGTGCGCCAGCCGCCAGGCGGGAAACGTGTTTGTGGAAAAGCGCTGGTGCACCAGGCACAGCGCGCTGGTGACATCCGGGTCGGCCAGATCGCTATAGAAATTCGAGATCTGCGGGGCCAGCAGCAAACCCTTATAGATGATGGTGCGCGCGGAAAGCGAGGGAATGTAGAAGTAGTCCGGATCGTCCAGCGGCAGAGTGCGCAATTTCCGCTTCGACCGCTTGCGGACCACATAGAGCTTGCGCTCCAGCGCGTCTTCATCCATGCCGGCGCCACGCGCCACGAAGAACTGCTGGATGTAAGGCTGGATCTTGCGCGCTTCCCGGCCGATCGCGTTCGGGTTGGTGCGGATGTCGCGCCAGCCCAGCATGTTAAGACCTTCTTCCCGCACAATCCGCTCAATCACGCCTTCGCACTGCAGCCGCTGATGCCGCTCCACCGGGAAAAAAACCATGCCCGCGCCATACTCCCCGGCGCGGCGGAGCGTAAAGCCCAGCCGCGATGTTTCGCGGGCAAAAAACTTGTGGGGAATCTGGATCAGCACGCCCGCGCCATCGCCGGTATCGGGGTCGCATCCGCAAGCGCCGCGATGCGTCAGATTCACCAGAATCTGAATGCCTTTCAGAATGATGTCGTGGGATTTTTGGCCTTTGATGTTCGCAACGAATCCAATGCCGCAGGCATCGTGCTCATTGCGAGGGTCATAGAAGCCCTGTGCGGCGGGCAGACCGGGGTGGAACGTGGAGTCGGTCATGGCTACAGTCCTGGTAGTTTTAGCAGTATAGCAACTTCGCACAGTATTAGGCAAGAAAAAATTATCTGTTGGCTTGACATTAGCTTCTCTTATGATAGGATCTCGCAGAGTGATCTTCGCGGATTGCAAGCTGTTTCGCGACATCGTGCAGTCGCGGAGCCTGAGCCGCGGCGGCGGCGTTGAACGGCATCAGCCAGTCGGCAGCCAGCCAGCACATTCAGGAGTTGGAGAAGCGCCTGGATTTGGCTCTGCTGGACCGCAGCGTGCGGCCTTTAGACATTACTCCAGCCGGGCAGACTGTATTTCGAGTTCTGCCGCGATGTGCTCCGGCGCGAAGAGGAGTTTCTGAGCGCCTGCGAGCGGCTGAAAGGCTCGGTGGAGGGCTCGGTGCGAGTGGTTTCCATTTATTCCATCGGCCTTTCGGAAATGACGCGGCTGCGCGCGGAGTTCACCGAGCGCTTCCCACAAGCGCAGCTCCACGTGGAATACCTGCGGCCGGACAAAATCTACGAAGCGGTGCTGCAATGATCAGGCCGATCTGGGACTGGTCAGCTATCCCGAAGCGCGGCCGGGATCTGGCTGTGATTCCCTGGCGCGAGGAGCGCATGTCGGTGGCTGTGGCCCCTGCGCATCCGTCTGGCTGGCACGCCGCGTGCTTTCCGCGCAGGAACTGGAAGGGGAAAATTTCATCGCCTTCGATGAAGACCTGAGCATCCGCCGCCAGGTGGACCGATTTTTCAAGGAACATGAGGTGGAGGTGAATGTGGTGATGCAGTTCGACAATATTCAAACCATCAAGGAAGCCGTTGCGCTTGGGAACCGGCATCAGCATTCTTCCCGATTGCACGATGCAGACGGAGATTGACCAGGGGCGGCTGGTGGCCGTTCCGCTGCGTGAGCCGGGGCTGATGCGGCCGGTGGGCATTGTGCATCGCCGCCGAAAAAAACTGAATCGCGCCGCGCAGTTGTTTATGGGTCTGCTAACCTCCCATGATTTGATCAACGCTTAGTTTTCTGGCCGCACATTCTCCGTTTACCATCAGCTTATGAGAAAAGCAGCAATGCTGATCGTGTTGTTTGCGGCGGGATGCGCCAAGAAAGAAGCGGACCTTGGCCCTGCCCGGAACGCCATCACGGCGGATGGACTGCTCGGGGGAGATCAAAACTCTTTCTTCGGATGAATTCGAAGGTCGCGCACCCGCCACCAAAGGGGAAGACCTCACGGTGGATTACCTCACCAAGCAGCTTCGGGAGATCGGAGCTGAGCCCCAGGAAATCCGGATGGCACATTTGTGCAGAACGTACCTGTGGTCGGCATTCTTTCTAAACCACAAGCGGAGATCACGGTGAAAGGGCGCAAGCTGCCCATGCAGTCCCCCACCGATTTTGTAGCTGGTTCCCGGCGTTTTGTGCCTGAAGTGACCGTGAAAGATTCGCCAGTGGTGTTTGTGGGATATGGCGTAGCGGCGCCGGAATACGGCTGGGACGATTACAAAGGCGTGGACGTAAAAGGCAAAACCATGTTGATGCTGGTGAACGATCCGCCTGTGCCAGACCCAAAAGACTCCTCCAAGCTAGACGACAAAATGTTCAAGGGCCGTGCCATGACTTATTACGGTCGCTGGACTTATAAGTATGAGATTGCCTCCGAAAAGGGAGCTGCCGCGATCCTGATTGTGCATGAGACGGGACCTGCCGGGTATCCGTTTGAAGTGGTGCAGGGCAGCATGGGCCGCGAAAACTTTGAAATCCAACGAAGCGACCGCAACATGAGTCGCGTTCCCGTGGAGGGCTGGATCACTTACGAGAAAGCAAAAGAATTATGCAAAGCCAGTGGTCAGGACCTTTCACAATTGAAACAGGCGGCCATCCAGAAAGACTTTCGCCCGGTTCCGCTCGATGCCAAAGCCAGTTTCACGGTGCACAACACCTTGCGGGAAGTGAACAGCCGTAATGTAGTGGCGAAGCTGGAAGGGTCTGACACTGCACATCGCGATGAATATGTGGTCTATTCCGCGCATTGGGACCACCTCGGGCGAGATACTTCTTTAACCGGAGATCAAATCTACAATGGCGCGATTGATAACGCCTCCGGCACCGCTGCGCTGCTGGAAATTGCCAAGGCATATAAGAAGCTTTCCGTTGTCCCACGGCGGTCCATACTGTTTCTTTTTGTCACAGGGGAGGAAAAAGGGTTGCTGGGGTCAAAGTATTATGCAGAGAATCCTTTGTACCCGCTCCGCAACACACTGGCCAACATCAACATTGATGGAGTCAACCAATGGGGCCGCACCAAAGACTTTGAAATTATCGGGCTAGGCAATTCCACGCTGGACGACCTTACCACCGAAATTGCTTCAGGCCAAGGACGGCACATTCAGGGAGATTCGGAACCCGAAAAAGGGTATTACTACCGTTCAGACCACTTTGAATTTGCCAAACAAGGAGTTCCGGCACTGGATACGGATAAGGGCGTTGATTATGTAGATAAGCCTGCCGGATATGGGGAAAAGAAGCGGAACGAGTACACCGCAAACGATTACCATAAGGTTTCCGATGAAGTGAAACCAGACTGGGATCTTTCCGGCGCGGTGCAGGATATTCAACTGTTGTTTGAGGTAGGGTATCGCGTCGCGCAGGGAGAAAAGTTCCCCGAGTGGAAAGCGGGAACCGAATTCAAAGCCAAGCGCGACGCAATGATGAAGCAGTAAGACTTACATGCCCTGCCGAAGCGCAGGCGTAGGTTTCGGCAGCACCTTACGCGGCAGTTTTTCTTCACGTGTAGCCGCATCATAGATCACGGACGCCATCACTGCTGAAGCTTGCATCAGGTCGCCCGCTTGCAGGCGGTCAAACAGGTCCATGTTGGAGTGATGGGTACGCGTGGAGTACTCTACCGGGTCCTGAATGAACTGGAAGCCAGGAAGGCCAACCGCATCATAAGAAAGGTGATCCGTGCCGCCTGTATTGCGGATGCTGATGGTGGTGGCGCCAAGATCCTTAAAAGGCGCAAGCCATGCCTCAAATAAAGGCCGCATCATGTCATTGCCTTGTAGATACACGCCGCGAATCTTGCCCGTGCCATTATCCAGGTTGAAATAACCGGAGAGTTTATCGTGCTCCGGCTTCAGCTTCATATCTTCAGGATCAGCAAAGTGCTGCTTCACATAAGCTTTGGAGCCGAGCAATCCCTGTTCTTCGCCCGTCCAAAGCCCGATCCGTACCGTGCGGGGAAGCGTAACATTCAGTGCTTTCAGAATCCGCAATGCTTCCAGCGCTACAGCAGAACCAGCCGCATTGTCCGTCGCGCCAGTGCCGCCTGTCCAGGAGTCCAGATGCGCTCCTACCATGATGATTTCCGGATTGGGCTGGGAGCCGGGAATTTCGCCGGTAACAGTGAAAGCGTCGGTTGTGGGAATGATTTTGCTTTCCACATCAAACTCCAGCGTGACCGGTACCTTCATCTCGATCAATCGGGCAATCCGGTTATAGTGTTCCGGGGTAAGTGCCACAGTGGCTGGGGGAAGCGGAACTTTCGGGTCTTGCGAACCGGCAGCAGTGGCGAACACTGTGCCGCCATCGGATACCGTACCGGGAGAAACAATCACCAACGCGCCTTCATCGACTAAAAACTGATTCAGCGCGGAACGGAACTTTTGTATCGCCTCACGGTTACCAGCGCCAGCGCGTGGCGCTCCCGGAGGCGCAGCAGGACGCGGCAATAGGGGCGAAGTCGGGCCTCCTCCAAAACCGCTACGTTGACTGGGATCAGGAGCTACGGACTCTGCTAATAATTCCGCATCCGTATAGCGGGAAGCCAGGGCTTTTGCGGAGATCGTGAGTTGCCGAGGTTCCTGCATCAGCACAATCTTGCCCTTCAGCTTGCCTTTGTATTTGGCCAGGTCTTCTTCTTTTTCAATGGTGGCCAGAATGGGAGTGCCGGACACCGGCCCATTTGTTCCCAGCGACCAAGGGCGTGCAAATCCAATTAAAGGAGAAAATTGAGGTTCCTTCATCTGCGCGGAAAAACGAGTGCAGGTCCACCCTCGCCCGAAAGGCCCCCATTTCTCGAGTTGCGGATTGGATATTCCCCACTCTTTCATGGTTTTTACTGCCCACTCTCCAGCGGCTTGCAGACCGGGAGATCCGGTTAATCGCGGGCCATATACATCTGTAAGGTAAAAAGCAGTTTCCATTACATGTGAATTCTGGAACGCTTCTGCTTTAATCCGGTTTACCATGGCAAGATCAACCTTTTCTTCAGCAGCAAGCAAAGAAATTGCAGCAAGACCGAGCAATAATGATTTCATGGTTAACAGAGGGTAACATGGCCTTTGTTGATACGCAAAATCAGAGTTTTTCACCCGCTCGCTTTTCCAAAATTAATATATCTTCCCTGAATAATTTCCCCTTGCATGGAACCATACAGTTTGTCTGTAAGTGTTTGTATTTGGAGAGGAAATTGCTTTAGATAAAGCTCCCCATTGCGCTATTGTAATAACATTGTGGGTTACGTGTTTATTTGGGAAAAACGGAAGTAACTGGATACCTATGAGGAGTGTGCATGTTTAAAAAAGTCTTGCCGGCAGTGCTGGCAGCCGGACTATTTGGTAGTAGCCTGTTCGGTCAGGGAATGGATACAAAGGCTTCGAAGGGTGATTGGGAAGAAGTAAATTTCGAATTTAACTCTTCGGTTCTGACGGATGGCTATCCGAGTCTTCTGCGGATTGCGGACCTTTTAAAGCAGCATCAAGACTATAAGGTACGCATTGTTGGCAATACGGACTCAATCGGGTCTAACCGAACTAACGACAGATTGGCGGTTTCGCGTGCAAATACAGTTGCTCAATTTCTGCAAAAGTATGGGGCATCCGCATCTCAGGTCCAGGCTTCCGGACAGGGAAAACGTGATCCTGAAGTGCCGAATCGTAACAAGCTCGGGCGATGGATCAATCGTCGCGTAGTGCTGACGCTGACAGATGGCAGCGGCAAAGTAATCGCGGATGGGGAGTCGATGACTGCCACCATCAACATTTTGAAGAAGATATTAATAAAAAGCTCGATAAGTTGAAGATGCTGGACGACATCATGAGCCAGCTGGATGCGTTAAAAAATCAGGTGGCGCCATCAAGAGCGATACAGCTCAGATTGCTACCACGGCTACCGGCATCAAGCAGGAAACGGCGCTATCAAGCAAGACACCACTAACTTGGTTGCTCGTGCCGCTCCCTTGACTTATGACCAAACACAGAAGATTGCGCAAGAGGCTGCAGATTACGCATTGACGCAAAGTGCCTGCGCAACAAGAAGTACTCTGTGGTAGGGCATGAATGCTGGTCCTACGTTTATGCCGGGCCGCACTGGTGATTACACCGCCTCTGCCTATGCCAAGGCTTTAATTCCCTTTGGCAATGGCAAAACACCCGACATGGCTGGCACCCATGCTTTCCAGATCGGTGGCGAGTTCCTGTATTGGCGCAGATTCAGCAAGGGCAGTTTGAGCGGGCTTGATCCGAACGCTTTGGCTTTTTCCAGGCTGGTCTGTCGGAACCTACATGCATACTAACTTCCGTCAGTACTCAGGGTGGCGCTTCTCTGGGTGCGGCTCTGCCGTGATTGGACTTCCCGTTCAAGGGCGGTAAATTCACGCTCTTCGGCCAAAAGCAGTTGAATTGACGACACCGCGGTGAGCCGCGCAGTTCAGCCGATTGCCGGTTTGTCGGCTTCCGAACGCTTATATGAAGATTGAAGATCAGTAGGCGGCGGAGCGACAGTCGGAGTTTGGACCCGCTTACCTGGAAGCCAGCGCGGCTTACAAGAAGGCCCGTATCGGCGGCCAGAGCACGCGTCCGACGGGCACGGCGAGACTGGTGTTGCCGGTGAGCGAATGTTCGCCATCACTGCGGAAGCAAGCGTAAACACGACCTTCCAGAACATAACGACGGCGGCCGTGTAGTGGTCGGATTCGAAATCGGCAACTGGCTGAAGCCGAGGCACTATCAGCGACACGACTGCGCCGATTCCGATGGAAGTTCCCAGGATTGCACTACGAACTCTTGCCTCGCTAACTTCTAACATCCTAGTTACGGTTAAAGAAAGACAAAAGAGCCCGGCGATCTTCGGATCGATCGGGCTTTTTTTTTAGGCTTGCCGGATTATAAGCCGGTTTTTGTACCCTTGCGGGCGATAGTCATTCCTCTCGACTGACCATTACTGAACAGTTCAAGCAACCTACCCGAGAGTGAAACGGAGCGGGCCGCTCCTCCCCCCTATTTGGTCTTGCTCCGCGCGGGGTTTTCCCTGTCCGGCTCGATTACTCCAGCCGCGGTGCGCTCTTACCGCACCATTTCACCCTTACCTCAGACTTTTGCGAGTCCGAGGCGGTATCTTTTCTGTTGCACTTTCCGTGGAACATTGAAAGAGCACACCCCCGGCCGTTAGCCGGCGCGCTGCCCTATGGAGACCGGACTTTCCTCCCGCGTCACATTGCTGCGAACCCAGCGACTATCCGCCCGGCAAGACTTCTTTCAGTGTACCGCCAGGATCTTAACTACAATGGAGGCAATTAGCTCAGATCCAGAGTAGTGAAAAAAAGCGAAGTTCCGCTTCCGCTGTTTCTGGAGCATCGGAGCCATGAATGGCGTTGCGCTCAATGCTTTCCGCATAGAGTTTGCGAATGGTGCCTTCGGCGGCGTTGGCGGGGTTGGTGGCTCCCATGACTTCACGGAGCTTCTTCACGGCGTCTTCGCGTTCCAGCGCCATCACGATGCAAGGTCCTTTGGTCATAAATTCGACCAGGCCGGCGAAAAAGGGGCGTTCTCGGTGCACACCGTAGAAAGCTTCAGCCTGTGCTTGGCTCATGTGCATCAGGCGGAGAGCCCATCATGCGTGAAGCCGCTTCCTCGATACACGGCCAGGACCTTGCCGGCGCGTCCGTTCTGCGACAGCGTCGGGCTTAATAATTGAAAAAGTACGTTCCATAGAGTTCGACTTACTTTACGACATGCGCAGCTTTGATTTTCTCGCCAATTTCGGCGGGAGAACTGCATACCGTAATGCCTGCTTCTTCCATGGCCTTGATTTTGTCTGCCGCGCCGCCGGAGCCGCCGGAGATGATGGCGCCCGCATGGCCCATGCGGCGTCCGGGAGGCGCAGTCTGGCCGGCGATAAAGCCCACTACCGGCTTCTTCACGTGCTCTTTGACGTAGGCGGCGGCCTTTTCTTCCGCATCGCCGCCGATTTCGCCGATCATCACGATGGCGTGCGTATCGGGATCTTCGTTGAACATGCGTGATGGCGTCGGTGTGAGTGGTGCCGATGATCGGGTCGCCGCCGATGCCGATGCAGGTGGATTGGCCGATGCCGAGCTTGGTCAGCTGGCCGACCGCTTCATACGTCAGGGTCCGGAGCGGGAAACCACGCCTACATGGCCCTGCAGATGAATATGACCGGGCATGATGCCGATTTTGCACTTTCCCGGTGAGATGACGCCAGGGCAATTGGGGCCAATCAGGCGTGTCACTTTGCCCTCCGAAGCTTTTGCTTGCAGGAATTCCCAAGCCTTCACCATATCCAGAGCAGGAATGCCTTCGGTAATGCAGATCACCAGAGGCAGGCCAGCATCCACCGCTTCCATAATGGCGTCAGCGGCAAACGGCGGCGGTACAAAAATCACAGAAGCATTTGCGCCGGTCTCTTCTACTGCTTTCGCCACAGTGTCAAATACGGGAAGGTCAAGGTGCTTGCTGCCACCCTTTCCCGGGGTTACACCGCCCATCACTTTGGTTCCGTAAGCAATGCCTGTTGGGCGTGGAAAGTACCTTCTTTGCCGGTGAAGCCCTGCACCAGCAGCTTTGTATTTTGGTCTACCAGTACGCTCATCTTATTTCTTCCCCGCAGCGGCCAGCTTCACGGCTTTCTGCGCGCCATCCAGCATGTCATTGGCGACAGTGAAGTTAAAACCGGATTCTGCCAGGATCTTTTGGCCTAGCTCCACGTTGGTGCCTTCCATTCGGACAATGATGGGCACTTGCACATTCAGGTCGCGCGCTGCTGCCAGTACGCCGTTCGCCAGCGTGTCGCAACGGAGAATGCCACCAAAAATGTTGATGAATACTGCTGCCACGTTCGGATCACTTAGCAGGAGGCGAAATGCATTTTTGATCTGGTCTGCATTGGCACCGCCACCCACATCCAGAAAGTTCGCCGGGCTTCCGCCAGCATATTTGATGATGTCCATGGTAGCCATGGCCAACCCGGCTCCGTTCACCATACAAGCCACAGTTCCATCCAGCTTGACGTAGTTCAAACCAAACTTGGAAGCTTCAATTTCGAGCGGAATCTTCTTCGTTCAGGTCGCGGAGTTCCATCAACGCTTTGTGGCGGAACATCGCGTTATCATCGAGGTTGAACTTGGCGTCGAGCGCTAGACTTTCCCGTCTTTGGTCAGAATGAAAGGATTGATTTCGGCCAAGCATAGCGTCGGTCGCTTCGCAAGCCTTCACCAAAGCAATCATGGCTGCTGCAGCGGCGTTTACGCTCGCTGCGGGAATGCCAATCCCGAATGCCAGTTTGCGGGCTTGATAGGCGGAAAGGCCGTAGCCCGGTTCAATCACTTCTTTCAGAATCGCTTCCGGGTTTTCAGCGGCTACTTCCTCAATCTCCATGCCGCCTGCTGCAGAAGCCATGAAGCACCAGTTTGCCTTGCGTCGCGGTCCAGCACCACGCCAAGGTACAGTTCTTTGTCAATCGGCAGCGTCTCTTCAATCAAAAGGCGCTGCACGACGCGACCTTCGGGGCCGGTCTGATGAGTCACCAGCGTCATGCCTAAAATCTTCTTGGCGAGTTCGGCTGCTTCGTCGGAGTTTTTGGCAATTTTTACTCCGCCGCCTTTGCCGCGTCCCCCTGCATGGATCTGCGCTTTCACAACAACGCTGCCACCCAGCTTCTTGGCTGCATCTTCCGCCTCAGCCACGGTGAAAGCCACTTCGCCGCGAGGCACAGGGACGTTGTATTGCGCCAAGATCGTCTTGGCTTGATACTCGTGAATTTTCATGGAAAATCGCTTGTGCTACGATTCGGGTGCTAGCCGATCTCACAATATATCATGCCGTTTAGTTCCTTCCTGGAAGCCGTCCATTGTGTGGTTCACGAAAAGCGTGGATTAACGGAACAGGAAGCACAACAAGCCATGCGGTTCATGCTGCAAGGGGAAGCCACCCCCGTGCTGATCTCCGCCTTCTTAATCGGGCTGCGTATGAAAGGGGAGACCGTGGAGGAGGTGACCGGGCTGGCCCGCGCCATGCGAGAAGCGGCTAAGGCTTTCCAGTATGACCTTGGGGGAGAACCGCTGCTGGATACCTGCGGCACCGGCGGAAAACATACGCAAACGTTTAACATCTCCACAACGGCTGCGTTTGTGATTGCAGGGGGTGGGGTGCGTGTAGCAAAACATGGAAACCGCTCCCTTTCCCATCGTTCCGGCAGTGCGGACCTGCTGGAAGCGTTGGGCATTTCTGTTTTCTTGAGTGCGGAACAATGTGCATTAGCGATGGAAGAAGTAGGAATCGGGTTTCTGTTTGCCCCCTATTACCACAGCGCCACACGCCATGTGCAGCCAGTCCGAAAAGAGCTGAAGCTTCGTACAATTTTCAACTTACTTGGCCCGTTAACCAATCCAGCAGGAGCAACGGCGCAGATTGCCGGTGCTTATTCTGTTCGCGCAGCAGAATTAATTGCCGGCTCCCTGGCAGCATTGGGCCTCCAACAAGGATTCGTGTTTCATGGCTCGGATGGTCTGGATGAAGTCACCACCACCGGCCCCACGGAGGTGTTTTCCATTCGGAATGGCACCGTTCACCAAAGTACGATCACCCCGGAAGAGATGGGATTGCTGCCTGCACAATTAAGTGATTTGCGTGGCGGCGACCCGGTATTCAATGCCGAAATTACTCGGGACGTGCTAGGCGGCAAAAGCGGGCCTGAACGGGATATCGTGGTGGCGAATGCTGCCTGGGGTTTCCTTGCTGCCGCAAAAACAACCGACCTGAAGGAAGCCGTAGACTTGGCGAAACAATCGATTGACAGCGGGGCGGCGCAAGCGAAGCTCCATCAGCTTTGCGCATTCAGTGCTCCATTCGCCAACGCGAGTTCAGCAAGAATTTGATTCAGTTGTTGCACAAGGGCGGAACGCGCAATCACCCTGTCGCACCCGGCTTGTTCCGCCTGGCGCTTTAACTCCGTCTGAACATGCGGAAAAAAGCCAATTACAGAAATGTGCTTTATTGTGTCGTCCGCCTTTAATGCCGCAATGAGTTCCAAAGGATGGCTTGCCGCGTCCCCCAGATCCACAATGAACAGCGCAGGAGGGTTGCTCTTTGCCCTCTGCAAAGCACGTTCACTATCTGGAACAAACACAGCGACGCAGCCGGCGCGTTTCGCCGAGTCTTCGATTTTGGCCATAAACATAAGGTCGCGAACCATGCCGAGAATATTGATTTGGGCCATTTGCTCCTGAATATTTCTGTTGAGGCCTTGGACAAGCCTTTATTCTCTGCATAATAGGAAAAGGGTGACTGGAAAACAAGCCATAATTTGTTGCCGTAACTTCGAACCAAGCCCTTGCGGAAATGCCGGTTTCAGAATGGAATAGTAAGCAACTCCTGCGCAACGCTGCCCTTGCATTGTCTTTTGCAAACCTTTGTTTTTTTAAAGTCTGGTGGGACCTACTAGCTTTTCAAAAAAAGGAGCAGTTTTTTCTGCCAGCTCCTCCGGAAGCTGCGCATTTCTGGGCAGTAATTTTGAATGTATTTGCGTTAGGCTCCCTCGCCTTTATTGCTTTAGTTGCTGTGCGGCTGTCTGGAAGCCGTGTGGTACATGGAATGGCTCGCATTTTTTTTCTGTTCCTGCTCTTGATCCCTGTGAATTCGGTGATTGGCGCATGGGCAAAAAAAATCGCGCCCCTCCACCTCACATGGTGGCTTCATTCGTCCTTTGCCTCTCTCCGTGTTGCTTTTCTAGGAGCAATCCTATGCACGACGTTGTGGGCATTCTTTCGATGGAGAGCGACCTTTTTTTGCTCTTAGTGAAAGAGCACTGCTGCTTTTATTCCCTTTGCTGCCGATTCTGCTCTTACAAGGAGTTTGGACCGCAATCCACACGCCGGAAGGCTCCCGCTATGCTTCGCTTTCTTCCTCCGCTCCACAGAAACAGCAAAAACCTGAACACAAGCTGGGTCGTGTGGCATGGGTCATTTTTGATGAATGGGACTACGGAATGAGTTTTTTGGACGGAGCAATGCAACAAAAAATGCCTTCCATCAAACGTTTTTCCGAGGAGTCTATTTTTGCGCATAATGCATTTCCTCCAGGCGCACACACCACAGTTTCGATCCCGAGTCTTCTTGCTGGGCAACTGATTCGCGAGTCAAAACCGAATGGTCCATCTGATCTCCACTTGTTCTATGAAAATAGCAAGCCGTCTTCTGTTTGGGGGGAGGACGGGAATTTCATTTCCAAGCTTTACGCCAATAATGCGCACATCGCAATCACTGGATTTTTGTTCCCTTATACACGTATTTTTGGTTCGCTGGCGGATTGCACAGAATGCAGCATACAGCCGGGTTACGCAGCAAACGGAACCGGTTTCCCGCAGATCGCCCAGAACCAGCTTCGAAGCTTACTGGAAACAAATTTCAAATCACCCTGGAAGCAATCACTCACCACACTTCAGTTTCGCCACTGTTACGAGCGTGTAACAGAATCAGCCATTCGTGTGGCTGCGGATGCTCAATATGATTTTGTGTTCCTCCACCTTCCTGTGCCACATGGCCCGTTTTTTTACAACAGCAAAACAGATCGTTTTGATCTTTCCGGCAGCCCGGCTACCGGTTATCTGGACGCTCTGACGCTGCTGGACCACACCGCGCAAAGTCTTCGGGAAGCAATGGAAAAGGCCAAGCTTTGGGACCAGACTACAGTGATCTACAGTTCTGATCATTGGAACCGAAACAGCGAATGGCTGGGAGTAAAGACAAATCATCGCGTGCCGTTTCTGATGAAACTGGCAGGTCAAAAAAAACATATTGAATATCTTCCGCGCTTCAACACAGTGCTCACCAGAGATCTTCTGGAAAGCGTGATGAACAAGGAAGTGACTGCCCCCGAAGAAGCCACCAAATGGCTGGATAATCACCGAGGCAACTTGGGGGAAATTACCTACTACAGCTTGCAGTAAATCCGTCGAGCCATAGCTGCTCCGTCTGCTATGGTGAAAAGCGATGCCGCCTGAGAATCCATTCCAGGACCCGCTCCGCTTTGAGCGCAAGTCTCCGGAATGCACAATCGTTATCTTTGGAGCAAATGGAGATTTAACCAAGCGTAAACTCATGCCCGCGCTGTATCGTCTGGCGCAAGAGCGTCGGCTTGCACCGGGGTTCGCTGTGCTTGGCATATCGCGAACTCCCATGAGTGATGAGCAGTTCCGCGAAAAAATGCGGAGCTCCGTGGAACAGTTTCTGGAGAATTCCGCGTTTGATGAAGGACTTTGGAACAGCTTTGCCCAAAGTCTGTTTTATATGGCTGGAGATGTGGGCGATCCCCAATGCTATGTGGATCTTGCTCGTTGTCTCGAAAAAGTAGAGCGAAACCGTCAAACAGGCGGCAATGTTTTGTTTTATCTGTCTACTCAGCCGAGTCAGTATGCGGAAGCAGTCGCTGGATTAGGCTCAGTGCATTTGGAGCAGGGCAAAGGCTGGCGGCGCGTTGTAGTGGAAAAACCGTTCGGGCATGATCTGGCCAGCGCCAAGCAACTCAGCGCGGATATTCACAAAGTATTCCCGGAAGCCGATGTGTATCGCATTGATCATTACCTGGGCAAAGAAACTGTACAGAATATTCTTGCTTTCCGCTTTGGTAACGGAATCTTTGAGCCATTATGGAATCGCCGCTACATCAATCACGTTCAGATCACAGCGGCAGAATCAATAGGCGTGGAAGGCCGTGGCGCGTATTACCAGGAAGCAGGGGCGCTGCGGGACATGATCCAAAATCACTTGTTGCAGGTGATGGCCACTGTTGCCATGGAGCCTAGTGCTACATTTCATCCAGACTCTGTGCGGGATGAACGCGCAAAACTGCTGCGCTCGATTCGCATCTTAAAGCCCGAGGAAGTTCTGCTCAATAGCGTGGCCGGTCAATATGGGGCCGCGCGTGTGGGCGGCAAAGACCTGCCGGGTTTCCGGGAAGAACCGGGAGTGAATCCAGACGCTCAAACCGATACCTATGCTGCCGCTACATTTTTTGTGGAAAACTGGCGATGGGCTGGTGTGCCGTTTTATGTGCGAAGCGGCAAGCACTTGCCGAAACGGGTGAGTGAAATTGCTATTGAATTCAACGCCGCACCGCACACCATGTTCGGTGTAGATGGCAGCGGCAGCACCACGAATCTACTGATTTTACGCATTCAGCCGGAAGAAGGAATTTCACTGAAATTTCTTTCTAAACGCCCGGGTGCAGGCATGACACTGCGCCCTGTTTCCATGGACTTTAATTATGGTTCCAGCTTCGGGGAACGTTCGCCTTCGGCCTATGAAACGTTGCTGTTGGATGCCATTAGTGGAGACGCCACTCTCTACACGCGGCAAGACATGGTAGAAGCAAGCTGGGCTGCGGTATGTCCGATTCAGGAAGTGTGGGCGGAACAAAAATTCCAATTTCCTAATTATCCGGCTGGCACGTGGGGGCCTGTTGCTTCGGAAGAAATGCTGGCACGGCGAGGGCATAGCTGGAGGCGGCCATGACCGCTCCTGCCGCTACGATTGATCCGGAAAAAATCAGAAAAGAACTGGCGGATCTGTGGATCAATTTAGCGAAAGAGCCGGAACAGGCAAGCGGCAGCGGCGTGTTGCGCGCCTGTTCCATGACCTTGATTGCGGCTGTAGATGAAGGAGATAACTTAGGAGAGATCGGAGAAACACTCGCTTCCTTGATGCGCGAGCATCCAAGCCGCGCGATTGTGCTTCGTTTGAGCAACGAGCAAGGTCCATCGCTCTCCTCACGTGTATTTGCGCAGTGCTGGATGCCGTTTGGTCATCGTCGCCAGATTTGTTGCGAACAGATTGAGATCACCGCTTCCGCTGTAAGCCTGCCGGATGTACCGGCAGTGATTTTACCGCTTACAGTAGCCGATCTTCCGGTGATGATATGGTGCAAAAGTGCTCGGTTGTTTCAGCTTCCCGCTTTTGCTGCTCTCGCTGCGATTTCGCAGAAAGTGATGGTGGATAGCAGAGACTTTGGGAAACCCAAAGATGCTCTGCTGTTTCTGCAGCGCTTTGCGAAAACCTATCACGTGGCAGATTTAGCTTGGACCCGCACCACTCGCTGGCGTGAATTGCTGGCACAAATCTTTGAAAACCGTAACTACCTGGCGGCATTGCCGCAAGTTACCCGAATCACCATCAAGCACCCGGAACCAGTGCCACCCCCTTCATTCCTGTATATCGGAGTATGGGTGCAGCAATGTATCAGAAAGCTTACCGCTGATCCGCCAAAGGTGGAGTGGATCGGAGGGGAAGCAAGCACGGTCAAATTGAGTGCAGGGGAAGCTTTCCATGCACGAATTCGCTTGCTGAATGAAACAGATGTGGAAATCACTGTTCAGGGGCAGACAAGCCGTGCCGTTTTTCCTCCTGTGGACTATGCCACTCTCCTGCGGGAAGAGTTATCTATTCCGGAACATGATCCTGTATTTAACGATGTATTAAATACTTCAGGCGAAAATGTCCGAAACATTGATTCCACTGCCGAATAAAGTGATTGGAATCTCTTGCTCCATTTGGTAAACAAAGGTGCCAATGTAGTTCCTGGATGACATCCTCACGCCGAGGCAGTTCACGATACTGTGCCACCGTTACCAGTAACGGTTCTGCTCTGGCGGCCATGTTCACCTCTATTCTTCAGTATGTCGGGATTCGTAGGCAATGCCAAATTAGGGAGCACGCCGCACCAGGATGGCGTTGCCGGAAGCTAATCCGAATTTCTTGCCTAATTCCGATGCGCTCCAGACGATTTCCAGCGAGTTATCCGAAATCAACTTGAGCTTCACCTCGCCTTTCGCTCCTCCATCTCCTTGCCACGGAAGCTGCACATTGCTTTCAGCGGCTTTTCCCGTAAATTCAAAATTCACATCGGGAGAAACGGCGCGGTTCTTGACGCGATAGCGTGCGCGATACTGACCGCGAATCAATCCGTTCTGTTCCGCAATAGAGGCTTCAATAAACTCCGGTGGGTACAGGTTTTTATGTTTGTTCGCCGCATGGGGCTTGGCCCATACCCACGCTCCAGCTAGATGCGGACGGTTTATCACTGCAATCGCTTGAGGCAAGGCTGCCGATGGCAGCATCGGTGCCGCGGGTGCTGACAGAGGCGAGGGCGGCGGAACAACGGCAATAGAGGGAACTGTTCGATGCGTCGGCGGTTCTGAGGGGAGAAACAATTCCTGTTTTTCAGGAGAGGGAAGCGGCGGAACAACTGCCTGTGCCCGTACTCCTGTTGCTTCCCGTTGTGCAAGCTGCCGTAACGCTTCATCCCGTTGAGCGATGGCGGTACGCAGTTGCTGCTTTAAGCTGGAAATCGTTTCTTCGGAGGGACGATCAACCTTTTGTAAGGATTTTGCCTGTTCTTTGGCTGGTTGACTTTGTATTGTAGAAGGCGAAAAATTAGCAGGGCTGCCCGCGTCACGGCTGGCGAGCCACCCAATCAGGCCGATGCTGAGAAGTACAGCGGCAATCCATGCAAATTGCTCAAAGTAATTCTTTTGGTTGCGGACTGGAAGATGACGACGCGCTTGAATGATAACCGGGGCCTGCCGTTCGTCAGTCGCGGAAAGTTCCGCATTGTAGCGTCGCCGTCGCTCCGGGTCCGCCAGCACCGCGTAAATCTGGTTCAACCGCTTGAGTTGCCCATCGGCCGCCGCTTTTAAGGCCAGATCCGTGTGCTGATCCGGATGTAGTAACCGTACCAGCATACGGTAGGTATCATGAATCTCTTCCGTAGACGCGAAGAAGAGATACCTAGGTCTTCGTAGTAACTCATGCCAGGCTGAGATTTACATCATGCTTGTGGCACTGCCTTCCCCATTCAACCACAATATGGGCTTGTTTATAGAGCCTTTAACTCTGTGTCACCGTAGCGCGGCGCTCCAGCTTGCCCCATCCCACCAACCGGCCTCGAACAGCAAAAATCAGCGATTTTAGAAGAACAAAGTGCATTAACTGGCGGAAGTAAATCCGCTGGAAAAAGAGAAGCGCCAAATCCCATGGTCTTTCGCCTTCTAGCGCGTAGGCTAAAAAGCCGGTGCAGAGTTCCGCCAAGAAGAAGGCAAAGTAGTACAGCAGCACAATGCGCCAATTTCCCGCAAACAATGCCAGAAACATGCAAACTTCCGCAAATGGTGAGAGGGCCGAAAGCAGGACCTGGAACAGCCAAATGCTCGGGAGCGCCACAAATCCCAGGGTGCCGTATTTTGGAACAAACATCGCATCCCGATGCTTCCAAGCCGCTTGCAACGTTCCGAAAGCCCAGCGGAATCGTTGTTTGGCTAAGCCCCTCAAGTCTTCCGGAGCTTCGGTGTAGGCAATGGCGTCCTGCTCATAGCGAATTTGATAACCCAAGCGCCGGATGGCCATAGTGAGGTCTGCGTCTTCCGCCAAAGTGTCATGCCCGAATCCGCCAAGCCATTGAATCAAGTCTTTGCGCCATGCCCCTACTGCTCCTGGTACCACGGTGATCGCATTCAGGAGGTCCAGCGCCCGACGGTCCAGGTTGAAGCCGTAAATATATTCAATGGATTGAAAACGGGTAATCAAACGTTTGCGATTGCCTACCCGGGCATTGCCGGAGACAGCCCCCACGCTGGGGTCCGCAAAGTGCCGGACCAACTTCTGGATTGTGCCTTTTCGAAACAGGGTATCCGCGTCTACGGCAATCAAGATATCACTGCGGGAATGGGCAATGGCACGGTTTAACGCTGCGGATTTCCCCCCATTGATTTGCGTCAGGATCTTGACCTGTGGATGATCGTGAAAACGATCGTTCAATATCGCCAGAGTATTATCTTTCGATCCGTCATCCACCACGATCACTTCTAATTCCGGGTAGCCATTCGCCAGAATGCTATCCACCGTGCGTGTGATCACCTTGTCTTCGTTATAGGCTGCAATGATGACCGAAACCGGCGGACGAAAGTTTTCATCGAAAACCATTCGCGCTGCGCGCCTTTTCTGGATGACAGCCAAAACGCCGAAGACCAGAGATCGCGCCATGGTCAGGAAAATGGCGCTAAGAAATAGAATTCCCAACAGATCTTTGAAACTGCTCTTTAAGTCAAACGCACGGCCCTCAATTTGAGCCCATCGCATCTCTTCGGCAGTGGGAACCGGCATCACTTCGTCACGCGTTTTGCCTACCAGATCCGCTACCTGAACGAAACGGTAGCCATGCGAGCGGTAATAATCAATGACCTTTGGTAGCGCTGCTACCGTGGCAGAACGATCGCCGCCAGCATCGTGCAGCAGGATGATATGCCCATTGTCCTTTTCGTCCTCGATTTCATTTAGAATTTTGTCCGCCGTGGTGCCAGGCTCCCAATCTCGGGGATCGACGCTCTCGCCAATCGTGAGAAAGCCATATTCCTGAGCCCGGTAGATCGGTACAATTTCGGGCACTGTGGAAGGCTCGCTATCGGCATTGTAGGGAGGCCGAAACAAAGTGGTTGAGTGCCCAATGGCGTGCTCAAGGATTCTCTGCGTAAACGTGAGTTCGTATTGGGTCCGCAGTTCGGAAGTGGTGGCAATGTTGGGGTGGGAATAAGTGTGGTTCCCAATCTCCATGCCTTCCGCGTATTCCCGTTTCACAATTCCCGGATTGGCTTCCGCATTCACGCCAACCAGGAAAAATGTGGCCGGAACCTTTTTGGCTTTCAAGATATCCAGGATTTTGGGTGTATACACCGGGTCCGGACCGTCATCAAAGCTGAGGCAAACTACCTTTTCGTCGGTATCACCACTCCGGTCCACCACATAATACGTCGGGTAAGACTCAAACTTTTCCGTGTAATCCCCGTCAACGGTGGGGGGAGGAGTCACGACTCGGCGGCCATCTCGCGGTGTTTCCGAAATTTGGATAATGTCGCCTGCCCCGTAGTGATTCGGCACGCGATTTGTGGTGAGGGTGGATAGTTTTGTGACATCGAACTTTTCGGCGGGCCAGCCTTCCGCCGTTGCCACTTTCCAGAAATCAGGATCTTCCGACCCCAAGCGCCACAGCCCTACTCCACGGAATCCCTGGTCGGAAACAGCTTGCACTTGGTTCAAGGCAGTAACAGCATCTAAGAACCACACCTCATGTTGAGCTGCGCTCCGGTGTGTCCTATCGACATACCGCAATACGGGGTTGCCCGTATCGTTATCCCACTGAATCTGGCTCTTGCTGGACAGCGTAGCCGCCATGACATCACTGAACTTAAAATCTGTGCCGCCGCTGGAACCAATAATCCAGTCATACCCGTAATTAGCTATGCCAATTACCGTTTTTTCGGAGGGCACGATATGCGAAAGCCGGTCCAATTGGTGCTCAAACCACTCTTCGGAAGCGATTGGCCCTGGGGAACTGGATTGATCATGCTCGTCGTACACCATGATCATCAGGTAATCTTCATAGGCAGCCAATCGTTTCAGGTCAAAAGCCGGGTCATCGGGGGGAACACTCTGGGACACAATCAATCCAGCCGGTTTGAGTTTGGCCTGGAGGGCCTTCATAAACTGAATCAAGGGCTCCCGATCTTTCGATTGCAGCGATTCAAAATCGATGTTGACGCCTGCAAACTTGTGTTCCTGCAAGTTGCTGTAAATGTTGTCAATCAGATTTGCGCGCCGGTCAGGGTGGATTAAAACCTCGTGCAATTCCTCAGGCCGCCAGCCATCGCGATTATTGTTTACTTCCGCCAGGATGGGCAGGTTGGATTGACGGGCGATGTTGACAATGGTCTGGTCGGTTTCATCTTCCAGGTCTCCTTGTGCGTTCTTCAGAAAGAACCACTCAGGCACCAGATGAGTGAGCCGCGTCAGATTAGCCCGTAAGGAAGCTTGGCTGGAGGGGTCCCAATTCACGTAAAAGCCAAACACCACCGGCTTGCCTTCCACGGTGTGTGCAGCCGTGCGGGGGTGTATGACAGGGGAATTCGACCGGACATAGTTGATCTTCCGGGCGTCTTTTTTCATCTGAAACGGAATGTTGCGCTCCGCTTTACGGCCTCGGATAATGCCTGCCACTTCCTTTAAGTCATTCACAGGAGATACAGAGGGTAACCCCAAGCTAGGCAGAGAAGGGAGCATGATCATGCTCAACCCAAACAACACCAGAGCCAACAGCGACACTACCAGAAAGCTCTGCAAAAGCCGTTGGAACCGAGACCATCGGCGGCCGCTCGGGTCGTAAAACACAAAAGAAGTTTTCTGCTCAGTTGCCACGGATTCTGCCCCTATCGTTTAGATGAATCGAGAATTAGCAAAGGTACGGAACAATCCATTAAATAGTGTTGAGAATTCCCGGTGATCTCATCAGAGAGTTTATAAGTGTATACGTCCGTAAGTGTTACACTGACGTGGAAAAACCGGATGCTTCTTGCCAGGGAATTTGTTCAATACATGTCGCGGCAGATTGTTGCACGCCTGTCGCCAGCCGTTCTGGAATCGCCAGCGCCATCAAAAGTGGTGGAGATTGTGAACGATCTCATTACGGAAGAGTTGATGGCGGAAGATCGCTTGAATGAAGAAGTTCGAGACATTCTTGGGCAGTACAGCGAGTATATGCGCCGGGAAGGGGTTAGCTATCAGGAGATGTTCCGGCGGACCAAAAACACTCTGATTTCACAGCGTAAGTTTGTTCGCGCTTCGGGCCGAGATACAGGCGATCCCATGAAGCTTTCCCGGGACAAGATCACGGACATTTCTCACAAACTGCTCGCCGCACTGAAAAAATCGCGTGATCTGCGCATCAAAAAGCAGCCGAACGAGGTGCGTCTGGAAATTGTCCGGGTCATGACCGACATCTTGACCATGGAAGAGAAAGTGGACCGTGCTGTGCGCGATAAGGTCAGAACCACAAAGCGCGACTTGCCGGAAGGAAGCGAAGAGTGGGACCTACTCCAGAAAAGATACTACGCTGAAGAGTTGAAAAAGCTTGGCATCGATCTGAGCCACTAGAACTTAAGTTCTACCTCCTTTTTGTCAGAGGGCGTAAATTGACGCCTTCGGCAGGGTTGGCTAAACTGGTAGATTCGTGCTGAATTCGCCGAACACCGCGTAACACATCTATTTCCATTTAGTCCGCTTATTTTTCAGGAGAGTTCATGGCAGATAGCCAAAAACATTTATTTACATCCGAATCCGTAACAGAAGGCCACCCAGACAAGATCGCAGATCAAATCTCAGACGCTGTATTGGATGCCGTCCTTGAGCAAGATCCTTACGGGCGCGTAGCTTGCGAAGTTCTGGTGACTACGGGAACTTGCATAGTGGCTGGAGAAATCACCACCACCTGTTATGTGGACGTGCCGAAAATTGCTCGCCAAACGATTGAGTACGTAGGATATACGGACGCAACGTATGGTTTTGACAGCAAAACATGCGGCGTATTAAACGCCATTCAGGGTCAGTCTCCGGATATTGCCATGGGTGTAGACCCGGGCGGTGCTGGCGACCAGGGATTGATGTTTGGCTTTGCCTGTGACGAAACTGCGGAGTTGATGCCCCTGCCGATCAGTCTGGCTCATAAACTCACGAAGAGACTATCTGATGTGCGCCGTGCAGGAATCATTGATTATTTGCGCCCAGACGGAAAATCCCAGGTCACCGTGGAATATGTAAACGGTAAGCCAAAACGTGTGGATGCGGTGGTTATTTCCATTCAGCACCATGACACCGTGGAAACCGAGCAGCTTCGGGAAGACGTGAAGAAGTTAGTGGTGGATGCCGTGATTCCTGCCGGAATGGTGGACGCTAACACGAAGTACCATATCAATCCCACCGGGCGTTTTGTGGTGGGCGGACCTCATGGCGATACGGGCCTCACAGGCCGCAAGATCATTGTGGATACCTACGGCGGCATGGGTCGTCATGGCGGCGGTGCGTTCTCAGGAAAAGATCCGACGAAAGTAGACCGCTCCGCTTGCTATATGGCGCGTTATATTGCCAAGAACATTGTGGCCGCAGGTCTGGCTTCCCGTTGCGAAGTGCAGTTAGCTTACGCCATTGGCGTAGCAGAGCCGGTTTCCGTCATGGTCAACACTTTTGGAACGGGCACTGTTCCGGAAGAAAAGTTAACTGAACTGGTACGCGCTAACTTCCCGCTCACACCGAAAGGAATTATTGAGCATCTGCAACTGCGCCGTCCCATTTACCGGAAAACCGCAGCCTTCGGGCATTTTGGCCGGACGGAAGACAGTTTCTCCTGGGAAGCAACGGACAAGGCAGACACTCTCCGCAGCGCGGTGGATGTGCCTGTTTCTGCCAGCCGCTAAACGATCAATCTTTGGAAGTGATGGCTATCTACCAAGTCCCGCAGCGACTTGGCAGATAGCCATCGTATTCAGCTCAAGCAAAACGCTATTGGTTATTGCTTGGTAAATACCAGTTTTTGCTCTTTGCTATCTCCAGAAAAGTTGGTAAAGGAAACGGTCAATGTTTTTCCGTCAGGAGACAATTCCAGCTTCCGTTCCGTTGTGGCATCATGGCTCGGCCCACCCGTTTTTGCCATCATCAGTGCCGATCCAGCGTACCAAAGAGACACTTTGGCTTTATGGCCGTTTTCTTTTAAGTCACATGGTTTGCCCACAGGTTCGCACAAGAAAGTAATATGGCTTTCCTTGCCGTCCTTTTCATGCAAAACCCGATCGTAGTCGATCTTACCAGAAGTATTCTGGATCGTAAGTTCAATCTTTTCGCCACTTATCCCTTGGCTTTGGCTTGAATCCAGCATCCACTTTCCACTGAAATCTGGTGGAGCAGTTGCCGCAGACAAGGAAATTACTGTGGTCAAAACTTGGACCATCCGTAAACAGCTATTCGAAACGTTGTTCATGAAAATAGCTCCTCGTGTAACAGCGTACACCCGGTTACTCCATGGAGTGCTCAAGCCGACCGGAGGAGCCAATGCTGCGATTTATAGGGAAAGAGCGGGAGTGTTCTTCATTTACTGCTTTGTACTGAAGAAATCAAATGACAACGGAGCTTCCTGCCGGGTCGTTTGTGCCTTTAAGCCAGCAAGTGAATTTTGTAAAGGCTCTTTTTTGGCCCCATGGCGTGGAAGCACTTTGATCTGGTCCACCATCAAGCGGAAGGCGGGAACTTTGGTCTTCAAATGCTTGGGATAAGAATCATAGGTATCCAGCGAGCCTTCAATATATAAAGGGTCGCCCGGGTTTACATTCTTATCCATAAACTCCGCCCAATCATTCAGCGCCAAACAAGGAACCCAAGTTGTCTTTGGCTGTCGCCCTTTTTGACTCACTTCCACGGCAACACTGAACTTTGCTACACGTGTCCCTTTTGGGGTTGCGCCGATCTGGGGAGCTCGGCCTAGATTCCCAGCAATCACAATTTTGTTGATGAACAGCATCTGGTTCACCTCGTTTCTCCATTGTACACAAAAAGGCGAACAAAAGGAGAAAACACAAAATAAAATTATTGTTCCTGGTTGCCTAAAACTGAGTTATTCACCAGAAAATCGGGCCATGATCTACACCACTAGTTACCTTAACCACTGATAAAGTGGAAGATACACTTGACCGCTACTGTTCCCGACATTTTGGCCCGCATTGTTGCGCAAAAAGAGCTGGAGTTAAAAGAGGCTGCGGTTCCGCGTGCTGTTCTGGAACAACAAGCTGCTGGGCAAAAGCGTCGTGATTTTGGTGCTGCTCTCCGGGGTACGAGTCCGGCCATTATTGCGGAGATCAAGAAGGCTTCTCCGAGCCGAGGGCTTCTGGCGACGGATTTTGTTCCTTCCCGCATTGCGGCGGAATATCAAGAGGGCGGAGCAGCGGCTCTTTCCGTTCTTACCGATCGTCAGTTTTTTCAAGGAGATTGGGCACACCTCGAAGAAGCCCGGAAGTGCTTGCCAGCTTCCGGTGATCCGTAAGGATTTCACCACGAGTGAGTACCATATCTTAGAAGCCGCAGCTTACGGTGCAGACGCCATTTTGCTGATTTCTGCCATTTTGGATGAGCAACAACTGAGCGATTTTCGCCAACTTGCCGCGCAGTATGACATGGCGGCGCTGGTAGAAGTTCATGACGAGCAGGAACTGGAAAAGTCGCTTCGTTCCGGGGCAGAAATTATAGGGGTGAACAACCGGGACCTTCGTTCGTTCCAGGTTCATCTGGAGGTTTCGTTGCGCTTGGCTCCTTTCATGCCTCCTTATATCACCAAGGTGAGCGAGAGCGGCATTTTTACCAGGGACCACGTCCGGCAGCTTTCCGAAGCAGGGTTTCACGCGTTTCTTGTGGGTGAATCCTTGATGAAGTCCCCGCAACCTGCGGAAGCATTGCGTGCTTTATGTTCGTAAAGATTTGCGGTCTTACGAATTGGGAAGATACGGAAGCAGCGGTGGAAGCCGGTTCCACGGCTATTGGGTTTAATTTTGTGCGTACCAGTCCGCGCTATATCGAACCGGATTCGCTCGCCGAATGGATTGGAAATCTTCCCACGGATGTTTGGCGCGTCGGTGTATTTGCCAATGAAAACCCGGCTCGTATTGAGGCACTTTCCAGCAGGCTCGGTCTCCATGTGGCACAGCTTCACGGAATGGAAACCCCTGTGGATTCCCCGCGAAACGTAAGAGTCTGGAAAGCAGCGCGGGTCACACCTGCGTTTCAACCTGTTGCCTTGTCATCCTTTCCAGCTGAAGCTTTTCTGCTGGACGGGCCTGCCTCTGGCATCTCATTTGACTGGAGCCGAGTGGGAAAATATGGGCAAAAGTTGATTCTGGCGGGTGGGCTGGATTCCTCGAATGTCCGTACGGCAATTGAATTGGTACGGCCTTGGGGAGTGGACGCCTGTTCACGCCTGGAAAGTGCGCCGGGCCGGAAAGACCACGCCAAGATGCGCGATTTTATTCAAACGGTATTGTCATGTTGAATTCTGAACCAAACGCCGCTGGGCATTTCGGCCCATACGGCGGCCGCTTCGTGCCAGAGGTACTGATGTCGCCTCTGGAAGAACTGGAAAATACGTTTTTTGAAGCACGTAAGGATCCTGCGTTTCAGGCGGAATTGGACGATCTTCTCCACCATTACGCAGGCCGCCCGACTCCCTTGTTTTACGCCTCGCGACTGACGGAGTCTCTGGGAGGGGCAAAGATTTACCTGAAGCGGGAAGACCTGCTTCACACAGGCGCGCATAAGATCAACAACTGCATCGGGCAGGCACTGCTGGCCCGTCGCATGGGAAAGAAGCGTATTATTGCCGAAACCGGGGCAGGGCAGCATGGTGTGGCAACGGCTACCGTATGTGCCTTGTTCGGCTTTGACTGCACTGTGTATATGGGTGAGGAGGACATGCGGCGGCAACGCCTGAATGTGTTCCGGATGCGGCTGTTAGGCGCGAAAGTGGTGAGTGTCACCAATGGAAGCCGTACCCTGAAGGACGCAATCAGCGAAGCCATGCGGGACTGGGTCACCAACGTAGCCACCACGCATTACCTGCTTGGTTCTGCGTTGGGCTCTCATCCTTATCCTTTGATGGTGCGTGAATTTCATCGTGTGATTGGCGTGGAAGCCCGCGAGCAGATTTTGCAACAGGAAGGTCGCTTGCCCGATGCCATATTTGCCTGCGTAGGTGGCGGCAGCAATGCGATTGGCATTTTTCATCCGTTTGTGCAGGATGAAGTCCGTGCGCTTGATTGGCGTGGAAGCAGGCGGGCGGAGCCATAAACTGGGCGACCATGCAGCCCGATTCAATGGCGGTTCCCCCGGCGTACTGCAAGGGGCATTCAGTTACCTATTGCAGGACAACGATGGTCAGATCTCGCTGACTCATTCGATATCCGCTGGCCTGGATTATGCCATGGTCGGCCCGGAACATGCCCACCTTTACGACCAGCAGCGGGCTGAGTATCCTTCCTGTTCCGACAGTGACGCTCTGGCGGCTGCGCAACGGCTTAGCCGTACAGAAGGAATTATCCCTGCTCTGGAAAGTTCCCATGCGGTGGCGGAAGCCATTCGACAAGCACCCCAGGCAAAGGGACAAGTCTTTCTCGTGAATGTATCAGGCCGAGGGGATAAAGATATCGATATCTACCGGGAGAACCTGCCGGAGTTGGAACAGCTTTGACACGTATTGGAAAGCTGTTCGCAACGCTGAAAGAGACGAACCGTAAAGCGCTGATTGCTTACATCACGGCGGGAGATCCTTCCCCGGAGCGTACGCCTGCTTTGGTGGCAGCCTTGGAGCGGGGCGGGGCGGATTTGATTGAACTTGGTGTGCCGTTTTCCGATCCAATCGCGGATGGCCCCTCCATTCAAAGAGCCGGTGACCGTGCCTTACGGGCGGGAACCACGCTTTCACGCGTTTTGGAAATTGCGCGGGAAATCCGAAGCCGCTCCGAAATTCCATTGCTGTTATTTACCTACCTGAACCCAGTGCTTCGTTACGGCTTGGAACGGTTGGCGCAAGATGCGAAGGAGGCTGGCATTGACGGTTGCCTCTTAACAGATGCCAGCGTGGAGGAAGCAGAAGATTACACGCGAGTGATGCGAGCGCACGGTTTGGATACTGTGTTTTTAGCTGCTCCTACCAGTTCTCCGCGCAGGCTCAAATTAGTGGCGCAGTATTCCAGCGGATTCATATATCTGGTTTCCCGTACAGGAGTAACGGGAGAGCAGGCTTCTGTGTCGGATTCCATCGGGCCTCTGATCAGCGCGATGCGCAGCCACACGGATTTACCTCTTGCTGTAGGCTTCGGTGTTTCCCAACCTGAACATGTAAGGGACTTAGGAAAGTTAGTGGAAGGCGTGGTGGTAGGCAGCGCGTTTATGAATTTGATTGAGAAAAATCCTGAAGAAGGTGCCTTGCAAACTTTTACTGAGCACCTGAAAAGCGGTTTTAACCCTTTAATTGCTTAGGAAACGCCAGAGTCCAGAATATTAGCAGATAAACAATGGTCTGTTGGGTCCAGAGCAGTGTTTGGACCTTTCCACTTCAATCCGTTCCACTCCATCAACCGGAACAGATTCACTGATTTCACCAGGAGCTGCTGGCCCACTTTTTTGTAGACACGGACTAGATGGCGATTACCTCCAGGAGAAGTTTCTCCCCATCGCCAATCGTTTTCTTGAGTACCATCTGATCGAACCACCGTCAGGTATTTGGGAAACCGTTTTCGCAAGGTCATTGGCATCTCTCGCTATCTCACCTAAAGCAAGTTGTTTGCCATCACCATGAAAGGCAACTCTGCTTTCAGGCAAGAGCGTAGAATGAAAGGGGAAGTTGATTCGAGGTTCACTTCATGCGGATCTGTTTTACAGTAGTACTTCATGACCAGCGAAGCTGCCCGTGAGGCACTTGGCATTTGCCGCGAACGGATCGATGATATCGATCGTCGTATTCTCGCTCTGTTAAATGAACGTACCGTGACCGTGGAAGAAATTGGCCGGATTAAGCGGGCAGCGGCCTTGCCCGTCTATGAACCCCGCCGTGAGGATCAGGTGTTCCAAAACGTGGAACTGCATAACCCTGGCCCTTTGCCTACAGACGCTGCCAAACGAGTGTTTGAGCGGATCATAGACGAGATGCGAAAAGTGCAGCGTTTACAAATGGAACAAAACAAATGCTCGTAGTGATGCAGGAAGGCGCGGAAGAAGCGCAGATCCAGAAAGTCGTCGATCGGCTGATCGGCCTTGGTTTTAACGTCCATCGTTCGACGGGCGTTGTCCATACCGTGCTGGGTGGTGTGGGAGGATCATTCGATTTCGATATTGAAACCTTCCAGATTATGGAAGGGGTGAGGGAAGCACGCCGGATTGCTTCTCCCTATAAGCTGGCAAGTCGCAGCTTCCGCCCTGGCGGCACAGTCGTAAAGATCGGCGATGTGGAGATCGGCGGCGGCAAGGTCGTGGTGATGGCCGGCCCTTGCAGCGTGGAAGGCCGCGACGAGATTGAACAGGAAGCTGCCATTGTTGCCAAAGGAGGCGCAAAGATTATTCGTGGCGGCGCCTTCAAACCGCGCAGCTCGCCCTATAGTTTTCAAGGGATGGGGGAAGAAGGGCTTGCCGTTCTTCGGGAAGCAGCAGACCGCCATGGCTTGCTGGTGATCAGCGAAGTGATGGAGATTTCACAGATTCCTCTGCTTTCCGCTTATTCCGATATTCTCCAGGTAGGCGCCAGAAACATGCAGAATTTTAACCTCTTGCGCAAACTAGGGGAGCAACGAAAGCCGGTGCTCTTGAAGCGCGGCATCTCTGCCACGATTGAAGAACTTCTCCTATCGGCTGAATATATTTTGTCCGGTGGCAACTATGACGTGATGTTGTGCGAACGCGGCATTCGTACATTTGAGACCTATACACGCAATACGTTCGATCTTTCCGCGATTCCCGTGCTGCACAAATTAACGCATCTGCCGGTGATTGCCGATCCGTCTCATGGAACAGGGCGGCGTGACTTGGTGCCCTCCATGGCCTATGCTGCCGTAGCTGCGGGGGCGGACGGGTTGCTGATGGAAGTGCATCATGACCCGGACCGTGCTGTCAGTGATGGCGCACAATCCCTTACGCCAGCGCAGTATGAGGAAGTGATGCAGCGCTTGCAGCACATTTCCCAAGCGGTAGGGCGTTCGCTTTAACCATGCAGCGGATTGCCATTGTTGGCGTCGGCCTGATCGGCGGCTCGTTTGCATTGGCTTTGAAAGCGGCCGGTTTTTCCGGAGAAGTGATTGGGGTTAGCTCTCCCGCTACTCTCCAGGCTGCGCAGGAACATCACATCATAGATTCCACCGCTTCCTTGGAACAAGCCGCAGCCCAGGCGGATGTGATCTACTTAGCGCAGCCGATTGGCCGCATTCTCCATGTGATTCATCACCTGGATGCTTTTGTGCTTCCCCATGCTTTGGTAACAGACGCGGGAAGCACAAAGCAGGCGATTGTTCATGCTGCTCGGGCTGCCCTCCATCGATGTCAATTTTTGGGGGGTCATCCCATGGCAGGAAAAGAAACGCGAGGTGCGGCCAGCGCCGATGCCGAGTTGTTTCGAGGTCGGCCTTATGTGCTGACTCCCTCGCATCCGGATCAGTTGGAGACTCCGATTGCCGCAGAATTTCTCCGTTGGGTAGAACGCATTGGTGCTCGTCCGGTAATTCTGGGTGCGGAAGAACATGACCGTTTAGTTGCTTTTAGTTCCCATGTGCCTCAGCTTGCTTCCACCGCATTAGGGGCGGCGATGGCGGAACATGCTCCGGAAGCAAGGCAGGTCGCAGGCCCAGGATTGGTGGATGCCACTCGGCTTGCGTTAAGTTCCTATGATTTGTGGCGGGATATTATTACAACCAACACAATGGAAATTGAGAGTGCTCTGACTGCGTATATTCAGGAACTGGAGCACCTGCGGGAAAATTTACGAACACGGCAACTGCAAGAAGAATTTGAGAAGGGCGCCGAGTTCGCTGCCAGCTTAAGAAAAAGCTGAAAGGGGAAGGAGGCACCGCTTAACGCCTCCTTCCCTCGACTTACTATTACTTCTTCAATCCTTTCGCCGCGCCATTGGTTAAGCCGACTTTGGAGACCATGGCGGCTGTGCCACTGGCATGATCCAGCTTAATCACACGGCGACCCATGGCATCTGCCAGACTCACTTCGGAAAGGCTATACACACCATCTTCTTTATCAAACTTCACGGTCGGTGAATTATTCGTAAATGCGGCAACCGGTTCAGCATTGGTTAAGAGCATGGCTGCCTTATGCATCTGGGCAGAGCTGATATACAGAATGCCGTTCTGGTCTTGCGAGAAGTTGTAGTTGCCAGCAGGAAAAGTAGTGGTTCCTGCAACAAATTCAAATGGAACTTTCACTGAAACTTTATTGTTTGTTTGTGCAAAACCGCTTACTGCTGAAACAGCGAGCATAGCAGCTGAAAATAGGGACACTTTGAGTGTACTGGTCATAAAAATCTCCTTGATAGTCATTCGTTTTGAGATGAGCAAGTGATGACTGTTCTACGGCAGCGGCAATGGCAGGGATAATCTCTACCCGCTTACTCGGAGCTGCGGTGAACTCACTTGCTACAAAATTGTTCTCGTCAGAGAGAAACGTGAAGCACAGACTGGGACAGCTAGGGAGGACTTAATCCTTCAACATGGAGCTGTGTTGTGTCTTCAAAACAAGTGTACGGAATGCTGCAAGGTGGGTCAAATAGATAGTTTCTATGTCAGCTATGGAAGGCTGTCAACGAATCATGACAAGGCTTTCCCCTTTCTGGTACGCTAAACAATTCTGGTAGAGGTGCGGCCGCCAAGAGTAGACGGAGCAGTTTTTCCGGAGAGTTTCGGAGATCCGGTGAAAGGGGTGTTTCGCCGAAACAGCTTCGCTCCCTCACAGGCGAAGGGTTGGGGGGCAGGCTAAATCCTGTCCACTGTCATCCGCGCTGAAAAGCCGGATGGTGCGCTACGAGGAAGTGAACGCCTGCCTTTGTTCCCCCTCTTCGTTGCTTCTACCACGCTGAAACTATGAACGTTTTCGAGCTCACACGCGCTCTGGTGGATATCGAATCCATCACAGGGAATGAAGAAAAGGTCGGGCTGTTTTTGTGGGATTACCTTTCCCGGTTGGCTGCGCACACAACGGCAAAGTGGAGCGCATGGACGTGGAACCCGGCCGCTTCAACGTGTTCGCTGCGCTTTGGGGAACCGACGGTCACGCTTTCCACCCACATGGATACGGTGCCGCCGTTTTTTCCCTCTCGCGAAGACAGCGAGTTCATCTGGGGCCGCGCCGCCTGCGACACCAAGGGCATCATCGCTTCCATGATCTTTGCCGTCGGAGGCCTTGCTGGACCAGCGGCGTTCGCAATTTCGGCTTGCTGTTCGTCGTCGGCGAAGAGCGCAATAGCGCGGGCGCCTACCATGCGGCGCAACAATCCGCGCGGCGTCGCGATTCCTCATCAATGGTGAGCCCACGGAAAACAAGCTTGGCTCTCGGTTCCAAGGGTTGCCTCCGGTATGAGGTAATTGCGCGCGGCAAGATGGCGCACTCCGCTTATCCCGAACTGGGCGATTCCGCCATCAACAAGCTTCTGGACGCGCTCGCAAGAAGTTCGCGCAAGTCGAAAATGCCGGTGGACCCCCTGCTCGGCCCATCCACTCTGAACATTGGAGTGATCGCCGGCGGACACGCGCCCAACGTGATTGCGGATGAAGCTCACGCGGAAATCCTGATCCGCCTGGTGGGCGATTCCGCCTCCACCAAGACAGGCCGTGAAACAGGCAGCGCGCGAAGGATGCGGAATCCAGATCGTTCTCGAAATCCCTGCCGTCCGTCTCGGCAAGCGTGCCCGGTCTTGAAACCACCGTCGTGGCGTACACCACGGATATTCCCGCCTTCGGCGGCCATGGGGACAGCCACTCCTGTTCGGCCCCGGCACTATTCACGTGGCCCACACGCTGGAAGAGCGTGTCCCGAAAGCAGCAGATTCTGCAAGCGGTGGAACTCTATCAACACATGGTGAAGCAGTTCCAAAACTCATGAGCACCGAAAATCGAAGTCGGCATTCTCGGCGCCACCGGAATGGTGGGCCAGCATTTCATCAATTTCCTCCAGGGTCATCCCTGGTTTGAGCTCACGTGGCTCGGCGCCAGCGACCGTTCTGCCGGCAAGGCTATACCGGGATGCGGCGACATGGCACCTGGGCGGCGAAACGCCCGCCAATGTGGCCGCACCAAATCGTGCAGGAATCCAAGCCCGGCAATGCGCCGAAGCTGGTGTTCTCCGCCATGGATGCCTCGTGTCGCCACCGAGATCGAGCAGGCCTTCGCCGAAGCCGGCCACATCGTCGTCTCCAATTCCCGCAACCACCGCATGGAGAGCGATGTGCCGCTGCTGGTGCCGGAAGTCAATCCCGATCACCTTGGGCTGCTTCCCCGATCAGGCCAGCGACGCGGCTGGAAAGGGCGAATTGTCACCAACCCCAACTGCTCCACCGTGGTGCTGACCATGGCGCTTGCTCCGCTCCGCACGTTCGGCATCGCGCGCGTGCTGGTCACGACCATGCAGGCCATCTCCGGTGCGGGTTACCCCGGAGTTTCCTCCATCGACATCAATGCCAACGTAGTTCCTTACATCGGCGGCGAAGAAGAAAAGATGCAGCAGGAAACACAGAAGATCCTCGGCGCAATTCGCAAGCGACCACATCTGCATCCGCTTGCCGCCACGGTAAGCGCCCAGTGCAATCGCGTGCCGGTGATGGATGGCCACCTCCTTGCCAGTCTCGGTCGAGCTTCGGGGCCAAGCCCTCCCTGGAGGAAATCCGCAAGCGCCTTCGAAACTTTTCACAGCCTGCCCCAGCAGCGCAATCTCCCCAGCGCCCCGACCGCAGCCCGTGCAGTACATGCACGCAGCAGGATCGTCCGCAGCCCCGCAAAGATGTCGAGCGCGAGCGCGGCATGGCAGTCTTTACGCGGCCGCCTGCGCCAATGCCAGTGTGCTCGGGTACAAGTTCATGGCGCTCGGCCACAACACCATGCGCGGCGCCGCGGGAGCCGCCGTGCTGAATGCCGAACTGATGCACTCCGAAGGGTTGCTCGATCTCATGATCGTCATGAAGTTCGGCGGCACCTCCGTCGAATCCGCCGCCGCCATCGAGCGCGTCGCTAAGATCGTAAAGGACCGGCAGGACGCAACACCCCGTGGTGGTGGTTTCCGCCATGGGCAAGACCACCAACAAGCTCCTGGCCATCGCCCAAACCGCTCTCACGGGCACCCGCGAAGCTACCTCGCCCAGATTCACGACCTGCGCGATTTCCATTCCCGCGAAGCGCGCCACATCGTCTCCCTGGCCGAACGCACCGCACTGGACCGCACGCTCGACGACCATTTCCAGGAACTCACGGAACTAGTCAAAGGGCTGGCCGTCTGGGTGAACTGACTCCGCGCGCCATCGATGCCATCTCCAGCTATGGCGAGCGCCTCTCCAGCTACATCGTGTCGCTGGCATTCCGCCACTTCGGCATGCCCGCCACGCACGTGGATTCGCGGCAGTTGATCGTCACGGACAATCGCCACACGCAAGCCGCTCCCTCTATCCCGGAAACATATGCGCGCCTGGGGAACGAATTCCGCCGCTTGCTCATGAATATGTTCTGGTGATGGGCGGCTTCATCGGTTCCACTGTGGAGGGCGTCACCAGCACTCTGGGCCGTGGCGGTTCGGATTTCACTGCTTCCATCGTCGGGCAGGCATCATGCCGAAGAAATTCAAATCTGGACGGATGTGGACGGCATGCTAACTGCCGATCCCACCATTCTGACAGGTGGCCATCGCGTCCGCACCATCTCCTTTGCGGAAGCAGCCGAACTGGCCTATTTCGGAGCCAAAGTTCTGCATCCGGCCACCGTGGTCCCCGCCATCGAGAAGAACATCCCGGTGCTGATTCTGAACTCGCGCCGCCCGGATGTGGAAGGCACGCGCATCGTGTGCAGAGCGTGTTCATTGCGCCAACGTCGGTGAAATCGATCGCGTGCAAGCGGCAGTATCGCTGGTCAACATTCATTCCACGCGCATGTTCATGGCCACGGTTTTCTGCGCCGCATCTTCGAAGTATTCGACCGCCATGAAACCTCTGTCGATATGGTCGCCACCTCAGAGGTCAGCGTTTCGCTCACGGTAGATCAGCCGGAGCGTCTGGCCGGTATTCTGCCGAGAGTTGGAAGAATTCTCGGAAGGTCTCGATCGAAGATGATCAGGCCATCGTCTGCCTGGTGGGAGAAAACATCCGCCACACGCCCGGCGTTTCCTCCCGCGTCTTCAGCGCGCTGGGCAATGTAAACGTGCGTATGATTTCTCAGGGAGCCTCGTTGTTGAATCTTAGTTTTGTGATTGCGGAAGCGGATCTCATCGCGCTGTCGCGGCACTGCACGCCGAATTTTTCGCGAACTTGATCCGGAGGTGTTCGCGTGAACTGCGCTCGTCGGCTACGGCAAAATGGGCCGCATGCTGGAGCAGCTGGCGCCCGGAGTACGGCTTCAACAGTGAAGCGCCAATGGACGATCAGGCAAGAGATCACCGCGCGAAGCTCTGCACGGCGTGGAAGTCGCCATTGATTTCTCCATCGCGCAGGCGTCATGCCCAACGTGGAAAGCTTGGCTGCCCTCGGCATAAATATCGTGGAAGGCACCACGGGCTGGCTGGACAGCTGGATGCAGTGAAAGCCATCGTCGCGAAGCACGGCACCGGACTGGTGTGGAGCCCGAACTTTTCCATTGGAGTGGACGTATTTTCCCGCTTGGTTGCCGAAGCCGCGCGCCTGTTGGAAACGAACCAGGTTACGAGGCATGGGCCTGGGAAATTCATCATTCCGCCAAGAAGGATGCGCCATCCGGCACGCTTCTCAAGCTAGTGGATGATATGCGGAAGGCTGGTTACACGCGCCGGATTGATATCTCTTCCAATCGAGCCGGAGCTATGCCCGGTACTCACGAAATTGGATTTGATTCCCCTGCGGATACCTCACCCTTCGTCACACCGCCCGCAGCCGGGAAGGATTTGCCCGCGGAGCTTTGAAATCCGCGCAGTGGATAGCAGGAAAAACAGGGTTCCACGAATTTGAGCGAGATTCTATTTTCATGAGTTCGCCGGATCAGCGTTTCGCAGGCTGCGGCACGGCGCTGGTGACGCCGTTTCTTACGGACCGGTCGCTCGATGAAGGCACGTTGCGGCAATTGGTGCGACGTCAGATCGAAGAAGGCATTCATTTCTTGGTCCCTTGCGGCACCACAGGAGAAAGCCCCACCTCACCCGCGAGGAACACCTGCGCGTAGTCGGCAATCACCGTGGAAGAAGCAAAGGAAAGGTGCCGGTGTTGGCAGGTGCCGGAGGCTACAACACTCATGAAGTGATTGAACTTGCGCAGCAGATCGAAAAACTCGGTGCGCAGGGCTTCTCTCCGTTACCCCTTACTACAACAAGCCGACTCAGGAAGGCCTTTATCAGCACTACAAAGCCATTGCCGGAAGCACCAGCCTGCCCATTATTCTGTATAGCGTGCAAGGGCGAACAGGCGTCAACATTGAACCCGCAACACTGAAGCGGCTGGCGGAAATTCCCAACATCATCGGCGTAAAAGAAGCTTCCGGCAACATCTCGCAGATGGCAAGTGTGATTCATCAGGTACCGGAAGATTTTCTGGTGTTTTCCGGCGACGATGCGATCACCCTGCCCATCATGGCCTTGGGCGGTCACGGCACTCATCTCCGTTGTCTCGAACCAGATTCCCGGCCCTATGTCGCGGCTAGTGCACTCCTGCCAGCAGGGAAATTTCGCGGAGGCACGCAAGCTGCAGAGAAGTACTTCCTTTGATGGAAATCAACTTCGTGGAATCCAATCCCGATCCCTGTAAAAGCGGCACTGGCTCTGATGGGCTTGCTGGAGCCGGTATACCGTCTGCCTATGGTTCCTCCCAGCGTGGCAAATCTTGCCAAGATCGAAGCTGTTCTTCGGAGTGTCGGCCTTGCAAAGTGAAATCGAAAGTTTATTTGACCAGAAAACCAGCGTTACAAGATTGAGCACCACAACTCTTTTACCAATTCAAAGCCGCTCTGAACGCGGGCAAAATTCGGGCTGCCGAGCCTGATGCTAGTTCCCCTAGCGGCTGGCGCGTCAATGGCTGGGTGAAAAAAGGAATTCTGCTAGGCTTCCGCATGGGTGTCACTACGTCGATATGTCGGTCGATGCCGCCAAGCAGCCCTTCTTCGACAAAGACACTTATCCGGTTCGTGCTTTCAGCTCCGATTCCGGTGTGCGTATCGTGCCCGGCGGTTCTTCCATTCGAGATGGCTGTTACATCGGTCGCAGCGTAACTTGTATGCCACCCATGTATATTAATGTGGGTGCCTGGGTAGATGACGGCACCATGGTGGATTCCCACGCCTTGGTGGGAAGCTGCGCTCAGATTGGCAAAAATGTTCATATCTCGGCGGCATCCCAGATTGGCGGTGTACTGGAACCGGTGGGAGCGCTTCCTGTGATCATGGAAGATTCCGTTTTGATTGGTGGAAACTGCGGCGTATATGAAGGAACTATCGTTCGGAAACGTGCTGTGTTGGGAACAGGCACGATATTGAATCGTTCCACTCCGGTGTACGATTGGTCAGGAACGAAATCTACCGTGCCACGGAAGAAAGTCCGCTGATCATTCCGGAAGACGCTGTTGTGGTCGCGGGAAGCCGCGCCATCACCAACGGCCCCGGCAAAGATTGGGGCATTTCGCTCTACACGCCAGTGATTGTGAAATACCGCGACGAAAAAACGGGCACGAAGATTCAACTAGAAGACCTGCTGCGGTAAGGCAGCAGGTCCTTAATTCAGCGTGGTTCGAAAAGAGTAAGTGCCGGATTCCACAGCGAACACGGCATAGCCGTTTTCCATGCTTCGGAACGCTACGCCCTGTGCAGTGGTGGCCGGTTTTCCGGATTCTGTTACCGTCTGGGCATCACTGGCCGGAACGTAAACGGTAGCAGTGGTATTCACAGGTACTGTGATGTTGAGTTCCAGCGCTCCATCGGCTCGCTTCCATTCACTGCGAATCACTCCATACATGGAACGATGCGAGGCTTTTACGAAGCTGAGATCACCGACGGGATACGGATGAATCACCACGTTGGCAAAGCCAGGCTTTGCCGGATCTGCGCGAATGCCTGCCATGTATTCATACATCCACACACCAAGGTCTCCCATCTGCATAACATGATTGCCGGAATTCATTGCCGGATCAGCCGTGTCGCCATTCCATAACTCCCAGATGGTGGTGGCGCCTTTTTCGATCATGTAACCCCAGCCGGGGTAAGTCCGTTGTGTGGCAATCTGATAGGCCACGTCGCCGCGACCGTTCTCCGTCAAGGTCCGCATGAGCCATTGAGCACCTACCAAGCCTGTGCCAAGATGGCCATGACTTTCTCCCTCGATTTTCTCGATCAAGTTGTCGAAAACAGTTCTTTTCTTTTCTGGCGGCGTCATGCCGAGTGCAAGCGGCACAACGCTGGACGTTTGTGTTCCATTGCTGTAAACGCCAGTAGCCGAATTAAAAAACTTTCGATCAAAGGCGGCGCGGATGCTTCCTGCGAGTTGTTCAAAGCTGGCGGCATCCTCCGTTTGTTCCAGCAAGCGGGCATAAGTCGCCATGCGGCGGAGTAACTCGTAATAGTAGGCAGTTCCCAGTAGCGTGCCATCCGTTTTTCGCGCAGGATCTTCGGAATGGATCAGCTTCGGGGACTCCGGCGGAACACACCAATCGCCATACGTGTCTTTCGGCATAATGCCATTCTTCAGGAACCCACGCATATAAAGAATCCACTTCTTCATGGCCGGATAGGTGCGTTCCAGAATCCGTTGATCCCCATACTGCTGGTAGAGCATTCCAGGAACGAAGATAAACGTGCTTGGCCACGTAATATCGCTGTTATAAAGCGTCCAATACGTTGGCACCACATCCGGGATGCTGCCATCCGGCTTCTGGGCATCCATCAAGTCATTCATCCACTTGGAGTAGAAAGCGGCTACATCAAACAAGTAGGATTCACTCAAACTTACTTGAGAGCGATCTCCTAGCCATCCTTGTCGTTCGTCTCGTTGAGGGCAATCGGTGGGAATGCTACGGTAGTTTCCCCGCACACCCCAAAAAATGTTTTTATGAATCTGGTTCAGAAGCGAATTGGAGGTAGTGAAATCCTCTGTTTGCGGCATGGCGTCATGCACTACCCGGCCTTTCAGAGAATCAAGATTGGGCGTGCCTGGATAGCCGCTGACTTCCACATACCGGAATCCATGATAAGTAAATCGCGGTTCATAAAATTCGGTACCGCCACCCTTCAGGACATAGGTATCGGTCGCCTTCGCAGAACGGAGATTTGCCACATACAGGGTTCCATCTTCCTTCAGTGTTTCTGCATGGCGTAAGGCGACCTTGGTGCCCTTAGGGCCATTTACCTTCAGTTGGCACCAACCCACCATGTTCTGGCCCATGTCAAAAACATAGGTGTTTGTGCCCGTTTTCTTTACTGTCAGTGGTCGTAAAGTTTCCGTGACGCGCAAAGGTTCGGCATTCTGTGCAACCAGTGTTCCTCCCGGAGCGGAAACAATTTGGGCCTTTTCCCAGCTTCGGTCGTTAAACCCAACTTTGTCCCAGTTGCTTTCCAGTCGGGCATCGTAGATCTCGCCATCGTATTCATTGTTGGCCTGGATTGGTCCGTTGGTGCTGAGCTTCCAGGTTTCATCACTGACTACCTGTTCTTCCGTCCCATCCGTATACTGAAGTTCCAGTTGAAAAATTGCCCTGGGACTGCCGAATGTCTCTGTGGCGATAGGAACCTTTTTGCGGGGAGCCCAATAACGACCGTTGCCGAGGAGAATGCCAATTGCATTTTCCCCTGGCAGAATCTGTGAAGTAACGTCGAAGGTGACGTATAAAGCCCGCTTACGGTAATCCGTCAGGCCAGGAGAGAGTACCTGATCTCCTACCTTTTTTCCATTAAGGGAAAGCTCAAACAGCCCTAATCCACAAATGTATGCCTTGGCGGATTTTAGCTTGCGCGTGGGGCGAAACTGTTTGCGCAGCATACGCGCGGGTAACACGCGGGATTCGTCTTCCGGCAGTTTGGTTTCTTCTTTACCGATCCATTTTCCTTTCCAATCCACCGGTCCAAGAAGCCCCATGGACCAATAGGCAGGTTCACTCCAGCCGGAAGATATGCCGTTCTGGTCCCATACTTCGACTTTCCAGTAGGCCTCAGCTCCCGAGGTAAGTGGTCCACCTTCATACAAAATTTGGATAGATTGGTTGGATTCCACGCGCCCTGTATCCCAGAGATCTCCGATACCGGACCGCAAGTTCTTTGCTGAGGTGGCTACCAGAATCCGATAAGCCGCCTGCCGCAAGCCACGCGATTTTGAATCTGCTGCCGTCAGCCACCAACTGAGACGCGGTTGTTCTTCATCGATTCCTACAGGATTGGTGCGGTATTCGCACCGAAGTTGCTCTGGCCGAAGGGATGCCGCACTCATTAGAGGGGTGAGCAGCGAAACCGAGCACAACAAAAGGAGGAAACGAATCACGGCGTGATTTTACTATGCCAACATCACGGAGACGACCCCAAGCCATAATTCGTTTCCTTGACAGCTACTACGCTAAGGAGTGCAAAGCCTTATCCACGGCTTCTACAAAAAAGTATTCTCCCCACATCACGGATTCGTTCACTCCCAAATTCTTGTGGGTGTGGTAAACGCCACCTTTCAGAATGCCTTCCCATCCGGAGCCAGGAACAGCCACATAGTTTCGGCACAAGGAAGACACCATACGAAGCGCTGCCGATTGGTAGAGCTGCCCTTTGAGCCGATCCTGGCACAACTCCGCAAGCTGAAACATACCAGAAGCGGCAATGGCGGAAGCGGAGGTGTCGACCTGTTTCCGGCTTTCTTCCGGTGCATCAAAATCCCACGGCGCTACACCATCTGAAGGAACATTTTCCAGAAAGAAATCCGCACATGCTTCGGCAGTTTGCAGAAAACGCGGCTCCCGTGTGTATTCGTATGCCGTGCCAAAGCCGTAGAGCGCCCAGGCAAGTCCCCGCGTCCAGCAGGAATCGCCACGGAAACCCTGATGCGTGGTTTGTTTCAGAAATTCGCCAGTTTGGAGATCAAACAGCCCTTCGTGGGATGTGGAGCCATCGCCACGCACCAGCACGCGACGCGTCGTGAGGCAATGGCGCATAGCAACATCCAATAAATGCTCATCTCCGGTTTCCAGCGCCGCATAAAAAATGATTCCGACGTTCATCATGATGTCGATAAATAGAGAATCTTCCGACACGAATGACCGAAGGTACTGTCCGTTTTCCCGGAAACGAAGCGACATGGTCCGGCCAGCCTGAATCAGGACGTCGTTTAAAATCGGCTCTTCGGAGATTTCAAACCACCGGTAATACGTGGACATGAAGATGAAGCCCAGGTCATGAACGTTCCGGTCATGCTGCCTCGGTTCCAGTGGCTTGGAGTAGCGAATTGCCTGCTCGCGCCACCAATGCGCGTCACGGGAGTCTTTCCGGCTCTCCTGTTCATACACGATCCACATCATGCCCGGAAGAAAACCATCGCACCAGTGAGTCCACGCCTCGCCGCTGTGCTTCCATCGGCCATTTTGCGTGTACATCGGATAAAAATCCGGATATTCTTCCACCAGCGTCCGTATTTGCTGGCGAACAGTTGCCATCGTCTGATTCAGCAGACTACGGTCCGCCTCCGTATTCAACGCGATCACTTCTGCTCCTTGTGTAAGTTAGGCAACATTATATCGGGATCTGTTTTCCGAGACAGTGACGTGTCCTCCTTTTCCGTTTACAATCAGCAAAATGGCAACGCGTAAGCAGCCCAAGAAGACCCAAAAGATTCCCCAGATTGATCCTGAGTACGCCTGTTTCAAAATCTCGATTCGGTCTTCCGGCATCCACCGGCATGGCATTTTTGCGGACGAAGACATTCCGAAAGGAAGAAAGGTAATTGAATACCTCGGAGAGAAGATAAATCGCCGGGAAACACGGAGGCGCAGCGATCAGCAGGGTTCCATGATTTATCTGTTCACCCTTGACAGTTACTGGACCATTGACGGTTCCGTAGGCGGAAGCGGAGCGGAATACATCAACCATTGTTGCGACCCGAATATCCGAACTTTGATCACCAAAGGCCACATTCTCTATATGACAGCCCGCGACATCAAAAAAGGGGAAGAGCTCACCGTGGATTACCACTTCTCCAAGGACATCGATAAAATTCCTTGTAAATGCGGCTCTCCCAAGTGCCGAGGCACCATCAACGTCAAGTAGCACATGAAAGCTCGAGGGTCTCTATCCCAACTAGTATTGAGAATTAGTACTGGTTGAAATAACTACTAAATTTCAGCCTAAAGATCTACCACTTATATGCCGATGGTGGGTAGTGACTGAAATAAAACAAATGATAACCCCTCAAACAACTCGTAAATCTATCGTAATCGTTGATATGCAGCCTGTCACAATCGAAGGCGTGCGTGTACTGCTGGATGGCGCTCCAGACTTGAAGTATTCGGGAGCTGTAAGCACGTTGCCTAGCGGCATGGAGTTGGTCCGCAGCTTGCGACCTTCTATTGTTTTGATCGACAAAGGATTTGGAATGCAAGCGATCTCCGATTGGCTTACCACCATCAGAGGCAGCAAAACTGCCGTGATTGTGTGGGGATCGGGAATTGGCAACGCGGAAGCCCTGCGGTTGATGCAATCTGGCGCACGCGGCGTCATTCAGAAAACTTCCGAGTTGGATTCTTTTCTCACCTGCCTGCGAACCATTGCCGACGGCGGCGCCTGGATGGCAGATTCCATCTTCAAAATGACCGAACCAGAATCGCGGCCCCGGTCTAATTTGACAACTCGTGAGCAGCAGGTAGCAGATTTGGTGGAGCGTGGAATGCGCAACAAGGAAATTGGCCACGCTCTTGGCATTCAGACTGGCACCGTGAAAATTCACTTGAAACATATTTTTGAGAAAACCGGCTGCCGGGGACGGTATGGTTTGGCGCTTTCCGGATTACGCAGTAAAGGTCACTTTACGCAGCCGGTGATGTAAGCTTTGCAAGGAGAAGAGTTCCTTCCAGGCCACTTTCCAGGCAAAAAGTTTGCTTCTGGCTTGCTGAAGCAGCAGCCCACCCTTTTGGGATCGCGCTACATGATATCTTCGTAATATCTTGCGGTCTTACGGGTATTTCTTTCTGCTGCTTCAAGCGCAAGTGGCCTTTGCAGCCCCACCAAGCATCCTTCTCAATACTCTTGCTGAAGAACTGCAACGGAACTTCACAGTTCTTCATTCCAAAGCCGATCCTCCGTCGTATTTCATGTCCTATGAAGTAACTGAGCAGGAATTCGGTATTGTGGCCGCTTCGGAAGGTGCGCTGAATGCCAACAGCCAATCCCGCAATCGCTACCTGGACGTCTCAGTCCGGGTTGGCACCCCCAAGCTGGATAACTACCACCGTGTGCGCGGAGAGCGCGTACAGTTTACTTCTGGCGTAAATATCTCATTAGATGACAAGCCTGGCTCCATTCGCCAGCGGCTTTGGCTGGAGACTGACCGCATCTACCGAACTGCCGCGGAACGTCTGATCAAAATCCGCACGAATCAGCAGGTCAAAGTGGAAGAAGGAGACACTTCTGATGATTTTTCTCAGGAAACGCCTTCCAACCATGTTGGCTCCCCATACTCACTGAAATTTGACCGGGAAAAATGGGCTGCAGCGTGTTCGCAAGCTTTCCGCTGAATTTGCGAAAGTACCCGGAATTGCTTAGTTCCAATGTCTTCGTAACGGCGCAGAGCGATAACCGGTATTTTGTAAACAGTGAGGGAAGCCGCGTAGAACACGGTCGCGGATTCGCTCGCATCATTATCTCTGCACAGGCAAAAGCTGCTGACGGCATGGACCTCGCCGATTCGGCTACTTTTGAGGCATTGGATGCTTCAGAGCTTCCCAAAGATGAAGTGCTGCTGGCAGCGATTGATCGGGTGGGCGGCCATGTCAGGGGATTGCTGAAAGCTCCTTTGGCAGAGCCCATTGTGGGACCTGCAGTGTTCTCCGGACGTGCTTCCGGGGTGTTCTTTCATGAAATTTTCGGCCATCGTATTGAAGGCCATCGTCAAAAGGACGATGCGGAAGGCCAGACATTCACCAAAAGCTTAGGCGAACGCGTTCTGCCGGATTTTCTTTCCGTGGACTTTGATGCTACCCAGCACAAAGCCGCCGGAGTGGAACTGAACGGCTGGTACGAGTATGACGATGAAGGAATTGCAGCTCGCCCCATGCGCTTGGTGGATAAGGGCATCTTGAAAGCATTCTTGATGTCGCGGTCACCCATTCAAGGGTTTGATCATTCCAATGGGCATGGCCGTCGTCAGCCTGGGTTGGAGGTAGTTTCACGGCAATCGAATCTGCTGGTAAGCAGCACGCGCACGGTTTCGCGGGAGAAGCTTCGGGAAATGCTGATCGAAGAAGTGAAACGCCAGGGAAAGCCTTACGGCCTGTACTTTGAAGACATCACGGGAGGCTTTACCACCACCGGGCGCTCCGGCCTGCAAGCATTCAAAGTAATTCCGGTGATTGTGTACCGGGTATACCCGGATGGCCGCCCCGATGAGTTGATTCGTGGAGCGGATATCGTGGGAACACCGCTTTCCAGCTTTTCGAAAATTCTGGCAACTTCCGACCACCCTGAAGTGTTCAACGGATATTGTGGTGCGGAATCCGGCAGTGTTCCTGTTTCCGCAGTTTCCCCAGCCATTTTGATTTCCGAAATTGAGATTCAAAAGAAAGATAAATCACAAGAGCGGCCTCCTTTGTTGCCGCGTCCCCCTGTGAGTCCGACCGAGTGAAACCTTTTCTTGTTTTCCTGCTAACTCTGCTGTCTGGCAATCTTCTGGCGCAGGACGATGTGATTCTACGAGCCATGCGTGACGAGCTTGCCCGGTCCATGACCCTGAAGCTCCTTAACCTGGAATCCCCCTATTTCATCCAATATGAGATCGACGATGGCCGCCAGTTTACAGCCACGGCCAGCTTGGGCGGCTTGCTCGCTTCCAGTGAGAACCGCTTCCGCCTTCCCCGGGTGCAAGTTCGAATTGGTTCCTATGATTTCGATAACACCAACTACGTGGCAAGCGGATTTAATTTTGGAAGTCGGTATGACACCCGCCTTCCCTTAGACAATAACTACCCTCTCTTGCGCCAGGAACTCTGGCTGGCAACCGACCAAAGCTATAAATCGGCATTGGAGGCCATTGCCCGGAAACGCGCCGCGCTTCGCAATATCTCTGTTTCTGAAAAGCTTCCCGATTTCGCAAAAGCACAACCGGTCAACCAGATGGAAGCTGTGGTAAGCCGTGACCTCGGCTTAAAGGGAATGGAAGACCGCGCCCGAACCTTATCAGCAATTTTTTCCGCTTATCCCAAGTTGAAGTTCTCTTCTGTGGAGTCCAGCAGCGTAGATGGAATGCACTACCTTGTTTCCTCCGAAGGAACAACCATTCGGCAACACCAGACGCTAGGCATCGTGCGCGTTAGGGGAATTGCGCAGGCCGGGGATGGAATGCAGTTGCGAGATTCCGTGGTGTTCCAATCGCAAGAGCCGGACCGTTTGCCTCCCAGCGCGGAAATGGAACGCGTTGCGAAAACAGTGGCTGCGAACCTGAGCGCACTAGTGGACGCACCTATGGGCGAAACTTACTCGGGTCCGGTAATGTTTGAAGGCGTGGCAGCTTCCCAAATCTTTGCCGAAGTGCTTGGGAAAAATCTGTCTTTATCGCGTAAGCCGGTGTTGGAGCCAGGATACCCGGCCAACATATCCACCAGCGAACTGGAAGGACGGCAAGGGGTCCGCATTATGCCGGAGATGTTCCAGATTGTGGACGATCCTACACAGACGGAGTACCGCGGTCATAAATTGTTCGGTGCCTACCAGATAGATGACGAAGGAGTGCAACCTGCGCCGCTGACGGTCGTCCAGAAAGGTGTGCTGAAGGATTTTGTTCTCACGCGTCAGCCTGTGCGCGGGTTCCTGAACACAAACGGGCGTGCGCGCCTCCCTGGTGCGTTCGGAGCGCGAAGTGCGGCAATCTCAAATCTGTTTGTGCAGTCGTCGGAAACTTCTTCTGTGGCCCAACTGCGGCAAAAAATGATCGATATCTGCAAACAGCGCGGAAAACCCTACGGAATCATTGTTCGCAAGATGGATTTTCCTTCTTCTGCTTCCGTGGACGAAGCCCGTCGGATTCTGAGCGGGGCGGGGCAGGGCGGCTCTCATCCGGTGAGCCTGCCAATTCTGGTATACCGAATCTACGTGGATGGCCATGAAGAATTGATCCGCGGAGTCCGGTTCCGTGGACTCAACGTCCGTTCCTTGAAAGACATTATTGCGGCAGGGGACGACACCAACTTTTTTGACTATTTGGAAAATGGAGCGCCTTTCGCTTTGATCGGCGTGGGAAGTGAAGCTGCGGAAACTACGGTAGTTGCACCCAGTATTCTGATGGATGATTTAGAACTGCTCAAAATGGAAGACGAACTGCCGAAACTGCCGGTAGTCCCGCCGCCCGTTCTGACGCAATGAGAATTCTAAGCCGATACGTTTTCCGCGAAGATCCTGACAAGCGCGCTGTTAGGTGTTTCGCTGGCGACTTTTATTGTGTTTCTCCAGAGTCCTGGGAAGCGGCTGCTGGAGTTCATTGTTCGGACTTCCATGGCTCCCCAAGTGGCGGTGAAGCTTTTTTTCTTGCCTTGCCGCAGGTTTTGCCGCTTACCATTCCTTTTGGAGTGCTGGTTGGCATTCTGATTGGCTTAGGCCGCATGGCATCCGATGGCGAAATCACGGCCATGCGCGCGGGCGGAATTTCCAGCCGCACGGTTACCCCGCCCGTGCTGGTGTTTTGCTTATTTGCTGAACTTCCATTGCTGCCACTGCTTCTTTGTGGGTTACGCCGTTATCCATCCGCACCAATATTCGGTAATTCAGAATCGTCTGGCTGCGGAGGAGGTAACCGCAGAAGTGCAGCCACGCATCTTCTGCAGAAGATTTTCCGAAGAAAGTTCTGTATGTAGGGGACGTAAAGCCCGGGCCGCCGGATGTGTGGAGAAATGTATTCATGGCCGACACCACTCCCCCGGAAGAGCGGCCTATGTTCGACGGCAAGCAAATGGAAGGGCCGAAGATCACGATTGCGCAGCAAGCCATTGCTGTTCCTGACATGAAACACAACCGGCTTCAGCTTTCCATGAAGAATGCTGCTTCCCATGAGATTGCAAAAGATGGCCATGGCTATCACTCTATTGCCCCGGAGATTGACCAGGTTCTTGATTTTTCACCTCCGAACGAGGTGAAAGGCAAGGCTTTTAGCGGGATGCCTACGCCGGAACTATACCGGTTTGTGAAACACGTGGCTCGCAACTCCGATGAAGGCATTGAAGCCAGAACGGAATTCCATACACGACTAGCTCTTCCGCTTGCTTGTATCATGCTGGGCCTGGTCGGAATCTCTTTAGGCGTTCAGTCACGCAAAGGAGGAAAATCTTCCGGTTACATCACTGCCATTTTCCTGTCGTTCTTTTGTTATTACCTGTCATTTATCACCCTGACGGGCATGGCCCGGCGGGGTGCCTGCAGTGTGGAACTGGCCGCATGGTCTCCCAATGGCGCATTTCTGATTGTCGGCGTGGTGCTGCTGATGCTGTTGGAGCGCCCAGGTGACCGCAATTGGTTGGCGCGTGTCAGTGATTTCTTCAAAGCGTTGGCGGTTTAGCTTCCGGAGAAAGCCGAAGCTCTCCTCGCGCGGTGTGGTTCGTTCCACCCGCTCTCGTATTCTGCTGTTTCAGATACTGGATTACTACGTTCTCACGCAGTTTCTTTTCTACTTTGCCGTGATGTTAGCCAGCTTTGTGGCGCTGGTGATGGTGTATAACTTCTTCGAACTGTTGAGCGACATCTTGAAAAACAAGGTTCCGCTGATCAAAGTTTTCACCTATTTTGCTTTCCTGACTCCCAAGCTGGTCTACGATATGCTGCCCGAAAGTGTTCTGGTCGGGGTTCTGGTTACGTTTGGAGTTCTCACCAAAAACAACGAAGTAACTGCGTTCAAAGCTTGCGGAATCAGCGTTCGTCGCTTAGGCTTGCCCGTATTGCTCATGAGCGCTTTATTGAGCGTCGGTTTATTTGCCTTTGACTACTACTACATTCCCGAGGCCAACCTGAAACAGGATGCACTTCGGAATGAGATTAAAGGCCGTCCTGTTCAGACCTATCTTCGCCCGGATCGAAAATGGATTATTTACGCGAACGGTTCGCGCATTTATTACTACAAGTTCTTTGACACTACGCAGAACATGATGGTAGGCGTGAATGTTTATGAGTTAAATCCTGTGACTTTTGAGTTGCGGCGGTGGATCTCCGCAGAGCGTGCCCAATGGCAGCCCTCCATGAATTCCTGGATTTTTCAAGATGGGTGGTCACGAGACATGCACGGCACCACGGAAAAAGTATTCAACAGCTTTCAGGCAACCACCTTCCGTGAGTTAGAGGAGCCGCCCACATTTTTTGTGAAGGAAGTAAAACAGGATAAGCAGATGAACTACCTTGAGCTGCAGAATTATATTAATGACTTAAATAGTAGCGGCTTTGATACGGTGCAACTGCGCGTCCAGCTGTATAAGAAGTTTGCGGTTCCCATGTTCGCTTTGATTATGGCAATGATCTCCATTCCATTCGGGTTTGTGGTGGGAAACCGGGGGGCCATGGCGGGCATCGGCGTTAGCATCGCGATTGCCATTACATACCGGGGCATTGACCGGTTCTTTGAGCAAATCGGCAACATCAACCATCTGCCTCCTCCAGTGGCTGCTTGGGCACCTGATATACTTTTCGCCTTAGCGGGCAGTTATTTATTGCTTCGCATGCGCAGTTGATTTTCAGCAATTCTGCCTTTGTTCAGTAAGCTACATTTCTCACATTCAAATGATCAATAAGTCTTTTGACGCAATTATTATTGGTGCCGGCCAAGCAGGACCGGCACTCGCGCAACGGCTTGCCAAAGCCGGAATGCGAATTGCCCTGGCGGAGCGTTATCGCTTCGGGGGAACGTGCGTCAACACTGGCTGTATTCCAACCAAGACTCTGGTGGCCAGCGCCCGTGCCGCGTGGGTGGTGCGCAATGCTTCCAGGTACGGCATTTCGGTGCAAGGCCCCGTGGAAGTGGATATGAAAAGGGTTCGGGCCAGAAAAGATGAGGTTGCGGGCCGATCAGAAGAAGCAGTGACAAAGTCACTCTTAGAATTAGATGGTTGTGAAGTGTTTCATGAACAGGCGCAGTTTGTTGCCCCACACCAGGTGAAAGTAGGCGATATAGTTTTGGAGGCTCCTAAAATTTTCATCAATGTGGGAAGCCGCGCCAGGAAGCCAAAGATTCCAGGATTAGACTCAGTCCCATATCTCACCAACTCTTCCATGGTGGACGTGGACTTTCTGCCGGAACACCTGATAATTTTGGGCGGCAGCTACATCGGCCTGGAGTTCTCGCAGATGTACCGGCGTTTCGGCAGCAAAGTCACGGTGTTTGAGGAATCCGACACGGTGCTTTCGTATGAGGATGATGACATCAAGCATGCCGTTCGGGAAATTCTGGAAGGGGAAGGAATCCGTATTGTTACGGGTGCGCGAAACCTAAGCATCGGCCAGGAAAACGGAAAGATAGCCGTGCATTCCGAGACGGGAAATGAAACCGGCTCACATCTTTTGCTGGCAGTTGGCCGGGTCCCCAATACGGATGATCTTGGCTTGGATATAGCAGGCATACAAACGGATGAGCATGGCTTTATTCAGGTGGATGATGAGCTTCGCACCAATGTTCCTGGTGTTTGGGCCATGGGAGATTGCAACGGAAAGAGTAAGTTCACCCACACTTCCTATAACGATTACGAAATTGTGGCGGCTAATCTCCTGGATGGCGGTTCCCGGCGTGTAAGCGACCGCATTCCCGCATACAACGTCTACATTGATCCGCCGCTCGGACGAATCGGAATGTCGGAAAAGGAAGTGCGCAAATCCGGCCGGAAAGCATGGATTGGGGTTCGGCCCATGACCAGAGTGGGACGCGCCATTGAAAAAGGGGAAACCAGTGGTTTTCTGAAGGTAATGGTGGATACGGGTAGCCGGGAAATTCTGGGTGCTTGCCTGTTAGGCGTGGAGTGCGACGAGGTTGTCCATTCATTGCTGGATGTAATGTACGCGAAAGCTCCTTATGACGTTATTCTCAATTCCGTACGCATCCATCCGACGGTTTCCGAACTGATCCCGAGTCTATTGAGGGATTTGAAGCCGTTATAATAACCCAGTAGGACTCTTTCGGATCGCAACACAATGAACGACATCAAGAAAAAACTGCAGGATGAAATTGCGGCATTGGAACTGGAGCTGCGGGTGGAGCTTCCCAAACAAATTTTGACTGCCCGTGCCCATGGCGATCTGAAAGAAAATGCGGAATATCACGCGGCCAAAGAACGCCAGGGAATGGTGAATGCCCGCCTGAATCAATTAAAACAACGTCTTGCGGAAGTGTCGATGATCGACTTTACTCGAATTCCTACGGATCGGGTAGGCTTGGGATCGGAAGTGGTTGTGCTTGACCTGAAGAAAGATGAAGAGGTCACCTACCATTTGGTAATGACCGAAGAAACAGATGCCGCACGCGGTATGATTTCAACAGGTTCGCCCATTGGCCGCAGCTTGGTTGGAAAAGAAGTGGGAGATGTAGTTAAAGTACAGCTTCCCGGCGGTATGAAAGAGCTGGAAATCTTGCGGCTCAAGACAATTCATGAAGTGGCGTAACGCATGACGGCTACAAGGGCAATCGGTTGGTTCTGTGGCAAGATCCTGGAAAAAATTGTCACTTCCCTTGCGCTTTCTCGAATCCATCCAAACGTTCTGACGTTTATCGGACTACTGATCAATGTATGGGCCGCGTTTCTCTTTGCAGCCGGTAAATTCGGAACTGCTGCATTGGTGGTAATTGGCGCTGGCCTGTTTGATATGGTCGATGGTCGAGTGGCACGTGAGACGAATCGGGTAACACGCTTCGGAGGCTTTTTCGATTCTGTTCTGGATCGCTACTCGGATTTGTTTTTGCTAATGGGATTGCTGGTTTATTATGCCTCCATCAATCGCTTTGGATATGTAGTGCTGACAGCGATCGTGATGACAGGCTCGGTAATGGTGAGCTACGCTCGTGCCCGAGCGGAGAACACAATTCCCAAATGCAAGGTTGGATTTTTAGAAAGGCCGGAGCGTATTGTTTTGATCATTATTGGCGGCTTGTTTGATCGTATGGCTCCGTGTCTTTGGGTACTGGCCGTTTTCTCCAACCTGACTGTTATCCACCGAATGATTTACACATGGCAGGAAACAAAATCCTTAGAGGATGCCCAACTAAGAGCTGTTCCTAGCCGTATGTTAAATATCAAATAAATTCCTTCTCCGAAAACCGTCTACTTTAAGCAGATTGCGAGTTTTGTAACTTGCTCTTGCGGTGTGCAGCCCAACGACGCTTCTGCGCATTCGCAATTCGTTTTCGGGCATCGGCACTCAAAACCCTCTTCACGGAAGGTTGTTTCGCCGGCGAAGTTCCATTCGCACGGGTGGAGATTTTTACATTACCTAATTGAGTTTTTAACTCCCGTATTTTCTCTTCTATTTCGGTCCGTTTCTGCTCATATCCATAGAGCGCCATTAGAAGAGTGTCATGATCTGTTTTGGTGCGGGCCATATTAAACCTTGATCTTACACTAACATAAGGGAAAAAATGAAGATAGTTATCCAAAAGGTTAGATGGGCGACGGTTTTAGTAAATGCCTCAACAATTGGTTCTATTCAATACGGACTTCTTATTCTACTTGGCATAGCAAAATCCGATTCTGAACAGGATGCAGATTACCTTGTTACTAAATTAATTGGACTTCGGATCTTCGATGATGCTAGTGGAAAAATGAACCTCAGCTTAAAAGACGTCGCAGGAGAGCTTTTGGTTGTACCGAACTTTACTCTATACGGAGACACTCGGAAAGGAAAAAGGCCTAGCTTTGATCAGGCGGCTTCTCCGGATCAGGCTAGACCTCTTTATGAGTACTTCGTAGAAAAATGCCGAAGTACAGGAGTAACTGTAGCTACCGGCGTGTTCCAGGCTCACATGCAAGTAACTCTGGAAAACGATGGTCCAATTACTCTAATTTGTGATTCCCGGACCTAGGGAAGTTACTTGGGCCGGTTCATGTACTTCTCATACAAGCGACGCTGCTTGTTATCTTCCAAATTTACTTCTTTGCCCTTGATAAAAACCTGCTTTACTTCGGTTTGCTCCAACAGCGGGCTGCCGGTGGTCACCATAAAGTTGGCAGTTTTTCCTTCTTCAATTGTCCCCATCTGGTTCGCTACACCCCAGATTTGCGCAGGATTCACTGTGAGTGCTTTCAGAGCTTCTTCTTCGGGAAGCCCGAAAGCCACGGCAGCAGCGGCTTGATAGGGTAAATCGCGGGAAAACTCATTACTGAAGCTGGCGAAGGAGAATTTGATACCGGCTTTGTATAACTCCGCAGGCGTAGCGGCAGCACGGTCATAGTCTCCATCTTCTTCCAGCGGCAGCGCCAAAACGGGGCCAAGCACCACGGGAATGTTGTGGGCCTTGATCTCATCTTTCACTTTGTAGGCTTCGGTAGATTGGCACAGAATGATGCTGATCTTCTGTTTATCCGCAAATTGGATGGCATCACGAATAGCGCGTTCTTTGACGGCGGTGACTAGTATTGGCTCTTTGCCGTCAGCACGGGGAGCATTGCTTCCAGTTTTAGATCAACTTTGAATCCGGGTGTGTTGGCAGCTTTGGCTTGTTGATAGCGGTGTGCTTCTTCAAAGAAGTTATTCAGGTCTTGCATATCTTTGTCGAAGGCGCGTTTCGCTTCCTCAAAGGACATACGCCCGCCAAACCCACGTCCGCCGCCACCTCCGCGTCCACCTCCGCCACCGATAGTGGGCATGCGGAGATGCAAGGCCGCTGCCCGCTTCACTTCCATTTCATCGGTTGTCCAGCCGCCTAGGTTCATCAAGGACGCTTGGCCGGAAAGCAGCGAACCATCCGGCAAGGCAATCAGGCTGGTGACTCCGTTTGCACGAGTAACAGGAATGTGTTCGCTTTCCGGATTCACAGCCACCGAGGCGCGTAACTGGGGATTGAACTTACCCAATTCGGTAACATCGCCCGATTCCCGTACTGCGCTAATTTCAGATAAGCCTACAGTGGAGCCGGAATCAATCATGCCCGGATACACCTGCTGCCTTTGCCTTCGATGACCCGAACCCCTTGAGGCGCGGACAGGTTTTGGCCTACGCCAGCAATTTTGCCATTGCGCACCAGAATCGAGCCGTTCTCAATATTCTTTCCGGCCATGGTGTGGATCGTGGCGCCCCGCAGCAAAAAGGTGTCATCATCGCCGCCGAAGGCAAGCGTTGCGCAGCCCAGCAGGCTTAACCCGCTAAGTGAAAATGCAGTCAAACGATTCATTGAGTGGGTCTCCGTGAGCCCGCAGGTGCGGCTTTCTTCCGTTCTTCCTCAGCTTTGGTAACCAACGTCTTCTTTTCTTGCATTTTTCCGGGACGGTCCGCCAAATCCTTATCCCGGTCGAAGGATTTGGGCTTGTCGGTGCCCGAGCCGACATCTCACGTCGCTTTCTGATTCAACTTGCGAAATATTCTGGATCAGGTTGCGAACCACCTCATCCAAGACCTTATTCGCGGCCCGAGTCGATGACCCGAATGGCCGGATTTCTCAAGCAAAATAATCAGGTTAGCGGCGACTTTGAATCCTCGTGCGAAATCTCAGATGGGGCTGCTTGGAGCGTGGGCCGTCATTCCCGGCAAGAGACACGCCTGCCGCCTCCCCGCGGCGATAATCGGCTGGCGCGGTGGTTCGGCCCGCCGGAAAAGCGTGACCCTGCTGCCCAGCCATTCGCCTTCCGCGCTTTTGACGGCGATGCTATAGGGCCTGACCGGAACGGCTTCGTTCCCCCGCCCCACAGACACTCTCAAGGTAAGGCCCGACCTCCATGGCAAAAATCAAGGTGACCAACCCCGTCGTCGAACTCGACGGCGACGAGATGACCCGGATCATCTGGCAGTACATCAAGGACAAGCTGATCAACCCGTTCCTCGATATCGACCTGATGTATTTCGACCTCGGGATGGAATACCGCGACAAGACCGACGACCAGGTCACGGTCGACGCCGCCAACGCCATCAAGAAGGTCGGCGTCGGCGTCAAATGCGCCACCATCACCCCGGACGAAGGCGCGGGTGAAGGAATTCGGCCTCAAGCAGATGTGGAAGTCGCCGAACGGCACCATCCGCAACATCCTCGGCGGCGTGGTGTTCCGCGAGCCGATTATCTGCAAGAACGTTCCGCGGCTGGTGCCGGGCTGGACCAAGCCGATCATCATCGGCCGCCACGCCTTCGGCGACCAGTACCGCGCGACCGACTTCAAGTTCCCCGGCAAGGGCACCCTGACGATGAAATTCGTCGGCGAGGACGGCCAGGTGATCGAGCGCGAGGTCTACAAATCGCCCAGCGCCGGTATCGCGCTGGCGATGTACAACCTCGACGATTCGATCGCCGACTTCGCCCGCGCCTCGTTCAACCAGGGCCTGTCCAAGGGCTATTCGGTGTACCTGTCGACCAAAAACACCATCCTCAAAATTTATGATGGCCGTTTCAAGGACATCTTCCAGGAGATCTTCGACAAGGAATTCAAGTCGCAGTTCGAGGCCAAGAAGATCGTCTACGAGCATCGCCTGATCGACGACATGGTGGCGGCGGCGATGAAATGGTCCGGCGGCTATGTCTGGGCCTGCAAGAACTACGACGGCGACGTGCAGTCCGACACCGTGGCGCAGGGCTACGGCTCGCTCGGCCTGATGACCTCGGTGCTGATGACGCCGGACGGCAATACCGTCGAAGCCGAAGCCGCCCACGGCACCGTGACCCGGCATTACCGCGAGCATCAGAAGGGCAAGGAAACCTCGACCAACTCGATCGCGTCGATCTTCGCCTGGACCCGCGGTCTGACCCATCGCGCCAAGCTCGACAACAACGAAGCGCTGGCGAAGTTCGCCGCCACGCTGGAGAAGGTCTGCGTCGACACCGTCGAAGCCGGCTTCATGACCAAGGACCTCGCGCTGCTGGTCGGCGCCGACCAGCGCTGGCTATCCACCACCGGCTTCCTCGACAAGGTCGCGGAAAACCTCACCAAGGCGATGGGGCGTAAGCATCCTCGCTCGGCCCGGCACGCCCGCACACGGCGCTCGCTTTGGCCCTGCTCTCGGGCTCGCTCGCGAGCGCGACGGCAGCCGAACCTGCCCGAGGCCATCGCGGCGCCGGGCCAGACCATCGTGCTCTCGACTCATGCCGAGGGCGCGCAGGTCTATGAATGCAAGGCCGGCCCCGACGGCAAACTGAGCTGGCTGTTTCGCGAACCGATCGCGACCCTGATGTCCGATGGCAAGACCGTCGGCCGTCATTATCCGGCCCGAACTGGGAAGACGCCGACGGCAGCGCCGTCACCGGCAAGGTGATCGGCAATGCGCCGGGCGCCACCGGCAACGACATCGCCTGGCTGAAACTCGAAGTGATTGCCCATCGCGGCAACGGCGCGCTGACCGGCATCACTACGGTGCAGCGGATCAACACCATGGGCGGCCAGCTCACGGGCGCCTGCGACAAAGCCGGCGCCACCAAGGCTTCGCCCTACTCCGCGGATTACGTGTTCTTGCGCAGGGGTTGAGGGCTTCTCATCGTCATTGCGAGCGAACTCTCATCAGGCCCGTTGGCGCCGATTGTGCTCGGCTTCGCTCAGCACATAGTGCCCGTGGGTGCGCGAGGTCAGCTTGCCGGCCTGCACCATGCGATGCAGCCGGACCACCAGGGTGGCCCGCTTGATCTCGATCTCGGCTTCCTGAAAGCCATCGACGATTTCCTGCACCGACAATCCGCTGCTGTGGGCCAGAATTTCAAGAATGAAATCTTCGATTTCGTCACCGCCGCCCGATCGTGCGGCAAGACGGACATTCGGACGGCGCTCGCGATCCAGTGAGCGCAACACATCGGTTCGGAGTCCGACTCGGAATCGGCCGAAACCGCCGCCCTCAGCCGCGAAACGATTTCATCGCAGACGGAACGGGCGCGCTCGGGGTCCGTCGCTACCAAACTACCTATATGGTAGGCCAAGACATCCGCTTTCAGCAGCAAATCCTGCTCAACCTGGCGGACCACATCCAGGGAAAGTGCCATGTGTTCGGTTCCCTACCCTTTAACTCTTTATTAATGTAACCGAAAATTACCGGCAAAACAAACGCTCTGCCCCGCGAATCGATCGCAGTCCAGAAAATATAGTTAACGTCAAGTTATCGGATTGACTCAAATTGTACGGGTATGTAATTTTTAATTACAAACTCAACGATGGGGAAATCCGATGCTGCCGATCATCTCGAATTCGCTTTACGTCGTCTTTGGCGCCGCCTTCTTCGCCCTGCTCGCCCAGATCCGATGGCCCAAAATCAGACTTCAAACCGAGCGCAGAAGGGCACCGGCGTTCGCGTCACCGACGTCATGTTCAGCGTCGCCGACCCGGCGCCGCGGGGCGACCGCGTCGTTTCGGCGGAGCCAAAATTCGAATGCTCGGTCTATATCGTCTGGAAAACCCGTAAGAAATGATTGCGAGCGGCCACGCAGCCGGTCAGTCGCTTGTGGATCGATCCAAGGATCAGACCTGTAATGTGGCGCGGCCGCGCGCGATTTCGCGCGCGACAGGCGTCCCCTTCCCGCGCGGACTTAACGTCACGCGCCTGCTACCGCCTTTTCGATCGCCGCGAGCGCGGCATCGGCCTTGGCGCCATCGGGACCGCCAGCCTGCGCCATGTCGGGCCGGCCGCCGCCGCCCTTGCCGCCGAGCGCTTCTGACGCCACCCGCACCAGTTCGACGGCGTTGAAACGCGACGTCAGATCGGAGGTGACGCCGACCACGACGCCGGCCTTGCCGTCTTCGGTGACGCCGACAATCGCGACCACGCCGGAACCGATCTGCTTCTTGCCGTCATCGACCAGGCTCTTGAGATCCTTGGTCTCGACGCCCTCCACCGCACGCGCCAGCAACTTGGCGTCTGCCACTTCGCGCACGCCGGTCGCCGCCGCTGCGGCTCCGCTCGCTGCACCGCCGCCCATCGCGAGCCTCTTGCGCGCATCCGACAGATCGCGCTCCAGCTTCTTGCGCTCTTCCATCAGGGCGGCGATCCGTGCCGGCATGTCGTCGAGCGTGCTGCGCAGCTCGGACGCCGCGGTCCTCGCCAGCGCCATGGTATCGTTGGCGTGCTTGCGCGCATGATTGCCGGTCAGGGCCTCGATACGGCGCACGCCCGAGGCCACCGCGCTTTCGCCGGTCACCGAAATCAGACCGATGTCGCCGGTGCGGCGCACATGGGTGCCACCGCACAATTCGACCGACCAGCCCAGCGCATTGGCGCCATGCTCGCGCGCGGTCTTGCCCATCGAAACCACGCGCACCTCGTCGCCATATTTCTCGCCGAACAGCGCCCGCGCGCCGGCGTCGCGGGCATCATCCACCGCCATCAGGCGCGTGGTGACCTCGTCATTCTCCAGCACCACGCTATTGGCGATATCCTCGACCCGCGCCAGTTCGTCCGGCGCTGATCGGCTTCGGATGCACGAAATCAAACCGCAGCCGATCCGGCGCCACCAGCGAACCGCGCTGCGCGATGTGATCGCCGAGCACTTGCCGCAAGGCTTCGTGCAGCAGATGCGTCGCGGAGTGATGCGCACGGATCGACGAGCGCCGCGCATGATCCACTTCCAGCGCCAACGCGGTGCCCGGCTTCAGCGTGCCCAATTCGACGGTGCCGAGATGCACGAACAGATCGCCGGCCTTCTTCTGCGTATCGGTGACCCGGAACTTGACGCCCTCGCCGATCATCATGCCGGTGTCGCCGACCTGGCCGCCGACTCGGCATAAAACGGCGTCTGGTTCAGCACGATCGCGCCGCTCTCACCTTCCTTGAGGTTGCCGACTTCCTGGCCGTCCTTACCAGCGCGCCGACAGCGCCTTCAGCGGTCTCGGTGTCGTAGCCAGAAATTCAGTGGCGCCAGTTTTCCGCGCAGCGGAAACCAGATGTTCTCGGCCGCGGTATCGCCGGAGCCGGCCCAGGCGGCACGCGCCTCTCTCGCGCCGCCGCTCCATCGCATCGGTGAACGACGCGATATCAACACCGATACCGCGGTTGCGCAGCGCATCCTGGGTCAGATCCAGCGGGAGCCATAGGTATCATACAAGGTGAACGCGGGGCCGCCGTCGAACATGTCGCCTTTTTTAAGCTGCGGCTTTTCCCGTCCAGAATCGAAAGACCGCGC
>CAWBTD010000012.1:0-526267 GCA_963791675.1 Bryobacterales bacterium
ACCAAAAGACCATAGCCGCTGCGCCTCGTGATTGGCGTTGGCCCGTGGTGCTGGCGCGTATCGAAACTGCGGTGGAAGATTACCCCGCGGCGCTGAATGCTTACAACAATGCGATCCAAGCGCGCCCAGACCGGGCAGACCTCTTGCAGGCACGTGCGGACCTCCAAGTTCGCTTACTGCGGTTTGAGGATGCCATTCAGAGCTATTCGCGGTTGTACCCTTTAAGCTACAACGATGCGCAATGGCTGGATAAAGCAGCGGAGTTGCAGGCCAGGTTAGGCCGCAGCGCCGAAGCAGTGACAACACTGGAAAAGGCCCATATTGGTGCCGGAGGAGAGACTGTGACTGGATTGTTCGTTATTGCGGACAATCTGGACCAATGGCATCTCCGAACGGAAGCCGCGCGATTTGCGGAACGTGGTTTCGCGCTGGCTGGAGCTGATGTCGCGGCGAAATATCCCACGGAATTTTTACGATACGCAAAAATCATGGCGGGCGTGAGACGAAATGATGCGATTCTCGCGATTCCTTCCCAGGAAGTGAATGCGGTTCGTAGTGCTGGAACAAGAATCGCGGAGGTTTATACTCCAGAAGAGAAAACGGGTCTGGCCACTCAGCCAAACGTGAATCGATCTCTTGCAGAGTCTGCCGGCTTCCAGGAGAATCTTGCCAAGCTGCTCTCTGGAAATACGAACAGGCCGGCTTGGATCGCTTTGCAATCCAAGCGCGGACTTTACGAAGCCGTTGCGAACGCCGCTCCTCTTAGAGAGGCCGCGATTGCCGCCCAGAAATCGGGTGACACTGCTTTGGAGATGCGTACCTATGCAAGAATGCAGGCAGCAGGTGCGTTGCGCGACGCGCAGCTTGATCGATATTTGAGCTTATTACTGCAAACGAATCCGCGCGCGTTGGTTGCGCAGCGGAACAACCGTGCGATACAAACAGCGATTGCCGCAGGTAACGAAGAGGTTACTTTGCAAGCACTACGGTCTCGTGCGGCTTCGCTGTCGCCTGTTTGGCTAAGTGCGTATACTGCCCTGACCGGTGTGTATTTCGACGATCATTCCGAACAGGTGAAATCTGCGTTCCTTGCTGCATTGAATCCACAAATTATCGGGCAGCGATTGGCGGCTAAGCCGAACGGAAATCGCTCTTTGGTGGGAGATGTGTGGTTCTCCTACGGAGCGCGCTTTGGCGAGTATCTGGCTCGCACGGGAACAGCGGGAGCAGAAGATTACTTGCCTGCAGATCTGGAATCGCAGCCCGGAGATCCCGAAGCTTACCTGGCACTCGGCAGGTTTGATGCCGAGGTCAAGCTTTTCCCAAATGCTATTTCAGAGTTTCGGAAGGCTCTGAACCTGGATGGAAATTTGGGAGAAGCACATGACGGCATTGCGCGAGTGCTGATGCAACAGCAGCGGCGGACGGATGCCGTTACGGCGTGGCGGGAAGCGATTTCGGCTTTTCAACGCGAGCAGAGTCGTGGCGTTCGGGTACGTGAGAGCTTCTGGAGCAATGTAAGTGAATCCGTTCATGCTATTGCGGATGCAAAAGTGTTTACAGATTTGCAGCCAGACATACATCGTCTGCTGTCAGATTACGTTCACCGCAATGGTGGATATAGAGCGTCAGAGTTAATAGGTCCGGTTCTTACAGCCTCGTTTCAATCCGGGGTAGGATTTGAATGGTTGTTGGACATTGCTTCAGAGGCAGGTGAGTTTTGGACAGACTCGCAGGATAAAAGTGACGCAGAGCAGGAATGGTTAGCCAGGTTCCGGTTAGCTGAAGCGGCGCGTAAGGCATCTGGTTCAGACGGCTTATCTGCCGGAGGTGCACGCCTTCAGTTCATTCATGTGCTTCTCTCCCATGGAAAAAATGCTGAGGCGTTAGCGGAATGGCGGCAGTTGCCGCGTGAGGAGTTGGCATCTCACGGCACAGATGTTGCACGGGTGGAGATTCGAATTGCGGGTGCGAATGGCACCATAGACCAGCTCATTTCACAGTTCAAGTCAGGCGCGGTGAAAGCACCTCCCATGCAGGTGATATTGGCTGTTTCGACCACCCTTCGGCAGGACAAACATGTTCCGGCTGCACTCTCCTTACTGGAGTTTGGGTATACGCGAGAACTGGAACAGCAACATCTGGAAATGGCCAATTTTCTAGGGCTAGCGCGCGTGCATCTAGAACGCGGGGAAAACGCTCAGGCACTTACCACTCTGCGACGAATGACCCTGATTGCCGGGCAGCCCTTTGAAGGATATGAACCGGCAGGAGATTTGCTGCTTGAGTTTCATCGCGAGGCTGAGGCACGGGAGTTCTTTGCGAAAGCTGTGCAATCGACTCCGTGGAATGCACAGGCAAAAATAAAGCTGGCGCGCATTTCTCCAGTTGAAGAACGGAACCGGCTTGCAAGCGAAGTGGTGACAGATGTCACCGCACTGTATACTCAACGTGCAGAAGCGGCGCAGGTATTAGGTCCTGCCAAAGCGGCTCTTAGCGGAGAACTGGCCCTGCTGGCATCGGGAGATCACTCTGCTACAGCATCGCGTCAGCCGTTTTTTGTCGAGTCACGTTTGGCTGCAGCCGCCAATAGTTCCGATCCGTCCATCAAGCTCAGTTTGACGCGAGAAGTATTGGCGATTGCACCAGATGATGAGCGGGTGAGGCGATCTGCCATCGATGCTGCGCTTGGTGCTCACAACGATGCTTTGGCCCTTGCTCTCTACCAGACCAACGGCAGAGTTCCAATGTATGAAGACCTTTATCCCTCGCAAGAGGGAATGCTGCTTGAGCCTGCACGTCCTCCGAGGCAAGACGCAGCAATGTTGATCGCTCTTTCTGCTGCGGCAGAACGTACTGGCGATTTGAGCTTAGCAGAGCGTTATCTTGCTGAGATTGGGGGCCCAACCGTAAAGGAGAAAAGAAACTCGCTACAGGCTTTGCAGAAGCGGCTGGAAGAAAACGGTAAACGGCAACCCATCATTACAGACAAACTGGAACAATCACAAATTGTACGCCCGAGGATTTTGCCATGAAAAGATTTCTTTGGATCAGCGCCGGATTTCTCGCGCTAACATCCGTTGCCTGGATGCAGGTGGACCAAAGCACTCCGTCAGCTCTCGCTTCGATGATTCCGGCTGGCCCGATGATCTATCTGGAAGCCAAAGATTTTCGGTCACTGCTGAATGAATGGAATCAATCGGGCATTAAGCAAACTTGGTTGGGGAGTGCGAATCGCTTGGTATTTGCGAACTCCAACTTGTTGCAGAAATTAGATGGGCTTTATCAAGAATACGGCAATGTAGCCGGCTTTCTGCCTGGGCTTCCTGGCGTAATGGATATGGCGGGGCGGGAGTCCGCACTCGGGCTCTATGATTTACGGGAGCAGCATTTCGTCTACATCACTCGTGTTGAAGAATCGCAACTGACGAAAAGCCAACTCTGGAGAGTGCGAGAAAAATTTGCAACTCGCGAGGCTAATGGAACTTCGTTTTACCTGCGGCGCGATGATGCGTCAAATCGCACGGTAGCATTTGCTTTCACAAATGGATGGCTTGTGTTAGCTACCCGCGACGATCTGATGGCGAATACTCTGGCTCTATTGGCACGCAAACAGGCGTCCAGCTTGGCAGGCGAGCCCTGGTTTGCAGGAGCACTGGCACAGGCTGGCACTTCCGGGGAACTTCGCATGGCACTGAATATGCAACTGTTGGTTGCGGACAGTCATTTCCGTTCCTACTGGATTCAACGAAACATTTCTCAATTGCGTCCTTTTCTTGGAGGCCTCGCAGATTTACAGCGAACCGCTAGCGAAGTAAGAGAAAACAGAGTGTTTGTACGACAACCGGAGCAAACCATTACGGTTCCTCCGGAAAGTGCTTTAGATTCTCTAGCCGGGTTGCGTGCTCTCGCACCCGCTGATGCTGCCCTGGTCAGAGCGTGGGCAGCACCTTCCGTGGAGCAGGTCGAATCACTGTTGGAAGCTAAGCTACTCAAGCCTACGACCGAATCGGGTTCGCATGGGCAACTGGCGCCGGATGCCGCATCCACAGACCAAACAGCAGGGTCAGAACAGGATCTGGAAACCCGAATTGACGAACCTCCTCTATCCAGTGATGTTGCAGGCACTCTGAAATCAGGAGCGCTGAAAGAATTGATTGCACAAGGAAGCCCGGATGCGTTGCTTCAGATTCAAACCACGGTAGCTGCAGGAAAGTTCCTGCGCACACCGTCAGTGGTTGTGATTTCGGCATCTGCAGAGTGGGATGCAGGGAAGGTCAGAGAAGCGCTTAGCTCTGCAGTGGAAAGTCTCTGGAGCACATCGCGGCTAGGGGTGGAGTTTCAGCGAATCAACTTGGGCAGCCACAGCATAGAGCAACTAAACGGTTTGGCTTCATTACAGTTTGCGATTGAGGGGAAGCGGCTTTTCTTAGGGAATGATCTTTCCCTCCTACAGGCTACCCTTGACCGTGTTGGTACTGCGCCACTCCCACGAGGGGCTTCTTATTCAGCCGAGTTCCGTCATGCCCGTGAACAGGGAGATTACCTCCGTCTTGCACAAGCGCTGGATTTTGGAGCAACTTCCCAGTTGTTCTTTTCCAGTCCGCAGGGTGATCGAACGCCTCACTTTTTTTCTGAAAACGTAGCAAGCCTAAGCGCTACTTTGAACTTTGTCAAAAATGTCAGCGTGACGTATTCGCAAAGCTCTGACGTGGAGCGGCAACAGGTGATTTACCAGCATTGAGTTTTTCCACGGCGCTGTATCGAATTGCTTGGCGTTCCTTCGGGATCGCTGTTGTTCTCCTGGCGATTCTTTTTGCATTTGTTGCCCATATTTACCTTCAGCGATATTCCATTTCCACCATCGCTGCCACCGGTATTTATCTGGCATTTGTTGTTCAGTTGACCTTTGCCCTCCTACCGGGTTTTTATCGTGGTCGCGGTATTCAACCACATTCGGAGCCAAGCTCTCCATCAGTGGTTTATCTGCTGATCTGGTTTGTTCCATATTTTCTCTATGCCGGAGGAACAGGTGACTTCCGCCCAGCAGCGTTACTCAAGCTTGCTGCTATTGCGGTGCCTCCGTTGGTGATTTACCGCTGGTTCCCGCCGCGAAAACTACACGCGTTCTGTTGGCAAGACGCTTGTGTGGCATTGGTTCTGGTTTCTGCTGTGCTGACAGCACAGCTCAAAGCGATTTGGAACGTACCGACGAACCTGGATTTCTTGAGCCGCCTTTTTGTGATCACTGTTGCCTCTTGGTGTTGGACGTTTCTCCGTGTTGTACCTGGGCTTGGATACTCCTTTTCGTTTTCTCGAAAAGTGCTTGAACAGGCAATGATCAATTTCGCAGGCTTTGCTGCGATTGCCATCCCATTGAGTTTAGCCATGAACTTTACCCGATGGAATCCACAGTGGCCGGGCATTGCACCGTTTCTTTTGAACTATCTGGAGATTTTTCTCTTTATTGCCTTGCTGGAAGAGCTTTTCTTTAGAGGTTTTCTTCAATCTCTGCTTTCAAAAACATTAGGCTCTCCCGGCGTAAGTCAGTTGGTTATATCCGCTCTGTTCGGCCTATTCCACATCCTCCATGCTCCATTCCCGAACTGGCGATACGTCTTGTTGGCATCAATAGCCGGTTGGTTTTACGGATCTGCGTTTCGCAACAGCGGCAGCATTATGGCCTCATCACTGGTGCATGCGGCCGTCGATACATGCTGGCGCACATGGTTTTCCATGTATTGATAGACCAAACACTGTCAAACTACCAGATCTAGCTTGACTCCATCAACCAGAATTTTCAGTGGTAGCGGCAAGAAATGTTTCTACCTTTGCTTTCACTGTGCGACGGTCAATCCCAAGCCGCGAGGCAGTGTCTTCATAAGATCCTGTGATTCGATACACGTGTGCAGCGTAGTATGAAGTTACTTCCTCTAGTGTCAACTCTCCTTTCCGCAAGCGCGCCGCGAAGGTGTGATCTTCCGTGATTTGAGAATCATTGAGCGGCTGGTAAGAGCGTCGGATAATGACGTTTCGGACGCACTGTTCCAATTCGCGGTAATTGCCTGGCCAGTGATAATCACGAGGGAGATGGCTGCTGATCCAATTTTCCACCTCTGGTAGGCATCGCTCGGCTTCTTCCCCTACTACGCGCCGTACCATGAACAGAATCAAGTGATGCAGAACGGACGGCGAATCTTCCAACTGTTCGCGTAGCGAAGGAGTTTGAATTAGATCAGCGCACAAGCGATAGTACAGGTCTTCGCGAAAACGGCCGGCTTGAATGGCAACATGAAGGTCCCGGTTCGTGGCGGCGATCAGTTTGCCCGAGAATTCGCGCACGGCCGTATCTCCCACTGCTGAAAAGCGGCGTGTCTCAATCACACGAAGGAGCTTGACTTGAATAGATAGTTCCATTTCGCCAAGCTCGTCGAGAAAGACCGAACCGCTAGGCGGACAAGATTCGAGCCACCCTTTGCGATCTCCGATGGCGCCTGTAAAAGAACCCCGACGATGCCCAAACAGTTCTGATTCAATCAGGGTGGGCGAAAGAGCTGCGAGATTTACCGCAACAAAGGTTTCCGCAGGCGAATCGGCAAAGCGGCAGCGCACAGCATCAAAGGGTACATAGCGTGATCCTGCAATAGCACGGGCCACCAGTTCTTTGCCTGTTCCAGACGGCCCAGTAATGAGCGTAGGAAAATCGCGCATGCGGGAAAAGAGTGTGCGGCGGTATCGGCGCAGATCATGCGTGAAAATAGATTGCCAAATGGACGCACGTAAACGAGCGGCGGGCATGGAATTACCGATGATGTTGTCAAAGATGTGATGGAAGGCGCGCTGCACCTGGCGAAAGCACGCGAAAAAGTGAGGCGCCTCATGCGCTGTCTCGAACGAGGTGCCTCCTGTTTGCAAATAGCGCGCCCAGTCTGCCTCAAATTCACGATAAAAACTCCAACTTTCTTTTGCCGAAACAAATTGCGGGTAATAGCGCTGGTAAAGAAGGTGATGCACGCCATCTTCGTAGATTTCCAGGTCTGTGCTGGATCTATTTTGCATACGGGACTGGCGCTCGATGAGCGGTTCTAGCCTGGCATGCACACGCGCTACATTTTTGCTAGAAGAGGCGGGATCGTGCACCGATGCGCTCCACACATTTTCACCAACAACATAGTCTTTGCCGAGCGCCGCCCGTTCATACTTCACCCGTTCCGGAAGAAAAGGATTGCAATACGCAAGTTGTGAAACTGCTTGAAGGAACTGCCGATCTTTTTCCGAGATCCGTAACATACAAAAAGTGTACAGGAGCGTTCAATTTATGTACGTTTTTGCTGAGATAATTTTAGGTAAGCGTTTTAGAATGAACAATTTCAGAATGGGGCAACTCGTGCCTAATGTTATGCCATGAAGAGCAACAGCGGATACGGTGCTTTACTGAACGACAGGGGTTTTGAAGCATTCTTATGGACGCAATTGTTGGGAGCGTTTAATGACAATGTATTCAAGATGATTGTGTCGCTGGTTGGCGTAAGCGCCGGAAGTGGCAACTTAGCGCTTGCCGGTGCAGTGTTTGTGATCCCGTTTCTGTTGTTTGCTGGGTACGCCGGTAGCTTGGCGGATAGGTTTTCCAAGACACGGGTTCTTCAAATCACCAAAGCGTTTGAGATTCTGACGATGCTGCTGGCCATACCGGCATTAGTAGCTGGGCGTCTGGATTGGCTATTGGTAATTCTGTTTCTGTTAGCGGCGCAGGCGAACTTTTTCAGCCCGGCGAAGTATGGGATTTTGCCGGAGATGTTGGACGAAGCGCAAATTACCCGTGCAAACGGATTACTGGAATTAACAACTTTTCTTGCCATAGTAGTGGGAACCAGCTTTGGCACTCTTCTTTATGAACACTGGAAAAACACACCGCTCCGAATTGGTCTAGCGTTGTCCGCTATCGCCATTTTGGGATCTGCGGCCAGTCTGGGCATGCGGAAAGTTCCCGCTGTCTCTACAAAAAATCTCTTTCACTGGAATCCATTGCACGAAATCTTGGAGGGTGAGCGTGCGCTGCGCAAACGACCCGCTTTAGCACTTACCGTCCTTGGAATTTCCTGGTTCTGGTTTGTGGGTGGACTATTCCAGATGGCGTTGTTGCTGTTGGGCACAGAAGTCTTGCAGGTTTCTGGAATCTTGGTTGGCTTGTTGGTGACTGCGTTAGCGGTAGGAATCGGACTCGGCAGCGTGATAGCAGGCGCGCTCTCCGGAGAATATATCGAACTCGGAATGGTTCCTTTAGGTGCAGGATTGATGGGTATTTTTTCTCTGGTCGCGGGCCTGGCTACTCACTATGCACTTGTGATGATCTGCCTGGTTGCCGTCGGTTTTGGGAGCGGCTTATTCGCAGTGCCACTGAATGCCTATCTCCAAAAGGAAGCAGATGCCGGGGAACGCGGCCGCATTCTAGCCACAAATAATTTCGCAAACATGCTGGGCGTAATTCTTGCTTCGGGAGTGTTATGGCTTACGCACGATCTGTTCCATTGGAGCGCAGCCACCATCCTTTCTGTGCTCGGCGGCTTGATGTTTTTGGGATCAATTTTTCTGACGTTACGGATGGGCGAGGCAGTGCTGCGCTTTGTGTTATGGATGTTAGCAAATCTGCTGTTTCGTGTGCGGATAGAAGGGCAAAACAACATTCCAATTTCTGGTGCCGCACTGTTGGTGGCAAACCATATTTCTTATGCGGATTCCGTATTGGTAGGGTACACGAGTCGCAGGCGAACCATACACTTTCTGATGTGGCAGCCGATTTTTGATCTCCCTGTAGCGACTCATTTCTTTCGAGCGTTGCGGGCAATCCCGATTGACGGCAAGCTCACCGAGAAGCACAATTCGCGCTTTGCGGGCCGCGCGCGCTGAATTGGCTCGTGGAGAGTTAGTGGCAATTTTTCCGGAAGGTTCTATTTCCCTGACGGGTGAAACCGCTGAGTTTGAGCGAGGATTTGAGAAGTTGGTGCAGGGAAGCGGTGTACCGATTATCCCGATCCGGATTCACGGTCTTTATGGACACCCATTCAGTTACAAAGGCGGGGGGCCATTTCGGAGCTGGAAAAACCTTTGGCGCCCCGTGGTGACTGTGCGGGTTGGTGAACCGATTCATAGTTCACTTACAACGGGCGATCTGCGGCAAGCCGTTTTGAGCATATAGGAGACCGCCATGACATTCCTGTTGATGTTGCTGATCGGATGGCTCAGCTGGTGCGTTTGGAGAATGCGGGATCGAATTGACTCCCTGGAAAAAAATCTGCACGCTGCGACTCTTAGCGCTGTGAGCAGCGCGCAATGGCATGAACTGGTGGAACGCGTCAGACGACTGGAGAGTGGAGCTATCCCAGTTGCGGAATCGCCTGCTGAAGTGCAACCGGACGTGACGCCTTCCTCTGATACGACTTTTGCTGAGGAACAAATCATTTCAGCACCGAGCATTGCTTCAGTAAGTACCCCCGTTTCCCAACCGCTCTTGGAGGTTGCGGACGAGCCTTCCCTGTTGGATCGACTGCGCAGCAGGTTATCTAGCCAGGAATGGGAACTGCTTGTTGGCGGCAACATACTGAACAAGCTTGGTGCGCTCGTACTGGTCATTGGGATCGCCTTATTTCTCGGCTACTCGTTCGGGCATGTTACGGCAGCAGGGCGGGCTACTATTGCTGGGCTGACGAGCACCGCGTCGTTGTGTGCAGGAATACACCTGGAGAGAAAGAACCGATATCGAATTTTTGGTCGTGGCTTGATGGGGGCCGGTTGGGCTGCTCTTTATGCGACCTCTTACGCTATCTATGCTGTTCCTGCAGCGCGCGTTATAGGAGATCCATTCGCGGGTTCAATTGGAGTGCTGGCTGTGGCTACTGCGATGATTTGGCACTCATTGCGTTACCACTCTCAGGCAGTCACAGGAGTAGCATATTTCGCGGCATTTGCCGCTCTGGCTGTGACTCCTTCCAGTCCGTTTGCGTTACTGGGGCTCATTCCGCTGGCGGCATCCGTTCTTTACCTTGCATGGCGTTTCGAGTGGCACCCTATGGCCCTGTTCGGGCTGGCAGCGACGTATCTAACCTGTATTTCCCGCGGAAGCTCAGGGGCGTCACTAGCGTCCACACAAAGTCTGTTTCTGGCGTACTGGCTTTTGTTTGAGGCATTTGATCTCCTGCGTGTGAGGCGACACTTAATAGACGGCGGATTGGATCTGTTATTCCCGTTGAATACTCTCTGTTTCCTTAGCTTGTCTTATTTCGCTTGGGTCCACCATGCGCCAAGCCAATTGTGGGTGGCCTCCGCGTTTGGGGCAGTGTTGTTTTTGGCGGATTCTCTGGTGCGTGCGTTGGCGCGACCACTGAGTACATTTCCCGACGGCGTAGCTTTGAAAACAAGATTACGAGCCGGGAGTTACGAAGGTGCATTTTTCGTCTCGGCTTTGTTAGCGGGACTGAGCGTGGTGGGTCGAGTGCCGGGTGTTTGGACAGGAATTGGGCTGGCGCTAGAGGCAGAAGTGATTTATCTAGCCGGGTTACGGCTACGATCCTCATTTTTGCGGCAGTTAGGATCGCGTGCCTTCGTGTTTTCCTTATGGAAGACGCTTGGAAATGGAGACGCACCATTTCAGACGAGCTTGTTGGGAACCCATGCCATATGGAATTTGACGCCTCCTATGCTTTTCCATGCGGTTCTCTTCTATGTGAATCGTGGCCTCCGGCAACCTAATGTTGCGATGAGCTCTTGTGCAGCGTTGATTGTGGCGGTGTTGCTGGCAATAGAATTACCGATTGCGTTCTTAGGAACAGCCTGGATCTCTTTCGGGCTGCTTCTGTTAGAAATTGGACTGCGGCGAAAGCTGGTTGAGTTCCGTGTCCAAGCTTGGTTGTTGCTGGCGGGCGGGGTGGTCGCTACTGCAATAGGAATCACACGTGGAGGAGTATGGATGTCACACGCATTCAGCCTCGCGTTGATTTACGGTTGTGCTGTTCGTACGAAGTGGATAGAGGAAGGGGGCGGGAAGGAACGAGCACGCTTTGCTGCTGGCATGTCTGCCGCTACCACGATCTTGGCCGCGTTATTCGCCTGGCGGATTGCACCGTCGGAGTATCTCCCTTTGGCATGGTTCGCGATAGCAGTCATGTTTCTGGAGTTGGGTAGCAGGAGACTTCCTTCTGAACTGCGAGTTTGGTTTGGACCCTTGACGCTGCTGGCCGGCGGAGCAGTTGCGATGGGCCTGAGTGCGGTTTCCAAATTTCCAGCGACATCAGTTTGGGTCACTTACCTGGGAATGTGCCTCGGATCTGTTGTAGCGGTTATACGGTTGACGCTGTTCCCAACAGCCGAAACGATGGGTTGGGAACGTAGCTTTTTGCGCGATATAGCAGCGGGAATTGCTTGTGCGGCAGGGTTGATTACGGCATGGATGGTGATTCCAGATCCTGAGGTCACGATCGCGTGGACTGCCCTTGCTGTGGCTTCGTTTGAAGCAGCAATCAAGCTCCATGTGAAGTCATTCCGAGTCATTGCGCTGGCTGCTTTGTTTACGGTGTATGTTCGGGTGCTTGCATTCGATCTAGTACCTGCAGGATTTCATCCGGCAGTGCTCAGTGCAGTTTTTGTTGCGATGGCTGGCATGTACTGGACTTTGTATCGAAGCTCAGGTTTACCAAATCGTGGCGATCTCGATTGGATAGTCCGGGTGCAATTCTGGGCTCCTCTCGTTCCGATCCTTGTTTGCATTGAGCGTGAAGCAGGATTACATCATGCACCCCTCGGCTGGGCTTTGTTGGCGGTCACATTGGTAATAGTGGGTATCCGCAGTGGGATTCGAGAAGCCAGGTTACAAAGTTACGCGGTTGCGGGGCTGGCGTTTATGGGAGCCATGTGTCTCAATACCTATCCGCCACGACTTTTTCTTTGTGGCATGATTGCAGCTATCTTTTACACGTCACAGTATCTGGAAAAGCGTTTCCCTCCAGAAAAGTTGGAATGGACCGCAGCATATTTTTCGTTGCTTGGCACTTTGCTGGTAGGAGCACTGTTGTATGGCCAAGCCTCCGGCGGCATGCTTACGGTTTCCTGGGGAATCCAAGGCTCGGTGTTGCTGGCATTCGGATTTGCCCTTCGTGAGCGCCTGCTGCGATTGCAGGGATTGGGAATGCTGCTCCTCTGCATCTTGAAATTGTTCTTATATGATTTGCGCAACTTAGAGACTATCTATAGGATTCTGTCTTTTGTTGTGTTGGGGCTGATTTTGCTGGGTGTGTCTTGGATCTATAGCCGATTTCGGGAGAGTGTCCGACGAATTCTCTAAGCCTGGTGGCATCTCTGGAAAATGGCATGTCTGAAAGCTGAGAAAATAGGGAAATACCATCTATGTCAGAGCCAGCGAAGGGATCAGGAAAGTTCCTCAATATCCGCAGCTGGTTTTCCAAATGGATGCGCACGCGGGCTCAGCCCATCACGACATTGCACCTTGAAGGGAATCCTGCCGTAACACCGCCTGATTTATGTCAAGAAACAGCCACTCATCAGACGGCTAGCGACAGAGCCCCTAATGTAGGCAAGCCTTTCCTCCGGATTCAAAATCAGACGGGGAGCATAGTCTTTACTGCTCATCCGGTTCTGTTCGTGCCAGGAGTCTACATGATGGGGGTGGTCGAACCTGGTTCTCACGATCCGCTCGGCGCTCCCGGAATCTGGGCAAACGAGACGGACTTAAAAGGAGAGATAGATTGGCTGGATGACTCGGTTTCAGGATTGTGTTGCCGCAAAATATACGAGCCGAAAGATGTGATCGGAAGCAAAGGTGAGATTGCGGGAGTACCCTACATCTTCGACGCGATTCTTCAGACTGGGCAAAATGTAATTGTCTACCAGCTCACAAATCTGGACACTTGCGATTATCTGGCTTATGGATTCGGGCGAACTGATTTTGATGCGCGGCACGCTCTGGTTCAATACCTACGTCATATCGTTGAAGGAAAGCGGCCTTACATATCCGGTAAAATAATTGCACTTGCCAACTGGGTTTCTCAGAAGCTTTCCCTTCTGATGGGATTGCGATTTTCAACAAAGGTGTGGCGCATATATATGACAAGAACTTTTCCGAAGCACATCGATGTTTTGGATTGCTGGTTCAGGAAGACCCTGAATATCCACTTGCCCTGGTGCACGATGCGGCTGCACTGGCGGGAATGGGCGAACATGCCGAAGCAATCCAGCAATTACGCAGAGCGGACCGAATTTCAGAAGAAGAACTCCGAAACCACCTCAGATCGTTTGGACCGCTTCGCCGTGTTCTGAATGCCTCCATCCACGAACTGATCCGAAGCAATCCGGAACAAGCAAGCGTGGGTGATCTTTGGCTGAAATATTTTCCTCCCGACATCGAAACAGAACATGACGGCACAAACAAGGGAGCGAATGGTAGTTAGAACGCACTTACGCTAAGCGTCTGATCAGGCTGCCCACTTGCCGAGCGATATCGAATGATTGATTTACCGCCAGAGAAGGAAGCAAGCCAAGACCGCAGGTTGCTGAAATCATCGCGCGCTGGGCCAGCACTTGTGGATCGCCTCCTACCGAAGCAGCCATCAACCATCGGTTGAAAAGCGAGGCTGGTTGGGCTGTGCTCAAATCTGAAGAGTTTGGAACCATGCCGTATACCACCCATCCGCCGTTTTCCACAAAATCGTATGCCTTAGAGTCTGCAAAGAACTGTTCCAACCCCTGGTGCGCATCAAACGACAGGATGTCGGGCTTTGCGAGAAACATTCGCGTAAACGGATGAGCGGCACAGCAATGGAGGCCAGCAAATGCGCTCCGCGCTCGAATGTCATCAAATATAGCGGATAGTGCATTTAGCTTTTGTTCCTGGCAGATGTGGTTGGCAACAGCCTGATCCAGGCACAACGCGGGCTCATCGATAAACATCATCACTGGCCGGTGAAACGCACTTAGACGCCCTACCTGCCAGCAGGCGATTTGAGAAATATGAAAAGCTACTGCGGCGAAGAGGGATGCATCGGCCACGAAAGCACGATTCCGATAAAAAAGATATGTAGCCAGTGTGACAGGGCCTTCAATTTGGCCCTTTACGGCAAGAGCTGCCCCGAACGCTCCCAGCCGCATGGCTTGTTCCCATTCCCCGAATCCGGCAGCATTTGCTGATGGTCAAACATCCCGAACTGTTGTGCAATGCCTCCACCACGGCATCGATCCGGCCCTCTTTCACCTGGTAGCCATAGCCTTCGGCACGAGGTTCCACTAAGTCTGCAAGCACGCCCAGCCCTTGCCCGATCACGCCTTCCTCCACTGATAACTGCGGGAGTTGAGGCCAAAAGGGAACTTCCGGACAATGCTCCGCAACGGCTTGGACGGCTTCTGCGGGGGAAGTGAAAGGCAGGCTTCCAATCCCAGTCACAGCACCGGCAAGATTTGCAGGCAGGGTTGCTGCGGATTGGCGTGGACGCAATTCTGCTGAAGAGGCCATAACTTCGTATCGAACGCCAGCCGCCCTATGAAACTGCTGAACCTGAACCCACCGGTACCGGAGTATTTTCTTCCGACGGTGCGGGATCGTAGTTCAGATTTGGACCAAGCCACCTCTCAACTTCGGCGACAGTGAGGCCCTTCCGCTGGTGGTAATCGATTACCTGATCCCGCTCGATCTTACCCAGAACAAAATAGCGTGACTCAGGATGTGCAAAATAGAGTCCGCTGACGCTGGAGCCTGGCCACATGGCGAAAGATTCCGTAATCAGCATACCCGTATTTGTTTCCACATCGAGCAAACGCCAGATGGTGCCTTTCTCGGTGTGATCTGGACACGCGGGATAACCGGGCGCTGGCCGGATTCCACGATATTTCTCCTCGATCAGTTCATTATTGCTCAGATGTTCCGCACGCCCATATCCCCACTGGTCACGCACATGTTTATGAAGGCATTCAGCAAATGCCTCAGCCAAGCGATCGGCAATCGCTTCAGCCATGATGGCATTGTAGTCATCGTGTGCAGCGCGGAATCGATCACAAAGCTGCTTTGAGACCGATTCCGCTGGTGACGGCGAACGCGCCGATGTGGTCGGCCAGTCCAGTGTTTTTGGGAGCGATGAAATCGGCAAGCGAGCGACAAGGCTCATTTCCTTCCCGGTTGACTTGCTGGCGAAGAAAATGAAAACGATCGAGAACATTCGCGCGCGATGTCATCCGTGTAGAGTTCAACATCATCGGCCACAGCGTTTGCCGCAAAGAAGCCGTAGACTCCTCGGGCCGTGAGCGAGCGATCCTTTATGATCTGATCGAGCAGCACATTGGCTTCCGTGAAGATTTGACGCGCCTGCTCGCCATAACTCTCGTTCTCGAAGATACGCGGGTAAATGCCTTTCAGCCCCCACGTGTGAAACAACGGACTCCAATCAATGTACTCGCGAAGTTCCGCTAAAGGAAAATTGTCCAATACACGGACGCCAGTGAAATCCGGCGTCGAGATGTCTTCCTGGCGCCACCTGATAGGCGTTCGCCGCCGCCGAGCCTCTTCGAGCGCAACTGCGCTTAGCCGGGAGCTGCATAAGCCTTGCGCAGCGTCTCGTACTCTGCAAAATGCTGTGTTGACGAAAGCTCTTTTTGCCGTCTTCACTCAGCAGACTGGTGGTAACAGGAACTGCACGGCTGGCATCCAGCACGTGAACCACGGGTTGGCTGTAGTGAGGCGCAATCTTGATGGCCGTGTGCGCCCGGCTGGTAGTTGCTCCGCCAACCAACAAAGGCAGATCAAAGCCCAGTCTCTCCATTTCGCGCGCTACATGCACCATCTCGTCCAGAGAAGGTGTAATCAAACCACTCAGTCCGATGACGTCAGCTTTCTCTTGTTTTGCCCGCTCCAGGATTTTTTCGCACGGCACCATGACGCCCATGTCGATGACTTCGTAGTTGTTGCATGCAAGCACAACTCCCACAATGTTCTTGCCAATGTCATGCACATCGCCCTTTACGGTCGCCAGCACGATCTTCCCTTGCGATCTTACTACTTGTCCTGCAGCGGCCATCGAGGCCTTTTCGGCTTCCATGAAGGGGTCAGGTAAGCGACTGCCTTTTTCATCACACGGGCTGACTTCACAACCTGCGGCAGGAACATCTTGCCTGCGCCAAAAAGATCTCCCACCACACCCATGCCAGTCCATGAGTGGGCCTTCGATCACTGCCAGAGGCCGGCCCAGTTTGGCTCGCGCCTCTTCAGTGTCCTCATCGATATAGGTATCGATGCCTTTCACCAGGGCATGTGAAAGACGCTCCTCCACGGTGCCGTAGCCGCCACTCTTCCGTCTTCTTTTCGGTACCCGCGGCAGTGCCTACGCCTGTTGCTTTCAGCTTTTCGCCGAAGTCTACTAATCGCTCCGTTGCATCCGGACGCCGGTTCAGCAATACATCTTCCACCAGTTTCTTCAACTCCGGCTCGATCTCCTCATATACTTCGAGCATGCCGGCGTTCACGATGCCCATATCCATACCCGCCGCAATCGCGTGATAAAGGAAGGCGGAATGCATCGCCTCGCGAACTTTGTTGTTGCCTCGGAAACTGAAGGAAATGTTGGAAACGCCGCCGCTTACTTTGGCATGCGGCAGATGCTGCTTGATCCAGCGAGTGGCATTAATGAAATCGACGGCATAGTTGTTATGTTCCTCCATGCCTGTCGCGACAGTGAGAATGTTCGGGTCGAAAATGATGTCTTCGGGTGGAAAACCGATCTCATCCACCAGAATTCGATAGGCGCGCTCACAGATCCGAGTCTTATCTTCGTAGGTTGCCGCCTGGCCTTGTTCGTCAAAGGCCATCACCACAACTGCGGCTCCATACTTCAGAACCGTTTTTGCATTCTGTCGGAACTTCTCTTCTCCCTCTTTCAGGGAAATCGAGTTCACAATGCCTTTACCTTGTAAGCACTTGAGCCCGGCCTCGATCACTTCCCACTTGGAGGAATCCACCATGAAGGGGACTTTAGCTACTTCCGGCTCACTGGCCAGCAGGTGCAGGAAGCGCGACATTGCCGCAACGCCGTCGATCATGCCTTCATCCATGCAGATATCGATTACATTGGCGCCGTTCTCTACCTGCTGCCTGGCAATGCTGACAGCCTCCTCGTACTTTTCCTCTCTGATCAGCTTGGCGAATTTTGGCGAACCGGCAACGTTGGTTCGTTCCCCGATCATGAGGTAAACGCCCTGCTGCTGTGTGAAGGGTTGTGACCCTGAAAGTCGAAGAGGCCGAGATTCTGGCTGGTGCCGGTATCTTCTGGAACTCGCCACTTGGCTAGCGATGGCGCGTAGTGGCTGAACGCTCAATGCCTCCGCAATTGCGGCAATGTGTTCCGGCGTGTTGCCGCAGCATCCTCCAGCGATGTTGATCAACCCGCCTTGCGCAAACTCCCCCAGGTACCGCGCCATGTCGTGCGGTCCAGATCGAATCCGGTCGGCCGAAAGCGGGTTAGGCAAACCTGCATTCGGGTAGCAAGAGATGGCAGCAGTAGATTTATGGGGCGAGTTCTTCCAGAAACGGGTACATCAGATCCGGTCCCAAGCGAGCAATTCAGCCCCACCGACAAGGGGCTTGATGTGCTTCACTGCGTTCCAGAAGGCTTCCACGGTCTGCGCCGAGATCATGGTTTCGCCGCCACGGCCAACGGCCGCCGAAATCATGACAGGCAACTCTTTCCCGTCAGCGTCGAAAACTTCGCGAATCGCTACCAAAGCGGCTTTTGCATTTAGCGAATCGAAAATAGTCTCGACAAGCAGAACATCGACGCCGCCAGCAATGAGCGCGCGCACCTGTTCCGTATAGGCCCTCTTCACCTGATCGAATGTAACCACTCGAAAACCAGGGTCATCGGCATCCGGTGAGTTCGAAAGCGACACTGTTAATGGGCCAACAGCTCCCGCGACGAATCGTGGCCGCGAGGTGGCATTGGCTACCCGGTCAGCCCATTCACGACACTGCTGCGCGGAGGTGTGATTGATTTCCCACGCCAGTTGGCTTAACGCCGGATTCTCGATAATCTGCTGGTAAAATGCCGGGTCCTTGCGCCCGCCGTGCTCACGGGGATCGTCAACAAAAAACTCACTTTGGGAAATACTGGTGGCGCCAAATGTGTTTGTTTCGATGATGTCCGCGCCTGCTTCCAGAAAGCGCCGATGAATATCGCAGATCATCTTCGGCTGTGTTAGGGAAAACAGATCACCGTTGTTGAGGAGATCCTTTTTCGAGTCTTGGAAGCGGCCTCCTCGAATATCGGCTTCTGTCATTCCATAGGTGCGGATGGTAGTACCCATCGCACCATCGATAATTGCAATTCGGCTGTTGAGAACTTGTTGGAGCGGATGCATGAGCGTTGGAGACATCTCTGCCTGCACGGAAATTCAACAATCTGCAGGTGTTTGTATCTATTTATTGTACCGGTTGCGCGCCTCCTTAATCTGAGACAATTTCACTCGGACCGAGCCCTGAAGGCACGTCAATGGTACTGATCGGCGGACACTTTCCCTGTGACGAGACAGACAGCCAGCCCTGCCGTGCCAAACCTCAAACAGCACTGCGGCAAAGCTATATCTTCCGGCACTCTTTTCGTCACCATTCTGGTTGTGTGAACGGCTGTTCTTCCTCACATCCAGTGGTTTTAACTACTTTAGGTTTTTAGGTATATTGGTTTTGCCGCCAACTCAGGAGGGATGATGGGAGGTAATTTCAAATTGAAAAAAGACACCTCTGGTAGTTCCTTCAAGATGCCAAGTGGTTTAATACTCGCTCTTAAGGAGGAACAGTTAAGGAGGTTAACACGTGATGGCGAGGAACCTACCTATGCAGAGTTGGTCATGGAATCGTGGTCTCTCTATAGACGTCTTGTCTGGACAAAAACTGATCTCGAATCCCTGAAAAGCCTAACTGAGGTGAATTTGCCAAATAGCGAATCGCTTAGTTGGGAAAATAAAGAACTACTTTCCTTTTTTCAACATCTAATCACCAAGTCGAACCCTACTGAAGTGGAAGAACTGTTTATTAACACCATTAAGAGGTGGTCGAGAGATCGGTAACAAACATTAAGGAGACCAACGTTTTACATGATCGGGTAAATTTCCTTGATGTCGAACTTTTACCCCAGACAACTGCTAGTCCCTGTTGCTAGTATTTTTTGCGATCTAATGCAGTCACGAATTACGAGGCTGAGAAGTGCCATTTACACAACAAGAGCTTGATTTCGAAGATGAGCTGTCACGCTACTATGCCAAGCTGAAGGAACGAGGCGCACAACAAGGCACGCAAAATTCAAATGTTGAGCAGCTTAAGAACCCTCTGTTAAAATACGCGCCGATGCTGCAACTGCTTTCGGATGAAGAGTTGATGCAGGTTCCACCTTCGCAAAGGGCTAAATTTCGAAGAAAACAAGCAAAACTGTACCGTCAATATCTGCGCGAACTGAAATTATGGTGTTCACGAACGCGCAAATATCGTCTGAGCAGGGTGGATCAGCAGCGTCTTGGCTTTGGAATTGAGGCAGGAACGTTTGTGGATGTGACGTATGCTTTACTCGCACTGCGTGCCTGCGTAATGCTTTATCTCATAGGATTTTCAGGGATGGAAGCGCGTGCCCGCCGAGCTTTTCAACGCATTGAGGGAACATTTATTTTTGGTGTGGTTGTACCGATTTCTTTACACCAGTAGTAAGGACGGATAGGCCTGCGAGCATAGCAATCCTTTCTGCTTCCAGTGCTTCTAGCTCTCCCGGCATGATTGGCGGCACGTATTTGACTTCTCCAGCAGGTCGGATTTTATAAGTCCATACATACAGCAATACAGCAGATATAAATAGCGCAGTAGTACTTAGATTTCGCATGTTGCTGGAATGTTTTAGCAGGGTTAGTGAGTACCAGCATGCTAAGACAGCACTGTATCCGCAAAGTACATACAGGTGAATCTTCAAATTAGGTATTGGTTTCTGTTGGAACATACGAAGAAACCCGAGCACAATGAGAAGAAACAGGGCCATGATTGAGTAGACGAAACGGTACAATAGCAACGCGTTAGGAAGTATCATTCCCCAACCACGATGGCTTGCATCAATGATTAAACTTCCAATTGCGATCAACAGGGAGCCGCCAAGGGAAAGATTCAGTAACCAGGGCCTTACAGACTCAAACCCTTTTATTCCTTTTGCAACTGCTGCATAGGCTTCCAGGGCAACAGACACAAACATGAGACAAGCGAAGCATTGGATGTTTACCCAAGCGATTATGTAGACTGCCCAGTCCCCGTAAAGCATAAAAAGGGATATTTGCCCATTGAGACATAAAACTAAATAGCCAGCAAAAAATCGGTAAGTGCCAGGCAATCCAAGGCTAATAAGGCGTACAAGGGCGGCGACAAAAGCCGCCGCCTGCATGACCCAGACTAATGCCATGACGGGATCTTGCAAAATCTTTCCCATTCGGCGAAGTCTGACACTGAAGTGCCACTAACGCAAGGCCGGTTTTGCCTTGGACACCTTCTTTTTCTGATTTTTTCCTACAGGTGTTGTCTTTGCTGTGGATGGTTGTGGCTTGTCCACCACGCAATACGGTGGAATACATGGACAACCTTGAGGAGGGCAATCTGGCGGTTGAGCCGCCATAGCGAGTGCAGAGATCACCATAAGTCCACAGGAATACAGTACTTTTCTCATTTTGAATCCTTTCCGGAGGCTGTCCGGATGGACTCAAACTAGCGTTTTAGAAGACTTGAGATATCTCTTTAGATTTACATTTTCCGTATATCGAAAGTTTACATGGAAAGCGACCTTCTAAGCCTGATGGGCCCTCTAACCTTCACAAATGATTGAAGCGTCTTAGGTAAAAATCCACTGCCACTTTCTGCAGACTTGTTCGGCTCATGAAAATGACTGAGAGGCCAGCCTCAGAGTTGCCTGATTTTTGCTTACAGCCAGCATAGGCAGCGTAGAAGTATCGCTGTTGTTCTGCCGGAGATCACAGTAGTTCCGTTTGATTAATGCTTTGTGAACAATTAGCGAGGGAGATAAAGCTCACGTGTGGACAACGCCAGTAGTAATCAGCGCAAAGGGTGATTCAAGGAATTCTGGTGAGGTACAAGCCTGTTCAACATCAGGCGGATTTACATTGTCGTGAGGTTGTTTGGCACTTCTGTTATGCCAGGCACATCTCTGTGCACGGATGTCTGTCTTCCGACTCGATACAGTATCTACTAGCTTCCATGTTTCTATTTCTGGTTGTTGTGCTTTTTGCTCCTGCCCTGTTTGCCGCTCACCGCGATCCGGTTCTCTACGTCAATCCGCTCATCGGAACACAAAAAAGCAAAATCGGTTATGGCGGCACCATGCCGTTTGTTTCGCCTCCGTTCGCAATGACAAATTGGACGGCTCAGACACGGCAGAACAAGATCAGCATTACGTCTTACGAATATGACGACCCGGAAATTACCGGCTTCATCGGCACGCATCAGCCTGCTATCTGGATGGGCGACTACGGCTACATCACTCTGGTACCGCAAGTTGGCGAACTCCGCACAACGCCGGAAACACGTCGGCTCGCTTTCTCGCATCGTGAGGAAATCGCCAGCCCGGATTACTACGCCGTGACCCTCCGCACTGGGGATGGCATGCGGATTCGCGCCGAAATGACGGCCACAGAGCGGTGTGCTTATCTTCGCTTCCGGTTTCCGAGTGTAGGCAACGGGCGCATGCTGGTAGAAACCTCCCGGCCGGGCGTTCCGGGCTTTGCTGCTGTTGATCCGAAAACTGGTGAGATCACCGGTTACAATCCTCATCGCATGGATGCGCATCTGGGACCTTACAAGTTGCCGAACTTCAAAGGCTACTTTGTTGTGCAGTTCCGGCAAATTCCGCAGCAGCTCAAAACCTACGGCATTGAAAATGAATCTGCATCTGTGAGCCGTGGCGCATATGGTGAGTTTCGCGCTGGTGAGTTGGTGGAAGTTCGCGTTGGCACATCCTTTCTGAGCATCGATCAGGCTCGCGCCAATCTTGGGCACGAGATCCCGGACTGGAATTTCGACGCGACGCGTACAAAGCTGCATGCGGCGTGGGCAGAAAAACTGAGCCGTCTCGAATGGGAAGGCGCTACGGACCGCGAAAGGATACGCCTATATACAGCTCTATATCACTCGTTGCTCTATCCGCGAATCTTCTCCGAATATGGTCATTACTACAGTGCGTTCGATGACCAGGTACATAGCGGTGAAAGCTATACCGCCTATTCCATTTGGGACACGTTTCGCGCTGAAAACAGCTTGCTTACGTTGTTTGCGCCGGAGCGCATAGATGGCATGATCACTGCCCTTCTGCAAAATTTCCAGGAAGGCGGATGGATGCCGAAATGGCCGAACCCCTCTTACACGAATATCATGATCGGCACTCACGCCGACTCATTTGTGGCAGAAGCAATCCGCAAAGGGTTTCATGGCTTTGATCACGAACTTGCCTGGAAGGCTATTTTCAAAGACGCCATGGTTCCGCCTGATGGGAGATACTTCCCGTCGCTGGCTAGATCGTGAGGAAGGAACGCCATACGAAGCCCGAGCCGGACTGACTTATTACAATCTGCTTGGTTACATTCCCACCGATAAAGCAGACGAAGCCGCATCTCGTACTCTGGAGGACAGCTATGACGATTGGTGTGTCGCACAGATGGCAAAAGCTCTGGGCCGCGAAGACGATTACCGTTTCTTTCTCCATCGCTCATTGAATGATCGCAATCTATTCAACCCCGCTCTGGGGCTCATGAACGGCAAAACATCCGATGGTAAGCTGGGCGCCTATCGGCGGCTCGCAGGATACGCAGGAAAATCGTTCGGTGGCAGGTTGGACGGAAGGTGATGCTTGGGCTTACACGTGGTCGCCGCTGCACGATCAGGCGGGACTGATCAAACTCATGGGCGGTAGAGAAGCGTATGCAGCCAAACTGGATGCGCACTTCAGCGGTGGACACAACGTCCATAGCAACGAGCCAAGCCACCATTATGCGTACCTGTATGACTTTGCTGGTCAGCCCTGGAAGACTCAGGCGAAGGTGCGCGAGATCGCCGCAGCCGAATATGGTTATGATGCAGGCGGCCTGGATGGGGATGACGATTGCGGCCAGATGTCCGCTTGGCTGCTGTTTACTGCGATGGGCTTTTATCCGGTGAATCCGGCCAGCGGCGAGTACATGATCGGCAGCCCCATGTACAGGCGCATGAGTATCAAGCTACAAAGCGGAAAGACTTTTCGTGTGGAAGCGAAGAATGTCTCCGCCAAAAATCTCTATATTCAGTCTGCGACGCTCGACGGAAAACCGCTGAATGATCCGCTCCTTACCTGGGAGCAGATCCAATCCGGCGCTACATTGAAGTTCACGCATGGGACCAAAGCCATCGCGTTGGGCAGAAGGTTGGCAGCCTTCTCTCATCTCTTCTAATCATTAACCGCCTGGAATTCCATCGCGAACAACTTTAAATATACTGCTCCCGAAGCGGCAATCGCTTTTCAACAACGGCGCGCTAGTTCCACAAAACGAATTTGATACTTATAGCCTAGGCGTCGATGTGTGTTGCGAAGAATGCGTCGATCTTTGCTTTATGGCTGAGAGCAAGCGAGCTAGAAAGCTTTTGCATTTCCGCTTGCGGCATGGGCTGGAAGGCTTTCACGATTTTTACGTTCTCATCGATCATCTCCATCTTCGGCATACCAACAACGCAAAGGGAAACCGGCAGAGAAAGTGAGTAGCGGATCAGATCCTGTTTAGGAGCCTTATCGTTCAGGAACTCCTGAGCAAATACTTTCATAGCAATAATGCCAAGATTTTTGCGGACGGCCACAGGCAGGGCAATGGATTCAAAACTGGTGGTGAGAGCGGGATTCACGACCATGCCGCTCTGACCGCTCATCATACCGGCCAACGCAGCATTCAGCGCCATTTGCGTGCAGTCGAAGGGGTGACGTTCCAGGGCAGTACGCAATACTTCCGGGTCGCTGTGGGAAGTGATCCCGACATTGCGGATGAGACCCTCACTTTTTGCTTTCAATAGCATGTCAAGAACGCCATCCTTAGCCTCGATACGAGCTAGATCGGCGGCATCCGTAAGGGAATGGATATGGCAAAGGTCAACATGGTCAGTCTGCAGACGCTTGAGACTGCCCTCAAGAATGGCACGTGCTTTCGAGGGATCACGCTCCTGAATCTTCGTGGTAAGCCAAACCTTCTGGCGATTGCCAGCAAGACCTTTGCCGAAGCGTGTTTCACTGACTCCATTGCCGTAAGCGTATGCAGTGTCGAAGTAAGTAATGCCAAGTGCAAGCGCACGATGGATAGCCCCTATAGCAGCATCTTCATCCTTGTAAAGAAGAAAACGGCTGCCCCCGCCGATAGCAAGGATGGAGACACGCTGGCCTGTTTTGCCGAACACGCGTGTCGGAAGCGGAGTGTTGCCCGGGCCTTCCGGGGCGGCTTGAAGCACATTCGCTGCAACGGGTGCTAGCGCAGTAGTTTCGAGAAAACGACGGCGTGAGATTGGCATGGTCGGTAGTGTATCGTATTTCCTCGCACATGATCGAGATCCGCTACCCGGCTCGCCGCTCATCCCCGCTTCCAGTTACTCTGGCTGCCTACCTGCTGCCCGCGAGCGAATCCGATTGAGCGCCTCTTCGGCGATACACATGACAAGGTCACACGGAATCACAAACGGAAACGAGTACGCAGCCTGGTGGCCGACGTTGCCCGTCATCTGAAGCGCAACGGCCTTTAGCCTTTTCAATTTCCACAGCCCGTTATCAAGGCCATCCTTTAGATCCTCCATACAGGCTGCCAGTGGCGACTAGTCCCGCGCGAGTTTCCGGTCACTCCCAACGCGCCATCACGTGATAGAATTCAGCTTCAGAATCCAATCCCAGATTGCATCTGAATGCCCCGTTCTTGGCTGGTAAGTCTGTGCTTCCTATTGTCCGTTCTATGAAGAAATTCTTCCCTGGGAGTGTAGTCGGCCTTGCCGGAAACGCGGCAATTGGAGCAGTCGCTTTCCTTGCTCCGCTGGTTTTCGGCGCTCCCAATGCGGTTCTTGATCGCGAATACAAAGAAGCTGTACAACCAGTCGTTGCGAAATACTGCACCTCCTGTCATAGCGGCAAGGTGGCGGCTGCGCAGTTTGATCTCAAGGCATACCCTACCGTGGATTCCGTGCTCCGCGACTATTCCCATTGGGCATTAGTCTTGAAGCGGGTAAACGCGGGAGAGATGCCGCCCAAGCCAGCCCCGCAGCCTCCAGATAAAGAGCGCAAGCAGATTACATCCTGGATTCAGGCCGTTCGCGCTGAGCAGATTCGTAAGAACGCGGGTGATCCGGGACCTGTGCTGGCACGCCGCCTCAGCAATGCCGAATACAACAACACCATCCGCGACCTCACAGAAGTAGACCTTCATCCCGCCAGGGAGTTTCCGGTCGATCCCGCGAATCAGTCCGGCTTTGATAATTCAGGCGAATCGCTGACTATCTCGCCGGCTCTGATGACTAAGTACATGGAAGCCGCGCGCCAGGTAGCGGATCATCTGGTCCTGAAATCCGACGGATTTGCCTTTTCGGCATGGCCGGCTTTGGTGGAAACGGACCGGGAGCGGTACTCAGTACAGAAGATTCTGAATTTCTACCAGCGTCAGCCCACGGATTTCGCGGATTACTTCCAAGCCGCATGGCGTTACAAGTACCGGGCCGCTCTGGGCGATCCGAAGGCGACGCTGGTTTCTGTTGCGGCGCAAACCAGGGTAAGTCCCCGCTACTTGCCAATGGTCTGGCAGGCTCTCGAGCAAACCAAAGAAGAGGTGGGCCCGCTTGCGAAGCTCCAGGCGATGTGGCAGCAACTTCCCGCCCCCCAATCCTCCGGGCCGAAGGCTGCCACCCCGGATAGCGTCAAAGCAGGCTGCGTTCAGATGCGGGACTTCGTGGTCAAAATTCGCCGCCACACAGAGAAACTTTTTGACCCCCCGACAACGGTGACAGGCATGAATGCCAATTTCCAGCCTTTTGTGATTTGGCGCAATCGCGAGATCGTGGCGCATCGCCGTGACTTTGATCCTGCTGCGCTCCGGGTAGCGGACGAACCAGCGCCGAAAGCAGAATTAGTTGTTACCCGAGGACCTATTTTTGGCGGCGGTGAAAAAATCACGGTAGAAAAAGCCATTGCCGACTACATCACTGAGCGCAAGGAAGATCCCGATCTGGCGGTCCCTGCCGGGGAGCGCGCCCGCTATGAGGCTGCATTTGCCCGCTTTAGTTCCGTGTTCCCTACAGCGTTTTATCTTCGTGAGAGGGGCCGTTTCTATCCTGTCGATTCCTACGATCAGGGCCGGTATCTCGGCGCTGGCTTCCACAGCGTGACCGGGTACTTCCGCGACGACAAGATACTCAGCGAACTCATCCTGGACGAGAAGGGCAAGAAAGAACTCGATAAGCTGTGGCAGGATTTCGATTTCATCGCCAATTACACTGGCAGAACTTGGGAACAGTTTCTGTTCAATGGCGGCGGCTTCGGGCGGCAGATCGCGATCAAGAAGCCATCCTTCGACAATGCCACCAGTGAAGCGGCAATTCTTAGCATGCGCGACCAGTACCTGAAAGCCGTGCCGGCCGATAAGCCGGAGGTTGCCAAAGCACTTACCGAACACTTCAACAGCATTAACGCGGAGATGCGGTGGCTGGAACGCGCCCGCGCCGAATCAGAACCGCTGCACCTGAAGGCGCTATTGAAATTTGCGGCTGATGCCTACCGCAGGCCCTTGGCGAACGATGAGCGCAATGAGATTCTGGCTTACTATCACGAGCTTCGCGAAAAGAGCAAACTGACGCAAGAAGAAGCCATGCGAGCCTCCGTTGTCAGTCTGCTGGTCTCGCCAGATTTTCTCTACCGCGTGGAACTGGGAGACGGAGCTTCCACTTCGGCCCGGAGGCCCGGCAGTTCCATTCCCTTGTCCAACTACGCGTTAGCCAGCCGCCTCAGCTACTTTCTATGGTCGAGCATGCCGGATCAGGAACTCAAAGCGCACGCCGCCGCAGGTGATCTGAACAAGACCCTGGTATTAACTGCCCAGGTACAGCGCATGGTGAAGGATGAACGGATACGCGGCATGGCTACTGAATTCCTGGGAAACCTGCTTGGCTTCCGGGGATTCGAAACCCTGAATTCGGTGGATCGCGAACGCTTTCCGGCTTTTGACGAGCAACTCCGCACGGCCATGTTCGAAGAGCCTATCCGGTTCTTCATGGATGTGCTCCGAAATGACCATTCTGCGCTGGATCTTCTTTACGGCAACTACACGTTTGTGAATCCGGCGCTTGCGAAACATTACGGCATGCCCGCTGTCCAAGGCGGTCCCGGCGATTGGGTTCGTGTGGATAATGCGAACCAGTATGGCCGAGGCGGTCTGATGCCCATGGCTGTGTTTCTTACGTTGAATGCGCCGGGCCTGCGAACCAGTCCTGTCAAGCGAGGGTACTGGGTGGCTCGTCGACTTCTGGGAGAAGTGATTCCGCCGCCACCCCCGGTGGTCCCTGAATTGCCGCACGATGAAGCGAAATCGGATCTGCCGATTCGGGATCTGCTGGCACGGCATCGGGAGAATGCCGTCTGCGCTTCTTGCCATGCTCGTTTTGACACTTTCGGGCTGATTTTTGAAAACTACGGGCCGGTGGGCGAAAAACGTACCAAGGATCTTGCCGGACGCCCGGTCGATACGCATGCCACTTTTCCGGGCGGAGACCAGGGTGAGGGAATGGAAGGGCTGCGCGCCTACATCCACGGCCATCGCGAACAGGATTTCGTCAATAATATGAACGAGAAAATGCTTGTATACGCTCTCGGGCGCTCGCCGCTGATTTCGGACGAACCGTTGCTCGATAACATGCGGACGAAGCTGGCCGGCAGCAATTACAAGCTCTCCGCCCTGATCGAAACCATCGTCACCAGCCCGCAATTTCTGAACCGAAGAGATTCGCATTTCCATCCAGAGCAGACGGTGTCACAAAGAGGTCAATAAATGCCACGCCAAACGGTCCTTGCCCCTCCTCAGATTGCCCGCCGCGCTATCCTCCGCGGCGCTGGCGTAACCATGGCGCTGCCGTGGCTGGAATCATTCGCCGCCAAGGCGAGTCCTGCCGCCAGCGCCTTTCCGCAAAGGTTCGGAGTGGTGTTTCTGGGCTGTGGCGTGAACGAAGATCACTGGAGTTCGGAAGGCGAAGGCCCGGACATGAAGCTTGGCAAGTCGCTTTCGCCGCTGGAGCCGTTGAAGAGCAAAATCAATGTGATTCATGGGCTTTACAACCAAACTTCTCTGGGTCTGGGCATTCATCCGCCCCAGACGGGCAGCCTGCTGACTGGCGCCAAGCTGGAGAAAGGCGCGAACATCCATTCCGGCATCTCGGTTGATCAGATGATAGCGAATCATGTGGGGCAGGATACGCTGCAGCCCAGCATGGTGCTCGCCTGTGAGCAGCCGATGACGGGCTTCCACGAATCCAACTATTCGCTCGCTTACAGTTCGCACATCTCCTGGCAAAGCCCGGAATCGCCCGTCCCCAACGAGTGCTATCCCTCCCTTGCCTTCGACATGCTGTTTGAGAATCGTGGCAGCCAACTCAGCGTCAGCATTTTGGACAGGGTCAAACAGCGTGCTGATCGCCTGAGCCGGAAGATCAGTTCCACCGACAACGTCAAGCTCGATGAGTACCTGACCAGCGTGCGCGAGGTCGAAAAGCGCGTCGGCAGTCAGCGAAAGGCGAAGGAAAGGGCTGACGATCAGGCGAAGCTGAAATCCCGTCCCGCATGGACCATGGAACGGCCAGCGAACGGATTGCCCGAAGATCTTCGGGATCACACCAAGCTGATGTGCGATCTGATCGCCATCGCTTTCCAAACTGATAAAACCAGGGTTGCCTCTCTGATTATCTCGCGCGACCTTTCTTCCATGATTTACCCTTTTCTGGGAGTGAATCAGGGCCACCACGGAGCCTCTCACAACAACAACTCCGACGAATACGAGCGGATTACCCGCTTCCATGTGGAACAGTATGCCTATCTCGCCTCGAAACTCGATGCTATGCCCGAGGGCGACGGCACCGTGCTGGATCACTCCTGCTTGATGTTCATCTCCAACCTTTGGGTGGGCAGAACGCACAATAACACGCGGTTGCCGCTGGTTCTGGCTGGCGGCCTAGGCGGTACGCTGAAAACTGGACGTACGCTGGACTATGTGAAGGCAGGCAACGACAACCGAAGGGTGTGCAGCCTCTACCTGTCGCTGATGGATCGAATGGGACTCAGGTTAGATCGGTTCGGCGATGCGGAAACCCGGCTCGATCGGATTTAACTCCACCGTCCGGTCTAAGTCCACCGCCTTTTAGGGGAGTACCGCGCTGGGACGGTGCATTGAGCCGGGTTGGAAAGTCTGGTCGCACTTATCTTCGTCCCGTTTCGCATATGATCGATGAGTAGCGTTTGTAAGCCGTCGAACCAAGTTGGTTCGAATGCCTCATTTAAGACCTAGGAGAGGGAATGAAGTCCCTGACGATTTTTGCTGCTAGTTTTTTATCCGCAGCCCTGCTGATTATTGCGCAACAGCCCCCTGCCGCTGCTCCGCCGGCAAATCCAGCCAGAGTGGCGCTACCTCCTGTTCAGCCGAAGCCTGAAGAGTTGGCGCAAGTAAAAGCAAAGACTGAGCAGATTGAGTCCATCGTCAAGGAATTGCGAGCGAAACGTGCCAACTCGGACCTGCTTGGTGATGTCGAAGTGTACGGCAAAGCCGGCAGAATGCTCTTGGAATTTCCGGATCAGTTTTTTACTCAGCGAGGAATCGACCACGCTCTTGCTGTGCTGGATACGGGCCTAGAACGCGCCAAACAGTTACAAGCTGGCGACTCTCCTTGGAATACCGGGAAAAAGCAGACTCATGCTTATTACTCCGTAATCGACGGTTCCGTGCAGCCGTATGGGATTACGCTTCCCGCTTCGTATGATCCGGCCAAGCCTACCCGTTTGTATGTGTGGCTCCATGGCCGCCAAAACCAGACCACCGAATCGGAATTTCTGTTTAGCTTCCCTCAGTCCGGTCCTGGCAGACCGCCGGTAGCCGATAACGGACAGATTCAACTGGATGTTTTTGGCCGATTAAACAGCGCAGGGTATCACTGGGCAGGCGAATCAGACATCTTTGAAGCGGTGGAGGCAGTGAAAAAACGCTTCAAAATTGATGATAAACGCGTTCTGCTACGCGGGTTTTCCATGGGCGGGGAAGGAGCGTGGCATATTGCGCTGCATTACCCGGATCGTTTCGCGGCAGCGGAAATCGGCGCGGGAACGTGGTCGCGGCGCGGCGAAGTGCCTGGGCTGGCTCCCTATCAATATCCGGTACTCCGTATCTGGGAAAACATGCCGGAATGGGCGATGAACGGTTTCAACCTGCCCATTGCTGGGCATGACGGCGACCATGATACGCAAGTGCCGTGCCTGCCACCTCCGCCTGCGGGGACGCCGAACCGGGGTCAACTGGAGTCTTCCTTGCGGACGCGTGCTCAACTGGAAAAAGAAGGTTTTCCGTCCGTGGGCGATCCTGATTTTCTCCATTCTCAAGGGGCGCCTGATATCTTTCTGATCTCGCAAAATACCGGCCATGGTACCAGTCCCCTGGTTCGTGAGCGGTTGGATTCTTTTCTGAAGGAATGGGGTGACAAGGGGCAAGCTTCTCCCGATCATCTTCGCTTTGTCACCTGGACCACACGCTACAACCGCGATTACTGGGCGTCCGTCGAGGGTCTGGAAAAGACCTATGAGCGAGCAGACCTGGATGCGCAGCGTTCAGAGGGGGGAAAACAATATCAGATTACAACCCGCAACATCACTCGCCTGGTTTTGCGGGAAACCGAATCCGCCAAAAACATCAAAATCGATGGACAAGATCTGAAAGCCAAGTCTGGTTCTTCCGTTACCCTTCAGAAAACCGGAGGAACTTGGAAAACAGCCCGGGAAAACGAGGGAGGTTTGCACAAAACCCATGCTTTGCAAGGCCCCATTGATGATGCTTTCCTAGACCCTTTTCTGCTGGTGCGACCTACAGGAACGGCCTGGAATGATGCTGTGAATCAACAGGCGCTTCGCTCCCTCGCTCGGTTTGACCGGCTATGGGCCAAGTACTTTCGTGGCCATCCTTTTATCAAGGATGACAAGGATGTTACGGAAGCGGATTTTGCCAAGTACCACGTGGTTTTATTTGGAGATCCAGGGAGCAATCGCTGGATTGGCCGCGTGAATGGAAAGCTGCCATTTACCTGGACAAAAACCACCGTTACGCTTGGGGGGCAATCCTTTCCCGCATCTGAAAATTACCCTGCACTGGTGTACCCAAATCCTCTCCATCCTTCTCGCTATGTAGTAATAAATACAGGGCTTACCATTACGGAGCGGGAGTACAATGGAGATTACGGAATGCCCCAATGGGGAGATTACGCCATTGTAAAGGTCAAGGAAGGATCTGAGGTGCCGGATTTGCAAATCGCGGGGCTGTTTGATGAGTCCTGGCAAATCCCCAAGGCATCTAAAAAATAGGCAAACAGGTAACCTAGACCGCTTTTGGTAACGCCTATCATTTTGAGTTAAACTAGAATCGGTCTAGGATAGCCGAATTTTCCACCTCAATCCTTAGGAATCTTATGCGCAGCAATGTTTGCTCCGCTAGTTTTGTCAGAAAGGCTCGTTCAGAGTGCAAACGCTGAAACATCATCTCCGTGTTTCGATCTGGTTTCCGTGGGCAGCTTCACTGGCGCTCGCGGTATGTGTTACTCCTGCTATCTACGGACAGCAGTCCTCTTCTTCTCCTGCTTCTTCCAACTCAGCTTCTGCTCCTTTAGCTCCTCAGGCTTTGGTGAATCGGTATTGCATTGGTTGCCATAACCAAAAGGTGAAAACCGCCGGCATTTCCCTGCAGGGCTTAGATCCTGAAAAGGCCGGAGAAAATTCTGAAGTTTGGGAGAAAGTGCTTCGCAAGGTCAGTGCTGGCCAGATGCCTCCCGCCGGGTTGCCGCATCCTGCCGCGCCGGTAACGGCTGCCTTCTGCAAAACTCTGGAAACAGGGCTTGACCGTGCTGCTGCCGCCAATCCGAACCCAGGTCATCCTTCTATTCACCGCCTGAACCGTGCGGAATACAGCAATGCCATTCGAGACTTGCTGGCGTTAGACATCAAACCCGGTTCGAAACTTCCTGCTGATGATTCCGGTTATGGCTTTGACAACATCGGTGAGGTGTTGTCGCTTTCCCCGGTATTAATTGAGCGCTATATGTCGGTTGCTCGCCTGGTAAGCCGTTTAGCTGTGGGAGACAAAAATGCCAAGCCCCAGGTGGATGTGTTTGACTCCCCTCGGGAAACCAGCAAGGTGGTGCGTGCCAGCACGCGAGTCAGTGATAACTTGCCCTTTGACTCTGCTGGCGGTTTAGCGGTGGACTACTATTTCCCCGTAGACGCTGAATACGTGATTAAGGTAAAAACCCCAGCAGTTGCGCCTGCAACCGAGCCTCAAGTATTTGAAGTTCGTATGCCGGTGAAGGCTGGCTCGAAAGCGTTGGGAGTTACTTTCTTGGCAGAAGGTGCTTTGCCGGAAAATGCTGGTTTAGCTGCAGGAGGCCAAGGTGCCGCTGCCGCTGCTGGTGGAGGGAGACCAACACCTAGTCTGGCAAAGATGGATATTCGCCTGGATGGAGTTCGTGTAAAGCTTTACGATGTTCCCCATACGGGTGCTTCCCCACGTGTAGCCAGTGTTTCGATTGCAGGTCCCTACAATGTGACCGGTCCTGGCAATACGCCGAGTCGGCAAAAAATCTTTGTGTGTACGCCTACCTCGGCAAAGGACGAGGATACCTGTGCACGGCAGATCCTTTCTACACTTGGGCGACGTGCATACCGACGTCCCTTCACAAAGACTGACCTTAGCCCTCTGATGGCCTTTTATCAGACTGGCCATCGGGAAAGTGGATTTGAAGGGGGAATTCAGCTTGCATTGCGCGCCATGCTGGTGTCCCCAGATTTTCTGTTCCGGATTGAGCGTGACCCTGAAGCGGCCACCCCTGGAAGTGTTTACAAGATCAACGATTTTGAATTAGCTTCCCGGCTGTCCTTCTTTTTGTGGAGCAGTATTCCGGATGATGAATTGCTTAGCTTAGCGGAGCAGGGGAAGTTGCATGATTCCGCGGTTCTTTCCAAGCAGGTAGACCGTATGCTGGATGACCGTCGTTCGCAGGCATTTGTAAGCAACTTCGCAGGCCAGTGGTTGTTTTTACGTAATTTGGCGCAGGTCCGGCCAGACCAAGACGTTTTCCCGAAATTCGACTCTGTATTGCGTCGTTCCTTTCAACGAGAAACAGAATTGTTCTTTACGGCGATTTTGAACGAAAATCGTCCCATTACGGATTTGCTGAGTGCTGACTTTACCTACTTGAACCAACCTCTGGCTGAGCATTACGGTGTGCCGAATGTGTATGGCTCCCAATTCCGCCGCGTCACCATGAAAGATGGCAGCCGGGGAGGGTTGCTGGGGCAGGGCAGTATCCTGACAGTGACTTCCTACCCGAATCGAACCTCTGTTGTGCAGCGCGGAAAGTGGGTTCTGGAGAATTTGTTAGGCACCCCGCCTCCGCCTCCGCCACCGGATATCCCGGCTTTGGAAGCCCATTCCAAGGAAGGAAAAGCCCTAACAGTAAGGCAACAAATGGAACAGCATCGCAAAAATCCTACCTGTGCTTCCTGCCACTCCCGCATGGACCCCATTGGGTTTTCGCTGGAAAATTTTGATGGAGTGGGAGCATGGCGAAACAAGGACGCTGGCAGCGTGATTGATGCTAGCGGGAAGTTGCCCGATGGAACTGTGTTTGAGGGCCCTGCCGGATTAAAGAAAGTGCTGTTAACAGGCCACAAAGATGAGTTTGTTTCTACATTTACGCAGAAGCTGATGACGTATGCGCTGGGTCGTGGTTTAGAATCTTATGACATGCCAGCGATGCGCTCAGTGATTCGGGACGCTGCTACGCAAAATTCCAGCATCCCTGCTTTCATTCACGCTGTTGTTAATAGTTCGCAATTTCAAACAAGGAAAAGCCGAGAATCATAATGTTCACCAATAAATCTCTGCCGCGTCGTACATTTTTACGGGGTTTGGGCACAACGTTGGCCCTGCCGTTCCTGGATGCCATGGTGCCTGCTTTTGCCGCCACCCCCCGCGCTGGAGCGGTGAAACCGGCTGTTCGGCTGGCGTTTTTATACGTCCCGAATGGAATTATTCAGAAGGGATGGTTGCCTTCCCAAACCGGTTCCGGTTTTGAGTTTGCTTCCACCATGAAGTCCCTGGAGCCATATCGGGACAATCTGCTTGTGTTGAGTAATTTGGCGCAAGTACAAGGACGTGCGTTAGGGGATGGAGCAGGGGACCACGCTCGTGCTGGCGCTACTTGGCTGACCGGCGTACACCCAAAGCGGACGGAAGGTGCTGACATTGCAGCCGGAATCTCGGCAGATCAGATTGCAGCTCAGGAACTTGGCAAAAAGACCCAGTTGAGTTCCTTGGAAATCGGCTTGGAAGAGCCTACCTTGGCTGGTGGTTGTGACAGCGGCTATAGTTGCGCTTACACAAACACGATTTCCTGGCGCACTCCTACGAGTCCGAACCCCATGGAAGTAAGTCCGCGTGCTGTGTTTGAGCGGTTATTCGGCGATGGGGACTCCACTGATCCGGCAGCCCGGATCAAGCAGATGAATGAGGACCGGAGTATTCTCGATTTCGTCCGGGAAGATGTTTCCACTCTCAAACCGGGATTGGGTGCGCGCGATAAGAGCAAGTTGGAAGAATATCTGGACGGTATTCGTGATATTGAGCGGCGCATCCAAAAGGCCGAGCAGCAGAGCGCTACCTTGAAAATGCCGGTAATGGAGAAGCCGACCAGCATTCCGGACGAGTTTGAGGATCATGCCAAGCTGATGAGCGATCTGATGGTGATCGCCTTCCAGACAGACATGACGCGTGTGGTCAGCTTCATGATGGCGCGTGAAGGCAGCAACCGTAGCTATCGTTCCATCGGCGTGGCGGACGGCCATCACTCCGTGACACATCACCAGAACGATCCGGAAAAGATTGCCAAGACTATGAAGATTGATGAGTTGCATGTGCGCTCATTTGCTTACCTGATCGATAGGATGAAATCCACGCCGGATGGAGATGGTTCTCTGTTAGACCACTCTCTGCTCCTATATGGAAGCAGCATCAGTGACGGTAATGCCCATACCCATCATGACCTTCCCTTGGTTTTAGCCGGCGGTGGTGGCGGGCAACTCAAGGGTGGCCGACACATCCGGTATGCTCCGGAAACCCCGATGAACAATCTTCTGGTTTCCATGCTCGATAAGGCAGGTGTACCTACTGAGCATCTGGGAGACAGCACCGGGACCTTAACCCAACTCACCGATATCTAAACGGGAGGCAGAAGCAAATCTATGTCGATTCGAATCCTGGCGCAATATGGGCTCTTAGGGGTTATGCTAGTAGGCCCCTGTTCTGCAGTAACTGATTCTCGGCTCATTGATGCCATCAAAGACCTGGATGCGAAGGGCATAAATCGCTTAGTGAACCAGCACGTGGATGTGAACGCTGCCCTGCCGGATGGAGCAACTCCTCTGGCATGGGCAGTGTACCTGGACCAGACCGATACGGTTGACCTGTTGCTTAAGGCAGGGGCCAAGGTAAACACTGCTGATGAATATGGGGAAACACCCGTAACTCTAGCGTGTACAACTGGCAATTCTGCTGTTCTGGAGAAATTGCTTAAAGCAGGAGCGGATGCCAAGGTCGCGCGCTGGAATGGGGAAACCGCTCTGATGATTGCCGCTCGTTCTGGCAATGTGCAAAGCGTGAAGCTGTTGCTGGATCATGGCGCTCCTGTGAACCAGGTAGAAGAAGCCAAGGGGCAAAATGCTTTGATGTGGGCTGCGGCCGAAGGACATGCGGAGGTAGTGGATCTTCTGCTGAAGAGTGGCGCCGACCCGAAGATTGTTTCGAAAAAGGGGTATACTCCTCTGGTTTTTGCTGCTGAAAAAGGAAGTGCGAAAACCGTGGCGCTTCTTCTGGATGCTGGTCTTGACCCAAGCTATGTTTTGCCGAATGGAACCAGCGTTCTGGAAATTGCTGCTATTGGCAAGAAGAACCAAGTAGCAGAAAACCTATTGAATAAGGGTGCCAAGGTAGATCAGGCTGACCGCACAGGAATGACACCCCTCCATGTTGCTGCGCAAAGCGGCAATCTGGATTTGGTGAAAAAGCTTTTGGCAAAGAATGCAAATCCGAATGTGCAAACAGCAAAAACAGGTGGAGCCGGGCGAGGTAATGGAGGGGGTGGCGGTTTTCGCGCTCCGGCCGGTGAGCAAACTCCTTTGTTGCTTGCAGCTCGTGCCAATCATGAAGATGTGATGCGCGCCTTGGTAGCGGCAGGGGCTGATCCGAAGCTGAAGGCGCAGGATGGCACCACGGTGCTGATGAACGCTGCCAGCAGCGGCCACATAGAAGTGGTGAAGTATGCATATGAATTATATCCAGATGTGAATGCGGCAACTACTCGCAAGAGCACTGTGATGCACGCTGCCGTAACAGGCTCCATGCAAACTTCCACGCAGGCGGAAATTTGTAAAGTAGTTCAGTTTTTGGCGGATAAAGGGGCCGATGTAGATCCGCTAGATGCCACCGGAAGAACCCCGATCGCGATTGCTAATGTTCTGCCCATTGATAAAGCGGTGGAGCTGATGACGAAACTCATCGTGGATTCGGGTAAAACTCCTAAAATTTCTGGTGACCGTTAGTTCTTTCTCCTCCATACGGTGACGAGCTGTTGTCCATGTCTCGTCACCGTTCTTTTTAGACTTTCACAAAATATCGGTTTCTTCCCTAGATTCGCTACATTGGATCTTTGCGTCTTCTTTCCTTATGAGCACAATCCTCCAATCTCTTCCGGTCGGTGAAAAAGTAGGTATCGCGTTTTCAGGCGGCCTGGATACCAGCGCTGCCATTTACTGGATGCGTCAAAAAGGGGCAATTCCTTATTGCTATACCGCGCATTTGGGCCAACCCGATGAATCGGACTATGACGACATTCCGCGCCGTGCCTTTGAATATGGAGCCGAACAGGCACGTTTAATCGATTGCCGTCAGCAGTTAGTGCGGGAAGGCTTAGCTGCTCTTCAGTGCGGCGCTTTCCATATCACCACAGCGGGCACGCCTTATTTCAACACCACGCCTTTGGGCCGGGCAGTAACCGGCACCATGCTGGTTGGGGCCATGAAATCTGATGACGTCAATATTTGGGGCGACGGCAGTACTTACAAGGGCAACGATATCGAGCGATTCTACCGTTACGGCCTGATGGTGAATCCCAAGCTGCGGATCTATAAGCCATGGCTGGATCAGGCGTTTATTGATGAATTGGGCGGCCGCAAGGAAATGTCGGAATTGCTGGAAAAAGCCGGTCTCAGTTACCGGGCCAGCAAGGAAAAAGCCTATTCCACGGATTCCAATATCTGGGGCGCGACCCATGAAGCAAAGGACCTGGAGTTTTTAGATAAAGGAATCAAGATCGTAAAGCCGATTATGGGCGTGGAATTCTGGCGCGACGATGTTGCCGTGCCAGCCGAACAGGTTCGCGTTACTTTTGAGAACGGCACGCCCGTAGCACTCAATGGAAAAAGCTTTGAAGATCCGGTCGATCTGGTGCTGGAAGCAAATGCCATTGGCGGCCGTCACGGCTTGGGCATGTCTGACCAGATTGAAAATCGGATCATTGAAGCCAAAAGCCGCGGCATTTATGAAGCGCCTGCCATGGCACTGTTCTTTCTTTGCTATGAGCGTCTAATCACTGGCATTCATAACGAAGACACCATTGAGCAGTACCGTGACATGGGTCGCCGCTTAGGGAGACTTTTATATCAGGGCCGCTGGTTTGATCCGCAATCCATGATGCTGCGGGAAACTTTGCAGCGCTGGGTCGCCAAAGCCGTGACCGGAGAAGTGACCGTGGAACTGCGCCGAGGAAATGATGTTTCTATCTTAGATACGCGCAGCCCCAACCTGACCTATAAGCCGGAGCGCCTCACCATGGAGAAGCACGCCGGAGCCTTTACTCCGCTAGACCGGATCGGGCAGCTTACCATGCGCAATCTGGATATCACGGACAGCCGGGACAAGCTATTTGTATACGCTCGCGCTGGGGTGATTGCGCCGCAAGCTTTTGAAGGAATGCGGCTCTTAGAGGGCACCGCGAGCGGAGACGAAACCTCCCCAGAAAAAGAAAATTAGGGTTACTTGTGTAAAGCGACTTCCACTGCTTGGGTGATCTCGGGAGAATCCGGCGTCACGTTAGATTCAAACCGGGCGATTACTTTTCCACTGCGATCCACCAGGAACTTCGTGAAATTCCACTTGATATCGCCTGCCACCGCCGGATTGGCCTGTCCGCTGGTCAGGTACTTGTACAAGGGTGTTTCGTCTTCCCCTTTTACGGACACCTTACTGAGCATGGGGAAGCTCACATCATAGGTACGGCTGCAGAACGTCTTGATTTCTTCATTGGTGCCCGGTTCCTGGCCTCCAAAGTTGTTAGCGGGAACACCGATCACCACGAGTCCCTGATTCTTGTACTTCCGGTACATGGCTTCCAATGCCGTGTACTGCGGAGTATAGCCGCACTTACTGGCTACATTCACCAGAAGCACGACTTTGCCTTTGTAGTTTCCCAGTGACTCCGGCTTGCCATCAATGGAGTTCATAGGGAATTCATATACGCTGCTGGCGGCTGACATAGTTCCGATTGCCAATAAACCGAAACAAACGGCACGCGCGAATTTTCCGATTGCTACAGTTCGCATGGATCTCTCCTGATCTGAATTTGTGCTATCGCCTATTACAGCACAGACTCAATAGGCTCCTTTGCCGGAAATCACCGCTCCAGCGGTTCTCGCCAGAATGTGAAGATCCAACCATAGAGACCAGTTTCGGATGTAATACACATCTAAAGATTCCTGTATCTTGACGTCTCCATTGCTTCGCGAGGAGACTTGCCACAAGCCAGTTAATCCGGGTGTAACGCGTGTTCGCAGTTCCCGGAACTCAGTGCTGAATGGTTCCAGATGATAGGAAGGAAGCGGCCTTGGCCCTACCAGACTCATTTCGCCTTTCAACACACTCCAAATTTGCGGCAGCTCATCCAGACTGGTTCTCCGGAGAACTTTTCCGATCCCGGGAAGAATGCGCGGATCGTTTTTAAGTTTAAAAAACCGATGCCATTCCAGGGAAGCTTCGGAAGATTCTGCTAAATGTTGGGCAAGCAAGCGTTCCGCATCCGGATACATGGTGCGCAGCTTGCAAATCCGAATTGGCACACCTGCTTCGCCTTCGCGTTCCTGCCAGTAAAAAGGAGAACCGGGGCTAACCAACCTGATCCAGGTAGCGGCAACCGCGATCAACGGAAGCGCCATCACTCCAAAAAGGAGGGAAAGAGCAACATCCATGCTCCGCTTAGTCCAGCGGTTCAAGGGAATCAGAAGATTCTGGCGAACTTCCAGACCAAGAATGCCGCCCAGGTCGCGCGCTGATACCCACAAGGTTGCAATGCCAACCAGATTGGGAATCACCATGACGTGGCTGAAGGTAGCGCCCCACCTTTCCACAATGCGCATCAATGCAGCCCGGTCCAGACTCGGCATGGCAATCATTACGTGATGAATGTGCAGCGCTTTAGCAATTTCAGGAGCCAGATACAGTGGACCAGCTACGGGAACGTCACCGCAGGAACCGCTTTTGGCATCATCATCATCCAGGCAAGCAACAGGTTTAAACCCCACTTCCGGCTGATCTCGTAGGCTCTTCACCACTAATCGCGCTGTAGCTCCAGCTCCTAAAATCAGCACGGGAACGCCCCACCAGGGCTTTGTGGCAAAACGGGCGCGCAATGCGGCCCGGCCAAGTGGCACCAAAACAGAAACCAACAGAAAGGAAAGAACGAATACACCACGAGAATAGCTGCCCGTTGTGTCCTTAGCGAGAAAGCTTGCTGTGATCAGCGCTAAAGAGACCAGAATGGAAGCCAGAACCACTCGGCGTAGCTCTTCTACGGCACTTAATCCCTTTGCCGCATACAAGCCAAAAGCGGCAAACGCAATAGGAAAAGAAGGAATGGTGAGCCAAACACCAAAATCCTGTTCCAAGCCAACCACAGGATTTACAATTCGCCAAAAGACCAATGCGATCGCGCGAGCAATCAGCACCGCCAAAGCATCTACGGCTAAAAGACTGAGTGATGTCCGCGAAGGAGAAACCGGGCATTCCAGAGTACCGCTGGAACAGGCAAGTCCATGCGGTAGTTCAAGTAAGACTTCGGTGGCGGTAGCTACCGGGTAGCGTCGCCTTCGGGGGAACAGATCACTAGCCTCCTGGTTCTTCTGAACTCTGCCAACAAATCAATCTTTGGCATTTGTCCCTTTTGGGTGTTCAGCTTGCAGCAAAGCTGTGCAGTATATTCCTAAGACAATTAGAAATATCCTCGATTTTGCTTGGAATTACATGGAAAAGCAAGTTTGCGTTAAAAAGTACTCTAAAGTTTTCTGTAGTGGTGCCGATGAAGTTAACATCTGGCCTGTAGCGGGTTTCTTTACGGAGGAATCTCTTGGAGAGAAGAAAGAAGCTTCCGCTTCGGCCAGGGCTAATCTCCCACTTACGCGGTCTGGTTTTCGATTTGACCGTCACGCATGCGAATGATTCGGTCGCCGTAAGCGGCTGCTTCCGGATTATGGGTAATCATCAGAATTGTTTGCCCTAAGCGCCGATTCAGATCACGAAGCAGGCCTAGTACAGCATCGGAACTCTGGCTATCCAGATTGCCCGTTGGCTCATCTGCCAGCAGAATCGCAGGATGGTTTACAATTGCCCGCGCCAAAGCAACCCTTTGCTGCTCTCCGCCGGAAAGTGCGCTCGGCTTATGGTGGAGCCGTTTGGCAATTCCGAGTAACTCCAATACTTGAGTAAATTCAGCATCCTCCCGCGAAGAGGCATTACCGCCGATATAGCGTGCGACTTCAATGTTATCTGCCGCAGTTAAATTCGGTAGGAGATTAAACTTCTGAAACACAAATCCCACCATCTTTTGCCGGATTCTGGTGCGTCCGGCATCTGTTAAGTGAGCCAGGTTTTCTCCCCCACAGAGATCGTGCCGGAAGTGGGTGGTGTTAACCCACCCACAATGTGAAACAGGGTTGATTTGCCTGAACCGGAAGGTCCCACAATGGAAAGGAATTCTCCTTTTGGGACTTGGAGGTTTACTCCTCGCAGTGCTTCCACTGCAATTTCCCCCACGCGGTATACCTTGCGCAAATCCTGGGTGACGATAATGAAATCACTCATAGGCCAAGGACCGAATCGGGTCCTGTTGGGCTGCTGTCAATCCTGGGTAGAGCGCTCCAATCAAGGCTGCCGCTAAAGCAATTGCGCCCGCACGCGGCCACCAATGAGGCACAATCGCTTGCGGCAAGGAAGAGGGAACAAAATGGAGCAAGATCCATCGAGTTCCAAAACTCATCAAAATTCCCAGAATAGTGCCGCCGATACCCATCAGGAATGCTTCCGCTAAAATGATACGAAGAATATAAGATTTAGAGGCTCCAATGGCCTTCAAAATCCCAATTTCACGCGTGCGCTGTAATACGGCCATATACATGGAGAGACAAACAACCGCAAATGCAATCAGGACGGCGATGCCAATAATTACGTTAATGAAGACTCCTAGAGCGGGTACATTCTGTACAGAAATCGCTTCCAGCACATACTTCATTGGGTAAATTGGGTAGCCAGGGAGAGCTTTTTTCAGTTCCTCTACAGTAGGTTGTATGCTCTCCGGGCGATCCACTCTTAAGTAGATCTGACTCACCATGTGCGGCGTGCTAAATAGATCCTGTAAAACGCCAATTTCCACGAAGATGTGCGATAGTTTGCCGGGCTCCACAATTCCCACCACATTCCAATCATGGTTAATCAGTTGGAGCTTACTGCCGGCATGCACTTTTTTCTGTTCTGCGTAGAAGCGATCCAAAATGATGTCGTCGGGTTTGCGGAAATCCCCTCCTTCAATGAAGGTGAAGCCACCGCTCATACGCTTGAAAGCAAGTGGATCAATCCCTGTTACTGTTTCCAGCAAGCCGCCAGCACTCTGATTTACCACCCCCGTAGCTTGCGTTACATGGGGAAATCCAGCCAACTTTGTCACCAATTGTTCGGGAATGGTGGAGCCGCTAAATGTCATGAGGGAGGAGTTTTGTTGCCGGACTACAACATCCGCCCCAACTCCAGCCTGCCGCTTCTGCGAGTCGCTGACCAAACCATTACTCAAGCCAACTAACACCAAAATGAGTGTGACCGGCACCCCAATGAGCAGAATGCTTAACAACGTGGGCATAGGGCGATGCTTCACGTTTTCCCAAACTAGTTTGGTAATCACTGGATGCCTTTGGCCGGAGGCTTTGGCTGGGTATCGGCGGCTCCAATGACCTGCAATTGAGATCCCTCCGGGCGCTCCAAAACAAAGCGGTTCTCTGGAATCGGTTTATTCATTTCCATTTTGGTGATTGCCAGGGTCACTCCGTATTCTTCTTTCGGACGAGCAATTTCAATACGGGAAGGAAAGCGGATATTGTTGTAAATCTGCCAATCCGAATAACGCGCCTCGCCTATGATCGAGCCACTGCCTTCCGGGTCATATTCACGCTGTTCCACAATTTGGAGATTGACACGATCAAAGGTGATGCGACGAATCACTACCAGCTCTCGGTTCGGAAGTTCACGATTCAGATTCAAATGATACAAAGAATTTGCTTCCGTGGTGTCATCCTCCAGAGTGGTCTTGTCTTTTTCGGGATCAGGAGGCTTTACCAGCATGGCGGACAGGAACGTTTCAGGACGGATATTTTCCAGCTTATTCTGAGAAGCCGCAGGCGCATCATTGGCACCTTGGATAAATTTGTTTTTGATCGGAATATAAACCCGGAACTCCTTGCCATCTGACACCATTTGAAAAGCCGTGGTGTGAACCACCGGCATCAGTCCCACCACGCGAATATGGTCTTGCTTTTGGAAGTCGATGTAAGCGGTCACATCCTGATAGTCGGTAATTTTGCCTTTATAAACACTTCCCAGGGAAGGAACTAAATCCACGGTAGCAGTGAAGGACTGAAGGGCATTATATAAATCCAACACGCGCTTTTCTAAATCGGCTTTGCTGGCTGTCAGGGGAGTCGTGTTAGCAGGATGCTGTCCGCGTGAAATCATTCGAACGCGCCGCAGCCCGCAGTTTGTACTCAGTAAAACCAGAGCCATTACTAAAACTATGCCCTTCAGGCACTTCAAACACATATCCACTCATTCTAAGATGATGGTGGTAGAATCAAGGAGTCAACCAAACGGGCCTGTGGCGCAGTTGGGAGCGCGCTTCCATGGCATGGAAGAGGTCAAGGGTTCGAACCCCTTCAGGTCCACCAAGTTCCTTCACAGGTTGGCATTTCATTTGCTGCTCCTAAATCGATATAATGTTTTTGCATTTTCTGCTGATCTGAAATTTGCTTCAGCACAGAGAATGGTTTAGAGTACACTGAAGACCAGACGAAAAATATTCATACCGAATGATTCCAGGCAGAAATTTTCCCCCTCGCCGAACTAACCGCCGCGAAAATGTAAATGAGTCGATTCGGGTCAGAGAAGTTCGGGCTGTTTTCCCGGACGGAACTGCCGAAGTGATGCCTACTGCTAACGCCCTTCGTAAAGCACAGGAGATGGGACTAGATTTGGTGCTGGTTTCGCCAACCGCTGTTCCTCCTGTGGCAAAAGCGATTGATTACGGCCACTACCAATACGAGCAGAAGAAGAAGCAACACGAAGCGAAAAAGAAACAGCATGTGGTGCAGGTAAAGGAACTAAAATTCCGGCCCAACACCGACGATCACGATTACGATTTTAAGAAAAATCACGCGATTCGCTTTTTACAGGAAGGAAACCGTGTAAAAGCCGTGGTTCAGTTTCGTGGCCGTGAAATTGCTCACACCGATCTTGGCAAGAAGCTTTTGACCCGCTTTGCTGAAGATCTTTCTACATATGGCACTGTGGAAGCGATGCCCCGTATGGAAGGGCGCAACGCTCATATTTTAATCAGTCCTAGCAAAGTGTTAAAAGTGTAAGAATTATCGAATTGCTATAGGCAGAAGATACCTTCTGGGAGTACCGGGTCCACCGGGAAAAGTTAGCGCTGCCATAACAATCAGCAGCAGGGCCGCAATAATTAGGTCAAAAGGGTCCATTAGGCTGTAAGAATCTTTTTACTATACCATGCCTAGGGGATGAGTCCGGCAGAGGCTCCTACCCATTCAAAATTCCGGTTGTGATCTACTCCCATCATCTTTCCACGCCCTAAACGAATAATTGTGTTTACCGGCTGTAGATGATCCGTGTAGATATACATAATTCGGATTTCTGCGTTGGTTGGCCCAAAAGGGGTTTGAATAACCGGTTCGAAGGAAACGCGGTCTTGCAGAAGATACTGGGAGCGTAAGGCCGCAGGAATCGTTTCGATTTCCTCTCGGCTGGGTCCTACTGAGACACCTAACCCGGCAAAAGAAAACAGCGGCTTTAGAACCTTACTTTCTAAATCCGCAGGCAAATCTTCGATTTGATCCAGAAATTGCGAGGCCGGAACAAACGGATGGCGGAGCCAGGGGAGTGAAAATTTGCTGATCCGAAAAAACCAATTCGGGTGACCTGCCCATTCCACTTGCAAATCATCCCGGAAGTCAAAATGGAGTTGGATTTTTTTACGAACTAGCTCATCCACAATCACTCGGTTATAGATTCGGTGAATGGGAATCCGTTTTCCTTCCCGTTCGTAGAAAAGACGATTCCTTTCTTTCCGGACCTCTGTGACGTCCACCGTTTTTACATCGCAAAAACGTTCCGTAAGAACAAAATCGCAGAGTGTTTTTTGTGCCCATGGATCAATTTCCAACAGCACTACATTTTCCGGATCATGGCTTCCGCAAATTGCCTTTTTCAGAAGCTGGTAGTAGCCGGAAAGATCAAATCCTCCTAATACGTAGTGGAGATTGTCCGGCAAGTGGTATACCTCCATATATGTTTGTGCCAGCTCTGGCTGGTAAGCATATAAAGAAGGAAAACCTTGGATTTCCACCAGCCGTGGTTCCAACGAACCCGATGGAGTGCGCACCACGCCGAAATCCGCTTGTAAAAAGAGCGGGTAAGGGTCTGCATGGGGAACGTGAAACAGATCGGGAATGGATTGGTCGGCGTCCTGGAGGTAAGCAGGATTCTCCATCAATTGCGTCGCCATCTCGGCACCCGCATCGGACATACTTTGGATCAGTTCTGCGGGAAAGAAACACGGAGTTTCACAGTTCCGAAAACCTACCGGCATTCCGCATCGTTCCTGCAATCGTTCCAAAAATTTCTGATGTAAGGCAGGCTTGAATTGGCTGTTAAAGCGTTCGCGCAGTTCCGGAATCATGGACTCTCACGTTTACTGGTCTAGCTGAAACTGCCCTTGGGCCATAATCTGGCGATCATCTACCCAGATGTTAAAGTCCCGCCCTACCACGTCAATGTGCGTTGCCGAGAACCAGTCCGCGCCGGTGTGTGCGCCGTAAGGATTCCCAAACGCGATGTGAATGCCAGGAATTTTTTCATCCTGCAAGATATTGCCGATTACATCTTTTAAGGCGATGTTTGTGCCAATGGCAAATTCTCCCACACGGTCGCTGTTTTCATCCGTATGGGTATACTTCCAGAATTCTTCTTCCAATGCCCTATTTTCACTATGGGCTTCCGTTAAGCGATTTCCAGCCACGCGGATAGTAAGCGGCTGGTTCCGCAACGAGCCGTACTTAGCGCACAAGTAATCGCCTACAACGCCATCCACCACAAACACGCCATTCACTTCTCCCGGCGTGGTGAATGTTTCGCCTCCGGGCAGATTGCCCCATTTTTGATTGCTGATGATTCCGCTGGTTTTTAACCAGCGGTAATCAGGATTCATGTTGGCCGTAATGTCCGTGCCTGCGGCAGTGGTGGCCCGAATCACTTTTCCGGCTCTGGCAATTTCCCAGACTTTCTGGCTGATGCGGTCTACCTCAATAAAATCGGCCCGCATTCCTTCTAACATGATCTGTTTCGTGATGTTGACCATGTGAGCATGGCGCATATGGCGGCGGTTTACCACATCCGTCATCTGCATCCTGGTCTTTAATTCATTCTGCTGTGCTTGCACGGCAAAAATGCTCACATCGCTGGATTCCATGTCCTCCAGAATTTCTTCCGGCATGGTGGACAAAGGGCGCGGTGCATAATCTTCCAGCACAAAGGCATGGTAGGAAAGGCTGGCGTGCTCCATCTCTCGCACCAAAGCAGCCGCAATTTCAGCAGAGGCTTGGTCTGTGATGATGGTGGTCTTCTCCATGGGCTGAATGCGGAGGCAGACATGGATCGCATTGCGCGCGCCTTCTGAAAGCTCCGGATCAAAGTGGAGTTGGGTAAGCGGTTGCGGAAGAGTCTGGTGCTTCATGACTGCGCGGCGGCGACAGCAGGGGTGACGCCAACCTCCGTTTCCTGAATGATGTAATCCACCACTTTCTTCAGATCCCCCGTTTCCCGATACACGCGAAGCTGACGGTCCGCGCCAGAGCCAGTTTCCAAAATTTTGTGAATGTACTCCAGTTCTTCCCGAGAGTCGAGTTCATCGACCACATCATCCACAAACTCCAGGTATTCCAACATCAAGTCCCGCAACGGCACTTCTGTTTTTTTGCCAAAATCGATCAGCTTGCCATCCAGCCCATAGCGGAGAGCGCGCCATTTGTTTTCCATGATGAGCAGCCGCCGATAAAGCCGAAATCCTTGATTCGAAGCATGCAATTTATATAGCTTGGCGACCGTGGCTTGGATGAGCGCGGCAATGGCAAGCGTTTCATCCAATCGCATGGGTACGTCACAGATACGGAATTCCAAGGTAGGGAAGTGGGGATGCGGGCGAATATCCCACCAGATTTTTTTCGCGTTATCAATGCAGTTGGTCTGCACCAAGAGGTTGACGAAGCTTTCATACTCACCCCAACTCGGAAAGTAATCGGGGATATTGGTACGGGGAAACTTATCGAATACTTTGCAGCGATAGGACTTCAGACCAGTATCCATTCCCAACCAAAACGGGGAATTGGTGGAGAGTGCCAGAATGTGGGGAACAAAATAACGCGCTGCATTCATCAGGTGAATAATGACTTCCCGATCTTCCACACCGACGTGCACGTGGAGCCCGAAGATCAGGTTGGCTCGCGCCACCATTTTCAAATCTTCCACAATCGTGTGGTATCGCTCGTCAGGGTAGATTTCCTGCGTGCGCCAGTCAGAAAACGGGTGGGTTCCCGCTGCCGCTATTCGCAAACCGTTTTCACGGGCAAGTTGGACCAGGCCGGAGCGCACCTCAGTTACGTCTTTTCGGGCTTCCTTCATATTTCGGCAAACGCGTGTGCCCACTTCAATTACGGATTGGTGCATTTCCGCTTTCACACGCTCTGCCAGAAGCAATCGCCCTTTTTCCAGAATCTCCGCCGAGATATGCGAACGGAGATCCCGTGTTTCCGGATCAATCGTTTGATACTCTTCTTCGATACCGATAGTGAAGCTGGGTGTCATATCAGCCCCTTAGAAAAGAAGCCCACCGCAATTCGCGGGCCGGATTTTCCGTACTTTGCGCTTTTTGAATACACATTCTGGCCACCGCATCCACAATCCACTCAAAATTCTGCGGTCCCACCGAGTTGTAATCCGCATCGGGCGCAGGGTTCAAAAAGTCGATGGCATAGGGAATGCCGTCCTGCACTGCGAATTCCACTGTGTTCAAGTCGTAGCCCAGGGCGCGGCACAACGTTAACGCATCCTGCACTACGCGGTCGTACATCTCCTTGGCAATCGGAGGTGCATCCAGCACATAACGCTCATGATGCGGACGTCGCGGGTCGTACTGCATCACATGAACATACTGTTGATCTACTACATAGCAGCGGAAGTAGTCGGTAAACTCTACACTGGTCTGCAGCGTCATGCACAGATCGCCCGTGTCATTGTAAGCGGCAAAAAATTCTTCCGGAGAATGGACTTTATAAACACTTTTCCAGCCGCCGCCACTGTAGGGCTTAAGAAACGCAGGAAATCCGATATAGGAAAAAACTTCGTCCCAGTTCAAAGGAAACATCAGGTTCCGCATGGAATTGCTGGTGGTGCCGGGCGGATGCGTATGGTGAGGAAGAACCACTGTTTTCGGAACAGCAACGCCGATGCGGGAGGCAAGCGCATAATTAAAGAATTTATCGTCTGCACCCCACCAGAACGGATTATTCACCACAATGGTGCCGCTGAGAACAGCATTTTTCAAAAATGCCCGGTAGAACGGAATATCGTGGGAAATTCGGTCCACAATGACGCGATATCCGCTCGGCTCCGCCATTTTGATGCCGCCGATGTGGATGTGTTCTCCTACAATTCCTTTTGCTCCATAGGAATTAATTCGATCCACCAAAGCACCGGGAAAAGTATTCTCCATGCCGTAGATGATTCCGATTTTGTTCATAGCGCTAAAGTAGGCTTATAGTAACATTCTTCGTTTCGAGCTACTTTGCAACTGAACCACCGTATTCATTGGGTACAACACAGCCCATCGCCGTACATGGGAGATTTATTCGATTTTCTGGCGCAAGATTCGCGCTTTGATCTTCTGGTGCATTACCTCTACACGGCATCCGGCCCTCATCCCTGGCGAGGCGATTTCACAAGGGGGCATCCGCATTTGTTTTCCCGACGGCCTTTGGGACTGGATTGGCATTTGCTCCGTCTGGTGCTGCGGGAAAAGAACAGCCACTTCCTGTTTACGCAATGGAACGAGACTAGCAGTGAGTTGGCGATTTTGTTAGCCATCCTGTTCCGGCGAAGCTACAGCATGCTAAACGATATGCCAGATCCGCAGAAGCAGCGCAATCTGGTGAAAGCGACTTCGCGCTCCTTTTTACTTTCCGTTTTTTTTCGTTGCTGCCGCTTCACCTTGGGAACTGGCATGCCTGCATTAGCGGCCTTGGAAAGACTTGGCTGCCCACGGCGAAAACTGGTCAATTTTCCGTGCTTTTTGAACCTGAACCGATTTCCTGCGCGAAGGGGAATGGTTCACCCGCCTGGGCAAGCACTGGTATTTTTTTCGAGTGGCCGCCTGGTGAAGCAGAAGGGGTACGACTTAGCACTCTCTGCCTTGTCCCATGTGTTTCAGCAAAGCCCCGATTCTTTTTGCTACATTCTTGCCGGAGTTGGTGCCGAACTGGAGCCGCTAATGGAGCAAGCGAACGCGCTTGGCATTGGAGCGCAGGTTCACTTTCCCGGCTGGCTGGAGCCGGAAGCGCTTCAGCAACAGTATGACCAGGCGGATATCTTTCTCCATCCCGCTCGCTTTGAACCGTTTGGAGTGTCTATTTTGGAAGCAATGGCTTCGGGAATGATTGTGATTGGCTCCGATGCCACGGCAGCAGTAGCAGACCGAATCAACGATGGCGAGAACGGCTTCGTGCATGAAGCTGGCAGCGAGAAAAGCTTGATTGCAAAGCTTCTCTATGTGGTGCAACATCGAGAACAACTTGATTCGGTATGCCGCGCCGCCCGTAAAACAGCAGAGGAATGGCCTCTTGGCCGTGCTGCTTTGATTCTTCAAGATTGCCTGACAGATTAATTTGTACAGGCACATGAAGAGAGTTCAAGCATAACGTCCGAATGAAGTCTCTTCAGGGGAACTCTGTTGACCGTGAACACAACAATCGATAAGATTTTTATAGCGTTTATAGCGATTAACGGTCCATCGCATAGGAGAGGAAATGAGCTCCATATTGGAGGAACAGGCGGAAGCTGTAGTCAACCCAATTGATATACCTGAACATCAGAAACAAGAAATTCTGCAGCTTTACCGCAAGGCCGTTTTGACGGGTAGCCGTGCGCAACTGATAAGTCCGAACGGTGAAAGTCTCGGTTTGCCAAGTCCAATTTATAAGCTCCTGGTTCAAATCCTGAAGGATTTAAGCGAGGGAGCATCGGTTGCGCTGATCCAAGATAAACACGGACTTACTACATCTCAGGCAAGTAGAATGCTCGGGATGTCAAGGCAGTTTTTTGTGAATCTTCTGGAGCAGGGAGATATCCCTCATACAAAGGTAGGAACCCATCGGAGGGTGCGTGTAGGAGACCTTTTGGCGTACAAAAAAAATCGGGATAGAAATAGGCGTGCGGTCCTTGATCAAATGCTTCGATCAGAGTTGGAAGTGGGTACCGGCGATGTTCCGTTAGATGATTACTCTGGTCAATGAGTATTCGGCAGTTCTTGATTCCTGCGTACTGCTGCCAATTAAATTGTGTGATCTGCTCTTAAGGCTGGCTGAAGAGCCGGCTTTATACAGTCCGAAATGGTCACGGCAAATTTTACAAGAAGTAGAAAAAAACCTTCAAAAAGAAAAGTTTAGAATACCCAAAGCTAAGGTTGATTACCGAATTGCATGCATGACTACAGCTTTCCCGGAAGCCATGATTTCAGGGTACGAGAGCATCATTGATGCCATGCCTAATCATGAAAAGGATCGTCATGTTCTCGCGTGCGCTGTGGTGTCTAAAGCCGACTGCATTGTAACAGCCAATCTAAAGCACTTCCCTGAGGATCAGATCTCCCAGTTTGGGATTGAGGCGCTTCACCCTGACGAATTTCTCATCAATCAATGGACGCTTGCGGAGACCACTGTCAGGAATGTTCTTATGGATCAAGCCCGTAGTCTAAACCAAGATATATTGGCTCATATTGAGGTTTTGGCTAAATCCATTCCCCAATTTGTATCCGTAGTGCGTAGTTCTTTTTGAGCTTTTCTCCATTGCTTACTTCATCTGCTTACGGGAAAAACTTCTGCGCCATACCGTGCCACCAAGGCCAATCGTGTGCGGTGCCATTTCCCCAAACATCTAAGGTATGGGGAATGTATTTGGTGCCCATGGTATGTGCCATCTGGAAGTTCTCTCCCAGACAGATATCGTAGTCGCCGGTAGCTAACACGAAACGATGATTGTTTCGGTATTGATCCATTTGCCAGCCGTCTCCCATGTTGGCAAGGTAGTCCGGCGGATTGTTGAAATACACATTGTCGTCGGAGTAGCCGCCTAGGAATCGACGGATGTTGTAAGCCCCGCCCATGCATACGCAGTCTGTAATTAAATCAGGGTGTCGCAGCGCCAGGTTCATGGCGTGATACGCTCCGAAGCTGCAACCCGTGGTCATGATTCTGCGAGACCAGTTGCGATTTCGGAGAAAGGGCATCACTTCTTCCATTACATAGCTTTCATACTGCAGGTGGCGAAGCACACGGTCTCTGGGGTGAGCGGATTTGTTGTACCAGCTTTCCGTATCCACGCTATCCACGCAGAAAGCTTGCAACTGGCCTTGTTCGTATAAATGGGAAACCGCGGCAATCATGCCATTGTCTTCATATTCATAAAAGCGCCCCATGGAGGTAGGAAACACCAGCATCGGCAAGCCGCCATGGCCGAACACCAACATTTCCATATCGCGCCCCAGGCGGGAGCTGTACCACTTCTGATATTCGCGGTTCATTCCTTAGCTTATTTAAACCGCTTCTTGTAAAGAAAGTCGATGCCGAAAGCGCTGTTTTCTTCCCGAAGAATCACAGCGGACCATTCTTTGCTGAAGTCCCACTCCACACGAACCAGTTGAGAACTGGTGCTGTTGGTGTTGATTACGTAATCGAACACAATGTTGGGCGTTACTTGCTGTTCAATGGAAAGCCGCGCACCTGGACTGCCGCCCGAAACGCCGCTTGCTCCACCGCCTAATCCTGGCAGAAGCGGATCAATCTTCAGTTTGCTGATCCCGAAAAAGCGTTGTAAACGCCCCGCAACCGGGTTCGCAATGGCTTGGCCTACCAGAGCATTTGCGCCCATCTGCTGCCAGGATTGTTGCGTGGTATCCGTTTGCCTTGCCGCTATGGTTGGGTCGGAAGGCGTTTTACCGGTTGCCAACAACCCCACAATATCGGAGAACTGAAGTGGCGGGTCAGAACGGTAGGTGACGTTCAGCTTGCTCATGGGGCCGGAAACCGTGAGCGTGACGTCTACGCCACGCGCTTTGGTTTCCAGATCGATATTGATAATCGGTTCGATCTTGACAGGATTATAGAAGGCAATCGTGCCCTGGTTAATGACGTACTTGTTGCCAAAGAACGTCATGTTTCCCTGGTCAATGATGATGCGCCCAAGCAAAGCCGGGTTAGAAGGAGTTCCGCGCAATCGAAGGTCAGCTTCGGTTTCCAGATTCTCTACCAAGCCAGTTTGAAATTGCACGTCTGGCGAAGTTCGGATTCTGACGTCTAATTGCATTCCTCCTAGCAGACCTGTCTGGGGCGTAGCTGGCGTGGCTGGCGTATTAGAGCCAGTCAACATGGAGCCAAGGTCGGACGTCGGGTTATATGCAATTCGGTTGATGGTGACATTGCCCGCCAGCACACTGCGCTCTGAGGTGCCGGTGAGATTGATGTCTGCATCAGATACGGAACTGATGCCTTCCGGGTAGCGCACGCGCACTGCTTTGGCAGCGGCATTCACACGGAAGGAAAGCACCGGGCCACCGAACGCGGCAAATCCATCCACCTTGATGTTGCCGCCGCCACTCTTTGCGGTAATCGATTCAATTGTGGCACGGCTACCGTCGAACAGAATCCGACCGTTTGCATCAGTTAGTCCATTGGGTACGCCTGCCATGGAGAGATTGCCGTTCTGCAAGTCTGCCCGACCTGTCAGTTGCGGCTGCGCAAAGGCACCCCGCACGTCCACATTTAAGGTCAGAGTACCGGAACTGGTGACATCCGAATTGAATGTATGAGCAAGGCCCAGATCCAGCTTGCCGCCTGCTCGCAGGAAGAGCGGGTTCGGATCTTTCAGGCGCACCTGCCCGGCAATCTGAAAGTCGGTGTTGCTCGCCATAAACTTGGCGCTTTCCACACGGACCACGGAGTTATCTAAACTCACCCGGATAGGTTCTGTGTTCCGCAGGGTCAGGTCGCCTAGCTGCTTGGCTGCCGCAGGTACTGTGCCTACCGGCCTGACTTCCAGCTTCGGAATCTCTAGTTGGGCCCGCAGCAGATCCGGCTTTTTGGCAGGCCCATTGATGTTGAGACTGCCTTCTACGGAGCCGCCAATGCTCATCTGCTGCTGTGTCTTGGGAGGAGCAAATAACCGAGTGACGGTGCCTAAATCCACTTTGGAAAACGTAACTTGCGCCTGCCCAGGGTAGTCTCCGGTCAGTTGCCAGGAGCCATTGCCACGAATTACGGACTGCGCCACATCGGATTCCAGATGAGCCGTCAATGTTTGGTTCTGCGTTTGCGCCGTCAGCCGCGAGTTACCCAAAGGACGACCGTCCATTACCAAGTTATTGACGGAAACATCGGCGGTAAGGGCGTTGATGTTCACCACTGGACTCGCCGGTTGATTCGGAGCGGGCTTGGTTTGCGATAGCGATACGTTGCCGTTGGCATTCAATTGCACGGCTCCATTCAGGTTAGGCTGAAGCTTCTGCGCATTCACAAACTGGTTCAGCATCATGCGATTGCTGGCAAGCTGAAACTGCAGTTTGCCCGTCAGGAAATCGGTAGGGGCGTGCTGATAGTTTGCCTGAAGATCAATCTGTTTCGCGCCTGCTTTCCACTGCACCGTTGCCGCTTGCGTGCCGCCGTTTACGTAATCCAATTTGCCCGTGATGCGGTCAAAAGGCTCCTGGTACGCTGCTCCATTCACTACGGTGATATTCGCAGTGGCTTGCGGATTTCCCACCGTGCCGCTGACTTGGGCCGTGGTGTTCAACGTTCCTGATACGGGAACATCCTTTTGCCCTGCTAGCACTAACAGATCTTGTACTTGCGCGTTCTGTAGGCTTAAGCTCGCCTGTACAGGTTCGAAGTTTTCTGGCTTCCAGTTGCGCAGCCCCACGGAGCCGTTGAAGGAAGCACGAAGATTCTTATAAACCAACGTAGCGCGGGGAATGCTGGCTCCTGTGCTTTGGGCGGCCAGATCCGCATCTAGGACGTTCACCACTTGCCCCTGATAAGCAAAGTTGCGTCCTGTGAGGTGTCCGGCAACACTGGGGGAAGCCAGCTTTCCTGTTACTGTGCCATCAAAAATCAATGCGCCAGGAGCATTAGGTGCTTGTTGAAGGGAGACCGGCAACGTCTTAGGCGCAGTTGGACCGGAAGCAGCTAATGCAGGTAAGAGATCATTCAGATTGCGCGTTTCCAAGTGGAGCTTCAACTGACGATCCATGGTACCGGAAACGTCCAGGCGAGTATTTGGCAGCGCCACATAGGAAGGTCCGAAGCTGACAATGTCTCGTCCGCCTTCATACTTGGCATCCAGCAGTCCATTCACCGGCAGGCTGTTGCGAGCAGGGCTGATAGATAGCTTCGTAGACGCAAGCAGATGTTGGCTTTTGGTGTCCGTTAAACGTCCGCGTGCTTCAAACGGACCATTGATCAGGCCGTCATATGGCAGTTGCTGCCGTGTGGCCAGAGTTGCTACCTGACGAATATCGAAGTGTTCCAAGCGGCCTTTTACTTCGAATTCATCAAACTCGCGCATGTGCGCGTCACCTACAATGTTGCCGCCTAAGGCGGCGACTCGAACGCCATTCAGGTCCAGCGTTTTCGGATCAAGCCGTAACGCTGCATCTGCCCGTATGTTGCGTAAGTTCATGCCAGTTTGCGCGTAGTTCACGTCTTTGGCATGAATGTTTCCTGTCACCAGGTAATCGGTAGCGCTGGTGTAATGGGCTTCGCCGCCAAGTTCCACCGTGCCGGACTGCCGGGATTTCAGCTTCGCAATGCTGCCTAATTCGTTTAAGGAAAGGTTGCCGTTATATTGGGCTGTGATGACAGGGGCGTTGAAATTATCCAGCGTGCCGGATGCTTCCACATGCGAAGCGGCAGTATCGAGCTTGGCACTGGTAATCTGCAACTTGTTCTTTTCGAGAGCCACTGTCAGATTTACGCGTACCGGAACAGGACCATTTGCGCCATATCGCAAATTCAGAGGATCAATGGACAGCGTTCCGCGATAGTCCGGCGTTGCGGCTTCGTACACAAACTTGGATTGAAGATTTTGTCCCACTGCGTCATAGGAAGTGGTTTTCGGCGGCTGCCCGGCAGCGTGTACTTCTGCTGCTCCGTTGTTTAAAGCAAATTGCTTGACCTTCAAATCCAGAATGGTTTCCACGCCTGATTTATCTGATTTGGTCGGCACCTTCGGACTCGGCACATTGGTGGTTCCATCTGCGGCCACCAGCAGATACGCTTTGGGTTCTTCAATCCGCAGCAGGGCAATATCGAAATCTTTCTTCCATAAAGAAATAATTTTTAGCCCAACAACCAGCGACTTGACGCGCAACAAAGGCGGGCCGCTGGCTGGTTCTGTTCCATGGAGAACCACATCATCCAGTTCTGCAGTAAGCGTGTGCCAGTCAAACTTGAACTTGCCGATTTCCACCCGGCCACCGGTAGCTTTTTCCACCTGCTCCACAATGGCGACGCGCACCTTTTCTCGCAGCCAGTCGCTCTGGGCCACATAGATGCCAGTGACTGTTAGAACCAGCAGTAACCCAAGAAGGCCAATGCCGCTCCAAAGCAGAATCTTGGCGGGCCGCTTCATTTTGCCGCTCCTTCCCGGAAGGCTTCATTATGAAACTCAATGTGAACGCGTGTTTTTGCTTCTTTTAACCATGCGTCCATTTGCTGGTCGGAACGCTCGGCAGTCAGCGTTTGCGAAATCTGTTGACGCACATCGCGCAAGCTAGGGCGCTGCCCATTTTTGGCATCCGGCAAAATTTTGCTTTCGTAATACTTTTCAATATCTTCCCGGCTGACCTGCACGGCAGGCCGGAATCGGAGATCGATAAAGTGGGAAAGCGTCAAACCCCATAGGAGATGCTCTTCCAATTGCTTTCGGGTGATGCCTGCTGTCTTTAAAGCCTGATCAAATTCGGCTTTATTATGTGATCGCGTTTTTTCCAGCTTATCCAGCACGTCATCAGCTTCCTGCTGCGAAGCGGAAGGATAGCGTCCCAATTCCATTTCCCGGTACACCAGCTTTTGTTCAATCAAACGATTTGCTGCATCACGCTTGGACTGCTCACTGAAGTTGGCTGGCTCATTATTCAGAAATGAGTTCATCCGAATCTCGTCTTCCAACTCTGATTGGGTAATGACCTGGGTATCAATGGTAACTGCCACACGATCCAGCAAGTCCGCTTTCACGGAAATGGCTGTTAACAAAGCAATGGAACAAACAAGTATCTGGATTCTCATCAGAATGCTTGACCAATAGAGAAAAAGAATTGGAAGCGGCTGACTCGCTGCACAGCCTGTACGCAGTTATTGTTGATGGAGCACAGTATCAGCTGCTCATAAGTGCCGCCAAACCCGTTAAAGCGCGGGGAGTTGATGCTATCGGCAAGATCCAGCCGGACCGGGCCAATCGGCGTGCGATAACGAATACCAAAGCCGACGGCATGCACCATATAACTGAAATCTGTTAAATCATTTTGCTTGACCCGGAAAGAAAAATCACTCAGGCGAGAAAAGGTATTGCCGAAATCATGAAAGATGACGCCACTGATGTTGTCGCCGAGGATCGGAAAACGAAGTTCCGTGGTGTTGAAAAACAGTGCTGAACCGCCTAAAGCAAAGCCGGTCTGAAGATCGCGGGGACCAGCCTGGTTTTCCGGAAAGCCACGCATGGAGTTTCCGCCGCCCCCATAGAAACGTTCCGGCAAAGGAATCGGATCTAAATCGTAGTTACCGTTTGCTGTGCTTACGTTTGCGGTCTTTCCAAAGGCAGGCTGCATGCCGAATTGCGTTTGCCGCGCCAAAACCAGCTTTCTGCCGATAGGATGGTAGGTCGCATTTTTTGCCAAAAGCCGGAAAAAGTTTGCCTGTGAACCAAAAGCACCGGACGCAAGCCCTAAATCCAGAGTGTTGTAGATGCCTTTGTGAGCATCTGTGGGATCATCACGACGGTCTTGAATGAAGTTAGCGGACAAGATCCCAATACGCACCGATTGGGCTACCCGGGGTAGCAGAAGCGGAGAAATTTTCAGGTTGCTCACCTGAGCATCGCGGTAGGTGAAGCGCAGAAACCCGGTGAGGGATTTGGAGAAGCGATCCGTCAACTGCACGGAAGCTTCTTTCCGCGTGGAAGCAAAGGTACGAACGTCGTTAGATTGCGAATAAAGAACAGTGAAATTCAGATTCAGCTTCTCGTTGTTGAAGATGCGAGGAGCTAAGTAATCAATCAAGCCTCGCCGGTCCAGGCTCGAATAGCGTGTACTGAAGCGAATGGTGTGCCCGATTCCCAGGAAGTTGATGCGTGTCAAATCCAGGGATACACGCGGGCTAAAGCCAGTACTACCTGCCGGGTCGCTCAGGCTTTGCGCGGCGTTGCTGCCGCCGATGTTGGCAATCTGCGCGCCGAAGCCCACTGTCACGGAATAGCGGCGCGCCTCTTCCATGTCATACAGCACGTACTTGTTCTCTGTGGTTCCCTCTGAATTCTGAATGGCCATATCGACTTTGGCGAACACGCCCAAGTCGTATAAGCGTTTTTGTATGTCCGACATCTGTACTGGGGAAAGCGGATCGCCCCGCTGCATCGAGATATTCCGTTCCACCAGCTTGTCTTTGGTATGGTTCAAGCCGGAAGTAATGACTTGCCGCACAAACTGCTGATTACCTTCACGAACCCGATATTGAACGTTGATCAAATGAGGGTCGGGCCCAGGCGCAATCGTGTATTCAAAGCTGGCATTAGGAAAGCCGTGCTCGAAGTAATAAGAAAGAATTGTGTCACGGTCGGAAGCAACACTGAATTCACTAAAGGGCTGGTCATCCACCGAACTAAGCGTAGGACGAATGTTGCCCAAGTTAATTCGATCTCCCCCTGTGATATCCAGATGAGATACCAGATATTGCGGACCTTCTTCGATTTTCAAGGTAAGAGCGACATTGCCTTCCTTGCCTTGGTAGTCATCCTGTGGAATGGCTGTCACCACCACATCACGGAAGCCATTCGATTTGTAGAGATTGACAATGGACTCCCGGTCGCGCCGGGTAAATACTTCGCTGTATCGTCCTCGTCGAAACTGTAGGGATTTTGGTTGAACAAACAAGCGCTCCCGTATGGTTTCCGTTTGGAAGTACTTGTTCCCTTCAATCGTGAGCTTGACGAAACTATGTCGCTCGCCTGGAGTGATGAGATAGTCGATCTCTTCCCGGCCATTGGCGGAATGCTGCTCTTTGAACTGAACTTCTGCTTCAAAGTACCCCTTGGCTTGGAACTCTTCCTGAAGATGGCGACGCCCTTCTTCCAGAAGATCGTTATCAACGGTGTGCTCCTGGAAAACTGGAACATTCTGCTCCAAAACTTTGCGCTTGACCTTGGCTCCTACTGCTTTGATCTGCACTTGCGGGCCAGCCTGAATTTCCAGGTGAGGGGTAGAACGATTGTTGGCAGCATCATAGTTCAGGCTTTCCAGCTCAACTGTGGCAAGCAAACGGTCTGACTTTTCAAACTTAGAACGCACGCCCTCCAAGCCATCTCGCACGCGGGCTTGCGTAATGGGTTGCCATCCTCTGCCAAACCACCTTTTCCACTTAGTGGCACGAATAATCTTCTTTTCGGAAAGTTGCAGATTTCCCGTTAATTGCGGAACCCAGAAGCGAGCACGTTTGCCTGTCGCAATCTCGAAATTAATATCCACCTGCTGGGCCACCGGGGAGTAATCAAGCTTTGGCGTCACCGTGACCTCATAGAAGCCGTTTTGCATCAGCAAGTGCGTGACATTCGCCACTGCCGTCTTTACATCTTCCTGATGAAATGGCTCGCCCAGATCAAGCCGCGTTGCGTTCACAAGCTGCCCGGGATTTGGAGGATCGGACACTTTTCCGCTCACCGACACATGGCCAATAAACCAGCTATTTTTGGTGACAAAGCGAAGCGCCACCTGGGCTGCGCCACTTGCTTCGGCATTCACCTGGATATCTTGGTATCTGCCCGTACTAAAAAGTCTTTCAATGGACCGTCGAACGTCTGCTATGCGCAGAGGGGACCCGGTTTTCGGAACCATGCCCTCCAATTCACGGCTGTCTACAGGTTGTTCCGGTGGGTCAAACGTCACGGCAGAAATGGTTTGCCCCTCGTATTGAGAGGCTGCCCGCGAAGTTCCCGTACCCAGAGAACAACCCAGTAACCAAATAAGCGACAAGTGCGCAAACTTACTGTAAATAGGGCATATACGCACCCTCTTTATCGTACCGTTGTTAAGATCAGGCCAGTGAGCCATCCATCCAAAAATCGGTATGACAGGCAAATCCGGTTTGCTGCTTGGGGTGAAAAAGGACAATTTCACTTCACAAGTTCTCAAGCCGTCATTGTAGGCTGTGGAGCCCTGGGTACGGTACAGGCAGAAGCTTTGGCGCGCGCTGGAATTGGCAAATTGACACTCATTGACCGCGACTTCGTGGAACAAAGCAATCTCCACCGTCAGCTTCTTTATTCCGAACAAGATGCAGAAATGGCCTTACCCAAAGCAGTAGCTGCGGCGCAACGTTTGCGAGAAGTAAACTCTGCTGTGGAAGTGGTTCCCACCGTAGCGGATCTGGATGCTGCCAATGTGCAGGATCTTTTGGAGAATGCAGATTTAATTCTGGACGGAACCGACAACTGGGAAACCCGATACCTGATCAATGATTTTGCCCTGGCTTCCGGAACACCATGGATTTATGGCGCGGCAATCGGGGCTTACGGCATTACGATGACGGTGCTGCCCCGTGATACTGCATGCCTGCGCTGCGTATACCCGGAACCGCCCGCAGGTGCTCAGCCTACTTGTGAAACAGCAGGCGTGCTGGCGCCTGCCACCATGACCATTGGCACTTTGCAAGCAGCCGAAGCCATGAAAATTCTTTCAGGGAACCCAGGTGCTGTAAGGCGTACGATCTTATCCGCTGATCTCTGGACCGGTCATATACGGGAAATAGGACCTCCGGAGCGTGATCCTGCTTGTCCGGCTTGTGCAAAGCAAGAGTGGCATTGGTTGGACGGAGAGCACCGCGCTCCCATCAGCTTGTGCGGTCGCAACGCGGTACAGATCCATGAACGCCGCAGACCGCTCAACCTCGGTGATCTCCGTACCCGGTTAGCCGTGTTGGGAGAAGTACGGAGCAACGAGTTCGCCCTGCGCTTCTTTGCTGATCCCTATGAAATGACCATCTTTCCGGATGGTCGTGCCATTGTGAAAGGCACCACTGATCCGGCAATGGCTCGTTCTTTGTATTCCCGCTATATCGGAAACTAAAGCAGGGCTTAGTAACCCTGCTTTTTATCTACTATATTTTCCATGGGTTGCCCCGTATGGAACCGCTCCAGGTTTTTGTAAAAAAAGCGCATGGCATCATGCAGCCAATCCTTTGTGTTGTCAGAGCAATGCGGGGAAAGCAACACATTTTCCATGCCGTATAACGGATTCCCTTCTGGAAGCGGTTCTACCTCGAACACATCCAGCGCGGCTCCGCGAATCTGCCTGCTCTGGAGCGCCTGAATCATGGCTGCCTCATCAATGACCGGGCCTCGTCCCACGTTCATGATCACTGCAGTTGGTTTCATGGCAGCGAATTCTGCCGCCCCCACCATGCCTTTGGTTTCCGAAGTACCGGGCGCAGCTACCACGACATAGTCGCATTGCCGGAGCATTTCGTGCATCTCAGGAAATCCATAGACGTGCTTGACGTAAGGATCATCTTGGGAAAGTTCCGGCCTGCGGCGAAGCGCTAGTACTTCCATTTCCAACGCTTGCGCACGCTTGGCGCATGCCCGCCCAATGTCACCGTATCCCACGATGCCCATCACTTGCCCGCGTACTTCCTCCACGTCGAACTGCTCCCATCGTCCGGCCTCCTGGTTGCGAATCATGCGGCGGAAGTCTTTGGCAAAAAACAAAGCGGCTGCCACCACAAACTCTCCCAGGGATTGGCTGAAGACGCCGCGTCCATTGGTTAAGGGCACGGGACTTTCCACCAGGGCTGGAAATAACAAGCTATCCAAACCGGCGGAACGGGAATGAATCCATTTCAGGTTTTTCCCGCGTTCCAGCAGAGCCGACAAAAGATCCCGTTTCGCCCCCCAGCTGAAAATCACGTCTGCCTTCTCTATCACGGAGTCGAAATCTTCCGCTTTGCCCCCTATCGTGAGGCGAACATAATCCGGCATCTGATTCAGCAAAGGAGGGTCAGGCTCTTTGGGATTGGCGAGCAGCAACAGAGAAATTGAGTCCATTTCACAAAAGCTAACATGGCTCTCCGCTTCCCTTGAACTTTTCTGCACCCATTTGCGTTTTTGATTCTGGAGAGTGAGCCATGAAACATTCCCGTAGAGGAGGAATCCTCGGCAGCCTGTTGGTGGCACTGCTGATTTTTGTTTTTGTGATCCCCACGGCGATCTTCTATGTTGTTCGCCATGTGCAAGTTCGGGAGTATCGAACTGCTTCCGGCACATCCGTCCGCCTCGAAACGCCTTTTGGAGGTTTCGGCGTCCGTTCTCACCATAATCTCCCTCCCGAAGCGATCGGAATTCCTGTATATCCGGGCGCGGTTCGCGACGGAGACCATGCTGGCGGAGCGGTGTTTGAAATGGATAGCAAGGACGAAGGCCACCGGGCATTTGCCGTGTCCGGAGCTGAATTTACTACCCCTGATTCCGTGGAGCGCGTTCGAGCGTTTTATCACGATCAGTTCCCGAACTGGATGGTGACGGAACGGGATGGTCATGACTGGCGCATGGAAGGATCAAAAGGCGGTTACAAACGTCTGATTGCCATCCAAGAACATGACGGGAGAACGCATATCGGATTGGCTGCTTTTGGTGCTCCCGCAATCAATTAGTGACTTTCTTTGTCTAAGGCGGTTGAAAAGCCTCGTGCATTGTGAAAACCAGAACTAAAGCCAAGCAATCAACGGTAAGCGTCTTTGCGATGCTGGACACGAAGAATTTCGATCCAGTTACCATGGTCGTAAAAACGGACGCGGTAATCTCCGAGGCGGAGGCGAAGCTCAGGCGGTTGAATTCCCTGTAGACGTTTCACGTCGCCTTCTTCTGTCACGAGAAAACGGGCAAGGCCATGCAGGAAATCAATAGCAGTATTACGATCTATAGCGCGAACATCGGCACGGGCTTGATCAGTCCAGGCAATTTTCTTTGCCATTGGTCTTGTTCGTTATTGATCTTACAGGCGAGAGCCACTCAGCTTAGCCAATGGAGTTTGTCCCATGCGCTCGAAGTCATCCATTGAGAGGCCAAAGTCGGCGAGAACCTCCTCATGTGAAATGGGTTTATTGTGCCTGAGCCACTCGCGAGCTTCGGCAACCGCGTTCTCTTCCGCTTCACCGATCTCCTCGTCCTCTACCGGTGCATTGGCCAACTTGCGGGAAAGGGGATCCAGCATGACTTCCATCACATGTACTACAGCAGCAATCTGATCCGGCGCTAGATGGTTCAATAACTGTTGAGCGTGTTCTCTGTCTGCGTCTGTGTTCATAGTTTACCGGCAATGCACCTGCCTTCTCTCAGTCTAAATCCAATTCAGACTAGGGGTAGACTAAAAGCGTGCCGGATATTTGTAGCTGTGGAACCCACTTGGTGGAAGATGCATTGTTTTGCCACCGATGTGGCAGGGCACAACGGGAGTTGGTGTCGACGGAAGAAGCAGAAGTAGTGGAAGAGCCAGTTGCTCCGGCTTCCTCTTTTCCCGAACAAACTGTTGCGGCAGGATCAGCCGCGCCAGTGCCGGTTGCCTTTCACAACAGCGTTGCAGTGCGAATCAGTTTTCTGGTGGCCTGTGTCGCTTCCGTTCTGGAAGCAATGCCATTTCTGTATCTTCTGTTTCCGATATGGTCGGCCAGTGCCGGGTTTTTCGCTGTGGTGCTTTACCGAAGAAAAACGGGCCAGTTGTTAAGCATTCGCAGCGGTGCGAAAATGGGCTGGATCACCGGCGTATTGAATTCCGTGATTATGACGGTGCTGTTCACGGTGGCATTTGCCGGGGATTCTTCAGACATCATTTCTACCTTTCAACAACAGTTGCGGACGGTAGCTTCTCGTGACCCGGAAAATTATGCGCGTGCCGCACCTTTTTTGGAAAGTCCGATGGCTTTGGCTACTGGAATTTTGTTTTTTCTGCTCTTTTTGTTTGTGCTGTTCACTGGGGCATGCGTGATCGGCGGCGCGATTGGAGCGCATGTTACGCGCAAGAACGCATCCGAAGCATAGCCTGATAGTTGGCGAAAGCAGGTTCCGCAATGGAATCCCATCCGAAACGCCGTTCCGCAGTGCGACGCCCTTCCATCGCGATTTGAGTGCGTTTTTCCGGTGAGGAGAGTAACTCGCAGATTTCTTCCGCAAAGGCTGCTCCCAGTTCACGAATCAATACATCTTTGCCATCCGATAGTTGGAGGCCGGCGCATCCTACGGCAGTGGTGACCACAGCGCGGCCACACGCCAAAGCTTCCATTAGCTTGATGTTGGTTCCCGCTGATACGGGCAGCGGCACCACCACCAAAGTAGATTCCCGATACAGTGGAGCCAAGTCTTCCACAAATCCATGCACCACAATACGAGCGTCGTTCTTACGTTCGCCTGTCCAGTACTTTTCATAGTCCGGCCCGGCTACCACGCGCAGCCGAATCTCCGGAAAGTGCTGCCATACGGCTGGCATGATGGTGGTACACAACTCTTCAAAGCCCATATAGTTCGGGCGGTGCCGGAACGACCCGACATATAGAATCTCTTCCTCCTCGACTGTTTTCGGAAGAGATGTGAAACGGTAAAGGTCAACTCCGTTCGGCACGATAAAAGTTTGTTCCGGAGCGCTGCCTTGTTCCACGGCACTTAATCGATCCAGAGCGGACATGGTCCATACGGCATCATAGCGGTGGAAGCATTCGCGTTCAAAGCGAAGCCATTTTTCGTATTCCTCCATTGCTGCTTCCGTGGGCTTCTGCTCTGCCAACTGCCGATACAAGCTAAAGGTAAGATCGTGTTCCACCAGAATCGCAGGCACTCCAGCGGCAGCTTCCCGGTACATTGCCATTTGCGTATACTCCACTTGTACAAGGTCAATGTTATGCTCGCGGCAAATGCTCCTCATCAGTGAGCGCATGCTCTCTGTTTGGTACTCGCTCACCTGTTTCGGCAATAGAGGATTCGCCTTTTTTTCATCAATATCCACTACAAACACGTCACGGAACACTTCCAAAAGGCGTGCGTAATGAACCTGCTCTCCTTTCTCCCGAAAACAAACCAGTACAAAATCAACACGAGGCATAAGAGCCCGGCAAAGGTTATAGATACGGACTGCTCCACCATGGGAAAGCGGAAAAGGTAAATAAGGAGAAACCACCAGCACGCGTGGCAATCCTCTGAACTGCGGCTGATAACCATTGGCTCGGGCGATGGTTCCTCGCATGAGTTCGGGATTTTGAGGCGCAAGCGTTTGCAGCGTTTTTTCCGCCAGCAGTGTCTTTACAAACTCTGCTTCATCGAAGGGAACTGCCGCGAGTTCGCCTGACGGATTTGCACTGCCAACACTGTAACTCTTCCATCCACATGCGGCTGCTTTCCAGAACAAAAGATACCAGTTGGACCCGAAAGAACTCAGCGCAGGAATGCCAAGCGCCTGAAGCTTGGCGCGATCCACCATCATCTGCCCGGAAACCGGAGCCATCACTTGCGTGGCCTCGTCCTGCTGGAGTTGCCGAAACGGAGCAGTGGCAAACAAGAGCTTCCGCCATTTCCGCTGCCCCGTCTGGCGGCTCACTACAAAGGTTGCCGGGTCAGCAAATAAAGGCAACAGGTCTTCCGCATCAGGCCAAGTGCCTTCCCCTTCCAGCAAAATCCAGCGGGACTCTTCTTTTTCCGTTAGTTGCTGCAAGCTTTCCTGGTTCCACTCACGCCCGCGATACGAAAACCGCGCTATGCCTTCGCCAGAGGGGAAAGCTTGTAACGACAAAGCTTGCGTACCTTGTATCCGCCGGAAAGCCCATCGGGAAACTGCCGAGTTCCATTGCGCCACAAAGGCAAAACAAAACAAGGCAGCACCCTGAAGAACCTCACCGCAGCGAACCCATGCAGAGCGGAGGAAATTTCGCCCGCGCCGCCGGATGTGGGAAAAGACTGCGCCGGGTGATCCCGCAAAAAAGTCACCGCTTTCATTCAACAGCAGCACCCGAAATGGCGGCACGGTGAAGGGCGCTAGTTTTCGGAGCCAACTGCCGCGATTCCCTGTCCAATCGCCAATCGCAAGAGCAGTCCAGTAAGGCCATAAGCCGCGTTGTGCTTGCCACCAACGGAAATTACCGGTAAATATTTGCTCGCATTGAGTGATTACTCAGGAGAAGGCGGTTCCGCCACAAAAAGCCAGAGGGGAAGATCCAACGCCTGCCGGACATGCTGTATGGAAAGTTCCGCCGCTCGATTCGACCCGGCGAAGATAGCAACAATTTTGCGCTCCCCTTTTCCCAAACGGCGCAAAGTGCGCCGGATTGCATTCACTCCGGCAAGCTCTCCACAACTCCGGCTGTTCCCAAACGGGCATCCGGTTTCCGTTCGTATTCCACCTTCACGGGACGGGAATGTTGCAATCCGCAGGTGAGGCCGCGACGATTCCGCACGGCTAAGGCGATTTGCTTTCCATCCACCGTTTCAATCACAGCGCGAGTCTGTTTTCCCACGCAATCCACCTGTTTCAGTTTGCCTTCCAGGGAGATCGGCATCACATCATCCCACTCCGCTACAGTTTCCGTTTTGGAGGAAGAGGCAGTACCAGAATTGATTTTGTTCTCCGCAGCATGGAGTTCCGCAATGCTTTTGGCCTTTAGTTGTTCTAAGCGGTCCGCGCTTTCCTGCCGTTCCGTATCCTGGGCTTGGAGTTTACGTTCTTCCAATCCTAGCCATGCCGCACGCATGTGCTCCCGCTGCTCCGGAGAATCAGACGCCTGCTCCGCAGAGCGCCAAGCTTTGCGGGCTTCCGCAAATTTCTTCTGGCCCACATAGGTTTGCGCTAGGGAGTCCCAATACCCTACATTCTGCGGTTCCAGCGTAGCCGCTAACTTCAGGTGCGCCGCATCATCCTTCTGCATCCCGGCTAAGTATTGTGCTTCTGCATTTTGCGGGTCTAGCGCCAAAGCTTTTTCTACCGATTCCCCTCGATTCGGGCCGAACTCCGCATATTGCACCCAGACCCAAGCGCTTGTGCTATCAGCATCTATGGCACGTTGAATATGTTCTTTGCGTGCGGCATCGTCATTCCGGCGCTGCGCCAGAATGGCTAATCCTTCTTCCGCTTCCGCCACATGCACATTGGCTTTCAGTATGGCCTGGTATTCTGCTTCCGAACGGGAATCCAGCACGTCCGCTCTTCCTAACCTTACGTCTTCGTCCGCCATAGGCTTCACGGCAAAATCCCGCAGCGGATTCAGCGGCTCGCTAGGACCGTCGGCGGTACCGAACGTGCTGCCTTTTCGATAAATTTCTGCTTCCGCCGTGAGTTCGCGCATGTTTTTGCCAATGGCATTGCGGAGTGCAACATCCTCCTCCACTCCGTTTTCCAAATTGGAGAGCAGCACTTTCAGCTTTCCGTAATACTCAGGTTTGGTTGCCAGCAGGTGAATGCGCGCCCAATCCAGAGTGCGTTGGGCTTCGGGCGGCGGAGCGCCCCAAATCACATGTGCTCCCTCTACTTGTACTGTGGAAAGGAACTGTTCTAAACCTGCTGTGAGTTCGGGCGGCAACCGGGGAACACTTCGCGTGAGGTACAGATGCGCTAGATTGTGAAACACTGCCGGCGTTACTGGCTGCCCGGCACGCAAAGAAACCATGTACCGAGTGCGGCCTTTCTGCAAATCCGGCGAGGCAGCGCCTTGCTTCTCGATCCATAGCTGAACAGGCGGGTTGGAAGCCAGATCCGGCTTTCCAAGAGTGCTGCCTAATGCGAAACGGAACTGCTCCACAGCACCCAACATAGGAAGCGCTACCTTGTTTGCGGTATCGCTTACCATCTCCACCGGACCGCCTTGCGTACGAATCCATTTCGTTTCGGCGGCGATCATCGCCGGAGCAAAACACAAAATTAAAGCTAACCGCCGCATGCCCGTATTATCTGACGCTACACGCGCATTGGCATAATGACCACCACGGCAGTTCCCCCCGTTTTCCCTAGACCCCGGTAGCTGTGTGGTTCCGTTGCATCAAACAAAACGGTGTCTCCCGTGCGCATCACATAGTCGTGATCCTGATATCGGATGGCCAGGGAACCCTCTGTAACAAACAGAAACTCTGAACCCTGATGCGAGTGTGCCGTTACCTCTTCCAGGTTTCGTTTCGGGAATTCAGCAAGGTAAGCCTGTATTTCCAAGCCTTGCGTATCCATGGTCAGGCTTTCAAAAAAATAAGCAGGCTGTGGGATATCTGGTTTTTCCGGAAACCGGAGGCGGTCGTCGGCATGAATCAAAAGAAAGAACTTCTTCTGTTTACGGTCCTCGAAAAAGTATTCCAACCCTACATCAAACACCGTGGCAATTCGAGCCAGGGTAGGAAGCGTAGGTACCATCTTGCCGGTTTCAATTTGCGAAAGAAGAGACGCAGAAAGGCCGGTGTGCCTTCCCAGGTCGATCAGAGCGATTTTCTTTCGTAACCGAAGTTTCTTTACTTTAGTGCCTAGATCGTAGGAAGAAAGCAGATTCTGGATGGAATCGTCCGTAAATTGCATCATGCTCGTAAATCAATTTTAGTAAAAATAAATTCTTCTCAGAAAAATTCATCCTTACTGAATCGTGTCTCTTGGAAGGAATATTTCCTATCCCTTTAAACCCTATCCTGAATAAGGATCTTTCAGCAGGAGTGCAAATAAATGGTTTTGCCCGCCGGTCAACCCGAAATCACTTCCCGAACAGATGAAGAATTAGTTCGACTCTCCCAACAAGGGCGGGAAGATGCATTTTCAGAACTGATGCGCCGGAATTATTCTTCTTCCTTCAAACTTGCTTTATCCATTCTGCATGAACGCCAGGAAGCAGAGGATGAAGTACAAAATGCTTTCTGGAAAGCATTTCAACACATTGGCCAATTTCAACTGGATTCCAAGTTTTCCACTTGGATGACGCGAATCGTGGTGAATCAATGTTTAATGCGCTTACGGCAAACTCGACGTGCCCGTTTTTTGTTTTTGGATGACACGTTGATTGGGGAAGATCGTGGCACATTGGAACTGGTGGACAACACGCGAGGCCCGGAAGCGGAAGTTGGGTCGAAAGAGTTGTCCCATATTTTGGAGCGCGAGATTCGCCGCATTCCGCCACTTCTCCGGAAAGTGTTTGTGCTGAGGGATGTGGACCAGCTCCCCATGCCGCAAGTAGCCGAACAACTCGGCATTTCCGTGGCTGCGGCAAAGTCCAGACTGCTGCGCGCGCGCCTGGAACTGCGCAATCGCCTGGAAAAGCACTGCGGACGTCAGGGTCATATGACTCTGACAGCCTGATATACTGGCTGTTGCGTGGCGCTATCGTCTAACGGTTAGGACGGAGCCCTCTCAAGGCTTAAATACGAGTTCGATTCTCGTTAGCGCTACCAGATACCTCCAAAACCGCAAACAGAACCTGCGGCTCGATCAATTCTCCGGGTTACGCAAGGGAGAATGACTGTCACCTTATCTGATGACGAGCAGAACAGGCTGCTTGACATTCTTAGCTATTGGCATAAGTTAGAGTTCTTTATTCCCTTTGATCTGGACAAACCTGTTGCAGAAGCAGAACAGGGGAGAATACGGGAACTTTCTGCTAAAAATCTTAGCGAACCTTTGCATCGCTTATGGTTCGCTCCTCTTCCTCCCCAATGGGAAATCAGGGGCTTTTCTCTTTATTTAGCAGTATTCCCGAAAAGCGAGATCACCAGAATATGCGAACGGGTGATCCATAGCGGCCAAAAAGGAAATGAGTATGAAGAGCGGGAGCGCACCAACCTGGAAGGCCGAACGTGTTTTGCCAAGCTGAACATCAGCCCGCTAGGCGAACTCCTCTGGGAGCCGAATGCTGTTTCCATTTCCACAGTTCCCTGGGCATTAGGCCAAATAGAAACCCAAGGGCTTTCTGCTCTTGCCTCCACCAATTTTGACCACGCGCAAAATCGCATCAGGGAATTGGTTCAAAACTTTCTTGTAAGCCGCGAAATTCCTCCAGCATCTTCGGATTCAGAAGAATCCGTTCATCCCCTTAGCCCCTCCGATATTCTTGCCCTCCACCGAATGTTCTGTGAATGGGCCTCCTACTCGCCGCCAAGCAATCAGCCCATAGCCGTGCTTGAGGTTCGTGCCGCTGAAAGGAAACCGGAAAAAGCCGTCAAACAAGACGCAGCGAAGCAGCAGGAGGAGCAAGAAGAAAGCGAGGAGGAGGAAGAGACGGAGCCGGAAATCGGTATTCTCAACAGCTTCTTTCTCCAAGAGATTGAACTGGCCATCGCTGCCGTGCGTTCCGGTTCTATTCCCAGCACGTTGAAAAGCTACTTAACTCCGCTTGCCCGGCAAGGCCGCATCCATCTGGATTCTGAGGCGGGTCTCCGTACCATTCTTGATGTTCTCCATCCGAAGCGGATGAATCGAGGACATTGGTTTGATAAACCTGAAGACGCCATGAGCCTGATGCAGCAGTTCGCGATTCATTCGGCTCTCCAACTCACCAATGCACCGGATCTGCTTTCCATCAATGGGCCGCCAGGAACAGGCAAAACAACTCTGCTGCGCGACGTGGTGGCGGAAAACGTGGTGCGGCGGGCGCGCGCCCTTTCACGCTTGAAAAAGGCCGGCGACGCATTTGAACCAAACAAGCTACTGGTCCAGTTCGGTGCAAACGGGGAAGCATTGCGCCTGGTAAAGCTTAAGCCTGAACTTACCGGCTGGGAAATGGTGGTTGCTTCCTCCAACAATGCAGCAGTAGAGAATCTGTCTCGCGATCTTCCCAAAAAGGGAACAGTGATCGGGCAGTACTGGCCGCACGCGAAATATCTTCAGCCAGTTGCTCACAAAATTGCGGCGCAAACCAAAAAAGGAGCTTTCAAAAAATTACCGGCAAGCGACGCGCCCTGGGGCTTGATCTCATGCGCGCTTGGAAAAACGGCAAATCGCAGAAAGTTCTGGGAACGCTTTAGCATTCTGAAAGTTCCGCCCCATACGAAACCGAACTGGTCCGGCTTTGATCAGCCCCAGCGAATTTGGGAATGGATCGATCACTATCGCGGACCCAGCTTTCGGAAAGCTGTTGCGGATTTCCAGGCCATAGAAGAAAAGGTCCAGGCAAAAATTCAACCCCTGAGCGATTGCGCTGATCTCCTGGCGAAAAGAATAGCTGCTGTGGCGATAGCAGCCTTTTCCCAAGCGCAAGAAAATCTGGCAAAGGCAACACGATGCCGCGATGCAAGGGGAACGGAAATTGAGGAGATCAAAAACAAAATCCAGAAAATGGCGGAAAGATACGCCGCGCTTCAGGAAGAAGAGCGGCTGATCGACCGTGCTTCCCCAGGCTGGTGGTCTCGATTGTGGCGTACAGGCGCAGCAAGAACCCATGCCAAGCAAGTGCAGGAAAATGCTGCCGCTCAGCTTCAGGTACGTAGGCAATTATTTGGTCTGGAGGAGCACCTTACGGCGTCTTCACTGCCTGCCTGGAAAGCCGCTTGCGAAGAAGCGGAAACAGCGGAACAAGAATGGCAGCGTGCGCAAGCGGAGTGTCTTGCTCAAGAAGAATCATGGCAACAGAAGCGTGGGGAGTTCTCTGCTTCTCCCCTTCCAGACCAGTTGCGGGATTTAGAAACAGATGCATTTCAGAAACGCGGGCTTTGGCAAGACAAAGAGTTAGCAAGTCTGCGATCCTCACTCTTCGCTTCCGCGTTGATTGTGCATGAGGCTTGGCTGGCGGAAGCTGGGAAATCCGAGTCCAAGGGCGGGCAGGGCTTTCGAAGAAACATTGTTGCTATTGGAAAACTGATGGGCAACAAGCGTCCGAATGACCCGGAACATGTTCGCCTGGTTTGGCAAAGCCTGTTCCTGATGATTCCCGTGGTTTCCACCACATTCGCCTCGTTTGCCAATCAATTTCGCGGCCTTCCGCCTGGGTCTTTGGGATGGCTGTTCATTGACGAAGCAGGGCAGGCGGTTCCGCAAGCGGCAACAGGAGCTTTGTTGCGGGCACAGCGCGCGGTAGTGGTTGGTGACCCGCGCCAGATTGAACCTGTGTTCACATTGCCTACGCGATTAATTTCTTCGTTGGCCGAGCTCTCGCCATGGACGGCAAATGGAGAATACGGGCCGCATCAAACCTCCGTCCAGGCCCTGGCAGATCGGGCAAACCGCTATGGGATAGACCTGCTGGACGGCGAAGACTCTTCCTTGTGGATCGGCAGTCCTCTGCGCGTTCATCGGCGCTGTATTGAGCCGATGTTTAGCTGTTCAAACCGCATTGCTTACAACAACAGAATGGTGTTCGGGTTAGAGAGCTTCGAACAGCCCAACCGCTCTCCCCTTCCCTGCGACAGTGCTTGGATTGATGTCAAAGGCAGAGTCCGCAAAGGGCAAGCCGTGCCGGAACAAACGCAGTTCATCACCCTTTTGCTGGCGGCTCTGTACCAATGGGAAGGGAAACTGCCGAGCCTCTACATCATCTCCCCTTTTCGGGCAGTGAAACATGAGATCACGAAATCTCTTGAAAGTGCGCAGTGGACAAAAGGCAGGCCAGATCTTTCCCCTCCGGCGCAACAGGAACTCAGGAAGTGGTGCAAAGAGCGGGTGGGAACTGTTCATACATTCCAGGGCAAAGAGGAAGATTCAGTGATTATGGTTTTAGGGGCAGACCACGGCTGTGCCGGAGCAGCACGATGGGCTTCCTCTAAGCCCAATCTCTTGAACGTTGCGTTAACAAGGGCAAAGCGCCGTTTCTATATCGTGGGCGATTGGCAGCTTTGGAGTGATCTGGGGCCGTTCCAGCTAGCCGCGGAAAAGCTCAAAAGAAAAAGCACAAATGAATTTTGGGCCGAGCTTCTGCTTCAGGAACCTGTTAGCAATAAGCAGTTTTCGCTCCACGCAGACTTGGAAGGCTAACGGTTGGCCCTTTATGGTTGAGAGATCATAAGCTGATAAATCTGTCCCGTTTCGTCGTAGCAAGCTTTCACATTCTTTTTGCGGCGGAGCGCACTTTCTAAACGAACGGCAAACTCGGGAAAAAGCGGAGGCTTCACAGTGCATGTCGCACACAAAACTGTTCCCCCGATGCTGAGTTGTTCGGCTTGCCCATAGGAGAGACGGCTGGAGACGTAAGAAACGGAATCCACTTGCCCTGTAACACAGCCGATCAGGGGCGGTGCTTTCACGGGAGTTGGGAGTGCGGTAGCAGCTTCCTCTACTGCTACTGTGGTGTTTGTTGTTTGGCCGCTGACCGTAAGCGTCACGGGGGTATCGCCCGAAGCCGAAGATGGCACCGTTACATTGATTTGGTAGAGCCCGGAGCCGATCAGCCCTGCGTATTGCACCTGCGCGGGTTGGCTCCCAAAAGTCATTTGCACAGAGGAAGCAACGGGTGCTGACGAAGCAACTAACTGACTGGCGGGTTGCGCCGGTTGAGTGGCACCAAGGCCAGTGGCGTAGAGCGTAAGCGTTTGGCCTCCTTTCGCACGGACCGTAGTCACTGCCGTGCCGAGCAATCCGGGAGGAGCAATGAGTTGATAGGAACTGGATTGCGCAACCGCGTATCTGCCGCCTTGCGCGCTATAAGCAAAGAAAGCCGGGGCAATCCCTTGCTTCGCCACTGGGAACGAATTGCTGGTGCCTTGTGCGTTAGTCACCTGGACCGTGACTTGCCCCACAGCAGGGTCATCCGGGCAAAGAATGTTGATCTGCGTCGGACTGATCAGAGCGATATAGGCAGGTCGTCCGTTCACGGAAACCTGAACGTCATCCAGTTTGGTGGGCAGATTATTATTCACGAAATCAGAGCCAGCCCATTGGCGCGTCACCGTTGCCAGATTTGAACCGTAAACAGACACCCAGGTTCCGGAAGCGATCAACAGTTGGTTGTTTGCCGCATTAGCAATCCCTTGAATAGCGGGAATGGCGGCATAGGCGGACAAGGCAGTGCAGCAGAGCGCGATGGCAATGGCGTGAACAAATAATCTTTTCATGTCAGCCTCCGCTGGTTAGGGATGAACCAGTTTTAGTTGGAAGATGTTGCCCGAATTGTCATAACAGGCGGAAACGCCGACGTTCATGCCCATGGCGGATTCCATTTTGTCGACAAGTTCCTTATAGGCGGGAGCCTTTACCGAGCAAGAAGAGCAGAGTTTCGCGCCGCCGATGCTGACTTCATCCGGAAGACCTGCCGCAATCAGTTGAAGGGAGTAGGTGATGGCGTCCACCTGGCCTGTGACACAGCCGGCAGTCGCAGGATTGGGAACGTTGATGGGCGTGCCTTGCACTGTGACTTGGAGTTTATAGGTGATGCCAGTGGCATTCGCGAGTACCTCAAGGAAATATGTTCCCGCTGTGGAAACCTGATAGGTAAATGCATTGTTGATACCGTTTGTTGTTTCAAGCTTGGTTGCGGTTCCTACGCTTCGAGAGGCAGGACTGAGTAAGTAAAAATAATGATTCCCATTGGATGCAGTTGTAACGGTGATCTGCTGTCCTTTAGCTAAAGCGATGCTGTAAACCTGGATTGGGCGGGTCCTACTGTCAATCGTGTCGGTAATTACTTGATTGAAGTAAATCGGGATCACGGTCGCAATGTCGGTTCCGTCCTGTGCATGTGCTGTCTTGCTGATCGCCAACGCAGTTGCAATAACCGCGATAGCAACGTGAAAGCTTTTCATTCGTTTCGTTGTCCTTCACTCAGTAATGAGGGGGAACGACCGAACATTACAGGGAACTTTCACGAGAAAAGCGCCGGGTTCACCCGGTTTTCCGAAGCTCTTCCCGAATCACTCTCCGCAGCGTAGTTTCCAAGGGCTCTTTGGCTGTCACTACATGCTGGGCCAGCACTTCGTTGATGAGAGCTTGATAGCTGGCACCGCCAGCGGCATGCGCCTGCTGACGAAACCAATGCAGCACAGTGTTGTCCAAACAAATAGTAATGCGTTCTTTACCGGGTGCTGTGCTCGCCACAGGTCCGCGTTTCGCTTTTGAAAAATCGTACTCCTGTTTCATATTATCTTCCTATATTGCATCCGTTCATTTGGCGTAGCAGCTCTTGCGGAGATCATTCTGATTTTTCTCCGCGCCATGTATAGACCACCGCCAGAATGCGGCCGCGCACATCCATACCCAATGTAATCCAGCGTTCCTCTTGGTCTGTGTTGTGCATCCTTACTGCTCTGACTTTGCTTGTTACCGCCTATTATGTGAATGCAGCTTATCTTCAACTCGGGACCATGCAGCGCCAATTAGAAGCGACCGACAGGCCCTGGATACAGATAATCTATGCCAATGTGACTGACGGACTCGGGTCCTATCGCACTTACAATAAACGCTTGCCGGGCATACATGTCAGCATCAAAATGGTGGCAAAGAATGTCAGCCATGCTGTTGCAGTACGCGTCAGGATGACTGGCCGCCTCATTTTTGATCTTCCCGGGGACACAAACTATAGCATCTGGAATCGACAACTTACTGTTCGTTCTACTATAGACCCCCTCAATACAACCTCTGAGTTCACCCTCTTCCCTGAAGAGAACACTGGGAAGAGGCTCGAAGGATAACTTGGCTGTGGCGGCTATGAGGTAATACCCTCGGATGCCTTCCACGCGACGGAACACGAAACGAAATGGGTGGATCCTGTATTTGCTGGGTGCATCACCTATCAAGCCAGTGGATCGGAAGAGCGAATCCATCACACAGGATTCCTGTACCAATTCGCGATCAAACACGGAGACGCTCCAGCCCGTACCGATAGACTTTTTCGATTCGGTGATGATATTCCTGCGGAACGTCTTGTTATGATCGAACACTCATTCGGCTTTAGCGATGTGAATTGAGGGAAGTTATCCTACTGCAATGGTCTACGCCATCCCGTCACGCCGAAAACCAGCGTAGTAAAGTTTATAGTCGCCACGTATATTGTTGCCTTAATTAGAGGAGAGTCTGACCCAAACCGGGAAGATGATCCCGGCTACATTGTGCGATTGGTGGGCAAGCGGTGCGAATCAGTGTGGAAACTACTGCTCTGGTGAAGAGCCTTCCGGATTACTAATGAAAGAGTAGAACACGCCACGGCCTTGACGCTGTAGTTAATTGTGTATACTTTTGGCTTGGGATACACATCATGCGAACCAATATTGTGATCGACGATAAGCTGATGCGCGACACGCTCCGTGCCACTGGTTTGAAGACCAAGCGTGAAGCTGTTGAATTAGCTTTACGAACTCTGCTTCGCTTACGCAAACAGGAAGAAATTCGTCAATTTCGCGGCAAGCTGAAGTGGCAAGGGGATCTCGAAGCAATGCGGGTAGACCAGTGATACTTGTCGATTCCAGTGTATGGATCGATTATTTTAACGGGGCCTCCACTGTGCAAACCGAGAAGCTGGATCGTCTTCTGGGAGAGCAATCTCTAGCAATCGGTGATCTGATTTTGACAGAGGTTCTTCGGGGTTTCTTAACAGAAAAAGACTTTGAGCAGGCTAAAAAACTATTAACCTCATTAACAGTTGTAAATTTGGGTGGTCAGGAAACTGCCATTCTGGCCGCCAAGCATTTCCGCTTTCTGCGTCGGCTAGGCGTTACAGTACGCAAGACAATTGATGTAATCATTGCCACTCGGTGTATTGAGGATCATTACGAGTTGCTGCACAATGATCGAGACTTTGACCCTTTTGTGAAACACCTTGGTTTGCGTGTAGTCCACCCATGAAAGGATCTGAAACTTAAAGCCTACATCACCAACCGTTCATCGCCTTCGCGCCGTGTGATGTGTTCGCGGTCCAGAAATTCCAGAAGGGGAATGGCATACTTGCGGGAAACGCCTGTCCAATCTTTGAAGGTTCCCACGGAAAACCGTTCCCCTTTCCGCACTTGAAGCATTTCTTTTAACTGCTGCAAGGCTGACGGATGAAATACCAGTTCCTCGTTGATCTTGATGAGCCGCTGTTCCCGCAACAAAATCTGCAGCAGGGACTTGGCCCGCTTCGTTTCCACTCCCGATTGCGTCAGCACCTCCGCCAAGGACGGCACAGCTAAACCCGCCTTTTCAAAGGCGTTTTCCATAGCAGCGCGTGCCTGCATCTCATCTTCTTTCAGCGAAACCCGGTGAGTTCGCGAGCGAACCACATCGCCTTCCGCCACCACTTCCGGCGTGGACCGAAGCAATTCCTCCAGCACATGCGCAGGCACGGGAAGCGATTGCTTCGGCATGCCCGGCAGCAACGGCTGCTTCGCATGAAAGGCTCGTATGCTTTCCCCCATGTGTTGCCGCACACTTTGCAGCCATGCGCGATCCACCAGCCAGTCTCCCTCCCGCAACCACTGCACAGAAGGCGCCGTTTTCCGAATCACTGCTTCCCTAAGACCAGTGCGCATTACCAGTGTTTGGACATTCAACCCCGCTTTCGATTCCCGCACCAGCAATGCCACACGCGCCGCTGGTTCCCCATTCTGAAGAATGCCGAGCCGCTCCGCGATGTGGTCGGTTTTTCGGTATCGTATGCCGCCCGTATCAATGATTTCTCCACCGCCTATCGTAGTGACTGGGAAAAAGCGCGAAGAATGAATCGGTCCCCCGGCAGCAGCAGGGTCGGTGTTTGCAGCTTGAGCCGGGCAAAGCTTGTGGTTCCCGGCTGAATCGCTGCTTGCTTCTGAAACAAGCGCACTCGGGCTTCCCCTTCTGCTGTTCCCGCATGGAAGTGAACCGGCGCGCGATGTTTCAACGGTTTTGCCGAAGGAATTAGCTCGATCAGGCAATCCACAGTGCTGACGGCTTGAAACCGATCCGGCTCGGAAAGTACCATACCGCGCGTAATCTCGCCAGGTTCTATTCCAAGAAGGTTCACAGCCGTGCGTTGCCCTGCTTCAGCGCGTTCCACGGTTTTACCGAAGTTCTGCACTCCGCGTACGCGCAACTTCCGCTCTGTAGGGTACAACTGCACTTCCTGCTCCCGACGGACTTCCCCGGAAATCAGCGTTCCCGTTACCACGGTGCCGAAGCCTTTGGCAGAAAAAGAGCGGTCAATGGGAAGCCGAAAAAATCCGCTGGCGTTGCGCACGGGAATTCGCTTAGCGGCCCGAATGAGTTCTTCCTCCAATTCCGGAATGCCTTTGCCGGTTTCCGCACTCACCGCCACCACGGGCGCATTTTGGAGAAAGGAACCGGCCACGAACTCTTCCGTTTCCAGTTGCACCAAGTCCAAAATGTCCTGGTCCACTAAATCCGCCTTGGTCAAAACCACAATGCCTGTTTGAATTTGCAGCAGCCGACAGATTTCAAAGTGCTCCCTGGTTTGCGGCTGAATGGATTCATTCGCGGCGATCACGAATAAAAGGAGATCAATTCCCCCAATGCCGGCCAGCATGTTTTTCACAAACCGCTCATGCCCTGGCACGTCCACAAACCCGATGCGGAGATCCGGCGCAGCCTGCAGATGCGCAAAACCGATATCAATCGTGATACCGCGCCGTTTTTCTTCTTCCAAGCGGTCCGCATCGATTCCGGTCAAAGCGCGAACCAGGCTGGTTTTGCCATGGTCGATATGCCCCGCCGTCCCCGCCACAATGTTGCGCATACCTTCTATTGCAACTCATCAGGAATCAGTTTTCGCAGGCGCCATTGCCGCTATCATGGAGACGACACCTTGACCGCGTTTCTTGTCACGCTTTTATGCCTGCTTCTCTCCGGCTCTATTGTGTATTGCATCCTCACCATGGTGGCGGCACGCAATTACCTGAAGATTCCGCCGCCCCGCGTCGCGGCCGCGCCGCAGCCTGTTTCGGTGATCAAGCCGCTGTATGGAGCCGATGAAGGGCTGGAAGAGAACCTCCGCAGTTTTTTTTTGCAGGATTACCCTTGTTTTGAAATCATTCTGGCGGTAGCCCGCGCTACGGAGCCGGGGGCAACTGTGGCCCGGCAACTCATGAAAGAGTTCCCCCACATTCCGGCCCAGTTGGTCGTCACCGGCGATTCCCCACGCCCAAACGGCAAGGTGTTCAGCCTCCAAAAAATGCTGGCCTATGCTTCGCATGAGATTTTGTTGATGGCCGATAGCGATATTCGCGTCACGCCCGATATGGTGCGCATTCTGGTGGCGGAAATGCACGACCCCGCGATTGGACTTGTCACTTGCCCTTACCGTGCGGTAGCAGGACGCTCGTTTTGGTCCTGCCTGGAAGCCATTGGCATGAATACGGAATTTCTTGGCGGTGTCCTGGTCGCCCGGCTGCTGAGCGGAATGGATTTCGCCCTCGGCTGCACGCTGGCGGTGCGCCGCACCGCTCTGAACGCCATCGGCGGCCTGGACGCATTGCAGAACTACCTGGCGGAAGATTTCATGATGGGGAGAATGGTGGCGGAATCCGGCAGCCGCGTGATTCTGTCGTCTTACATTATTGAGCACCGCATTGGAAGTCAGTCCTTTACAGCGAATTTTCGTCATCGGCTGCGATGGGCGCGCAGCACGCGCCGCTCGCGCCCTTGGGGGTACATAGGGGAAATCTTCACCAATCCGCTTCCGCTGGCTCTGATTCTGCTGGCAGTGGCGCGGGATTTCTGGCCGGTGACGCTGTTGACGCTCGCCTTTCGTACCGCTGCTGCTTGGGCCGTGGCAGGAGCAGTGCTCGGAGATCCGCTCACCCGCCGCCGTTGGTATCTGGTGGCGATTCAGGACATTGCCAGTTTCTTCACCTGGATCTCCGGATTTTTCGGCAACAGCGTGGACTGGCGCGGCAAACGCCACATCGTGCTGCCGAATGGCATGTTTGAAACCAAGACTTAGTGTTGGGCTGCGTTACAGTAAAAGCCGATGAATCGTCTGGAAGAACTCCGCAACCGGCACAAAGCCGCAGAAGAAGGCGGGGGCCCGCAACGGCGCGAACGCCAGCACCGGGAAGGGAAACTCTCCGCGCGCGAGCGCATTTTTCTTCTTCTGGATGAAGGCACGTTTGAAGAACTGGACAAGCTGGTGACGCATCGCTCCCGGGAGTTCGGCTTGGACGAGCAGGTGATTCCCGGCGATGGGCTGGTGACCGGGTACGGTCTGGTGAACGGGCGGCTCACCTATGTGTTTGCGCAGGATTTCACCGTGTTTGGCGGCTCGCTTTCCGAAACCAACGCGCTGAAAATCTGCAAGGTGATGGACCTTGCCATGAAGACGGGCGCGCCCATCATTGGCCTGAATGATTCCGGTGGAGCGCGCATTCAGGAAGGCGTGGTATCGCTGGCCGGGTACGCCGATATTTTTCTGCGCAACACGCTGGCCAGCGGCGTGGTGCCGCAGATCTCCGCCATCATGGGGCCATGCGCCGGGCGGTGCCGTGTATTCGCCCGCCATCACCGATTTCGTGTTCATGGTGGACCAGACCAGCTACATGTTCGTGACCGGTCCGGACGTGCTGAAGACCGTAACGCATGAAGATGTCACTAAGGAAAAGCTGGGCGGCGCGGTGACGCACAACGCGGTAAGCGGCGTGGGCCACTTCATGGCGGCGCGATGATACCGAGTGCATCCAGATGATTCGCGAACTGCTGAGCTTTCTGCCGCAGAACAATCGCGAAGATCCGCCGCGCCGCGCCTGCCACCGATCCCGTCAGACCGCGCCGACGCTGCGCTGGACACGCTGGTTCCCGCCGAGCCGAACATGCCTTACGACATGAAAGACCTGATCCGCCGCGTGGTGGATGACGGTTACTTCTTCGAAGTGCATGAGCACTTCGCCAAGAACATCGTGACTTGGTTTTGCGCGCATGGACGGCCGGCCCGTGGGCATTGTGGCGAACCAGCCCGCGCATCTGGCCGGTTGCCTGGATATCGATTCTTCCGTGAAAGGGCGCGCGCTTTGTGCGTTTCTGCGATGCCTTCAATATCCCGATCCTGACCTTTGAAGACGTACCCGGTTTTCTTCCCGGCACAGCACAGGAGTTTGGCGGCATTATTCGCCATGGCGCAAAGCTGCTGTATGCTTTTGCGGAGGCCACGGTTCCCAAAATCACTGTGGTGGTCCGCAAAGCGTATGGCGGTGCGTATTGCGTGATGGGTTCGAAGCATCTGCGCACGGACGTAAACCTGGGCTATCCCACGGCGGAAATTGCAGTGATGGGCGCGGAAGGCGCGGTCAACATTGTGTATCGCCGCGAGCTATTGGAAAGCGGCGGCGACCCGGCGGTGCGCCAGGCAAAAACAGAAGAGTTTCGCGACGCGCTTTGCCAACCCGTTTCTAGCTGCCGAGCGCGGTTACTTAGATGACATTATCGAGCCGCACGAAACCCGCTCTCGCGTGATTCGCGCCTTGCGCATGCTGGAAAACAAAGTGGACACCATGCCGAAAAAGAAGCACGGCAACATTCCGTTGTAATGATTTCTACGCGGCTGCCGAAACGGTATCGGAAACAGGCGTCAGCAGCATCTTTTGCGAAACAGCAGCAGGCTTAGTCGTCAGCAACACAAACGTCAGATCTTTTTCCGGATCAAGCCACGCCAGATTGCCGGTGGAACCGCCATGCCCGAATGTGCGTGGCGAGGAATTCTTTCCGAACCCGCTTCCCATGCTCCAGCCCAACCCCCAGGCCCGGTTCAAACCGGTGTTCTGATTGGTAATCATAGCCGCTGCGGTTGGAGGCTTTAACACTGGCACATCTGGATGTGCGAAGTACTGCAGAAAGCGTGCAAGGTCGGCGGTGGTGGAATGCGCCCCGCCCCAAGGGGAGCCTAAGTTACGCCAGTATTCGCTGTTCCAATCCCAATCGGTAGGCGGCGCGACTTCGGACTGCATGGTGTCGGCAATACGTCTGCCGCCCATGCCGAGCGATGTGTTTTTCATGCCGAGCGGCTGAAACACTTCGCGTTGCAGGAACTCGGGCAAAGGCTTCTTTGTAATGCGCTCCACAATGGTGGCTGCCGTTAAGATACCCATGCTCTGGTAGCGCACCTGTGTACCCGGCGTAAACAGCAGCGGTGTTTGGCAAGTTGTTTTCATGAAATCGCTGAGTGGCGCGTGGCGCTTCCGCAATTCTTGGTCTTCCGGCAGCATGTCAGGCAACCCGGAAGTATGCGTCAGCAAGTTTCGAATCTTAATGCGCTGCTTTTCGCCTCCTTGGAATTCGGGAATGAACTTCTGCACCGGATCGTTCAAGGAGAGTTCTTCACGGTCCGAAAGAATCATCACTGCCGTGGCAGTCATGGGTTTGCTTAGCGAAGCCATCAGGAACACCGCATCTGGAGTCTTGGCAGCACCAAATGCTTTGTTGATTACCTCGCTTCCGCATTTCACATAAAGCGTTGCAGCACGAACTTCGCCAGATTCTGTTTTGTTCTGGATCAGTTGAATTGCCTCGTCGAGTTTTTTTCGTTGGAGAGCGAGTGCTACTCCGCTGAGAAGAAGAGATCGTCGTGTCATAAGAGGATCTAAAAACAGTTGGAGTCGTTCAGTGATGTTCCCACGGAAAGCGGCACATCATTTATATCACTAGAGGTGGAGTAGTTGACGCCAGGAGGCAGTGTGAGCAAATGGCAAGCCGCTGCCTGAGAGATCACACCTTGCAGGTTATTGGCATCTTGCAGCACTTTCAATGCTGCAGTTTGGGAAGAAGTCAAACTCTTTCGAGCGTTGGTTCGCAAAGCCGTGGATTGGGTTTGAATATCTTGCCCGATTGCTTCTAATTCCGCATACCGCAAGCCCAATGCATTTGGATCAGGAACATCTTTTGCTGTTTCATCGCGAATCTCAAATTGCAACTCTGTCATGCGGTTTTGCTGGCGAGCGTAGTAATCGTTGTAGTTCGCACTGGCAGTTGCCAGATTGCCGACTTGCGTATCAGTCAGGCTCAAATACTGGCGTACGGAAACAGGAAAAGTAGAGGAGGAGCAAAATGTCCCGGAAGGCGCCGGGGGAACGTAAGGCAGGGCGCCAGAAACAAGAAAGCTATAAATTCCGCCCACAGTAAGTGGGTCATAGATCGTAATACTACCTAGGGATGTTTGAGAAGAAGAGATGGAAAATATTGAATGGTGGACAGATCTATCAGGAAAGCGCATCGTGAATCCGAAATCAGTGGTTGTAAAACTACTGCCGTGCTAAGAGTAGAAATTAATCCGGCCTGAGCAGGAGTGAGAACTGCTGTGCTCTGTGTCTGTAGATCATGAAGATGCGCAGCTACATCGCGGCGAATGGATTCTACTTCCACATAGCGCACTCCTAGCTGGTACGGATCAGGCGGTTGCTTGGTGAATTCTGTAGTCAGTTCGCTGTTTACTGTATTCAGACGCTTCTGCCTAAGCGAAACATAACTAGAGAAATCATTATTGATTTTTCTTAAAGTGGAAATTTGCTGGTCGGTTAAGCCCAGATAACTTTGTAGCGTGGGAGAAGCAGCCACGGGAATTCCTACGAACACCTGACCGAAACAAAGGGAAAAAGGAAGTAAACAAAGAACCGCAAAACGCATCGGTTTCTGATTATATTCGGAAACTCTTATCGCACAGGTTCAAATTGCAGAGTTGGCTTCTTTGGGGACACATTTGGTTTCGGACTTGGTACTACAATCTGCGGCTCAACTTGCTTCGGAGTCTCCACTTGGTAAGGCGTTACCTTCGGCGGACGTGCATCCGGTTCCAGCAACCAAGCCGTCCGGTCCGGGTAATAGCGTCGTAGTTTCTCGTTCTCTTCCGTACCAAGATCCAGAGCGGTAACTACCCGCGACCCGTCAATATCCGCTGCATTGGCTACCCATTCATCAAAGCGGTGGCGCGGCCAATAATGGACAAACACCAATTGCTTTCCGGGTGCTGCTTCTAACTGGTAATGAATAGCGATTCTCCCTTCCGGGTCGCCATGATTCACAAAGTCCCAGGTATCCCATTGCGTCACTGTACGGGAAATCTCAGTATTGCCGGCCAAGTGAAAGCCATACCAGAACAGGAATTGTGCGGCGGCTAACGTGATCAAAAGCCGCGCTCCCCTTTCGCTCCAGCGGCTCAGGCGTTCCAGCGCAACAACTGTTACCAGAAGCAGCAGGGAGCACACTACCGCCACGTAGTGGGGGTAAAAATAGGGGTAGAAATTCGTGCCAACAACGAAAATCGCCAGGCACAAAGCAATCCAGGCAAACCGCCTTTCCCGTATCGCTGGCAAAAAGAAAGGCAATGCCAAGTACAACGGAGCAAAGAAAAAGAAGCGCACGAACCGGAAACGCTCCTCTAACCGCTGCCAAAACTTGGCCCATGTGTCCGGCCCGTTTCCATGCACGGCAACTTGGGCTTGGTAATCCAATTGTTGTTCCTGGGTCAATGTCCGGTGCGGAACCGGGTTGGGCTGAAAGGTAAAAGAAGCCGGAATGCCGTATTGGTACTGGCTCAGTTGGTAAGGCAAGGTCAGGAAGTTGCCGGTCACCGCCCTGTTGTGAAGCACGGTAAGCCCGAAAGCGGGCAACACGGCAAGCACCACAATTCCTATTCCCCTAACTGCTTGTTTTCCAGGCAGAGGAAAACGAAACGGAAAGAAAAAGAATAATGCCGCGCAAAAGGCAGCCAAGATCGCTTCAAAGGGCCGGGTTAAAAACTGCACCGCAAAGCCTAAGCCTAGCAGAGCGGCATCGCGTAGCTTCCCGTAAGCCCGCAGACGGGGAAGTGCACCGAAAATCAGGCAGCCTGCTGCGGCGGAAACAGCGCCGCCCCAGTACGTATTCATCCAGTAGCGGAGCGGCCCAAACTCCATCACCGCCAGCAAGCCACCGATGATTGCCCAACCCGGAGTGGTCCACCCCAGAAGCATCCAATAGGAAAGTCCGCAAAAAACGGCTACGGAGAGCACAACTCCCGCCCAAGGATGCCCGAATACTACTTGTCCGATTGCCAGCGCGATTCCCTGCCCAAGGGGGTAGATGGAACTGTAGCGCGGTTCCTGGAGCACGAAATTTGTTTCAAAGAACTGGTGCAGCGGGTGCGCCGGATTGGCCAGCCGGAAATGCGCCAGCGTATCACCTACCAGCAGATGCGCAAAATCATCCACGCCGCTCGGTGTCGGTACAGGTGCGGCAGGCAACATGGCAAGTCGAAGCACCACTGGCAGTGCGGCGAAAAGGAGCATCGCCAAACGTGGCCGGAGGGCGAACCACCTCCCGGCTTGTTCCATCGGTTTTCGGAGCCCAAGGAGAACTAAGGACAATGCCGCAAAGGCAAACAGGAGAAAATCGCTGGCCCCGAAGCCAACGGGATTTTGAAGTGGTTGAAAAGAATGGAATAACTCACTCATGGGCTCTGCCCGAAACTCCTCCGCTTTTCCTGGCAACCGAAACGGCTCTGGCCTGCATCTAACGCATTGTTATACTTGGTGCAAGGACGGTCCGGCTCAATGGCCAAACAACGGCGTTCGTTTTTATTTCTTCCTCTTGTCATCCTGACATGCGCAGTGGCAGGCGGCATTTATGGTCCGCGTGTCAACGCAGCAGCCAGTGCAGGGGACGATGACGATGTGAAGACCAGCATGAAGAACTTCACCGTATTTACAGTCTGGTGGAAGACAATTTCGCCGATCCTGTCAGTCCGGATAAAGTCCATTTACAATGGAGCCATTCCGGGAATGCTGCGCACCCTGGACCCTCACTCTAATTTCTTCGATCCCAAAGCCTTTGCCCTGATGCGGGAAGACCAGCGCGGGAACTATTACGGCGTGGGAATGCGCGTGGGTGTCCGTATGGGCAAAACCATGGTGTTTGAGCCGTTTAAGGGATCCCCTGCGTTTCGAGCTGGCATTCGACCGGGTGACTACATCGTGGCGGTAAATGACAAGTCCACTGTCACCTGAACAGCACGGAAGTGGCAGACATGCTGAAAGGTCCTCGCGGTACCCAGGTAAAGATTTCCGTCCAGCGAGAGGGTTCTGCGGAACCGCTCAGTTTTGACGTGACACGCGATGCCATCAGCCGCGCCAGCGTACCAGAAGCTATCAAGCTCAAAACCGGGATCTGGTACATCTGGATTGAGCAGTTCAACGAAACCACCAGCCGGAGCTCACTGAAAACCTGAATCGCATCGGCGAAAAGAACATTCAAGGCCTCGTTCTCGACCTGCGTGGCAATCCGGGCGGTCTGCTGAATGAAGCCGTTGCCATGGCGGATAAGTTCCTCAACAAGGACGACGTGATTGTTTCGCACCACGGCCGCTCCTCACCCGAAAAGGTTTACACTGCACACAACGGCAACCACGGGCCATCTCTATCCCATCGTGGTGATGGTGAACCGTTCCTCTGCCTCGGCTGCCGAGATCGTTTCCGGCGCACTGCAGGACCATGACCGCGCCTGGATCTTCGGCGAAAACACTTTCGGCAAAGGCTTAGTGCAAACGGTATTTCCGCTGATCGAAAACACCGGTCTGGCGCTCACCACGGCGAAGTACTACACGCCCAGCGGCCGCTTGATTCAGCGCGATTACAGCCACACTTCGTTTTTCGATTACTACTACAAGCAGAACACCGAAGCGCGCAACATGCAGGACGTCAAAATGACCGATAGCGGCCGCACGGTGTATGGCGGCGGCGGCATTTCGCCCGATGAGAGGTACACGCCGTCCCAAGATCAACAAATTCCAGATCGAACTGCTCCGCCAGACGGAGCGTTCTTCAACTTCACCAGCTACTACTTCGGCTCGCACAATCAAGATGCCTGAGAATTGGACTCCCGATACCGCTGTGGTCGATGCGTTCCATGACTACCTGATGAAGCAGAAAGTTGCTTTCACGGAAGCCGAATTTACGCAGCACATGGATTGGGTGAAGCACGAGACCTGACCACGAGATGGTACTTTCACGGCATAGAGCAGCGAAGACAGCCGCGTGTTCGATGTGAAGACGGATCCGGCGGTGGCCAAAGCCATTGAAGCTCTGCCGAAAGCGCAGCTCTGCTGAACTCTGCGAAGAAATCGTCGTGCAGAGAATGGCGAAGTAAGCGCTGGAAACGCAGATCCATCCGCAAATTACCGTCCTCGATGCGGGCGGTCAGTACTGCCATCTGATCGCCCGCAAAGTCCGCGAATTGGGCGTATATGCCGAAGTGCGCGCTAGCGAAACGCCCGCCGCTGAGAATTGCGGACCGAAGGGCATCATCATCTCCGGCGGCCCGGCCAGCGTATACGATCCGGAAAGCCCCACGATGGACCCCGGCATTCTCGGCGGGCTTCATCCCGTTCTGGGCATTTGCTACGGCCAGCAACTAATCGCGCAACTTGCTGGGCGGCGCGGTTCGCAGGGCACCAAGGGCGAATACGGCTTGGCGCGCCTGCAACTCCTCCATGTCCACCAGTCCGCTGTTTACCGGCTGGCACGATGGCCAGCAGATCTGGATGAGCCATCGCGATACCGTGGAAGAAGTACCTCCCGGCTTCTCACGTGCTCGCGTAGACCTCCACATGCGCGCATCGCTGCTATCGAAGACCCGACACGGCGTTTATTCGGCGTTCAGTTTCACCCGGAAGTGGTCCACACCACGCAAGGCAGCGAGCTGCTGGCGAACTTCCTGTTCGATATCTGCCATTGCGAGCAGGATTGGGACCCGCGCCATCGCATTCCCGCTGATCGAAAAGCAGATCCGCGAAACCGTGGGCGACCGCAACGTCTTCTTCTTCGTCTCCGGCGGCGTGGATTCCACGGTGGCCTTACACGCTCTGTCTTCGGGCGCTTGGTCCGGATCGCGTGCGCGGCGTCTATGTAGATACGGGCCTGATGCGCGCCGGGGAAACCGAAGTTCGTGCGCGCCATGTTCGAGCAGCTTGGCACGGCACCGTAGCCATCGAAACTGCGCAGGAGCGATTTTCTCAAGCCGCTTGCCAAGCGTGCGAGAGCCGGAAGAGAAGCGGCAGCATCATCGGCGAAGAGTTTGTGCTGGTGCAGGAGCGCATCATCGAAAGCCGCCACCTGCTCGACGGCCATTGGATTCTGGGGCAGGGCACCATTTACCCGGACACCATCGAATCCGGCGGCACGCCAAAGGCGGCGGTGATCAAGACCCATCACAATCGCGTCGCCGGAATTCAGAAACTGCTGGCGGCAAAGCGCATCATCGAACCGCTCAGCTCGTTCTACAAGGACGAAGTCCGCGAAATCGGCGCGGAACTGGGGCTTGCCGCAGAGTTCCTGGAGCGCCATCCGTTTCCCGGTCCTGGCCTTGCGATTCGCTGTCTGTGCTCCGGAGTCGGACGGACGTCTTACTCCGCTTGCCGGCGGCTGGCTCGTGCCGGTGCTCTCGGTGGGCGTGCAAGGCGATAGCCGCAGCTATGCGCCGGTGTTGGCGATAGAGAACTTCGTCGACCGATGCGAGCGACCTGGTGAACAGCACCGCCGGAATCAACCGCGTGATTGCACGCGTAGATACGCACCGAGCCGCTTGCCAGAATTGCGTGTGTTCGCCAGCAGCATGTCGCCGGAGCGCATTGGCGCTGCTCAGAGCAAGCCGACGAAACGGTGCGCCGCTTGTCGCACGAAAGCGGGTTCGACAAGCAAGATCTGGCAATTCCCGGTGGTGCTGATTCCGCTCGGCACCGCCGGACGCCCCCGATTCCGTGGTCCTGCGCCCGGTCGATTCCATGGACGGCATGACCGCGCAATCCGTCCCCATGCCGGAGCCGCGCTGTTGCAGCAAATGGCGCACGGTACTCCTCGCCATTCCGGGCATCGCCGGCGTCTTTTACGATCTGACCAACAAACCGCCCGCTACCATCGAATGGGAATAGATGGGCCTAAAAGCCCATGATCTGCATACCGGCATCGACAAGATAACGTTGCCGGTAACGCCGCGCCCTAAGATCGCTAGCCAGAAACACAGCCGTATCGCCCACTTCTGCCGGATCGGTGTTGCGGCGCAAAGGAGCCTTCTCCGCCACCACGGAAAGCATGCTGGAGAAGTCCTTAATGGCGCGTGCAGAAGCTGTTTTTATTGGACCCGCGGAGATGCCGTTCACACGGATATTGGAAGCGCCTAAGTCGCTTGCCAGATACCGCACGGAAGCCTCCAGGGCCGCTTTCGCCACGCCCATCACATTATAGTTCTGCACCACGCGAACGGAGCCCAGGTAAGTTAGTGTCATCAGGGATCCGCCGGAAGTCATCAGCGGCGCGGTAGCGCGAGCCACGGCAACCAGAGAGTAGGCACTCACCTCCTGGGCGAGAAGAAATCCGTCTCTGCCCGTTTCCAGAAAAGGCCGGGTCAAATCTTCCCGGTTCGCAAATGCCAGGGCATGAACCACTGTGTCTAGCGGCTTGCCGAGTTCCCGAAGAGCGGCCTTAGCGCCGCCAATTCCTCTTCGCTGGTGACGTTGCAAGGCAGCAATTTCTCCACGCGCAGTTCCTTGCTGATGCTCTCAATGCTCTCCTTCTGATGCTCATCGATGTAGGTCAAAATCAGCGATGCGCCTTCCCGTGAGAACGCCTGTGCAATAGCATAGGCGATGCTCCACTTATTCGCGATTCCCATCACCAGCGCGGTCTTGCCTTCGAGTAAATTAGCCATGAACTACTAGGGTATCTTCGATTGCGGCGTTCCGGTGGGCGGCTCTATCCTTTAAGAGAACTCGAAACAGAATTCCATTTTGGAAGGCACTGTAACATAGTGCAGAGATGCCGACTATGATTTCTGATCGTCTGAAGCGCATCACGATCAACGACGCCCAGTGTGGCGGACGGCCTTGTATTCGCGGCATGCGAATCCGTGTAACTGATATTCTTGAACTCCTGGGATCTGGCGCGAACTTCGAGGAAATTCTGGAAGATTATCCTTATTTGGAACAGGAAGACATTTTGGCTGCTATTGAGTATGCGGCTCGTCAAATAGATCATCCGGTGCTGTTGACCGCTTGAAATTCTTAGTTGACAATCAGCTTCCACCTGCCTTGGCCCGACTCATTCAGCATGAATTTAACATGCAAGCATTGCATGTTGCGGATGTGGGCTTACAAGATGCTTCGGATTTTGAAATCTGGACCTATGCTTCTACAAATGCCTTGATTCTGGTCTCCAAGGACGAGGATTTTGTATATATGGCTTTGCGCGCTCCCAACGCTGGGCTTATATGGGTGCGGATTGGCAATTGCCGTCGGGTTTTCTTGCTTGACGTATTTCGAAAGGTTTGGTCTCGCGTGATTGAGCGATTAGAAAGTGGTGATCGCTTCATCGAAATTCGCTGATCCACATCCCCAATCGTTTCTCACACATCGTACACTGTGGGCATCAATTGTCTCTCGATCTCCATTCTTCTCTTGCCTATGTAAAAGGCGTCGGCCCGGCTCGCGCAGCCATGTTCGAAGCCAAGGGTCTCCACACGGTGGAAGACCTTCTGTATTATCCGCCTTTCCGTTATGAAGACCGCAGCAATGTGAAAACCATTGCTCAATTGCGCCCGGTGAAACGGCCACAGTGATTGCGGAAGTGCGGTCCTCAAGCTGTCCGGCTTTAAGCGGAAAAATCTGGGATTGTTTGAAGCGGAATTCACAGATCGCTCGCGGGGCGAGATGCGGGCAAGTGGTTTCACGGCGCGTACCTGGCGGACAGCTATGTTGCCGGGACAAAAGGTGGCCCTGTTCGGCAAGGTGGAGTTGGATAGCTACGCGGGCGAGATGCAGATGATGCATCCGGAGATCGAAAATCTACCGGCGATGATGAGGGCGACGCGGGGCTGCACACGGGGCGCGTGGTCCCGATCTACGAAGCAGCGGGGAAGATTATGACGCGCGTGTTCCGGATGCTGCTGCACCGCGTGCTGCAGAGCGATGGAGCCGATGGACGATCCCTTTCCGCCCGAAGCGCTGCTGGAGCGGCTGCGGTTGCCCGATCGCTGGACGGCTACGCGGCATTTGCATTTTCCGCCCGAGGATTCGGACTTGCGGCTGTTAAACGCTTCCGTTCGCCGGCCCAATTCCGGCTGATTTTGGAGGAGTTTTTCTGGCTGGAGTGCGGCTTGGCGCTAAAAGAAGCGAAAGCGCGGCTGGCTTCGGGCATTGCTTTCGAGTTGAACGAACGGGTGCGGGAAAAGATCAAAACCGATGCTCCCGTTTAAGCCGACGGGATGCGCAGAAACGGGTGCTGGCGGAGATTGCCAAAGACATGGAAGCGCCGCATCCGATGAGCCGGCTGCTGCAGGGGGACGTGGGCAGCGGCAAGACTCTGGTGGCGGCGGAAGCGGCAGTGATCGCGATCGAGAACGGGTACCAGGCGGTGCTGCTGGCGCCGACCGAAATTCTGGCCAGCCAGCATTATTTGTCGTTCAAGAAGCTCTTTGCCAAGCTGGGTTACGTGCCGGTGCTGCTGACGGGTAGCTCCACCGCGCGCGAGAAAGAGCAATTGAAGAAGCTGCTGGCGGCGGGGTTGGCACAGATCGGCATCGGAACGCACGCGCTGATCGAGAAGGACGTGGAGTTCCAACGGCTGGGTCTGGCGATTGTGGACGAGCAGCATCGCTTTGGCGTGATGCAGCGGCTTCGACTTGGTGGAGAAGGGCAGGCATCCGGATGTGCTGGTGATGACCGCGACGCCGATTCCGCGCACGCTGGCCTGACCATCTATGGTGACCTGGATGTCTCGGTCATCGATGAGCTTGCCCCCGGGCCGCAGGCCAATTCGTGACCAAGCATTGACGCGAGGACCACGTCGAGCAAGTGTAGAGTTTCTTAGCAGGAGGTAGACCAAGGGCACGGCAGGCGTATGTGGTGTATCCGGTGATTGAGGAATCGGAGACGCAGGCCATCAAGGCCGCGCAAAGATCCTATGAGCAGCTTTCCGCGAAGTGTTTCCGGATTTTCGGATGGGTTTGCTGCACGGCAAGTATGCCGCCTGCGGAAAAAGAAGAGGTGATGGAGGCTTCAAAGCGGGGAATTGGACTTCTGGTGTCCACGACCGTAATTGAAGTGGGCGTGGACGTCCCAATGCCACGGTAATGGTGATCGAGCAGGCGGAGCGGTTCGGGCTTGTCGCAACTGCACCAGTTGCGAGGCCGCGTGGGGCGTGGTGCGGAATCAAAGCTATTGCCTTCTGGTGACGGAAAAGATGAACGATACGGCCAAGGAGCGCATTCGCGCCATGGTGGAATCGGGCGATGGCTTCGATATCGCGGAAATGGATCTGCGGCTGCGCGGGCCTGGGGAATTCTTCGGCACCAAGCAATCCGGCCTGCCTGCGTTGCGGATTGCCAGATTGTGCGTGACCGGGAACTGCTGGAACTGGCTCGCCAGGAAGCAAACGACTACATCACGCGAACCCGCCGTCCACGGAGGCGTTACCGCTGCTATCGCCTATATTCGCGATCACTGGCAGCGCCGGTATGGGCTGGTGCAAGTCGGGTGAGATAAAATCAGGGGTTACCGGTGCCATGGCAACGCAACCATCCCGGATCGTGGCCATCTATCCCGGCTCTTTCGATCCCATCACAAACGGCCATCTTGATCTGATCCGGCGCGGTGCGCGCTTGTTTGATCGTTTGGTTGTTGCCATTCTCCGCAACGAAGAAAAGAAACCCCTGTTTTCCACCGAAGAGCGCATCGAAATGGTGCGCGAAGTAGCGGGAGATGTGCCCAATGTGGAAGTGGATTTCTTTAACGGGCTTCTGGTGGAGTATGCCACTTCCCGAGGCGCTACCGTTCTGCTTCGGGGCATTCGAGCCGTGTCGGATTACGAATACGAATTGCAAATGGCGCTGATGAATCGCCGTCTGGCACCGGGGATTGAAACGGTTTCTCTGATGTCCAGCGAGGCGTACTCCTTTATCAGCTCCCGTTTGGTCAAACAGGTCATTGCGTTAGGCGGCAATATCAACGGATTGGTCCCGCCTTCGGTAGAAATGCGTCTGAAAAAACGGTTATCCCGCGCAACAGGCGTTTGAATTTGCGAAATTAGAAAGACGATGCCCACTACACTCAAGCCAGAAATCGCCGACCGCGTTTCCTCCATCAGCGTGTCTTCCACCTTGAAGGTTGCGCAGGATGCGGATAAACTCCGCACCCAGGGTGTCGATGTAGCCGATTTTGGTGCAGGCGAACCCGACTTTTTTACTCCGGATAACATCAAGGAAGCGGCTATCCGCGCCATTCACGAAAATTTCACCAAGTACACGGCCGCGGGCGGCATTCTGGATCTGAAAAAGGCCATTTGCGAACGCCACGCTGCGGAGTACGGCACCAGCTACAAGCCGTCCGAGTGCCTTGCCACAGTGGGCGGAAAGCATGTGATCTTTAACCTGACCCAGGTGCTGGTGAACCCTGGTGATGAAGTGCTGATTCCCGTGCCGTATTGGGTCACTTATAAGGACGTGGTGAACTATGCGGGCGGCAAGTGCGTGTTTGTGCCCACGGATGAAGCAAAAGGGTTTGCCCTCACTGCCGCTGCCGTGGAGCCTTACATCACCTCGCGGACCAAGCTGATCATTATCAACTCGCCCTCCAACCCGAGCGGTGCGGTGCTGTCCCGTGAGGAATTTGAAAAGATTTACCAGCTATCCGTTAAGCACGGTTTTTACCTGATGACGGATGAATGCTATAGCCACTTCCTGTATGGCAGCAAGCCCTTTTCAATTGCCTCTCTGCCGGGCGCAAAAGAAAACGTATTGGTGGCCGGCACGGTCTCCAAAACATATGCCATGACGGGGTGGCGCATCGGTTATGGCTTGGTGCCGGAAGCGGTAGCTGGAGCCATGCTGAAGCTCCAGAGCCATTCCACTTCCAACCCGACCTCCATCGCGCAAAAAGCGGCGATAGAAGCATTGCGCGGTCCGCAGGATTCCGTAGTTGCCATGCTTTCCGAGTACCGGAAGCGGCGTGACTTTGTGGTGCCGCGCCTGCGGGAAATGCCGGGTGTGACATGCGCCATGCCGGATGGAGCCTTTTACGCATACCCCAACATAGGCGGCGTGCTAGGCCGTGGCGGCATTCAGACCCCGCAGCAGTTCGCAGAAAAAATGTTGGCGGAAGCACATGTGGCGGTTGTACCGGGCGAAGCTTTTGGCACGGAGCACCACGTGCGCATCTCCTATGCGACTTCCATGGACCAACTGGAGCGCGGCCTGGATCGCATGCACAGGTTCATTGATGGACTTAGCTAAACCCTACTTACTTCCTCCACGTCATCACGAAAAAATCTGGGGCTCAATGTTGCTTGAGCCCTGGTTTCCCAATTCTGCCGGAAAAACAGGAGAAGTTTGGTTTGTGGAGCCGGATTCCCCTGTTCTGATCAAGTTTTTGTTCACTACGGAAAATCTGTCTATCCAGGTGCATCCAGGCGACGAGTACGCGGAGCGCTACGAAGGCTGCCGCGGCAAAACGGAGATGTGGCATATTCTTCGCGCGGAGCCGGATGCCAAAATCGCTTTGGGTTTGCACAAACCCGTAACAGATGACGAAATGCGGAGTGCTGTGGAAGACGGCAGCATTATGGAACTGCTGCGCTGGATTCCCGTGAAACCGGGCGATACGTACTTTATTCCCGCGGGAGCGATTCACGCCATTGGTGCTGGTCTCGCTCTTTGCGAAATTCAGCAGCACTCGGATATCACGTACCGCTTATACGACTATGGAAGGCCACGGGAACTGCATGTTGAACAATCCTTGGCCACCATGGATGTTGGTTTTCAAGCGCAAGCTGTTCCCCCGGAACAATCTCCTCTTGTGAAATGCCCGTATTTTACGGTCGATCGAGTTCATTTTTCCGGAACTACCCAGTTGACCGGGGAGCCGGAACACGAGCAGATTGCCATTATTTTGTCCGGGCAGGGAACGTTGAATGGCGAGAAGTTTCACTTAGGGCAGGTATGGAAACTGCCGCCAGCCTCCACGGTAACTGTGGGAGGCGAAGGTGAACTGATTCACGTCCGCCACCGGGCGGCTGCGGCTACCAAAGCTTGAGTGGGCCTTCTTTTGGCGCAAACGGTAATCCCGCAGTGATGCGGAACTGATTTCGCCCATAACCTGTTTGGGCGAAGCCGATAATTGCGATAGTCAAATCCAAAAACCGCCTGCAATTTTTCGGCAGAGTATGCGCGAGGGTTGCCCGAACATAGTAGTTGGAGTAACTTCCCACAGGAATAAGCGTACTGGCAATGTTGCCTAGCAGTCACGGCCTATGGAAAGGGAAGGCCCATAGCGGCGAATTCCGTCATAGTTCAAGTAAACGGATTGGGATTCGCTTCGGGAAGTCAGGTAGAGGCCATTTCCTGGTGTTACGCCTTCGGTATAATCAGACCAAGGTCGAGTGGTGAATTCGTTTACTGATATCACCGGAAAAATCGGGAACATAGCTGACGGAGTAGGCTTTGATAATACCGGTGCTATAACCTAGAATGGCAGCTACGGCAGGGTCCAGCGTTACCACAGCCGAGTCCCAAAGTTTCCACGCGGGCGCCCCCTACCCTAACTCGCAAAGAAAAGATTTGCTAAAGGAATAGGAATACAGTGTTCCTACCGTATGGATATTAGAATCGCCAAAAGAGCGAGGAAAATTATAAGTGGTGTAGGAGTAGTAAGTGCCGATGGTGGAACGCCGGGTAATCCGATAATTCGTTACTTTCGGGCCTGGTAGCCGCGTACATTGGAAAGGGAGAAAGACTGCCGGTTTACCGTGAAATAAGAACCGCCAAAGTTAAAGGACAGCCGCGCTGTTTTTCTCCAAACAAAGGTGCCTTCCGTGGAAGTGTAGTAGGTGCGGTCATCAAATGCTTCCGTGCCTGGGTTCACTGGCAAACTCGTAGAGCCAAGTCCAATTTCGTCTACAGGGGTGGAGTTCAGAACCGAATAGGTATTGGAATATAACCCGGCTGTTTCCCGGAGACCAACTGCTACATGGGCATTCAGATAGCGGGTATAAGAAAGCGCAAGCTGGCTGATCTTGGCCATTGTATTGGGAGTTTTGGCTGTACTGGTAATAATGGCCCCGGTAGCTAATCTCAAAAATGTCCTTGCTTCGGACGTGTCGTCCAGTAAGGCCAAAATTAAAATCCACACCACTGGCGGAAGCATTCAGGATTCTTCCATTCGGTCCGTTATAAGGATCCCGCGATTCCGGAATCATAAATGGCATTCACGCCAATAAACGGGCGAAACCGATTCTGATTGGAAAGGGAAGGATGGACCACGTTAAATCCTCGGCTCAGAACAGAGGGTCCCGTGTAATCCTGGGCGCCTTCGGAAGAACCGGCGGCGGCATCTCCGCCTAGCTTATCCCCTTTATTTTGGTTCGTTTTGGCGTCGTTTGCTGCTTTGGAATCATCCGGATCAGTTTCTTCCTCGTCAGGTACCTTGCCGACATTAGGATTCTTAGGATCAATCGGCTTTGCCAGGGGTTCTGGTTGAGTGGATTTCGGCTGTGTTTTGTTGCTGCTGCGTGACAGGCTGGCTTTGTCGGCTCTCGGGAGTTTGCGCGAGTGCTCCTGTGAAGCCGACACAGAATACCACAGGACAAAGAAGAAAGCGCGCGCGCATATACCTTGTGCAAGTCTGACTGGGAGACTAACTGATGTCAAGTTACTCCTAGGGTATGCTCCTGGCTAATAAAGGGGATATAGGGGTACGGAAACTTCTTGCTCTCTCCGGTGGTCTACCCCAGCAGCGATGCAACTCAACCTTTGCCGAGTGTGGCACGTCATTACTGAAGAAGAAAAGCTATGAGGAGAAAAAATGAGAGCCTTACCCCTGTTAACCGGTATTTTTTGTGCAGTAAACGTATCTGGTGCGGAATTGCCGGTGCGGGAAGTTGTTCTCTACAAGCATGGTGTCGGTTTTTTTGAGCGCTTGGGAAATCTTGGTCCCGGGGAAACTGCTCGATTAGATTTCAAAACTTCAGAGATGAATGATGTTCTGAAATCCCTCACCATTGGGGAACAAGGCGGCGGGAAAGTAACAGGGCTGCGGTATGACTCTAGTGTTCCCCTGGACCGTAAATTAGAGCAGTACCCATTCACCATTGAAGCCGGACAGCCGCTCAGCAAAATCCTGGATCAATTTCGGGGTGCCACGCTGGAACTGGAGTTCAATACAGAGAAGGTGTCGGGCGTGATTGTCAGCGCTCGTCCGGTCTCGGCAGGGAAAGACACGCCGGAGCGGGATCAGGTCACATTGCTGCTCGCCACGGGTGAATTGCGCAATTTTGACCTGGGTGCTGCCGCGAAAATCCGTTTCACTGACCCCAAACTGCAGACACAGTTAAAAGATTACCTATCCGCCATTGCCGGTTCCCGCTCCGTGGACAAACGCAGTGTTTACATTGACTCCACGGATTCCAAGCCACATCAGGTGGCAGCGTCTTACATCATTCCCAGTCCGGTATGGAAATCCAGTTACCGCCTGTTTTTCGAGAACGGCGGCCAACCTTCTCTGGAAGGCTGGGCCATCGTAGATAACACCACAGGGGAAGACTGGAACAACGTGCAGATGTCGCTTGTATCCGGCAAGCCGATTTCCTTTATCAGCGCGCTTTACGACCCAAAGTACATTGATCGAAAAACAGCGGATCTGCCGGAGAATGAGGCAGTTGCTCCCACCATTCATGCTGGTGCAATGGAGAAGAGTGTACCTGCCGCTATGATGCGGGCAAATAGAAGCGTAGGGATTGCGGGCGGTGTGGCGGAGGAGTTGCAGGAGGCATTGTTCCTGGGGAAGGAGGCGGATTTGGGGGTGGGTCTTACCGCATGGGCCCTGCTCGCCACCCCCTCCAGCCCCTAGTTCCGTGGTGCAGCAAGCCGCTGCCAGCGAAGTTGGCGAATTATTTGAGTACCGGATTGCCGCGCCTGTCACCATTCGCAAGGAAGAATCCGCCATGCTTCCGTTTTTGCAGCAAAAAATCTCGGCGCGTAAACTTCTGATTTATTCCGAAGGTATTTCCATCCATCCTCTTCAGGCGGCGGAACTGACCAACTCCACGGGCAAAACGCTCGACGGCGGCCCTATTACCATTTACGACGGCGGCACGTATGGCGGCGAAGCGCTGGTGGAAACCGTGAAGCAGAATGACAAGCGCCTGATCAGCTATGCCGTAGACCTCGGCACCCGCGTGACCACTGCTTACGATTCTTTCAGCAACACCGTGCGCGAGGTGCATGTGAGGCGTGGCTTTCTGATCAGCAAGTCTGCCGAAGCACAGACCAAAACCTATACCGTTCACAACGCGGACGCGAAAGCCAAAACCATGGTAGTGGAGCACCCGGTCCGGCAAGGCTATACTCTGCTTTCCCCAAAAGCTTCGGAAACCACTCCTACTGCTTATCGGTTTGAAGTGGCACTTCCACCCAACAGCACGGAAAAACTGGCGGTTTCTGAAGAGCGTGTCTATGACGCCCAACTGACCCTGACCAATATCAGCCCGGATGTTCTGGTGACCTATGTTCAGAACACTCATCTGAGCGAAGCAGCCCGACGCTCCTTGAAACAAATTCTGGATAGCAAGCGCCAGATTGCCGACTACACCACGCAGATCAGCAATATGCAAAGCCAAACCAACGAAATCACGCAGGACCAGGAACGGCTTCGGCAGAATATTTCCACACTAAACAACGTCAGCGGGCAGCAGCAACAGGTGCAAGGTTACGCGGCAAAACTGGCTGCGCAGGATCAGCAGATGAGTGCTTTGCAAACGCAATTACGTGAACTGCAAAGAAAGCAAGCCGCCGCGCAAACGGCTCTGAATTCCCTGATCGAACAGATGGAATTCTGATACAACCAAACAGAGCAACGTGAAAATATTAACTTTTGACCATCAAGGGGAAATACACGCTGGCGTTCTGGTCGCCGATGGTGTTGCCTCTGTATCCGCCATCAACGCCAAACATGGCACGGCATTCCCAAACAACGTGCTGGAAATCATTCAGCAGAACATCAAGCAGATACCGGTGGACGGAGTTCCCACTATTCCTCTGGCGGAAGTGAAGCCGCTTCTGCCTTACACAGTGCCTCCGAAAATCTGGTGCATTGGGCTGAATTATCTGTCTCACGCAGAAGACATTAATGCCGTGCAGCCGGAAGAGCCAGGCAGTTTTATGAAGCCTGCCTCCAGCATGTTTCCTCCTTCGGGCACCATTGTCTTGCCGCCAGAGAAATTTTCGAATGACGTGGATGCGGAAGGGGAACTCGGCGTTATTATTGGGCGCAAAAGCCGCTTTTTAAACACAGAAGATGTTCGGGAAGCGATCTATGGTTATACCACCACGCTGGACCTAACAGCGCTCGATGTTCTACGCAAAAATCCTCGCTACCTGACACGCGCTAAAAGTTTTGATACGTTCTTCAGCTTCGGCCCAGTAATAGTAACGGAGGATGAAGTACCAAATGTAGACGATTTAGAAGTAATTACCGAACATAACGACGGAATTTGTTCCCGTGATTTTGTTCGGCATATGCGAACGCGCCCCTATGAATTGGTGCGTTTTCATAGCGACTACATGACGTTGTACCCAGGGGATGTTATCTCGACCGGATGCCCGAAAGGAGCCAGGATCAAAGCAGGCGACCATGTGCGGGCACGCATTGAAGGCGTAGGCGTTCTGGAAGCTTCTGTAAAAGGGTCGGATGGTACACTGAAGTGAGTGCTCTCCGGGGTAAAACGCTTTATTTTGTGGGATTACTCACGCGGGTCCTGGCAGTACGATGTCATGGTCGGCTTGATTGTCCTTTTTGTGTTTTTTACGCCGCGTGCCTGGTTTCGTGATCAGCCTCGTATTCCCCATATAACAGAAATTGCTAGTCAGGTGTATTGGATGGAGCCGGAACTAGTGGCTCCGTTCTCTGAGGACAACCGTAAGGCGGGAGTCAGTGCCATTCTGAAACAGAAATACGGCAAGTCACTTACCGTAAACCGGCTGGAACCTATCTACGATTCTGAACATGAGGAGATCAAAGGCTATATGGCCTTTACCTACTAATGCCGAGGACAGTCTTACTTGGATTGGCAGCAGCTTGCTTTGCTTTGACGCTGCTAAAAGGGGATGACATTTCTGATGTTCTGGCTCACATGGACCGGAATGCTTCTCAATTTCGGGATGCCAAAGCCTCGCTGAAGCAGGTTTCCCATAACGCTGCGGTAGATGTCGAAAACTCTCAAATCGGAGTGATGTATTTGAAGCGGGATGGTACTGATTACCGAATACTGATCAGTTTTCAGCCTCCGGAAGAAAAAACAGTGTGGCTTCAGGGAAAAACGGCCGATATTTATTATCCGAAGCTAAAAACTGTGCAGGAATACGATGTAGGCAAAAATCGGCAGCTTTTCGACCAGTATTTCTTACTCGGCTTTGGAAGCTCTGGCCAGGATGTGGCAAAATCTTATGCGATCACTTCGTTGGGCCCAGCCACGGTAAATGGCGAAACCGCAAATCACTTGCAGCTCATTCCTAAAACGAAGGAGGTGCTGGCAAATTTGCGCAAAGTGGAAATCTGGATGTCCGATAAGAGCGGCTACCCCGTGCAGCAAAAGCTCTATCAGCCTTCCGGTGACACGATTACCCTGGTCTACTCCGATCTGAAAATTAACACAAAGTTTTCTGATTCCTTACTGAAACCGAAATTGCCAAAAGGGGTTGAAATTAAGAAGCCGCAGATGTAGCGGCGAATTGGCCTTCATGTTGCAATCTGTCTCTCCCGTGAGACCCACCTCGCGGCTGTTATATTTGGATTGGGTAAGGGGTGTCGCAGCAATCATCATGCTGCAAGGGCACGTTTTTAACTCATTTACCCGTACGGATCTCCGCAATGGCGGTCCTTACCTGTTCTCCCAGTTCGTAGGGGGAATGCCTCCAGCTATTTTTCTTTTCTTAACAGGTGTTACGCTCGCCTTCCTGATGAACAGCACGGAGCGGAAAGGCTTTTCGGCATCGGGAAAAGTCTGGGCTGCTTGGAAACGGGCAGGTTTCCTGCTCGGTGTGGCCTTTTTGTTCCGTTTTCAGCTTTGGGCTTTTTCTTCCTCCCGGCAGTGGAGCGATCTGCTTCGCGTTGACATTTTGAACTGCATGGGCTTTTCGGTGGCCGTGTTTTCGGTAATGGCGCTTTTCCCCACGCTGGAAAGGATCAGGCTTTGTGCGGTATTAGGAACTGCCATTGCGGTCGCTTCGCCTTTGGTTTCCCAGGTAGATTTCTCCGGATTGCCTCCCGTAGTTCGCGATTACTTGGTTCCTAGCAATAATTTCTTTGGCTTTTTCCCGTGGGCAGCGTTTTTAGCATTCGGGATGAGCTTGGGAAGCTTGCTGCGCAGCTTGAAGGAGGAGCAAATCCCTCAAGCGATGCAGTGGATCACAATGGGCGGGATTGCTATGGCTGCTGCAGCCTATACACTTTCTTCCATGTCGCTTTCCATTTACGCCAAGGTGGATTTTTGGCTGGATAGTCCGGCACTGGTGTTTGTCAAATTGGGCATTATCTTCTTGGCCGTTTCCTTTGCTTACCTTTGGACGTTACAGCCGAGCGCGGAGCGGTGGAGTTGGGTTCGCCAGTTTGGCACCACTTCCTTGCTGGTGTACTGGGTCCATATCGAACTGGTATATGGGAATTGGTTTGGGTATTGGAAAGAGTCACTGACCATCGGCGAAACGATTGGTGCGTGCGTCGGAGTCACGCTGTTGATGTTGGGGCTTTCCTTGGTGAAAACTTCTTATCCCACTTGGAAAACGTGGATATTCCCCTCGCCTTCCGTTCCTAATCGTGTTTCCGGAGATTAGGTTGTTTTAAAAGCCTTACTCGCTGGAAGTAAGACTTTGTTGGGACGAAGAAAAAGAACGGCGCTGCCGCCTTGTGGCAAGGTGTGGGGAACGTCGCCAATCGAAAAACTGCACTCGACAAAATGAGCAGTAGTAAAGCGGTGCACCTAGGGTTCGCAAAAGGGCGCGAAAAAAAGAGCTGTGAACTTTCTCAATCGGATCCATTCTGGCCTGCTTGCGAAGTTTGGCAGTAGCACAGCAGGGACACTTCAACTGCAATAAATCCTGCCAATAGCTAGGAAACTGCCTTTGCTTACATGTTCCGCACTGGAATGCGGCAACGTGGAAGAACTTTTCGTGAAAAGCTCGTCGAACTGGGTGTAGCTTTCCTCCACATTGTCTGCAGTTGTTCGCGCAAATCACAGTTGTAGCTGATTCTACTACTCTTTATTCGTTAAATTAAAGAGGTATTTTTGTTATATTTCGTAGTATTAATTGTGTATTTTTGGGAAATAGCTCTTGTTTCGCTTTTTTAGGGTAAATTGTCAAACCGTTTCCCAGAGTAAGCCGTAACACTATTCGCCGATGACTTTGACCAGGACGCGCTTTCGGCGGCGGCCGTCAAATTCGCCGTAGAAAATTTGTTCCCATGGGCCGAAATCCAGTTTGCCTTTGGTGATCGCCACTACAACTTCCCGGCCCATCACCTGACGTTTCAGGTGTGCATCAGCATTGTCTTCGCCGGTGCGATTGTGGCGGTATTGCGAAGTAGGTTCATGCGGAGCAAGCGCTTCGAGCCATTTTTCGTAATCGTGATGAAGGCCGCTTTCATCATCGTTGATAAAAACGGAAGCGGTGATGTGCATGGCATTCACCAGCACCAAACCTTCTGCTACGCCGCTTTCCTGCACACAAGCGGCGACCTCCTCCGTGATCCGGAGGAAGCCGCGACGTGCTGGCACTTCAAACCATAGTTCTTTACGGTAACTCTTCACGAAACTTTGTTGGTGGAACCTTTCAGCGTTCTTTCAAACAAAGCCAGAATGCGCTTATATTCGTCTGCCCAACTGGTCGGTTCCACAAATCCGTGATTTTCCACGGGGTACATGGCAACGTCCCAGTTTTCTTTCCGCAACTCGATCAGCTTTTGCACCAGCCGTACTGTGTCTTGAAAATGAACGTTGGTATCCACCATGCCATGGCAGATCAGTAAAGCGCCTTTCAAGCCATTCGCAAAGTAGATGGGGGAAGAACGCCGGTATGCTTCCGGATCACTTTGGGGATTGTTCAGAATATTGGATGTGTAGGGGTGATTGTAGTGCGCCCAATCCGTTACGGGGCGCAAGGCAGCGCCTGCGGCAAATACGTCCGGCTGCGTAAACATCGCCATCAGTGTGATAAATCCGCCATAGCTGCCGCCATATAAGCCGATCTTTTTCGGATCTACGCCATGCTGTGCCACCAGCCACTTCACGGCATCTACATGGTCATCCAGATCTTTGCCGCCCATATGTTCGTAGATGCCGGTACGCCAGTCTCGTCCAAGTCCGGCGGAGCCCCGGTAATCAATTTCCAGAACCAGGAAGCCATGCTCCATCAAGATTTGATTGAACATGTACTCGTGGTAGTAGCTGCCGGACCACCCTTTATGAATATCCTGCAAGTAACCGGAGCCGTGAACAAACACCACGGCAGGGCCGCCTTTGCGGAAGTTCGCAGGCTTATATAACTTGGCCCGCAGGGTGGCTCCATCACGTGCCGGGAAGGTCACAATCGGCACATCCATCCAGTGGTACTCAGAAAACTCTGCGGATGGGGAAGTGGTGATGCGTTGCTCTTTGGCGTCCGGACGGTTTGCCTGCACGTAAAGATCTGGCGGTTTATTCGTGTAAGAGTAAATATCCGCAATCCATTGTTCGTCAGGCGAGACCACCGGCGTATGGTGCCCGGGCAGGGAAGTGATGCGGGTGCGTGCGCCGCCATCCACAGACATCTGGTACAACTGGTGCTCGCCCAAGTCGGATTCGCTGGTGGTTAAAAAGAATTTGGACTTATCGCGGGACAGGGTAACAGTCATCACTTCCCAGTTACCTGACGTGAGAGCACGCGGTTCCCCGCCATCCCAAGCAACAGTGTAGAGATGTGAAAATCCTGTTTTCTCCGATTGAAAATATACGCGGTCGCTCTTGATCCATCCCAAGACATTCGCGCCGGGTCCTCCCACCCAAGCATCGTCATGAATAGTGGCTAAAACGCGTGTTTTTCCGGTGGCTGGGTCCAGAGCCAAAATCCAACGGTCCTTATTATCCGTGGCACGCGCGGAAAGCACTGCTTTGGTACCGTCTTCCGACCAAGTGGGCTGAGTCAGTTGGACCTGGCGGGGAGCGTCACCCTTTTTTTGCCCGGCATCAATCCATTTCTGGTCGCCGGTTTCCACGTTGATCAAGGCAAGCCTGACCTGGGTTTGTTGGTCGCCTACTTTATCGCGGGACGGAATATCTTCCGTGTATCCCGATTCGGTCACAAAGTTGGGAACAACGGTGTTTTTGCCTCGCGTGGCGCGTTCTGCCACGCTGGCGACCACATATTTCCCATCGGGAGAAAGCTGTAATGCGGCAACGGATTGCTGTGCCTGAAGGCGGAAGGGCTTACGCGTTTCTTCCTTTTTGCGCTTGGCTGCGTCTTCTTCCCGTTTGGCGGCCCGTTCCTTTACTACGTCCAGCAGGTCCCGTTCTTCTTTCTTAACGAACTCCTGGCTGTCGGTGCCTTTCTGTTCATCGGAAGCTTGCGCGGTTTGTTCCGCTGCGCCTCCTCGTCCTTGGCCCTGACCCCTGCCGCCACCACCGCCTCTGCCTGCTGCCGGTGCTGTGGGAGCGGCTGCTGCTCCGCCTATTTGAATATCCGTTAACTCGGTCAGCGAGCCGTCTTCCAACGACATTAAGTACAAGTTATTGGCGCGGGTAAACGAAATCTGCTTGCCGTCTTTGGTGAAATGCGGATTTGTTTCGGAGTCTACGGTTTTGGTGATCTGCCGGATTTTTCCTGTAGCAGGAGTGTAAATAAACAGATCGCCATTGCGGGCGTACACCGCCTCCCTTCGATCTTCCGTGAAATCACTCACAAACGGAGGAGCTAGCTTTTCTTCCTCATCGGTCAGCTTGCGCAAGCCGCTGCCATCGCGGTTTGCGACCCAGGTATCCATATTCTTATCGAGGGGGTCACTGGCTTGTTTCCATTGAAAGTAAAGCTTTTGGTTGTCTCCGGACCACCGGATTTGAGTTGGCTCATACCCAATCAGGTTAGGCCCGCGCATAATGTTGTCTACCGTAAGAGCAAATCGGGATGCGGGGACGGCCTGAAGGGCGAAATAAAGGCTGAGACTAGAAGCAATGGTTTTGGTTGGGAAGCTCATATCTCGGTTAGGGGATTGGCTGTTATTGTAGAACATGCCAAACGCAAGATTGTGGTCCGCCGTTCTTGCTGTCTCGGTAGCGCTTGCTTCCGACTCCCTTCCTAAATCCTTTCGCGATGCGGAAGCCGCCATCAAAACCAGCAGCCTTCTGGCTTCCATTCGCGTGCTTGCCTCAGATGATTTTGGAGGCCGAGGTCCAGGCACGCCTGGTGAAACCAAAACCGTAGCCTACCTGACCGAACAGTGCCGACGGATGGGATTACAGCCGGGAAATCCTGACGGAAGCTATACACAAAGCGTGACTTTGTGGGGAATTCGTTCCGCTGGCACGCTGAGCATCTCAAAGAATGGGCAGGAGGTTCCGCTTACGACTCAGCAGGACTATACCGCTTCCTCCCAAATGCCGAAGCCGAAAATAGAAGTTTCGGACTCCCCCATTGTGTTTGCCGGATACGGCGTGGTGGCCCCTGAATTTCATTGGGACGATTACAAGGACGTGGATGTTCACGGCAAAACGGTTCTTCTGCTGCCTGGAGACCCGCCCGTTGCGGACCCCAAAGACCCTGCCAAGTTAGATGAGCACATGTTTCTGGGACCTGCTCTTTCCGTGCATGGCCGTCCGGCAACAAAGTATGAAGTGGCTTATGCTCACGGTGCTGCGGCTGTGATCACTGTTTATATGCCGCGCAATGGAGCTACCACGCTAGGGAATTTTGCGCGGAATGCACCGCGTGAAACCATGATTTTGCGTGATGCCGATGCCACTAATCGAATTGCCGCGCAAGCCTCCCTTTCTCTGGAAAAAACGCGCGAACTGCTTGCCGGAAATGGGCAAGACTTAGAGGCATTGCGAACAGCGGCGCTGACGCCTGCTTTTCGCCCCGTCCTCTTGCAATCCCACGCTACTCTGCAGGTGCAGAACACGCTCCGCGAAGTGGATTCCATGAACGTGATTGCCAAGCTGACCGGCAGCGATCCTAAACTGCGGGATGAATACGTGATCTATAGCGGCCACTGGGATCACCTGGGTACGGATGGCGAAAAGATCTTTCATGGCGCCAGCGATAACGCATCCGGCACGGCAGGCGTAATGGAACTGGCACGGGGCTTTACGAAGTTCAAGCCTGCCCCGAAGCGAACCGTGATCTTCCTATGGCCCACTGCCGAGGAAAAAGGTTTGCTCGGTGCCCGTTACTATGTGCATCACCCGCTTTATCCGCTTTCCCAAACGGTGGCCAATATCAACCTGGATTATTTCAGCAACTGGGGTTGGGGCCGCACGCATGATTTCAGCGTCATCGGCATTGGCAATTCCACGCTGGACGATTATGTGCAACAAGCGGCGAAACGTCAGGGTCGAGTTGTGACTGGAGATACCGCGCCCTCCGAAGGATTTTATTTTCGGAGCGACCACTTCGAGTTCGCCAAGGGAGGTGTTCCGTCCCTGGAAACCAGCCCTGGTATCGACTTCGTAGGCAAGCCGAAAGAGTTTGGTGCCGAGAAGCGGGAATACTATATCCGCAATGATTATCACAAGGTGACAGATCAGGTGAAGCCGGACTGGGATCTCGCAGGGGCTGTGGAAGACCTTCGCGTTCTGCTGGAAGTGGGGTATCAAGTGGCGCAAAGCGATACCCGCCCTGCCTTTAAGCCGGACGCACCTTACCAGTTCGCGCCCCGGCAGTAGCCGGACATAGATGGGATTTCATTAAATCTTTGAAATGATCCACGTTGGCTCATGATTTCCCAGTTGCGACTTGCGAAAACCGTGAGATGATTGTGAGTCATGAAAGCTCTACTTCCCGTATGTTTTTTGGCTCTTTCCGTCACGGGCTTGGCCCAGGACGAACAAGAGATGTCAACCTGGATGAAGACCATCGGTGGAAATATGCGCAGTCTGAACGCTGATATACAGGCAAAAAGCAGCGACAGCGTAGCCAAAGACGCCAAGACCCTTTCCGAAACATTCCAAAAGGTCAGTGACTACTTTGCGAAAAAGAATGCCGATGATGCCGTGATGTTGGCGAAAAAGGCAATGTCAGCCGCTGATGCTGTAGCTGCATCCTCCAGCGACTTCGAAAAAGCCGGAGAATCCGCGAAAACAATTGGAACCGTTTGCGGTCCATGCCACATGGCGCATCGCGAAAGAGTTGAGGGTGGCGGTTATAAAATCAAGTAGTGAACCACAACTGGCGTGTTTGCTTTACGATTCCGGTCGCACTGTTGGCATTATTGATTGCAGCTTGCAGTAAACCGGCACCGGTAAAGGAATATGCGCTGCATGGCGTGGTAGTAAGTGTAGATCTGCAGTCGAAGTCTGCCGCAATTCATAACGATAAGATTGAAGGCTGGATGGAGCCTATGACCATGGATTACCCAGTCAAGGATTCTGCCAGCCTTGCAAAGCTTGCGCCCGGTGACGAAATTTCAGCAAAACTGTACGTTCGCGATGTAGGGTATTGGCTCGAAATCGTGAATGTGGTTGGTCACCAGAAAAAGCCTTAACCTTCCTGAAACAATCATTTCTGCAATAAACACGACCGTCCTGGTGTCTAATGGCTAAAGGCACCCTGGAAATGCGTCGAGCCGTTGTATCTTTGCTGCTGGTGTTGTTCAGCTTTCCGCTGATCGCGCCAAGCCTGCTCGCGTTCTCTGCCTCTTCATTACCCTCCTGCTGCCGAAAGAACGGAAAGCACCATTGTGACTTGGCAGCTAGGGACCACGGCACGGCAGTGCCTGATGGCCCGGCTTTTCAGGGAACTTCTGATCACTGTCCATTATTTCCCCAAGCAGGTACTGCTCCCGAGTATTCCCAAATCGCACTGCTGAATGCTCCACGGCGGGCAGGCACACCACATTGTTCTGATGTGGCCGTTGCCCACCGGGAGGATTGTTTTCCCCGTATTGCCTTACCGAATTCCATTCGAAAACGAGGTCCCCCTTTTCTCCTCAACCAAGCCGATTCATTTTCTTGGTAGTTAGCTGATACATCAGCAAGAGAGGGAGAACTTTGAAACTGTTGTTTACGGGGAGAGCTGTGCTTTGCACGCTATTCGCCGCAGAAATGATTTTAGCCCAGGAGTCGGTTAATTACGCGAATGTGAGTGGGCGTGTAACAGATGCTACTGGTGCTGTAATTGAGGATGCTCAGGTCACAGTTCGTCAGAATGACACGAATCTGAAAGGCACTGCGAAAACGGATCGGGAAGGCCGCTTCCGGTTTCCGTATCTGAAAGTTGGTCAATACGAAATCCGAGTGCATCATGCCGGATTCACAGATGCAGCGCGTTCGCTGACCCTCACGGTCGGCTCGGCCTTTGAGGTGCCAATTGCATTGGCGGTTGCGTCCGCTGAGACCAGCCTTTCTGTGGTGGAAGAAGCACCTGTGCTGGAAGCGGCACGGTCACAAATTGCAGGCACGGTATCGCAGCCTGAGATCCGAGCACTGCCTCTCAATGGCCGAAACTTCCTGGATCTGGCTCTGCTGATTCCGGGCGTGTCTCCTACCAATACTGCCAGCAATCAACTATTTGCCGAGACTTCGGCTGTTCCGGGCCAGGGCCTTTCCGTTGGCAGTCAACGGAATTTTTCCAACAACTATATTGTGGATGGCCTTTCCGCGAACGATGATGCGGCAGGCTTGAGCGGAATTTTTTATGGCCTGGATGTGGTGAATGAGTTTCAGGTGGTGACATCGGGTGGACAGGCTGAGTTTGGCCGCGCCCTGGGCGGTTACATCAACGTAGTCACCAAGAGCGGCACCAATACTCTGCATGGTAATTTGTATGGCTACTTTCGCAATAGTCGCTTCAACGCCGCGAACGCACTTTCCCATACCGTGCTTCCCCTCACACAGGCCCAGTATGGAGCAAGCCTGGGAGGCCCAGTGATTCATGACCGCACGTTCTACTTTGCGAATTTCGAGCGGCGCGATCTCCACCAGTCCGGCCTGATCACAATTACCCCGGCGAATGTGACCGCCATTAACGCCAGGCTGGCAGCGGCAGGATATCCGGGTCCGGCAATCTCCACGGGGCTCTATCCGAACCCTGTACACACCAACAATTTTCTGGCAAAGCTAGACCATCAATTCCGTTCCGGAGATCAGTTCAGCATTCGTTACAGCCTGTATGACGTCAACAGCGCCAACTCTCGCGGAGCTGGCGGCATCAGTGCCTCCACTGCGTCGGCTGGCCTTGACAACACAGACCAAACGATTGCCGTGAGCAATGTTGCTAGTTTTTCACCACGGCTTGTGAATGAAACGCGCGCCCAGTTTACACGGAGCAACTTTCACGCGCCACCTTCTGATCCGATTGGCCCTGCCGTGAGCATTTCCGGTGTTGCCACGTTCGGCACGCTCTCCGGCTCTCCTACGGTACGCCTTAACTACCTGTACGAGATTGCGGACAATCTTTCCTATCAGGCAGGAGCGCACGCCATTCGGACTGGAGCCGATTTTCTGTACAACGATGACACGATTACATTTCCGCGTTCCATTCGGGGCAGCTATTCGTTTTCCTCGCTGGCAAACTTCCTTGCGGGAACATACAATAATTCCGGTTTCACACAGACATTCCAGAATTTCGTGGTTTCCCAAACCAATCCCAACATTGGTTTCTATGCGCAGGACGAGTGGAAGCTAAACTCTCGTCTGACGCTGAATCTAGGTCTCCGCTACGATTTGCAATTTCTGAAAACCATCGAAACGGACAAAAACAACGTTTCCCCGCGTGCTGGTTTCGCATGGACTCCTTTCGCTTCCCGCAAAACAGTGGTTCGTGGCAGTTACGGACTTTTCTATGACCGCATTCCCCTACGCGCTCTTGCTAATGCACTTCTGTCGGCCGGGAACACGACAGATGTGAGCAAGCTGAGTCAAATCAGCGTGAGCCTTTCGCCGACTCAGGCGGGAGCACCCGTTTTTCCGAACATCCTGGGAAGTCTGACACTGCCGCCGGGAGTGTTGTTTAATTTCAGCACCATGGACCCGCATATGCAGAATGCTTATTCGGAACAAGGCAGCTTGGAAATTGAGCAGCAATTGGGAACCCGCAGCACGTTCAGCGTTGGGTATGAACACCTGCGCGGCTTGCACCTGATTGTTTCCGTGAATCAGAATGTTCCAACTTGTGTGGCTTCGGGGAGCAACAACGGATGCCGTCCGAACCCGAATTTTGGTAACAACAGCCAATACTCCTCGCTGGCGGATTCCCATTATGACGGTCTGCATGTCTCGTATCAGCAACGGCCTGTGCGCTGGGGAAGTTATCGCATTTCTTATACCTGGTCGAAGGCGCTGGATAACGTGGGCGAGTTCTTTTTCAGCTCACCGATCAACAACTTCAACATCTGGCAGGACTACGGCCGTTCCGATGACGACCAGCGGCATCGCCTGGTTTTCAATGGTGCGATTCACTCTTCCTTCGATAAGGCCACCACGCTTTGGCAGCGAGTCAGCCACGGTTTTCAACTGAGTGGCATGCTGCAATACTATTCGGCGCTTCCCTTCAATATCACCACTGGTTCCACCACCATTCAGGGCAGCTCTGCGCGCCCCACTGTGAACGGAGCATTGATTGGTCGCAATGCAGGAACCGGTTTTGATTTCTTCAACGTGAATGCACGTTTAACGCGAACGTTTTCTTTCGGGGAAAACTGGAAGTTGGAAGGAATAGCGGAAGCGTTTAATCTGCTCAACCACGTAAACGGAGTGACACTGAACAGCACATTCGGCATGGGCGCTTTTCCCACGAATCCAGCATCCTCTTTTCAGCAGATCACCGCAGTATCTGACCCCAGAACACTTCAACTTGCGTTGCGCTTGAGCTTTTAGGACCTCTTATGTTTTCTGTTCTTTTCGGAATTATGTTAGCGATACAGGTGGCACCGGTTGCTTCCGATGTTCCTTCCCATGAGCCGCAACTTGCCTTCCATGGCTCCACTGTGGCATTGACGTTTGGCGCAGGCAAGAGCATCTATTTCAGTGCGTCTTCTGATTCGGGAAAAACATTCTCCGCACCCGTAAAGGTTGCCGAGGCCGAGCTTGTACCGCTCTCCCGCCATCGTGGTCCAAGGATCGCATTCACCAAGCACGCCATTGTGATTACCGCAGTGGTCGGCAAAACGTTGGCGCAAGGACCCCACGCGCATGGCTTGCCTTCCGATGGAGATTTGCTGGCATGGCATTCCCAGGATGGAGGCAAGAGTTGGTCGAAAGGAAGGGTGGTGAATGACGTACCGGGAGCTTCCACAGAAGGTTTACATGCTTTGGTAGCAGACGCCCAGGGAAATCTTTTTGCGGCATGGCTCGATAAACGTGGGGGCCATGGCACGCGGTTATTTGGAGCACGCTCCACAGACGAAGGCCAGAGCTGGTCCAAGAACGTGATGATTTACGAATCTCCGGAAGGAACTATCTGTGAGTGCTGCCATCCTTCCCTGGCAACGGATTCTTCCGGACAAATCACCGTGATGTGGCGGAACTGGCTGGCTGGAGCACGCGACATGTACCTAACAAGATCACGCGATGGGAGGACGTTCTCCGCACCGGAAAAACTCGGAACAGGGACATGGCAACTGAATGCTTGTCCAATGGATGGTGGAGGAATCGTGATGACGCAAGGCAAGATAGTAACAGCTTGGCGAAGAGGTCACGAAATTTTTCTCGCTGTTCCTGGTGAAAAGGAAGTGGCGATTGCGGAAGGTGCAGATGTAGCAGTGGCGGCTGCATCGGAGGGTGTGTACGCCATTTGGTCAACCGGAGGAGGAATCAAGGCTCTCCTGCCCGCAAAATCGGGAAAGAGAGAACCTATCTCGATTGCCGAGAAAGGAGCGTTTCCTAGCATCATTGCCTTTTCAGACGGACGCGCGTTAGCCGCCTGGGAACAGGACGGTAAGATTCAAGTTCAACCAGTTCATTAACAGGTAAGCGCGGTAACACTGAAGTGCCTCGATTCCGCTCCCCGAATCCTCTACCCTATAGAAACTATGCATGAGATGTCCCGCCGTAGTTTCGCTCTTTCGGTTGCGGGTGCTTTGGCTGCTCGCGCCCAGCAAACTTCAGGTTCCCTGGCTGACCTCACTCTTACCGAGGCATCCGAGCGCATCCGTTCCCGCTCGGTTACTTCCACACAGTTAACCCAAGAATGCCTCGATCGCATTGCCGTTTTTAATCCCAAAATCAACGCTTTTATCACCGTGCTGAAGCAGCAGGCGCTTGCCCAGGCGCGTGAGTTGGATGCCGAAGCAAAAAGCGGCAAGTTCCGCAGTTCGCTGCACGGCATTCCCATCGCTCTCAAGGACAATATTGATACGGCGGGCATCCGAACCACGGCAGCAAGTGCTGTTTTTGATGACCGAGTGCCGGAGGAAGACGCACCCGTAGTGACTCGCTTGAAAGCTGCCGGAGCAGTGATCATTGGCAAGGCGAATCTCCATGAATTCGCATTCGGAGGCACTTCCGCCACCAGCTACTTCGGGCCGGTACGTAATCCCTGGTCGCTGGAGCGCAATCCCGGCGGGTCATCCGGCGGTTCTGCGGCAGCGGTTTCCACGGAGCTTTGTTATGGAGCATTAGGAACAGATACGGGCGGTTCTATTCGTACGCCTGCCTCCTATTGCAGCGTGGTGGGTCTGAAGCCCACGTATGGCTTGGTGCCGATTCGGGGCATTGTGCCGCTGGTGCTTTCCCTGGATCATTGCGGCCCCATTACCCGCACCGTAGAAGATGCGGCAACCATGCTGAATCACATGACTGGTTATGACCGGCTCGATATCACCAGCGTGGAACATGCCAAGGAAGACTACGTGGCAGGTATGAAGCAATCTGTTTCGGGCTTCCGACTGGGCATTCCACGCGCACCGTTTTTTGATCTGTTGGATGCGGATGTAGCAAAAGCCGTGGAGCAGGCCATCACTGTGCTGACCGGACTATGCAAAGGCGCAAAAGATGTAACTCTGCCTTCCACCCGCACCATTTCCCTGGGCGGGGAAACTTATGCGTATCACGAAGAGTATTTTAAACAAGGAGCGCAACGATACATGCTCCCTACTCGCCATTCCCTGCAAAATGGCGCAAATGCCAGGGCTGCGGATTATGTGCGGGGCAAGTGGAAGTTGGAACTGCTTCGCCGCACCATTGACGATTCCTTTTCCGACGTCGATTTGGTGGTTCTGCCAACACGCCGCCATACGCCGCGTACCGTAAAAGCCTCCATCGCGAGGGAAGAAACAGAAAAGCCACGCAACCCGGAACTGGAAAATACGCAGCCTTTTGATTACTACGGAATTCCTACCATTTCCATCCCTTGCGGCTTTACTTCCGGCGGCTTGCCGGTGGGGTTAATGATCGCTGGTCCCCGCTTTGCGGAAAGTCGGGTATTGGCGTTAGCGCGAGCTTATGAAAAAGCAACAGAATGGCACCTTCGCAAGCCACCAATCAAAGCGGATACGCCAGTGCCACCGTTAGCAACCACGGAAGACGGTCAGTAAAGAACTAATCTCTTAGCGGCGCATTCTTGTGGCGGAAGAACTTCTGCTTGATATCGGGCCAGAACTCCGGGAGCAAGTTTCCGAGGCTGGCCCCTGTCATGCTAGTCACGAAGCGCGATCCCACTTCGTGACCACCCACGCTACGGTCCGGGTAGTAGGCATTGGAAAGCGCGATTCCCATGCCCATGCCCAGCACTCCTGAAAAATTGAAAGTTGCCTTGCCGGAATCTGTCTGGGTAATCACAAGCCTGCTCATGGCATGAGCGGCCCGGTGAACGACGGAATGTCCCGGTCCCATGCGGTAATAGCGGGGATCTTCGTGGAAAGCAGAAGCTAGCACAAAATCACTGAAGAAATTCTGCGTAGTTAAGTCAGCAGTAGCCGCTCCCACTCGTTGCATGTAGGGGGCAAACCCATAACCGTACTTAGGATGTTCGTTCCCATTCTGGGATATGGCTGCTCCTAAGCCTGCCGAAACGAACGTAAAAGGATCAGTGGTTTCCCGAACAAACAGTTCAAACTTCTGTTTCTTGGTAAGAGGCACTACCTTCTGATTCGGATCAGAAACGGTTTGGTAATTCGGCATAATGCCGAAAATGCGGTCATCTTGCGGCAACGCTGTTGCCGGGCGTGCCGGCTCCACTGGAATAACTTCCATGGAATCAGTAGGAGGGTTTTGGGCTTTCCCTTTTTCCGTGAAAGGAAAAGTGGTCAGGATCAGTGCAAGACTTACCGGAAAAAGGAGAGTACCTGGGGACCGCATACGAAGTGTCTGCCTATTGAACACGTCTAGTTCCAGAATGTTGCAGGTCCTGAACTCGACACGGCTGGTGCTATTTATCACTGCACAGGGATGGTTGCAATACCGCTGTTGGCGTATGTGGACAAAATCTGGATATCCAAATTTCCCGCAGGCAAGTCGCCGGGAAGCACAAAATTGATTTGATACAGTCCCACAAACCCCGGTCCCAACCCGGAAAACAGCACATCACATTGTTCACCGTTCACGACCACCTGAAATGGATCCACTGTGTACGCCAAGGGATTCGAGGGGGCACCATACCCATCAGTGAGATTTGCACTCAGCGGTCCAAGGCCCGTTGTGTATAAGACGATAACCTCTCCCGGATTGGCCGGGTTGTCCGGGCCAATCAGGGAGTTATCCTGTCCACGGACAGCAACCGCATATTGTCCCTGATACATAAAAATGCCGGGATCTTCGGTATAAGAATCGGTCGTAATCTCCGCTACAAGGTTGCCAAAATTGAAAATCTGCACGTCAGCCGCACCCTGTCCTGTTGCTGTCTCATAAGGTACCTGAAAGCTAATCTGGTCCTGACCATTTACGTAAGCCACACTGAATAAAGGACAAGCCACGCCATTAATGGTGACTGACACGTTTCCGAGCACCGTGGGCAAAGGATTGGTACCTGCCACAATAACGCCGCTTACGCTCGAAAGGTCCTGCCCAAACACAGTGACAAGACCGCCCGGACTAACACCCGGCAAGTAACTGGCGGCATTCACAATCACCGGCTCAGAAGCCTGATTCGGTTTCGCGATAACACCCCTTGGCCGGAAAAAGGGTGTCCTTCGAGACACAGGGGTTTCGGCGGAAGCTGTTAAAGCAATCAGCAGAAACGGAATCATGCATTTCATAAAGGGCGCCCCCCGGAGCACATTGTCACTGAAATGCAATTAACTAACCAGATTTTAAATTCTCGCAAGCTTCACGAATTATTTAAGAAGCCTGCTTTACTTCTGACATTTCTGCAAACACTTTCAAGAAAAAAGCGCGGGCGGAAGGCGAGCATCCGATGTGCATGGTACCCCCTGTTTGTTGTGTGAATCCCAGGTAACCATCCCACCCCATGTCATCCAGCACAAAATCCAGGCACTCTTTTTCGTTTGGCGGCAAAGCATTATAGGCAATATCAAAGACTTGGCCTGTGCAGTGGGAAGGAAGGTCGCTATCTTCTCCTGATTCCTGAAACTCCAAGGGTCTAACCAGTTCTGTTACTTCCAGGGGAACAAATTTTTCATTCTTGGGCTTCAATGCGTCAAATAAGCGGCGTGTTTCAAACGCGATATAGGCCAAAGTACCCACCGTGGAAGGCGCTGCCTGCAGGTAGGCATTTTGATTTTTCAGGTCCCACCAGCCAATTGCATTTGTGCCTTCCGTTCGAAGCTGAAAGCCGAAAAAAGGCGGGCGGTTGGCTAGCCTTACCAAGCTTTTGCCTTCTTCTTGCCTGACATCTTCGCAGGAATGGTACTTCACGTCCTGCGGTTTCAGCCAAACAGATAATCGATTGAGAGCGCGTTTGTGCGGATCTACCTGATTTTTATAATCCTCAATCAGCGTTTGGAACGCATCCGGGTCCGTTTTGTAGAGGGCTAAAAGCTGTTCTGCGCGCATAACCCGAAAATAATAGGTAGGCGAGAAGTCACGGGCCATGTGCTCCCTGACGGCTTCATAGAGTTCCCGGTTATAGGCCGGGTTACCGCCAAAAAACAAGCGCGGCACCGTGATGGGATGGTCTTGCACCTCAGAAGCACTCTGGCCGAGCTGCACGAAATTATTTACACACCCTTCCCCACAGTGATAAGCAAACACGGCAAGGTCGCGCCCTCCGTAACGATTTGCCATTTGCGCCAGGTGATTCGCGGCAGCCGGAACCGCTAGTTCCGGAACCATCCTCTCATCTCGCACCAGTACTTGATACGGCGTTTTATGCGTCACCGTGCGCGTGACCAAGCGGCCTTTTACTTTTACTTTTGCCTTTTCCGTGGTCACGCGGTAACGGGTAGCGTAGATCATCCGCAGACCCATCTGCTGCGCGGCGGCACGTGAGAATTGCATGATGCCCTTCGGCCCTGCAGGGCTTTCGGCGGTCGCATCTCCCCAACTTTCCAGATACGCAATGGCGGCCAACAGGCTTGCGGGAATTCCGCTCTCTCGAGAGGCCGAATCGAAAATCTTTTGCAGGCGAGGGCTGGTGATTCGCTGCGCGCCTTCCAAGGCGTGCGGATCTCGCATGATGCCGAAGGTCTGGGCATCAATCATTAATTGAGTACGCTCAGCCAGTACCGCTTCCGATATTCCTTTTCGATCTATGCCTAAACCCGAAAGCCGGTGAACCGGCTCAAAGTAGGCATCCCGATGAAAAAAACCGAACTGCGCGTGTCCGTAGGCCAAGACCCCAAAGAAAATGACCAGATAACGCATTTCCTTTATTGTAATAATGACCGCTACTCGCTTTTATTGATTGCTCTTTTCTTTTCGCTGGTTCCACTCTTCCTGCGAGGGAAAACCGGTGACTCCGCCCAGGTGACGAGCAGCCATCGCTCCGCAGAAAACGGCAGATTCCAAGCATTCTTGAGGACCAGCCCCTTGCAGAAGCGCTGCTAAAAAACCGGCATCGAAAGAATCGCCTGCGCCTGTGGTGTCTTTGGCCTCCACTTTGGGGGGCTTGGCATTGTAGTATTTGCCATCCCAAAGAAGCGCGGCTCCCTCGGTCCCTAATTTCAACGCCACTCTGGAAAGGCCCTTTTCCTGGAACACGAGCAGCATTTTTTCAGGTTCTTTTTGCCCGGTTAGCTCTTCCCCTTCTTTCTCATTCGGAAAAAACAGATCAATGTTCCGCAAAAGATCCCAAATTTCCGGCCTGCCGAACCATTCCGGATCCCAGCCCACATCAAGCGAAACAAAAGTGCCTTCTGGTTTGGGAATGCGATCCATAGTGGTGGTGACGTGAACGAACCGCGACGGGGGAAACTCTTCCAAAGAGCAGCCGTTATTCGCGCCGCGAAAGGAGAAAAAGGCGCGATCTTCTTTTGTGGAGATGCTTACCGTGACCCCGGTTTGCTCGGAGGGATGCTTCTGAACAAAACTGACCTCCACTCCCAGATGAGCAGCACGGTCGAGCAGCCATTGGCTGTCTTTCTCTCCTACACATACCAACATGCCTGCCTGAAAACCCAGTCTTGCTAAACCATGCGCTGTGATAAAAGCGCCTCCCCCAATCTCACGGCAGAACTCAGAAGCCAAGGCTTTACCGCCCATTTCCGGCATTTGGGGAATGCCGGTCATAATCAGGTCAATAAAAATATCGCCTACCGTAATCAGGTCCACGCCTTAGCGTAGCCGAAGCCATGGTTTATAAAAGTGAAGATATAGTGACAAGACTGGGGAAAATGTGGAATCAATGAAGCTTCAGTACGGACACACAGCCGTACACATCTACCCATCACGGCAGGCGCTGGGCGAAGCGGCGGCCTTGGCGGCAGCCGCCATGATTCAAGAAGCAATCGGTCAGCGCGGCTATGCACGCATTATGATTGCTACAGGAAATTCCCAGTTGGATGTTTCGGAGGCTCTGGTCCGGCAAAACATTGATTGGCAGGCTGTGGATGTTTTTCATATGGATGAGTATGTTGGCATCCCTGCCGCTCACCCGTCCAGCTTTCGGCGCTGGATCAAAACCCGCATTGTGGATCAAGTGCATCCACGATCGATTCATTATTTACAAGGCGACGCTCAGGATCTTTCCAGCGAAATCGAGCGTTACGCCAAACTGTTGGAATCGGAACCTGTGGATTTGGCTTTTGTGGGGTTTGGCGAGAATGGACACATCGCCTTTAACGATCCTCCAACAGCGGATTTCGAAGACCCTGACACAGTGAAGCGAGTTCAGTTAGATGAAGCGTGCCGGATGCAGCAAGCCGGCGAAGGTCATTTCCCTCATCTTGATTCCGTTCCTCGCGAAGCTCTAACAGTGACATGCAGCGCGTTGCTCCGCATCGCGCATTGGGTAAGCTGCGTTCCGGAAGGGCGAAAAGCATCTGCGGTTCAATGTGCCTTGAAAGGTCCGATCAGCAATTCCTGCCCGGCATCCGCTGTGCGGCTCCATCCTGATGCAACTGTGTATCTGGATTTGGAATCCAGCAAGCTGTTGGAATCCCTAGGCGGAACCTCTTGATATATCTCGTTAGTATGCAAAAGGATATACTCCTATCGCTCCCGTATGGTAACATTGCGCCGATGCGAGTTGATTCGGGAAGAACCCAAGTCCAGAGTATTTGTTTGGCAGCCGTGCTCGTGATTTTGCAAGGAATCTTTGCAGGCAATGCTTTCAGTCAGTCTTCATACCAAGTCTACGGATTAGATTTTAGTCCTTATCTCACAGGGCAGCAGCCAGGAACGCAAATCACTGCTGCACAGATTCAAGCTCGTCTTGCCGTAGTTGCGCCTTACACGAAGTGGGTTCGCACCTATTCCAGTTTGAATGGCCTGGAGCAAATTTGTCCCATTGCCCATTCCTTGGGATTAAAGTGTGCGGCTGGCGCCACTATTAATGGCACCTCTACGGATGGTAAGGAACTTGCCAGCCTGGTTTCTCTTGCCAAAGCCGGAGTTGTGGATTTAGCCATTGTCGGTACGGAAGCTTTAACCCGCAACAACGTTTCTTTGGTCACCCTGGGCGGATACATCAGCCAGGTCAAGATTGCAGCACCTGCGGTACCTGTCACCACGGCAGACACTTATCAGGTATGGATGGATAATAAGGGTCTGTTTTCCATTGTGGATACGGCCATCTTAGACCTTGCTCCTTTTTATGAAGGAATCCCGCTGGCCCATGCTGCCTCCTGGGTAAATGGCTGGTACCAACTGGTGCAGAATGCGGCAGGCTCGAAACAAATCATCATCTCGGAAACAGGTTGGCCAACCAGCGGAGCGGCGGTTGGCTCTGCTGTTCCTTCTGTAGCGAATAGCAGTTCTTATTTTCTGAATTTTGTGTCCTGGGCCCGTGCCAACAACGTTCCCTTTTTCTACTTGGAAGCCTTTGATGAATCATGGAAAGTTTCAGAGCACCCACAAGGTCCCTTTTTCGGGCTTTGGGATGCCGCAGGAACCATCAAGGCAGGGATGTCGGCTGTGTTTCAAGGCAAGCAACTGACCGACAACTGGAGCGGCAATGATATTCCAGGGGGAGCGGGCACTCCTAGCATTACATTAAGCTACGCCCCGCCTTATGGTTCGGCTTCCAATCGTGTATTTGGGCGCGTGCTCCATGTCCGCCCTGCTGATTATAAAATTGCGTGCTATGTCCTGAATGGGGTGATCTGGTATGAGCAACCTTCTTATACACGTCCCTTGGTGCCGATTCTGGATGATGGTACGTGGAGTTGTGATGTGGATGTCACAGCGGGCGTTACTGCGTTCGTAGTTCCCAATGGAAATGGGGTTCCGAGTAACATATACGGAAATCCGCCTACCTCAGCGCCGAAGGGAGCCATTGCCAATGCAAGTACGCTGAGAACAAGCTATTCCGTTTCTGGTGTGGTGAAAGATAGTGCAGGCAACGGAATGGATGGAGTCACGGTGTCTCTATCAGGCTCCGGCGATGGAGTGACGCAAACCGCAAATGGAGGCCAGTATTCCTTTCTGAGTTTGAGCCCTGGTGGGAATTATGTAGTTACTCCTTCTCTGACAGGTGCGGTTTTCTCGCCAGCCAGCCAGAGTGTTCCCAATGTGCTTACGCCACAAACGGCTAACTTCAGTGCTGTAGTGAAACTGCTGACTATCTCCGGGCACATTGCAGATAAGGATGGAAGTGCTTTGAGCGGAGTTTCCGTCTCGCTGACCGGAGCTTCTTCGACCACCAAGAGTGTTGTCACCACGGATCTGTTTGGCAATTACACTTTTAGTGGACTAACACCCGGGAGCAGTTTTGTGGTGCAACCTTCTGCCGCGGGTTACTCTTTCCTGCCCCCTTCGCAAACGCTTGCCTCTTTAACGAGTGACACTGCCGCTAATTTTGTTAGAACTTCTGCTGTTTTGGGAGATTCCAACGGAGACGGAGTCCCTGACCTGCTTTGGCAGAATGATACCACTCGCGACGTCACCGTATGGTTCATGGGTGGTCCGCACGGAAGTACGCAATTAAGTCAGACCGTGATCGGCACCACTCCTGGTTGGACCCTGCGAGCAGCGGCAGATTTAAACGGAGATGGAGTCCCTGACCTGCTTTGGCAGAATGACACAACCCGCCAAGTCACTGTATGGTTCATGGGTGGTCCGCAAGGAAGTACGCAGTTGAGTCAGACCGTAATCGGCATCACTCCTGGCTGGACCCTGCGAGCAGCAGCAGATATGAATCGCGATGGGGTGCCTGACCTGCTTTGGCAGAATGATACCACTCGCGATGTCACCGTATGGTTCATGGGTGGTCCGCAAGGAAGTACGCAGTTGAGTCAGACCGTAATCGGCATCACTCCTGGCTGGACCTTGCGAGCAGCAGCAGATATGAATCGCGATGGGGTGCCTGACCTGCTTTGGCAAAATGATACCACTCGCGATGTCACCGTATGGTTCATGGGCGGTCCGCAAGGAAGTACCTACTTGAGCCAGAACTATATCGGCGCCACTCCTGGCTGGAGTCTCCGTCGTGCACTCGATATGAATAGTGACGGAGTTCCTGATCTGTTTTGGCAGAGTGACATCACTCGTGATGTCACTATTTGGTTCATGGGCGGCGCGCAAGGAAGCACCTATTTAACCCAAAACTATGTGGGTGTCACTCCAGGTTGGCAGCTCGTGAATCACTAGTATTTGATAAACCTCAGAAGTGGCCACTCAGATTCTGAGTGGCTCCCTGAGATTTAACAGTTACCGTGTAAGTATCGCCAGTGGAAGAGTGTGCTATACCATTGCCGCCAAACTGAGCAGCAGTGATCCAATTACTGCCTGCGGAAATGGTTTGGCCCGCATTCAGAGTATAGGTGTATACCAGGGCATTGCCGGTATCGGTGTGGCTCATGCTCAGCATTCCGCCCCAGTAGTTGTTGTACTGACCGGAATAATTAACTCCTGCCGTTTTCTGCACTGTGATGGTAACGGTTAACGCTGTGATAGGAGCTGTATTCACCAGCTTCACATCTGCTTCGCAGTAATAAGGGCCGCAACCGGAAACGGTAGCGCCTGTTGCGGAAACTGATCCGCCAGTAGTTCCACCGCCTCCGCCACCAGGAGTAACTGGCTTTGCGGAAACCTCCGCACTTAACTGGCTTTGCCCACTGGAATTCACAGCCAGGACTTTGTAGTAATACGTGGTGCTGTTGGCCAAACCGGTGTCCAGGTAAGTAGTGCTTGTCAGCCCACTCTTATAGACAGTTTCCACGCCAGTGGTGGTGCTTCGGTAAAGCATGTAGCTAGTTGCCCCAGAAGATGCAGTCCATTGCAGAGTGACTTGGGCATTACCGGGAGTTGCGGAAACGTTGGTTGGTGTGGAAAGCGCGGTTGTTGTGCCAGAACCACTCCCGATCAGCGGAGCCAACAAAGGCTGCAGCACAGTCTGCTTGTTCTGGTTCACCGTTTGCCAGTCGTCTTGGAGAATACCGCCGGTGTCTCCGGAGTCCGGGTTCCAGCACCAATAGGTAAAGCTTAGCTGATTTGTGCTGATGTAATTGGCAATTGCTGAAAACCATTGCTGGTCTGAGGTTGTTTCATCTTTGGTCCCAAATTCCCCCACCCAAACCGGAGCAATATTGTTTTTGAAAACATATCCCCAGTATTTGTCCCAAATGCCAGGCAAGTTACTCGGATAGTTGGAAGCGCTAAACCAAGGTTGGCCGTAAACACTGGCGGGGTAATCATGGACCGAATACACCAATTGATTCGGAGTGTTTAACTGAACCGGATAGTTCTGCACACCTTCCAGGTTGCCGCCCCACCAGTAATAATCGTTGTTGTAGGCGTCAATGCCTTCCACAAAGATCAGTAGTTTTGGGTTCACAGCCTGCACTGCATTGCCTGCTCGCTGGGCGGCTAGCCGCCAATCCGTGGTGGCGCTCCCGCTTCCCCAAGTGGCGGGGCTGTGCGGTTCGTTATGGAGATCACACCCAATCACCGTGTCATTTCCGTTGTATCGGGAAGCCAGCATCTGCCAGTCGGAAATCCAGCGAGTTTCCGGGTAAGCATTGGTGTACCACAAGGCGGATTGAGAGCCGGAATCAGGACGATGGCGATCCAAAATGATCTTCAGCCCACGCGATTGAGCACCCGCCACAAGCTTATCCAGGATCTGGAGTGGAGTAAGTCCTTGTAGATCCGGATTCAGGTTGTAGTCAATGCCATTCGGGGTACTGCCGGAATCAAAGGCCTGATTACAGTAAGGAACCCGAATGACGTTATAGCCAAGACTTTTCATCTGGTCCAGCATGGATGACATGGAACGTGCCCACAGCCCGTGCGGAGCATAGTTCGATGTTTCCAACCCGAACCAATTCACGCCAGTGAGCCGGACTGTTTTGCCGCTTGCATCTTGGATCTGCGTTCCGCTGGTATGGAGATAGCTTTGAGCCATTCCCGTATCAGAAACGAACAAAAATCCTGACACCAGCAGGAGCGGGGGTGAAAAACTCTTTTCTGCAGCAGAGTCCAGGCATAATTAGCCCGCACTAGGCATTTCCCTTTCCAAATTACTCAAAAAGGAACCCCCCCTTACCGATTTCCAGCGGCTCCGAAATGAAACTTAATGGTGTGGCTGCTAGGGACGTTATGGCCTTGCACCTTTGCCGGCTCAAAGGTCCACTGCTTTGCCGCTGTAATTGCCTGACCGACCAGGTAAGTGTTCTTGCTTTCTGTGCCTGATTGGCGGGCTGCCGTGACGTGTCCTGCTTCGTTGATTGTTACTAAGATCTGGATGTCCGTATCTTTCTGAACCAGATTAGTGCCAATGGGCTGTACTTTGGGCACTACCCGCTGCAAGGGTTTGGGAGGAACAAAATCGGAAGCAGCAGCAGGAAAACCAGAAGAGGAAGAAGGCTGAACGGTTAATTGCCTGGCGGGAAGACGTTCTCCTGTAGCAAGCGAGGTGCTTGTTGGTGCTGTAGCAAGCTCTAACGGCTTACCATGATCTATTGCAAGCAAAGGCGCTGGCGGAGCAGAGACGACTTCTGTTGGTGCAGCGGATACCGTGTCCTGCGTCGGAGTAGGAGGTTCTGTTGCTGCAACGGAGGAACGTACCGGCGGAGCAGAAGAAGCCGGAGGCACCATTACGTCCTGCCCCTGAGTGACAGCCTTATCTGTTGGTTTCGCTGTTTCTCCAACGGGAGGTATTTTGGGCTTCGGAGCTTCTAAGCGGGGCAGCTTCGAACCAGAACCAAAAGAAGGTGAGGTGACCAAACCGACTGGCGGCACGGAAATGGGAGTGGGTACAGAGGCAGAAGAAAAGCTGGACTCTGTTTCCGGCTTGGCTTCCTCATGAGTTGCTTTGGTGAGATTCAGCGCCCGCACACTTTCGGAAATAGGCGCATTTTTTACGCTTTCCACTTCCAGTCGAAACGTCACATCTCCAGATTCAGACTTATAAAGGATAGAACCATGCGCGAGCTGGTCCGGGTCCAGCAGAATATTCCGGTGTTGCGCTCCATCAAAAATCTGCAAAATTCCCAACTTGGCGGAACGGAATGCCGGAAGGTTGCGATTCCAGCGGATTCGCAAGTTTCCGCCTTCTACATCCACCTGCAATCCCATCTCGGTGTTAGGGGAAAAGATTTGTGACCGCTGTTCGTAAAACCACGCCAGCCCCAGAACGGCTGCAAACGCCAGAAAACCTGCCACCCACCATGCCATACGGCGCGGCGGAGCAGGGAAATATGCCGAAGCTTGCGCCTCCATAGAAGGAGCGGAAAGCATAGCTTTCTGTCCATTTGGGGAAAGAGGTTGAGCAAGCGACTCCCCTTCCATCTGCCTGGGCCTGGCGGGAGAAGTTTCTTCCGGCGGCGCAACAGGGGGAGGCGCAGCAGGCAGGTATTCCAACCTTCCTTCTTCTGCCAAGGTCCACTGTCCGCTCTTGTCGCGTAGAAACAGGCGGGTAATTGCTTTCCCGCTGGGCAAAGGTTTTGCCAGAAGAATGGCTGCGCCGGGAGGAAGCATTTCCCGCATCACCAAGTCGTCTTCCGGCTCCACAATGAACTGGTCCCGCGTGCAGGAACGAAAAAAGCCCATCAGCCGTTTGCGCTCATAGACGGCCAGCATTTCGGCTTTTTCCCGCAATACCCTGACATCCACAGCGGAAGGACGGTAAAAAGGGCCGGACAGATATTGGCAGGGAACCAGTTCCAGGCCGTCGATTACAGTGCCGGAATCTTGTGAAGAATACAAAAAGCCGCCGATTTCCACTCCTCGTTTCGGAATGGATTTCAGGGCTATGAATGCTTCCGCCTGGATCAGTTGACCGAGTTCTGGCGCAAGTTGAGGAACCGTTGCGCCCTGCACAAGTGCTTCTTCAGGAAGCATTTTCATTGTTTACCGCCTTGGAATAACGCCAAATTGGGAACTGACACACGAAATTAACAATCGCGGTAGTTCATTTTATCTCCCTTAGTTTCTCATGAGTAGAGATTTCTTGCGGCACCGCCCCGCGGGCCGGAGTTCCTGTGGGCAATAGCGGTCAGGTGGCCCTGAATGATAATCTTGAACAACAAAAAGGATTGAACCCACCACGTATGTCAACAAACCCGAAGCTTGCGGGTGCTGTGCTTGCTTTTGCCGGACTAATGCTTTACGGCTGCATGGGAAAGAGTTCCACGCCGCCCGTAGGGAAGAAAAAGGGAGGAGATGGGGCCGTACCGGTGACGGTGGCCATGGTCAGGCAAAAAGATGTTCCCGTGGAAATACAGGTGGTTGGCAACGCAGAAGCGTACTCCGTGATCTCGGTCAAGTCTCAGGTAGGCGGAGAGCTGACCAAGGTGTACTTTCGGGAAGGGGATTATGTAAAAGCGGGGGACAAGCTTTTTACGATTGATCCCAGGCAGTTCCAAGCGCAACTCCAGCAGGCGGAAGCCAACCTGATGCGCAGCAACGCCCAGTTGAGCCAGGCACAGGCAAATCTGGCGCGTGACCAAGCGCAGGCAAAATACTCCATGTCACAGGCGAACCGGTATGCCAGCCTCCAAAAAGAAGGCGTGGTCTCCATGGACCAAACGGAGCAACTGCGAAGTTCCGCCGATGCCATTGCACAAGCTGTCACCGCCGATCAGGCTGCCATTGAAAGCGCAAGGGCCGATATCGCAGCACAAAAAGCCACCGTGGAAAACATGCGGCTTCAGTTCAATTACACCGAAATCAAGGCTCCCGTCAGCGGCCGTACCGGTAGCATTGCTGTGAAGCAGGGCAATATTATCAGCGCCAACACAATTGAACTGATGACCATCAACCAGGTGGAGCCCATCTATGTCACGTTTTCCGTGCCGGAAGCGCAATTGCCCGATGTGAAACGGTATATGGCCGGAGGAAAGCTGCCGGTACTCGCCAGCCCCCAGGACAATGGCGCTGAGCAGGAAAGAGGCGTTCTGACGTTTGTGGACAACCCGGTGGACGCCACTACCGGGACCATCAAGCTGAAAGGCACTTTCACCAACAAGGACCATAAACTTTGGCCCGGCGAGTTTGTGCGCGTAACGTTGCGGCTCACCACGGAGGCAAATGCCCTGGTGGTCCCAATCAGGCGGTGCAAACCGGACAGGAAGGTCCCTTTGTTTATGTCGTGAAGCAGGACCGACCGTGGAGTTTCGTCCGGTGGTAACTGGCACGCGCGTGGACCAGGAACTGGTCATCAAGAAAGGTGTTGAGCCGGGGAAACAGTGGTGACTGAAGGCCAATTGCGGCTTGCGCCCGGCAGCCGGGTCCAGGTGCGGCGGCGCCGGAGCGGCGTCGGAAGAAAGCATAGCTGCGCAGCATTCAGAAAGGGGAACGCCGCGTGAATTTTTCGGAAATTTTCATCCGCCGACCGATTGCCACCAGCCTGCTGATGCTTGGGATCGCCCTGTTCGGCGTGGTCGCGTATCGGGCGCTTCCGGTAAGCGATCTGCCCAACGTGGACTTTCCCACTCTCTCGGTATCGGCAAGTCTGCCGGGCGCGACCCGGACACTATGGCTTCCGCTGTGGCGACGCCGCTGGAGCGGCAGTTCACCACCATCGCCGGATTGGATTCGATGACTTCGGTGAGTTCCACCGGCACCACCTCGCATCACTCTGCAGTTCGACTCTGGACCGCAAAATCGATGGCGCGGCGGTGGATGTGCAAACAGCGATCAGCGAAGCGACGCCGTTGCTGCCGCCCGGCATGCCGTCGCCGCCTTCATTCCGCAAGTCGAATCCCGCCGATCAGCCGATTATGTTTTTCGGCGTGACGTCCTCCACCATGCCGTTGTGGGATCTGGACGAATATGCGGAGACCATGATCGCGCAGCGCATCTCGATGGTGAACGGCGTGGCGCAGGTCGGCGTGATGGGCCCGCAGAAATATGCTGTGCACGTGCAGGTGGATCCCCGCAAGTTGCTGCACGCCAGATCGGCATTAGACGAAGTGGCCAACGGCCATTGCAATTGGAACATCAATCTTGCCGACCGGCACGCTATTCGGCCCACACCTGCCTACAACGTACAGGCGAACGGGCAGTTGATGAAGGCCGCCGATTACCGGCCTATGGTGGTCGCATGGCGCAACGGCGCGCCGGTGCGGCTGGAGCAGGTGGCGCACGTGATCGACAGCGTGGAAGACGACAAAACGCTTCCTGGCTGGTGTACCCGGACGGCACCGCGCAGAGCGATCAATCTGATGGTGATGCGGCAGCCGGGCAGCAACACCATCGAGGTCACGGACGACATCAAGAAGCTGATGCCGATCTTCCGGGCGCAACTGCCGCCTGCCGTGGATCTGCAATTCGCGGCGACCGCTCGAAGAACATTCGCGAAGCTTTCCAGCGATATTCAATTCACCATGATGCTGACGCTGGCGCTGGTGATCAGCGTGATCTTCCTCTTCCTGCGCAACGTTTCGGCGACGTTGATTCCCAGCATGGCGCTGCCGTTTTCGATCGTGGGCACGTTTGCCGTGATGTACGCTGCTGAATTACAGCCTCGAACAACCTGTCGATGATGGCGTTGATTCTGTCCGTCGGGTTTCGTGGTCGACGACGCGATCGTGATGCTGGAAAACATCGTGCGCCACATCGAACATGGGCATGACGCCCATGGAGGCGGCCTGCAAGGGTCGAAGGAGATTTCGTTCACGATTATTTCGATGACCATCTCGCTGGCGGCCGTGTTCATTCCGGTGCTGTTCATGGGCGGCATTCTGGGTCGGTTGTTCCGCGAGTTCGCGGTCACTATTTGCGTCGCGATTCTGATTTCCGGGGTTGTTTCGGTCACGCTGACGCCCATGCTTTGCAGCCGGCTTCTGCGCCCGCATAAGGCAGAGCGGCACGGACTGTTTTACCGGGTGACGGAAGGGTTCTTTCGATGGCTTCACCGGGTATGCGTGGTGCCTGCGCTGGGTGCTGCGTTACCGGCCCGTGATGGCGTGTGGTGTTTCTTGTGGTGCTGGTTGCCACCGTTTATCTCTACATCGAAATTCCCAAGGGCTTCATGCCCGATACGGATAACGACAACATCAGCGTCAACACGGAAGCCGCGCAGGGAACTTCGTACTACGAGATGGTGCGGTTGCAGACCCAGGTCAATGATGTGTTCCGCAAAGATCCGAATGTGGAAACGTTCATGTCCAGCGTGGGCGGCCGGGTCCTGGAGCCGGTGGTGGCGGTTCGCAGGGACGCATCTTTCTGCAACTCAAGCCCCGAAGGCAGCGCGAACTGAACGTGCAACAGGTAATTGAAGAATTGCGCCCCAAAGTCAGCCGCTTTCCGGGAATGCGTGTGTTCATGACCATTCCTCCCGCCATTCGCATCGGCGGACGCGGTTCCAAGAGTTCCTACGAATTTACCGTGCAAGGGCCGGATACCAAGACTTTGTATGCAGAGGCCGAAAAGCTCCAGGCCGAGATTGCCCGCTTGCCGCTCATTCAGGATGTCACCAGTGACGTGCAGATCAAGAATCCGCGCGTGAACCTGGAAATTGACCGCGACAAAGCCGCAGCGCTGCAGATCAATGCTTCGCAGATCGAAAGCGCCCTTTACAGCGGGTATGGACCAAGCTGGGTATCCACGATCTACGCGCCAACAAACCAGTACAAAGTGATGCTGGAACTGGACCCGAAATACCAGGCCCACGCGGATTCCATCTCCGAAATCTTTTTGAAGTCCGGCACAGGACAACTGGTGCCCCTTGATACCTTGGTGAAAAAACATGAGGATGCGGGGCCGCTCAGCATCAACCATTCCGGCCAGCTTCCTTCGGTGACGATCTCCTTCAACCTGAAGCCGGGCGTTGCGCTGGGCAGATGCCGTCGATGCAGATGAACGAACTAGCGCGTCCGGGTGCTACCGGCAAACTTCACTACCAGCTTCCAGGGAACCGCCGAAAGCCTTCCAAAGTTCGACTTCAGAACATGGGATTGCTGCTGATTATTGCGATTGCCGTGGTGTACATCGTGCTGGGCGTGCTGTATGAAAGCTATATTCACCCCCTCACGATTCTTTCCGGGTTGCCATCCGCCGGTTTTGGCGCACTGCTCACCCTGATGATCTTCGATATTGATTTAAATATCTACTCATACGTAGGGCTGATTATGCTGATCGGCATCGTGAAGAAGAATGCCATCATGCAGATCGATTTTGCTCTGGATGCCGAGCGCACGGAAGGCAAGAGCCCTCGGCGGACGCGATTTATGAAGGCTGCCTGATTCGTTTCCGCCCCATCATGATGACCACCATGGCCGCGCTGCTGGGCGCGCTGCCGATGGCTTTGGGCGTACGGCGCGGGCGGGGAAGCGCGCAGGCCACTGGGAATCGCAGTGGTAGGCGGGCTTCTGTTTTCGCAGTTGATCACGCTCTTCTTAACGCCCGTTGTGTACACCTATATGGCTGGCCTGCAACGCAGGCCGTAAGAAAGCAAAAGTTGCTGTCACAGTTCCGGCGCACCCGGGTCTGCTGGACGTACGGCCATGAACATTTCCGAAACATTTATTAAACGTCCCATCGCCACCAGCTTAATGATGGTGGCAATTGCCTTGTTCGGTGTGGTGGCATACCGGGCGCTTGCGGTAAGCGATTTGCCGAACGTCGACTTGCCCACATTGCTGGTGACGGCCAGCCTGCCCGGCGCCAGCCCTGACACCATGGCGTCGGCAGTGGCTACGCCCCTGGAAAACCAGTTCTCCCTGATTGCCGGTCTGGACTCCATGACGTCCACCAACTCGCTTGGTGCTACCCAGATCACGCTGGAATTTGACCTCAGCCGTAATCTGGACGGGGCTGCGGTAGACGTGCAGGCCGCTATTACACAGGCCGCGCGATTGTTGCCCCAAGGAATGCCGACGCCGCCGACCTTCACCAAGGTAAACCCGGCGGATCAGCCAATTCTTTATTTAGCCATGACGTCCAGTTCCTTGCCGCTGTATACGCTGGATGAATATGCGGAAATCCGCATTGCGCAGCGCATCTCCATGATCAGCGGCGTGGCTCAGGTGCAAGTGTTAGGCGCGCAGAAGTATGCTGTTCACGCGCAGATGGACCCGCACGCCATGGCGGCGCGGCAGGTGGGCATCAATGAAGTGGAAGCCGCGCTCAAGAACTGGAACGTGAATCTTCCTACCGGCACCATCAACGGGCCGCAGCGGTCCTTCACCCTCCAGGCCACCGGACAACTCACCAGCGCCAAAGAATACAAGACCTTGGTGGTGGCGTACCGGAAGGGATCTCCAGTGCATTTGGAAGAGCTGGGCAAAGTGATCGACAGCGTGGAAGATGATAAAACTGCTTCGTGGTTTTATAATCACGCCGGCAACGAACGCGCCATTGTGCTGGGCATCCAGCGCCAGCCGGGAACCAACACGATTCAGGTCACCGACTCCATTAAAAAACTACTGCCCGTGTTTCAATCGGAAATTCCGCCGTCAGTGAAGATGAACATCCTGTACGACCGCTCCGACACGATTCGCGAGTCCTACCATGACGTGCAGTTCACCATGGTGCTAACACTCGGGTTGATCGTGATGGTGATCTTCCTGTTTCTCCGCAATTTCTCAGCTACTGTGATTCCCAGCCTGGCGCTGCCGTTCTCCATTGTCGGCACGTTTGCCGTGATGTACCTGCTGAACTATAGCCTGGACAATCTTTCCATGATGGCGTTGATTCTTTCCATCGGGTTTGTGGTGGATGACGCCATCGTGATGCTGGAAAACATTGTGCGGCACATGGAGCATGGGGAAGACGCTCTGACGGCATCTTTGAGAGGTTCCCAGGAGATCGGCTTCACCATCGTTTCCATGACGCTTTCGCTTGGCAGCGGTGTTTATTCCTGTTCTGTTCATGGGTGGCATTCTGGGAAGGCTGTTCAAAGAGTTCGCTGTTACTATTTGCGTGGCCATTCTGATTTCGGGCGTAGTCTCCGTGACGCTCACGCCGATGCTGTGCAGCCGCTTTTTGAAACCGCCGCATGAGGAGAAACGCTCCTGGTTTTACAACATTACCGAAAGATTCTTTGACCGTTGGCTGTACCTGTATGACGTCAGCCTCCAATGGGTTCTGCGTTACCGGCCTGTCACGATGGTGGTCTTCGTGGTGGTGCTGGTAGCAACGGTGTGGATGTTTATTGCCATTCCCAAGGGCTTTATCCCCGATCAGGATACGGACCAGATTGCCGCTGTAACGGAATCTGCGCAGGGAACCTCCTACCGGCAAATGGTGGAATACCAGAAACAGGTAGCGGAGATTGTCAGCTCTGATCCCAACGTGGAAGCTCTGACGTCCAGCATCGGCGGCGCTGCTGCCACAACGCTGGGCGGTCCCAATTATGGGCAGCTTGTGGTTCACCTGAAACCGCGCAGTGAGCGTAACTTGCTGGTGAATGATGTAATTGCGGGCCTGCGGCCAAAACTGGCATCGTTACCCGGCATACGTGTTTACCTGCAGAACCCGCCTACCATTCGCATTGGCGGGCAGGTGACCAAGAGCTTGTACCAGTTCTCCATGCAGTCGCCGGATAAGAAAAACTTGTATGAGGAATCAGAAAAGTTCCGGGAAGCCTTGGAACAGGTTCCCGGATTGCAGGACGTAACCACTAACCTGGCGATTTCCGCGCCGCAAGTGGATATCACCATTGATCGTGACAAAGCCGCTTCCTTACAAGTGAATGCGCAATTGATTGAGAATGCCCTATACGATGCTTATGGAACGCGGTGGGTGTCCACGATTTATGCGGCTGTGAACGAATATAAGGTTTTGTTGGAGCTGGAACCGCGCTACCAGGCAGACCCGCGCGCGCTTTCCCTGTTGTATTTCAAATCTTCTTCCGGTCAATTAATTCCACTGGATACGTTGGCTAAGATGACGGAAAAGGTTGGCCCGCAAGCAGTGAATCACTTCGGCCAGTTGCCTGCGGTTACCGTTTCTTTTGACCTGAAGCCGGGAGCTGCACTAGGGCAGGCTACTGCGGAAGTACGGCGTGTAGCGGATGAGGTGCTTCCGCCCACTATCAGCACTACTTTCCAAGGGGCGGCAAAAGCTTTTGAAGGTTCATTAGGCAATCTTTCGGTGCTTTTGCTGGTGGCGATTGCGGTGGTGTACATCGTGTTAGGAATTCTGTACGAAAGCTATATTCACCCGCTCACCATTCTTTCCGGTCTTCCTTCCGCAGGTTTTGGCGCATTAATTACGCTTTTCCTGTTTCACATGGATCTGAATATCTATGCGTTCGTGGGATTGATTATGTTGATTGGCATTGTGAAAAAGAATGCCATTATGCAGATTGATTTTGCATTAGATGCCGAGCGTGGCGGCATGACGCCGGTGGAAGCGATCTATCAAGGTTGTTTAATTCGCTTCCGGCCTATCATGATGACCACCATGGCTGCTTTACTGGGTGCGGTACCGATTGCGGTAGGTTACGGAGCAGGCGGCGAAGCCCGCCAGCCGCTCGGCTTAGTGGTGGTAGGCGGATTGATGTTCTCGCAACTGGTGACCCTGTATCTGACGCCAGTCTTTTATACATACCTGGCGGGTGCCGCGAATCGGAAAAAGCCCAAACAGAGCGCCGTGGAAGAAGTGCTTTCGCACGCGTAAGTTTAGTGCTTTATAGAATTAAATTGTACTAAATCTACAATTTTATGTGGAGAAATATTTAGGGCGGAGTTTACACATTGTCCTTAACTGATTGATTTCAAAGAAAAAGCTTTATTAAGCTAAGTATCTCTGAGGTGCACAAGTGCAAAGTAGCTGTAAGGTTAAGAATTACAGAGTTCTAAAGAATGAGGGCTTAAAGTGCGGATGAAGGGGGTATGATCCTATCTGTGCTGCACTATTCCAAGGCTCCTATAATAGAAGCTTTGATCGACATTCAGATTGATCAACTTCCATCAGATCGTTTAGAGAGCTTAGCCTCACTTGGCCTTGCAACTGGGTATAGCAACTCTGGCCGCCTGGGAGTTTTTCAACTAGAGGGGAACTTTCAGACAGAAAGTGGCCCTTCAGCAAGCGCAACTCGTACTCACACGGGCGAGGAATTTCGGAGTGTGGACCAGAAACAGTCCTTTCAAGCCCGTTTAGACGGGCTGACTTTCAGCCGCCTTACTCCCTATACTACTTGGGAGCAATTTCGATCTGAAGCTAAGAGGATCTGGAAGATTTTTAGAAATATTGTTGGACCAGTTCAGGTAAACCAATACAGTGTACGATACATCAACAAGCTTATGATACCCGCCGGAGAGGAAATCAGTCATTATCTGCGTACATTTGCTCAAGTCTCTCAGGATCTTCCGCAAGTTTTGAAGAGCCAATTTATGCGTCTTGAGCTTATAATAGACAACCCTCCTGGTCTATTGATTGTGCAACAGTTTTTTTCTGATTCCGACGACCCAGAGTCAGTAGCAATGATTCTCGACAACGAACTCAGATACTCAGCTTTATCGATTTCCTCTGATGAGGAACTCTGGAATCGAGTCGAAGAAGTACGTGCTGTAAAAAACAAATATTTCAAGGGCTGTCTTACTAAAGAGATGGAAGAAAGGATTAAATAGTGGCCATAGTAGCAGTTCTTCATTCTTCCGATAATCCTCTGTTAAGTGATCAGGTGGCAGTTCGATCTTCTTCATCACAAGTTTGGCCAATTAGATCATTTTGGAAGGATATAAACAAGACTCAAGAAAAGACTCAGTTCTATACACGAGAAAAAGAATTTTGGAAATTTGGAAAGGCAATTGAAGACACCAAACTTCTAAAAAATGGATGGGACAGTTATGAGGCACCCGCACCAACTGACATTGCTATTAGCGCTACTAGGCAATTACTTAATGCTTTGAAGCGAATATCTTTCTTGCCAACAACTATAGTTCCCTCTGCTGAAGGTGGGATTGCGGTTTATTTTATGAAAGGAGACAAAATAGTATTCATTGAGAATTTCAATACGGGCGACTCGATATTAGCAATGTACGACAGTAACAGCGAGCCACAAATTTTAGATCTTGTCTTGGAGCAACTTAATCAAGAGCAAGCCATTGAGAAAGTCCGTAATTACCTTGTTGCCTGAAGCTGTGAGTAGGCCCATGCACCCGGGTGATAAGCCTATAGTGTCGGAGTTTGCTGAAGATGAACTTCTATATCGTCGTTATCTGAAACAGGATTTTGTCAATGGACAGCTATTGGCGACAGCTTTCCAGTTTCCAAAGCAGTCATTTAATCGTAGTCAGTTTAGTAAGCCTGAAGATGTCCTCCATATTGATTGCTGCGGTGGACGAGATCACTCTTCCTGGGGCGTGCTCCAGTGCTTAGCTAAAAAATTACCTTCTCCTATTGATGCATCTAATGATTGTAGCTACATTTTTTACATGAAGCATGTTCCTAAACCGACATGTTACGCCCATTGTGAACTATGGTGTAATCTTCAGGGCAGTGGCTCAACAAACGATTACAAAGAACCTTCAAAAACGGTAAAAACTAGTTTTCGAATCGCGCTTGCTCGACTTCTAAGTATTAGAATTGAGGCAAAGATATAGCCGACCTTAAAACCATTCTAAAAAATGCTGTTCTTTAAAGCTTTTAGTTTGGTGGTGGGGGAGGAGGGACTTGAACCCTCACGGCGAGTGAACGCCGGCAGATTTTGAGTCTGCTGTGTCTGCCATTCCACCACTCCCCCAAGGGCTTGCAATAGCGGAAATTTCTTCGCGAGAAACTTTCACCAGTATACACCTTCACTTTTGGCACTTTTCAAAACTCGTAGCGCCGCCGTGTACGGAATTGACGCTTGGCCCGTGGATGTAGAGGTCGATCTATATAAAACCGGCATGGGAAAAGATTTTACCCTGGTGGGAATGCCGGATACCGCCGTGCGGGAAAGCCGGGAGCGGATCAAATCCGCGCTCATGAACGCGGGTTTTTACTACCCCAATAAAGCCCTCACCATCAATCTTGCCCCTGCCAATGTCCGGAAAGAAGGCGCGGGGTTTGATCTCCCGATGGCGATGGGCATTCTAGGAACGCTTGGATTTTTTCCGCAGATGCCGCAAGCCGTGGAGCAGTTCCTTTGGTAGGCGAACTTTCCTTGGATGGTGCAATTCGGCCCATTCGTGGGGCGCTCTCCATTGCCGATTGCGCTCGCAAGCAAGGGATCGCCAACCTGGTGCTGCCGCTGGAAAACGCCGCGGAAGCGGCTGTAGTAGAAGGCTTGAACGTGTACGGCGTCCGGCACTTGCCGGAAGCCGTGGAACTGCTGAAAAAGCCGGAAGAGTTTTCTCCTGTAATGCCCCTGACGCGTATCGGCGCAAGCAGAAGAACTATCTATCCCGGATTTTGCCGATGTTCGTGGACAAACCATCGCGAAACGTGCCCTGCAAGTGGCGGCGGCGGGCGGCCATAACGTTTTGATGATCGGGCCTCCAGGCTCGGGCAAAACAATGCTGGCGAAACGGCTGGCCGGCATCTTGCCCCCGCTGAGTTTTCCCGAAGCTATTGAAACCACCAAAATTCACAGCATTGCCGGAATCTTGCCCAAGAACGCAGGCATTCTCCATATACGCCCATTTCGCTCTCCCCACCACACCATTTCGGACGCTGGCTTGATCGGCGGAGGCAGCGGCTCGCCACGGCCAGGGGAAGTCAGCCTGGCGCATAATGGAATCCTGTTTTTAGATGAATTTCCGGAATTTCCCCGCAATGTGTTGGAGCTTCTGCGGCAGCCTTTGGAAGATTCCACGGTAACCATTTCCCGTTCCCACATGACGCTGTGTTTTCCTTCCAGCTTTATGTTGGTAGCAGCCATGAATCCATGCCCGTGCGGTTTTTATTCGGACAGCACACGGGAATGCCGTTGTACGCCCGGTATTATTCAACGCTATTTGGGAAAAATCAGCGGTCCCTTGCTGGATCGCATTGATATCCACATTGAAGTTCCCGCTGTGCCTTATAAAGAATTGCGCGGCGACGCGGCAAATGGCGAAACTTCCGCGCAAATGCGTGGGCGTGTAGAAGCAGCGCGGGCAATTCAATACAAGCGTGGTTACGGCAACGCCAGAATGCCATCACGACTGATCAGGAAAGAATGTGCCTTGGATGCTACCGGGGAACGAACACTGGAGCTTGCCGTTCGGAAAATGAGCCTTTCAGCGCGTGCGCATGACCGTATTTTGAAAGTGGCGCGCACCATTGCAGATCTGGATGGAGCCGAGGCGATCAGCGCCCGGCATCTTGCCGAAGCCGTGCAGTATCGAAGCCTGGATCGAAATTACTGGTCATAAGCCAAACACTGATTCCGATCAATATACTAGTGGCTAATACAGAAAGCACCGCCAAAATCACAAATTCAGATGTGTGCAGAAAATACGGCTTGTTCACAGGTAAGCGTTCGAACAGAGTGCGTACCTTATCTGCCGTAGGATGAAAAGCAGGCAGATTTTGATGCGCATCATGCCCGATCAATCCTGTGTAATACGGAAGCAGAAGAAACCAGTTTCCGAAAAATTCCAGCGCCAAAAGCAGAGTGGCCATGATCGGTACAGCAGAGAATGCAAAGCGTGTTGGCAACAGGCGCTCCAAACCGATTAGCAGCAGAATGGTTTCCGGCACAATCAGGCAGTAAAGATAATGGCCCAGGCTTCCAGCCGCGCCTGAGATGCGAAACACCTGTATAGCCTGGTAACACAAGCCGGAAAGTAATAGGGCAAAGGGAAGCAACAGAAGAATTACTTGTTTTCTGTTGCCCAGTCCATCTCTAGGTTTCCATAACTGCACCACAACGCCAAACAAGCTAAGCAACCAAAGTACTTCGACCACTCGATACATCCAACTCCGCACCACCAAAAAACTCCAATTGCCCACCCAGAGATAGGAAGTCGCAAAAAAGTCAAACACTGAGTGCCACTGGATTTGCCCTAGCGTATGCAGCAGAAAAGGCGCGGCAGTTGTTTGGGCGGCTACGATGGATTGTTCTCCTGTGAATGAGCCAGTGAGAAGAAAGGTTCGCTCGTACCAGAAGCCAGCGATCAGCGAGCAAGCCACGCTGGCCGAAAGTAGAGGGCGCAGTGTGTTGCGCCTGTTAGCGATCAGGAACACCGCTAAAGCCCAGGGAAGCAGTGCCAAAAAGTACGCCTTGCACAACAAGGCACAGCCTATTCCCCCTCCAAAAAGAATCGCTTGCTTTTGTTGCGGCCCGCTATGGAGCAAGTGAAGTGCAAGCAGAATCACAACGCTGCCTAACGCCACTGCCAAGCCTTCATTACTGATCCGGCTGATGGAAAGAAATAGCTCCGGCATGGCTGCCACTACCAGTGCAGCAGCTACCGCCATGCGGGTATCCGAAAAGACCAAACGCGCTGAGAGAAAACCCAAGGGAACGATCAGCGATGCCACCAGAACTGTAAAACAACGCAATAGCCAAACTTTTGTTGGCATTTCCAGAGTCCGAAGCGGCCAGTAGAAAATGGCAAAGAAGCAGTAATACAAAGGCATCTGCTGGGCTTCATATAACGCTAAGAATGGACGCGCGGGTTGTTTCGCATGTTCCAGCGGAAGGTGGCGAAGTGTCCATTCCTGCTGCTCTCTCGTTTCTGGCGGAAGCTGCCAGTATTGTTCATAGCTGAGGCGCTTTGCTGCGTTGTCACGAATTGTCCAGGGAACCGGAATCAGCCGAAGCGACTCAGCGACCATCTCGGAAGTGCTGGCCGTGCGAAAGTCCGGAAAGGAATGATGCCAGGCCAAATACTGCACTAAGGCAAAGTGATTGTATTCATCAAAGCCTTCCCACAAAGGGAGTACGCTACAGCAGAATAAACCGCGCAGCAAAAAACAGCACCAGATCACACACAAAATCCTTTTCATCGCACCCCGCCCCGAATGCTAGACTGCTTCTCGATGTTTTCTTCGCGTCTCCCCTGGAATTCGCCGCCTAATCCGATCAGTGCTTTGTTGCAACAGAAGCGGCAACAAAATATACCATTGCTGGATTTAACGGAGTCCAACCCAACCCGCTCCGGGATATCTTACCCTGTTCCGCAATTGCTGGAAGGATTTCGCGATCCTGGCATGTTTGTGTATGAGCCAGATGCGGCAGGTCTTGCTGCTGCACGGGAGCAGGTCGCAGCAATGAGCGGCGTGGAAACCAGCCGCGTGCTGCTGACTACCAGCACCAGCGAAGCCTATTCCTGGTTGTTCAAACTTTTATGCAATCCCGGCGATGAGGTTCTGGTGCCCCGGCCATCCTACCCTTTGTTTGAATTCTTAGCCAATTTGGAAATGGTGAAGATCACCGGGTATCCACTGGTGTACCACGGCTCATGGTCCGTTGATTTTGAAGCCTTGCAGGAAGCAATCTCCCCACAAACACGAGCAGTGGTAGTGGTGAATCCGAATAATCCAACCGGTTCTTATCTGAAGCGGGAAGAGACAGAGCGCCTTACCCAGCTATGCCGCGAACACGATCTTGCTTTGATTTCTGATGAAGTGTTTGCCGATTATGCCATCACTGCGGATGGGCAGCGAACTTCCACCTTGGCCGGCATTCAGGAAGCGACCACGTTCTGTTTGAATGGGCTTTCCAAGTTGATCGGCATGCCGCAAATGAAACTGGGCTGGATCATCACCAACAACGCTGCGGCACAGGAAAAGCTGGAGCTGATTGCGGATACCTATCTTTCCGTGGGAACGCCAGTGCAGTATGCGCTTCCTTCTCTACTAGAGGCACGTGAGGGAGTGCAGAGAGAGATCCGGGCGCGATTGCAAGCGAACTTGACCTTGCTGCAATCAAAGCTGCAGCCGCGCAAGGTGGAAGGCGGTTGGTATGCCGTTGTGCAAGTACCGCGAGTGCTTACAGAAGAACAATGGGTGCTACAGCTTCTGGAAGAATTCCATGTCCTGGTGCAACCCGGCTACTTTTATGATTTCCCATCTGAAGCTTTTCTGATTCTGAGCTTGCTAACCCCTCCTGATACGTTTCAGCAAGGGGTTAGCAAAATCTGCGAACTTAACGCCCGTTATTCCTGATTGAACAACTCCGAGCGGTCTATGCGTTCGCCTTTGAACAACACATAGGAGATGGAAGAGACCGCATGAATATCCTGCAGCGGGTTGCCATCCACAACCAAGAGACTGGCATCCAAGCCTTTGCGGATGGTTCCGAACCGATTTTCCATTCGAAGCAGTTTTGCGGAGTTCCACGTGGCAGCTTGTAGTGCTGCGGCAGGAGGAATGCCTGCCTCTACCCAAAGCTCTAATTCGTGCTGAATGGTGGGACCATGAACCACCAATGGGTTACCCGCATCGGACCCGGTGACCAGAGTCACCCCTGCTTTCCATGCTGCCAGCAGGTTTGCCTTGGCATAGTCCAGATTCATGGGGAAATCAAAGCTATGCCCCGGTTTGGAAAGTGCTTTCTTGGTGGAAGCCAGCAACTCCTTTGGTCCCACTTGTTGCACTAGGGAGCGATTCAGTAAGTCTGTTTTGTTTTGTGAAAACTGTCCCACAGCTTCCACAACGCTTAGCGTGGGGTCATAGTAGACGCCAGCCTGTGCCATACGAGCAAAAACTTCGGGCGGCACGCGGTCGCGAGCAGAGCCATGCTCAATGGCATTCGCGCCTATGTTCAGGGCATCCTGAACATCCCGCAATTCACCCGTATGAACAGCGACAGGCAGTTTCTGTGCATGGGCTTCCTCCACCACAGCGCGAAGAAGGTTAACGTCCATGCGGTTGAATAGGTAGCTGCCGTTTCCGGATTCCAGAATGCCTTTGATGCCGTCCACTCCGTCTTTCTTCAGAGCATCCACTTGCTGCTTGGCTTCTTCCGGCGTTTTGGGCATGCGCACAAATTCCGCCATGGCGGACTTCCGAATCTGTTCCGGCAATTGCTTGAAGTACTCCGTGCCGTGGCCATTTTCCGTGGTAAACAGAGGGCCGCAAAGAAAAAATTCTGCGCCCAGGCGCTGGCCGCTGTTGACGAGAGAGCGTGTTTTGAGCGCCATATTGAGCGGATCACCGACGCTCTTTACCGCCGTAATGCCGCTGTACAAATATGCTGCTAACGCTCGGGAAAACGTTTTTTCCGAAGGTGAGTAGCTTTGGTCCACAATGCCACCTGGTGCGGTTAAGTGCACATGGACGTCAATCAGACCAGGCAACACCGTTTTGCCTGCTGCTTCCAACGCTTCGGCATTTACCGCTTTCGGATCTGGACCAGCGCCTTCATAAATCTCGGCTATCTTGCCTCCGCGTATTAGCAGCGCGCCGGATTCAATGACCTTTCCATCTCCCACAACAATGCGCGCATTGCGGATCAGCACCGTGCGGTTGCGATGGAGGATGCGGGTATCGATCCGGGCTTTTTCCACATTCTCTTTGCTGTATGCCTGATAGGTACCCAAGCACAAGAACGGTACCAGCACGGCCAGAATCCAGAGCTTGGCGGAGGCCCTGATTTTTTCCTCTTTTTCCCAACGAAACAGCTTGCTGGCAACAAACAGGGAAACCGTAAGCGTGACCAGCAACGCCGTAATGGGAGCCGCATTTTGAAACAATGTTTCTCCGCGCAGGAGAATGCCCTGGAGGCCGGAGACAAGATAGGTAGCGGGAATAAATTGCGTTACATTTTGCAGCCAGCTAGGAAACACGCTGATGGGAAAAGAAGCGCCGCTCAGAAACAGCATGGCGAAGTACAGCAGTTGCACAATGATGGCGCTTTCCTGCACGGAGTTCACCACTGCCGCCACAATCATTCCAATGGAACGGAACGCCATGATGCCCACAGAAATAAACAGAATCATGGAAAGCAGGTGATTCGGCACCGGCATGTGGTAAATGCGATTTGCCAGCACCAGCATCAGCGCAATGCAAGGCAAATACAACAACAACCCCGTCACAATGGAAGACACCAGCAGCGGTACCGGGGAGATGGGCGTTACTTTGTAACGACGCAGAATGTTGTTTTCCCGGTCCTGCACCGCTCGCATTCCTGCTCCCATTAAGCCATTGCCAATCACCCCAATGGTGGCCACCATGGACACAATCTGAATAATGGCTCCCCCCTGTTCCGCATGAAATGAGGTCGCAAAAATAAAGAAGAAAACCAACGGGAAAATATAGTTAAAGAACATGGCAGAGCGGTTCCGCAATGCCAGCTTCAATTCAATTCGGATCAGTGCCAAGTAAGCTTTCATTCGCGTAGCTTCTTTCCTGTGAGTTCAATAAAAACATCTTCCAGCGTGGGCCGCTTCAAGTTGACATCCAACAACTCCAGCCCTTGCGCATCCGTCCACTTCACGATTTCCACCAAGGTGCGCGCCGGGCGCGTGGAAAACACCTGCAACCCTTTGCCGTCAGCAATGCGTGTCGTCTTTGGCGCTTCCGGCCAGCAGGGAAGCTCACCGGGAAGCATTTGGTCGCACACAATCTCAATGGAGGATTGCACTGCGCTTTGTTCTTGCAACTCGCGCGGTGTTCCGATGGCGATGATCTTGCCTGCATCCACAATCGCTACGCGATCACACAGGCGCTCTGCTTCTTCGATGTAATGCGTAGTCAGCAAAATGGTGCGTTGCTCTTTCCGGAGATCTTCCACTAAGTCGCGGATTTCCAAACGCGCTTGCGGGTCCAGTCCAGTACTTGGCTCATCCAAAAACAACATTTGGGGATCATTGATTAATGCCAGAGCCAGAGCCAGGCGCTGTTTCTGGCCACCGGACAATGTGCCGTAACCGGCGTCGCGCTTTTCCCAAAGTTGCAAACGCTTTAGCAGCGCATCGCCGTCTACGATTTTGGTGTAGAAGGAGGCAAATAAATCCAGGGCTTCTTTTACGGTGATTTTGTCCGGGAGGTTTGTAGATTGCAAACAAACGCCGATCTGATTCTTCAGCGTTTGCTTTTGCCGGTCAGGATCACAACCTAGCACTCGTACATCGCCGGATGTCCTCCCGCGTATGCCTTCCAGAATTTCGACTGTGCTAGTTTTTCCTGCGCCGTTCGGACCAAGCAATCCAAAAACTTCCCCTTGGCGAACTTCAAAGCTGATTCCTTTTACTGCTTGAAAGGTTCCATAGTGTTTATGGAGGTCCTGCACCAGAATTGGGGATTGAGTACTCATCGGCGTTTCTCAGTGTAGTGCCAAAGACTAAATTACTGGCGGTAAAAAGAGACAAACGGTCGAATTTTGAGGACAAACTCCCGCAGGTAGCGACGGTAAGTAAAAAGTTAATTTTCCGCAGAGGCTGCGCCGTATCCAGCCCGTTGCTGATGGAAACTGGCACGGGGGTCGGCAGCCGATTGCTTGCCGCCATAGAAAATGGCAAAGCGCACGCAAAGGGAAGAAAGCGTGCCGCAAACCCCTGAAATTCTTCGTGTATTTCGCCGTTTATCAGGGATCAAGGACAGCACCAAACTCGCAGCACTGAGCACTTTTGCCGCCTGCCAGAGCATCCCCGGAACACCATGCCGCAAGGGCCTTCCCACTTGCGGCACCACGTTGGTCTCTTGTTCCACGGCGTGTATGCCAGCCAGTTCCATCACGCCTCCCGCAATTGCGAAAACTGTTGTGACTCGCTCTTCGCGCTCACTCAAAGGCATGAAATCTAGCAATGCCGCTGCGGCGGAAATGCCGGAACCGATAAACAGGAACGGCATACTTTTCCGTGCTTCCTGCCAAACGGGAACCGCTGTGTTGGAGAGAAGTACGGACGTGTAGCTTGCCAGCGGCATGCCAAATAGTCCGCCCGTGATAGCGGCTATGTTGCCAACAGTGTGGAGGAAGCCACTGGAGCGGGAAAACAGGGCTGCACCTCCTGCGGCAGACCCAAATACAGTAAGCACCCAAGAGCCAACGCTCATGGGCGAAGTCGGGCGAAAGACCCGCAGCATATTCAGGAAGCGCGAGGGACGGCCCAAATCGTGAATCAGAAAGGCTGTGCTCATTGCACCGCCAATGGCACCGATCCAGCGGCAACGAACGATTAAATCCTCTAACTCTTCGCGATCCAATGCCTGTGCGGCTGCGCCCAACATCATGGCCGCTCCAGCCGCGCCACCGGTGTAGAGGTAGGAAGGAATGCTCCAGATCCACACCGGCTGTTTCAACAGCGGTTTGTCATAGTAAGTGGGGTCATTCTCATGAGAAGTCGGGACTAAACCATATACTTCCGTTTCCGGCGTAAGGGGAAAATCAGCGGATTGCCGGATCTTCTGCTGGGAGCCTTCCCCGGAAAGCGTGCCACGTTCCGCATCAATAAAACGTCCGTCGTTTTCCCTCACCGTCTTGTTCCCAGCACCGCGCCTGCTGCCGCGATCAGCAGTCCCAAGGAAGCTAAGCCCGCTGAGGTCCAGGCGTCCCGCGCCTTTTTCGTAGGCACTACAGGATCAGGAGGCAAGTTATACACTTCCGGCTTATCTGTCAGAAGAAAAAACGCATTTAATCCCCCGGTGCCGGGCTGGCTCTCCGCATCCATGCCGTAAAGGTATGCTTCTTTTACACCCCGTTCATGAAGTTGTTCCACGCGGTAACGTGCTTTCTCGTGCAACTCATCCAACTCCCCAAACAGAATGGAGTCCGTGGGACAAGCCTTCGCGCACGCCGGCTCCATGTCTTCTTTTAAGCGGTCATAGCAGAGTGTACATTTCCAAGCGCGTCCATCATCGTGGAGCCTGTCGATTACGCCGAACGGGCAGCCCACTACGCAATACCCGCAACCATTGCAGATATCCGGCTGCACATAAATGGTGTCAAATTCTGTACGGATAATCGATCCGGTCGGGCAGTTTTCCAGGCATCCGGCGCGTTGGCAATGCTTGCAAACGTCTGACATCATCAACCATGCCATGCCTGCTGTATCCGCGTTGCCCATGGGAACAGGCCGTTCCACAAAACTGACATGCCGCCACGTGGAGCCGCCCAAATGCCCGGTATTGTCGTAGGACATACCAGTAAAATTCATGCCGTCATCCGGCAATTGATTCCACTGTTTGCAAGCTACTTCACAGGCCTTGCAGCCGATGCAAACGGTAGTGTCCGTAAAAAATCCCTTGGCCATGCCGTTAGGTTTCCTCTCCTTGTTGCCCGCGTCCTGCCGAGATTCCATGCTGGCCCGTGATTTTATGCCGCGCTTCCGGGCGATCCCGAAACTCCTGCGGCAAATCTTTCACGGCAATGGCCAAAGAGCCGGAAGTCGCGGCACGGCGATTCTGGCTTCGCCTGCCTGCTTCAATATCACCTGTTAGCGCTTTAGACGTTTGGATGGAAACATTCGGGTCACCTGTAAAAGCAGTGAGTTCGTTCACCGAATCGCCCTTCACTAATCCCTTGCTGCTCCAGTGATAAGGCAAGCCGATCTGATGAATGCGTCTGCCTTTGATGGTCAGCGGCTTGAGCCTTTCGGTAACCAGCACGCGTGTTTCAATCTCACCTCGCGCCGTAGAGATCGTAGCCCATCCGCCATTCGTCAAGCCTTTTGCACTTGCCAACTCCGGCGATATTTCACAGAACATCTCCGGCTGCAATTCCGAGAGCCATGACAGCCAGCGCGACATCGCGCCTGTGGTGTGGTGCTCCGTAATCCGGTACGTAGTAAGTACATAAGGGAATTGCGGGTCATCGAACGGACGGTGGTATGGGTTTGCCGGCCTGTTCCACTCCATACGCGCCGGATTGCATTGCTGGCCGTAAAGAGAATTCGGCACAACCGATTCATGAGGCTCGTAATGCGTGGGAAGCGGCCCGTCTTTTAAGCCATTCGGGGCAAAAAGCCAGCCCTTTCCATCGCCGTTTAGAATAAAGGGATCATTGCCTGCAATGGCATCTCTGCCTTTGGCATCTTTTCCGGGCCGGTAAGCAGGGTCACGGTCTGGCAGAAAATCAGCGACATCGTATCCTGTCCATTTTTTCTTCTCCGCATCCCACCAGATATATTTCTTTCGCTCTGACCAGGGCTTCCCCTCGGGGTCAGCAGAAGCACGATTGTAGAGAATGCGCCGATTGGCAGGCCATGCCCAACCCCATTCTGCTGCTACCCAATCTTGTTCCTGACCCGGTTTTCGGTTCGCTGCTTGATTTTTCCCTTCTTTATAGGAGCCTGAGTAAATCCAACAGCCGCACACCGTGGAACCGTCATCCTTTAGATCGGTGAAACTCCCTACTTCCTTTCCGTCGCCTACGTGGTAGCCGCTGATTTCTCGCAGCACTTCCTCGGCGGAAGGCTCCTCGGTTTTGCCGGATGTGGTGTAGTGCCATTGCAAATGCTGAATGGGGCGATCCTTTGGATCTTTGGAATCGGCATATCGCTCTTTCAACATCTTGCCCAGATGGTAAATGAAGTGGAGTTCGCTTCGGCAATCCCCCTGCGGCTCTACTGCTTTGTGGTGCCACTGCAGCAATCGCTGGGTGTTGGTAAAACTCCCGTCTTTTTCCGTATGTGCTGCGGCTGGAAAAAAAAAGACTTCGGTCGCAATCTCTTCTGTTTTTACTTCGCCACGTGAAATTTCCGGCGCATCACGCCAGAATTCAGCCGTTTCAATCATGGCCAGATCGCGTATCACCACCCAATCCAGGGCGCGTAATGCCTTGCGGTTCAAAGCGCCGTTCATGGAGCCGACCGTGGGGTTCTCCCCCATGATGAAGTAACCCTTTAGCTTGCCATCCGCCATGTCCGCCACGGTGGTCATGTGGGAATGGTCGCCCGTTAAGCGAGGCAGATAGTCGAAACAAAATCCGTTTTCTTTGTTGGCATGTTCGCCGAACCACGCTTTCAACAGGGAAGCAATGTACTTGGGCGCTTCGCTCCACCAACCCCATTGGGCTGTGTTCTCCTTCAGATACTTCCCGTAATCGGTATCTGTGGAAGCCTTGGGCATGGGCAAGTAACCCGGCAGCAGGTTGTACAAAGTTGGAATATCCGTGGAGCCTTGAATACTGGCGTGACCACGCAGGGCAAGAATGCCGCCTCCGGGACGCCCGATATTTCCGAGCAATAACTGAAGAATGGCAGCCGTGCGGATATATTGAACGCCAACCGTATGGTGCGTCCAGCCTACTGCGTAAGCAAATGCGGTGGTACGCTCCCGCCCGGAGTTACGGCACAGCGTTTCCGCAATTTTCAGAAATAGCGGCTGCGGAATTCCACAAATTTCTTCCACCTTCTCCGGGGTATAGCGGGAATAATGCTTGCGTAAAAGCTGGAAGCAGCAGAAAGGATGCTGCAAAGAATAGTCCCACTCTGCCGGCCGCATTTGCGTTCCGCGTTCCGAATAGGCTTCTCCTGTGAACCGGTCCTGACCACCAGGAGCCTGCTTAGCACCGCTCTGTTTATATTGCCAGGACTCCGGATCGTACTCGGCATCGTCATTTTTCCAGCCGCTAAATAATCCATCCAGGTCCTCGGTATCCCGAAAGTCTTCGTTGATAATGGCGGCGGCGTTGGTGTATTCCACCACATATTCCCGAAAATACCGGTTGTTTTCGATGGCATAACGAATCAAGCCACCCAGAAAAGCAATATCGCTGCCTGCACGAATAGGCGCGTAAATATCGGCAACCGCGCTGGTGCGGGTGAATCGTGGGTCCACGTGAATAATGGTGGCTCCCCGTTTTTTGGCTTCCATGACCCACTGAAAACCAACAGGGTGGCACTCGGCCATGTTGGAACCCTCAATCACGATGCAGTCTGCGTTTTGCAGATCCTGCTGAAACGTGGTTGCGCCGCCTCTTCCGTAAGTGATCCCCAAACTGGGAACCGTGGAAGAGTGTCAAATCCTGGCCTGATTTTCGATCTGAATAATGCCTAAGCCAGTGAAAAGTTTTTTAATCAGATAATTTTCTTCGTTGTCCAGGGTTGCACCGCCTAGGTGAGCAATTCCCAAAGTGCGGTGCACGGTGGTTCCCTTGGGGCTGGTTTCTTCCCAGGTATCTTCCCGCGTTTGCTGAACGCGATCCGCCACCATTTCCATAGCGCGCTCCAAAGAAATGGATTCCCACTCTGTTCCATGGGGTTTGCGGTATAGCACCTTTGTTTCGCGATGGGAGCCGGTCACCAATTGAAAGGTGGCCGAACCTTTCGGGCAAAGGCAGCCTCGGGAGATGGGGGAGTTCGGGTCTCCTTCAATGTCCAGAATCTTGTCGTTTTTTACATAGACATGCTGACCGCAACCTACTGCACAGTATGGGCAGATAGAGTCCACCACGCGATCAGCCGAGGCTATTCTGGCCCGCAATTGCTGAGAGCGTTCAGATTTGGCAGTTTCTCCTAAAGCTCTTGCGTCATTTCGTTGAAGTTGCGTCAAAACTGGCCATCGCATAAAAAAATCCAAGCAAGTAAAAGGCAATTGCCAAAGGAGGAATGTACGATTTCCCCTAATTCCCGTTCTCCATTCAACCTCTTTTTGCGACCATTCGGATTGGGGATAGCGCATCTGACTTTATGGGCTTCCAACTTCTTGGAAAAAAAGGCGAAATATCTTTGGGAGGAATGCGGGAAAGGGACAGAAATCCCTTGACTCCGGGAAAGCTATACGGTATCAATGACATGAGCGCATCCGTGGTTTCATGGCTATATTCAGCTTTCCATCCCGCGAGCACGGAGTGTAGTGTTGTTTTTGAGTAATCAGATTGGCGAACTCGCACAGGCTAGTTTTGGTTGTGTCCGGATTTATCCACTTGAGGACATCCGGAAGTCTGGATCTCCGCCCGACACGGAGAAGTTCCCTAAGGCAGCAGGATTTGATGCGTAGTAGTTGAGGCTCAGGTTGAAAGAGAACTTCGACCGATTCAAGTTGTGAAATTTTCAAGGAGAAGAAAGAATGGCAGATTTTCGAAAGTACGCCCTGGCCGTTGCCGGTCTAGCCTGTATGTTTGGCGTGACTAACAAAGCCAGTGCGCAGTCGTTTAACGGTTTTTCCTGCGTTGCGAATGCTTCCACGCCTTTTGATATGCGCGCGGAAGGCATCACAGAGCAGGCGGGCGACATTGTGCTGAGTTGCACAGGTGGTACTGTTACCCCGGTATTGAATGCCGCAGGTGTAGCAAACACGATTCCACAGGTCAACATCACAGTTTCAACCAACACAAACATCACCAGCCGCCTGATTAACGGTTCTTCCACCGTTACGGAAGCGTTGCTGCTTGTGAACGAACCCCAAGCAAATAACGTTGGTATTTGCCCAGCTGCTGGCAGCAGCTGTAGCAAATCAGTGCTTGATGACTCCCCTCGGAGTCGGCGGTGGAAACACTACATCGACGTATAACCCTGGCACTACTCCTGGCCCTCGTTACAACGGTTTCCAGGGAACGCTGGTGAGCAACAGCCAGGTTACCTTTTTTGGTGTGGCCATTGATCCCCCCGGCCCGGCTGCTTCCGCTACCACCACTGCCCCGGTTTTGACGCTTCGGATCACCAACATCCGCGCCAACGCCAGTGCTTTGGGTGCGCCCACCGGTTTCAGCGTAAATTCCGTGTTTGAAACCATTTCCACTTCTGCCGGTTTCCCGATTTCCAACAACGTGCAGACCGTTGGTACGGTTCGTCGTGGTCTGGTAGTGACTGCCGTTACTGGCGCCACTAGCAGCACTTCCACCGTTCCTGCTGTTCTTCAGCAGTGCACCACTCAGACTGCTGGTTCCTTTGTGCAAACCATCAACTTCGGTGAAGGATTTGGTACTGCTACCAAGCTTCAGACTCCTATAACTGGTATCCCGACGACCCCGGGCAACTTGGGTAACGCAGAATCGCAGTTTATTCCAACCTATGGTACGGGTCGTATCGGTGTTGCTGATTTTGCTACGCGCATCAAGATCACCTTTACCAACATTCCGACCGGTGTCACGCTTTACGTGCCTACCACATTAAACAGCAACCAGTTGTTTCCACTGGTGGCTTTCCAGCGAAACTCTCACCTTGACCTCTAGTGAAGGTGGCAGCTTCTCCGCTGTAAGCCCGACCAGTGGTGTTACTTCCTTGCCGGCCAACTATGGAGCCGTCACTGCTGTTAGCGGCACTGCAACCGCGGTATACGAAGTAACGTTCCAGTCCGTTTCTTCTCCGGCCACCATTGAAACCTTCAGCGTGCCGGTTGTAGTGGCCTACACAGCAGCCCCGGCTACTAACAGCCCGGCTTTGGGAACTTCCAGCATCTGCTGTTGACTTTGCACCGACCAGCACCGTGGTTACGGCAGCGGCTTCGCCGGTACCAAGGTTTGTGCAGACTTCGACTCCGGCAAACGGCTTCATCATCAACGCTTGCCAGACAGTGCTGCTCTTCCCGTTTGCTTCCAACTTGGCTGGTTTTGACACTGGCTTAGCGATCGCTTCTACCTCTACTGATCCGTTTGGTACGGCAGCTCAGAACGGCACCTGCACCGTGAACTTCTACGGCACGGCTGCTCCTGCTGCGTTCGTAACTCCGACGGTTACTTCTGGTACGGCTTACACCAATCTGTTGTCGACGATTGCTCCTGGATTCCAGGGTTACATCATCGCTCAGTGCCGGTTCCAGTATGCTCACGGCTTTGCCTTTATCACGGATGGCTTCGGCGGTCCGGGACGTGGCTTGTCGCAAGGCTACCTAGCTCTGGTTCTTCCTGATCCTGGTACCAATGCTGGTAGACGTGCTGCTAGCAACGTCAACACTGCTGCTGCTGGCAGTGGTGAAGGTGCTACTAACTAACAGTGTTGTTGAAAAAGGGGGGAGCTTCGGCTCCCCCCTTTTTTTTTCTTTTGCGTAACTAAATTTCAACTGAAACGCCTAAGATCAGGAAGTAGCTTTATGCAACGGATTAAGATACCTATGATTTTTAGCTTTTATAAATATAAGAGCCGTGGAGTTTTGCTATGGCTTGTTCTCACAAGCTTATGCGGAGTTGCCTCTTCTCAGACCCTGAGTATTGTTTCCGGAAATGGACAGTTATTGGGCCCCAGTAGCCTTTCTCCGCAGCCCTTGACTGTGCAACTACTGGACGCCACCAACAAGCCTTATCCAGGGCAGACCATCACATTTTCCACACTACAAGACAACATCGTTACAGGAGGTTTGACGAGTTTAACCGCAACTACAGATTCGAACGGGCAAGCTTCGGTTAACTATGTTGGGGCAAATCTTGTGGGTACAGGGTTGCCTTTTGTGGCGAACAGCATTGTTGCAACTTACGGAGTGATTACCTCAACCTTTACGGAAACTACCGTTTCTTTCATTCCGAGCAGTAATTCTTTGCAGGTAATTATTTCTGTGCTCAACCCGATTCCCTATGTTGGTCCTACCATTACAGGTTCAGCGGGAAGCACAGGTATAACCCAGCCGATTCAGGTAAATGTTTCAACCCCCAGTTATGGACCTCTGCCGAATATCTCCTTAACTATTTCTACGGATTCCAGCAGCACCGGGAGCATTTCTTGTAAGGAAGGCAATAACATTCTTACAGATGTTAGCGGCAATGCTACTTGTACTCCGCTGTTCGGAAAAGTAGGACCAGGCACCTTCACCATCACGGTCGGTTCTTTCCAAACTTATGTCCAGAATCAGTTTGTGGTTACTCCTGGTAATCCTGGCATTATCAACGTGATTTCCGGGAACAACCAGTCTGGGTTGCCTGGCCAAACTCTTGCCACACCCATCGTGGGGCAAGTTACGGATTTAGCAGGAAACGTTCTTTCCGGAGTTCAGGTAGTATTTAGCGTCATACCAGCAGGTGCTGCCACTTTAACCAATACTCGTACCACTTCCGATGCGAATGGTCGAGTTTCCGCGAACGTAGTGCTTGGCAGTTCAGGAGGCCCAGTTCAAATCACCATCCGGGATGCCAATGGTTTCGTGACTAGCCCCGCTGTATTTACGGAAACTGTTTCTGTCAGCATCTCCGGAATTACAAAAGTTTCCGGTGACTCCCAATCGGCCTTTACCAATACTGCCTTTGCCCAGCAACTTGTTGTTCAGGTAAACAATACCAACAACCAGCCGGTTCCTGGCGTTACAGTGCAGTTCGCATTAACTGGCGGATCGGCATTTCTCTCCTCTTCCAGTGCAGTTACTGACGGCAATGGACGCGCTTCCATTTCAGTTACCGCAAGTGCTGCCACAGGTGCTGTCACTATTTCCGCCAGTACTGGAGGGTTTTCTCAGACTTTTAACCTCACCGTGATTCCTCCTGGCCCAACCAACATCACCTTCTACAACGGAGCAAGCTTTCAACAGAACAGCCTTTCTCCTGGATCGGTGGTGACTATTGTAGGGCAAGGCTTGGTGAATGGAAACAACGTGCAAGGAGCCGTGGTGGCAGGGCAATTCGGTCCTTTGCCCTATATGCTTGCCGGAGTATCGGTCACCATCGGTGGCATTCCTGCTCCCCTTTTCAACGTAGTGAATGCGAACGGTCAGCAGTCCGTCACAGCGCAGATTCCCTTTGAAGTGAGCCCTGGAACTGTTCCCGTGGTGATTGCGATCTCCGGGGGCGGATCTGCCACTTCATCCGTTACCATCAGCGCTGTTAGTCCCGGTATTTTTCAGACTGTGCAGTCTGACGGTGTAACTCGCGCCGTGGCGCTTCGTTCCAATGGAACCGTGGTGACTCCCACCAATCCGGCAGGACGCGGAGAAAACATTCGGATTTATCTGACTGGCCTAGGCCCGCTCAGCCCCACTGTTGCCACAGGAACATTCAGCCCGTACAACGGTCCGGACCCGACGGTGACTAATTCCATCATCGGGGGAATCAACGATGCCGGTGCCACAGTGGTGCAGACTATCTATGCACGCAATCTGATCGGTGTTTACGAAATGACATTGCAGGTGCCTACGGATACGGTTGCTTATCCTTCTGGTTCTCGGTCACTGTCGGTTGGCGTAAACGGTCCGAACGGAACCGTGTATTCCAACACTTCCGCCATCTACATCCAGTAACAAAAACAGAGAAGGCCCGGAGATTGATTTCTCCGGGCCTTCTTGTGTTCCTTAGAAACTAACTTGGATATCCACTACTTGATTGATGGGATTCACCAGAACCCGAACTACGCGAGTTAAGAAATTCTTTTCTTCCGCTGTTTTGATCGAGACAACTGCTTTCTCCCCTTGTTTCAGCTCAGTCTTATCTAGCTTTACTTCCAGCCCAGGATAAGACGGCGCATCAAAAGCTAGTTGAATGGTTCCAGCCAAATGATTGGTAATGGAAACCGATTCTTCTGCCCCAGTAGTGCGTGGCAGTTTTATCGCTTTACGATCTACTTCAATCGATTTGGCAATGGTAGCTAGATCCATTCGCGTGAATGCTGCTGCGGGGTCGGTCGGTGTTCCAGAAGCTGCTTTTGAACCGGGCTGCACCTTCCCAAATGGTGTGACTGGATTGCGATCAGTAGAGGCATACCAACACCACTTTCCGCGCTCCAACTTCCAATAACTGGGGAAGGGAACATCCGTCATTTGCGGAGCAGGCATTCCAATGAAATTGATCATCATCTTACCTACTACGGTCACCTTGGCTTTTTTGAAATTGTCAGAATAGTAGATAGGACCGATTTTGAAGGAGTCTAGCACCGGCTTATTCGCTGCATAAAAAGCATCCTTGGAATCTTCTGCTACCAGAGGTTCTGCTTTGCGAAACTTGCTTTCAATATGATCCTGATAAAACTCGCTCACACGGCTTCGCAAAGCTTGTTCCACATTGGCGGGTGCTTTATCGAAAGGGTTTGTGGCGGTTTGAGCCGCAGCCAGCGTGGTAAAGAGGGCAAAGGAAGTTAGCTTCAGCATAAGCTTACTGATAAGACGTCGATTACACCCGCTTGGAAGAAGGAAACTTCAACACGGGTACCAGGGAAAAACGGCTCTTGGATTCCTCGGCAGCGGGCCGCGAAGCAAGTTCCGAATTCACACTGGCAATAAAATCCTGTACTTGAAGGTGCATGGCTTCCATTCTTTCCCGCATGTTCAGAATGATCTCCACGCCAGCCAGATTGACGCCTAACTCTCGCGTCAGGTGCAGAATCACTTCCAGCCGTTCCAGATCTTCTTCGGTATAAAGCCGGGTATTGCCTTCACTGCGGGACGGCTTTAAAAGTCCTTCCCTCTCATAAAGCCGCAGCGTTTGGGGATGAATTTGATACTGCTCCGCAACGGAGGAAATCATGTAGGCCGCTTTTGATTTGGTTCGCATCGGTTTACCTGTCTCCTAATCGTTTACATTACACCTTTGACCAGAGCTCAGCGCGAGGATCTTCCGGGTGCAATTGTGCCAGTTCCCGCAAAATTTCCTTGGTTCGCTCATCCTGCACTTTGGGCGGCTGGACGGATACTTCCACAATCTGATCGCCCCGCTGGTCCTTCCGTGAACTAAACACGCCCTTTTCCCGCAAGCGGAATTTCTGTCCGTTTTGCGTCCCAGGCGGTATTTTCAAAAGTGCACGCCCATCAATTGTCGGCACTTCGATTTTAGCTCCTAAACCGGCTTCCCATACCGTAACGGGAACCCGGATATTGATCTGATCGCCTTCTCGTTTAAAGAACGGATGCTCTTCCACGCGGGTTGTGATATATAGATCACCCGCCGGGGCGCCTTGCGTACCAGCATTTCCTTTTCCAGGCACACGCAACCTGGAACCATCCTGGGCTCCCGCCGGAATCCTGACTTCCACCTGCTCTGTTTTGGTAATTCGTCCATCACCGTGGCAAGTCGGGCAAGCATTCCGCAGGCGTCCTTTGCCATGGCAGCGCGGACAAGTCAAATTAAACTTCATTGCCCCTGCCATCTGCGTCACGTTGCCGCTGCCGTTGCACTGAGGGCAAGTCACGGTGCCGGTGTTCGCCGTACCACTGCCATGGCAAGTGGTGCAGACCTCATGGCGAGTGACATCAATCTTGGCCTGGGTTCCTCGAATAGCCTGCCAGAAATCGATTTTGACGGCATATTCCAGGTCAGACCCTTTTTCCGCCTGCGCTTCCGGCTCATTCTCGCCTCCCCGGAAAAACCGGGAAAACATATCGCCAAAACCGCCGCCCGACTCGGTTTGAGTATCCTGCTGGCGGGTAAAGTTAGAAAAATCAAACCCGCTGAAATCCATGTTCGGACGGCCAGACCCTTGTGCTCCTCCATTGAATCCGGAGCCGGGAGGCGGCGCATTTTCCGAGTAAAAGCCATACTGGTCGTACATGGCGCGCTTCTTGTCATCGCTGAGTACGTCGTATGCTTCCTGCACTGTTTTAAAACGATCCTCCGCCGCCTTATCATTCGGATTCAGATCCGGATGGTATTTGCGGGCAAGCTTCCGGTAGGACTTCCGGATATCATCCGCTGAAGCATCACGCGGCACGCTGAGAGTTTCGTAATAGTCCTTGGGGGTTGCCATAGAAAATAGGCAGGCAGTTCGTTCGGGAACTGCCTGCCTCCTTTGCTCTTCTTACTTCTTATCGTCTACGTCTACAAATTCCGCATCCACTACATCATCTTTGGGCTTTTCCTGGTGAGGTGGCGTAGTTCCATCTCCTCCGGGAGCACCTTGGCCACCAGGGTTCGCTTTATACATTGCTTCCGCTAGTTTGTGGCTGGCCGTGGTCAAACGATCCGTTGCCGCATTCAGTTTCTCGGCATCGTTTTCGGTCATCGCTTTCTTGGTGTCTTCAATGGCCTGCTCAATGTTCCGGGCATCCTCAGCGCTCACCTTGTCGCGATTTTCCTTCAGGGTCTTTTCAATGTTGTAGATCATGGAATCGGCCCGGTTACGAGCTTCAATCTGATCCTTCGCCTTGCGGTCATCCGCTGCGTGAGATTCGGCATCCTTGGCCATCTTCTCCACTTCGTCTTTGGACAAACCGGAGGAAGAGGTAATGGTGATCTTCTGCTCGTTGTTGGTGCCTTTATCTTTAGCAGTGACGTTCAGAATGCCATTGGCATCAATGTCAAACGTCACGTCGATCTGCGGTACACCACGAGGCGCTGGCGGAATTCCTACCAATTGGAAAATGCCAAGTACCTTGTTGTCGGTGGCCATGGCGCGCTCGCCCTGGCACACTTTGATTTCCACCGTGGTCTGGTTATCGGCAGCAGTGGAGAAGGTCTGGCTCTTGCGAGTTGGAATCGTGGTGTTGCGCTCGATTAACCGCGTCATCACGCCACCCTGGGTCTCGATACCCAATGAGAGCGGGGTCACGTCCAGCAGGAGAACGTCTTTCACGTCGCCGCCCAGCACGCCACCCTGAATGGCTGCGCCTACTGCTACCACTTCGTCCGGGTTCACCGTACGATTCGGGTCCTTGCCGAACAGGTTCTTCACCATGGCTTGGACTTTCGGAATACGCGTCGAACCGCCCACCATGACCACTTCGTCAATGTTCTGGGGGGTCACGCCTGCATCCGACATCGCCTTTTTGCAGGGCTCCATCGTGCGCTGCAGAATGTCGTCCACCATCTGCTCAAAGCGCATACGGGTCAACTTCATCTGCAAGTGCTTGGGACCGGTTGCATCCGCCGTGATAAAGGGGAGGTTGATTTCGGTTTCCATCAGCGTGGAAAGCTCCATCTTGGCTTTTTCAGCAGACTCTTTCAGCCGTTGCAAAGCCATCTGGTCTTTGGAAAGGTCGATGCCCTGTTCCTTGCGGAACTCATCAATGATCCAGTCCATGATGCGCTGGTCGATATTGTCACCGCCCAGGTGAGTATCGCCGTTGGTGGATTTCACTTCCACCACGCCGTCGCCTACTTCCAGAATGGAAACGTCGAACGTACCGCCGCCGAAGTCATATACAGCAATGGTCTCGTTCTTCTTCTTATCCAACCCGTAAGCCAGCGCCGCTGCGGTCGGCTCGTTGATGATGCGTAATACTTCCAAACCTGCAATCTTGCCCGCATCCTTGGTGGACTGCCGTTGCGCATCGTTGAAATACGCAGGAACCGTGATCACCGCTTGGGTTACTTTCTCACCCAAATACGCTTCTGCTGCTTCCTTCAGCTTGGTGAGAATCATGGCCGAGATTTCCGGGGGCGACTGCTTTTTGCCGCTCACATCCACGCGAGCATCGCCATTTTCCCCTCGCACCACTTTGTAGGGGACCATCTTCATTTCTTCGTTGACTTCATCAGAACGCCGTCCCATAAAGCGCTTGATGGAAAAGATCGTGTTTTCGGGATTGGTAATTGCTTGGCGCTTTGCCACTTGGCCAACCAAACGCTCCCCGGACTTCGTAAACGCCACAACCGAGGGCGTGGTCCGTGTACCTTCCTGGTTGGCAATCACGGTCGGCTGACCGCCTTCCATGACGGCAACGACGGAATTCGTTGTCCCAAGATCAATACCGATAATTTTGCCCATGTCAGAACTCCTATAATAATGAGCTACGCTAATTTCATTAGCTCTACCTCATTATGTAACATGAGTCTGTTATTGTCAACTATTTATCAGTCGTATTTCTCAATGATGATGTGCTTGCGTTCCAGGCCAGCTTCTTTCAATAAGGCACGAGTTTCGTCTACCATCTCTTTCATTCCACACAGGTAAACGTCTACATCTCGCCGTTCTCCGAGAATCTGAAGAGTATGCAATTGCACTCGTCCCGTCAGACCTCCCCATGCCGGTCCTGGGCGGGTGAGCGTAGGGTGAAACCGCATATTGGGATGCTGCCGGGCTAATTCTTCGAATTCAGACCGGTAGAGTAATGCGTGCTCATGCCGTACGCCAAACACCAGATCAAAGGTGTGAAGGGAATCGTGCGGCAACTCGGCCAGCAGCATGGAACGAAAGGGAGCAATTCCGGTACCGGTCGCCACCATGATGCTGTCTGCAGGCGGTTTCCGGAGAACAAAGGTTCCGTATGGCCCCTTCATTTCCACTTCCTCGCCGGGCTGCATTTGAAACAGAAAGGGAGAAAACTTGCCGTCTTCCACCCGGTTTAAACAAAGTTCAAAAAGATTCCCTTGCGGCGGAGAAGCAATGGAGTAAGCACGAGTGATGTTCTTTTCCCCCACCAGCGTGGTCAAGGAAACAAACTGACCTGGCGAGAAAGAAAGGTAATCTTGCTCCGGAACCTCAAAGAAAAAATGCCGCACTTCCGGGGAAATAATGCGAGATTCCAGCAGACGCGCTTTCACAACGTTTCCCGTACACGATCTGCCAAGATCTGACTCAAAGCTGGATGGCCATCTAGGGGAGGAGCTACCCGAATGGACACGCCCGGATGTTGCAATTCTGCTTCCCGCACCATGCGAGGCAAGTCCCGCTGCAAATGGAGGCCAAGTGTCAGAAAGTAGGGAATTACCAGAACCTGATCTGCCCCTTGTGAGATTAGTCGGCTGGCTGCATTCAATAAGGTAGGTTCTACGTCCAAAAAGGCAGTCTCATAAAGAGCGAAACCGCCAGTGGCGGCAGCTTCTGCCGAGACTCGCCGCACAGCTTCGTTTGCCGAAGCGACACTAGAACCATGAGCAAAAATTACGATTCCTGTTTTCACGCGATCCCATGCACATAGGCGCGCATCCGCTGCAGTTCTTCTGTTTTTCGTGTCAGTTCGTAATGCATCAGATCGCGCATGGAAAGAAAAGCCACTACCTTTTCTCCCTGGAGGACCGGAAGATGGCGGCACTGGTTCAGCCTCATGCTTTCCATAGCCATTTCAATGCCCTCTGATTCTTCGATCGTGACTACTTCCGTGGTCATGACCTGATTCACTGGGGTAGATTCCGGGTCCAGTCGCTCCACCACCACGCGCGTCATTAAGTCACGCTCGCTGAAAACGCCGCAGAGTTTTTCGCTTTGGAGCACCACGATTGCTCCTACACGCAGTTCGGCCATGCGCCTGGCCACTTCCGCCACCGTTTGTCCTGATTCCACAGAATACAGGTCACGGTCCACAATCTGCTTGACCTGCACCATGCCCTTTTAGTTTACTGCGGACGTGCGAACTAATCTTTACATCAAAGTGGAAATTGACCTGGACGAAGAGGAACAGCCGGAACGCCTGGCAGCGGAGATTTGCCGCCAAATTCAGAAAATTTACGGTGTTCGCAAGGCTGAGCTTTCCAGCGTGAGCCAATTGGGAGAGTAAAAAACGCTAATTACTTTGAAACGGCTTTACGATCTGATATCACTTTTGAGTCTGGCGAGCTCAACACTCCCAGGAGGATGAACATTGAAACAACTTTTCTTAACGATGGCGTGTTTGGCGGCGTGTGGATCTGCCTTTGCGCAACCAGTGATTTCCAGCGGCGGAATTGCCAATTCCGCCAGCTATGCTTATAGCGGACTGCCAAATGCCGCAATTGCCCAAGGTTCTCTTTTTGTTGTATTTGGCAGCGGCATGGGGCCTGCCGCTCTCCAGCAGGCAACCACTTATCCGCTCAGCACCATGCTGGCCGGAACGTCACTCACTGCCACGGTGAATGGAACCGCCACTAAACCCTTGATGGTGTATACCTCAGCCGGTCAGGTGGCTGCAATTCTGCCATCTGCGACTCCGGTGGGCACAGGCACGCTCACGGTGACTTATAACGGGCAAACCAGTGTCACAGCCCCGCTCCAGGTAGCAGCCAACAGCTTCGGAATCTACTCAATTAACCAGGCAGGAAGTGGGTTGGGTATTGTCACCAATACCAACTACCAGGTAGCCAACCTGACCACTGCCGCCCAACCCGGCGAAGCCTACATTTTATGGGGCACGGGCTTAGGGCCGGTAACAGGCGATGAGTCGCAAGGCGGCTCCGCCGTAAAGCTCGGCACAGTGCCGGTGGAAGTATATGTCGGGGGAAAATCTGCTGCAATCTTAGGATATGCCCGTTCCAGTTGCTGCGCCGGATTAGACCAAGTGGCGTTTACCGTTCCCGCAGGGATTACAGGATGCCACGTTCCAGTGGTAGTGAAAACCGGCAATATCGTCAGCAACTACGTCTCAATGCCAATTGCCACCGGTACACGGACCTGTTCAGACAATACAGGAATTGACCTGACCAGCGTTTCTCAAAAAGGAACAGTGGCAACCGGAGATATTGGCCTTAACCAAAGCAATATTTCCGTTGCAGCTTCAGGGCTAGGAACCATCACCTCAACCTCAGAAACTGCTTATGGCGACTTCTACAAATACACTTACAGCCAGTACACTACGGTCCAGAGCCCTTTAGATATCAATACTTTTGGAGCTTGCACCGTGTACTCGTTTAAGGGATCTACCGGGACCTATACCGACCCGGTAGTGCCGACCAATCTGGATGCTGGAGCAAGTCTGACTTTGGTAGGGCCGAATGGAACCAAAACGCTGACAAAAACGCAAGGAACGTATGGCGTCACTTTGAGCAGCATCACTTCCATTCCGGGCCAAACTACCACCACAGGAACTCCTTACTTAACTAAAGGAACATACACCATCACTGCTCCCGGCGGTGCGGATGTGGGTGGTTTTACGGCTACCTTGAATGTTCCTGACGTGCTGAACTGGACCAACGCCAGCAGCACCAACACAATTCCCCGTACGCAGGACCTTTTGGTGACCTGGACGGGCGGCGATCCCAATGGCCAAGTAATTATCACGGGCACTTCCATTACAAACACAACGGCCAGCCTTGGTTCGGCATTTGTGTGCATAGAACGGGCAAGCGCAGGCCGTTTCAGTGTTCCCAGCTTGGTTCTGCTCTCATTGCCCGCTTCCTCCACCAGCACTGCTGCTGGTTCCATTGGGGGAATCATGGCAGTCAGTTCCGGAGTAAGCACTACTTTCAAAGCAAGCGGTTTGGATCAGGGGAGCTTTTCTTCTTCAGCCTCCACGGCCAAAACCGTTAGCTTTCAATAGTTTACTGACCAATTACCTGCTGGTATGTCCGGTGGAAAAATACATCGGTCATGCCAGCCAGGTAGTCACAAATGGCGCGAGGGGCGCGTGCTCCTTGCGCACGTTCCCGATGCGGCTCCGGCAAACGTTCCGGATGCGCCAGGAAGAATTGAAATAATTCCCCCATCATGGTTTGTGAGCGCTTCCGGTCTTCCACCAATTCCGTGGAAGAAAAAACGTATTTGTGCATGAAGCGCTTCAAGCCTCGCGAGGCTTCCATCACGTCCGGCGTAAATGCCGCAATCCGGGTGGGTAATTCCCTGACTTCCTGATGATTCTTAACTCCTGCCAGTCTGGCCGCTTCCAGGGTGCCTTCCACCAAACCGCCTACCAGCCAATCCGTCATCAGCCGTAGCACTTCCTGAAACTGGTCGCGCTCGTTAGCCCCTGGAAACTGCGTTTCAATGGTTTCCCACAACTCCGCATAGGCTGGCACTGCCTCCGCTACATCCTGTATGGTAAACAGGTGCGCCGAGTAGCCATCGTCCAGGTCCGCTGCGCCATAGGCAATTTCGTCGGCAAGGTCAATCAGTTGCGCTTCCAGCGGAGGCCGAAAACCTGGAAGATATTCATCTAGTTCCGGGTATTCGCCCTTCACGAAGTCGCGGGAATGCTTCACAATTCCTTCCCGCACTTCAAACGTCAAGTTCAGGCCGGGAAAGCGGGCGTACCGCTGCTCGAAAGCTTCCACTATTCGCAGAGCTTGGATGTTGTGATCGAACCGCTCTCCAAATGCCTGCATCTGGTGGTTCAGTTCCCACTCTCCCGCATGCGCAAAAGGAGGATGGCCGATATCGTGAACCAGCGCCAGGGCTTCCGCCAAATCTTCTTCCAATTGGAGGACGTTTACCACGGTGCGGGCAATCTGCGTTACCTCAATGGTATGCGTCAGGCGATTCCGAAAATGGTCGGAGATGCCTGGGGCAAAGACTTGAGTTTTTGCTTCCAGCCGTCGAAAAGCGCGAGCATGCACTACGCGATGGCGATCTCGCTGAAAAAGGTTACGGTATGGATGATCCGGTTCCGGGTATCGGCGGCCCTTGCTGCTTCCAAGCGGAAAACGGAGATGGGAAAGCAAGTTACCGGCTTTGCAGTTCGCCTAGAGCCTGAACTGCTGCTTGGCTAACCCCGCCCGTCTGGCTGGAAAGGGGCTCCAGCAGCTTACGCGCTTCCGCAGGGTTGGTGGTGGCGTAGTGGTGTGCAAGCGCCATAGTGGCTTGTTCCTTGGACACCATGATGGTTGGATTCGCAATCAGATCCCGAAGCCGTTTTTCCCCTTCACTGGTGCGGTTCTGCACAAAATCCAGATCAGCCAGAGAGAGATTCGCCAGCGATGCGTAATCTTTATTCGCGGAATCCACTACAGACTGGAAACGCTTGCGCGCTTCATCCAATTTTCCGGCATCCGTGGCAATACAGCCTAAGTAATATTCAGCAATCCACCCTTCCCGGGTACCGTTATATTGGGAAGCTACCTCGCTAAAAGCTTTCGTCGCAGCATCCCGTTTTGCCTCATCGGTAGGAAAACTTAAAGGGCCTGGGACCGCACCCGGCGTGACATTGGTTTCTTGTATCTGAATCGCATCTGCCAGTTTTTCTTCCCGGATACTCTGCTGGGAATTCCGGTAAAAATAAATTCCCGCCCCTAGGAGGATTACCACCAGGGCAACAATGCCGTACCGGATAAATTGCGTCCGATGCCGGGCAACAAAACTTACATTATTTTCTATAGCGACCGTAAACTTATCGGCCCCCAGATCTCTACGTATTACGCGATCAGACACAACAATCCTTCAGTAATTTTCACTTTATATCGTAACACAATCAAGAACTTAGCCCTTTTTTGCTCCAAGGTGAAGCAATCTCGGGTACACTCATGAGAAGTCCTGAATGTAAGGGAGAATTCGGCATGCTCAAGGCCAGGAAGTTGCGTACACCCCAAGTAGCGGTAGAGCAGTTGTACACCAGCAACGATGTCGCGCGCCTTTCAGGCGTTAGCCTCCGGCAACTGCAGTGGTGGGATGAACGCAGTGTCGTTTCCCCCCGGCATGACGGACACCGTCGCGTATACTCCCCGGAAGAAGTGGTGGAAGTTTCGGTAATTGCCGCACTTCGCCGCAAAGGTTTCTCGCTCCAGAAGATCCGGCGCGTCCTCCGTTACCTCCAAAAAGAGATGGGTAAGCGGATTGCCGATGCTGTAAAGGGCGAATCGGAGATTCACCTGCTCACGGACGGTAAAAATATCTACCTGGAAGAAAGTGCCGAGCGCGTCATCGATCTGATGAAAAACGCCCGGCAGCCCATGTTTCTGGTCTGCGTCACCGATCAGCTGCGAAGTCTGCAAATGATTCATAAAAAGCCGGTGCGCTCCGAAACAGGAAGCAGTGTTTCTGTTCGGAGCACCCTGCGGCATCGGGAAAGAGCCAGTTAATATCGGCTGGCGGCCCGGTTCAAAGCGGGCCGTATTGCCAGATTCACCAGAATCATCAGAACAGAAAAGCCGGGAAGCACCAGCAGGGCTGTTTTCAGTCCAGTAGGATTAGTTCCTGCAATCGCCCCAATGATTTTGGAACTGACGGCTAAGCCGATCCAGCCTGAAGTAATGGCAATTCCCATTGCGGTAGCTGTGTTCCGGGGAAAAGCATCCCCAATCATGCCCAGCGTGGTGGGAAACACCGGCGCCATTGCTAGTCCGGCGCAAAACACCAGAATGCCTGCTACCAGGGCTTGATCGGTTTGCAGCATTAAGTAGGTGGTAACTGCCATCAACACGGCCGAGCCCAAAGTGACTGTGATGGGAGAAATTTTGGTCAGGATGCGGGACACCACGACACGGCCTACCAGAATGCCAAAAGCAAAGCCGAACGATAAAGTCCGGAGCGCCGATTGTTCCGAGATTCCCTGGGCCACCAAGTGCTTGGCCAGCCAGTTCCATACGCCCACTTCGCACGCCACGTAAAGAAAAAGGAATAAAGAGAGGAGCAGCAGCAGCGGATTTCCCAACAACCCGCCCACTTGGGAAGACTGAACGGCTTCCTGCGAGGCCACCGGGCGGGGCATGGGCGTGGTGATGTGGGTCAAAAGAATCATCCCTGTCAGCACGGCCATAAAATAACAAAGCGACAAGGTATTGCCCGCGAAAAACAGGGAGCCAATGAGAGGAGTAATCATGCCGCCCAGGCCAAAGAACAAATTCAGGAGATTCAATGTGGAACTTCGGCTTTCCGGCGCGGTGTCACTCACCAAGGCGTTTCCCGCCGTGACGATGATGCCACCACCTAATCCCAGCACCAGCATCCAGGAGCCGACCATCATATAAGTGTTGGAGTTTGCTAATGCCAACAAAGCTGCTGTAATCAGCGTCAGCCCCAGCACCAGGCCGAACTTCTTGCCACGCTTGTCAATCAAAGGTCCGATGGAAAGCGAGGCAATAATCAGACCCAGAGATTGCGCAAAAGCAATGGTTCCGTTTTGGTCGTCGTTAAAGGCAAACCGCTTGGATAAGTCGGGGAGAAGAGTTCCCAACAAGGCGGCAGTCATGCCGTAAACCAGCAGTGCCAGGATGGCGGCGGTAATCAGGCGTTTGGACACGGGATAGAGTTTCCTGTCTTTAGGAGAAATGGTACTTCTGAGTCTTGTCGTCCCAGTACACTTTCTTGTTGTTCTTGAAAGCTAGAGTTGCCATATGGCCGGGAATCGCGGCAATCTGTCCGGCTCTTGCCGGAGCGATTGCTTTTTCCTTGCCGAGGCAAGCCTGGAGAAAGTTTCGCACGTGATCGGCAGTGCCGTCATCTTCCTGGCCAAGATCTTTTACGCGATCCAGATGAATTTCCTGACGATCCTTCACTGCCTTGCCGTTGAATTTCTGCGGAAAGAAGTTCATGTACTGGCGGCTGATCACTTCAATGGTGCCTTCCGAGCCCATGAACTGCTCGCCATAGCCGTACTGGTCATTGCCAAAGTAGCTGGAGTAGTTCAACTCAAACTGATCGGGATATTCGTACACGGCGCTGAACGTATCCGGCACTTCGCGGTCATCGCCCTTGGCACGAGTCCACATATAGACGCCACCAGAAGCAACACAGGAACTCGGCACGGTTTTGCCTAAAACAAAATTGCTGATGTCTGTTTGGTGAACCAGCAAGTCGGTGGCAATGCCGCTGGAATAATCCCAGTAATTTCGCCACTGAAAATAGCGATGCTTATCCCAGGGAATCTTCTGGTCTTTCGCGCCTTCCAGAAAACGTTTCCAGTCTGTATTTTCCGGCGAAGCATCGTCTGGAATCACATAACGCCACGCGGCTGGAACCGGAGCAGTGGTGTCAAAATTCCGGTACCAGAAGGCGCGCGTGAAATGGCATTCCCCAATCATGCCTTCCCCCACCATTTCTTTTGCGCGCTGGTAAAGCTTGTTGCTGCGGTTCTGTGTTCCGACCTGCACCACTTTGCCGGTTTTTTCGGCAAGCGCCACAATCTGCGCGCCTTCTTCCACGGTGTGTGCAATCGGCTTTTCCAGATAGATGTTTTTTCCTGCTTTCAGGGCAGCCATTGCCATCGGGAAGTGGAGATGTTCCGGCGTGGAGATCACCACGGCGTTTACGGCAGGGTCGGCCAGCAGTTCCTTGTAATCAATATAGGTTTTTGGCGTGTTGCCGCCCTTGCTTTGCACCTGATCTTTGCCTTTGGCCAGATTGCCCGCATAGGTGTCGCACACGGCAACCACTTCCATCAGATCTTTGCTGTTATACGCGCGGCCCATAACGTAGTAGCCACGGCTGCCTGTTCCGATCCACCCAATTTTGACCTGTGCCGCGTCGGATTGCGCATGAGCCGCGCCCGGCAGCATGGCTCCGGCAGCAACAGCGGCTGATGTTTTCAGAAAATCCCTACGCCCTGTTTCTTCCTGCATACGGCTCTGACCCCGTGTGTATTTTATGTAGCGGATGGTGGGAAAGCAAATGGAAGAAGCTTATACGCCTTGATAGTGGTTCAACATTATGCAGATTACTCGAAAGGAATATCGACCTCTACATAACTGCCTGGCGTGCAGGTATTCACAGCTGCAGCAATTCTGTCGAGGTAAAGCTTGACAAGCGGCCATTGTTGGTTGCTGAGAATGACCAGCGCGATTTTCCGACCTGAAAGATTCTGCTGGTAGCGGATATTCTTGTCGGTGCTGAGAAGCACTTCATAACCGGCTTCCTCAGCTTGTTGAATCAGCGCACCGTTTTCCAACTCATGCCAGCCAATCTGTCGCGCATAGGTGATCTCATGGCCAACGAGGCTACAAGCAATAGGCTTCGGGGTGCCATTATCAAACAAAATTTTCATCAGCGGAACACGGGCGATTTCGCTAGGCTCTCACTGGCAAAGTGTAGAACGGCTTTTATTTCCTCTGCTGTTACATCGAAAACTTCGGTAATCTCACTAACTGACATACCAGCCTCGAGATTCTCAAATACCGTCTGAACCGGCATCCGCGTTCCCCGGAATACCCACGCACCACTTACCTTGCCGGGGATACTTTCCACGGCGGAACATTGTGACCAATCGAGACTCGCCACTTGTCTTATCTCCTCCTCTCAGAGTAGCGCCAGCGAGAGAAGGAGAAAAGATTCCGCCGAATCCACAAAGCAGAAACTATCAATAGCCTTGAGAGACGTCCAGTCATTTTAGGCGGATTCAGGAAATTGTGAGTATTCGTCACTATTTGGTTGCACTTCGCGCAGCCGCCGCTCTAAAAACCGGCGCTCACTTTCATTTGTCACCAGAGCAAGCGCTCGCCGGTAACTTTTCGCGGCTTCCGCAACGGCTCCGAGCCGAAGCAAGAAATCGGCACGCGCGGCATGGAGCAAATGGTAATGATCAAGGTCGTTGGCGACAGGGGGTGAATTGATCAGCTCCAGCGCGGGTTCAGGCCCTTTCACCATGGCAACGGCAACAGCACGATTGAGCAACACAACCGGAGAAGGCTGTAACTGTTGGAGGACATCGTAGAGACACAAAATTTGCGGCCAGTCGGTGTCTTCCGCGCGCGCTGCCTGGCAATGAAGGGCGGCAATGGCGGCCTGCAAGGCGAAGGGGCCAGGGCCGCTCCGAAGGGCTTCTTCCACGAGCGGCAGTGCTTCCGCAATCTGCTGGTGGTTCCAGCGGCGGCGATCTTGTTGCTCCAGAACGACGAGATCGCCCAAATGGTCGAAACGGGCATCGCGCCGCGCATCCTGCAGCAGCATCAGCGCGACCAGACCAGTGACTTCCGCCGGGCATTGCGGCCCAATCAAGGTCGTGACCAGACGTCCGAGGCGAATCGCCTCGGCACAAAGCGCAGTCCTGATCAGCGGCTCGCCACTGGTGGCCGTGTAGCCTTCGTTGAAAACCAGATAGATCACGGTCAGCACGGCTCCCAACCGCGCGGACAGCTCATGTGTTTGGGGCACGACGTACGGAATGCCAGCGTCACGAATTTTCCGTTTCGCGCGCACCAGCCGTTGTGCCATTGTGGTTGTCGGTACCAGGAACGCCCGCGCAATCTCCTCGGTTTCGAGGCCGCAAAGCGTGCGGAGCGTCAGTGCTACCTGCGCCTCCAAAGCAAGCGCCGGATGGCAACAGGTGAAGATCAGCCGAAGTCGATCATCAGGAATTTCCCTTGTGTGGAGTGCATCATAGTCCGGCACTTCCATGCTTTGGACTAAGTTCCCGTTGGTGTACGATTCCAATTTTTCTTGCCATCGCGATTGGCGTCGCATGCGATCAATGGCTTTATGCCGAGCTGTTTGTACGATCCATGCGCGCGGAAACTCAGGAACGCCGGAACTCTGCCATTGGTCCACGGCGGCTGCAAAGGCTTCCTGGGCAGATTCTTCCGCCAAGTCGAAATCACCCACCATTCCAATCAGCGTTGCGACAATCCGACCCCAATCGGAGCGATATACTGCTTCCACAACTGTGGCGGCATCCGCAGGCACATTTTAGTGTAGATATTCTGCCGCTATGCTGTCGATCTGGCGGATCGCGATTGGTTCGTGAGAAGGTACGAATGAGATGAAATATATGCTGCTGATTTATGCTGACGAGCAGGCCTGGAGCCAGGATGAGCGTGAGCAATGTTATAAGACCTCAACCGCGCTTGCCCATCAGCTTCATTCCCAAGGCCAATATCTGGCCACTGCTCCGTTGCAGCCCAGCACAATGGCGACCAGTGTTCGGGTACGCGGTGGGGAGCCGCTGGTGACCGACGGTCCCTTTGCGGAAACCCGCGAACAACTCGGCGGCTACTTTCTGGTGGATGCCAAGAACCTGGACGAGGCAATTGAGATTGCCACACGGATTCCAGGAGTGCACCGGGGCACAGTGGAAATCCGGCCGATCATCGAGATCGCCAATTTGCCAAAAAAATAAAGCAAAAAAGTTTCTGACACTGTCGATTTCGCGTTTCGCCGTTCGATTCACTAGTGAAACCAAGGTTGATACGAGGGAAATGAACGATGAAATTTATGATTCTGCTAAAAGCCAATCAGAACACAGAAGCGGGTGTTCTCCCGGACGAGAAACTCCTGACCGAAATGGGGAAATTTAACGAGGAGTTGGTGAAAGCCGGCGTGATGCTTGCCGGCGAAGGGCTGCAGCCAAGCTCGAAGGGGGCGCGCGTCAAGTTTTCTGGAGAAAACCGGACCGTGATCGACGGGCCGTTTACCGAAACCAAAGAATTGATTGCCGGGTTTTGGCTATGGCAGGTGAAATCCAAGGAAGAAGCGATTGAATGGGTGAAGCGGTGTCCCAACCCCACGGGAGAAGAAGCCGAGATCGAAATCCGTCAGGTATACGAAGCATCTGATTTTGGCGCTGAATTGACTCCCGAATTGAGGGAAGCGGAGGAGCGCATGCGCGAACAGATCTCAAGGAATAAAAAATGAGCGGAGTACGTGTTTTGGTAGGTACCAGAAAGGGTGCCTTTGTCTTAACGTCGGACGGTAAACGCGAACGCTGGGATGTGAGCGGGCCACACTTTGGAGGGTGGGAAATCTACCACCTGAAGGGATCACTCGTTGACCCGAACCGATTGTATGCTTCTCAGTCCAGTGGCTGGTTCGGCCAGTTGATTCAGCGATCGAATGATGGGGGTAAGACGTGGGAGCCAATGGGGAACAAATTCGTATACGATGGCACCCCAGGCACGCATCAGTGGTACGATGGCACGCCTCATCCTTGGGAGTTCAAGCGGGTCTGGCATCTGGAACCCTCTTTGCACGATCCGGATACCATTTACGCCGGTGTTGAGGATGCTGCCATCTTCCGCTCTACGGACGGCGGGCAAGCCTGGCAGGAACTCCCTGGGCTGCGCGGCCATGGAACAGGGCCACACTGGCAACCCGGTGCGGGTGGCATGTGCCTCCATACGATCCTGCTCGATCCCCTTGACCCCGCACGGATCTTTATCGCCATCTCTGCGGCGGGTGCCTTTCGAACCGATGACGCTGGCAATACATGGCAGCCCATTAACCGTGGGCTAAAGTCAGAGTTTCTCCCTGATCCCAACGCTGAGGTTGGCCATTGCGTTCACCATATGGCCATGCACCACTCGCGTCCCCATGTCTTATTTATGCAAAAACACTGGGACGTGATGCGCAGCGACAATGCGGGTGAATCCTGGCAAGAAGTCAGCGGCAACTTGCCAACGGATTTCGGCTTTGTGATTGATGTTCACGCGCATGAACCGGAAACCATCTATGTGGTTCCGATTAAAAGTGATTCGGAGCATTATCCGCCTGAAGGGAAGCTGCGCGTGTACCGCAGTCGCACGGGCGGACACGAATGGGAAGCGCTCACACAGGGCTTGCCGCAGCAAGATTGTTACGTGAATGTGCTGCGTGATGCCATGGCAGTTGATTCACTCGATTCCTGTGGAGTGTACTTCGGCACCACTGGGGGGCAGGTATATGCGTCTACCGACGCCGGAGATCATTGGACCCCTATCGTCCGAGACCTTCCCGCCGTGCTTTCTGTCGAGGTGCAAACACTGCCATGATCCGGGTCCTGCTTCCGGCGCATCTCCGGACACTGGCGCGTGTGAACGGCGAGATCCATCTGAACGTCGATGGTCAAGTGACACAGCGTTTGCTCTTTGACGCACTCGAGGAAAGCTATCCGATGCTGCGGGGGACGATTCGCGATCATGTCTCTCAGCAGCGTCGGCCCTTTGTAAGATTCTTCGCGTGTGAACAGGACATTTCCCATGAATCACCCGATACTCCCTTGCCAGATGCGGTGAGGGCAGGGACTGAACCTTTATTGGTCGTGGGTGCGATTGCCGGGGGATGAGTAGGTCGTGCCATTTTAGGCAGATCAAGTCGGAAGGGCGGGAAAGAGCCTAGGAGCCATCTGCGCTGCAAAATCCTTGAACGCCCGAACAGGTCGCGGGACGTGCCGATTGCCGAGATGGACCACGGAAAGGTCGAAAGTACGGAAGCGCCACTTCGGCATAATCTCGACAATCTGTTTCTGGTGTAGCAACTGAGCCTGCACCAACGGCGGAAGCTCGCCAATTCCTGCGCCCGCCAGCAGCGCGGAGGCAAGGCCAGCGTAGTCGTTCATGGAAAGGAAAGGCTGAAACGTCAGTGTTTCTTTGTGCTTTCCATTTATGTGAACAAAGTTCCAACGGTTCTCGGGTCTCCAACGCGAAAAAGCGAGCAGTCGGTGGTCAAGCAGATCTTTCGGTACCTGGGGCAATCTGCCATTTCTTAGATAAGCGGGGCTTGCAACAAGCTGATGGCGATAGGTCAGGATCTTTCGCGCAACCAGCGTCGAATCCTTGAGCGCACCGACCCTGAACACCAGATCCACGCCTTCGGCAATATGGTCCACCATCCGTTCCGTAACCAGAATTTGGACGCGAACGTCGGGGTGGGACATTTGGAATCCACCGACCAGCGGCGCGAGCAACGAATCGGAGATGCTGGGAGGAGCAGACAGCCGCAATACGCCTGAAACATTCGAAAGATGATTCGAAGCAATGTGATCCACTGCTTCGCTGAGTTCAACGCTGTGCTGGGCTTGCTCAAAGATCTCTGATCCGACATCGGTAAGCCGCAGGCTGCGCGTCGAACGTTCCAGTAAACGGACGCCAAGTTGATCCTCCAGTTCAGCAATGCGACGGCTGACGGTCGAAATCGGCATCTTGAGACGCCGTGCTGCTTCTGAAAAGCTGTTCGCCTCGACGACTTTGGCGAAAACTACCAGTGAATTCAAATCCGTCATGATTTTTTAACTACATTTCCACTGCTAACGATTTTTCCAGAATTGAGAAAGAGATTCTCAGTTTATCCCGCTATTCATGTAGATAGAATCACCCTACACTTAAGCTCAAGGACCAAAACCATGAACGCCAATGAACAATCAGTGGCCGCTGTACTGGCCGACTACGAGGCCGCATTAAACAACTTTGATACGGAGGCGGTGATGAAGCTGTATGCTCCCGATGGTGTATTCATGCCGCAGAACTTCCCCACCAGCGTGGGTGCCGATGCAGTGCGCAAGGCTTACTACGCTGTGTTTGCGGCCATCACATTGAAGGTCAAGTTTGACATCGCCGAAGTCCGCCAACTTGCCCCTGACTGGGTAATGGCGCGCACCAACTCAGCCGGAACAGTTACGGTGAAAGCGACTGGCGGGAGTGCCCCGGAAGCCAACCAGGAACTCTTCGTCTTTCAGAAAATTGAAGACCGCTGGAAAATTGCACGCTATTGCTTCTGCACTACCAATCCTCCGCGTGCATAGAACGGAAACAGAATGGTGACTACAATGAAAGCCGCCGTGATGTATGAAGCGGGCGGACCAGAGGTTCTTAAGATTGAGAGCCGCCCGGTTCCTGCGCCGCAGAAAGGCGAAGTGTTGATTCGTGTGAAGGCGTTCGGGCTCAACCGCTCCGAATTGTTTACACGGCAAGGACATTCGCCTACTGTGAAGCTTCCGCGCATTCTGGGCATAGAAGCAGTGGGCCTTGTGGAAGAAGATGCAAGGGGAACATTTCGCAAGGGCGATGTTGTGGCGACCGCCATGGGCGGAATGGGGCGGCAGTTTGACGGGGGTTACGCAGAATATGCCTGTGTGCCTGCGGCACAGGTACAGGTGATCAAAACCGAACTCCCTTGGGAAATATTAGGGGCTATACCGGAAATGCTGCAGACTGCCTGGGGTTCCTTGTTCAAGTCGCTTTCCCTGAAGGCAGGCGAGCATCTGCTGATCCGTGGCGGCACCACATCGGTCGGTTTAGCTGCCGCGGCCATTGCCAAGAGCCATGGGGCGTCCGTCTCGGCAACAACTCGCAACCCTGACCGTGATCAGCTACTGCGTACAAGCGGCGCTGACCACGTCTTTATTGACACCGGCTTGATTGCCGAAGAGGTGGGGAAAGCGTTTCCCAACAAGGTTGACAAAGTACTTGAACTGATAGGGACAACAACCCTAAAGGATTCGCTGCGCTGCGTGAAACAGCATGGAATTGTTTGCATGACGGGTATTGTAGGGAATAAATGGTCATTCGATAATTTCGCGCCAATGGAGGCAATTCCTACCGCAGTCAACTTGACTACTTATGCCGGAGAATCGGAGGACTTCATGCAAACCCCGCTTCAGGATTTAGCGGAGAAAATCGCAGCGGGCACGCTGCATGTCCAGGTTGGCAGGATATTCCATTTCGATGAGATTGTTGAGGCGCACCGCTGCATGGAGGAAAACAAGGCAAGCGGGAAGATCGTGATTCTCACCTAGCCTGACCGGGAGTGAACGAAACTCCCAATACATGCGCTAACTTCCCGGCGATGTCTTTAATGGAAAACTCTGGCAGCACCTGATGGGAAACGCCGGGTCCACTTAGCACGAATACAGAACGATACCGCATCGGCCAATGGCCGTGGTTGCCGATCTCTTCCGGCTTGCTGAACTCTTCACTGCCAGGAGCGCCGGAAAACATAATGCCATTTGCCGATTCAAACACAGCCACGGCTCCTTTGTCCCAAGCCGCCGGGAACCGGGATACTTCGGTGGCGGGAATTTCCCTGGCAATGCCGTAACGCGGCTCTGCCATGAGTTTGCGAAGAAAAGTGGCTGCCGCTTCACTCCGAGCCACCACAACGCCGCCAGCCGGAATCACTCCTTCCACTCCTGCTTTGGCTGCTATGGCGCGAAGATTTACATTTTGGTTCACCTGCTCAAAACCATGGTCGGACACAATCGCTATGTCATATCCCTTTGGCATAGCTGCGGCAATTTGCCCGATCAGTTCATCCGTTCGTTCCAGCATGGCTTTGGATTCTCGGGAAAATGGGGCGTTGTCATGTTCTTCGGAATCAAGATCCACCAGGTGAATCAGAAGCAGGTTGGGGTGATGCTCTTTTAAAAGGTAGACAGCGGCTAAGGCACGCGTGCGGTCATCCATCCATTCCTGCGCAAACGAAGGATATGCCGCTGCGATTTTCTCGCCCAAGTCGGCTGGCTTCGCTTTACTTTCAATGGAGCGAAGATCCATGGAGCCTCCACGCCGCCGTTGGAAGTATTCGGGAAGGTTCCAGTTGACTGGCGCATTCACGGTCACAGGCCAGGTAATTGTGGCAGACGTTAGACCGGCGTCATAAACTGCCTGCAGGAGCGAACGGGTATGAATCAAGGATTCGTCCCAGTAATAATCTCCCCCTTCGGCTTGCGGCATTCGGTTTCCCAGAATGCCGTGCGTCACTGGGTCAACGCCGGTAATCAGGGTGGTATGCGAGGGCCATGTCACTGTGGGAGCTATGCCAATCACCCCGCGTGATACTTCGCCTGCCCGCATCAAGCGCCGCAGTTGCGGAATCTTGAGACCCATCTGATCTGCTTGCGCCAAGTAGCGGTTGTCCAGCCCATCTACCGAGATCACTACCAGGGAAGCGGCCTGCAACGTCATGAACGCTGCAACAGGGAGAACAGTTAGCCAACAGAAAGCTTTCATAAGTGGTCTACAGAAAGGCTCAGAATCGAATGCGCCCGCCCAGTTGAATCTGCCGTGAATTGAAAGCTGTAGTGATCTGCTTGAAGTTCACCGCATTGTACTGCGTGACCACGGCCCCGCTGCAGCCACCCGCGTTGCAAGCTGCATTAGTGGAGTTCAGCAGGTTCTCCGCCTCCCCAATAATCTCCAGACGAAAGCGTTCCTTGAGGGGAAACGTACGGCTCAAACGGAGATTCACTTCCTGAAAGCCATATCCCTTTACGCTGTTGCGAGTGCCAAACAAGGGGAGATCGTTGTTGACGCCGTCGCCGTTCAAGTCACTGCCCGCCACGGGAGTGACTGGGAAGGAGGAAGTGATGGTCACGTTCGGCGCGATCGTCCAGCCATTCAGAACCGCATTGGTGACTGGGTTAAAGCGGCCCATGGGCTGCCATACTCCTTGCGCCACAAAACGATGCCGCTGATCGCTGGATGAAAAACTCCAGTCCCGGCGGAAGTTGCTGGAATCGGTGACGTTGCTGCCAGCTGTCTCCCACGGAATCATTGTTGTTGAAGGCATACCCCAGCGTGTAGGAGGTGGTGAACTGAAAGCTCCGGCTGAAGCGCTTATTCAAAGCCACAAAACCGCCATAGTAAACGGAATTTCCTACTGAGGAAATGGCGAAGATCTGATTATAGTTCGGGTTCGGGCGATTGGCGCTGGAAAACACCGGCCTGCCGTCTGCCAGGTAAGAAACCGGAGCGCCCAGGTTGGTATCCAGCAGCAGCGGCATTCTATGTCCGCCAAACCACTGCACGCCTACCGTTACGGAAAGATCATGCACTAACTCGCGTTCCACTTGCAGGTTTGCTTGATGCGCGTATTGCGTGCGGAAGTCTTGAGAGAATCCGGTGATAGATGGCTTCACGCCAAACGTAGCATTCGGTGCTGTGAAACTGGCTGGGTAGACAGGAGCAGCAGGGTCCGTACCGCTGATGACATAAGAAAGAACGCGCGTGCCGTTCTGCCTGTCTGCCAGCGAGATCAACCGCAAATTCAGCGTGTCATAAAAGATGCCATAGCCGCCGCGCACCACGGTTTTTTTGCTGGCTTGCCAAGCAAAGCCAAAGCGGGGCGCAAAATCTTTGAAGTCTTTGCGAATGGATTGGGAAATCGCTAAAGGTGCATTGTTTTGCAGGGCAGGGAAGACGCGGTATTCCCAACGAAGCCCATAAGAAAGAGTGAACTTCGGCGTGATGTGGTAATCATCCTGAATAAACAGGTTGATCGGCGTGGTGCGATGCTGGGCCGTGTTGTCGCCGAACTGCTGCGTCAACTGCGTATAGTTGTACACCTTGCCAGTCGCCGGATTGATGACATGGTTGATTGTGTTCAAGTATTGCTGAAGATTGGTGAAGCTGTATTGCAGCAGCAGGCGATCTCCTGAAATCACGCGAATCGTGTCTACATCTACACCCATCTTGATTTCATGGCGTCCTGCGCGATGCGTGAAATTGTCGATGAAGTTGAACTGCTGCTCGTTGTAGTATTGACCCGCGCTGGTATTTGAGCCAAGCGTAGCCACGCCGCTAATCGCAATAATGGGATCAATGTTTCCGCTCACCGGAGGACGCTTGAATTCCCGGCGCAAGAAACCAAACCGAAGCTCATTGATGGAGTTTCCATTCAGAATGCTAGTCCACTGGGAAGCAAACGTGTCATCACGGTCGTCGAAGTTGTTTCCGGCGCTCTTGGGGGATAATCCACCGGACGTGTTGTACTTCGAAGGCGTCACAAAATTGCTGTAACGGTAATAAACGTTGTTGTTGGCATTGAACTGGTAATCAATGCGACCTAGATAGGTCTGGAAACGCTGGGCAAACGGAGCGGAACCAAGCTCGGAGGCAGGAATGCCAAGTGCTGCCGCATTCGCCGGTGTGATAGTGATGGGGCGCGCTCCATCTTCCGGTTCATATTCGCCGCTGACGAAGTAAAACAGCTTGTCTTTCTTGATAGCTCCGCCGATGTTGCCGTTGTATGTGGTCCACTGTTGAAACGGCTTGCCGGAAGCTAACGAAGGTCGGGCAATAAAGAAAGGGCGCCGCTCCAATACCAACACTTCGCCATGTGTGGTGTTGGTGCCGCCGCGCGTAATCATGCTGATCATGCCTCCTACCGTGCGCCCGTATTCAGCGGCCATGGAGTTGGAAAGCACCTTTACCTCTTGAACCGTTTCCGGCGAAAAGATCCCTAACCGGCCTGGTCCTCCGCGTTGCGTGTTATCAATTCCATCTACCAGAAACCCTTTGCGCTGCATGCCTCCGAAAGCAAACGTTGGATTGCCGAATTCATCATCGCGAGAGCCGTTCAAGCCGGGAACCAGCAAAGCAAGATTGAATGTGTTTCGCGAAGTGACTGGCATATTTTCCATGGACTTCTGATTCAGGTTGCCGCTCACATCAAAACTTAAGGTGTTCAAAATGCTGGCGTCCGCATTCACTGCCATGCTCTGCTGCGTAGTTCCAACTTGCAGCACAAGGTCCAAGCCGCTGGCTTTTGCTAATTCCACACGAAGACCTGACTGCTGGAAAGCCGCAAAGCCTGCCGCCGAAACGTCAATTTTATAAGTGCCAACCGGAAGCAGAGGAACCTCATATTCCCCGCGAGTGTTTGTGGTGGCGTTGCGCTCAAAGCCTGTTTCTAAGTTATGCACTTGGATAGAAGCATTCGCCACTGCTGCTCCGCTTGGGTCCGTTACAACGCCTCGAATGGTTCCGTTTACTTGTCCCGATTGCCCCAGCAGGAAGGAGGCGAAAAGAATCGCAATGAGAGTAGCTAACAGTACACGCATAAAGATTAAGCGTAAGCCTCGTTGATGAATATTCCATGACACGCCCATTACATTTTTCTAAATTTAGTTTCGAATGCTTTGTATCCAGATTGTGGCGAGAATACATCGAAATGGAGGCAAAGTTCAAGAGGATGGTGAAAGCACAAATGTCAGGCCAGAATCACCTCGATTCCCCGCTGGCGCAATTCTTGCACAAAGGAAGCTTCCACCTGTTCATCCGTAATGACACGTTTCACAGAAGAAAGCGGCGCAATCATAGACATGCTGCGGCGTCCAAATTTACTGGCGTCTGCAATCACGGTTACTTCGCGGGACACTCGGATCATGCTGGCATTGAGTTGCGCTTCCAGAACATCCGGCGTGGAAAGTCCGGCTTGGAGGTCGAATCCATCCACAGCTAAAAAGAAGTGATCAGCATGGAGGTTCATCAACATATTCTCGGCTTGCGGCCCCACGCAGGAATGGGAGATGTGCCGAAGCACACCACCAAGCTGAACCACGGAAATACTGGGAGCCGTTGCCAATGTTTGCGCCACATCGAGAGAGTGTGTAATCACCGTAAGCCCTTCGGGTGGGGTCCGCTGAAGTTCAACCGCTAATTCAGTGGCCGTGGTGCCGGAATCCAGAATCACGGTTTGCGAAGGGCCAATCAATTGAGCCGCTTTACGCGCAATGCGTGTTTTCTCCGGCTGGTGAATGCGTTTCTTTAGAGGTAACGGATAGTCTTTTACTGGGTCAAGAGGCTGGATTGCTCCTCCATGAGAACGGACCAGCAAGCCCCGTTCGGCAAGCGTTTCCAGATCTTCCCGCACTGTTACAGTGGAAACCGAAAACAAATGTGATAGATCTTCCACTTTCACGCGGCCGTCCTTTCCCAATCGGTCCAGGATGGCGCGTCTTCTTTCTTCCACCAGCAGTTTTGGCGTGTATTTCCGCAGCATCGGTCTTTCTCGAACACAATGAGTATACGTGGAACTACAAAATGATTTGAATCTTCCGTTTGTTTGCGATATTCTTCGTTCGGTCTCATAAGGTATTGGTGGCGAAACTGAGTATGCAGGAAAATAGCTCGGTGCAGGAGTTCCGTCGCGTATCAACGCTTCGCGATTTAATTCTGTACGGGCTGATCGTGATTCAGTTCACAGCGCCGATGCCGATCTGTGGCGGCGTCAGCCAGCAGGGTCACTCAATTTGAGTTCTGAACCAGGAGCGGAAATGCTGAATTTCGGAGCTTTTATTGCCTTCATGGGCGTGAATAATGCCGCCTTTGTGCATCGCTGCCTCCGTGGCCACTGGAGTTTTCGCTATGGGGTGCCGCCGTTGTTGGGCTTTGTGATTTGCGCTTACATCTGGCTCAGTGCAGGCAATCCGGCAAAAATACCCGGTTCCCTATGGCTTTTGGCTGGCGCTGTGTATGGCTGGTGGCGCGGCAGTTTACAAGCGCAAAAGATTTCTTCTGAATAGTCATGAAGCAAATACCTGCAGATTACGGGCTCCTGACGCGTTCCGAAATTTTGCAGCAGCCGGAACTTTGGCCTGACACATGGAACCGGGTTCGGGGCGATTTCCCTGACGGTTTACCGCTCACGAATAGTGTGGTGGTTACGGGTGCCGGGACATCCGCTTATGCAGCGGAAGCGGTAGCAACCGCGTGGCCCGGTGCACATGCAATTCCCACTACGGATCTTCTGCTTGCCACACCGCCTGCTTTCCGCGAAGGCGGTCTGCTGCTTTCATTGGCTCGATCCGGAGACAGCCCGGAAAGCATCGGTTCCGTAGCCAGGATGCAGCGGGAATGCCCGAGCGTGCGGCACCTTGCCATTACCTGTAACGCCAAAGGAAAGCTTGCGCAAGCCGCGGGCGTGAAAGCCATTGTGCTGGACCCTCGCACCAATGATCAGAGCCTGGCGATGACCAGTTCCTTTTCCAACTTGGTGCTGGCTGGCTTGTGCTTGCGGGAGTGCAATGGTGTGGGTTCGGCTTTGTCCGGCATTGCGGAGCGTGTCAGCAAGTCCCTTTTCCCCATGGACCATGTAGCCGAAGAGATTGCCCAAAGGCCCCTTTCTCGCATGATGGTGCTCGGTTGCCGCCATCTTTTCGGGGCTGCGCGTGAAGCATCTCTGAAAGTATTGGAAATGACTGCCGGTCATGTAACCACCTTGCCGGAAACATTTCTCGGTCTTCGGCATGGCCCCATGGCATTTCTCCGCCAGGATGCCCTGGTGCTTTGCTTTCTTTCCGCTGATGAAAAGCAAAGGCCCTATGAAGAAGATCTTTTGGGGGAACTACGCGCAAAGAAACTCGGGCGAGTGGTTGCGATTGCACCGCCTGACTTTAACCGGGAGTTATGCGATTACCTGGTTCCGGCGAACGCCTGGGAACTGAAAGACTATTACCGCACGCCATTCGAGATTGTATTCGCGCAACTGCTGGCTTATCGCCTGAGCCTGGCAATTGGACTCAACCCGGATAACCCCAGCCCGAACGGCGTAATTAACAGGGTCGTACAAGGAGTGCGAATCCATGATACCTAGAACCAAGCTGGACTGCATTGTGGCAGGAGACGCCAATGTGGACCTCCTGATGGATGGCGTGAGAAGCCTTGCGTTTGGAAAGGAACTGCTGGCACAAGATATGAATTTGATGATGGGTGGTTCCAGTGCGATCACTGCTCATAATTTGGCCAGAATGGGATTGCGCGTCGGGTTTACCGCAGTGGTCGGCTCTGATTTGTTCGGTGACTTCGTGGAGAGCTTTCTGTCTCGTGCCGGTCTTGATTTGAGCTATCTCCGGCGGTCGCACCGCGAGAAAACCGGCCTGACTATCTGGCACAGTTTTCGAGGCAATCGGGCAGGCATTACTTATGCTGGAACCATTGCTCGCCTCCAGGCAACACAAGTGCCTTTAGCTTATCTCCAGAGTGCGCGGCATCTCCATGTGGGTGCTTACTTCTTGCTTCAGGAATTTCATGCAGGCGCGGCTTTGCTGTTTCAAAAGGCACATCAGGCAGGACTTACTACATCGCTGGATTGCAACTATGATCCGACGGAGCGTTGGGATGCGGGCATCTGGAAGGTTCTCCCCCATACGGATATTTTTTTTCCCAACGAAGATGAGGCGCTGTGCTTGACTGGCGAACGAACTGTTCGGGAAGCTGCCATCCGGCTCAACAAATATGCGCGAATCGTAGTGATTAAGCAGGGGCCTAAGGGTGCGTTGGTGTGCAAGAAAGGATCGGTACAGCGGGTTCCCGCCATCAAAACTCATGTGGTGGATACAACCGGCGCGGGTGATAGTTTTAATGCCGGTTTTCTTTCGAAATTTATCAAGGGAAAGAGCCTTCCCGAATGTGCCCGCGCCGGAGTGGCAGCAGGTGCGCGCTCTGTTGCGTTTGCCGGAGGCACCAAGGCTTTTGAACCCAAACGATGAACGGCACAGCGCTTTTGGTTCATAGCGGTGGTCCTACGCCGGTCATCAACGCGAGCCTTTTGGGGCTTGTGGAGCAAGCCTGGAAACAGCCATTCTGCCGTCATTTCTATGGATCGCGTTGGGGAATTGAAGGTATCTTGCAGCGGGATTTTGTGGATCTTGGCAGACAATCCGGCGAGGCACTTATTGCTGTTGCACATGCTCCCGGTTCCGCCTTGGGAACTTCGCGCCGGGCAGTGACACCTGCTGATGTAGAGCAAATCATTGCTGTGTTGCGTGCCAAGGATATCCGCTACCTGTTCTACACAGGCGGTAATGGTTCCATGGGAACTGCGCTGACGATTGCGGAGGCTGCTTCTTCGCTTCGCTATGATCTCCATGTCATTGGAGTTCCAAAAACGATCGACAACGATCTGGTGGAAACCGATCACAGCCCCGGATTTGGATCTACCGCCAGATTCTTCGCGTCTGCCCTGCGCGATATTGGGGAAGATAATCGTTCCCTGCCGGGGCAGGTAGAATTTGTGGAAGTGTTGGGCCGGAATACAGGCTGGCTGGTGGCTGCTTCTGCTTTGGGAAAGCAGGAACTGGATGATCCTCCGCACCTGGTGTACTTTCCCGAACAACCGTTACCTTTAGAGCGTTTGCTGGGGGATGTGGAACGCGTATACGCCCGCCTTCGCCGCTGTGTAGTGGCGGTTTGTGAAGGGCAATTGGACGAACACGGCGAGCCGTTCGGGGCAGACGTCAGAAGCGGTTCACGGGGAGCGCTAGCCATGAATGTGGCACACCGCTTGGCTATGCTGGTGAGCGAAAAATTGAAGTTCCGCACCCGAAGCGAAAAACCGGGGTTGCTGGGACGCTCCAGCGTCGACTTTGTTTCCCCTGTGGATTGGCAGGAATCCAGAGAGTGCGGTGTTGCCGCTGCTCGTGCTGCTCGTGGAGGGGAAACCGGAAAGATGGTGGCTCTCCAGCGAGGGAACGCTGCTTCTTACTCGATGGTGACGACATTAGTGCCGCTGGAAAAAGTCGCTTTGGAAGAACGCTTGTTCCCCTCCGAATGGCGCAACAGCGAAGATGGATTCGTTTCCACCCAATTTCGAAACTATGCGACCCCTCTGATCGGTGACCTGCAACGCCATGCCCGGTTAACAGACATTACCCCCAACAGGGAAGAGAACGAGAGAGGAGAACAGAATGAATCGTAGGAAATGGCTTGCTACTGCCACGGGGGGCTTAGCGGCTGCCGAGCAACAAGCTCAGGCCCAGCAGCAACCTAAATCGGCGAAAGCTTCGGAAAAGGGGCTTCCGTTGGAGCAATACCAGCCCAAAAGTATGCTCCACGTCCCGGAACACCGAGTGGAGCGCGCCCGTTTTCCTGTGGTGGATCTCCATACGCACATCACCTCGGGAAGAGGGGGCAAAGGGGAACCCAAGATTCAGTTCTTTCTCCAGCCCAATGACTGCCTTCCCGTGATGGACCGTAAAAACATCAGAACGATGGTGAACCTGACAGGCAGCTATGGAGATGCCATGAAGGAGGCCATCGCCAAGCTCCAGTTAGCACATCCTGGGCGGTTCGTGGTGTTTACCGAACCGGCTTATTCCCATGCGGCTGATCCTGGCTATCCGAAGTTTCAGGCTGACCTGATTGCATCTGCTCACCAGGCCGGAGCAAAAGGGCTGAAAGTCGTAAAAACACTTGGTCTTTACCTGCGTGAGCACATCACCACTGGAAAACTGATTCCCATTGATGATCCGCGATTCGACCCGATGTGGGAAGCCGCAGGTGCTCTTGGGATGCCAGTCGGCATTCATACTTCTGATCCGGAAGCGTTTTTCCTTCCCACTGACCGGTTTAATGAACGTTGGGAAGAGTTGCACGCTCATCCGGACTGGTCCTTTTACGGTAAAGATTTTCCCAGCAACCGGGAATTGCAGGAAGCTCGCCGTCGCGTGATGAAACGCCACCCCGGCACGCAATTTATCTGCCTCCACATGGCAGATGCCGAAGATTTGGGATATGTAACGGAATGTATGGAGGCTCACCCGAATATGAGTGTGGAGATTGGGGCGCGCATCGGGGAACTGGGTCGTCAGCCAAAAGCGGCAAAGAAGTTCATCGACGCCTATCAGGATCGCGTGATGTTTGGAACAGATGCCAGCCCCAGCAATTTCGGTACTCCGCAACAAACATTTTCTGATGCGCTTTACGAAATCTATTACCGCTTTCTGGAAACCGAGGATGAGTATTTCGACTATGCTCCTGCCGCTGTACCTCCTCAAGGACGCTGGAGAATTTATGGACTGGGGCTTTCCGACCAGGTATTACGAAAGCTGTATGGAGAAAATGCCGCTCGTTTACTGAAAATCCAAATTTGAGAGCTTTCGAACAAATCTGGAAATGCACTTGAATTGCATGGAAACAGGACATGCAAAGAACAAACGGAGCCAATCAAGTCACCGACGATCTCCTCAGGAGATTGGCAGAAGCGAAAGGTCCGTGCCTTACCATTATTCTTCCTACGGGTGTCCAGACCGATGTGCGAATCCAGATGAAGGATGTGATTCGCGACTTGGAACGAGCTTTGGAAGGAATGGATGTAGACCGTGAGAGTCTTCTTGCCCCTATTCAGGCCGTAGGAGATCAGCCAGGAAAGGAACCGGGTGCGCTGGTGATACTTCGTTCGCCGGAATTGTTTGAAACTTTTACAACTACCACTCAACTGCCTTCCCTGGTGATGGCCAATCACCAGTTTCAAGTTCGCGCCTTATTGCCGATTCGGGAGTACGAACAGGAATTTTACATTCTGGCATTAAGCCAAAACCGGACGCGCTTGCTCCACTGCACCAGCACCAGTTCGGAAGAAGTGCCATTGCCTGGTGGAGCCCCTTCGAACCTGGCAGACGCCATGCAGACCCGGAAGCCGGATCATACCCTGGACAATCGTGCTTCAGGAGGACCTTCCATGGGTTCGGGGGGCGTGATGTTTGGTACTTCCACGGATGGAGAAGACAAGGCCCAATACATTGATCATTATTTTCGAGCATTGGACAAAGCCTTGTTTTCCTTTTTGCGGGAGCGCAATTTGCCTTTGGTCATTGTGGGAGTGGAGCATGAGTTGGTGCAGTACCGGCAGAAAAATACCTATCCCCACTTGGTAGAACCCGGCGTTTCGGGCGCTCCGGACGGGTTCAAAGGCGGGGAAATGCATCGCCGGGCATTGGAACTGTTACGATCCAGACCTTCCGAGGCTGTGCAGAAGGCGCTCGAAGGCTTTGACAAACAGGTAGGCACCGGCCATGCGTCTGTTCACGCACAAGACATCATCAAAGCTGCGCATGAAGGCCGTGTTTCTTTTCTGTTCCTGCGGGACAATGCGGAATATACGGGCAACTTCGATGAAGTGCGTCAAAAGGTCAAGAGGCACGACGACATCATTGAAACACGGGAAGACTTGTTAAATGATGCCGCAGTGCAAACTTTGCGTCACGGAGGAACAGTAGCAGTTCTGACAGGTAACCAGATTCCAAATGGTGTTCCGGTTTGTGCCCTGTTCCGATACTCAACAACAGTTCCTGAAATGGTGGGAACCACGCGGGATGAGGCTTAATGGTGAGCCAAATTGAATGGATGGAGAAGAAGCTATGAGTGGCAAATCAGGCAAACGAGAGACGGGTACTAAGCCAAGCACTGTGCGTCGGCAAAGCGCTAAAACAGACGGTGCCTTTGGAAAAGAAAATATTGACCAGATCGTAACGGAAACAGAACGGAACCAAGATAAAGCCGTTAGCAAACGTGAACAATCTTCTAAGTAAACCAGTATTCTGCTTTGGTAAGGCCCACTCCGGAAGCTAGGAGTGGGCCTTTTTGTTTCCTTCCCTTAACGGCGCAAACTGGCAGCCGGAAAGTATAGGCCCCTTGGCTCCTCGCTCCACCAGTTCCCTGTTTTCCTTCGTTGCTCAAAGCTGGTGAAGTGGTACTGGCCAATGCGGGCTCGTACGTATTTGGGCGGCTTGCCTCCAAAGGGATCACTGGCCAGTAAACGCAACACAGGAGGGGAGCCTTCTAAAAGCCGAACAAGAAAATTGGGAAACCAGGGATTCTGCTCGGCGCTGCCCAAGGCTGCAAACCACATCTGCCAGTCCAGGCGAGGTTGATAAGGAGCCACCCATACAGGAGCGCGATCCAATTTGCCGGGTTTATATCGGAACAGATAACTGCTCCAGGTTTCGCCGTCATTTGAGCCTTCCACTGTGATCTCCAGCCGTTCGGTGGTCATGTTGGCAAACAGACCGTAGGTATTCACAAGTCCGAAGGGTGCTGTTTTGGCAAGCAATGTTTCCAGGGAAGTAAAGTTTGGCCCTATCATTCCCAATAGCTGGTTTCCGCCTGCAATCGCTACAAACACAATCAGCGCGAGGGAGATATAGCGACTTGTTTTTTGTGGTGTTTGTGCTGCTTTGCGAAAAAAGGAGTCGTCCAGAAGAAACAAGCACAACGCAATGGTCAGAATGTTGAAGAAGGTATAGTTACCCGTGAGCAGAATCAACACCTGAAGCCCAATGGTGCCCCAAGCAGCAACACGCTGAAGCAGCCGAGGGCCAAACATAAAGAAGGGCAGAATCAACTCCAAACCAAACACCAACAGCGTGGAAAACTTCTGCAACCACAACGGGGATTGCGCCACGTACCAAGCCAACACTGTTGGCAAAGGTTGCGTTTCGTAATGGTAAGACAGGGCAGTCAGGTTTTTCCAGGTGGGGTCATGGCTGAGTAATTTCACCATTCCGGATTCCAGCATGAGCCGAAACAGAAGCCATTGAAATAACCAGATGCGCGAATAAGCGGGAGTTAGAAAAATAGCAAGAAAGCCGGTCTCCAGCAGCAAATAATCCCACTGAAAGGACATAAACGTCTGCCCGGCGCTCACCAGAGAAAGGTAAAGCACAAATAGAAGGGCAAATAGCACTCTTTGCAGAAGGCGATGCGCCGGACTTAACAAGGCCACCACAGCTAAGGCTGCGCCTATCCAGCATGCCGCTTGGAGCATGGCATCACTGGAATAGAATCGAAGCAGGCTAGGCGCTTGCCAAAATGGAACAGCCGCAAAGAATCGCGCTGCTGGCAAAATCCCTTGAGAGCCAATGAGTCCTAGAACTTGAACGCCAAAGGAAACAAACGCAACACAATAGATGGCTGCCAAACACCTGCTAAATACGTTGGCGGCAAACGTATAATTCCGTGAAAACAGAGGTTCCACGCAGTTCCGCTTTCACCTTAGCAGATTCCCTGGCGCTGCCAATGACTCTGGTCAAGTCCGTGTGGAGTTGGCTATACTCGAAGGCACTGCCGGCCACGCAGCCCGCCTGTTGTTCCACCATCACGAAAGGTTTATTCATGCGTTTTTTTTCTACCGTTCTCGTACCGGTTCTTAGTGTCTATTCAGCCTTTGCCCAATCGCCGGAAAGTCCTGCGCAGCAGCCTCCTCAGAGTGCCGCGCAACCGTCACAAGGTGCTGCGAACCGGCCTCCACGTCCACCACGAATGCCCAAGCCTGGCGTGAAGACGCCGGGTGTGCAGATTCCTATGGCTAGCCTGAAGCCCGACGCTATTTTTGAACTGGGCGGCTCGCCGGATTGGCTTGTGGTTGGCACTAATGAGGTATACACGTCAAATAAGCCGAAAAACAACATCGGTCATCTCGACGCAAAGAGCAACAAACCTTTAGATGCCATTTCAGTCGGCAGCAAGCCATGTTCCGGGCTGGCGATTGGAGCAGGAAGTTTATGGGTGCCCAACTGCGGAGATAACACGGTTTCTCGCGTGGATCTGAAAACCGGCCAGACAACCGCTACCATTCCCACCACCATCGGCAATTCAGAAGGCTATATTGCCTTTGCGGACGGGAGCGCATGGCTCATGACAGATGCTAAAGGAACACTGGCGCGCATCGATCCGAAAACCAACAAAATCGTAACGGAAGTGGCTCTTCCTGCTGGTTCGTTCTGCCCGATCTATGGCGAAGGTGCATTGTGGGTGACCAGCACAGAAGGTGATTCGGTGACTCGCGTTGATCCGAAAACGAGCAAAGTAGTGGAAACGATTCCTGTGGGTAAAAAACCAAGGTTCATTGCCGTGGGTGAAGGTGGAGTGTGGACCTTGAACCAAGGAGATGGCAGCGTTACGCGAATCGACCCGAAGACTAATAAAGTAGTCGCGACGATTGAAGTTGGTGTGCCTGGCGGCGGTGGTGACATTGCGGCAGGGGAAGGCTCCGTTTGGGTGACATCCTTCGGCTTTCCCATCTCCCGTATTGATCCTGCTTCCAATAAGGTGGTGCAGCAGTTCACTGGAGAAGGCGGAGACGCCATTCGGGTTGGGCTAGGCTCGGTATGGCTGTCGAATTTGCGAGCCGGTACCGTATGGAGAATCAACCCCAAGCAACTCGCCGAAATCAAAGCTTCCACGATGTAACATAAATACTGCCTGCAGGGAGAGAGTGGCCAGAAAATCGGACTAAGCCGATATGAAACACGGATTTGTTGTGGCTGCTGCGACGCTTCTGGTTTTCGCTGGCTTCTCTCTCTCGCAAACCCCTGAAACCCCGCCCGAACAGCCAATTCCGTTTAGCCACAAAATTCATGCAGGGGACGCGAAACTGCCCTGCAAAATGTGTCATGACAATCCTAATCCTGGGGATATTATGACCATTGCGAATGCGGCGCAGTGTATGCAGTGCCACTCTGCCGTGAAAACGGATAGCCTGGCGATTCAGAAGTTAGCGGCATTTGCAAAGGACGAACGAAAGATTCGTTGGACTCGCATCTACCAGCTACCGTCCTTTGTGAATTTCAGCCATCGTGAACACGCAGAAGCAAAGGTCACCTGCCAGGATTGCCATGGCAATGTAGCGCAACGCCCACAACTTTCCCAAGAAGTGGATCTTTCCATGGGTGGCTGCATGAGTTGCCACATCACCAGGAAAGCCGCCATGAACTGTACCTCCTGCCATGATCGGACACGTTAACTAACGCCAAGACGCGCAGATTGTTTCGGATTGCAATACTCTATAGTGCAGAAGCATCATGCGAACGCAGATCGAAAAAATAGTGGCAAACACCATTGCCGCCGACATCCACACCCACTTATATACTCCGGAGTTCGGACCGCAATTCCAGCTTTGGGGTATTGATGAACTGGTTACCTATCATTATTTAATTGCCGAACAGTTTCGTTTCTGTTCCTTGAAGCCGGAGCAATATTGGGCGATGACCAAGGAACAGCAAGCCGATCACATCTGGAAAACTCTGTTTGTGGAGCGGACACCGCTTTCCGAAGCGTGCCGCGGGGTGATTAATGTTCTGAAAGCATTTGGGCTGAACACATCAGCACCTGACTTAAAGGAAGCACGTGAATTCTTTCAAGCACAGGACCCCTATCAGCACATCAAGAAAGTGTTTCAGTTGGCAGGCATCAACCAGGTGGTGATGACCAATGACGTGTTTGATGCCAAAGAATCGGCAATTTGGGAACAGGGTGTTACCCGGCATCCGGAGTTTCATGCTGCTCTCCGAATCGATCCGCTTCTGAATGATTCCAGCGTTTTAGAAAAATCAGCGAAGGGTCCACAGGTTCCGACATTGCTGCTGCTCGCAAATTCCTGGATGACTGGATTGCCCGCATGAAGCCGCTTTATATGGCGGTTTCTTTGCCCCCTAGTTTTCAATATCCGGAAGATTCGTATCGCGGCCGTGTTGTGCGTGACGTGATTCTTCCCACCTCCAAAGCCCATAACGTTCCCTTCGCCATGATGATCGGCGCTCGCAAACGCGTAAACCCGGAATTGCGTGATGCAGGTGATAGCTTAGGCAAAAGCGACACCTCCGCAGTGGAGCGAATGTGCTTGGAAAACCCGGACAACCGATTTTTAGTCAGCATGCTAAGTCGTGAAAATCAGCATGAGCTTTGCGTGGCGGCGCGCAAGTTCAGCAATCTGATGATCTTTGGCTGCTGGTGGTTCTTGAATAATCCGTCGCTCGTTACAGAAATTACCAAGATGCGGATTGAAATGCTAGGCACTAGCATGATTCCTCAGCACTCTGACGCGCGCATTTTGGAACAGGTGATTTATAAATGGGCACACACCCGCCGCGTGATGGTGGATGTGCTGGAGTCTTCTTATTACGCATTGGCGCAAGATGGCCGTTCTGTAACAGAAGAGGAAATTCAGCGCGATGTAGATAAGATGTTCAGCGGGAACTATACAGAATGGCTACTTCAGTAACAAACTTTACGGATCTAACAGGCCGCGTAGCGGTGGTGGCAGGCGGCACATCAGGACTGGGTCGCGCAATTGCGATCGGGATGGCAAAGGCGGGAGCAGATGTGGTTGCTTCCGGACGGCGGGAAGCGCAGGTGGAGGACGTTGCTTCCGAAATTGAAGGCTTAGGACGTCAAACACTGCGTCAAACTTTCGACATTTCTCAACGAGCTTCCATTGATCAATTTCGGGATGCTGTAGTGGCGAAGTTTGGGCGCGTTGATATTTTGGTCAATGCTGCTGGAAAAACCAAGCGCACGCCCACCAAGGATCTGCCGGAATCCGAGTGGCAGGACATTATGGATACCAACCTGACCGGCATGTTTCGTTGTTGCCAAGCGTTTTATGAGCCCATGTTGAAAAGCGGTAGGGCGCGCGTGATCAATATCGCGTCACTGAGTTCCTTTTTGGGGCTGTTCGAAGTGGCGGCTTATGCGGCTTCCAAATCCGCTGTGCTTTCCTTAACGCGCAGCCTTGCTGTGGAATGGGCAAAGCTCGGCATCAACGTCAATGCCATTGCACCGGGTGTTTATCGCACAGATTTGAATGCGGCCTTGCTGGATGGCACTGCTCGCGGGAAAGAGTTTCTGATGCGCACGCCCATGCAGCGTTGGGGCAAACCCGAAGAGTTAGTCGGTGCGGCGGTGCTGTTAGCCTCGGATGCTGCCAGTTTTATCACTGGCCAGTGCCTCGCTGTAGACGGTGGATATCTAGCGAGCGGGGTCAATCAATAAGTGAAGGTGGATCAAAGAGATCCGGCGCCTTTACTTGAGTTTGAAAACGTGACTTTGATGCGAGGCGCTACCAAAGCGCTTCGCTCTTTTACGTTGCGCATTAATCAAGGCGAACACGTCGCGATACTAGGGCCGAACGGTTCCGGCAAATCTTCTTTTATTAAGGCGATTACGCGCGAATGCTATCCGCTGCAGGGTTCCACCTTGCGCATTTTGGGGCGTGATCGTTGGAACATCTTTGAACTACGTTCTCAACTAGGAATTGTCACTAATGATTTGATGTTGGCCTGTTCCCGGGATTACACTGGGCGCGAAACTGTGCTGTCTGGATTTTTCAGCAGCGTGGGTGTGTGGCCGCACCACTTAGTGACTGCGGAGATGGAACAGAAAGCGGAAGAGGTTCTCCAATTTCTTGGTGTAACTCACCTGGCAGATCGCAACGTATCCGAGATGTCGTCCGGAGAAGGAAGGCGTATGCTGATCGGTCGCGCTCTGGTGCATGATCCCCAAGCGCTGGTGTTCGATGAGCCTTCCAACAGCCTAGATCCACATGCCACGCAGGATCTTCGCGAAACTATGCGCAGACTGGCCGCCCTGGGAAAAAGCATTTTACTGGTGACGCATACGCTGCCCGATATTATTCCTGAGATTGATCGTGTGGTGATGATTCGGGATGGCGCGGTGTATCAGGACGGTTCGAAACAAGAGCTTTTGTGTTCGGAAAACTTAACACACTTATTCGGGCTGCCCGTAGAAGTTTTTCAGCGGCGCAGTTATTTTCATATCGTTTAAACAACCGGAGCTATACTGCTTAGGTGACGAAAAATCAATTGATCGATGCCGTGGCAAACACTTCTGGCCATACCAAGAAGGATTTAGAAGGGGTAATAGACGCTGTTCTGGAGCATATCTCAGAGGCGCTTGGAAAAGGTGAGAAGGTAGATTTGCGTGGATTTGGCAGCTTCGTCGCAAAAGAGAAGAAAGCACGACAAGGCCGCAATCCCAAGACCGGTGAAACGATCGAGATTGCGGCCCGAAAAGCGGTTGGGTTTAAACCCAGCAAAGAATTAGCAACACGCGTAAATGGTTAGGCTGTGGCGACCGCTGCACTGGCGGGATGGAACGTAATCTCCTCCCGCGCAGGGTCGTAATCCACTACTAAGCTTTCCCCGTCCCGCACTTCGCCTTTGATGAGGAGACGGCCCAGCTTGGTTTCGATCTGCTTCTGAATGGCGCGCTTCAAGGGACGCGCACCATACACCGGATCATAGCCGGTCCGTACCAGATGCGTCCGAGCTTCGTCGGTAAGACTGAGCGTAATATGGCGCTCCGCCAAGCGAGAGCGCAGCCGCTCCAGTTGAATCTCCACAATGTGCTTGAGGTGCTCTTCCGAAAGAGCATGGAACACAATGATTTCATCAATGCGATTCAGGAATTCTGGCCGGAACCCATGCCGTAATTCCTCCATCACAGAGTCCTTCATGCGTTCGTATTCACGGCCTTCAAAAGCACCGCGATATTCCAGAATGCGATGGCTACCTACGTTGGACGTCATGATCAGAATCGTGTTCTTGAAGTTCACGGTCCGACCTTGGCCGTCTGTTAAGCGACCATCATCCAGAATCTGCAGCATGACATTGAATACATCAGGATGTGCTTTTTCAATCTCGTCGAACAGAATCACAGAATAAGGCTTGCGCCGCACTGCTTCTGTTAACTGACCACCCTGCTCAAAGCCGACATATCCCGGAGGTGCGCCCAGCAAGCGAGCAACAGTGTGCTTCTCCTGATACTCGGACATATCGATCCGAATCATGGCCTGTTCATCGTCGAACAGGAACTGAGCCAACGCCCGGGCGAGCTCTGTTTTTCCGACGCCAGTGGGACCAAGGAAAATAAAACTGCCGATGGGGCGATTGGGGTCTTTCAAGCCGGAACGGGCACGGATCACAGCTTCTGCTACAGCAGTGACTGCTTCTTCCTGGCCCACCACGCGCTTATGAAGTTCGTCTTCCAATTGAAGAAGTTTCTTCATCTCCCCTTCCAGCAATCGGGAAGCGGGAACGCCCGTCCAGCGGCTCACCACAGCGGCAATATCTTCTTCGTCTACTTCTTCTTTGAGCAACTGCTTCGGGCCGTTGGCAACAGACTCCGCTTCCGCTAACTGCCGTTGCAGTTCGCGCATGCGTCCATATTTCAACTCAGCCGCACGATTCAGATCATAAGCGCGTTCTGCCTGCTCGATTTCCACCTTCACAGCGTCAATCTGCTCTCGCAAAGTGCGTAGTTGTTGCACAGATTGCTTTTCGAGTTGCCAGCGCGCTTGCAGAGCATCGCCTTCAGCGCGTAGATTGGCAATCTCACTTTCCAGTTTGGCTAAGCGTTCTTTCGAAGCAGCATCTTTTTCTTTCTTCAACGCTTCCCGCTCAATTTCGAGCTGCATGGTGCGGCGCAGAATTTCATCCAACTCGGCAGGCATGGAATCGATTTCCGTCCGCAATTTGGCCGCAGCTTCATCTACCAAGTCGATGGCCTTATCTGGCAGGAACCGATCCGAGATGTAACGATCGGAAAGAACAGCAGCACCTACCAGAGCAGAATCCTTGATGCGAACGCCATGATGAAGTTCGTAGCGATCTTTTAAGCCACGCAAAATGGAGATGGTGTCTTCCACACTCGGCTGATCTACCAGCACCGGCTGGAATCGGCGTTCCAGAGCAGCATCTTTTTCGATGTACTTGCGGTATTCATCCAGCGTGGTAGCGCCGATGCAATGCAGTTCGCCCCGAGCCAACATTGGCTTTAGAAGGTTACCTGCATCCATGGCTCCTTCGGTCTTTCCGGCGCCAACAACGGTGTGCAATTCGTCAATAAAGAGAATGACTTCCCCGTTCGATTCCACCGTTTCTTTCAGAACTGCTTTCAGCCGTTCCTCAAACTCACCACGGAATTTGGCGCCCGCAATCAACGCTCCCATATCGAGCGAAATCACGCGCTTGTTTTTCAAACCTTCCGAAACATCACCGCGAATAATGCGTTGTGCCAGACCCTTCCACAATGGCGGTCTTTCCCACGCCTGGTTCTCCAATCAAAACCGGATTATTTTTGGTGCGGCGGGAAAGCACCTGGATGACGCGCCGGATCTCTTCATCACGGCCAATCACCGGGTCAACTTTGCCTTGCGATGCCAACTTGGTGAGGTCACGCCCGTATTTTTCGAGCGATTCATAAGTGGCTTCAGGATTCTGCGAAGTAACCCGCTGATTGCCGCGTACTTCCCGTAACGCTGTCATCAGGCGGTCACGGGAAACACCGAATTCCTTCAGTGTTTTATTGTCCTCCGCTGCGGCGAGCAGTACATGCTCCACCGAAATGTAGTCATCTTTCAGCCGCTTGGCTTCATCCTCAGCACGTGTCAGCAGCTTATTCAAACGAGCGGTGACATAGATTTGGTCCGCTGCTCCTGTTGCGCCAGTGACCTTGGGAAGACGGTCCAATTCCGCCTCGATCCGATCTTTCACCAAAGTGGGACTTACTCCGGCTTTAGTCAAGATAGACCCGGCAAGGCCGCCCTCCTGTTCGAGCAATGCGGCCAGAAGATGTTCTACATCCACCTGTTGATTGTTGTAACGGACGGCCTTGCTTTGAGCCGCCCGGAGCGCTTCCTGCGTTTTCTCCGTAAAGCGGTTAAGATCCATAAAAGTGATTTCCTTATAGTTAAGAATTTACGATGCGTGGGCCAGCACTAATCGCTGGCCCAATTGCGGAATGGCTGCATCCAAAACCTCCCGCACATTTTGCGCAAAGATAAACTCCATTTCTTCGCGCACGTCCTGCGGCAAATCACGCAGGTCTTTTTGATTCTGCTTAGGCAGAATTACACGCCGGATGCCAAAACGCCTTGCAGCCAAGACTTTTTCCTTGATGCCGCCTACCGGCAATACCAGACCAGATAAAGTAACTTCCCCGGTCATGGCTGTATCCATGCGTACCGGCAAACCCGTATACAGCGAAGTAAGCGCAGTCACCATGGTGACACCGGCGGAAGGTCCATCCTTGGGAACAGCACCAGCGGGCACATGGATGTGAACGCCGTATTTGCTGAACATCGTCTGGTCAATGTGGAAGTCCTCCGCATGAGACCAGATGTAGCTTTGGGCGGCCTTGGCGGATTCCTGCATCACATTGCCAAGCTGGCCGGTGATGGAAAGCCCTTTGCCCTCCTTGAGCAGCGCCGCTTCAATATAAAGCACGTCACCGCCTGCTTCCGTCCATGCCAACCCGGTAGAAACGCCAGCGGGCATGTCCTTGCGAGCCTCTTCGGGGGAGATGCGCTCCGGCCCAAGGAGTTCCACGATATCGTCCGGCTGCACCACCGTGGTCTCTGTATTGCCTTCGGCATGACGCAGAGCGATTTTACGCACCACGCGCCCAATCGCACGCTCTAGCTGCCGAACGCCTGCTTCCCTCGTGTAACGGGAAATCAATCGACGGATGGCTTCATCCACAAACGTGAGTTGTTCCGCCGTCAACCCTGCTTCCTTTAATTGGCGTGGTACCTGGTAGCGACGAGCGATCGCCAGTTTCTCTTCTTCGCTATAACCGGGAATCCGAACCAGTTCCATACGGTCCAGAAGGGGCTGCGGAATGGTGTCCAGTGTATTCGCAGTCGTGATGAAAAGAACTTTGGAGATATCGAACGGTAAGTCCAGGTAGTTATCCCGGAAGCTTTTATTTTGCTCAGGGTCCAATACTTCCAGCAAGGCGGACGCGGGATCGCCACGGAAGTCGCGGCCTAGCTTATCCACTTCATCCAGCATCAATACCGGATTGTTGACACCGGCACGCCGTAAAGCTTGAATAATGCGACCAGGCAGTGCGCCGATGTAGGTGCGGCGATGGCCGCGCAATTCGGCTTCATCATGCATTCCGCCCAAACTCAGCCGTTCAAAACGGCGACCTAAAGCGTGGGCAATGGATTGCCCAAGGGAAGTCTTTCCAACTCCTGGAGGTCCAACAAAGCAAAGAATGGGCGCCTTGGCATTAGCATTCAGCTTCAGTACGCCTAAATGCTCCAGAATGCGTTCCTTCACTTCCTTCAAGCCGTAATGCTCATCCTCCAGCACTTGGCGAGCGACCGGAATATCCAGAACATCCGGGCTGGCATTTTTCCACGGGAGTTCCAGCACCAGTTCCAGGTAAGTGCGGGTGACATGGTAATCCGGAGCTTGCGGGGAAAGCCGCTCCATCTTATTCAGTTCCCGCTCTACCTCTTTGCGTATTTCTGCCGGGAGCTCTGCTTTCTCCAGCCTTTCTTTCAGAATATCGATTTCGCTCTGCTGGCCAGTTTCCCCGTTTAATTCCTGCTGAATGGCGCGAAGCTGTTGACGAAGCACATACTCACGCTGTTCTTTCCCAATTTCTGACTGCGCCTGGCTGGCGATTTTGCTGCGAAGTTCCAGCACCTGCAGTTCATGAGTTAGATGGGAGTGCATGGCCCGAAGCGCCTCTACACGGGATTCCGCTTCGAGCAATTTTTGCTCAATAGCCACATCCAGACTCAGAATAGAGCCCAGAAGATACACAATCTGCACCGGATCATCCGAGCGGGCCAGCATACGCGCCACTTCCGCCGGAGCTTCTGCATTGGAATGCTGCAAAACCTTACGGCCCAGATCCGTTACTTCCCGATGAAGAGCCTCAATCTCGGTACCACTCTCCTCAGGCAATGGCAATACATGATACTTAGCAGTGAGGTATGACCCTTCTTCCACACCAGCCAAAGCTACGCGCTCTACACCCAGCACAATCAACTCATACTTACCATCTGACTGGCGGTTTGCACGCTTGATAATGGCCTTGGTTCCTACCAAATACAGGTCGCTCTCTGTCGGATTTTCGACAGCCGTATCCCTTTGGGTAACGACAAGAATCTCCTTTTCCTCTGTCGCTAACGCAGTCTGGATAGCAGCGATCGAAATTGGTCGGCCCACAGATAGGGGCAGTAAAAGATTGGGAAAAAGAACAGTGTTCTTGATCGGAAGAACGGGTAAGGATTGCAGTGTATCGCTCATGATGATCCTGTTATAAGTAAAGATGAGCGGAGAACACTAAAGGTTGCAGAAGGCTTCACTGCCACCCTGGAGGCTGGGAGAAACTCCCAGCAGTGAATCGTGTATTTTCTAGCTAGTGCTGGGTGGAAAAGGTTTCTTGCGCCAGACTTGGACGGTCTGCAGGTACCGGCGAGCCAACGCGCATTTCAGCCCAGTTATAATCGAATTCCTTACCGCAATCCAGACATACTACATAGGTCTTGCTGCGACTTTCCGTGCTTGGCATAATGATTCCAGCCCGGCGGCCTGGAGTCTGTGGAAATGTGGTTCTTTTATGACCACACCCAAAAAATGTATTGAACAGCGAATTCAGCATTGTTAGATTACCCCTTTACCCACCATTTCCGATTGTGGGTAACTGTTGGTGACCTAGTTGGCAATTCCGTTGCCAATTTTTAAGCCGAATGTATAGATGTATAAGAATTAACGTAGTTGCAATGCAATAGAATCGGCAATCAGTTTGCCGTGGAACCTGCCATTTTCGATGAAGATCTCACTGGTGTGCATGCCTGCCACAATGACGCCAGCCAAGTAAACACCGGGCCTTTGGCTTTCCAGCGTTTCCGGATTTGTTTGCGGACGACCCGTCTGGGGATCGATTGTGATTCCCACGCACCTCAAAAATTCTTCATCGGGCCGATAACCAGTGAGCGCGAATACAAAGTTGTTTGGAAGGGTAATTTCTCCTTCCGGAGTTTCCAAGATCACTTCATCCTGCCGAATTTCTTTCAGGCGGGAATGAAAAAATGCCTTTACTTCCCCGCTCTTGATGCGGTTTTCAATATTGGGTTTGATCCAATACTTCACGGAATTCGAGATCCCAGCGCCACGATGAACCACCGTGACGCGGGCACCCGTCCAAAGCAACTCCAGAGCGGCAATCGCGGCTGAGTTTTTCGCTCCCACCACAATGACGTCCTGATCGAAATAAGGGTGTGCATCCTTGTAATAATGCAGCACCTTAGGAAGGTCTTCTCCCGGTACTTCTAAACGGTTGGCAACGTCATAATACCCAGTGGCCAGAACTACCTTCTTGACGCCATACACTTTGGGGTTTCCATCGCGATCCATGGCACTTACCTGGAAGTTTCCGTCTTCGCCATGGATGTTTCGTACCTGTTCATATTGATGAACCCGCAGGTTGTAATGCTGGGCGACGCGGCGGTAATATTTTAGCGCCTCGATTTTGTTGGGCTTGTCGTTCAGGCTGGTCATGGGAAGGTCCCCAATTTCCAGCAGTTCCGGCGTAGTGAAAAAGGTCAGGTTCGTTGGGTAGTGGTAAATAGAGTTCACCACGCACCCTTTATCCAACACTACGGTGGAGCAGCCTTTCTTTTCCAGTTCGATCGCACAGGCAAGACCTGTGGGCCCTGCGCCTACTACTAATGCCTCGAATTGGGTGTCTTTCACAGGCTGCCTTCTACGGTCTGGTAAACATTGCGAAGGGCTTCAGGCAGTTTGGTAGCGTCTTTGCCGCCGCCTTCCGCCATATCTGGCCTGCCACCGCCTTTGCCGCCAACGGCTTGGGCCACACTGCCTGCCAGTTTTCCGGCATGTACCTTGGCGCTTAGATCCTTGGTAACTGCGGAAATAATGGAGACATTGGAATCTTCCGCCGAAGCCAACACGATCACCGCTGATTTCCACTTGTTGCGCAGCTCATCCGCCAGTGTTCGCATCTGATTGCGATCCATGCCATCCAGCCGGGCCGCCAGCACGCGAACACCATGGACGGACCGGGCTTGTGCTTCCAGCCCTTCCACAGCGGTATGGGCCAGACGAGTTTTGAGTTGTTCCACCTGGCGTTCCAGCAATTTCTGCTGCTGGAGCAGTTTTTCCACGTGGTCCACCAGTTCCGGTTCGCCTACACGGATGAGTTGCGCCATGCGGGAAAGCGATTCCGAAGCATCCTGGTATTGGCGCACTGCTTCCGTACCAGTGATGGCTTCAATTCGCCGCACACCCGCTGAAATGCTTCCTTCATTGACAATTTTGAATAAGCCAATATCGCCGGAACGGGAAACGTGGGTTCCGCCGCATAGTTCTCGGCTGAAGATGCCTTCCACGCCAGGCACGCTCACCACGCGCACCTGATCTCCATACTTTTCTCCGAACAACGCCATGGCACCCGTTGCCAGAGCCTCTTCAATTGGCAGAATATCCGTAGTAACCCCTACATTGCGCAGGATTTCGCTATTCACAATACGTTCAATTTCCCGGATCTCAGAAGCATCCAGCGCTGCGTAGTGCGTAAAGTCAAAACGCAAACGCGGCGGCTCTACCACGCTGCCAGCCTGTTTCACGTGGGTTCCCAAAACCTGCCGGAGCGCGGCATGGAGAAGGTGAGTCGCCGTGTGGTTCCGCTCCGTGGCTTCCCGCAGGTTGTGGTTCACTTCCGCCCGTAATTCATCGCCGATTTGGATGGGAGCCAGCACTTCCACTTTGTGCACGGTAAGCCCCGGAACCGCCGGATAAGCGGTCAGAACATTGGCTACCACTTCCCCGGATGCTACCGAGATGAGCTTGCCCCGGTCGCCAACCTGACCGCCAGTTTCAGCATAAAAGGGCGTCTGATCCAGCACCAGTTCCGCCGCAGTTCCAGGGGCAACGGAGTTCTCTAACTGGTGATTCAGCACAATGCCGGCAACGCGGGACGTGCTTTCCAAGTGCTGGTAACCAAGGAACTTTGTGCGGCCTTGCCCCAGCAGGGTCTGGTAAGCCGGAACCACAATGCCCTTTTCTGCTCCCCGCCAACTGGCGCGGGCGCGTTCCCGTTGCTGGCGCATGGCTTGGGAGAAGCCTTCCTGGTCAATGGAAAGACCCAGCTCCCGCGCCATTTCCTCCTGCTCGTCCAGGGCTAAGCCGTATGTATCGTAGAGTTTAAACGAGGTGGCACCGGGCAGTACCGGGCCGGTGAGCGATTTCACCTCGGAGTGGAACACCTTTTCCGCCACCACATAGGTGGTCTGGTAGCGATGCTCTTCATCTTTCACAATCCTGGCTACGCGTTGTACACTTTCCATCAATTCCGGGTAAGCCGGACGCATCAGTTCCGCTACAAACCCTGTTAATTCATAGAGAAACGGCTCTTCCCGGCCGATCAGATGGGCATTGCGCATAGCGCGCCGCATGATTTTGCGAAGCACATAGCCACGTCCTTCATTGGCTGGGAGGACGCCATCATGGATCAGAAATTCCGTAGCGCGGCTGTGGTCGGCCACAATGCGAAGCGTGGTGTCCACTTTCGGATCTGCGCCATACGAGACACCGAAGATGTCCGCCGCACGGTGAATGATCGGAAGCAGCAGGTCCGTTTCATAGTTGGATAGTTTCCCCTGCAGCACGGCGGTGATTCGCTCCAGGCCCATGCCAGTATCAATGGAAGGACGCGGTAATGGCGTCATCACGCCACTCAGGTCCCGATTGAACTGCATAAACACCAGATTCCAGATTTCCACAAAGCGCCCACCGCCATCGTCGGGAAACTGTTCGTGTTCGCGGCCCGGTTCGGCGGCTTCCGGTCCTAGATCATAGTGGATTTCGGAGCATGGTCCGCATGGTCCGGTTTCGCCCATCTGCCAGAAATTGTCTTTTTCATCCAGGCGAAAAATCCGGCTTTTGGGCACGCCTGCTACTTGCTGCCAAAGTTCTTCTGCTTCATCATCTTCCCGAAATACTGTGATGTAGAGACGATCTTTTGGCAGTCCGTAGACTTCCGTGATCAGTTCCCAGGCAAATCGGATGGCATCGGCTTTGAAGTAGTCTCCAAAGGAGAAGTTGCCCAGCATCTCGAAAAACGTGTGGTGGCGGCGAGTATAGCCGACATTTTCGAGGTCATTGTGCTTGCCGCCGGCACGAACGCATTTCTGGGAGGAAGTAGCGCGATAGTAATCCCGCCGCTCCTGGCCCAGGAACACTTCCTTGAACTGATTCATGCCTGCGTTGGTGAATAGCAGCGTCGGGTCATTCGCGGGTAGCAGGGAAGAGCTGCGTACGATGCGATGCCCGCGTTCCTGAAAATAATCGAGAAAGCGCTGCCGGATTTCGTTGCCTGTCACGGAATTCCTTATTGAAAAGAGTGGATTCCTTAATTATAAGGGGCCTGGGGAGGAATCCAGGCACTTGATACAGTGAAGGAAGGTAGCCATGTCACTCGATCTTCAGCAGGAACGCCAGCAGGCCCACGCTCTTCTCGATCTCCTGCCGCCCGCCAAACTCGGCGCAGTGCGCAATCTTCTCGAAGTGTTTCTGGATGAAGACAGCGACACGCTTAGCCCTGCCGAAGCCAAAGCCATCGCCGAGGCTGACGAATGGAGCAAGCACAATGAACCGATCCCGCATGAACAGGTGCTCGCCGAATTCGGTCTCTCCGTGACCGACTGGGAGAAGATGAGCCGCGAATCGTAGACCCAGTGGGCAAACAAATCGTCTGGACGGACCAGGCCAAAGCCGATATCCGAAGCATTGAGCAGCCAGGTGCCTTACAGATTCTCAAGACACTTGGACGCTACGTTCTCTCCGGCGAAGGCGCTACGAAACAATTGAAAGATATCACACCGCCGCTGATCCGGCTCCGTGCGCAGAACCACCGGATCTTCTTCCGCGACCAAGGCGCCTCTCTTAAGATTGAACGCGTCCTCGACCGCAAAGAAGCTGACCGCTGAGAATTAGACAGCAGACTTTCCAAGCATCACAAGGAAGAACTGCGTACAACGCGATGCCGGGTTTCGTTGCTTGGGAAGGAATCCAGGCACTTGATACAGTGAAGGAAGATAGCCATGTCACTCGATCTTCAGCAGGAACGCCAGCAGGCCCACGCTCTTATTGATCTCCTGACAGCGGAAAAATTGAATGCGGTCCGGGGCCTTCTCGAAGTGATGGTGGAACCGCTTTCTCGCTCACTCGCGCTGGCTCCGGTCGAAGAAGAGATCACAGTGGATACGGCAGCGGCGCTCGATCGCGCCCGCGCTTCACTGGCGCGAGGCGAGGGCATTTCCCACGAAGAGATGCTGCGCGAATTCGGTCTCGCGAAATGAGCGACGGCGAGAGCCGATTTCGCGTACCAGGGCGTCCAAATTGCCCAGGATTGTGGGAACCATTTATTGGATCCGTCACCGAAAGTTATTGAAATCCTCTTCGGAATTCTCTAGTCGTGATCCATCAGAAATCGGTTTTTCAAGACTGTGCAAAGCGATCTGGTTTCTAGGGAAGAAGAGCTGGCGCGAATACGCCAGACGAGTATCTCAATTTGCTTCTCCTGCTGCATAGTGCTCGAACCAGGTCTCAATCCCAAATTCCAGCAGACTTTCCTGGCATTACAAGAATGCCACTGTTTTTATGCCTGATACTTCAAAAGGCCGTCGGCAGCGAGCATTTTTGCAGGGCACCTTGTCGTCCAGCAAAATCATATAGCTTTGGGCTTTGGCGAATTTTGCCCGGTCGCGCTCATCTCCGCCGGAGGGAAGACGATCTTTCTTTTTTCGCACCATCCAGCGGAGATCGTAGTCGTTCACCGTCCGGCAGTAGGGACAGTTCAGTTGAGCCGGTTTGGTCGTCTGCGACTCTGTGTAGTAAGCGCGCTCGTCCACTACCGCTTTTCCATGGGAACCCACTGCATACCGTCCGGGTTGCCCTTGTATTCCGCACGAGGACGGATCAGGCGGTTATTGTGGTACTGCTCCAAAATATGCGCCGTCCAGCCGGACATGCGGCTCACTGCAAAAATAGGCGTAAACAGGTCAATGGGGATGCCTAGCGAGTAGTACGTGGAAGCCGAGTAGAAATCCACATTGGCGTTGAGCTTCTTTTCCGTCTTGATGGTTTCTTCCACGCGCTTGGACATCAGATACAGATTTTCCTGGCCGGTTCGCTTGCCGAGTTCTTCGCTGAAAGCTCGCAGGTGAGTGGCACGAGGATCGTCCGTGCGGTATACACGATGGCCGAAACCAGGGATCTTGACCTTGCGGGCCAGCATATCCTTTACCCGTTCCACCGCTTTTTCCGGATCGCCCACTTGGAGCAGCATCCGGATCACATCTTCGTTTGCGCCGCCATGTAAAGGCCCTTTCAACGCGCCAATGGCGGAAGTCACGCAAGAGTAGATATCGGAAAGCGTAGCGGCGGTGACACGGGCGGCAAACGTGGAAGCGTTCAGTTCGTGGTCGGCATGGAGAATCAGCGCCACATCGAAGGTATGCTCCATGATGTCGTCGGGCTTTTTGCCGGTCAGGGCATGGAGGAAATTTGCCGCAAAGCTCAGACTTGGCTCACCGGGAATGATTTCCTGCCCGTTGCGGAGACGATTGTAGGAACTGACAATGCTGGACGTCTGCGCCATCAGCTTGGCGGCTTTTTGGGCATTCGCTTCCGGCGACATATCGCGCGCCAGCGGATCGTACAGGCTTAACATGGAAACCGCCGTACGCAGCACGTCCATGGGCAGCACGTCTTTTGGCGTGTTTTCCAGGAAAGAAATCACTTCCTGGGGAAGACCATAATTGGCGCCCAAATCTTTCTTGAGCTGTTCCAGTTCCTCCTTCTTGGGCAGTGTTCCGCGCCATAGGAGATAGATCACTTCTTCAAAGGTGGCGTGCTCCGCGAGTTCATGGATGTTGTATCCCCGATAACTCAGGATTCCGTTGTATCCATCAATAAAACAAATCTCGGATTCGCCGGCGACAACGCCTTCCAATCCAGCCCCTGTTGTAGTTGTGGTGGCGCTCATGTATGGTTTCCGTTCAATTCAAGAATGGCTTGCGAAGCTTTCCTACCGTTTGATGAATCATGTTGGCAAGTGGCGTTTTATTGGGGCAAAAAGGAAATGGCGAGAAGCTCAATGCGGAGGAGCTTTTATCCACCCACAGTTTTTCCTGCCGGTCCGCAGTCACATCCACTGTAAGAATCACGCCCGCGTTGCAACTTTCGCTGTCAACAATGCGCAGCACCGGGGAGCCGTTCTTGCCTCCCCAATCGTCCATAAATTTTTCATATGAGTACCCGGTGCACGGTTTAGCAGCAGTGCAACCCCAGGCCTGGTAAGCGCCTTGGTAATCCTTGTTCCGAACCAGGCTGAGAAAATCTTTTACTTCCCGCTCCTGCCCATGATTTTTGAATAAATACCAACCCAGAGTTCCAAAAAAGGCGAGAAAAATGACGGAAAGCACTATGGTCTTCAGAACCGTTTCGCGTTTCTGTTCGCCCGCGCCGTATTGGTCCAGGTAGCTTGCCATGGCGAATGCCTACTTGGCAGGATACTCTTTGTTATAGGCGGCGATCGCGTCCGTTGTGATTTCCAGGGCGGGCTTGAAGTACACGGTGGTCTGAGTATCCACAACCACATCGTACCCCTTGTCTTCCGCTAGTTTTTTCACCACGACTTGCATTTTCTGTGCGCTTTTACCCAGAATTTCATTCCGGTCCCGCTCCACATCCGCTTGCAGGTCGTCTTGGATGCGCTGGGCTTCGCGTTGACGTCTTTGCCCGGTGGCAGTCAGGTCAGCTTCTGCTTGCGGGCTTAGCTTTCCCTGGCCGGTTTGTAACTGCTGCTGGATATTCTGGAGTTCCTGCTGGATTTTTTCTAAAGCCTGTTGGCGGGGCTTGTATCGCGCTTCCATCTCCGCACTGGCCTTCTTGATTTCCTCGGTTTCCAGCACCGCTCGCTGCATACTGATAATGGCGACCTTGGACTGTGCAGCGGCCAGACCGGCAATGGAAAACAGTGCCAGGCACAGCAAACCGGTTCTTAGGGCCAAAAACCTCTTCATCGTTCTTGCAAGCTCCTTTGAAATGATGAACATCAAGATTATCACTTACCTGAGGGACGTCCGTCGCTCTCCTCCGCACACAAGGGCGCAGCAAAAAGGACAGAGAGTCCGCTCTTCCTTTTAATTTAGATCCTTTGTGAACATTTCCGCTAGCACGCGCCCCACGGACCCACTCGGAATTTCCACTCCGAGCATGGTTGCCAGCGTGGGAGCAATGTCGTTTACCGCCACAGCCCCATAATATTTACCCGGCTTAATGCCTGGCCCCATGAAGATCACGGGAACATGGGTGTCATACCCAAATGTAGTGCCATGGGTAGTTCCTGATTTGCCTCCCCCGAAAAGCCAGTACGGCTCCAATTGCACAAAGATATCTCCGGAACGCGACGGATAAAATCCATTTGAGACACGTTTTCCGACAGAATCTTCTCGGACGTTGCCGCTCAGCAACTGGTTCCGTGTATACACCCGGAACACGTGCGGCATCACGGAAAGCGCTTCCGAGACAGTGCGTTCCACTTCCGCTTCATCCAGCTTCTTTTCTCGGATCAGGTTTAGATTCAAGTAGTTGGCGCTTTCAAAAGCACCGGAAATCCATTCCCCCGGCCCGTACTTTTTTTCCAGGGCGGCTTGCATGGCCTTCTCCACCGCTTTTGCACCGAATCGGCCACCCGGCATTTTCCGCTCAACGCTGACCTCCGGCGCGGGTGCTACGCCGTGGTCCGCCGTCATTACGATCAGAACGTTGCGTAATCCCACTTTTTTCTCCAGCGCGGCAAATAGCTTTTGGAACAGCATATCTGTCCGAATCGCCATATCTTTCACTTGCGGCGCATCCGGCCCTAGGGCGTGGCCCACGTAGTCATTGGACGAAAAACTAACAGACAACAGATCCGTTACGCCCCTTTGCCCCAGTTGTTCCGCATCCAGCGCCTTCTCCGCAAAAGCTTCAATGAGTTCGTTTCCCCACGGTGATGCCGCCAAGCTTTCGTTCAGCGATTCTCCCGCTTTATCAAAGTGCTTTCCCATCCACTCGGTTTCGGCGTATTTATCAGCGGGATGGCTCTGGTTAAAAGCATCCACCCAGGCGGGAAGCTGCGGGAAATAATAAGTGCTGCTAATGAAGTTGCCGGATTTGTTATCAAACCAATAAGCGCCGTTTGCCATATGTCCCACAGGCAGAATGGCCGAGCGATCTTTGAGCGAAATCCCAATCACGCGCGATTTTTCGGAAACCACTTTTAATTCGTCCCCTACCGTGCTCACCAAAAGTCGATGCGGAGAAGATGCTGCTCCCGTGGCCCCCAACACTTTCACAGAGGAGTCTGAAACACTGGTAACTGTTTTCCCAGTTTCCCGGTCATACCATTCGTTTCCCACAATGCCGCTCAAAGAGGGAGTCGCGCCGGAGAGCACCGTGCTATGCCCTACGGCGGTTACCGTAGGGAAGTGAATATAATTTGCGTCTGTGAATACAGCCCCCTTGGTAAGTAAGTCCGCAAGGCCCCCGTGGTAACTTTCCCGGAAATGGGTCAGGTAATCGTATCGAAATTGATCTACCACAACCATCACCACCAGCTTGGGTTTGGTGGCGAGTTGTCCCAGAAGAGGAGCGTTTCCAGCGACAACAAGGACGCTTAGGAATGAGGCAAGAAAAGAAGGCAGCCTGCGCATAGCCGCTAGAGTAGCAAGGTCAGCGGAGTGTTAGCGAACCAGAATGCGAATAGCGTGGAAGCCGCCTTCTGCTGCCACATAGCGAACGGTTACCTTGGCGTTAGGTTTCAAAGCGCCTTCCACTTTTGTGGAAGCATCGATGGTGAACGTCTTGGTAACCGATTCGCGGCTTAAGCCCTTTTGGCTAACCGTAATTTGTGAAGGAGAGGAGGAGACCACCATGCCTGTAAAAATCTCTGAATTTTGAGCATTGGCGCTGTGCGGATTTTCCTGGGCGCAGAGATCCGGCGGGCAAAATGCCAATCGAAAACCGAATGCCACTACTAGGAAAAAACTTCTCACAATGCTAATCCATTTTATCTATGCAGTTGTAATTAAAACGGGTATTAAGCCTTTTTCATCTCAACAGAATCCTCTCTGGCGACTGGTATAGCTTCCTTTTCTCGATGAAGAGGCAAAGAAACAGTGAAAGTGGTGCCTTTTCCAGGAGTGCTGTCCACAGCCACAGTGCCTTCATGCGCTTTCACAATCCAAGCAACGAAACTGAGACCGAGACCCAGGCCTTTTTCCGGGGAAGCCGTTTGTTCTGTATTTCCTGCCCGATAAAACCGGTCAAAAATGTGAGGCAGGTCCTCCTCCTCAATACCGCGGCCCGTGTCTGACACTTGGAGAATGGCCTGATCTTCCACGCACTGGAGGCTGGTACGAACCTTTCCGCCGGAAGGAGTAAATTTAATGGCATTGGAAAGCAGATTGGAAAGCATCCGCCCGATTTGCATTTTGTCCACGTAGGCGTCACAAGCCGGGGGAGCGCTGATAGAAAGTTGGATATCTGAAGCTTCCGCTGGAATCTGGAACTGCTCGGTAATATCCCGCAGTAGCGAAGCCAGATCCAGGCGCGCTTTGGTTAAAACGACTTGCCCGGTTTCCGCTTGGGAGAGCAGCAATAGCGTGCGAATTAAGTGCGAAAGGTGCTCAATATCCTCCATGGAATCCAAAATCGTATCGCGGTATTGCTCCTTAGTCTCCGCTGTTAGTAGGGCCACTTCTAGTTGGCCGCGAATGATCGTGATAGGTGTCCGGAGTTCATGAGAAACGTCGGTGGAGAATTGCCGGACTTGCCGAAAGGAGTTTTCCAGACGTTCAATCATCCGGTTAAACGTTTCGATCAGAAAATCCAGTTCGTCATGCGCCTTGCGCGAGGGAATCCGCAGACTGAGGTTAGAACCGGTAATACGTTGAGCGGTTCGAGCGACCTCCATTACCGGAGACAATCCACGTCCGGCTAAAATCCAACCCATAATACAGCCACTCAGGATAATGAGCGGAATCAAGGCCGCGATACGAAAGGTAAGCTTCCGAAGGAGTTTGTCACTGTCGTCCATGGACCGCCCTATCGCCACGTAGAAGCGGTCAGGGTTGTTTTCATCCGTAATCAATCCGCCACGTACCAGATAGCGGATTCTCGTCCGGTCATGAGCCTCCAGCCAGATTGGCTGGGGGGCAGTAAAGCCTGCACGAATCTGGCGGGAAGCATCTAGACCAAGTTGATGAAATAGTTCCGACTCATTTTTGACATTGCCTTTGGCATCTGCGATCAGAAACACACGCTGAAGACGTGCTCCAATGCTGGCTTCCTCCGCGTCCCCTTCCAATCGACATACCAATTTACTTTCCCGCTTTCGATTCGAACATAGCCTTTCAGGGTGGCCCATTCCTGATCCAGCAGGTCACGCGCCTGCTGATCTTGGCTTGCTGCTAGAAATTGCCGAAATAAAATTGCCGCCCCGCTGATCACAATCGTAAAAAATAAGGCGTAGCTGACGGTAAGTCGGAAACGAAGACTGCGCGTGATATATTTTCGGGCAGGGTCTTTCCCGTTTCACGTTACACCTGCCGTTCAAAAGGAGAGGAACTGGAAGAGGTTGACGGTTTTTCCGGCAATTCGATCATGTATCCAATCCCCCGCACCGTTTGGATCAGCTTGGCCTGGAACTTATCGTCGATCTTGCTGCGCAGATGGCGGATATATACGTCTACGATGTTGGTCAGGCCATCGTAATCCATATCCCACACATGCTCCACAATCATGGTCCGGCTCAGAGGGCGGCCCTTGTTGCGCATCATGTATTCCAGAATGCCGAACTCTTTGGGTGCCAACTCGATGGTTTCCCCTTCTCGCGGTCACCTTGCGTCGCATAATATCCAGGTGCAAATCGCCTACTTGCAGTCTTTCCGGCGCAGGCTGACCACGGCGCAGCAGCGCACGGACACGCGCCAGCAGTTCCACAAACGCAAAAGGCTTGGTGAGGTAATCATCGGCACCCTGCTCTAACCCTTTTACGCGATCATCTACAGCCCCGCGTGCGCTCAGGATCAGAACAGGCGGGCCAGCCTTTTTACTCCGGATGCGCTCCAACACCTTTAGGCCGTCAATGTCCGGCAGCATCAAATCCAGAATGATCAGGTCGTAGTCCGTGCGGGCAGCCTGGTCAATGGCGGTGGCGCCATCGCTGGCTGCGTCCACGGCGTACCCGGCGTTTTCCAGTCCGCGCGTCAAGAAATCAGCGATTCGTTTCTCATCTTCCACAACCAGAATTCGCATCTGAACATAGTGTACAGCCGGGCGCATACCCCTCCGGCTTGATTAATGAACTGTAATGCTCCGCTGTTCGCGCTGCACTACGGAGGACAAACACACCAGATCAGAAACAGAAGAGGGATGCATCTGCGGAGAGGGCCGCCCGAAGAAGTACCCTTGCATCAGCTTGATGCCGAGCGCGGAAGCACGATCCCGCATTTCCGTGTTTTCGATGCCTTCCGCAATCACATGGATATTGAACTTAGTTGCCAGCTCCACAATGGTTTCCACCGTGGCCCGGTACATCGGCGATTCCAGATGCGCGGTAAGCGATTTATCTAGCTTGATGTATTCGGGATGGAGATCACACATCAATTGCAAGGAATTAGAGCCAGTGCCGACATCATCCAGAGCAAAGCCAAAATTCTCTTCCCGGTAGAAATCGCAGATTTTTCGCAGATGCTTGCTGTTGCTCAGAAGATCGGATTCCACAATCTCAAATACAACATCGTTAGAGCGAAGATGGGTCTTTTGTAGCTCTGCCATGGTGGAGCGCATGCAGTGCTTCGGGTCGTAAATGGAAGACGGCATGAAGTTGACGAACACTTTGGATTGCCTCCGGTGCTGAAGGCCAGCGTGGCGGATATTGAGCCGCCGCGCATAGGAGTCAAATACATGGATACTGCCACGGCTTTTTGCAGCATCAATGATTTCCGCTCCGTTGTAAAGCCGGTCTGCGGAAAGCCGAATCAGGCATTCGTGGCCGAACACCGCATTGCTGGCAGTTTGCACAATGGGTTGAAAATAAGTGGTGAAATGATCATTCACAAGTGCGGCATCAAACCAATCTGTTTTGCTGCGGCCATTCCACTCCTGAAGAGTAAGGCTGCTAAACAGGTCTGGCTGATACGTATCCGCAACGCGAATATCCTGCTGTTCCACATCATTTAACTCTTTGGTAAGGACAGCGACTACCTTGGCCGTGTTTTCGCGCGAGGTAATCAGAAATTTGTCGGCTCGCACGTGAAAAGCTACATGATGCGCACTGATGATCCGCTGAACAATACCAAGAAGAAGAGGGTTTTCGGCCTGTACCACGAAGATCTCAGAAGAGCATCGGTCGCGAACGCTGCAAAGTGTGCAATCAGAGTGGAGCATGATCACTTGTTGTATTTATCTGTTGCTTTAGGTAAAAACTTTAGGTCGCTGCGAAGCCTGATTCCTCTCTTGCCTCTAGGCCATAACTTCTGCTTCTATCCGCCTAATCTTGAGTTGGGGTTGATAAATTGCTGCCTCATCGCTGATCCAGCGGACATGCTCCGTATCTGCACGACGAAAGCCTGGGATTTGAGTAAAAGAACTCCTCAAAAACTGTTCTGTATGGATTGCATCCTGTGGCCGGGCAAATAAGTACCCTTGCGCCAGAGTACAGCCAAGCTTATCCAGAACGTTCGCCTGTGATTGTAGTTCCACTCCCTCTGCTACCACTTCCAGATGAAGATTTTTTGCCAGTGTTAAAAGGGATTCCAGCAGTGACATGGCGTTTCTGTCCTGTGCGATGAATTGCACAAAAGAACGATCAATCTTCAACGTATCGATAGGAAGTTTTTGTAGGTGAGCGAGAGAAGAAAAGCCAGTTCCGAAGTCGTCTACAGCGATTCTTACCCCTAGCCGACGGACCGCTTCCATGCGCTCTGCAATTTGAGCGATATCCTGAATCACTACCGATTCGGTGAGTTCCAACTCCAACGTATAGGGATTTAGTCCTGTTTCATGCAGAACATTTCTTACTATCTGCGGAAAATCCGCTGCGGCAAATTGCGGAGTGGAGACGTTCACAGCAATGGTAAAAGGCTTACCGTACTCACGCTGCCAAATTGCTGCTTGTTGACATGCTTTTTGAAGCACCCATTTCCCGATTGGTACGATCTGACCAGTTTGCTCTGCTAAAGGAATAAAGCTACCTGGCATCAATAGGCCAAAAGTAGGATGCTGCCAGCGAATCAGAGCCTCAAATCCCGTGATAGAACCATTTAGCTCTACCTGCGGCTGGTAATGAAGAATGAATTCATTTCGCTCCAGAGCGCAATGAAGCTGATATTCCATCTCCATTTGTTTCGTGATCTCGCTCCGCATGTCTGCGGTATAGCACTTTACACCGTTCTTGCCGGTGCTTTTCACCGCGTACATGGCAATATCCGAGTTCTTCTGCAGAGCCGTTGCATCCTCTGCTGTATCAGGGTAAATGCTGATGCCAATACTCGCGCCGATCCGAAGTTCGTGATGCTCAATCAGAAACGGATCTGTTAAAGACTGCAACATTTGGCGTGCCAGTGTTTGTGCCTCATCAGGGGTGGCAATGCCGGTCAGGATCACAGCAAATTCATCTCCTCCTGTGCGGATCAGGCTATCCTCGGCTGGCAATTTGCCGTTTAATCGGGTGCTCACGGCTTGGAGCAGTTTGTCTCCCACATGGTGCCCAAGCGTGTCATTGATTGGCTTGAAACGGTCCAGATCAATGCAGAGCAAAGCAACTTTCAGTGATGTATTGCGAACTGCCTCAAAGCTCTGTTCCAGCTTGGAAGCAAAGAACAGACGGTTAGGCAAGCCAGTCAGGGCGTCATGCCGGGCTTGAAACAGAAGCTGATCTTGCTTTACCTGGCGCACGCAAATGTCCAACATCATGCCACGATTACGAAGGCAGGAAAGAATCAGAAAAATATCGATGAAGATTACCCATGCCGCGTGCTCTACCCATCTCCAGGGACTGGCCAGTGTGGTGCCGTAAAGCGACAATGGCCAAAGATAACCACGCAGGAGGTGATCGCCAGTGATCACAGCGGAAGCAGTCACCAATACACGCCAATCCCGATAGAATGCCAGAAATGCGAGAGACCCAAAAATATGAAAGTGTGTTTCCCCGCGCCCGTTCGTGATATCAATTAACAGCGCTGAGGTAAGGACCTGGGAAGCGGCAATCATGTGCCGGTTCAATACGGTGCCACGTTTGTAGCACACCAAAAGACCGGGAATGATACTGAGAGCCCCTCCAAAGAAAATGGCAAGCCATACATGGGGATGGATTGCCCTTGCCCCGCCTGACCATGTGTAAGGAGAAAACAGCACCGCAATCACAATTCCGGCAATCCACTGAATGGCCATCAGCCAGGCAAACATGACGTCTGTGGTTTCATAGATTCTCTGCATGTGTTCCGCAAAGCAATGGTTTACCTTTTGGTTGGTCATTGCTTCTGGTTCGGACCTCATGTTGACGGCAATCATTTGGCACTCTCCCAGGAAGTCTGTAAATGTTCAAGAGAACAACCGAAAACAGGGGTGGGCTGATTCGCTTTCTGGTCACTCAGGAGGGAGGCCAGCAGCAAATCGCTTCCCTTGTTGCGCCCCACATGACCGCGAGACGCCGTGATTCCGCCTTGGAACAAAAGGTCTCCCTTTGTTCCGTAAAGCCATACTTCCCCGGAAACACGTCCATGGAAACGCCGGATCTCTGTGCCTTGCCGATCAAACTCAATCTCGATTCCGGGTATCTTGGCGAGGCTCGCTACTGTTGGAGTGATTTTCTCTTCTGGGGAAATGAGTTGCGGCTGGTAAACCAGAGCATGTACCTTTACCGGTTTCGTGTTTTTTGTTAACAGAAGTTGTAGCTCAGAAACGCTGGCTTGCGAACAAGGGCACTGTGCATGAATCGCTATCACCAAATTGGAAATGCCAGGAACCGGGTGAAGGCGCTGACTGCTGGGCCAAGATGCTTCCGGTGATGAGGTTTGGCCCATCCTGTTTTGGTAATTTCCGGCATACCAGTATCCGGTCGCTCCTATAGCGATCCAACAGGTTGCCAGAAAAAACGGAATCGCTTTCAGCCGGTGGGGCCAGGAAAAAGGAAACCGCATCATGATCCCTGATCGGCGGGGCTGCGGAGTTACATTAATCAATTTGTTGCCTTGCTCGTGATAGAGGCTTCTTGCGCTGCGTGATTCACATATGCTCAGGATGCGCAATCTAGTGAGTAGTGGGAGGTTAGTCTAGAATTCTCCAGAGCGGGAGCCCTTTTCCAGGATTGTGGCGACTGGCTCAAGGCATTGCACTGGTTTTAACGGAATAGTGTTGCCATAAGGAACTGCCGGTACCGGTAATCAGCTATTTGTGACGGATGGCAATTGTACGGTCCGCACAGGAATCAACTCTTGAAGGCGATGATCTCTCAGCCACAGGCCACCCCAGAGGAGAACGCCAAAAAGTACAGGAAATATGATGTTAAAAAGTGGCCCACCAACGCGGACGTGCGTAGCTACTGCGCCGCCCAGGTATCCAGTCAGCAGAATTGCTCCAAGAATGGCGGTTCTGGGGAGTAAATAAAGAACCGTACAGGCAAGCAGTGTTAGGCCAAGGCCAATGATCACGGATTCTGGGTAACCCAATTGAGTGGTGGCTTCCACCACTTGGGACGGCTTGAATAGCTTGCTGCCTCCATCCACAAGCAAGAAGATTGCTGGCAATCCGCTCATGATGCGGCTAGACCAAAGCCGCGCCTTCGAAAGCACAGGATTAGAAGGCATGGATTGTCTCTCTCGTGAACCGTTTCCGGATAAGGGTCTTCATCTTTGTAGAGTGTACAGAGTCCTGCTCAGTATTGTTTCTCACGGCGGGTCCATGGTGTTAGTACCGTATAGACCGGCAACGAGGTTGGTTTTGCCTTATAGCTTCTGAGCAGCCGCCTACCAATCAAGTGATTCACCGCAGTCTGCACAGAACGCTTCGAAATACCAGTCAGTTCGGCAAGCACACTATGGCTTATTGGGATAGAGGCCCGACCCGCACCGCGCGTAAGGCAGTAAAGCTGAAGATAAACCAGAAACGCAGAAGGGGAGCGGCTATGGGCCACCAAATCCCGCATCAGTGTGTCTGTAAGGTAAGGATCAATCTCCATCCGCTATAGTAATCGTCACTATAGCAGCGAGTGCAGAGATTCGCGCTCTCACAATTGAGCTTGCGCATGTGAAATGTAATCCTAGCATCATGATCAAGCGCATTAAATTTATTGGAATTCCTGTTGCTGACCAAGACCGAGCCCTTGAGTTCTATACCCAAAAGCTCGGTTTCAGGATTTTGACGGATCAGGCTTTTGGCCCTACCCAGCGATGGATTGAGCTCTCAATTCCAGGCGCGGAGACGGGCATTACCTTATTCACGCCCAACGGCCATGAGGACCGCATTGGCACTTTTGTGAACACATCCTGGGAAGTCGACAACGTGGAAAAGACCTACCAAGATTTGTTAGCAAAAGGCGTGGAGTTTACCGCAACTCCAGCAAAGCAAGCCTGGGGAACCTCCGTCATTATGAGAGATTCGGAAGGCAATACTATCGTCCTCTCCTCCAAATAAAAGGGTGACTCACTCAGATTTCAGTGAAGCCATATCGATGGAGAAGCGATATTTCACGTCCGACCTTAAGCAGTCTCTCGTAAGCTTCGTTGACCTTCTGAATCGGAATGACTTCGACATCGGAGGTGATGTTGTGCTCGCCGCAGAAATCGAGCATCTCCTGGGTCTCGGCGAATGCCGCCGATGGGCGAACCGGAGAGGCTGCGGCGTCCGAAGAGCAGGCCGAAGGCGGCGACCGGCAAGAGGCTTTTCCGGCGCGCCGACCAGGGTGATGTTGCCGTCGCGGCGGAGCAGTTGAATGTAGGCGTTGATGTCGTGATCGGCGGAGACCGCGTCGAGAATGAAATCGAAGCTGCCGGCGTGTTTCTGCATTTCGTCGGCATTGCGGGAGATGACCACTTCGTCCGCGCCCAGGCGCAGCGCGTCTTCCTTCTTGTTCGGCGAGGTGGTGAAGACAACCACGTGCGCCCCAGCGCATGCGCAAATTTCACGCCCATGTGGCCCAGTCCGCCAAGACCCACCACGCCAACTTTCTTGCCTTTGGTGACGCCCCAGTGGCGCATGGGCGAGTAGGTGGTGATGCCGGCGCAGAGCAGCGGCGCGGTTCCGGCAAGATCGAGATTCGCGGGAACATGCAGCACAAAGCGCTCATCGACCACGATGCTGTCGGAATAGCCGCCATAGGTGACGCCGCCGAGGTGCTTATCGGGGAAGTTGTAGGTGAGGGTCAGGTTGGGGCAGAACTGTTCAAGGCCGGCCTGGCACTCGGGGCAGGTGCGATCGGAATCGACCATGCAGCCGACCGCGGCAAGGTCGCCCGGCTTGAATTTGGTGACGGCGGAGCCGACGTTGGTGACGCGGCCGACAATCTCATGGCCGGGAACGCACGGGTAGACGGTGGGCATGACGTCGCTCCACTCATTGCGGACCTGGTGGAGATCGGAGTGGCAGATGCCGCAGAACAGGATCTCGATCTGACGTCGTGTTCGGTTGGATCGCGCCGCGCGAATCGTGGTGGAGGCAAGCGGCGATGTCGCGCTGTGGCGGAATAGGCTTTTAGCTTGTACATGGATCAGCTCTATTCTGTTTTGTTTTCGTCTTGTATTGCTCATCGGTGACGTGTTCCATCCAGTCGACAGCTTTGCCGTCAAGCTGCTCCTGAATGGCGATATGGGTCATAGCCGTGGTGGGCGCCGCGCCATGCCAGTGCTTCTCGGCTGGCGGAATCCAGATGACATCGCCAGGGCGAATTTCCTCGATCGGCCCGCCCCAGCGCTGTGCCCTGCCGCACCCGGAGGTCACGATCAGGGTCTGACCCAGCGGGTGGGTGTGCCACGCAGTTCGTGCGCCGGGCTCGAAGGTGACACTGGCGCCCAGAACCGCGCGCTGGGGCAGGCGCTTAAACAGCGGATCAATACGTACGGTGCCGGTGAAATATTCCGCCGGTCCTTTACCGGAAGGCTGTGAGCCACTTCGTTTAATATCCATTCTACGAACTCCTTAGCTGAGCGGCCGCTCAGCGACCGGTCATTTGCTCCAGATGTTCTGGATACCGCGCGCCTTGCACGTGATCTTCGAGGCGGCCTCTCGATTTCACGAAGATCGTCCGGCGTGAGTTCGACTGAGACCGCCCCGAGTTTTCCTCCAGACGATGCAGCTTCGTGGTGCCCGGAATCGGAACGATCCACGGCTTTTGCGCAAGCAGCCACGCCAGCGCGATCTGAGCAGGTGTCGCCTTCTTCCGCTCCGCGATGCTCGCCGAGCAGATCGACCAGGGCCTGATTCGCTTTCAGAGCCTCCGGCGTGAAGCGGGGAAGAATGTTGCGGAAATCGGAGCTGTCGAACTTCGTGTTTTCGTCAATCTTGCCCGTGAGGAAGCCTTTACCCAGAGGGCTGATACGGAACAAAGCCGATTCCGAGTTCCTCAAGCGTCGGTATCACTTCCTTCTCAGGGGTTCTCGTCCACAAGCGAGTATTCGCTCTGCAGGGCGGTGACCGGCTGCACAGCGTGTGCGCGGCGAATCGTTTGCACGCCCGCCTCGGAAAGTCCGAAGTGCTTGACCTTGCCTTCCTGAATCAGATCCTTCACAGCTCCCGCCACATCTTCAATCGGCACGTCGGGGTCAACGCGGTGCTGATAGAGAAGATCGATGACGTCGATCTTGAGCCGCTTCAGCGAATCCTCAGCGACCTGCTTGATGTGCTCTGGCCGGCTGTTCAAGCCCGGCCTGCTTGCCGGTGTTCGGATCAAGCTTGAACCCGAACTTGGTGGCGATCACCACCTGCTCGCGGAACGGAGCAAGAGCTTCGCCCACAAGCTCTTCGTTAGTGAACGGGCCATACACTTCGGCGGTATCGAAGAATGTGACGCCGCGCTCCACGGCTGCCCGGATCAGCGGAGATCATCTCCTGCTTGTCTTTGGCCGGACCGTAACCAAAGCTCATTCCCATGCAGCCCAGCCCGAGGGCCGAAACTTCCAGGTTGCTCTTTCCCAGTTTGCGCTTCTGCATAATTTCTCCTTTGGAACCGTTTCTATTCTCTGCTCTCCAGGTTAGAGTTCGGGCTGCGGAAGCGGTATCCTGATCCTTCCGATTTATTGCCTATTCCTCTTGCACTGTTGATCCCATGCGCAGAGTGGCACAGCTATCCTGAGAAGAGAAGAGAGCAAACTGTCAGCATGATAAAGCTCGCAGAAAGACGTTGCTCAACCTGCGAGAGCAAGCCCGCCGGATTAAGGGCTGAGCTGGCTCGAAGGATTGCCTTGCTATGTTGGCTCGGCAGAGAATCGGGCAACGGACATTCCCGGCCTGACGCTCCACCGGCGGACCGCTCCGACCGCTCCGTGTTCAGTGACCTACGAGCCGGGCGTGACGGTGATCGCCCAAGGGCGAAAGCGGGTAGACCTCGGCCGAACCACTTTCATCTATGGTGAGTCGCGATACCTGCTGACCTCGGTCGATTTGCCGATTGTGAGCCAGGTCATCGAGGCCAGTGAAGAGGCGCCCTGCCTCGCGATGTCGCTCAAACTCGAAATGCCTGTGATCCGGGAACTTCTCAGCCGTGAGGAGATTCAGATGGCTGAGGCGCGCCTCTGACACTCCTGCCATGGCGACCGGAGAAGCCACCGTGGAATTTCTCAGTGCCTGTTGCCGGCTCGTTGAACTGCTGAACACACCGCAGGACATTCCCTTTCTCAGCGGCCTGATTCAACGCGAGATCATTTACCGCATTCTTCGGCAGCCGGAAGGGGCACGCCTACGAGCGATTGCCACGCTAGGAGATCAGAGCCACCGCACCGCAAAGGCGATCGCGTGGATCAGGGCGAACTACGCGAAGCCGCTACGTGTGGAAGATCTCGCGCAAATCGCGGGCATGGGCGTGTCCACTCTGCACCACCATTTCCGGGCGCTGACCGCCATGAGTCCTCTTCAGTATCAGAAACAGCTTCGCTTGCAGGCCGCGCGAGGACGCATGCTGATGGATGGTCTGGATGCCGCCAGCGCGGCCTTTGAGGTCGGATACGAAAGCGCCAGCCAATTCAATCGCGAATATAGCCGTCTCTTCGGCCAACCACCAATGCGGGATATTCAAACTCTTCGATCATCGGGCACTCCATTTTCCGAGTCAGTCAATGGCCGGTAAAACTTAATAGTGTCGAAATAAATTCGGCACTGTTATCAGAATTGTTGGAACATAAATGAGACGCAACAAACAAATGCTCGATTGGAGTTGGAATTATATTTCCATTCCTATGCGGATTGGCAGTTGCCGAGAACCGGGTGAAAGCTGGCATCCAACCCTTAACCAGAATTCCGTAACTCTAGTTGATCCCTCAAACATTCCTGATTCACTGGCTGAATTGGTGAAGTTATCTCCTGTTATCCTCACAGGAACATGCGAGGGCGAACTGCCAGGCAGGTTCTCTATAAAAGATAATTCGACATCAGGCATAGTCACAGATCGTTTGCTGCGCGTGGCTGTGGTGTGGAAAGGCAGCATTGCAATACAATCGCAAATCGGAATTAGGAAATGGGCGGAACGGTAACGAATGGCGATCGAAACACCACAGAGGGTATTATGCATCTCAATGCGCTGGAGCCCGGGAACAGATACCTGCTTTTTTTGCAGCCAAGAACCGGAGTGGAAAACGATGCCTATGATGGTCGACGATTCTCTATCGTGGGAGTCTGGGCAGGCTCGTTCCATCTGGTAAATGGAAAGATAAAGCTGTCAGACCGTGTTCAGCCCGGCTTGCGGAAACTAGAGGGGCAGACAGAAGCGGAAGTTCTCGCCCTGTTGAAAAAAGAAATTGCTCCCGAGTCTCACTAATTTCCCTTAACTTATAAAACGCGCTCTTCGGTGTAACCTGCTGCTCTCACTCCGGCAATCAACTCCGCCACATGTTCCAGTCCGCGTGTTTCCAAGGTGATATCGAGCAATGTGTCCCCCAGGTGAACGCCAAAGTAAGCCCGGTCATGCGTCATCTGCACGATGTTGGCGCGATGGAGAGCAATCACCTCTGTTAAGCGGTGCAAAGCTCCTGGGTGGTCCGGCAGATGGAAGCGAAGTCGCATCATGCGGCCGTCTTTTACCAAGCCGCGCTCAATAATGCGGGAAAGCAGCGTGACATCAATGTTGCCTCCGCACACCAGCACTGCCGTGTGTTTATTTTTCAAAGAGGTTTTTCGTTGGAGAAGCGCTGCCATGGCAGCAGCGCCTGCGCCTTCCGCCAAGGTTTTTTCCCGCTCCAGCAGCACCAGAATAGCGTTGGCGATCTCTTCTTCTTCCACGGTGACAATTTCATCCACGTACCGCGCCACTAAAGGCATGGTGCGTTCTCCTGCCCGCCGCACGGCAATGCCGTCCGCAATGGTAGCAGCGGGCGGCAGCGTTACCGGCTTGCCTTGTGCGAGCGCCACACGCATGGAAGGAATGCCTGCTGTTTCCACACCCACAACGCGCACTTCCGGGCGCTTCTCCTTGATCGCGCAAGCTGCGCCGCCAATCAGGCCGCCACCCCCAATGGGAATCACCACTGCTTCCATGGCCGGGCATTGTTGTAGCAATTCCAGTCCGATAGAGCCCTGCCCGGCAATAATGGCATCATCATCAAAGGCATGGAGCAGTGTAAAACCATGCTGGTCCCGAAGGCGCACCGCTTCCTGAAACGCTTCGTCGTAGTTGTCGCCGTGAAGAATGACCTCCCCGCCATAGTGGCGGGTCGCGGTGACCTTCACAATCGGAGTGGCAATCGGCATCACAATCACGGCACGAATGCCCCGACGCGTGGCGTGGTAAGAAACGGCTTGGGCATGGTTTCCCGCGGAAGCGGCAATCACTCCCCGTTTCCCCTCCTCCGGCGTCAGGGCCAAAATCCGGTTCAGCGCCCCCCGTTCCTTGAAGGAACCGGTCATTTGGAGATTTTCGAGCTTCAGGTAGATGCTGTTTCCCGTGAGAACAGAGAACGTTTCCGAGTACGCGCAGGGAGAAAGGTAGATGGAATCGCGAATCCGTTCGGAGGCTTGCTCGATCTCGTGAAGAGAAATCATTCCTTCCGAGAATACAGGCGGAAGTAAACTGAGAACAAACTTGCCGCATGTATCGAATTTCTACCGGACTGCTGACTTCCCTTGCTTTGGCAACATTGGGCTGCCAAACTTCCGCGCCGCGCGCGCCTGTGATCGGTCATGCTTTTGTAGGCCCACTGAACCTGTCCATCCGGAAAGAGATTCTCCCTAGCTCCCCTGTGGTCGCCGTGCTGCACTTTCCGCAAAGCATTGACATTGTGCAGAAGCGCAGGCATTTCGTGAAAGTGCGAACGGAGAAGAACGCGGAAGGCTGGACGGATGAACGGCTACTGCTGGACAACGCTGCCATGGAAGCCATTAAAAAACTCTCTGCGGACGCAAAAAGCTATCTTTCGCAAGGCAAAGCCACCACGAATGATGTGCTGAACGTTCATACAGAGCCGCAAAGGCAGTCCCCCAGCTACCTTCAAATCCAGACTGGCGAACGTGTGGATGTCATCGGGCATCAGTTAGTGTCCCGCGATGCTCCTGCTCGTAAGTCTAATGTGCTGAATCCTTTGCCTCCCCCGAAGCCAAGGCCCAACAAGAAAAAAGGAAAATACGTTGGCGTCTTAACACTGCCTTCCGCTCCCAAACCCCCGGACAACTGGATGGAGCTTTCTAAAGAACGTGAATTGCCCCCGGACCCGGAACCGCCGGAGCAGGAAAAAGAAGAGCCAACCGCGCCTCAAGTAGCGCCGGATGATTGGACTCTGGTTCGCACCGCTTCCGGGCAAAGCGGCTGGGTGTTAACGCGCCGTATCTATATGGCGATTCCGGATGAAGTAGCGCAGTATGCCGAAGGGCGGCGCATCACTTCCTACTTTTCGCTAGGCAAGGTCCAAGATGAAGACCAGAAAAAGGATATCTGGCTCTGGACAACGATCACTGCTGGCGTGCATCCCTACGATTTTGATAACTACCGGGTTTTCGTGTGGAACGTAAAACGTCATCGGTACGAAACGGCTTATATTCAGAGACGCATTGTTGGCTATTTCCCGGTGGAAGCCCAGCAAGGAGCTTTTTCCGTGTTACTGGAGGACGAAGACGGCAAGCGTCGCCGCCATCATTTTTCTCTTCTCGGGAACAGGGTGATGCCAGGGGACATCACTCCGTAAGCGGGAATAAGTGGCAGTGATAAACTGTTGCATAAGAGGTCGCTTCCGTGAAATACATCCTCGCCGCTGCTTTTCTTTTTGTGCTTCCCGCTGCGGCTCAGCGTTATCGTGCTCCGGGCGGCGTGGTCTTCACCAACCCAAGCGGCTTTGGCAATGCAGTATTTCCGGGAACGGGGAGTGCTCCTGTGGCAGGTGGCGGCCTTTCCCGTCCAGGGTCGGTGGTCTTTCCCGGCACTGGCGGCGGGCCAAACTCAAATTTTGGTGCACGTACTGGCGTGGGCGTAGGCGCTACCCGGAATACCTTTATTACCCCGATGAACCGAAGAAGCCGGGGCACAGTGGCGGTTCCCGTATACGTTGGCGGTTACACCACTGGTTTTTACGGTGACCCTTCTTACGGCTATGGAATGGAAGGCCCTCAGCAGCAGCCTGTAAACGTCACCGTAGTGAATCCTGCCCAGCAGGCTCCCACGGTAATCATCAATCAGAATTTCGGACCGCAACAAGGACAGGAAGAGCAAGGACCACAGGCCGGAATGCACATTTCCCAGCCTTCCACTCCAGGACCAGTACCTATGGGGACTCAGGAGAGCGATGTGCAATCCGCTCCTCATTACTTCCTTGTAGCTTTCAAAGACCATTCTGTTTATTCAGCATTGGCTTACTGGATTGAAGACAAAACCTTGCATTACGTAACGCCGCAGAATACCCATAACCAGGCGTCATTGGATTTGGTGGATATGGATTTCACGAAGAAGTTAAACAATCAGAACTAAGACTCAGCTTTTCTACAAAATCGCGATCCCCTTCCAGAAAATCAAATTCCGGTAATGCGGAACGCTGGCTCCAGCGGATTTGCTGAAACACACAATTTTCCGGAACTCCTACAAACTCCAACACCTGATAAAAAATTAATAGAATCGGAGTTTTGCCAGGGTAAGCGTAAGGGTAACGGCAGATTTCCGGTCCAATTACCGCATGGATGCGAAGCTCTTCCCATAATTCCCGCCGAAGGGCATCCATCGGCTCTTCTTCCCCCTCCACTTTGCCGCCGGGAAACTCCCATTTCAAGGGGTGAGCGCCGTCTGATTTTCTTTGGCAAATCAGGATCTTGTCTTCTTGGGAAATCACTGCAGCCACCACGGTGAGCATGCCTGATCATCGCGCATCTAGGCGAATCGACTTCCTCTTCGGGAAAACAAATTTATGTTTGGAATTTCATAAAGCTGTCACACAGCATTGTTAGGCTGAAACCCGTACACCAAAGTCAATCAATTTATATTTGCCTTTTGCCGGAAAGATCGTGCGGAAAGCGCAAATCAGGAGAAAACGTTCACTATGCATCTGGCACGCTTGCTATGCCTAAGCGCCGTGCTGTGCTCCCCCGTTGTCGGGGCAGTCATCACAGAATCGGAAACAAACAACACGGGCAGCAATAATCAATTCGCAACAGCTCAAGCCATTGCTGCTTCCGCATTTACCGCGCCTGCGCCGTTAGGTGTCTTCGGAGGAGCATCCCTTACTGCAACAGTGCGAGGAAACGGAGGCAATTCGGATGTAGATTTCTATTCCTTCGTTGCATCCGGATCGCTTCAACTATCCATCACGGATGTTCCTTATACGTTTGCCACCATTGTGAGCCTGTTCAATAGCGCAGGCCAGCTTCTGGCGTATGACGATTCATCCACTCCTCTGAAGCCTGGTTCTGTTAGCACAAACGACTCTTTCGTGGGATTGTTCACCTTGCCCAACCCTGGCCTGTATTACGTGGCTGTCACCAGCGCGGATTTTTCCATTCCTAACTACCCGGACACTTCCAGTTGTTCCGGTTTCAACGTACTGACACGACCTGATGGCGGCTTTGGCGGAATTGCAACCACCGGCTGCTCTGCGAGTGCTTCGCCTTTCTTTGTCAACGGAGTTCAGCCATCCAGCCCATCCGCTTATACATTGCAGATTGCACAGGCGCCGGAACCAGGAACGTGGGTCATTACGGCGTTGGGGATTGCCTTAGTCACTCTTCGAAAAAAGATATTTGCCTGAAATGAATATGACTGTTGAAAAAAACGAAAATCTTATGCGTTCCTTTTTATCTGTGTGTTTGATTCCGGCGCTGCTCAGCACCAACTTTGTTGGCTCGGCCCAAGCACAGACAACCGTGGGAAACCCTGCCACGCCGATCAAGCATCTGGTCGTGATCTTCAACGAAAACATCTCGTTCGATCATTATTTCGGCACATATCCGAATGCTCTGAATCTGTCAGGCGAGTCGGTATTTACTGCTGCGCCCGGCACTCCGGCGATCAATGGCCTAACAACCGAATTGCTGACGGCAAATCCCAATTACCTGAACACCACGGATAATGGCATGGCGGCTGTGAACCCGTTCCGGCTGAACCGCTCGGAAGCAAGAACTGCTGATCAAAGCCACTCCTATAACACCGAGCAGATTGCTTATAACAGCGGGAAAATGGATAAGTTCCCAACAGCAGTAGGAAAAGCTGGCCCGCCGCCCAACACGCCTGCGCAGGCGCTTACCAAGGGACTCACCATGGGCTACTACGACGGCAATACCGTAACCGCCTTTTGGAATTACGCTCAGCACTTTGCCATGAGTGACAATTCTTTCGGCACAAACTATGGTCCTTCCACCGTGGGTGCTCTGAACCTTGTGTCCGGGCAGACCAATGGCGTTTCCGCCAACCAGAATGGGGTCTCTGGCCTTGTGGCTGACGGAAACGGCAGTTATAGCGTGATTGGCGATCCTGATCCGCTCGGCGATGTTTGCTCTACCACCACAGGCACTACGGTGACTATGGCAGGCAAAAATGTAGGAGACCTCCTAAACAATGCCGGTGTGACGTGGGGATGGTTTCAGGGCGGGTTCGACTTGACCGCTACCAACCCGAACGGCACGACCGGCTGTAACCGAACCACGTCGTCCAGCATTGTTCCTGCTTCCAAGGATTATGTTCCTCATCATGCGCCGTTTCAGTACTACACTTCTACGGCGAACCTTCAGCATCTGCGGCCCACCTCTCCGATGATGGTTGGTCACCAAGGGGACGCTGCCAATCACCAATACGACATCAAGGATTTTTACACCGCCGTGCAGATTGGGAACATGCCCGCCGTCAGCTTCCTGAAACCCCCGGCTTTCCAGAATGGACATGCCAGCAACTCCGATCCAGTGGATGAGCAGGCTTTCGTAGTGCAAATTATCAACTTTCTCCAGACCCGGCCGGAATGGGCAAGCACTGCTGTGATCATTGCTTATGACGATTCGGACGGCTGGTATGATCATCAAGTCAGCCCGACCGTGAACGGTTCCAGCACAAGCCAGGATTTTCTGAATGGAACCGGAGTATGCGGAACGGGTTCCGTTACCGGAGCTACCGCGCTGGCTGGTTCAAATCCTGCAACGCTTCATGCCCAAGGCCGTTGTGGCTATGGACCGCGTCTGCCGCTGATGGTCATTTCCCCCTATGCACGGGTGAATTATGTAGATCACACATTAACGGATCAAAGCTCCATCACTCGCTTCATTGAAGATAATTGGCTGAACAGCACGCGTATTGGCCAGGGCTCCTTTGATGGAATAGCGGGAAGTTTGAACGGTATGTTTGATTTCACCTCCCCCAAAGCAACAAGGCTGTTGCTGGATATGAACACCGGCTTACCTATCCAGTAATTGTGTAGAGAGTCTTATTTGTCCGTAAGTAGACGCCAATTATTCAAAAGTAGTTTGCTTGCCCTTGCGCCGGCTCTCCGTGCGCAAGGGCAAGCGCATATGGCCCACGCTGCCATGCCTGCTGTTGCCAAGCCGACCCTTGCGGTTCGCTCACTGGAACCTTTTGTAGATCCGCTTTTCATTCCGCAAGTTCTCCTCAAAAGTGGTCTGCGCGCCACACCCGATAAAAAACAGCAGGTGCCTTACTATCGTCTGGCGATGAAGGAGGTTCGGGCAAAAGTGCATCGAGACCTGCCTCCCACGCGATTCTGGAGTTTTGGAAACACGTTTCCTGGGCCCACCATTGAAGTCCGTAAAGGGCAAGGCATTTGGGTCGAGTGGGCGAATCAGTTGCCGCGCAAACACTTTCTTCCCATTGACCATACGCTTCATGGCGCAGAAGCATCTTTGCCGGAAGTTCGGACCGTTGTCCATGTGCATGGGGCGAAGGTGCCGCCCGAAAGCGATGGCCATCCTGAGACGTGGTACACGCCAGGAAGATCCAATACATACTTTTACCCGAATGATCAGGATGCCACCATGCTGTGGTACCACGATCACACTATGGGCATTAACCGGCTCAACATGGTAGCCGGGTTAATGGGCCTTTATCTGATTCGTGATGAGGTGGAGGATTCTCTTCACCTCCCAAGCGGCCCATATGAAGTCCCTTTAGTTATTTGTGATCGCATGTTTGACCATGAAGCACAACTCACTTACCCGGTATCTCTTGATCCGGCTGCTCCATGGGTGCCGGAGTTTTTGGGTGATGCCTTTTTAGTGAATGGCAAGTTGTTGCCTTTTCTGGAGGTAGAAAACAGAAAGTATCGTTTCCGGGTCGTGAACACCTCCAATGCACGCTTCTTTAATCTGTCATTGGAAGGGGATCAGGAGTTCCAACAAATCGGAACAGATCAAGGTTTGTTGCCCGCACCCGTATCGTTGAAACTGCTTACGCTGGCTCCTGGGGAACGTGCCGATATTGTGATTGACTTCGCGGAGAACGGAGCAGGGAAGCGGGTAGTCATGAAAAACGATGTGCTGCCTCTGATGCAGTTTCGAGTGATTCCGAGCCGCCAAAAGGACATAATCAATTCGCTACCCCGCTCATTAAGGCCAGTGCCGCGCATCCCCGAAAGCAAAGCGGTAAGGACGCGCCTGTTGACCATGGAAGAAGTGACGAATGACTTAGGGGAAATGCAAAGAATGCTGCTGAATGGAAAGCATTGGCATGACCCGGTAACCGAAAGGCCGATGCTTGACACGGTAGAGATTTGGAATTTGGTCAACCTGACGGAAGATGTGCACCCGATTCATCTTCATCTGGTGCGGTTTCAGATTCTGGATCGACGGCCATTCAATGTATATCGATATCAGTTAAATGGGGAGTTTGTATATGATGGACCGGCACTCCCGCCAGATCCCAATGAAGGAGGCTGGAAAGATACCGTGCGTGCTTTTCCGGAAATGGTGACGCGCATCATTGTGCGTTTTGAAGGGTATACAGGCCGCTACGTGTGGCACTGCCACATTCTGGAGCATGAAGATAACGATATGATGCGGCCCTATGATGTGATTCCCCATGTATAGCACCCGGCTGATCAACCATTTTCAGAATCCTCGTAATGTCGGCGTGCTGCCTCCGCCTGCTATTCAGGTCGAAGTCAGCAATCCGGCCTGCGGGGATATGTTGCGCCTTTCCGTGAGATGGGAACAAAACCGGGTAGCGGAAGTTCGGTACCAGACACGCGGTTGTGTGGCATCCATTGCGGCTGGCTCAGCCTTAACGGAACTGATGGTGGGAAAGCCGTTGGAGGAAGCGGAGCGATTGAACACCGCCGCGCTGGAAGCAGCCTTGGATGGGTTAGCGCCGGAATCCAAACATGCGGCGGTGCTGGCGATAGATGCCGTGCAGAGTGTGATTCAACTAGCCCGTCAACAGCACTTGTTTTAATAAGGATTACGCGGAATGGCTTCCACTAATTTTTTGGTGTAGGGATGCTGCGGATGGCGAAAAATCTGTTCCGTTGAACCTGTTTCCACCATCTCGCCTTCGTGCAAGATAGCTACGCGCTGGCATAAGGACGCTACCGAAAGCAGGTCATGCGAAATGAACAGAAGTCCCACACTGAACTCGCGTGTAAGGCGGCTGAATAAACGCAAAATCTCCGCTTGTGTAATCACATCCAACGAACTCGTTGGTTCATCCGCAATCAGCAAGGAAGGACGATGGAGAATGCCAAGAGCAATCAACAGCCGCTGCCCTTGCCCGACGCTGATCTGTCTGGGGTAGCGCTGCAAAAAATCGCGGTCAGCAGGCAGGCTTACATTTCCCAGGACTTCTTCAAAGGGAGGCGAACCTTCGGCGTGCGCTCGCCATGCTTCCTCCAGATGCGTTTTGACCCGAAGCGCCGGATTCAGCGCCGAAGCCGGGCTTTGCGGAACAAATCCAATTGCCTGACCCCGAATGGCTCGCATGTCCCGTTCGGAAAGCGTAGTTAATTCCCGGCCTTTCAGTTGAATCGATCCCTGGACATGCCCGTTTCGCAGGAGGCGCAGAATTGCCATGGCCAGCGTACTCTTGCCTGATCCACTTTGGCCTACCAGCCCTAACGTTTCGCCCTGTTCCATGGATAGCTTCACTTCTCGCAGAACAGGCGGCTGCCCATGGTAGGCAGCAGTAAGGGACGCTGAGAAAAGCGGCTCGGTCATTTCAGCGACAGGTATTCGACATTCCAGAATGTTTGAGGCGGCAGTGCTGCCGGACGCGCGCCATGCACAGCCGGAGAGATAGCTGTTAAAGCATCCCGGTTCACCAAAAACAGATAAGGAGATTGCTGCTCCATGAGTTCCTGTACTTGATCAAAGAGCAATTTCCGCTTTTTGAGGTCGCTCGCTGAAGCTTGCGCGTGCATCAAACGATCGATCTCTGCTTCCCAAGGAGTTGCGGGTGTTTTCTGGCTAGGGTGCCAGCCATGCTGATCGGACGAGCTTAACAGCACATTCATGATTCCGTTCGGGTCTAGGTCCAGGTTGGTATACCCAGATAAACACGCTTCGTAGTTGAAGTTCTTTGTGATGCGCTCCAGCAAAGAGGGAAAATCCAATGTCACTACGTTGAGCTTGACGCCAATGGTTTGGAGATCCTGCTGGATCAATGCAGCCATGCGCTCACGCGACTTGTTTCCTGTGTTTGTTACCAAGGAGAACTCCACCGGATGACCTTGCCGGTCAGTCAACACCCCATTTTTTCGGGAGAATCCTTCTGGGGCCAACATCTTCAAAGCAGCATCAGGATCAAAGCGCTGTTGTTTTAATTTCTGATCAAACCAGAACTGATTCCCGGGAGAAAACAAGCCAAGCGCAGGCCGGGCCAAGCCATGGTAAACCACGCGGCATAAGTCTTCGCGATTGATGGCTGCTGAGATTGCCTTACGGAAATTGATGGATTGAAACCAAGTCTTCTTCCAGTCCGGCAATGGAGCAGCAGGAACCAGGTTGAACCAAAGAAAGTCTACGTCCGTGGAAGGGCCAAGGTCATGCGCCTCTGTTGGTTTTTCCTGTTTCAATCGCCCATACAGTTCCGGCTCCATTTGGTTAATCAGGTGAATTTCGCCCCGGCGGAAACGGGTAAATTCAATTTCTCGATTTCCTTGAATGAAGAGGTGAATACTGTCCAGGTAAGGAAGCGGCTTTCCGGCAGCATCTTTCTTCCAGTAATGGGGATTGCGCTTCAGCGTCATATCCACGCCGGGCTGGTAGGAGGCCATCACAAACGGCCCTAGCACGGCTTTCTCTTTCAATGGCGAGGAAGCGGAAAGCAAAGGAAGCTGGTCAAACAGTTGTTCCAAAGGCGCTAACGGTTGCGCAAAGGTGAGGGTGACCGTATCCCGAGATGGATTGGAGCCTTGCATTGCACCGCCCCCGACAAAAGCTTCTCCCACCACGGAATGCAACGCCGGATCAGTCGCTTGCTTCATGGTGAAAACGACATCTTGCCCGGTGAACGGGGTGCCGTCGGAAAACACCACTCCTTGGCGCAGGTGAAAGGTGATGGAGCGATGGTCGGGTGAAACTTTCCAAGAGTCGGCGAGCTCCGGCTCTACTTTTTGTGTCACGCGATTCAGGCGCAGCAGCACCCCGCTGGTCAAGTAGCGGACTGCTTCGGCAGCATCTTCTGCAGCCAACAGCGGATGGAGCGATTTAGGATCGTGACGGATATTGAATCCCAGTTGCCCCTGTGCCCACAATGCCGAACAGAGTAAAAAAGGAAGAAAACGTTTCATGCCCAGCCCTCCCGTGGATGAGCGAGTTGAAAGCAGACCATCACAATGGCCAGCACTGCTACAGGTGCGAAGACCCACGGTTGATGCCAGGAAGAAACACTTTCCAGTTCGCGCAGCATATTGCCCCAAGAAGGTAACGGCTCAGAGACGCCCAGCCCAAGTAAACCCAAGCTGGCTTCCCCTAAGATAAACATCGGCATTAATACCCAAAACTGTGCAAACAATAAAACCCGAAGATGCGGCAATAAGTGAACGCGCCAGGTTCGCCATGGGCTGATTCCGCAGGCACTGGCAAACAAAGCGTATCCGGCATAGCGCAGATCCAGCACGGAAGCACGAATCACTCGCGCGGCAGCGGCCCACCCCAGAACACCCATCAATCCGAAAGTGATCAGAATGGAGATCAAAGGCGGTTCATTCAAAGGCAGCAACGCTCGCACGGTTAAAAACAGAAATAACCAGGGAAGCGACAAAAACAGATCCGTCAGTTTCATTGCAATCCGGTCCCACCAGCCTCCCAGCAAACCCGCACTTCCCCCTACTGCTAAGGCAACGATTAAAGCAAGAGCGGCAGCAGCAGGCGCCAGCAGCAAGGAAAGAGAAGTGCCGTACCATAGGCGGCTCAGGCGATCCCGGCCCAAGTCATCCGTGCCGAGTGGAAACTGAGTACTTGGCGCGGCGTTTGGATGATCGCGAAACTGTTTCGCAAAGGGCTGAGGCGCCATCCAGAAAGAGCAGCAAGCCAGGGCAAAAAATATGATCAAGAGTGCGCGGGCGCAAAGCCGAATTGTTTTCACCGGCGTGAAGCACTCAAAGCAATTTCCGCGAGTGTGTTGGCAAACAGCGTAATGGCGGCTACGATCAGCGTCAAGCTCACCAACAAGGGCAGATCACGTCCTAAAGCCGCTTTCCAGGCAAGCTGCCCAAGCCCTGGAAGATCACATACCACTTCCACCGGAATCGCTGCCCCAAAAGCAGTGGTTACCCCTACACCGGCCAAAGCAACCAAAGGCGCCCAAGCAGGACGAGCCACGTAACGGAGAAAAATCCAATGTGCGGCAATTCCCCTGGTTTGCGCTGCTGTTACCTGCGGCGTCGCGAATGCACGGGCAAACAGATCCCGCGCGTGGCGGTAAATCTGAGGAAAGCTGGTGAACCCGATTACCAGGGGTACAGGTCCCCCTGCCAAAAACATAATCAGCGCCAGCACGGCGGCAGGCAGGCTGAAGAAGACCCCGCTCACGGATTCCGTCCATACGGAAAAAGCAGGGAAATGGTGCAAAGAAAGGAAGGCCAAGCTTAAGCCGATGAACCAACCGATTGCCAGCCCTAAGGTAATCAATCGGAATGTCACTCCGGCACGGGCTTGAATCAGGCTGCCCACCGGCATGTGAAAGGAAGTGGACGTTCCCCAATCGCCGTGAACTGCATGCCAGAGATACCTTCCATAAAACGGAAGAATCCGGTTCTCCGCTTCTCGTTCTCGTTGGATGGCTTTGCGCGTTTCATTGGAACGGCGTATATCCACACTTTCCTCATCCAGCCCAAAGCCAGGGCCTTGCCGGACCAGTAGTGTACCGAAAAATCCTGCCAGCAGAAGAAATCCCAAAGAGAGCAGGAAGTGTTGCAGAATCAGCTTGGTCATTGAATCGCCGGGGTGGCCAGAGTTGCGCGGTGGAGTGTTGCCAGATGATCTTCCGCACGATCTTTTTGCATTCGTTTCGAGCGGTACATGCGATGGTCCGCTTCGGAAAGCAGGGTTTCGGCGTCCGTACCGTCCCGGGGAAACATGGCTGCTCCTGCACTGAAGGAAAGGCGGCTTGGTTCCGGAGTTAATCGGCTCGCTTCCACGGCAATGCTGCGAATCTCCTGAATGCGCCGTTCCAGTTCGGCATCCGAAATGTTCGGCATGAGAAGAACAAACTCATCGCCCCCCATGCGAGCTGCTAGTTCCATAGGGCGGCAAATCTGGCCCAGTCCTTTCGCCACAAACCGGAGCACGCGGTCCCCTTGCGCATGACCAAACTGATCGTTGATCAGCTTGAATCCATCCAGGTCACATACCACCACAGCTAGATTGGTATTGTTACGTCGAGATTGGGCTAGTTCCCGGTCCAGCGCAATAAATAAAGACCGTGCATTTGCCAAGCCAGTTAAATAGTCAATGGTGGCTGACGTTTCTACAGTCTTGAATTTCAAGGCATTATCAATGGCCATGGAGACCTTGAAACTGATGGCAAGCAGAATCCGCAGGTGATCAGCCGAGAAAGCATCCCGTTCCGTACGGTATAGGGTAATTACACCTATGGTGCCGTGATATCCCACAAGCGGTACCGCCAAAGCAGAACGCAGTGTGCTGAACTTTTGAGGGTCGTTCAGGTAACCGGCTTCCACAGAAGGATTGCCGTTCAGCACTGCCTTGCCGTTCTCCGCTACCCAACCGGAAAGTCCTTCCCCTACTGGAATTTCCAGCGAAGAAAAGAGCCGGAAATTTTCGCCGTTTACGTATTCCGGAACCAGCTTTCCATCACGCCGGATATAGACCGCAATGGAGTCAAACGGAATCAGCCGTTTCAAACGAACACCCACCACGGAGAGTGTTTCACTCAGGCTTAAGGAGTTTCCAAGATCTTGCGTAAGCTCATACAGGCTTTGGCCTTCCTGACGAGCTGCGGCGATCAGGCTTAGGGGGTCCTGCGTGGTTTCGGGGAAGATTGCACCGGTAGGAACAACTCCCTCGCTTTGCTCAAAACCGGTGGCCGGAGCGCTGCCTTTTACCACCACCATGTCTGTATCCAGCTTGATTCCTTCCTGAGATTGGGAAACCGCTTTTTGCTCCAGTTCCACATAGCAGCTCTCCAAAAGCTGAACTACGGCGGGATCAAACGCTTTGCCGGATTCCGAGCACACAATTTGCATGGCTTGATCCAACGGAAGCGCCCGACGGTACTGGCGGTCTGAAGCCAAGGCATCCAGGCAATCCACCACGGAAAGAATACGCGCCCCAATCGGAATTTCTTCCCCTTTTAAGCCAGTCGGATAGCCAGAACCATCCCACTTTTCATGGTGGGACAACACCACGGGAACCACTGGATAGGGGAACTTTACCTGTTCCAGAATCTGCGCTCCTACCACCGGATGAATCTTCATTTTTTCGAATTCTTCCGGCGTTAATCTGCCCGGTTTCGAGATGATGTGCTCGGGAACCGCCAGTTTTCCGATGTCGTGCAGAAGGGCAGCCGCCAGCAGAGATTGAAGATCCAATTCGCTGAGCCCCATGCGAGTTCCTAACTCCAGCGCATAAATGCGAACACGGCGCAGATGATCGTGCGTGGTATGGTCTTTGGCTTCAATGGCAAGGGCAAGTGCTTCAATGGTACGTAGGTGGAGCCCCGCCATATCTTCCACATGGCGCTTTTCATCTTCCAAACGTTCCAGATACAGCTTGTAAGAACGGTAAATCAGGTACACCACTGGAATCAATACAACAGATGCCTGCCAATCCAGCGTCTGTTCCAGGAGATTCGCGATACAGGCAATCCCTGCTCCGCCCAAATAATAAGGAAAGCACCAGAAGTAACAATCTTTCCAAATCTTTGTGACTGGCTTTTGTTCTGTAAGCGCAATTACCGCAGCAACTAACCCTGTGTTTACCAAAAAATAAGCGCAAGCTGTCGCCAGAACCTGAAGCAGGCTCATCCCCTTGTGGTGGAATACTGCACTATCCAGAACCAGGTAAGAAACTCCGATTGCGATGGCAGTGGCCGCAAGGCTGAATGCAATCCGAACTAACTTTGGCCGTGAACGCGGTTTCCATAGGCACTGGATCAGAATTCCGACCATGCCGATGATCATGGTTTCCCCTTGGGGAAGCTGAACAATGCTGATCAGAATAAAAAGGGAATTTACCGACATGGTGCCGGTAATGGCAGGAAGGTTTACTTTCAGACCAGAAGCTAATGCGCCGATCAGAATATAACAAGCGAACTGAATTAAATTTGCACGGTTCCAGTGAGTGAGTCCGGTGCCGCAAGCAGCGCTTCCAGCAACAATGATCAAGCTGATATAAAGTTTCGCTCGTAAGGGCATTGTGCAAATTAAGGGATGGCCTGTTAAAAGTGTGGATTCCTCATGACCGCCACCTACCTGTAGAGTTTACTAGGAATATTCCAGGAATAACACCAGGGTTATAGGTAAAAATCAAAAATAGCGGAGCAATAGTACTAATTAAAGTACTATTGCTCCGCTGTAAGAAAAAACAAATTAGTACAGGTTAATTCAGCAACAGAGTTATTTTTCGCCGCGTAAGAGTACGTTGTCTCCCCATACGGCGCTGTCGCCCCATACCGCACTATCTCCCCATACCGCGCTGGTGCCATACACGGCGCTATCACCCCATACGGCGCTATATCCGTTCAGGTTGGAATTTCCCCATACGGCGCTATCTCCCCATACCGCGCTAGAAGCCCATACAGTGCTATCTCCCCAAACGGCACTGGAACCGCTGACCAGCACGGAATTTCCCCACACGGCGCTATCACCCCACACCGCGCTGCTACCCCACACGGCGCTTTTGCCCCATATAGTGCTATCTCCCCACACGGCACTATCACCCCATACTGCGCTGGCAGCCCAGAATGACTGGGAACTATCCCGCATGTAGACTCTGCCGCTGGAATCACGCACCACAATGGGCGAGAAAGCAGTACCAACAACAGTTTCTTGGCTTTGGAGGGCAGCGGCAAGGTCCAGATAACCGGCGCCTACCGTAAACACATCATATTGGCTGACGTAAGTCTTTCCCGTGGTTGGGTCAGTGGCCGCACTGGATTGCGGAAATTGCTTACGTGCTGTTTTCATGAGCCGGGCTTTGATCTGGTCAGGCCGCAGCGCTGGATTTTGTTGCAGTAACAGCGCGACAGCTCCACTTACTACCGGAGTTGCCATGCTGGTGCCACTTAGGCGGATATAATTTGCGGAAGGTGTGGCATCTCCGGTGGTGAGAAAGTAAGAAGTCGGCACGGAAGTTTCCGGGTGAACCAAGGGATCTCCCAGGGTGGATCCCTGCGCTCTGTCCGACACCATCAAGTTGCCAGGAGCCACCAGATCCGGCTTGACTACATGGTCCAGAAGGCTAGGCCCTTTGGAACTATAGCTGGCAATCTGGTCATCGCTGGTCGCAAGGGTGCTTTCCGATTTCATTGCCCCCACAGTGATAACAGCAGGGTCGTTGCCAGGGGCCGTAATGGTGCCGTAGCCCTTGTTGCCTACAAAAGTATTACGTCCGAAATTTCCTGCCGCTACTACTACGGTGATGCCGCTCGCCCAAGCGCGTTCCACTGCATGGCAGAGCGGGTCTTGTTTGTAGCTCTCATATACGGGACGACCAACCGACAAATTAATAACTTTGATATTAAAAAGACTTTTTAGCTGAATCGCACGATCAATGGCCGCGATCACCGCTGCATCCGTACCTGCCCCGGTAGCGTCCAGCACGCGGAGGTTGACGATCTTTACATTAGGGGCCATTCCGGTAAGCGTGTGAAGATACGCAGGGCCGGTAGAGGCGGAGCCGTCACCGGCAAGAATGCCAGCCACATGTGTGCCGTGCCCGTAATCATCGTTTGTGGAGGGTACATTCGGCACAAACGATTCGCTGTATACCACTCCGGAAACAGAGTTCTGGTTCCCGGCTTTCAAATCGTTGGTAGTGCCGATGCCGCTATCGATCACGGCAACACCAACGCCTGTTCCGGTGAATTGATATTGACGCGCTAAGCTAACTCCCACTGCCGCCGTCGCGTAATCCAACAGCGCAAAAGTACGTCGGTTGGGCGAGATGAAAGCAACATCCGGATCGGCCGCCAAGGCTTCCAACGAATGCGCTGGCACATTATATAAGCCGCCGTTGGCAGAGGGTAACTCTGCTTGCAGCGAGCCGCCTACCCGAGAAACCATCCGATGCTGAACGGAAGAAACAGGTGCCTTGTATTGAACGATTACTTGCACCATTCCTTGATCTCCTTGACGAGGCAAGGATCGAAACTCGGCAGCAACCTTGGACTGGTATTGGCTAAATACCAAGTTCGCGCTAATTATAAATAAGAATAAAATGCGGATCATTTTTATATCAACCCAGGGTTAGAATACCTTAAAAACCACGCTTCTACCAGTACTTTTCGGTATATAAAGTAGATTATTTATTAACAAATAGGAAATAAATTTAGGAGATTTTTCTTTCACACATATACATGTGGCAAGCGTTTCTGTACTTCTCATGGAAAAGAATGTATCGGATTCTGCTGAGGAACCTTTAATAGAATTTAGAAAATGATGAGAGGTAGCAAGGATTGCATCGCTGAATGCGAACGCCAGGATTCCTTAGCAGAACTACTACTCTGACCAATTCACCATCGGCTTCAGCACGCCGAGTTCTGGATTCAGCAGATCCGGAAACGCATCTACCAGCGATTCCGGCGTGTAACGATGCTCGATCCAGGGTTCCGTAAGAATTTGGCGCGCTTCTAGCTGGGCAATCACGCGGTCAAAGTCTTCCTTTGTGGCGTTGCGGCTGGCCAGCAGCGTGGTTTCCCGCTTGTGAAAGTCAGGATCAGCAAAGGTCACATCGCCTGGAAAAAGACCCACAAATACCAGCTTTCCGCCATGGGCCACGTAGCCAAAGGAAGCCATCATCGAGCGAGGATTTCCGGTGCAATCAAACACCACGGAAGGTAACTCGCCAGCAAACACATCCATGATCTGCGAAACCGGATCTTTTTTCGCATCCAGGCAGTCCGTTACCCCGGCGTGTTGCCGGCAAAAATTCATCCGCTGCTGGGCTTACTTCCAGCACTGCAAATGAAGCTTCTAATGCTCGCACACCGGCAATCACAGCCAATCCAATTGGTCCGGCTCCAATCACCAGCACCTTATCCCCTTTGGTGGCACCAGAACGCCAAACGCCATGCGCCCCAATACTGAGAGGTTCTACCAGGGCGAGTTCTTCCAGGCTTAGCTGATTGGAGCGATGAAGGTTCGCGGCGGGAAGCATCAGCCAGTCTTGCATGCCACCGTCAATATGGACGCCAAGCACTTTGAGATTGAGGCAGCAATTGTTTTTTCCTAGATGGCAAGCGGAACAGTTTCCACAAGCCAGATAAGGACGGACAGAACATAAATCGCCGACGGCTACGTTTTTTACATCCTTGCCAACGTCCACCACTTCCACGGAAAGCTCATGACCCAGAATCCGTGGGTAGCTAAAGAAAGGCTGCTTTCCTTCAAAAGCATGGAGGTCCGTACCACAAATTCCAACCCGATTTACCCGCACCAGCGCTTGTTCAGCAGCAGGCTCTTCGGGCTTGGCGGCATTCCGAAAGGAAAAATGGCCGGGTTGTTCCAGTGCAAGTGTCTTCATTCGTTTCGACAATGATCATATCTAAAGTAAATGATTTCTGAAGGGAAGCCTCCGGCGAAGTTCGCCTGTTATTTCAGCAAGCCGCGCACGCGAAGCCAGTTTGCAAGGGCTAAGGGCCACTGGGCCAGCGCCGGATCTGTGCCGCCGAGCCCCACGCCATGCGGACCATTTTGAAAAATATGCATTTCCGCTGGAACTCCTGCTTTGCGTAACGCTAGATAGAAAAGCACGCTGTTTTCTACGGGTACGGTGGCGTCTGCCGTGGTGTGGAACAAAAAAGTAGGAGGCGTTTGTGGAGTGACGCGCAGCTCGTTCGAAAGATTTTCCACTAATTGGGGATCAGGCTGATCGCCGAGCAGACTTTGGCGGGAACCTTTGTGCGTGTAAGAAGTGGTAAAGGAAATCACCGGATAAGAAAGAATCAGAAAATCAGGGCGGCTGGAAACACTATCAATCGGGTCTTTGGAGTCAGCATTCACGGGTTCAAAATGCGTGCCGACACTGGAAGCAAGGTGGCCTCCAGCGGAAAATCCCCATACCCCGACATGGGCCGGATCTATGCCATACTGCTGCGCACCTGCCCGCACCATGCGAATGGCGCGTTGCGCATCGCCTAACTCAATGGGGTGATGGTAACGAGGTCCCAGACGGTACTTCAGAACAAACGCAACCATGCCATTGGCATTCAACCAGTTCGCGATCTGTCTTCCTTCGTGGTTCATCGCCAGATGCGCATATCCGCCACCAGGAAACACCACCACAGCAGTGGCAGAAGTGTGTTTTCCGGTGGGCTGGTACACCGTGAGCGTAGGCTTATCTTCGTCCGCCGTGCCTTGTGCTCCGGGTGCCCCGTTTGGCCATAAAAGTTTTGTTTGGGGTTCATCCTGAGCCAGCACAGTTCCCATTCCTATTAATAAAAGAAAGACGATCTTGGTCATATTGCCGCAGTTTCAGCTTCGCACCTGTTGTAACAAAGCGAGAGCCCTAACACAATCACCGCAAGGGAGCCTGTGCTAACCTACCGGCGAAAGCAATGGAAAAACGTGTTTCCGGGGGACGGCACCACTGGCCGTTGACCGTGTCCCTCCTGCTTCTATTTGGATTGTTGACATGGCTGATGGCATGCACGCTGCAGGAAACAGGCGGACACTTCGGCTACCCGATGGATGACACATATATCCACATGGCCATGGCTCGAAGCTTGAGTGAGCATGGCGTCTGGGGACTTACCCGTTATGCTTTTTCTTCCAGTTCCTCTTCGCCCCTGTATACGGCTACCCTAGCCGCCAGTTATGCGCTAACCGGCTTACACGAAATTACACCGTTTCTGCTCAATGTAGTGCTGGCAGTTGCTTTGTTGTGGTGGTGTGATTGGGCATTACGTCAGAACAACATCCGGGCTGAACCACGTTTGCTGTTGCTGATTCTGATCACCCTGGCAATGCCACTGCCGGAGATGGTGTTTGCCGGTATGGAGCATGTGCTCCATACCCTGCTTACTTTGCAGTTTGCTTATTTCAGCGTTGTGTTGCTGACAGGCAACCGTGGGACGAAGAACAGTGCCCGATGGTTCTTGCTGTGCTGCACGCCGTTTTTGATGATGGCGCGCTATGAAGGAGTGTTTCTGATCGTGGGTGCCGCACTCCTGTTCTGCTTGCGTAAGCAGTGGAAATTTGCAGTTGCCCTCTGTGTTTGCGGGGCCTTGCCGGTCATTGTGTTTGGAATGGTTTCCCTCCACTTCGGCTGGTACCCTGTGCCGGTATCCTTGTTAGCGAAAGCAAATGTGGCTACGCAGTTCTTTGGGCAACGCAAGCATCCTTTTTTGCAGGGATTATCGTTAGCTGCCAGAAATCCTCACATGGCCGCATTGTTATTGGCAGCAGCACTGCTGCTGTACTTGCTTCACCGGAAGGATCGGTCTTTCTGGAACCCCGGTGCCTTGAGCGTCATTCTGTTCTTGTGGTCCACTGCACTCCATCTCCAATTTGCCAGAGTGGGCTGGTTTTACCGATATGAAGCGTATCTGGTGGTATTTGGCATCTATGCCTGCGCACTAGCTGTCCGGCAGCTTGCGCTTCCCTGGATTCCTGCTCCGCTGACCAAAACATACCAATATGCGTATGCCGCAGCCGCACTGATCCTTGGCATCACTTTGGGCGCCCGTTCCCTGGAAGCATGGGAGATGACGCCTGTTGCGGTACGGAACATCTACCACCAGCAATACCAAATGGCTCGCTTTATCCAGAAGTACTACCCTCATGACACTGTGGTCTTAAATGATGTCGGAGCGGTGGCTTACCTTTCCGATGCCCACATTCTGGATTATTTTGGGCTTGGCACTCTCCAGGTGGCGCAGAAGAAGATGGCCCGCACGTTTAATACAGATTTTGAGCGCCGCTTTGCCAAGGAAAATGGAGCAAAGCTGGCGATTGTGTATTCCTTCTGGTACAAGCAGTTCGGTGGTTTGCCACCGGAATGGGAAGAGGTTGGTTCCTGGACCATTCCAGATAATGAAATTGCCAATTCCGATACAGTGGAAATTTTCGCGGTAGACCCTGCCAACAAAGACCGCTTGATCTCAGCCTTGCGGAGTTTTCGGTCGGAACTGCCAGCCGGAATTGAGCAGAGCGGCCTTTACATGGAAAACAACTCGAAACGGTAAGCTTAGCCACAATGTTCCGGAACAATTTGAGGGATGGAACGTATAAGCGTACATGATCAGGCTAGCCTTGTTGCTATTTCTGCCCACGTTCGCTTTGGCGGCGGACGTAGCTGGCGAATGGAATTTGCACCTTGTCCGATTTGGCGAAGATTTTGCCGCAGCGCGAGTGAGTCTGCAATCTTCAGGAAGGAACTTATCTGGCACTCTCAATGAACTGAAACTGGCGGGCACTCTGGAAGGGGATCATCTTCGCCTTACCCTCACGCGTCCCAACGGCAAGGAATGGGGCATCTTAGACGGGCGAGTGCAAAGCAACGAAATTACCGGCACCGTGAAGCAAGGCGCGGAAGAATTTCAGTGGAAAGCCAGTCGTGTGCAGACAGTACAAGCTGCACCAAAAACACATGTATTTCAGCCCACTAAGTTTTATCGAGCCTTTTCCGGCAGCATCGCACCGGTGTTACACATCAATCCAGGTGATACCGTCCAGACGACAACAGTAGATGCTGGTGGAAAAGATGCCAATGCAGTGGCTCGTTCCCTGGGAGGAAATCCGGAAACTGGTCCCTTTTTCATCGAAGGAGCAATGCCAGGAGACACCCTGGTCATCAAATTCCAGAAAGTTCGACTGAATCGAGATTCGGCGGAAAGTGGAGACCGCATCGTGCCAACTGCCGTGCAGCCCGGCTATTTTCGCGATGCTAAACTCGCCGATCAGTTCAACAGTGAATGGAAACTGGATCGGCAGGCAGGGGTCGCCATGCTGGCCAAGCCCACGGAACGAATGAAGAACTTCAAAGTAAAAATGCAGCCCATGGTCGGCTGTGTCGGCGTTGCGCCTCCGGCAAACCAGTCTTATCGGTCCGGCTGGCTGGGGTCATGGGGCGGCAATATGGATTACAACGGCGTGCGGGAAGGCGTAACCGTGTACCTGCCGGTTTACCAGGAAGGGGCATTGCTGTTCGTGGGGGATGGGCACGCTTTGGAAGGCGATGGCGAACTCAACGGAGATGCCCTGGAAACCTCCATGGATATCGAGTTCAAAGTAGATCTGATTCGAGGCAACAGCACGCAAGGGCCACGATTTGAAAACGACGAATATCTGATGGCATCCGGCATTGCCGGCTCACTTCAGGAGGCTCTGCAACAGGCCACAACCCAATTGGCCCAATGGTTGGAACGAGATTACAAGCTATCGCCAAATGAATCCAACATCGTTCTGGGAAGCGCAATCCGCTATGAGATCGCAGAAGTGGTAGATCCACAGATGCATGTGGTGGCAAAAGTGAGCAAGGCTGTATTGGCAACTTTGCAATAGAGATGAGAGAATATGTACTCTCCCGCATGCGTGCCATCTCTGTATACCCTGTGGGATCGTCTACAATTCTTTAGATGCCCTTAGTTATACCTGGGATAAGAAGATTCTCTTCCTACTCTCCTAGGCCTTATTCGACAACAGAATCTAACGATTTGCATTTACCACTCGCCACCCTAGCTGCCGTTGCGGGAATGGCAATTCTGCTGATTTATTTAGTCCGGGTTGGCTGGGTGGCCGAAGACGCATATATCAGTTTTCGAACCATTGACAATTTTCTTTCCGGCTATGGCCTTCGTTGGAACATTGATGAGCGGGTGCAGGTATACACAGATCCCTTGTATGTGTTCCTGGTCACTGTAGTGACTTGGATATCCGGGAATATGTATCTGTCTAGTGTTCTGATTTCACTGCTGCTGACATTGGGAACCTATTATTTGATGATTCGCGGAAGGGATGAAGTCGGAATCGTATTGGTGACAGCGCTTCTTCTGTTTTCCAGAAGTTTCATGGACTTTTCCGTCTCAGGCCTGGAGAATCCAGCAACACATCTTGCCATTGCAGGGTTTTTATACTATTACTGGCGAAATCGAGAACCATTCCGGCTTACATTGATTGCGTCGTTGGCTACCACCAACCGTATGGATGCTATTCTGTTTTTCCTTCCTGCCTTGGCTTTTCTTTACTTTCAGATAGGAAGAAAAGTTTGGAAGGTAGCTCTTCTAGGGTGGATGCCTTTTTTCCTATGGGAATTCATTTCCCTCTTTTACTACGGTTTCCTGTTTCCCAATACGGCTGCGGCTAAGTTACATACAGGCATCGGCGGTGCGGAACTATTTTCCCAAGGCATTGCTTACGTACTCAATGCTGTACGCACTGATACGGTAACGATGATCATAATCGTCATAGGACTGCTGATAGCATTTGTCGCACGGCAATGGGCAATTGGCCTGGGCATTCTGTTGTATGTGGTTTACACCATACGCGTAGGCGGAGACTTCATGTCTGGCCGCTTTTTTACTGCTCCCTTTACGGCATCCGTTATTTTGATTAGCCGCTACTGGCGACCAAAGCCTCTTCTCGCGGCGGCTGCACTGGGAATGCTTTTATTGGTTTCCATAAACCTGCCACCAAACACGATCCCGAGTGCCACGGAAGGGTACAATCCAATCGTAGATCAAGCCGGAATCGCAAATGAACGTGTGTACTACTATCAATCCACAGGTTTGCTCCATTACCAACGCGACACTACATGGCCGGGTTCAAAACATGGACAGGAGCTAAGGGCATCAGGAGCGCCGGTAGATGTTTTTGGAAACATTGGATTAGTGGGGTATTATGCCGGACCAACAACGCATATTATCGACTACTGTGGCTTGGGTGATGCGTTCCTGGCTCGCCTTCCTGTTAGGTCCGGACCCTGGCGAATCGGCCATTACATTCGTGATATACCAGCCGGATATGTGGAGACCATCAAAACAGGAAAAAATCAGATAAGTGATCCTGCTCTTCACGAATACTACGATCACCTGCGCCCACTGATTCAAGGAGATTTATGGAGTTGGGTAAGGTTCAAAGAAATTGTTGCGATGAACCTTGGTCTGTATGAGCATCTGCTTCCACAACGTATTCTATGAGGGAAACCTCGCATCCGCCTGCTATTCATTGGCGGATGCGAGAGGTGTTCAGGAAGGATCAGAAATTTAAACGAAGAGAAAGCTGAATCTGCCGGTTGGTTCCCAGGCCAATCTGGTTGGAAACCGTGGAGGTAAGCGTGCCGAAGTTGGCTCCTGCATTAGCTGCGGAAAAAGCCTGTCCGGGTTGTATGCTGGCTCCCACAGGAACAATGCCGCCAGCGTAAGTGCCGCCAGAGGGCAGCCCTGTGCCAGCCGCAAGTTCGCGGGATTCGCGAAGTTGGTGTGATTCAGAATGTTGTAGAACTCCGCGCGGAATTCGAGGTTGGTTTTTTCCGTCAGGAGAAAATGCTTGCTCAGCGTAAGATCGAGTTGGCCAGGTTCGGACCCGTGAGCGAGTTTCGTCCGGAGTTGCCGAAAGTGCCTGGTGCGGAACGGAAAACGCCGCCGGGTTGAGAATATGCGGCCGTTGGTCCAGATAAGGGTTCACGCCGGCCACAACATTGGGGCGGCGCACGTTACGCGATGATGCCGCCGCCGAGAGTGTTGACGACCGGGAATGGTGTAAACGGTGCCATTCAGTATCGAGAACCGGTGTGGCGTATTCTTTGCCGTCGCGCTTGATCGATATAGCTGATGTCGGGGCGCGTGATCAGCACGTCCATCGGCACGCCGGAGCGGGCATTCACGATTCCGCCGAGCTGCCATCCGCCGAACAGCAGATTCCCGTCGGCAGAGCATGCTGGCCGAACTTCTGCCCTTTCCGAAGGGCAGATCATACAGCGTGTCAGATTGAGGCTTTGCCGGATATCGAAGTTATTGTTTCCGCGATCCGCTCCGAAGTTGTAGGGATTGCCGGCTGTATTCGCTTCGTTGGACCCGCGGTATTGCCGATGCCGTGGCCCCAGGTATACTGCGCAGCCGAGCGACAGGCCGCTGTTGAAGCGCCGGTTCAGAGTCATCTGCAAGGCGTTGTAGTGATCGGTTCCGCCGCTGGTCTTGTAATCGATTTCTGCAAAGCGATCCCCGAACTCGCGGGTCGACGATAGCCTGCTCCGGTGGTCGGGTTCATGGTCGACGCCGGTGATCTTGTTGGTGATGCTGCGAAGGAAGAGGTTGCGTCCCTGGCTGCCCACATAGCCGACCGTGAGCACCGAATCGCCATCGGCAGCTCTTGCTGCACAGAGAAGGTGTATGAAAGCACTCTCTCGGGAATGTGATACCCGGGGCCATAAGCTCGGGGCTGATAGCCCAAGGTCGGGCTGTTGATGTTGTAATTCGCGTAAACGGCCGGAATGTTCAGCGGATATGCGAGCAGCGGGCCTGAACTGATCGTCGTGCCGATGCGGTCGTTAGCTTCGGGCTGAAGTTGATCTTCCGTTTGGCCCGGGCCGTAGAAATAGCCGGCGCCAACGCGGAACACAGTCTTGTTGTTGAAGCCGTGGGCGACCAGGTGAAAGCCGAGCCGGGGACCGAAGTTCTTGGTCGAGCTGCCGTACCAGTCGCCGGAACTTGCGCGGAATAATATTGCCCTGAGCGATATCGAACACTACATTCTTATTGCGAGCTTCTGCACGGGAGACGTAGTATTCATAGCGCAGCCCGTAAGATCATTGTCAGATTGGGCCGGATCTTCCATTCATCCTGTGCATAGCCGATGTAGTAAGTCTGCTGCAGCATTGCATTGCCCGACAGCCCGGTGAAGGGACTGAGCGCGCTCAGGTCGCCATTGAACGCGATCGAACTGGGCGTGGTTATTCAAGAAATGCAGTCGACGTTGGCGAAGCAGTAAGTGGTGCCGCCGAGCTGGTCATTATAGAGCGTGATCGGGCGGAACTCCACGCCGAACTTCATGCTGTGATTGCCCTGAGACACCGACAGATTGTCGATGCCCGAGAAGCAGTAGTTCGTATAAGGCGCGCCGCGGCCGTTGAAGGAACTGGACAAGCCGGATGAGGCCGGTGGGTAGAGCGAATGCCGGCGTTCCGGATTGCCCGGCAATGCCGCTGCAGTGCCACGCTGCCGGTGAGATTCAGAGTCACACCGGTGAGATCGGCATCGGGCTCGGCCCCGGGCGTCCGGAGACGCGCTCCTTCACTGCATTGAAGCCGAACTTCGTTTCGTTCAAGAATGGCGGTGTGAGGATCTGGTTCGGAACTCACACCGCATTCTGAGGAACGGCGGTCTGGTTGTACTGGCTCAGCGTGGAGTTCTGAGTTTGCGAGGAAATGCCCTGATCCCGGAAATAGCGGCATAAAGACGGTATCGGTCGCTGATGTTGTAGTCGAAGCGGATGCCGCCGGAATCTTCGTCCACCAAACCTGGGCCCATGCACCGTTACACTGATCGAGCAGCGGATCGCTCGTGCGCGCGAGACCGACTGCGGGAAAGCCGATCAAAAGGGGCTGGATGCTTGGAACCGCCAGCGAACTGGCGAACGGGCTTAGCGTGGTCTCGACAAATGGAGTCGACGTCCGCTGGCGCAAGCCTTCGTAACTGCCGAAAACAGAAGAGCTTGTCTTTGATGATCGCTCCGCCAAGCGAGCCGCCAAACTGGTTCAGGCGCAGCTTGTCGTTTTGCGAGCCGGAGAAGAAGTTGCGTGCGTCCAAGCCAGTCGTTGCGGACGTATTCGAAAACTGATCCGTGCAGATCGTTCGAGCCCGACTTGGTGATGAAGCTGATCTGGCCGCCGGTTCCGGTGCCGTATTCGGCCGGATAGTTGCTGCTGATCGACCCGGAATTCCTGCACATTTTCGAGACTTTGCTGCAGTCGGAAGTTGGAGGTCGTTTCGCCATTGAGATTGCCCGGCGAAGCATCGATGATCGAGCTCGCCTTCCACGCCGTCGTAGCGGATGATGTTCTGCTGGTTAGAGCGGCCGCTAAAGCGAATGTTGTCGTAGGTTCCGCTGCCGCTGTTCACCGCCCGGGAGCAAGCAAATAAAGCTGGGAAACCTGGCGTCCGTTCAGCGGAAATTGCGCGACTTCCCGCTCGCTGATGTTTACGCCGACGCGTGCGCTGCTGGTATCTACGCTGGCAAGGCTGCCGCTTTCCACGGTAACAGCGGACGCGACTCCGGCCACACCCAACACAAGATTCTGTGTAAGTTCCTGGCCGACTTGTACAACAAAATCTGTAACCTTTGTAGTGTTGAAGCCGTCCCGTTCTGCTTGGAGGGAATATGTGGAGGGTTCCAGTTGAGGCAAGCTATACGCGCCATCGTTGTTCGTTAAGGCGCTACGCTCCTGACCGGTCCTTTCATTTGTCGCGGTAATCTTTGCGTTTCCAATTCTGGCGCCAGAGGCGTCCGTTACGGTTCCCACAATCCGGCCAACAGAAGTTTGACCCCAACAAACCGCAGCAGATACCCCTAGAGTAAACACTAGGGCAATTGTTTTCATATAGTGCTCGCAATGTAGCGAATGAAAGTTACAAAGCAATTACTTTGAGATGAATAGATGATAAAGTGCCTCTGTCCGACTTTTCAGTAATGCTCCGAGGTTGCTTTGACCAAGTCTTTAGCAGGCTGCTGAAAAAGTCCTGAGCCTCGTTACCTGTTGAAATAAAAGAGCGTCTTTTTGTTTCAGAAATCATGCGAGGACATGACACCCAACAAAGCTCGATGTTCAGCTACCTATCGCCGGAGGAGCGTGTACCGGCGAAGCATCCGCTGCGGCCGATTCGCCTGATGGTGGATGAAATATTGGAGTCGCTGTCGCCAGCCTTCAGTGGGCTCTACTCGACCTTTGGTCGGCCATCGATCCCGCCGGAGAAGCTACTGAGGGCCTTGCTTTTACAGGTGCTTTATACGGTTCGCAGCGAACGAATGCTGATGGAGCAACTGGAGTACAACCTGCTGTTCCGATGGTTTGTTGGCTTGAACATGGATGAGCCAGTCTGGGTGCCCACGGTGTTCACCAAGAATCGAGACCGCCTGTTGGAGGGCGACGTCGCGGAGAAGTTCTTCCAATTGGTGCTGGACTCAGGCGCGGGTGGCGACCTGCTCTCTGACGAGCATTTCAGCGTAGACGGCACGCTGATCGAAGCGTGGGCGAGCCAGAAGAGTTTTCAACGTAAGGATCAGCCTACCCCGCCGCCAGATGATCCTGGCAATCCGACGGTGAACTTTCATGGCGAGAGCCGAAGCAACCAGACGCACCAATCCAGGACGGATCCGGATGCGCGCTTGGCGCGCAAGAGCAGCGGTCATGAAGCCAAGCTGGCCTACTGCGGCAACGTGATGATGGAAAACCGCCACGGGTTAGTAGTCGACACCGAACTGTTGCAGTGCGAACGGAACAGCAGAACGGGATGCAGCGATGCTGATGGCCGAGCGCGTGGAAGGTATCGAGCGCATCACGCTGGCGGGCGACAAAGGCTACGATACCAAAGACTTCGTCAGTGAGATGCGAGGCATGAATGTGACCCCGCATGTCGCGCAGAATCACAAGCGTCCGGCGGGAGCGCGATTGATGGACGCACGACGCGGCATGAGGGATACCAGGTCAGTCAGCGGAAACGTAAGCGGATCGAAGAAGTTTCGGCTGGATGAAGACGGTTGGGACGCTACGCAAAACCCGGCATCGCGGGCTGGAGCGGTAAGGTGGGTATTCACGTTTACGGCGGCGGCTTACAACCTGGTGCGGATGCGGAATCTGATGTCGCCAGCAGTTCAGTCTGTCTAAGTCCGGGAGAACTGCGTCTGAGTTTTCAAAAAGAGCGTTTTGAGCCTCTACTCCCCTACGCCGAGCCCTCATGGGGCGTGTCACAGCGCTTCTGAAAGAAAACGGGAAGGGTGCCGGGTTCCGTACAGAGCCTTTTTTCAGCAGCCTGCTAGGGGGCAACATATCGGAATGCTCTTCAAGTAAGCCTTGACTTGCCTGGGATAGAGTAATGAGGAATGGCAGCGCATGCAGAGCAGCACTCCACCTCAGGCGAAACGGTGCGAGACATTGTGATTGGCATGTCGGACGGTTTAACAGTTCCTTTTGCCTTAGCGGCGGGATTGTCGGGCGCTGTGCATTCGAGCCACATCGTCATCATGGCTGGATTAGCCGAAATTGCCGCTGGATCTATTGCGATGGGCTTAGGAGGATTCCTGGCGGCTCGCGGCGATGCAGAGCATTACGCCAGTGAACGCAGACGGGAAGAAAGCGAGATTGTTGAAATGCCTGACGAGGAGACGGCCGAAGTGGTTCGGGTATTTGAAAGTTATGGCTTGAGCACGAGTGAGGCCACCACCATCGCGGAATCCTTGCGTGATCGTCCGAAGGCCTGGGTGGACTTCATGATGCGCTTTGAAATCGGCCTGGAAGAACCGGAAAAGGGGCGCGCCTTCCGAAGTGCAGCCACTATTTCCCTGGCATACATTGCTGGGGGATTAATCCCTTTGTCACCCTATATGCTGCAAACAGCGCCGAACCTTGCTTTGCTTCAATCCATCGCCGTCACGCTCTTGGCACTGGCGATATTCGGATACCTGAAAGGAATTGCCACTAAAACAGCAGCAATCAGAAGTGCTTGGCAAACCATGCTGATTGGAGGCTTGGCGGCGGCCGCTGCTTTCGGGTTGGCCAAGGCTATCTCGTGAAGGGTGCTTCTTCCATGCGCTCTCATGGAATCCGGCAACCTAGCAACATAACGCTGGTACACTGCCCAGTTTCCCGCAGAATCAGTTATACTAAACTATAGAAGTTAATTTCAACGCCTTCTCTCCCAAGTACTTCCCCGGGCTAGCTGGTTTACTGAGTTTCCTTTCAACAATCAAATACGAATGAATACCTTTGAAGAATTTCCGCTCTCCTCTACCTTGAAGAGCAACCTTGCACGGCATGGGTTCAAAACACCTACGCCAGTGCAATCTGAAGCTATCCCACCCGCGCTGGGCGGCCATGATGTGGTCGCGACGGCGCAAACAGGCACAGGAAAGACTCTGGCCTTTGTGGTGCCCTTACTTGAAACCTTGCTGGCCTCGCCCCGTGTTTCGGGCGTCAGTGCGGTGGTGCTCAGCCCCACGCGCGAACTGGCCATCCAAATTGAAGAAACCTTTGCAAAAGTCGCTGCCGGTACTGGCATCCATGCTGCGGTAGTAGTGGGCGGCCTGAATGAACGGACCCAACTCAATGCCGTACGCAAAGGAGCACAGGTCATTATTGCCACGCCAGGCCGCTTATGCGACTTCCTGGATCGGAATCTGGTGAACCTTGGCGCAGTGCGCGTTCTGGTGCTGGATGAAGCCGATCGCATGCTGGATATGGGCTTTCGCCCGGCCATTCAGAGCATCATGAACGTCATGAAGGGCAAACGGCAAACGCTGTTTTTCTCGGCTACCATCGAAAGCTCTGTTGCCCATCTGATTGAAAAATACCTGACCAGGATCCTGTTCGGATCTCCATTGGCGTTCGAGTACACGCCCTGCGAGACGAAATCGATCTCCACTTATATGAAGTGGACCAGGACCGTAAATTCGGCCTGCTGCAACATATGCTCCAGGAGGAGCAGGGTTCCTTTCTGGTGTTTGCGCGCACCAAGCGCGGTGTGGATCGCCTTGCCAAAAACCTGGCCGGAAGGCGTAAAAGTGGCTTGTATTCATGGCGACCGCTCTCAGAATCAGCGCAATCAGGCATTGAGAGGATTCCAGAAGGGCAGCTACCGTGTGCTGGTCGCAACCGACGTAGCGGCGCGTGGCATTCACGTGGAAGGCATTGCGCACGTAGTGAATTATGATCTGCCGCAGGTGCCGGAAGATTTCATTCACCGCGTAGGCCGCACTGGCCGTGCCGGAGCGCTGGGGACAGCTACCACATTTGGTACGCGTGCTGACCGGGGTGAAGTTGCTCGGATTGAACGCGTCTTGAAAGTGAAGATGAGTCGCCGTGCGGTCCCTGCCAATCTTCCTGTAGCTGTAAAAACCGTAGTGCCGTTCCCCGAAGAGCGAACTGCCCCTGTGGTACGTAAATTCGGAACGCCTTCACGGCACGCTGCTTCTGGGTTTCGGAAACGGCGCAGCAGCTCATTCGCTCGCATTCCCGCGTAATTCCACCTTAGTTTGTCACGCGGTACTCTGTAGGGCATGAATCCGCGTGCCTTTCTCGGTGTAACTCTGTTTACCGCCCTGGCCTCCATTGCCGCCAGCTCCAAGCCTTTTACGCTGGAGCAGGTCATGGTGCGCTCCTTTTCCTTCCGAGTTAACTGCTTCCGAGCAAGAGGGCAAAGTGGCTTGGGTCGTGGATGAAATGGTTCTCGGAACCTTTGGATAGCCGCTGCCCCGGATTACAAAGGGCGGCGGCTAACTGCATTCATACAGACGATGGGCAGGAAATCGCGCAGTTAGCGTGGTTGCCGGATGCCAGCGCCATCGTCTATGTACGCGGTGGTGATTTCGAAACGCATCGCGATAACCCCAATCCTGCCAGCTCTCCCGCTGGCGTAGAACAAGCCATCTGGAGATTGCCCGTGCAGACGGCGCCGCTACCCCGCGCCGCTTAACGGAAGGAAACTCCCCTTCGGTTCTTCCGCAGGGAGATCGCATCGCCTACCTTCGCGCAGGCCAGATGGCCTTATCTGTCTGCCGATGGAAAGCCGGAGCAGTGGATTCGTGCAAAGGCAGTGCAGAATCTTTGCGATGGTCTCCTTGACGGGAAACAGCTTGCTTTCATCAACAATCGCAGCGACCACAGCCTGCTTGGCTTGTATGATGTCGCCACAAAAACGCTTCGCTACTTAGATGCCAGCGTAGACCATGACCAAAGCCCGGTTTGGTCTCCGGACAGCAGGCAGTTGGCATTTATTCGCATTCCGTTTTCCAGCCGTGCCTTTATTTTTGGTCCTGTGCGCACCTCATCAGATCCGTGGTCCATCCGCATTGCTGATGTTGCCTCCGGTGCCGGGCATGAGATCTGGAAAGCCAATCCCGGTCCGGGCAGCGCCTTCCATGCGGTAGTGGCCGAAGATCAGTTAATTTGGGGTGCCGGCGACCACATCGTGTTTCCCTGGGAAGGAACGGGATGGCAGCAACTCTACTCGGTCTCCACGCGAGGCGGCCAACCGACAATTCTCACGGCGGGAGAGTTTGAAGTAGAGCATGTATCGGCCACAACGGATAAGCGCTTCGTGGTGTTCTCCTCCAACCAGAACGATATTGACCGTCGCCATATCTGGCGAGTGGCCGTCAGTGGCGGCCCTGCTACAGCACTCACTAAAGGAAGAAATCTGGAATGGGAGCCAGTGTCATTAGGGCAAGACGAAATCGCGTATTTGCACTCTGGTACGCAGGCCCCGGCCCAAGCTGCCGTGCAAAAGGGAACAGGAACGGCGCAGGAACTTGCGCCCGAAACGATTCCTGCTGACTTCCCTGCAAACTCCTTAGTGGAACCGCAACCGGTGATCTTAACCGCAGCAGATGGTATGCCTATCCATGCGCAACTGTTTCTGCCGCAGAGTGCCCCAGCTACTGGGAAGCGTCCAGCCATGATCTTCTTTCACGGTGGCTCCCGCCGCCAGATGCTTCTCGGCTGGCACTACATGGACTACTACAACCACGCTTATGCGATGAACCAGTACCTCGCCAGCCGCGGCTACATCGTGCTCTCAGTTAACTACCGCAGCGGCATCGGCTATGGACTCAACTTCCGCGAAGCCCTTGAACTACGGCGCGTCCGGCGCCAGCGAATTCAACGATGTTCTCGGCGCCGGCTTATATATGAAAGCTCGCGCCGATGTGGACCCCGCGCGCATCGGCTTCTGGGGCGGTTCCTACGGCGGCTATCTCACCGCTCTTGGCTTCGCCCGTGCATCCGACCTCTTTGCCGTAGGCGTGGATTTCCACGGTGTTCATGATTGGAACAATGTGATTCGCAACTTCGTCGGCACATACGATCCCAGCAAAGACGCTAACGTAGCACGGCTCGCCTTTGAATCTTCCCCAATGGCATCTGTAAATACCTGGCGCTCTCCCGTGCTGCTGATTCATGGAGACGATGATCGCAACGTCCCGTTCCATGAAACCGTGATGCTGGCGGAAGCACTCCGGAAACAGCATGTTCCCTTTGAGCAGCTTATCTTTCCGGATGAGATTCACGGCTTCCTGACACATCGGCGTTGGTTGGAGGCGTACCATGCCAGCGAGCAGTTTATCGGAAAGTATCTGAAACCGGAAAAGAAGGAAGAAACCACAAAGCTGCAGGAGAACTAATACTTAGAAAAAGAATTGCCTTGAGTACATAACTGCTTTATTGCAGATCCAGGCCAAAGCTTATTTGGATTGCCTCCTCCACGCGGTTCATTGTCTCGGCATTTACTGGGCCAAGGCGTTTCACTAAACGTTGCCGGTCCACTGTTCTAATCTGCGTAAGCAGTGCTACGGAGGGAACGGAAAGGCCGGTTATCTTATCGGCTGTAATGAGAACATGAACAGGAGATAAAGGAAACCGGACAGTTGAGGTAATCGGCGCGACCATGGTCGTGAAACCGTGCTCATTAGAAACGTCGTTTTGGACCACGAGCGCCGGTCGAGTTTTTCTGATTTCGTGTTCTACTGGGGGATCGAGCGCCGTGAGGTAGATTTCGCCACGGCGCGGCCATGCGCGTGCCGATGTTCCTGCTGATTTTGGCAGTCGGTGTTCGGCCATGATTCATCGTCTACGGCGGCCCAGTCCTGTGCCGTCTCGCTGTCGAGATCGCGGTCCCGGATGCTAGCTGCCTTCAACTGTTCCCGGATTCCGTCGGCGCTTCGCATAGCAATGTAGTGTTGCAACGCTTTATCGATAAGACGGCTGCGTTCACCCTTGTTTACCAATTTGATTCGGTCACTTTACAAACCCGTATACACACTATATACACAAGGTATGGAGATCAAGTGGAAGCCTGTTGACTCTTTCAGGTGAACTACGCCGAATCACTCGAAAATGCGGAACGCCGCTTCCGACCCTGGCTGGAACGGCAATCGTGAAAGGACTCAATCTCTGGGGGCAGAGCCTTTAGCGTCCTACCGCCAATCGGTCTGCCAGCACGCCCGGCAATCCCGCCTGACGGATCTTTTTCTGCACCTGCTTGACGTCATAAGCAATCCGGTGAAAAAACAGAAAGCCCTGTTCCGTGTCGTACAAAATATAAGCTGCTTCGGGATCTAGATCTCGTGGCTGGCCCACAGAACCCGGATTGATCAAATAGGCACTGTCTGTTTGAAGCTCTAGCGGCATTCCGTTCTCCGGGGTACGAATGGGCAGAACTCTTCGATTTCCCCAGTCAAAGCCGCCTTGCAAATGAGTATGCCCAAAAAACGTAATCCGATTCGTAATAAAGGAGAATGCTTCCCGAGCCTCTCCTGGATTGATCAAGTACTCGTCTTCATCTCGCGGAGAGCCATGTACCACCGCGAAGTTCTCCACTTCCACAGGCCCTTTCGGCAACTCCTGGACGTAGCGTATATTTTCTGGCGAGAGTTCACCGTGCGTCCATCGCGTAGCAGTCTGGGCCACGGGGTTGAACCATTCCAGATCTTCTAAGTTGGCACAGGCACGGTCATGATTGCCGCGCACTGCCATGCTGACGTGTTCCCTTGCCCAATCCAGTACGCGGTTTGGGTCCGGTCCATAGCCGACAAAATCACCACAGCAGATAATTTGGTCATACTGCCCTTCTGCGGCGGCAAGCACCGCCTGCAAAGCTTCCCAGTTGCTGTGAATGTCACTCAAAATTAAATAACGCACAGAGTTCTTTACGCTTTCCTGAGCCGCAGAAGCGTAATTTCCGGCAAAGCGCCAATCCGGGCAGGAATACCAATAGTGCCAATTCCCCGCGTTACGTAACACATGGAATTGCCTTGCCGATAATACCCGGAAACGTACTTCGTATACATGCGAGCCGGATTCAGGGTTTGTTTTAAGATTTCCACCGTGACTTGCCCCCCATGGGTATGCCCGGCCAGCGTCACATCCCAGCCTTGCTGCCGGGCCTCATCAAACACATCCGGATTATGGGAAAGCAGAACATTCAGCGTATTCGGCATCTTCAGCTTTTCCGTCCCCCATAGGTAGCTTCCGCGTAACTCAAACGGGCGGTAATCGATTCCACCAAAGTTAATCACACCATTGCCGAAACGAAGCGCCTTTTGTTGCTGCCGTAAAAACTGAATGCCGAGCTTGGCGCCTTGCTGGGTGGCGTATTCCTGCGTGTTGGTATAAACCTCATGGTTGCCCAGGCAGCCGATCATCGGTGCATCGCTTTTGACACGCGCAAGCTCTTGCAAGCAGGCATCCATTGGGTCGCCCCAACTGGAAATCAGATCGCCGGTCATCAAAGAAATATGCGCCTTCAGTTCGTTGGAAGCGTCAATCACACGGGCGAAGTCATTTTTGCTCAGATATGGACTCAGGTGAACATCGCTTAACTGAAGAATGCGAATCCCTTCTAAATCGGGGTGAAGGTTTTTGATGGGAAGATCCACTTCCTGTACCTGAAAATCCAACCGGCCCACAAAGGCTCCAAAGCCTTCCAAAGCAAAGGGAGTAGCCACTGCGGCGACTCCGGCTGCCTGCACCAGGCTGCGCCGGACAGGGCTGAAGAGACGGAGTCCCGCTGCACCAGCCATCGGTACCCCAGAAACATGGCAAATGCCGGTGCCGAAGCAAATAGCCAAAGCATGTTAATGGTTCGCATCCAGCGCAGATGTCCACGAAATGAGGGAAACATCTGGTACATAGAGCCAAAAATGCTCATGCCCAAAGTCAAAAGCGCGAAGGAGGCAATGCCAAGCATCAGCACAGCTACAGGTACCGCTACTCGCCAGGAAAATCGGCGAATGATCCACCGGAGAAAGTAATAGGCAATTCCTACCTGCACGCACAGGAGCGGGACCAGAATCGTAAGTTCATGCTTATGAACCAGGAGCCGAAAAAAGAAAGAAGAAAACATTACACCCGTTACTTCTATTTTAGTTTGCCGGTCTGCCACTGCGCGATCACAGCGGCGGCCGCAATGGCGGCTGTTTCTGCTCTTAGTACTGTAGGCCCAAGTGTTACGGGTTGCCATCCTTCCCCATCCAGGCGCTCCCGTTCGTGATCCGTCCACCCGCCTTCCGGGCCGATCAGCACGGCACATTCTTCCGCATTTGCGCTCGCCAAGGCGTTCCACAAAGTGCCGGAACCGGCCTGTTCTTCCAACCGGCAATGCCAGCCTGTCACCTTTAACTGAGCGAGTTTTTGCGCGGGAGCAATTTCCGGCGCGGCCAAACGGCGGCTTTGTTGGCTGCTTTCCCGAGCGATTTTTTGCCACCGTTCCCGGCGCTTGGTGGCAGCGGCCAATAACCCTGGCTCCGTGCGGGCCGTTTCCACGGGAATGATTCGCGTTACCCCCAGCTCCGTCGCTTTTTCCACCATCCACTCAAACCGGTCAAACTTAATCAGGGCAGCGCACAAGGTGAAAGGGGGCAGTGGGGCAACCACTTCCAATTTCTCCAAAATGCGAAACAGTACGCACTGTTTGCCGGCTTCCGTAATTTCCGCCAGATACAGTTGCTGCCCATCAGAAATCTCGAACTGCTGACCTGCTTCCGCCCTTAGAACGCGCCCCAGGTGATGGGCATCCTCGCCTCCTAGTTCCGCCTGATCACCATTTATCTGGTCTACAAAAAATCGACGCCGCGCCACAGACTATCATTTTTACTGATGATTGCTCTCCTTCGCGGTACTTTGATCGAGAAACACCCGAACCAGGCCATTGTGGATGCCGGAGGAGTCGGTTATGACCTCACCATACCGGTTTCCACCTACACCGGCCTGCCGGAGACCGGAACAGAAGTCCGGCTGCGCGTTCACACGCACGTCCGGGAAGACGCCATTGCCCTGTTTGGCTTCAGTTCGGCGGACGAAAAAACTCTTTTCGAAAAGCTGATTGGCGTCAGCGGGATTGGCCCGAAACTAGCGGTCACTATTCTGTCCGGCCTGGCAGCCCCAGATTTGATTGCTGCCATCCGAAATGGCGCGTTGGAACAACTGGTGCGCATTCCCGGCATTGGCAAAAAAACAGCCGAGCGCATGATTCTGGAACTCCGCGATAAGCTGGTGGCTGCTTTTCCGGCGGAAGCGGGCACTGCCGTGCAGCCTGCTTTGTCGGTGATTGAAAATGATGTGCTTTCGGCGTTGTTGAACTTAGGCTGCACTCGCCCCGCTGCGGAAGCGGCTGTGCGGAAGGCGAAATCTTCGGGAACCCCGGTGGAGTTTGAACCTCTCTTCCGGCGCAGCCTGGAGTTCGTACGCTAACCTGACAACAGATGGCTGACCAGCGCATTATTTCTTCCGCCACTGATGCGGACGAGGCACAGTTCGAAGCCGGATTGCGCCCGCGCCGCCTGAAGGATTTTACCGGCCAAACCAAACTGAAAGAAAACCTGGCCATTGCCATTGAAGCCGCCCGACGGCGTGGGGAAGCCATGGACCACGTGTTGTTATATGGTCCTCCAGGTTTAGGAAAAACCACACTTGCCTCCATCATCGCCTCCGAACTGGATGTGGGATTTGACCAAACCTCCGGGCCTGTTCTGCAGAAAAAACTTGATCTTTCCGGCGTTCTGACCAACCTGCAGGAACACCAGATTTTCTTTATCGACGAAATTCACCGCCTCCTGCCGGACATGGAAGAACTGCTTTACTCCGCTTTGGAAGATTTCCGGCTGGATCTTCTGATCGGCACCGGCCCTGGTGCTCGCACCATGCCGATTCCCTTGAAGCACTTCACCGCCATCGGAGCCACGACGCGCCAGGGATTAGTCAGCGCGCCATTGCGCGGACGCTTCGGCCTGGTGCTTCACCTGAACCATTACACCGTGGAGGAACTCACCACCATTGTGGCGCGCTCCGCAAGGCTGCTGGAGGTTGCAGATTGATGCCGAAGGAGCGGCGGAAGTGGCGCGGCGCAGCCGGGGAACGCCGCGCATCGCCAATCGCCTGCTTCGCCGCGTGCGAGATTATGCTCAAGTGCGCGCAAATGGAGTAGTCTCTCGCAGCGTGGCAGAAACAGCGCTGGATCTTCTGGAAGTGGATCGCTTCGGTCTGGATGAAATCGACCAGAAGATCATGCTGACCGTGCTGGAAAAATATCGGGGTGGGCCGGTGGGCGTAAATACCATTGCGGCCTCCGTAAACGAGGAACCGGAAACCATTGAAGAAGTATACGAACCGTATCTGATCCAGCTTGGTTTCCTCCACCGCACGCCAAGGGGCCGCATGGGCACGGAACGCGCTTTCGATTACTTCAAAGTGGAGCGCCGCTGGCAGGATGGCGGCCAGCAAACCACTCTGTTTTGACACGTGTTTACTTAGCATTAGGCTCGAACCTAGGCGACCGTGCCCGAATGCTGGAACAAGCCGTGGAAGAGTTGAATGCCGCCGGAGTTTCCATCCGGCGTATGTCTCCTATCTACGAAACGGAACCGGAAGGCTATGCCGAGCAAGGCCGGTTCTTGAACGCGGTAGCCGAAGCGGAAACGAAGCTCACGCCCACGGAAATTCTCGCCGTGATCGGCGCCATTGAGCGGAAACTGAAACGACACCGCACCGTTCCTAATGGTCCGCGTACCATTGATATCGACATCATCTTCTACGGCAATTTGGTGGTTCGCACGGAACACCTCGAAATTCCGCATCCCCGCTTTCGGGAGCGTGGGTTCGTTCTCCAGCCGCTGGCCGATCTTGCTCCTGATTGGATCGATCCCGTAACCGGAGAAACCGTCAATGCTTTGCTGGCTCGTTACGGGGAACGGTGAGGGAGCTTTTCCAAAGCATGGAACTTGGCTAGTTCACGAGGCAGTCCCACGCCGCCCAAAAGCGCATACGCGTCCCAGAATGCTTGCCTGAGCGCTTGGTATTGCGGAGCGGCAACTCTTGCCGCAAGCTTGGGATCTCCCTCGAACGGAAAGGAAAGGTTTGCCAGGCGTGGTTCCCACCGTAAGCCAGTGGAGGGTAAATCACGCAAGGGGAACACAATGCCGTCCGCATTTACGCGCCCAAGCGGATCGTAAACAACCATTGGTTTCTTGCCGGGAGCAAATGCGGCCAGCGCCAGTTTTGCTCCCGGCTTCCATTCCACAGCCACGGCACTATTGCCGGATGGATCTGCTGTGGCAAATGCAAAATCAAATGCGCCGGAGTTGTTGTAGGCTTCCGCGTAAAACACAGCTCCGGGAATGGGTTTGCCGGACGCATCTTGAATCACGGCACGCAATTCGCGGTGTTCCGCGCAACCAGCCGAAACAAACAGTGCAATGAGCCAGAGCAACTTCACACCGCTGCATCTCCGGCAAACATCGGGTCTTGCGGATACAAAGGAATAAACGTGCATTGATCTACGGAAGTGAAAAAATCCACGATATCGCCGCCCGCTGCCTTCCATTTCGCCCAGAAAGCAGACTCCGAATCCACGTCATTTCCTTCCGGAGCATGTTCATAATCGATTCCTGGCGTTCGGTTTGCCAGAATCACCTCGTTATCTGCTCCGGAATTGTTCATGAAAAACCGGTTGCCATCATAGCCTGTCACTGTTTTCCAGTGATAGCTCCATAGGTTGTATTCTTCCTTCACCAGAATCAGCACGGGAACGCCTGCCTGCAACCATAGTTTCAGGAGCTTCAAGGCACGTGCTTCATCCAGATCTTCTCCATCGTTGTCGCGTCCGTTCATGTGAAACCGGTTTGCTGCCGTTACGATATTGGCAGGCGTACGCGCCCCGTTGATCGTATCGGGAACGTTGCTGGTGTGTGCATACAACGCGCCGTCTTTCTCCCCTGGATTGTTGGTATAGGGCATCCAGTAGTTCATCACCGTGGAAAAACTGAACGCGCCACAGCTATTGGTTTGCCCCTGGTCTTGCCAGCACATATCGCCAGGAAGCAGGCAGCGCGCGGGCGGTGCCGGAAGGCTATCTACCTGATTGGGCTTTTGGCCGGAGCGGGGAACAGCAAGCAGTTGGCTCACCATGCTCTGTTTATATCGGTGATGGCCGGGGAAGTCTTGGTTCTTTCCCGTAGGAATAATTTCATTGTAGGAAGTAGCGAAAATCTCTCCCGCGCTGCTGGATTGGTGTACCAAAAGCAGCTTTGCTTTGGGAGTGGGCAATGCCGAAAGCGTTCCTACCCACATCGGGTTCGTGCCAGGATTGCCAAGGTGAACTAGGTCAATGGGTGCTCCGCCCTTCCAGTGTTCCTGCACTTGTTTTTCCCGAAAATCACCATGAGGAAAAAAGCCCATTCCCCCTTTCTGTAAAGGAAGTAATTTGCCTGTCTGGTAATCCTCTTGCCATTCCGTCATCTTGGCTTTGTCCAGGCGCTCGCCATCTACTCGCGGTCCACGCACAATCGCCCAGTCCTTCTGCTGCCAGATGTCTATATTAAGCTCGCCCTTCGCATCACAAGGAACCGAGATGGGACCCAACAAAGGTAATCCTGTTCCATCATGCGTGAACCATTTATTCTGATCGAGGCTCAGAAGATCATCGCGATGCGTAAAGTAAAACCAAGTCGGGCGGTCGCGGTCCAGCAGCGCATTGTGTTGAGCTGCCTCGTCCCAGAGTTTGCCTTCTTTCAAGGAGTATCGCTGAACCGAATCCAACTCCGAGCCGCCCCCGAAAAAGTGCGCCACATACACCCATAGCAACTGCGCACGTACCCAATTGGAAGCATCCGGCTGCTCTGGATAAAACAAAGTGGGCGAACATTGTTGCGTAGCGGATTCACAAGGGGAATCGCTCGTGATTCGTTGGTAGAAGCGACACGCAAAAGTATCCTGCTGGTCGTCAAACTTGCGCTCGTCATCAGGCAAATGGGTTTTGCGGCGTTTCTTCGCATCCGACCAAAACCGGTGAGTGCAATCCGTGATACCTTCGGAAGCACGAGGGCAAGGCCACTTATTCGGCAGCACCTTGCTTCCTGGGCGAAACAGAAGCACGACTACACGGCGATTCGGCGCGTTGGCTTCATTCCGTTCCTCCAGGACTGCTTGATCGTTATTCTGCTTCGCTTTCTCGTAGCGGTCTTCATCGGTTTGGGAGAACAACAGCTGCGGATTAAATCTGCTGCATCCCTGGTAGTCAGCCTTGCCCTTGGCATCTGCGCCACCGCCCAGAAAGTCGGTGGTATTTACCAAAAGGGCAGCCGGGTTACCCTCTTCATCTTTGGATTGGTTGCCGCTTTTGTCATGAATCACGCAAAGCTGGGCCATGTACGCCCGAAACAACTCGTCATCGGAAGTTCCTTCCGGTGAACCGGTTGTGTTCCGCATGGCTCCCCGCTGATCTTCCCCCCAGTTCTCGGTGTGAGCGATTTGCTTCCAAAGACCAACTGCCTTGTCCGGGTCCGCGCCGCTGATTAACAGAGCATAAATGGCTTGCGCCCGTCGCCCGCTGAGTGACTTGTTATAGTCATCTGGGCCTACAGGGTCCGCGTGGGCAAACACGGAAAGAGGCGGATACTGCACCTCGCCACTGTTCTTGTCCGTTTTTTTATGATCTTCGCGTAAAGCCCAAAGCTGTTTAATTTCTGTGACAATTTCGGGGGCAATAAAGGAAGAATCGAAAGCAAACCGAACATCATCCACGCGCCAACAGGCCACGGGAATCAGCCGCATCCGGACAGTATTGAACTCATCGGCAGTAGCAGGAGCCACAAATAACGAAAAGTCATCCGTCTCCGGGTGTGTTCCTGTAACACCGCCGCCTGAGGAACTGTGAATTATGCCATCGCCGCTCACACCGTATCATTACATAGGTGCTGAAACGCCCAAGGGCGTTTCAGGAATGCTTTTTGGTGGTGTGCTGAGTAGTGGCTTTGTGGTTGGCAGATGCATGAGATTTGTCGCCATGTTCCGCCTGCTCCGCTGTTTCTCGGCTTACCAGCTTATTGAAGTTGCTTTTTTCTCCGGCTGCGGTGTGTTCCTGGTAAAGCAGAGCTAAGCCGCTCTCATCAAACTTTTCGAAGAATTCTTCCCAGGTGATGTGTTCCAGGCTGTCTCCCCCGGAATAGCCAGGGAAATCCAGACGAAGCAAACCAACATCGTCCTTCCCGCCCGTTCTCTTGACAGCAGCCGGTTTCGCACCACGGGACTCCGCCCATTTCTGAATCTCCTCGTGATCGGTGGTGTAGTGCGAGGAATGGTCCTCTTCATGTTTCGTTGTTTTGCTCATACGATCTACCTGCGGCAAACCGTACAATTCTGCTACCAGACCAGGAGAGAAAATCCTGGAGTTTCGGGATAAATCACACCAACTCCGTGCAACGCGTTAGGTAAGTAGCGGAATAACCGGCTATACAAAATAGTTCGTTTTGGCTTTTAAATCATGTGGTTCTGCTGTACGTGAACTTATAAACAATCACGAATAAAAGCTCAATAAAATTGAGCTTGTCTTTACAGTTAGCGAAATACTATGGCATAGAGTTTGCCTCTCAACGCGCTACTTGCATAGCAAAGTAAAGCCCCCTGTACGGACTAGCCATGAAAATACTTGATATCCGCACTCTCGCTGGACCTAATGTTTACAGTCACGATCCAGCCCTGGTCATGAAACTGGACTTGGCGGAACTCACTGAGAAAGAAACTGTTGATGTACCAGAATTCACAGAGCGTTTGCTGAATTGCCTGCCCGGTGTAGTAGAACATCATTGCTCCTTAGGTCGGCCCGGAGGCTTCGTTGAGCGACTAAAGGAAGGTACATATTTTGGACATGTAGTGGAACACGTTGCCCTGGAACTCACGGATGCAGTGGGCATTTCGGTGAACCGAGGGAAAACGGTTTACGGCGGCTCGCCCGGCGTATATCTGGTTGCCGTAACTTACAAATCCGAAGCAGGCATGAAAGAGCTTCTCCGGATTGCCGTGGAATTAGTGGAATCTTTGGTGGCAGGTGTGGCCTACCTTCTGCAACCGAAGCTGGAAGAAGTACGAAAGATTATCACTGAGACAGAACTAGGTCCCAGCACAAGAGCCATCGTGGACGCTGCTAGCCGGCGAGGCATTCCGTGGACGCGAGTGGGGGAAGATAGTCTGGTTCGTTTCGGTCATGGAAAGCACACCCGCCGTGTCCAAGGAACGGTATCGGACAGAACCAGCATGATCGCAGTGGATCTGGCCGGTGATAAAGAACTCACGAAGCGCGTTCTATCCGCAGCTGGCCTACCCGCTCCCAGAGGTTGCGTGGTCACCAGCCGTGAAGAAGTAGTGGCGTGCCTTTCCCATATTCCGCACCCAGTGGTAGTGAAACCACTCGATGGGAATCAAGGGCGCGGCGTTTCGCTGAATCTGGTAACACCCGAACAGGTGCTGGAAGCATTTGATCTGGCGTTTGAGATTTCTTCCCAGGTGATTGTGGAAGAGATGCTGCGCGGCTTCGATTACCGCGTAGTGATAGTGGACGGGAAGATGGTTGCGGCAGCTCAGCGCATTCCCGCGCATGTTTGGGGAGATGGTTCACACACGATTCGTGAACTGATTGAGCTAACCAATGGCGACCCGCGGCGCGGCGATGACCATGAAAAGCCTTTGACGAAGATCAGCGCGAATCCGCTTGTGCTCGCGACTTTGAAGCGTCATGGGAAATCTTTGGACGATGTTCCACAAAACGGGGAGTTGATCCTTCTTCGAGAGAGCGCCAACCTATCCACAGGTGGTTCCGCGAAGGATGTCACAGACGATGTACATCCGAGCATACGGAAAATGTGTGAGCGTGCCGCCCGGGTAATCGGGCTGGATATCTGCGGGGTAGATCTGGTACTTCCGGACATTACCCGTCCATTTGAATCAGTGGGTGGCATTGTCGAGGTAAATGCGTCCCCAGGCATCCGGATGCACCATTACCCCAGCGAAGGACAATCTCGTGATGTGGGTGGAGCAATCATGAAGATGCTCTATCCGGAAGGTGCAAACGGGCGGATTCCCATCGTTTCCATTACAGGAACGAATGGGAAAACAACAGTGACGCGTATGATCGGTCATGCCATCACAGCGTCCGGCCAAACCGTAGGCATGACCACCACCGATGGCATCTGGATTGGCGGAGAGGAAATAGCGCGGGGCGATATGACAGGTCCCTGGTCAGCCGGTGTGGTGCTTTCCGATTCTTCAGTGGATTTCGCAGTGCTGGAAACGGCTCGTGGAGGAATCGTACGCTCCGGTCTTGGTTATGACTGGTCTGACGTGGGAGTGATCACAAACATCCAGGCCGATCACCTGGGGCAGGACGGCATTGAAAACATAGAGGACATTCTGCGTGTGAAGAGGTTAGTGGCGGAACGTGTCCGGGAAGGCGGCACCTTGATCTTGAACGCCGATGATGAACGGCTCGCGCAACTGGAGCACCATCCAAGGCTGCAACGAGTACCTAAACGCTATGTGTATTTTTCCCTGAACGGAGCCAACCCTGTGATCCAAAAACACATGGAGGCGGGTGGGACGGCTTATATAGCAAACGGCGAATGGTTAGAAGAGATCAACGGCTCTGAAAGGTCACGAATTGTGAAAGCTGCTGCGTTTCCGGCGACACTAGATGGCACAGCCGATTTCCAGGTTCTAAACTTGCTGGCTGCCATAGCGGCGGGCCGGGCTTGCGGACTAGAGATGCAAGGACTGGTCGAGGCGCTTACCAGGTTCCATATGGTTTCCGAAGGACCAGGCCGTCTGAATCTTTTCGCTCTTGGAAGTGGGTATGTGCTGATCGACTACGGACATAATCCGGCCGCGCTGCAGGCTGTGTGCCGCATGACCTCACAGTGGGGTGCAAAGCAAGTGACTGGAATCTTGACGATACCCGGCGACCGGAGCGACGCATTGATTGAGGAGTTCGCGCACAAAGCGGCTTGCGGCCTGGATCATATCATCGTCCGGGAAGACCAGGATCGAAGAGGAAGAAAGCCAGGAGAAGTAGCGGAAATGCTGGCCCGTGTGCTGCGTGCCGATCATCCGGAAATTCCCCTCGAGATTATCGATGATGAACTGGAGGCAGTGTCCGTTGCCATCGACCGATTACAGCCAGGGGAAGTAGTGGTGGCATTTTGCGATCGAGTGGACGACGTGGTGGATTTGATCCGGCAGCGCGGTGCAGAGCCAGTATCGGAGTTCCGGCGACTGAGTGGCGATCTATTGCCATCGGCTGCATAACAATGACGTTCACTCTGATTCAGGGCGGAGATGTGTGCTGTCCTGATTTCCGCGGACAACAGGACGTTCTACTGATCCATGGAAAGATTGCGAGAATGGGTGCTGTCAACAGACGCGCAATCGAAGCTGCCGGGTTCGCTGTGGAAGTAGTGGATGCGGGCGGATGCTGGGTAACACCTGGACTGATTGACCCGCATGAGCACCTGCTTGGCGGAAGCGGCGAAGAGGGATTTCAGACGCAAACACCTGAAATTTTTCTGAGCGAGCTTGTGGAATCGGGAATCACAACAGTGGTTGGATGCTTGGGGGTGGATACCACAACCAAAACCTTGCAAGGCTTGCTTGCCAAAGTAAAAGCATTCAACGCGGAGGGCATCACGTCCTTTCTCTATTCCGGCGGCTATAACGTTCCACCGGTAACGCTGACTGGCACAGTTCGCAAGGACATGATGTTTGTTCAGGAGGTGATTGGCGCGGGGGAAATTGCCATTGCCGATGCACGCTCTACGGAGCCTTCGGTCACGGAGCTAGCAAGATTGGTACGTGACACCTATGCCGGAGGAATTCTGAGCGGCAAAGCGGGAGTAACTCATTTTCATATAGGGTCGGGAAAGGCTCGGCTGTCTCAGCTCCGCACTTTGTTGGAGGAGTATGAAATTGCGCCAAACCTGCTGTATCCCACTCATGTGGAGCGAGACGAGCCGCTCATGTTGGAAGCTGTGGAGCTATCAAAACGGGGTGTTACGGTGGACGTGGATACAGTGGAGCAGGATCTGCCAAAGTGGGCAAAGTTTTTCTTCGAACAGGGTGGCGATCCAGCGCACTTAAGTGTATCCTCCGATGCAGCCATCAACAGCCCGGCAACCCTGCTTGCACAGTTGCGAGCATGTGTTCTGGAGGGTGGCATGACCTTTGAGCAAGTGCTGCCTTTAGCCACTTCGAACACAGCGCGGGTACTCGGGCTGCATCAGAAAGGGCGTTTGGAGGAAGGTGCGGATGCGGACATTCTGCTGTTAAGCAAAGAATCATTAGAACTCAGAGCGACCATCGCCAAAGGCCGCCGATTCTTTGAGGATGGTGAGATCCGCTTTGTTCCGCAATTCTTACATTCCAGCAACCGAAAGGTAAATCTACATGGTAAAAAATGCTCGTAAACAGTTAGACGTAGGAGGGGAAATCCGCGGGTCGTTGCTTGTGATTGGCGGACATGAAAACAAAGAAGGACAACGTACGATTCTGGAGGAAATCGCGAAGCGAGCGAAAGGTGGCAAGCTTGTGGTGGCAACCATTGCCAGCGAGGAGCCGCAGCCACAATGGGAGGAATACCAACGGGTCTTCACGGAGTTGGGAGTACGAAACGTACGCCAGCTAGATGCACGGGGTCGGGAGCAAATTCTCACAGATGATTTTGCCGAACTGCTAGCCGGCGCTAGGGTGATTTTCTTTGCCGGGGGCGATCAGATGAAGATCACCAGTCGCTTTGGCGGCACTGCGCTGTGCGAGACTGTACATCAAATGTACCGAGATGGTGCGATGATCGCTGGCACATCTTCCGGTGCATCCGTTCTGAGCGAGGTGATGATGGCCGCTGGCGATGGGGATGCTTCGCACGAAGTGGGCGGCACTCTGCGAATCTCCCCTGGGCTGGGCTTGATCTCGGGTGTACTGATTGACCAACACTTCGCGCAACGGGGCCGTATGGGACGCCTGCTGGGGGCTGTGGCCCAGAACCCACGTCTGCTGGGCATCGGGATTGATGAGGACACCGCGCTGCTGATTGAGAGAAATCGGGATAGTTCGGTGATAGGTTCCGGAGCAGTCTACATCGTGGACGGGCGCGAGATCTCCTTTACCAATACTGCTTTGGAAGAAGCGCAAACCATGTCTGCGTTTGGAATCAAGTTACACGTGTTGAGCAGTGGTGACAGATTTGACTTAGAAACACGCCAGCCTGAGGCCGCCCCTCAACCTGCCGCACAGGAAGTGTAAGCTTTGCACCACGAAAACAGACCCAAGGTGGTTCTGATTGGCGGAAGGGAAAGCAAACAGGGCGACTGCATTATCCTTTCCGCTATCGCCCAAATGATGAAACCTGGGGCATTGGTGCTCGCGACTTTGGCGAGCGCCGAACCACAAGTGCAATGGGAAACCTACAACCGTGTGTTCAGGGAATTGGGCATTCAGGATATCCGGCACCTTGCCCTGGAAAGCCGGGAAGGAGCGGCAGATCAAAAGTTAGCCTCCTTATTAGAGGGGGCGAGCTGCGTTTTCTTTACCGGAGGCGATCAGCTGCTGATTACCAGCAAGCTGGGGGGAACGGCGCTGTACTCTGCGATACGCTCTGCCCATCAGCGTGGTGAATTATTGCTGGCGGGAACCTCGGCCGGTGCCTCTGCCATGGGCGAAACAATGTTGGTTTCTCACGGTAACGCACTTATTAGCGAAGAAGAGTCGCACAAAATCAAGAGTGCGTTCTTTATGGCTGCCGGCTTGGGAATCGTGCGAGACATGGTAATAGATCAGCATTTTGCGCAAAGAGCCAGGATTGAACGCCTAGTGGGAGCCATTGCAGACAATCCTGGGGTGCTGGGAATGGGAATTGATGAGGACACGGCTGTGATCCTGGACGGTTCAGACAAGCTTAGTGTGATTGGTTCTGGCGCGGTCTATGTTGCGGATGGAACCTCCGTTACTTACTCGAACGTTTCAGAACGTGCTTCAGAAAAAACGTTGTGCCTTTTTGATGTGCGGCTGCATGTTCTGGTGCATGGAACCGGTTTCGATGTGGTGAGTCGACGGCCCTTGCAGGACGGTGGGCTGCAACTTAATCATTAGGCAAGATCAGGGAGGAGGAGTCTTTCTGAGAACGCTGTTCCACTTCCCCCGGTAGTCTGGTTGGTTAGCTGGACCACGCTTCTGGGTTTTCATCACATTACCGGCATCCCCTAATGATGTCTCGGGTGCTAGATTGCATACAAGGAGCCTGATGCCACCCACCATCGCCTCACAGCAAAAACTCCTCAGGAAATTTTCACTTTTCCATGGTGTATTCAACATTGCGACAGGTCTATGGCCGCTCCTTCATCGCAGAAGCTTTGAAGCCGTAATGGGAGAGAAAACTGACTACTGGTTAGCGCAAAGTACCGGGTTGTTGATCAGTGTATCTGGGCTTGTGACGGTAATCGCCTCCACTCGCGGTGAGCCTTCGGAGGAAATACGTACTCTGGGAATGGGCACAGCGGCTAGCCTGGCAGCGATTGATCTCATCTATACCTCCAAGGGCCGAATTCCCCGTATCTATGCCCTTGATTGTGTTCTACAAAGCTCATTAGCGATTGCCTGGGCAGTGATCCCACATCCCGAATGGTTCGGAGGGCAAAGGAGCCAACCGCAACATGCCGGCTCCTATGAGCCTGGTGATCCAGTAGCTGGTTAGAGCATGGAGATCACAGGTCATTCAAGATAGCGGCGATACCCGTTACGGCACGGGTGAGCCGGTCGTAATCAAGCTTTTCCGGAGTATCCTCAGCGCTGTGGTAATACGGGTAGCGAAAAGGCGCCGTGTCGGTGAGCATCAACGCTTGATAACCGCATTGCCAGAAGGACCAATGATCGGACCAGCCAATACCAGGAATGGAGGCAGGTGCAGCAGCACCGGTTGCTGGCAAGGAAGTCGCACGCCGGAAACTGCGCAGTGCGGAACGCAGTAGCCCAGCGGATTCCAAATTGGAAACGAACCCCAAGAAGTTGCCACGGTCAGGGTAGCCGGGATGGAAACCAATCGGATAGCTCTGGCTTCCAGTTGCGTCGGAGTAGTATCCAATGGTTTCCAGTGAAAACATAGCTACCACTTTTTCGCCTTTCTCACGACAACGCTTGGCGTAAACGTAGCTGCCCATCCCGTCTGTTTGAAAAAAGGGCGGCTCCTCATTAGCAAAGAACACAAATCGAGTTTTGTGTCTGAGTTTCTGGTGCGCAAACTGGCGTGCTAGTGCAAGGGTGGCGGCTACTCCACTGCCGTTATCATTGGCACCAGGAAGTCCGCTAGCCGTGTCGTAATGCGCCCCGACGATTACAACTCCCTCCGATTCGTCTGTGTCTGTTCTTTCCGCCTCAATGTTCGCGAACTCTATTCCGCCCACGGAAAAAGACTGTCGCTCCGGGCGATAGGAATAAGATCGGAGCTCATCCTCTATATAGGCCGCTGCTCTTTGCAGTCCTTGGTAACGGATGGCACTACGTCCTCCAATGGTGACGGCAAGCATCTGTATGTGTGTCCGAATGCGCTCTCGACACTCTTGCTCAGAAAGTGTGAGCGGAGGAAGAGGCCCGCTATTGCGCTTACTAGACATAATTGCTCTGGTTATGATGGCAATCAGGGCCAAAGCTCCAACCCCGGCAAGGACGTAAAGCTTTGGAGAGATTTTCGTACTCATTAAAACACCGGAATCCGTCGAGTCTTGGTTTCCGAAGTGCACTAGCTCCATAGAAACGAAGCGCTCGGCAGGTTCAATATAGCGCGTATACGGCTTTGCTGATATCACGAATCGCACATGGGCAGTGCTCTCCACTACGAAACAATTTTCAATAGGCTGGTGGAGGACACTTGCTATCAGGCCAACCTCGATTGGGGTAAACCGCGTCCAGGTCATCCGGAAGGAACGATCCGAGCACACATTGCCGAACTCGAAGAGAACCTAGAGAAGCTACGCCCTAAGCTGTGTGACCAGCAGTATTGGAAGTTAAAAATTCTGATCCACACGCACGATACGTTCAAAGCGGATGCCGAGCCAAACGTACCGATTTCTCATCCCCACAGCCACGCTACGCTGGCACGTATTTTTCTGTCAGGGTATTGCAACGATTCAGAATTACTTTCCATTGTGCAATACCATGACGAGCCGTATGCGCTTTACAAACAATTCGAGAGCAAACATAAATTCAATCAGGAACGTTTTGAAAGGCTGCTACACGCCATACAGGATTGGGATCTTTTTCTTGCATTCAATATCATTGATAACAGCACAGCAGGAAAATCATCTAGGCCACTGCACTGGTTTTTCAGGCGCATTGTGGGGCAGATTCCCTCTAAGTTCACGGAAGCTGATCTGCTTCACTAACAGGATCACGGCGGAAGGCAGCCAGTGTCCATTCCTCACCTGAGGGGGTGGAGCATTGCCGCAGAATGTACTTATCCCTGTCATTAGTACCCACCTTGTAAAAAGTGCAGTCCGTTCCATACCAACGATCCAGAAGCACAGTGACTATGTATTCTTCGTGATCCAGTTGAAACCGTACAGGCTCCGTAAGCCCTTGGGCATCTACGCGGCATTGGACGCTGACATTCATATGAAATCAAAATGACTTCTGAGCGGTTCGCGCAGCTTTTTCCCGAACAAGACGGAAACGTCGAAAGCTGTCCTCAATCCCCTCTACTCCAGGTCGATCCGTGCTCTCATGTTCCACAATGTACCACTCGGTTCCTGCCAGTGTTTCGCACAAGCGAAGTAGTTTTGGCCAATCAAAGGTACTCTCGCCGATCAGTGCGTCAGCATTACCGGGTAAATAATCTTTCACATGAATAGACTTAGCCCGGCCTGGATAACGTTCCAGAAGAGCAAGGGGATCGGCTCCGCCAAGCCTGGCATTTCCCAAATCTAACTGCATAATGATTTCCGGTCTTGTGCGACCGAAAAAGGTGTCCCACGGTTTCTCGCCGTCGAGCGCTTGAAATTCCATCGCGTGATTGTGATAGCCAATTCGCATTTCCGCCTTTTGTAACTTCGCGGAAAGCTCATTAAAAAGAGCGGCAGTTTCCACCCAGGCTTGATGGGAAGCAGTGTAATGGGGAGGAAGGCCAGGAACAATCAAGGTTTTGTTGCCAAGTGTGTGATGGAACTCCACTGTGGAATCCAATTGAGTACCTAGCAACTGATCGAGCGGTGTATGTGACCCGCAACACAGAAGCCCATTCCCCTCCAGCAACTGTTTCAGTTCTTTTGCACTTCTTCCATAAAAACCAGCAAACTCCACTCCTTTGTAGCCAAGCTTACTAATCCGTTCCAGAGTGCCGGGCAAATCCTCTTCACATTGCCGGCGAACAGAAAAAAGTTGCACTCCGACAGGTAGGGTTTTGCTCGCCAAAAGTCTGCTGCCGAGAACTATGGGTATCAGGCTGGTGAATGCCCGTCGAGAAATCATAGTTTGTTCTACGCAAATCCCGTACCGATTCTGTTTACCAATGCGACTGAGTGAGAGACTTCGTTCAGATTATGTTCGTGTTTTGTTCTTTTCCCCTGATCCACTAAACCAAGAGGAAAGCCCATGCTTTTTGTTCTTCTTGGGTGTTTCCTCTTTGTGCTCGGAAAGCACAGGGTCCGTCACAATCACAAAGTCCCCTAGATTCGCCAAGGTTCCTCCGTTCCAGTTAGGAAACGACTTGTCAGGCCGCATCGTAACCACCAGCGTAGTCGTGGAAGGCCGGTAACGCAGCAGATGTTCAGGAATCCCCATGTGCTGTTCGCTATGGAAACTGCCGTTCATCTGAAGCACATGCCCATCGGGGTGTTGATCCAGCCATTTGGCGATGGAATCGGCCATGGAAGCATCCCACAAGCTCTGTGCCTGCAAATCCCAACGCGGATCATGCGCCGGGGCAGAAGGTTGAGTTTTGCCATCTTTGGCGGGAGTGGTCGGCTTAGGAGGAGCGCTCTTGGCTTGCTCCTTTTGCATCTCTTCCATCAGCTTCTGAAACTTATTGGTATAAGCCGGGGAAGCATCGGAGTAAGGCAGAGGCGGCAGTGAGGCTTTCGCTTGCGTATCCAAAGCATCCAGGGAATCCTTGCCCATCCGGCTCACCCGATTCACATAACGCCGTGGAGCATTGGCGGCAATCACGGGAAGGTGATGCTCTTTCGCATACTCAATCAAGGGGCGGTAATCCGTTTTGTAATTGCCCCAAGCGCGGCCACTGCTGATTAAATGTTCTTGTGTGATCAATCCTGCCAGATATTCATTCACTACGTTTTGTACGTCCCGCTCGAACATCTCCAGGGAAAGCGCAATATGGTTTGCAGCTAACCGTTGCAAAAGTTGCAATTCCAGGTAATGCCCCACAGGGTCGTCATGGTTTTCCCCCAGAAAAGTCACTGTCGCTTTCTGGGCTGCCGCCACCACGTCATCCAGTGACGCCGGGGTGCCATCGCCACGGAACACATGGTACTGATTCGCAGTAATCTCTGGCTTTTTTAGTTCAGCGGCACTGGCCATCTGCAAGGCGACGCAAAAAAATACCGGAAAGAAGAGCTTAGCCATCTTCTTCCATGATGCCCTGAATTCGGATTCGGCTTAGAAGGGAATTATTGGGCTGCGTGGCCGCCCTGCTTCTTCAAGTTAGCGAGAAATGCGTTTTCTTTTTCGTTCACCCATGTCCGGTAGCCGGCAGGGTCCACAAATGCGGCTTGGTTCCCCGCTTCTAACTTCTTGTACTTGGCTGGCAAATCGTAATAAGCGCCATGTGCGCCTAGAAAAATGTCGCAGGGCAGGCTTTTCAAAACACGGAAAGTTTTCTGAAAATCTGCCACAATCCCCGGGTACTCACGGTTGTTCACCAGCTTGTATCCCTCGTTGACGTTAGGGCTTCCCACAATCACCACATTCTCCGATTTGCCTTGCAAAGTGGTCTGCATGGTCCAGGTGGTGCAGCCTTTCGTATGCCCAGGTGTTAAATGCGCGACCAGCCGCACAGCGCCAATGGATACCGTGTCCCCATCATGCAGCACGCGGTCCACCTTGGCCGGTTTCCAGCGGGAAGGATACTGAAAATCCCCCTTACCGCCCCCTTCGATTTCCGGCACGTCCGCATCCATCACCATCAACTTCGCGCCAGTCAACTCTTTCACGCGCGCGCATCCGGCGGCATGGTCATCATGTGCATGGCTGATCAGCAGAATTTTCACATCGCTGAATCGAAATCCCAATTTTTCTATGCTGGCGCGAATCACCGGCACGGTTTCCTCAAAGCTGGGATTAATCAGGATCATGCCCTGCTTTCCGGTAGGTTCGCTGGTGATCAGGAAAGAGGCTAAATCTCGGTTGCCTACGTAATACAGGTTGTCGGCAATCTTGTGCGGAGGAAAAGGAGCCGTTTTATTGGTTTGTGCGCCGCAAGGGGCAAACACCAGAAAACATAGTGAAAGGAAAAGGGCAGGGAAACGCATGGGAATCCCTGCCATCATAACGCTTCCCTACCTGCCGGAAGCAGCGTGGCGTCTTTCCATCTCTTCATCAGAAACGTCTTCGATATGGGTAGCAATCCACCACGTATTTCCAACAGGGTCTATCACGCCTCCATGCCGGTCCCCGTAGAATTGGTCCTTCGGTTCCATGATAGATTTTGCGCCTGCTTGGAGTGCCCGTTGATAGGTGCTGTCTGCATCCTCTACGTACACGTAGAACTGCCCGGGCTGAGCTCTCCATTCACCACTAGCTTGGCCCATCATAACCTTGGAACTACCCACTTCTACTTCGCTATGGTTCGGCGTGCCATCTTTGCCGACCATGGTTCGAATTTCCTTGGCATCAAATGCATTTTTCAGGAACTGGATGGTGTCCGTTATAGAAGATACGATCAGGTACGGAGTTACTGTACTGTAACCGTCGGGAATAAATTTGGTTTCGCCTTTCATTCGCCCCTCCTGTGGGGAGATTCGAATCTACTACGAATGGAATCGCTCGTCAATCTATTTTTTATATACGTTGACACGTATATACGTTGTGAGGTATATTTAAAGAGTGGAATCCGTGTTCGAAATCATTGCGGAGCCAAACCGCCGAGCCATATTGAGCCTTTTGGTCTCGTCCCAACAGTCAGTGGGCGAGATTGAGCGTCAACTTCATATGCCGCAGCCGACTGTGTCAAAGCACCTGCGCGTGCTGCGAGACGCCGGGTTCGTAGAGTCTACAGTGGATGCACAGCGCCGCCTTTATCGATTGAAACCGGAACCACTTCAGCAGGTGGATGCTTGGCTGGCTCCGTTCCGCCGGTTCTGGTCCGCTCACATAGATGCTCTGGAACGTCACCTCGACCGCATGGATCAACCAACACGAACCAAGGGGAAGACAAAAAGAAAATGACCGATCGCGATCAGTACGCACCGGGTTCCGCCAGCGGAGCGCAGATACAAAAGGATGGAGAGAGATGGACGCTTATCCTCGTCCGAGATCTCCGTCATCCGCCGGCAATGGTGTGGCAGGCGCTGACCGATCCCGCCCACTTGTCCCAATGGGCACCCTTCGACACCGACCGGAATTTGGCCGCTGTGGGACCGGTAAAGCTTTCCACGGTTGGGACGCCGACGCCGCAAGTCTCCGAGACCACTGTGAAGCGGTCCGAAGAGCCGAAACTGCTCGAATATAGCTGGGGCGGCAACGATCTCCGGTGGGAACTTGAGCCGCACGGCAGCGGCACGCGCCTTACGCTATGGCATAACATTGATCGCCGCTTTATCTCATGGGGTGCTGCGGGCTGGCATATCTGCTTTGATGTTCTGGATCGGCTCCTGGCGGGTAAGCCGATTGGGCGTATCGTCGGTCCCGAAGCCATTCAGTTTGACTGGCAGCGATTAAACACCGAATATGCAGAGCAGTTCGGCGTTGAAACGCCCAGTTGGCCATCCAACGCTCAGAAGAATTAGGACAAGAAAGGAACAAAGAACCCCATGGAATCCACCCTGCAAACACCGGCTCTCTTCACTGCCAAAACTGGCTCCAAAGCCACAGTCATCTTTTATTGGATTGTCACCCTGCTCCTCTGCCTGCAGATGAGTTTCACTGCCTATGCACAACTATTCCTGCCTCAGGTAGCAGAGGCGTTTACCCACTTTGGCTTTCCTGCCTACTTCCGGGTGGAACTCTCGTGGGCCAAACTCCTCGGCGTGGTCCTGATACTGGCACCGGTATCGGCGCGGCTCAAGGAATGGGCCTATGCCGGGTTCGCCATCACTCTGGCTTCGGCGTTGATTGCTCATCTTGCAGTGGGCGATGGCCCAGAGGCGTGGGGTTGGGCGGCGGCTACGGGCGTGCTCTGGGGGATCTCTTACTTTTTCTACCGCCGTTTTAGCTGCGTGGAAAAAGCAAGCCAGTATGCTTCCCAATCAGCCGATCAAAGGTGCGTTTCGGAAGAAGCATAGGAATGGTCCAGTTCTTAAACTTCTGCCGAACTACGGTGTAACAAACCTTGGGCCTCTGAACGGTCAGTGCTGTATGCACGGCTTTGCCAATGGTCTGAGGAGGAAGACCTTTGCGCCCTTCTGCAAGGAAGAACGTTTTGAATTCTGCGGCACTCGTCGCATAGTCGGTGTTGCTGTAAGCGCCATCGTCTTCCGCTTCTGCTTTGTCAAAGATAGGAGTGTTGACGTGCCCAGGTTCTATCAGAATCACGTCAATCCCATATAGAGTGAGCTCACGTCGAAGGGATTCCGACATTCCCTCTAGCCCGTGTTTAGAGGCAACGTAAGCACCCAGAAAGGGAAACCCGATTCTCCCTGCCACAGAGCTGATGTTGATAATTCGCCCAGGATTGCCTTCGCGCTTACGGTCAGTTCCTAACAACTTCGCGAACGCTTGGGTCACCAGGAGAGGAGCAACAAGATTGACCTCAAGCTGCCGGCGAAAATCATCTAACGGCAGATGGAGAAGTGGACCCGCAACGGCAATCCCCGCATTGTTGACGAGTCCGACAAGGTTGCATTGCCCAAGCGAGGCGCGCACTTGATCGGCAGCCCTCATCACTCCTGGTTGATCCGTGACATCCATCAGAAGCGGTATGAAGGCAGCCCCGAACTCTGCGCGTAACCGGTCTGCATCAGTCTGCTTCCGGACAGTGCCAAATACCGTAAATCCTTTCTGAATGAGTACACCTGTGATTCCCCATCCGATCCCGGTAGATGCCCCTGTCACTACAACTGATTTCGCCTTCATGCGCTTCCTCGCCTCCGTTTGAAGTGCTTCAAAAGTAGCAAGAAAGAAGCCTCTCCAAGTAGCGATGGGAGGGATTGCGTAAGCTTACATGCAGTTCGTGAGAGATCAGATGGAGGTCTTCTCTCTTACGTTACTACCGTACTTACCAGAGCACCTTCACTCCGAGTTGAATCACGCGAGCCGGGGCATCCAGACCGGGCGTTTGCGCCGGAAAGGTGGTCCCGAAAGCGGAGTCAGTCGGATTGGTATTAAACCGGGCCGTTAAGTAATTGAAGTGATTCAGCGCATTGGTGGCTTGTGCCTTGAACTGAATCGTCCCTTTCTCGTAAACATGAAAGATTTTTGATATCGCGAGGTTGGAATCAATAAAGGGCTTCATGCGGAGATCGCCGGAGTTATTCGGAGAAAGCTGCTGCCCCGAAAGCGTCGGCACCAGAAGCCAATCGTAACTGGAAAAATCCGTTGCACTGCAACCGGCCTTTAAGCTATACGCCAATGGCGTAACATTGCCGTTCACGTCTTTGCTCAGCACGCAGTTACCCCAGCCTCTTACCTGGTTTTGATTCCAGTTAATGTTGCTGACGTCCGAATTTCTCAGCCGGATGGCATTAGCCGGCAAGGTAGCCGGTTCTCCGTTCTGGATAAACAGGGAGGGTGCAATCTGCCAACCGCCCAACACGGTATCCAGTATCCAGTTGTTCGCTAACGTGAAAGTTCTGTTCTTTCCGAATGGCAAATCGTAAACGGCGGAAAGCTTAAATACATTCGGATGGTCAAAGCTATAAGGGCCGCGCTGCGGAGTCTGCAGATACTGATTCGTAAACCCGGTTTGCTGAATCTGCCGGGAGCGTACATAGCTGGTGATCAGCGTCAAACCTTTGCTGAATCGGCGATTGTAATTGATCTGCAAAGCGTTGTACCAGACCTTGCCGATGTTTACGCCATTCTCAGTAATATCGCCAAACTCCGGATACGGACGATGTAAGTTGAACTGGCTGAGAGTGGCGGAACTCCCAAGGCTGGTTCCTTGCAGGGCAGCAATTCCCTTGAAAGGATTCGGGGCGAGTGCATCGCAAATCGACTTGCTTCCGCCGCCGGCTACGTCGCACTGGCTGGCATAACTCCAGCTTGGCAAGTTGATGTTCAAGCTGGATTGAGCATTCACGGTTCGGCTGCCAATATAGGAAATATCAAGAATAGAGTTCGGCGTGACTTGGAACTGGAAACCTGCCGAAAACTGATGGACGTGCGGCAGCTTATATTGCGGATTCCAAAAGCTGAACGATTGTCCTACATAAGTTAGCGCTCCCAGGGAAGCTCCCGAGGGCTGCGCTATTCCGCTGGGAAACGGATTCGAAAGGAGATTGGGAATAGGCGTTTGTCCGCCATCGTTGGACGTGGTCAAGGTTGTCTGGCTGGAAAAGCCAAGTGTTTGTGTAATGTTGTTGCTTTCGAAGTTCGTGTAATAGATTCCATACCCGCCCCGGAAGATAAGTTTCGGAGTAACCTGATACGCCATTCCAAAGCGTGGCTGAAAAGTCTTGGCATAAATCGCAGCCGCTGTTGTTCCATTTCCATTTACGCCCGCGAACTGAATGGCCCCCGTCAGGTTCGCAAAGTTAGGATATTGGGCAAGCTGTGCTGCGGGAATCATCCCCCCGATCGGATTTGTGGCAGTCGTGTTGAACCCGACATTCAGGCGATTGTGCTTCTCATCCGGCGGTGTATTCAGATCCCAACGCAGCCCGATGTTCAGCGTTAAGCGCTTGGTAACCTTCCAATCGTCTTGAAACCAAGGCGCAAAATACCAGGACCGGAAAAACGGCTGCGCGATGTTCTGGGCGTATCCGGAAGATGGAGTGCCAAGCAGAAAAGTGGCAAATGAATCTCCGCTGTCAGCTTCCGAATTCGCATCATTCCAGACGCGCCGGGTCCAATCGGAAAGACTGTTGAAATAGAACGTGTTGCCCGGAGCGTAATTCAGATAATGCGTACGCCGCAGGTCACCGCCGGCACGAAGGTTATGTCCCTTGGCAAATTTGGTCACACTGCCCTGCAAGCTATAGGTGTTGGTGTAGTTGGCGCTTAACGTTTGCCCGAGTCCAAGGTACTGCTGATATTCCCAACGTCCAAACAGCGCGGGTTGTGCCAGTTGCGGAATCAGGGAAGAGGGCAAGCCAATTTTGGTTAAATCGAAACCGAAGTTATCCGGGCTTTGCCAAATGGGAACGAACCGGGAAAAGTTGGCACGAAGATTCACTATCAAGGTCGGGCTAAGCGTAGCCACCCCATCCACCAGCAGCGCATCATTCAAGCGGGAAAACAGACCGCCCTGTTTGCCCGGTCCCACAATCCCGTTGTAGTTGCTGGCTTCATCAAACTTCATTTTTGCAGGACGCACAAAAAGCCGATATTTTGTGCCAAAGTTGAAATCCACCTTGGCCAGCCAGTTAAAAAATGTCCAGTCATGGGTGTTCACCGGAAACAGCAGGTTCTGCGTGGAATACCGCACGCCTCGGGTGTTCACATTCGGGAGCGGCATCAGGGCTGCTACTGCGCGTGACACGGGGCTGATGCGGTTGGCAGGAATCATGTTTCCGGGAAACTGATCCCGCACAAAATTGCCGCTCGCGTCAACGTGGCCGCTAGCCGGATCATAAATCGCAATCGGTTGGCCGCTGGCATTTGTCAGACGGCTGAAGTCGCCGGCCCGCATCTCCGGGCTAGGGGTAGAAAGCGTCAAAGGGTTGGGAAGCAGCTCGTCGTAATGATCCCAGGAGAACAGATAGAACATCTGGAATTTGTCATTTTTGGGAATGATTTTGGGAATGTAAGCCGGTCCTGAAAATTGAAGGCCCCATTGCGTTAATGGTCCGGGCGCTCTTTGAGAGCCGATGGCATTGTTTTGAAAGCTGTTCGCGTTCCAGCCAGTGCGCTGCAGATATGTCCAGCCTTCTCCATGGAATTGGGAAGTGCCGGATTTCGTGGTCACGTTGATTACGCCGCCGCCGGTTCTTCCGAACTGGGCATCGTAGCTGTTGGCTTGTACGCTGAATTCCTGCACCGCTTCATTGGGAGGGCTGTACCCATACGTATTGCTGCCGAGTTGCTGATTGTTCGGCGCACCATCCAGTTGAAACTCGTTGAGCGACATCAAACCGCCGTTGATCATGAACTGCGATGTGATCGTCCAGGGCTGTGTATACGCTCCAAGCGGGCGCATGTAAACACCTTCCAGCGTTTGCCCCAACATCATGGGATTGTTATTGGCAACCGGCAAATCGCTCACCATCTGCGTACTGACGACCTGACCCCGGCTCGCCGATTCTGTCCCAAGCAGCGCAGCTTCTGCGGTAACGGTAACGCTTTCTGAAACGCCGCCTACTTCAAGTTTGATCTCAATGCCGCTTGCTTGAAACGTTTGAAGAATAATGTTTTCGCGCTTGGCCGTTTTGAATCCCGGTGATGTTGCGGTAAGTTCATACGTTCCCGGCGAAAGAAACAGGAATGGGTAAAGCCCCTCCTCATTGGTTGTGCCGGGAAAAACCTCCGCGTTGCTCATATTTCGCAATTGGAGGATGGCGTTTGGAATAGCCTTTCCGCTAGGGTCCGCTACAGTGACAGTGAGCTTCGCTCGCACATCTTGAGCATGGCTAAACGCCTGCGACATCAAACCGACAAGGAGAGCCAATCCCAGTCGTCGGAGAGCCGCATGGCGAAGGAGAGAAACGACGGACAAGGTCATTCAAACAACCTCCAGACGAGCTTTTGCTGGGTTACATTCTCTGCTGTAGTACTTTGAATGTCAAATCAATTTGACATAAGACGTTGATACCATCTGCTGCTTTTTCCACCTCAGTTGCTGTAATCAGAGGCTGAGGGCGCATAGAAACGTGGTATTTGGGAAAGAAGCGGGGACCGCCTCCCAATTTCAGCATAACAAGCAGGAAGTTAGTAAGTCTAATTCACACAAAACAAGGGAAATAAAAGTGTTGCAAAGCTAATTTTTCAGCTGGTTTGCAGCCTCTAAGTTAAGTAATCTCGCTAAGTGATCCATCTTAATTGATTGGTCATTTCAGTTTCGTTGTTGTCCCGCAATCCAACGCAATCGGAGGCGTATGATCCCACAAGACAAGAATGCGGCCGTAACTCGCGGCCTGAACCAAGCTTTCGGTGTCAGCGAATGGGAACACATCCATGATCTGACTGAGCGGCCCGGCTCCAACCGTGCCTTTCGCGTCATGGTGCAAGGCACTGCATACCTGCTGCGAATCAACACACGCCAAGGCGATACGGCACGCCACTTCGCCTGCATGCACGCGGCAGCCAAGGCAGGTTTAGCGCCGCGCGTCTGGTATGCCAGTGCTGCAGATCGGATCTCCATCACCGATTTTGTGAATGCTGTTCCATTGCCAGCATCGGACGCGTTGGTTCTCATCCCCGCCACGCTGCAGGCTTTGCACGCACTATCGCCGTTTCCTACATCTCCCTTCAACACCACCTGCACATTCCTGCTGAACAAAGGCCCTGCCCTGGACGGATTCCTCCAGCAGTTCCGAACATCGAACCTCCTGCCGGAAAAAGACGCGCAAGAACTTCTCGCCCGCTATGAGCAAATGTCTGCAGCGTACTCGCGTCTGGAAACGGATACGGTGCCAAGTCACAATGATCTGTTCAAGCCCGACAATATGCTTTTCGACGGCAACCGGTTGTGGCTAATAGACTGGGAAGCTGCTTTCCAGAATGACCGATATGCTGACTTGGCTGTAGTGGCAAATATGATCGTCACGAACGAGGCAGAGGAAAAAATCCTTCTCCAAAATTATTTCGGCAAAGCGCCGGATGAATACCAACGATCCCGCCTCTACCTGATGCAGCAAATCGCCCACATGTTCTATGCTATGGCTTTCTTGACGGCGGGATCGTCAGGGCAGCCGATCGATTGGAATGAGCCTGTGCCCACGTACAGTAACTATCAACGGCGCTTCTGGGCACGCGAACTCAGTCTGACGGATCATCAGGCGAAAGCCGCATACGGCAGAGTGCATTGGGAACAACTCTCGCAAAGTATGAAGCAGACTCGTTTTGACGAATCTATAAGAATGGTCTCCTCACACTAGCTTTTTGCAGGAGCACCGGAATGGGTGGTGAATTGTGGATCAATCTCGACTTGGTAACCGCTGGCAAGTCGGTTAGTCTCATTGGCCATTCCCACCACCGCCATTGCTTCAGCAAACATGGCGTCTGTCATGCCGGCCTTGCGTGCGCCCGCTGTGTGGGACGCAATGCAATACGGGCACTGGTTGGTGGTGCTCACCGCCAGGTAAAGCAGTTCCTTCGTTAAAGGGTCCAGCGCGCCCGGACCCATGATCTGCTTGATGCTCTCCCACGTCCGCCGCAGCGTAGCGGGATCATGCGCCAGCGCTTTCCAAAAATTGTTGATCCAGTTCGTGCCGCGTGTCGCCATGATGTCTTCGTACACCGCGCGCACTTCCGGACTGGCATCTTCCAGTTCAATCAATCCCAATGTCGCCATGACGCTCCTGATTTGCATTCTCCCAATTACTGAACCTGTTACTTAAATAGAGTAGCGGTGATAAGGCCAAATCGGCTTACGGGCGATTGGGCTTTCTCTGGAAGCGCTTCTGTTTATCGGTTTGGCCAAACACGAAAGGGAAATTGTAAATCGTTTCATGAACGAAATGGAATCCATACCGGAAGTCCGGCAGGCATTCCTGGTTACTGGCCAGTACGACCTGATCGTTCATGTAGCGGTGCGAGATATTGATCACGAATGTGTTCTCGCCCTCGGTCTTACTTCAATCCCGCCAAACTCGCATGCCGAAATAGCAGACCTGAGGCAGTGAACAACGCCGTGTAGACACCATGCCCGATGGCCATATTCCGCGCGAGGTAAGGCGGTGCGCCTGAAGGCAGCGTCACGGCGATCAGCGCGAGCGTCGCCGCCATCGCGAACAACGTCCAAGCCAACCCTCGCGCCTTCAGCCGCGCCATGCAAGCCCCAACGGCGCCCACCACTAGCACACTCTGGTACCACAGGCGCTCCGGATGTCCCGAGTCCGCGACCTGGACCATGGTCGACCACCCCAAGGCGAACCCGGCCAGCAGCGCCACACCAACGCCCGCCTTGTACGACCACGCGCCCATCCTCCTCGCGACCAACGCAAACACCATCCCCGTCCCGAAGAACAGCACATACACTCTTACAAAACCACCCACGCCCCAGTGCCAGTCCTCGAAGAATTGCGATGCCACGAGCGGTGCCATCCACACAGCCAGCGCCCCCAGCGCCACACGCAGAATCGTCTTTCCCAGTTGCGGCATATGAGTTGTGTTCTCCTTAACGATTCCCACGGACGTCTCGCAAAAAATCCACAGCGCGAACCCGAACAGTCCCCGCCTAGCGCCCTTACGCTCCTGGCATAGGTCATGAAATGTCTGTGCCATCCCCTCGCCGAACCGCTCACGGAAAGGCCGAGGATACAGCCGCAGCAGCATTGCATACCACGCCCGGTAGCGTCGCCCCGCGCCTGTGAGATGGTAATAGATTCACCGCTCGTCGTCCATCTTCGGATCAACCCGCTTATTGCTTTCCCGGACCAGCCCCGCCTCCGTCATTCGTTCTATCGACCCATACAGCGTCCCCCGTCGAAAGCGCCAGCAGGATGTGCAGCATTGCGGGAGTCAGCGGAGCCTGCGCTGTGCCCTTCTTCGCCATGCATCGACATTATATCCGTTGCGGATACATGTCAAGCCAGGTTAGGGATTTGGGATGAACTGGAGAAACGCAAGCGACCCGGAACGCGCCCTGAGGTCTCACAGTTCCCATCTCAGCAAAAGATTGCACACCGCTTCTGACATCTGGCCCTACGCGCATTCAGCCACTTGCCGCATTTCCTGGACTACAGCTTCTCAAACAACATCTGTAATCCATCGCGAACGGAGGTGACGGAGACTGCAGTCAGCTTGCCAGCATATTCCACAAGTTCGGTCTTATCCAAAGTGAGAATTTGCGACACATTGACCACACTGGGCTTCGAAAGTCCCGCTTCACCTTTTTTCAACAAAACATTACCTGGGGCCTTTGCCCTGTTGAGATTTGACGTAATCAAACAGACCACGGTTGTTGCAATCGCGCTGCGATTAAAAACATCGTTCTGGACGACCACACATGGATGCCGGTCTGCCGGCGCGGAGCCTCCTGGTGAACCAAAATCAAGCCAAAACACCTGACCTTGTCGAACTTCACTCACTCGCGCTCCGTAATCCGACGGGCTTTAACCTTTATTTGTTTAAGTAGGCGCTTCTCAACAGGTGTCATGCCCTCCGCATAAGCATCATTCAGTTGAAGCAGCATTTGTTCCTGTTTCTTTCGCTGGAGGAACTCGGAAAGGGCAACTGCAAACAATTTGCTACGGCTCAGTCCCATTTGGCGAGCAGTTTCGTCAGCTTTTTGTAGCAGACTGTCATCCAAAGAGATTGCGGTTTTCATTCTTACTCCAAGAGTACCAAAATTCATACTATCGGTATAACTGGAGTTTGATAGAGGAAATACAAGAAACGGGTCTCAACGCTGAATCTGAAATCGGACCACGGGGCAGGCCGGACACTGAAGAGGTGAAGACAACGGCAATCGCTACACCGGAAAGTGCGAACCGACCGCGTGTTGCTGGAGAGATTGCCGTGCCTACTCAGATCGTAGTCGGAATTAACAGGCCTGATCTTCAGAACAAGCACAACTGCGCGAACAGATCCGGCGTATCCGCATGTTCGTGTCCCTTGGTGCCTGCATATTGTTTTCTGCTAGCTACGGGGCATGCTCGCCTACCGAGATTCCCGATTGGCTGTTATGTTCACCGTTCCACAGTGTATAAAGTAGCCGCTGGTTGGCGTCAGGGCTGGAGACCGTGGCAGAGTGAGGAGCCGGTTAACAGAAGATCTCCGTCATCTTGGGCTGGCACCCTCGCTGTGTCGTAGCTCTACTGGCGACTGCTGGCGAAATCGCCTGCCGCTTACGGAACTGGTGCTCGTGTACGGTGAAACAAATTTGCGCCATCTCTTCGGCGTTAAGCTTACAGACTACAGCGCGGCATTCAGGGACTATCGGGCGAAACGGTATCGGCGCTGGTTAGCATTCGTTGTAACGGACTAATGCGCTGTGAAGCGGGCCAAACTCCGGTGGCCAACGACAACGATCCAGAGCGCATGCAGGAAGCTGGCCCAGATCCGTTATTGTCTGGCAAACGAACTGCTCCGGCGTCCGAAGCACTGCGTATTTAGGCACGATGAACTGGTACATCCATTTACTGCCCAAGGCCGGATACCAGTGGATGCCTAAAGGTACGCAAGTGGAAGTGATGACTCCGGGCAAGAACGAAAAGCACTACTTGGCCGGTGGGTGGGACATCCGCACTGGCAAAGTTCATTATTGTTTCGCAGCACGCAGGACCAACCAGTTGTTTCGAAATCTGCTCAGAAATACACTGGAAATCCGTTACCCGGCTCGCTGGTATGACCGGGTTTACATCGTGGCGGACAACTACCGCATCCATCATGCCCAGCCAGTCCAAGCCTGGCTCGCCGCTCTTATCCGCGCTTCCAGGTGCTCTGGCTGCCGACCTACTGCCCGCGAGCCAATCCGATCGAGCGCATCTTCGGTGACACGCATGACAAAGTCACACGGAACCACAAACGGAAACGATTACGCGACCTGGCGGCCGACGTGGAGCGTCATCTGGAGCACAACGGTCCTTGAACCTTAATCGAACTCTCCTCGATTATAGGTCAAGAGCCGGAAGTCACAGAAAGGGCTGCTGTTGAAGCAATTTACTTCAAACGAGTGTCTGAGTGTCCGGCTCCTCTAAGTGGTCTGATTTAGTTAGGTTTGGTTAAGCAGAATAAGACGCAAACAAGTTCCTAATTTGTCGAAGGAGGCTCGACGTGATCAATAACAATCAATTCTACTGGTGCCTTCGAAGGTACCAGTCTTAATCCAAGCTGCTCCTGAATCGCCGTGAACAAGGAAGGCGCATCCGCCATCGTGCTCTTCGCAGCATCAGAAACTGCGCTTCCTTCCGGCTGCCACTTGAGCTTGAAATTATATATTCCTGTGAGGCCGGTCTGGTTCAATACTACGCGTCCTGATGGGCCCGTCAAGAGGGGCGAAAGAACAAACTCGTTGAGAGTTACTGCATTGGCGGTCATCTCCATTCCCAGACCGTTCCCCACAGTTGATAGCCTGCTGTTTTCCCCCTCTTCTGCCCGAGTCAGCTTTGCGCCGCCCTTCGCAACTACCAGTGCATACACCGGCATTTCCATCGTCTCGAAATGTACCTTGAGCTTGAATCGATCAGCCAACAGCGACTGTTCCATCAACGCAACCTGCTCTCGTTGTTGCGCAGGGTTCATTTTTTGCATAGCCGCAAAAAGAGAGTCGTCGATCTTTGCCTCAATCTCGTACTGGTCGACATCCTGCCGCAGCCAGTTAGGCCCTTGCACAAGTCGCTTCTCGGAGCCAATGGGCAGATTATATGCCGACGCGATGAGTAACACTGTCGGCAGAATCATATGGACACGGTTCGTCCGCTGTCCGCCTCCTCCGACGGGGGAAGCCTTCATCACTTTGACGGGACCAGATGTACCCTCTGATGGTGAGGCCGGACTTGGCATCCGCTTCCATGGCTTAATCGTGGCCACCTCGAACGAAGGGCGGACAGTCCCGGCGTGCAGGATTTGACCTTGAGTCACCCAGTTGTGTGCGCCGAGTGCCACGAATCCAGTCAGAAATAGCGCATTGCGGAAATTCAACCAAAAATGGGCATGCGCAAACTTCAAATAAAACAGAGTGTGCTCCTTTCGGTTGTATGCTGCGAATAGGCGACTTTAGAAATCCGAGTGAATGTCATTCTACCGGAACGTGCGTCTCGGAGGAGTGGTTAGCCTCGTTGATGGAATCGTGTCCAATTAGCCGGCAAACCGAAAATGAGTCTATTTCTTCAACACCGCTTTAAGCCACTCCGCTCGTTCGAATTCCGGAAAACACATGCGATAATCCGAACGCGGAGAAAGGGAAATGAATAACGGGCTTGCGGCGATCCGGGAAGAACTCAAAAACGCAAGCGACCCGAAACGCGCCCATACTCTCCAATGGTTCTTCAAAACAGAAAAAGGCGGCTACGGGGAAGGGGACCGTTTCCTGGGCCTCACCGTTCCCGTGCAGCGAAAGATTGCACACCGCTTCCGCCATCTGACCCTAGGAGAATTAAGCCGCTTGCTGTATTCCCGTTGGCATGAATACCGGTTTACTGCACTTACCGTTCTTGTCCTTCAATACGGGCGTGCCACGCCGGAAACAGCCCAACAGATTTTTGATTTTTACCTCCAGCACACTCCCCGGATCAACAATTGGGATTTAGTAGACACCTCTGCGCCATACATCGTAGGGCAGCATTTGCTTTCGCGGAGGAGAGATGTTCTGTATCAGTTGGTCCAATCACCAGATATCTGGGAGCGGCGAATTGCCATTATTGCCACATTTGCGTTTCTTCGGGCAGGGGAAGTGGAAGATACGTTCGCAATTTCCGCATTGCTGCTTGGTGACAAGCATCCGCTGATCCATAAAGCAGTGGGCTGGATGCTCCGCGAAGCGGGCAAGCGCGATATGCCACGCTTGCTCAACTTTTTAGAGCAGCACTACTTCGTTCTGCCGCGAACAGCACTGCGTTACGCCATTGAGCGTCTACCCTTAACGGAACGCAAAGCCATTCTCAGAGGTAGCTTCCCGCTCGTAAAACGCAACGAATAGGCAACAAAAAGGCAACGGAAACTCGCAAAAAAGGGGGTACTCTCAGGACAGAATCAAATAGGGAAGAGCGCCGGATGTATTGAGGTGGCTCACTATCGGATCTATTCAATTTTAATGAGTAATTCCTCTGTAGATCGACCACAACAGACCAACTGTTGTGACTATACCTAAGGCTCTAATTTCCCCATCACCTACATACTTTGAAGAGTTACGTAATGGGAGAGTACCTTGTGCTCTCATCCATTTGGGAAGGGAATACCAGAACTTTGGTGAAATCATCATAGAGACGCTATTCACCAGCAGAATTCCAATGAGCGATATAAATGCGATCCATTTGATGACTGTCATTTTGCTCGATCTTGGCCTCACTAGAAGTACAAAAGCCATTCCTTATGGTAAAGAAGCGCGTCTATGTTATTCTAAAGAATCACACCACACGCAGGACCAATACCTTGAAAGTCGGATTTGTAAGTCTGGGCTGTCCCAAAAACCTGGTGGACAGCGAAGTTATGATGGGCCAGCTTGCCTCACGCGGCCATGAGCTCACGCCCCGCCCGGATGAAGCCGATGTCATTGTGGTCAATACCTGCACCTTTATCGACCCCGCCAAGCAGGAATCCATTGACACCATTTTGGAAATGGCCGACTACAAAAAGTTTGGCCGGGCGCAGCGTCTCGTAGTGGCCGGGTGCATGGTGGAGCGGTACCGGGGCGAAATTCAAAAAGAACTGCCGGAAGTGGATGCCCTGATCGGCACCAACGAACTGGATAGCATCGTGGCGGCTTGCGAGGGCATTGAAGCTCCTGCCGCACCTCTGGTTCCTTACCTGTATAACGACGCTACCCCCCGCGTGTTCTCCACGCCGCGCCACTTTGCTTACCTGAAAATTGCCGAAGGGTGCGACCATCCTTGTGCCTTCTGCACCATCCCCCAATACCGGGGAGCGCTCCGCAGCCGTCGCTTTGAGTCCGTTGTCACAGAAGCCACGCGGCTATTCAGCCAAGGCGTGCGGGAAATCAACCTGATTGGGCAGGACACCACGTCTTACGGGGAAGACCTGGGCTTAAAGAATGGGTTGTCGCAGCTGTTGGCCCGTCTTGCCGCCATTGAAACGCCGCAGGAAAAGTGGATTCGCTTCCTGTACGCTTACCCGAACCGGGTCACTCAGCAACTGCTGGATACCATTGCCCAGTACCCGGCGCTGGTGAAATATATCGATATGCCGCTGCAGCACGCCAGTCCGGCAGTGCTGAAGCGCATGAAACGCGGTGCTTCGGCGGATATCTTCCTGAAACTGCTGGAACGCGTCCGCGCCAGTATTCCCGGTGTTGCCATTCGCACCAGCTTCATTGTGGGATATCCCGGCGAGACTGACGCCGACTTCGAAATCCTATGCGATTTTGTGAAAGCCGCGAAGTTTGACCGCCTGGGCGTGTTTTCCTATTCGGACGAAGATACCAGCGAAAGCGCCAAACTGGACGGCAAAGTGGATGCTCGCACGATTTATAACCGCAAGCGCCGCCTCCTGAGTATCCAAAAACAGATTTCCCGCCGCCGCAATCGGGAACTGATCGGGCAGGAAGTGCCGATCCTGGTGGAAGGACTTTCCACGGAAACAGACCTCTTATGGGAAGGTCGTATGTCCACCCAAGCGCCGGAAATTGATGGCGTTACCCTGATTAACGACGTGGAAGGTGAGGATCCGCGCCCCGGTCAGATTCGCCGCCTCCTGGTAACCGAATCCCACGATTACGATGTGGTTGGTACCTTGCTTCCCCTCACGGAAACGGAATCGCCACTGTTTTCGCAAGTGGTTCTCCCCAGCGCGCAAAGTTCCGCGGCGCAATTGATTCAGATTCGATGAGCACCATCAAAACCCCCTGTCCCATCTGCAAAAAACCAGCACTGTTCGGCAGCCCGGATTTTCCATTTTGCAGTGACCGTTGCCGCACCATTGACCTGGGCAATTGGGCGAGCGAAAAGTACGTCATCTCCAGTCCCATTCAGCCGGGTGATCTGGATCACGAACCGGAAGAAGAGTAGCGCTCCGTTGTCTGCCTCTCCCGCCCGGCATGTTTCCTATTGGCTGGCTACTTGGTTCGGTTGCGGTTTGGTACCGGTAGCGCCCGGTACTGCCGGTTCCTTAGCAGCGATATTGCTGGCGATTCCCGCGATACACTTCCCGCCAGCTATTTTTTTACTGGCCGCCCTGGTTCTCACCCCCCTTGCCATCTGGTCCGCCGACCGTACCGCGCGGATGCTAGGCCGGAAAGATCCTGGCTTGGTGGTGGTAGACGAAGTGGCGGGCCAATGGGTGACTCTGGCGGGAGCGACCCAGCTCACCTGGAAGTCGCTCGTGTTCGGATTTGTGCTATTTCGCTTATTTGATATGTGGAAGCCATTTCCCGTGCGCCGCCTGGAATCGTTGCCCGGCGGTACTGGTATTGTGGCGGATGACCTGATGGCAGGGGTTTACGGTGCCCTTGTCTTATTTGTTTGTGGATGGTTCAATTTTTATTAGATATGGCCATACGTAAAGACGTCCGCCCGCAAATCGCACAAGTCACGCCGGAGGCGGCAATTTCGGGTGGCGAATTTCAGATTTCCGGGAAATATTTCGCAAAAACAGATCGTCCCCGCGTCACCATCGGGGATGTATCCGCTCCGATTGTGATCGGTTCGGATTCCTTCGTGATCGCCCGTGTGCCGGAAGGCGCGTCTGCCGGGGGATTAGTAATCGAAAGTGGCCAGCACCAGAGCCAGGCGTGGGCTTGCGACATTGGAATTGCCATTGCCGATAATCTCCACCCGGTTTCCAGTCCGGCAGTGGACCAGTTCGGCAATGTGTACAGCACCTTCAGCGGCTCCCGTGGGCAAAAAGTGCCGGTAGCTGTCTACAAAGTCGATCTGAACTACAACATGAAGCCGTTCATCAATGACATGATGAACGCCACCAGCCTTGCGTTTGATCGGGAAGGCTTGCTTTATATTTCCAGCCGTTTTGATGGAATTGTGTATCAGGTAACACCAACCGGCAACATGTCCGTGTATGTGGAAGGCATGGGCGTAGCCACTGGCCTGGCTTTCGATGAAGAAGAAAATTTGTATGTGGGCGACCGGAGCGGCACCATCTTCAAGATCAGCCCGAATCGTCAAATCTTTGTGTTTGCCACGCTGGAGCCTTCCATCTCCGCCTATCACCTGGTGTATGGGCCGGATCGTTACCTGTACGTAACCGGGCCCACCACCTCCAGCTTTGACGCGGTGTACCGCATCTCTCATGAAGGCGATGTGGAAACGTTTTACCGGGGCTTGGGCCGTCCGCAGGGAATGGCGTTTGATGCCGATGGCCGCTTGTATGTGGCCGCTTCCGTGGCAGGCCGCAAAGGCGTGGTGCGGATCACCGAAGACCGGCAGGCGGAGTTATTTATCTCCGGCCCCGGTATTGTAGGGGTATCGTTTACGCCATCACAGGCAATCATCGTGGCAACCACCAGCGCCCTGTATCGCGTGGATGTCGGAATCCGAGGAAGACAATTTGCCTGACGCAGAAATCATCGCGGTCGGCAGTGAGATGCTCACGCCGCAGCGAGTCGATACAAATTCCCTGTTTCTTACGGAAGAACTGAACAATCTGGGGGTAGAGGTAGTCGCCAAGCATGTGATTGGCGATGACCGCCACCGGCTGGCTTCCACCATCCAACGAGCCGCCAAACGTTCCCAAATCGTGATTCTTTCCGGGGGTTTAGGTCCTACGGAAGATGATGTGACGCGTGACGCGGTAGCGGAGGCCCTGGGCAGGAAGCAGGTGTTTCACCAGGAAATCGCTGCCCAACTGGAGCAGCGGTTTTCCAAAATGAACCGCAAAATGCCGGAAATCAACAAGCGCCAGGCATTTGTGGTGGAAGGCGCTGAAATTCTGACGAATGACCGGGGCACTGCTCCCGGGCAATGGATTGAAGAGTCCGGCGCATGGCTGATGATGCTGCCGGGTCCGCCGCATGAACTGAAGTCCATGTTCACGCGGCAGTGCATTCCCAGGCTCCAGCGGTGCGTGCCTCATCAGGCGATTCACACGCTGGTGCTGCGCGTGGCAGGCATGTCGGAATCGGAACTGGACCAGACAATTGCGCCGGTCTATACCAAATACGAAAATCCTGTCACCACCGTGCTGGCCCATGCCGGAGACATCCAGGTTCATCTGCGCGCCCGGTGCAAGACGGATGCGGAAGCCATGTCGCTGGTCGCCGAAGTCGGCGGACAGATTGATCTCCTGCTAGGCGACCGGATTTACTCCCGCAACGGCGAACCTTTGGAAGCCACCGTGGGGGAACTGCTCCAAACTCGCCATGCCACAGTGGCCGTTGCGGAAAGCATGACAGGCGGCGGTTTAGCGCAGCGCTTCACTTCTGTGTCCGGTTGCAGTGCTTACTTTCTGGGCGGCATGGTCACCTATAACAAGGAAATAAAGGTAAACCTCCTGGGCGTGTCAGGGGAAACCTTTGATCGTTTTGGGCCGGTCAGCCAGGAAGTGGCGGAAGAAATGGCCACGCAAATTCGCCGGAAAACAGGGGCAACTTACGGTATTTCCATCACCGGCAATGCAGGACCCACGACGGATTTGGGAAATGCGCCGGTAGGGCAGGTCTATATCGGGGTAGCAACTCAGGGGGAAACGGAAGTAACAGCCCGTCAGTTTCTAGGCGATCGCACGCGCATTCGGGATTTCGCCTCCCAACTGGCGCTGGACCTCCTGCGCCGCCGGATTCTGCGGTGATTCCCCTTTTGCTGTTTCTGGCAGGTTGGCTGCCGCAGCAAAGCAATGGGGACGCAAGCCTGCGCGGCATCAGCGCTCCCAGCGCATCCATAGCATGGGCCAGCGGCACCAAAGGTACCTGCCTCCTCACAAAAGACGGCGGCAAAACTTGGAAATCTGTGATTGTGCCCGAAGCCGAAAAACTGGACTTTCGCGATGTCCAAGCCTTCGATGCCGAAACCGCTTACCTGCTTTCCAGCGGCAGCGGCGAACTCTCCCGGATCTACAAAACCACCGACGGCGGTGAGCATTGGACCTTGCAGTTCACCAATCAGGAGCCAAAAGGTTTCTTTGACAGCTTCGCGTTTTGGGATCGCAATCACGGCATCATCATTGGCGATCCCCTCAACGGCCATCTCGATATTCTTACCACCACAGACGGCGGCAACTCCTGGAAACGGACGCAAGGGCCAGCGGCCAATCCGGGAGAAGGCGCATTCGCCGCCAGCGGCACCGCCATTGCGGTAGCGGGAAAGCAAGACGCATGGTTCGGAACGGGCGGCGCTCGCGTCTTCCATTCCCGTGATGGAGGACGTTCTTGGTCAGTGGCACAAACACCACTACGGCATGATAGTGCATCGGCGGGCATTTTCTCCATTGCGTTTCGAGACCGCAAACACGGCGCTGTGGTGGGTGGCGATTACCGGAAACCGAAAGAACGCACCCAAAGCGCCGCAGTCACCAGTGACGGAGGAAAAACTTGGCAAGCAACTCCCAGCATGCCGGGTGGATTCCGTTCCGTGGTTGCCTTTCTTCCGGAAGCCAATGTGTTGGTCGTAGCGGGCACATCTGGTTCGGACTGGTCCAAAGATTCCGGCAAAACGTGGCAGCCCCTCGCGAATGCCGCAGGAAATGCTCTGGCCTTTGCTTCCGGAAAAGCCGGATGGCTGGTCGGCGCAAAAGGGCAGATCTTTTCCTGGGACGGCGCTGTTCCCGTTCACTGAAGCCGCAAGTGGCAAACTGTCTCAATGTGAAACGTTTGCGGAAACAGATCTACCAGCGTCATTTTTTCCGTGAGGTAGCCTGCGGCGTGCAGCGCAGCTAAGTCCCGCGCCAGCGTGGAAGGGTCGCAGGAAACCAGGCTGATTGCGCGCGGGCGCAGCCGAATCAGTTGCTCGACTACGCGTTTGCCGAGTCCGGTGCGCGGCGGATCAGCCAGCACGAAATCCGGCGTGTCCTGAAGGTTTTCGAGGTACTCGTCTACACTGGCCGACACCGCTGCCACGGAAACTTGCGCATGTTCTGCGTTTTGCTGCAGATCCCGCACCGCGCCGGAACCGGATTCCACTGCAGTCACGGAAGCAAACTGCTTTGCCAACGGAAGTGAGAACAACCCGACTCCGGCGTAAAGATCCAGTGCGGTTTGACCCTCCGCGCCATGCAAAGCAGTCTCCGCAATCTCACCCGCCAGAAACCGGTTCACTTGAAAGAACGAGTTCCGGCTGACGCGGAAGCCATGGTAGTTAAGTGCCCCTGTTACCAAGCCTGGAATGCGTTCCGCCGCCCATTCAAAGAAGCGCACGGCAACCGTTTGGTCGGATTCCAAAATGGTAAGCTGAACCTGCTCCTCATCCGTGAACACTTCCAATGACCGGATAAACTTGGGCCAGCGGCGGTCCTGAAGCATCTCATTCAGAATGGTGATGCACTCGTTAATACGAGGCGAACTGATAGGGCATTCCGTAATCGCACAGAGTTTGTGGGAACCCCGTTCCCGGTAGCCAAGCCGCCGGTTTTCGATATGGAATTGCGCTCGGTTGCGGTATCCCCAAGGTTCGCCGGAAATGGCTTCCATCGGAGGCGGTTGCAGCTTTCCCACGCGCTGCAACGTTTCCGCCAGAATGGCTTGTTTGGCTTTTAGCTGTGCTTCATAGGTGGCGTGCTGGTAATGGCAGCCGCCACAGCGCCCAAAGTAAGGGCAGGGTGCTTGGGTCCGCTCCGGGGAAGGGACATGGACCTCTACCAAATGCGCACGAGACACGCCGGAACGCGTGGCTCCGACTTCGGCTTCGACCTCTTCGCCGGGCAGCACAAAGGGCGTCAGAATCACCTGCCCTTCGTTCCGACTGAGGCCGTCGCCCCCGTATACAAGCTTTTCGATAGTGAGGGCGGTTGTTACCATGGATCTTCACTCATGAAAGCACGTGTTCTGTCTGGCGTCCAACCGACCGGCAATCTCCACATCGGGAATTATCTAGGGGCGCTGAGTAACTGGGTCAAAATCCAGGGCAATTACGAAAGCATTTTCTGCATCGTAGATCTTCATGCCATCACGGTGTACCAGAAGCCGGAAGAGCTTCGCGCTAAGATTCTGGAAGTTGCCGCGCTGTTTTTAGCTGCTGGCATTGATCCCCAAAGCTCCAGCATCATTGTGCAATCCGCTGTTCCCGCGCATTGCGAACTCGCCTGGATGCTGACGTGCGTCACGCCCATGGGCTGGCTTTCCCGCATGACGCAGTTCAAAGCCAAATCAGCATTGCAGGAAACCATTGGCGACGGTCTGTTTCAATATCCGGTGCTGATGGCCGCTGATATTCTGCTATACCAAGCCGCCATTGTGCCTGTAGGCGATGATCAGTCACAGCACTTGGAATTAACGCGGGACATTGCCATGCGTTTTAATTCTTTATACGGTGATACCTTTGTGGTGCCGGAAACCAAGCTTCCCGGCTTCGGTGCGCGTGTAATGGGCTTAGACGATCCCAAAGCAAAAATGAGCAAGTCGGCTACTGGCTGCAGGCCACGCCGTAGCGCTCTTGGACCCGCCGGAAAAGATCCGCAAAACATTCAATCGCGCCACCACGGATTCCAACCCCGCAGTGGATTTTGAAACTATGGGACCTGGCGTTGCCAACCTCCTGGGCATTTATCAGGCGTTTTCCTCCACGCCGGAAGAAGGGATGCGCAATGAGTTTACCGGCATGCGGTACGGCGATTTGAAAAAGCGCGTAGCGGAAATGGTGATCTCGCACCTGGAGCCAATACAAAAGCGCTATCGCGAGATTACGGCTGATCCTGGCTACCTCCAAGACATTCTCCAACAAAGTGCTGAGCGCGTCATCCCCATCGCGAACCAAACTGTGGATCTGGTGAAAAGCCGCATGGGGCTGTATACGGCTACTCGGGCTTGAACACTAAAGTGCTTTTCACTTCAGGCTTGTTGAACGGCAGCGGGAAACTGGTGCCGTTATAATAAGCCTGCCATTCGTCCTTGTAATGGCGGGAAAGCACATGCCCGGATTCCCCAATGGGCAAGTTCAATAGGGACTTTTCCCAATCGCTCAGGTCCGCCGTGAAGCGCTCGGAAGGACCAAGCCGCGTGGTAGTCTGTTTCACGGAAGTGCTGCTGCCGGAAACAGGCACAGGGCCCACATCGAAGTAGGAAGAGACCAGAGGCAGCTGGTGCCCTACCGGGTGCGTAATGGTGAGCTGGAGGAACCTGCCGTAGTTCCACTTGGCGATTTGCTTGCCCTGTAACCGGGTCCCTTCTGTTACCGCATCGGTCAGGCAGTTGACCAGCATTTCGTCGTAATCACGGAACCAGCCTGTGGGTCGTTGTCGCAAGAGGCGAGCCAGCGCCGAAGCGGACATCTGTGTAGTGTAAGCAGCGCCGTTACCGGGTGAGGCAGATTCAGCCATGGCCTTTCGGGCATACTGAAACGCCAGCGTCACAATCAGAGGCGCGGATAGGTCCTTATCCATCTGCCCGTTCCAACTGCGCAGCAGTTGCACGGCTTCCGCAAGGTTGGGCGTGTTGGTCTTGTGTCGCTCGGAGGCAGCTACCAGTGAACGAGCGAAAAATACATTGAAGTCTGAATACACGTCCTTCTGAATCGCCAAGGTGTCTTCCGGGCGCAAGCGGCCACGCGCCAGCAGTTGTGCATGAATCTGGCTGGAACGGTAAGGAGGAGCAAATGTTCCTGTAACGGTGTAAGGGTAAGACGCGGGAAACGGATTCTGATTCGCAGTCACAATCAGTCCATTTGGTGGATTAAAAACAGTGGGCAACTGCTCAAAGGGAATGTAACCGTCCCATTCAAACTCACCCGTGGAGCCATCCACTGGAACATCACCCTGAAAATTACGACGGATCGGGAGCTTGCCTGCGGCATGGTAGCCGATATTTCCTTCGCGATCCGCATAAACAAAGTTCTGGCCAGGGCCGGGAAAGCGGGAAATCGCATGTGTAAATTCCTGCCAGTTATGCGCGGCGTTTACTTGGAGAAACGGAAATTGAAAGTTGCCCGGTTCGGCAGCCGTCCACCGCAGTGCAATGTGTCTTCCTTGGTCCTCCACCATCACCGGACCATGCTGCGTGACCCAATAACGCAGTTCCACAGGCTGCTGACCTTTCACACGAATCGTTTCGCGCTCAGGCCGCGCCTGCTCCATCTTGTTGCCAAAAACATACTGCCCGCTTTGGGGATCCAGTTTCTCCACATACAAGTCCTGCACATCGAAGTGGAGATTGGTCACGCCCCAGGCGATGTAATCGTTGTGCCCCACAATCACGCCGGGTACGCCGGGCAGGGAAACGCCGGTGACATGCATGGTCGGAGTTTGCAGTGCGGTCATATACCAAATGCCGGGCAGCGAATATTGCAAATGCATGTCATTGGAAAGCAGCGGTTTGCCACTGGCCGTGTGGGAACCGGCAACTGCCCAAGCGTTGGAGCCCGGCTGCACATCTCCGCCCGGCAGAATCTCCGTTCCAGCTCGAAGCGGAAACAGAAAATTCACCTTTTCGGGATTGCCTCCACGGAGAAGACGGTCTTTGTCCATCTTGATCTGCCAAGTGGTGGTGAGGTCTCGATACATGTTGAGGCCCACCAGAATGGAATCCACCACGCTCCACGGCAAAGGGTCATACCCCAGCAGCGTGAACTCAAAAGAAAGGGATTTTCGGTGCGTTTCAATAAAGTAATTCACACCCTGCGCATAGGCGGCAAACTGCGCGCGGTCTTGCGCGGGAAGCGTGAGGTAAATCTGTTCGGCCACGCGGCGCATCCGCAAGCGGCGGGAGTCGCGGTCTAACTCCAGCGCTGCTGGCCCTACTAATTCGGAAAGCTCGCCTGCGGCGAAGCGGCGCAAGCTATCCATTTGCCAGAGCCGCTCCTGTGCGGTGGAGTACCCTTGCACAAATAGAAGGTCCTGCTCGTTAGCAGCCTGAATGGTGGGCATGCCTAAAGCGTTGCGAGTCACGGTGACACGGCCCGCAAGGGGAGCAGTAATTTCCCCGGAGGTCTGCGGCAAAGGACGCCAGAAGAGCCAATACACTCCTGCCAGTGCTGCTACTACCAGCAGGCCAATCAGCAGATTGATCCACCGGAAGAGGCGATCAAGATTCACTCTCGAATTGTACTTCTTAACAAGAAAAACATAACCAGGCAAGAATGTAACGCGCTACAATCGGCAGTAGAAATGACCAAGCGTCCATTTCTCGTGGAGCTGGACGAACTGCAACAGCGTTTGCTGAGCATGGCTGGACTTGTGGAGTCTGCCATCCACCGCAGTATTCGAACCCTGGTTGATCGCGATCCCGGACAAGCGCAGCAGGTTTGGGACAACGAGCGCCGTATCAACGAAATGGAAATGGAGATCGATGAAGTTGCTACGCGCATCCTGGCGCTTCATCAGCCTGTGGCGCGTGATCTTCGTTTCATCACCGCTGCCATCAAGATCAACAGTGATTTAGAGCGCATCGGGGATCTTGCCATCAACATCGTGCAACGTGCGGTCTCCCTGGCGGGCAAACCGCAAGTAAAGCCCCTGATTGACATCCCTCACATGGCGAAACTTGCCGAGTGCATGGTTCGCAAAAGCCTGGATGCTTTTGTGAAACGAGATCCTCTTCTGGCACAAAATGTCCTCATGTCCGACGACGAAGTGGATGCCCTGAAAGATTCTGTGTATGTGGAACTGATTGGTTTCATGCACAAGGAACAATCGGGTATACACCCGGCAGTGGATCTGATCTTTATTGCACACAATCTGGAAAGAATCGCGGATCACGCGACAAACATCGCCGAGGATGTGCTGTTTCTAGTCAACGGCGTGGATGTGCGACATAGCCAAACCCGGCTGGCGCTCGAACCTTCAAGTAAGCTTCACTAAGAATTTACGGTTTTGTAACACTGGGTCGCTACCCTCATGGGTGATGCCGGGACCTTCGATGTCCGGTTTCCCTGAGGATAATGATTCCACGCCAAGTAATCTCCGTTATCGCAGCAATAGTACTCACTCTTTGTATCAGTTGTGCTCCAGGTTTTGCCGGGGCAGCAGACGAAAATACGCCAGTTTCGTCCCAAAATCCAGCAGAGCAGACTGAAATCCAAAAATTAAAAGCGCAAATGGCTCGCCAACAACAAGAGCTGGATCAACTCCGCCAAATGTTGGCGGAGGAAAAGCAGCTGCTTAGCCACATCTCTGAAACGCTCGCTGGGAGCGGTGTACCGCATGCCAAGCTAGGGGAAGTAGCGAGCCTGACGCCCATGGCTCCTGCGATTCCGGCTGTACCACCAGCGCCGATTGTGCCGCTCGCATTAGCGTCGCAAAAGGCTGATACTCCAGCGCCTTCGCCGCTTTCCCTACAGATAGGTGACGCTTATTTAACTCCGATCGGGTTTATGGATTTCACTTCCGTAAACCGCAACACCGTTTCGGGCAGCGGCATCGGCACGAACTTTGGCAGTATTCCGTATAACAACGTTGTCAACGGGCACCTTTCTGAAATGCGGTTGAGTGCGCAAAACTCCCGTTTAGGGTTCCGCTTTGATTCGCTGTATCACGACGCGAAAGTAACTGGCTATTTTGAGGGAGATTTTCTAGGTAACAATCCGACCAACGTCGCGGTAACCAGCAATAGTGACACTTTCCGTATGCGGCTCTACTGGCTGGACGTTCGGAAAGATAAATTCGAAGTTCTAGCCGGGCAGTCCTGGAGCCTGTTGACTCCCGGTCGTAAAGGCATTTCTCCTCTTCCTTCTGATCTCTTTTATTCCCAGGATATTGACGTAAATTACCAGGTCGGATTGGTGTGGAGTCGTGATCCGCAGCTCCGTTTTGTTTACCATCCTTCCGAAACGCTTGCCATGGGCGTGTCGTTGGAAAGCCCGGAGCAATATCTGGGCGGTTCCGCAGGTGGCTCTACCGTGGTCACGCCTTCTGCCCTGACGGCAGAAGCCGGTGAATTTAACAACGGCACGACTACACTGGGAACTCCCAATCTTCATCCCGACATTGTGGCCAAGATCGCTTGGGACCCAACCCCCCGCTTTCACGGTGAAATTGCGGGCCTGGAAAGCACCTTCAAGGCATATAATCCTTTAACAAACAGAACCTTTACCAAGGCGGGCGGCGGTGGTTCCGTGAACCTGAACTTTGAAGTTACGAAAGGGCTGCGCGTCGTCACCAATAACTTCTGGTCTGATGGTGGTGGCCGTTGGCTTTTTGGTCAAGCTCCCGACTTAGTGTTGAAAGAATCCGGTGATATCGGACTGCTGCATGCAGGCTCCACAGTATCTGGTCTGGAGTGGCTTCACAAAAACACTCTTTTTTACGGCTATTACGGCGGGATCTATATTGGCAGGTATTCCGTTCTCGATCCGGCCACTGGAAAACCGGTGGGATATGGATATACAGGCTCGGCTAACAGCCAGAATCGCTCCATTCAGGAAGCGTCTTTCGGTTTTAACCAAACATTGTGGAAAAATTCCCGATACGGTGCGGTGAACCTGATGGGGCAGTATGCGTACCTAAGCCGCAATCCATGGTACGTCGCTACAGGAACGCCAAAGAATGCGCATCAGAATCAAGTGTTTTTTAACTTGCGATATACATTACCTGGGCTAGCTCCTTCCCTTAAGTAATCGTCACGGGAATTTAACAGAACTGTAACATTCAAATGAGAAACTACGAGATGAGAACAAGAATGAGGAAGTTTGAAGCGCGCCTATTGCTGGCGGGTGTATTGTCATTAGGAGTGGCGGGTACTGCGTTTGCAGTGGAGTCGATTACCGCAGCCGGCGCAACATTTCCTTATCCCATTTATTCAAAATGGTTTGAGCAGTTCCGGCAAAAAAATCCGAGCGCCCAGATTAACTACCAGTCCATTGGTTCTGGCGGTGGCATCAAGCAGTTAACCGAAGGAACAGTAGATTTCGGTGCTTCGGATAAGCCGATGAGTGATGAGGAACTCTCCAAGGTAAAAGTTAAGCCGCTTCACTTTCCTACTGTGATGGGTGCTGTGGTGCCGGTGTACCACTTGAACGACGTTTCAAAAGACTTGAACTTTTCTGGCGAAACACTGGCCAAAATCTTCATGGGCAGCATCAAGAAATGGAATGACCCTGCATTGGCTGCGGATAATCCAGGGGTGAAGCTTCCGGATCAGCCCATTATTGTGGTGGTGCGGTCAGAGTCAAGCGGCACCACTTTCGTATTTACTGATTTCCTTTCCAAAGTGAGTGCAGCCTGGAAGAGCAAGTTAGGGGCAAACACTGCGCCAAACTGGCCTGTGGGATTACGGGCCAAAGGCAGCGAGGGTGTTTCGGGGCAAGTCAAGCAACTGCCGAACTCCATCAGCTATGTGGAACTGACCTACGCCATCCAGAACAAGATGGGATACGGCTCAGTGAAAAATGCGAACGGAAAGTTCGTGAAGGCTACCCTGAACAGCGTAACTGCTGCTGCTGCTGGCGCTGCCGCCAGCATGCCGGAAGATTTCCGCGTCTCCATCACCAATGCACCTGGCGCGGATGCTTACCCAATTTCTACGTTCACCTGGCTGCTGATTCCCAGCAAGATTGAAAACGGCGCGAAAAAGAAGATCATTACCGATTTTCTTTCCTGGATGCTTACTACCGGCCAACAGGGCACGGCTCAGCTTAGCTATGCTCCGCTTCCCAAAGAAGTGATCGCCAAAGAACAGAAAGCTATCGCGAAGATTCAGTGATTTATGGCAACCCAAGCCATTCCAGGTTCAGCCACTCCCGCTTCTCCGGAAAAAAGTTTCTTCCGCCGTTTGCTAGGCGGGGATGAAATTGCTTTCGCGATTACATGGACGTTTGCTGCCTCCATTCTGCTGATTACGCTTGCCTTGTTCATGCAGTTGGTGGTGCGTTCTTCCCAAGCCCGCTCCAAGTTTGGATGGGAGTTTTTCATCACGCGGGTGTGGGACCCAAATGGCCGGAACTTCGGAGCGCTTCCATTCATTTATGGAACGCTGGTGACCTCTTTTCTTGCTCTGCTGATTGCTGTTCCTTTGGGGGTGGGTGCCGCTATTTTCCTATCCGAGATGGCGCCCCGCCGGTTGTCCAACACGGCAACATTCTTGGTAGAGCTTCTGGCGGCAGTCCCTAGTGTGATCTATGGGCTGCTTGCCATTTTTACTTTGATTCCCCTCATGATGAATTACGGGGAGCCATATCTGGAAAAAGTACTTGGCTTCCTGCCGTTCTTTCAAGGGCCTGCCTATGGCGTTAGTCTTCTGGCGGCAGGCATCATTCTGGCGATCATGACCTTTCCCTTTATCATTTCGATTTCCAGGGAAGCCCTGCTGGATGTTCCGAATGATCAACGGGAAGCAGCCTTGGCCCTGGGAGCCACCAAGTGGGAAGCTACATGGGATGCTGTGGTGCCGTATGCAAGGCTGGGCATTATTGGTTCCGTGTTTCTTGGTTTGGCACGTGCATTGGGAGAGACCATGGCGGTCACCATGGTGATTGGAAACACCCCCACTATTTCCGCTTCTTTGTTTTCTCCAGGTTCCACCATTGCTTCCGCCATTGCGAATGAATTTACGGAAGCCACCGATGAGATGCATCTCCAATCCCTGATCTATCTCGGGTTGGTGTTGTTTCTGCTCACGATTGTGATTAACGGCTTAGCGCGCCTGCTGATTCTAGCCACCACGAAAAAGGGTTCGGTGCTGTAATGGATTCCCGTACCCGACGGCGCTACGCCATCAACTCGCTCATGCTCGGCTTAACCGGGTTCTGTACTCTGCTCACGGTTTCTATCTTGTTTTTGATTCTGGGGTATTTGATCTACAACGGTGGGAAAGCGCTGGACTGGAACTTTTTCACCAAGCTGCCCATGCCTCCTGGGGAAAATGGTGGTGGCATGGCCAACGCCATCATAGGGAGCGCAAAATTGATCGCTCTGGCAAGCGCCATCGGAATTCCGATTGGGTTTCTAGGAGGCGTATACTTATCCGAGTTTGGAGGCAAAGCGTTTCCCCATGCTGTGCGGTATACGGCTGATCTCCTGAACGGTGTTCCTTCCATCGTGATTGGCATCTTTGCCTGGACGGTGATTGTGGTGCCGATGAAGCACTTCTCTGCCTGGGCTGGTGGATTCGCTCTGAGTCTGATGCTGATTCCTATCGCCCTTCGTAGCACCGAACAGTTTCTGCGAGGTGTGCCGCAGACGCTGCGGGAAGGCTCCTTAGCCTTGGGGGCCAGTAAATGGAGAACCGTGGCTTCCGTGGTGGTACCAGCCTCCCTCACCGGCATTCTCACCGGCATGATTCTGGGTGTGGCGCGCATTGCCGGAGAAACGGCTCCGCTGCTTTTCACTTGTCTGAATAATCAATTCTGGAGTGCTGGCTTCAATGAGCCAACTGCATCATTGCCCGTGATGATCTTTACGCATGCCATTGCTCCTTATGACGATTGGCACCGCCAGGCCTGGGCTGCCGGACTAGTTTTACTCTCTCTTGTTCTTGTTTCAAACCTAGCCGCGCGTTTCATCCTGTCCAGGGGAACGGCACGGCGATAAAGCTGACATGCTTATGACTTCGTTTCCTCCTCCTTCCATGATGCAAGGCCAGATCAAGCCTCTCCCGAATGCCGGAGCAAGTTCTGTTATCGCTTCCAGCAAGCTGAAGGCAATGAACATGAACTTCTACTATGGTTCATTTCAAGCTCTGCATGACATTTCTCTGGAAATTGCCACCAATCGTATTACAGCGCTGATCGGTCCTTCGGGATGCGGAAAATCGACCTTTCTCCGTACCCTGAATCGGATCAACGACACGATCAAGACAGCGCGTTGGGAAGGTGAGATTCTGTTGGACGGCCAGAACATCCGCGAGTTGGATGTAACCAATCTCCGTCGCCGTGTCGGCATGGTGTTTCAGCGGCCAAATCCTTTCCCAAAGTCAATTTTTGACAACATTGCGTATGGTCCACGCGTGAACGGCATCAAAGGCAGGCTGGATGAAATTGTAGAAAAAAGCCTTCGCCGCGCAGCGCTGTGGGATGAGGTAAAGGATAAACTACAGAAATCGGCTTATGCGCTTTCCGGTGGCCAGCAGCAGCGCTTGTGTATTGCTCGCGCTCTGGCAGTTGATCCGGAAGTGCTATTGCTGGATGAGCCTTGTTCCGCGCTGGATCCGATTGCCACTGCCAAGATTGAAGACCTGCTGATCTCCATTAAAGATCAATGCACCATCGTGATCGTCACGCACAACATGCAACAAGCAGCGCGCGTGGCAGATACTACCGGTTTCTTCCTGTTGGGCAAGATGATTGAGGTTGATAAAACCGATGTGATCTTCAAAAATCCCTCCAAAAAGGAAACGGAAGACTACATCACAGGGCGGTTCGGGTAGAGCCATGAGACGCTTAGAATCGGATCTGGAAGAGATCAATCGTCAATTAAAAGAGATGGGTGCGCTGGTGGCTTCTTCCGTCCACCGCAGCGCCATGTCGCTGATCGATAAAAGCGAAGTGCTGGCACATCAGGTGTTGCGCGATGAATCGCGCATTGACCAGATGGAGATCCAGATTGATGATTTAGCTACCAGCGTCATCGCGTTAACACAGCCGGTCGCCCGCGACATGCGGCTGGTGACGGTTGCCATCAAGATCAATACGGACCTGGAACGCATGGGGGATTTGGCGGTGGGCATTGTGGAGCGGTCGCTTTCCCTGATGCACCAGCCGCCGCTGGCCGCATCCGCAAAAATCCCGGATCTGGCGCAGTTGGTGCAATCCATGGTGCTAGGAAGCTTGGATGCTTTTGTGAAGCGCGATGCGGAACAGGCCACGGAGATTCTGCGCTCAGATGACCAAGTGGATAATATGCGCAACGCGATTATTCAGGAATTGATTGAGGCCATGCAGAAAGATGGTTCCCTGATTCCTAATGCACTCAGCCTGATCAATGTGGCGCGCAACCTGGAACGGATTGCCGATCACGCGACCTATATCGCGGAAGAAGTGGTGTTCCTGGTCAAAGGAGAAGACGTGCGGCACCCTGCTTTGGCAGCCGCCACGGAAGAAAACGGAAGCCGCTATAATTAGGGTTTCCGGCAGGTTTCTTGGATTCCGATTCTCCTCAAATCACAAAAGCAGTTTGTCTCCTCAGCGGCGGACTGGATAGCTCTACATGCCTGGCGTTAGCCAAACGCGAAGGATATGAAGTATATGCCCTCTCGTTTGATTACGGACAGCGCCATCATGTGGAATTGGCAGCTTCCGCCAAAGTGGCGCAAGCCCTAGGCGCAAAAGAGCATCGCGTCATCAAAATTGATCTCCGCGGCTTTGGCGGATCAGCCTTAACAGCAGATATCGATGTTCCCAAAGGCCGTTCGGAGCAGGAAATGGGCAGCAATGTTCCCATTACTTATGTTCCGGCCCGTAACACTGTGTTTCTTTCCCTTGCTCTGGCATGGGCGGAAGTGTTGGAAGCGGCGGATATCTTTATTGGTGTAAACGCGCTGGATTATTCCGGCTATCCTGATTGCCGACCGGAGTTTATTGCAGCATTTGAAAAAATGGCAAACCTGGCAACGCGCTCAGGCGTAGAAGGCCAAACCGAAGTCAAGATTCATGTGCCGCTGATCGAGCTTTCCAAAGCCGATATCGTCAGGCTTGCGCAGGAGCTTCAATTGGACTTCGCATTGACGCATAGCTGCTACGATCCGGATGAAACAGGGCGCGCTTGCGGCGAGTGCGATTCCTGCCTCCTTCGGCAAAAAGGATTTGCGGAAGCAGGCATTCAAGATCCGGCAGCATTGTGAAAATTGCAGAGATTTTCTATTCCGTGCAAGGGGAAGGTTCGCTGGTGGGCGTTCCCTCAGTTTTTATTCGTACCAGCGGGTGCAATCTCCGCTGTCGATGGTGCGATACGCCTTATACGTCATGGTCGCCGCAAGGCGATGAGATGACGGTGGATGCGATTTTGGAGCAGGCCCAAAGTTACTCTGCCGCGAAGTACGCGGTGGTAACAGGTGGCGAACCGATGATTGCGCCTCAGGCGGTGGAATTAACCGAGCGACTTCGCATCGCAGGATTTCACATCACGGTGGAAACGGCGGGAACGGTTTTTGCCGATGTTGCCTGTGACCTGATGAGCATCAGTCCGAAACTAGCAAACTCCACGCCGGAAGGCCGTTTCGCCGCACAGCATGAGCGGCTGCGGTATCAGCCGGAAGTGTTACGGCGCTTAATCAGTGTTTACGATTATCAACTGAAGTTTGTGGTGGCCTCGCCGGAAGATCTTCCCGAACTCAGGCGCATGGTTGCTGGTCTCTCCGCCGATCCGCACAAAGTGATTCTGATGCCGGAAGGCACCAACGCTGCCGTGCTGCAGGACCGTGCGCTTTGGCTAGTAGATATCTGCAAAGCAGAAGGTTTCCGCTATAGTCCGCGCCTCCATGTAGACCTGTGGGGCGACCGGCGTGGCGTATAAGCCAAACTGGGAGATTGCCGGGTGCTGTTGGAACGGCAACACTGAGATGCTGAAAGTTCTGCCGTAAGACGCTGGAAGGTCGGCTAGAGGAAGAGGTGGAGAGCCTCGACTGAAAGACCCGGGTAAGCGGCCCGGGCCAGTCAATCTTAGGCAGAACAGGGGGTGGTGCTATTGCATTACCAACTGAAGTTACGGATCGTTATCGCGTTTATCGCCTTGACGGTCACAGCCGACTTCAAGGTTCGTAAGAGCCGCCGTCGTTAGCTGTATCGGTCCGACTGTTGACAGCAGCCGGATCAATCGTTTTCAGTATACAGGAGTTCCGGTTGAACCAGGAAGCTGCTTGTAAGGTGCGTTGCCAAATACAGAATTTTGCAAGGCCAACTAGCCTGCTGGTCCGTTACTCTGCAGTTCCTTCACCTTGCTTGGTGAAATTGAGAATCTTCACCCAATCTCCAGGAGCATGCCAGCGCCATGCATCCAAGGCAGTTCCCGATAAGCCGAATGGTCGATCGGGGATAAAGTTATCCTGTTCCGGAGCTTTCGAAAAGGATGGAAGAATCGGATCGTTGGGGCCTGCGGCTAAGTTGGCAGTAGCCTTCGTCGCCAATGGCCAAAGGCACAGATGACCGTGAATGGAATCATCTCGGCGTCCCTCACGAAATGCCTTGTAGTTCTCTGCCGCTGCATCGCGCACGGCTTTGATGCAGGCAGGCGAGGCTGGAGAATCGAAACTGTCGGGTGGAAACTTCGGTCCAAGGTGTTCTGACCAGATTGCACGCCGAAATGATTGGGCCTCGCTAATGCAAGTAGCAATCGTGCTGTCATCACTCGGCCAGACCCCTACAGCGATCTCAGAATCACGGCCGCCATTCAGACTACGCTCATTCAGGTTGGCACTGCCGATGATCATGTATCGGTCATCAATCAGCATGAATTTGGAATGAACGTAGATCATATAGCGCTTGTTCACGCGTACGTTTGTTGGGCGGTCACCATTTGTGTTTGGCAGTTTGGGACCGGATTGATCGCCAAGATCATGCCACTTGGCCAGGAAAAAGACGGACATTAGTTCACTAGCATCTCGTCCTGTCTGCGCCTCGATCATAGTAACCATCGACCGGATGGTTGCCCACTGAAACTGCCTCTGGGCGCAGTTGCTCGGCTCGCCGGGAGACCCCTCAGGAAACATTGGGATGACGAGGTAGATGTGGAATGGAGCTCCGGCTTTAGACCGCTCGATAGCGCGTAAGGCCAAATTGATGGCGACCACGTTGGAAACACTGATACGACCCCACATGGAGCCACTGCTGATAAAGTATTGCGTCTCAATGTAGACGAAGCTTTCTGCTTGTCGGATGGATTGAGCATACGCACCTTGAATGCTGGCCTCGTAGTCACCGTTGTACGTCCACTTGAACTCCGGGCGAGAATGGTCGGGCATCTGAAAGCGAAGCGGTGGATTCGCTTCCCAGTGCTGGCGCCAAGTCGATCGGTATAGTTGAACGGCCCACGGTCCACCGCCTGGCTCCCACTCCTGGCTGTATACCCGTCGGTTGGTGATTGGGTGGTGACCCTTGGAAGGGTCCCGAGGCACGGTGAGAAGCTCTTTATATTTATCGAGGACTTTTTGAATCGCTTCTGCACTCGTATCACCACAGGCATGTGAATAAGAAGGGTCGACCCGCCACCGCCCCACGAATTCGCGCACAATATCCCAGCAGGCCGGACCAACGAAGTGCAGCGCAATGTCGTGCCAAGGTTGGCGAGGGAGCATTTGCGAGGCGGGGAACACAGGGGGCTTCGACACTACGTCAAGCGAATAGAACTCGGCGTTGTACCAGTCATCGTACATGCGAGGACCGCCAGACATATAGAGAATCGTGCTCAAGTGGCCTGCCGCCTGCGGGTCTGAGGCGAGAATGGGATGGCCGCTGAAATCGAAGCGGCCCTTGGTTGCATCCAAGCCGCCAATAAATGCTCTCAGCCTTCGGCGGTTCGCATCATTGTCAAGATCCGCATCCATTACGACAAACTTTTGATGATGGCTGTAACCAATTCCTGTGCCAAAAAGCCCTCCAGTACGAGCACCCTTGCGCCAGAGTAAATTCGCAGGGCGCCTTGACAACCCGAGTTGCTGCTGAGCGATGCGGTCCAGTTCATCATCGCCCAAGTCATTCTGATCGTCCGTGGCCGCGAAACTGGTGTGATCCCAAGTGTGAATGGCAATAATCAAGTTGGGGTTTCGCACTGCGTGCGCGATCAAAGCGAATCCAATCGTTGAGTTTAAGTCAGCCGCTCCAATTTGCGAGAGCCGCATGTGCGGATGAAATGACCAATCGGCAATGAAGATGAAGGCTTTCGCTTCCCGGATTGCGATTTGCAGTTCTGCGAAGTAACCTGCTGATCCCCTCTCATCCGTACTGCCGTCTTTATGGAATCGGCAAATATGGCCTACATAAGGTTGGTAAGTCGCCCTGCCCTGTTGCACGCTCAAAGAGCGGCGCACACGGGCCAGCAAGGTAGTTGGCGATTGGGCGTCCGGAATTCCCTTTACAGTGGCAAAAACTTCCCATGAATCCCCTTCGAAAACGTCTACTTTTCCGTCCGGGAGATTAAGCGTCACATTGAGCGCCGCTGCCCCATTTGGTTGCGCGAAAGCAATCACCAGGGCCAACTTGCTTTTTACAGCCGGGGTAGTTTTTGTAGGTTTAAGTGAAAACAGGGGTGATAAGGGAAGCCGATCCGAGTAGAGAACCACCGTCCCTTCAATGGTTCCGATTTTTTGTATCGATTTCTTACTCGTACTCGGGATCAGGCTATCTTGGGTGTCGTCTTCCCAAAGGGTGAGCTCAATGGTGTCACCCTCCTTGAAGCCTTGCAGCAGAACGGAAACAGCTGCCGCCGCAGTAGGTGGCTTCTCGATCTCTTGAAGATTCACTGTGTGCGCCATTTACTTATCCGCCGGATCAAATTCGACATCACCCTCCAGAAACCAGTACGGACGTCCAATGGGTAGGACCAGCACCTCCGCCTCGGTTTTACCAGCGACCGTGCAAATCACTTTTGGCTTTTGATACTCGACCTCCGCCACATATGTCCCGATCGGCACGACTGAGGGAAACACGGCCAATCCTGTTTCGTCACTAAGAACAAAGTCTCCTAGTGGCTCGCCCACTTTTCTGTCTGATATGGACGAGAACCGGACGTGCACGGCAGACATGGGACGTGCATGAAAGAATATGCGAACTGCGAGAAGTCCCATGCCTTTCGCGAGCAGTGGCCGCTCGCAAGGTGACCCAGTTGTCAAGCGATCATAAAATCGGCAGGCGAAAGTGTCACCCGTATCTTCGAACTTACGTTCGTGAATGGGATCGTGCTGTAACCGTTGCACATGATCGCTAAAGAACCGGCGCTTACAGCCGGCGGTACTTTCGGTGGCGCGAGGACACGGCCAGCGGGTGGCGTCCACCTTCGTCTCGGGCCGGAATAGAAGCACTACTACTCGGCGGTCTACTTGGTAGCGCTCATCTCGCTCGTCGTGAGGGAGAGTGTCTTCTTCATGTTGGCTAAGCAGCAGCAGGGGATTGAACTCTCCACAGCCTTGGTAGTCGGCTTTGCCTTTGGGGTCGCTGCCGTGTCCCAGAAAGTTGCTAGGATCCACCACCAGAGGGATTCCACCATTGGGCGGCGTACAGAGAAACTCCATGTATTGGAGGAATAGCACCTTGCGGCCTGCGGAATCCGCAGGGGGATTGCCGGGATGCCCAAGCACTTCCTGGATCGCCTGAATTGACGACGAGCCCCAATCGTCGCTCGTGCCCTCGTGATTCGAGTAAAGTTGCTCCCACATCTCCGGCTGGCGAGTGAGAAGGGCGTAAATGGAGCGGGCGCGTCGGCCGGCAAGGATTTTATTATAGTCATCCTGGCCAGTAGGATCGGCATGCCCGAAGACGCTTAAAAGGGGAGGCTTTGCGGGATCGCTGGGAGATTGCGAACGCGAGTGAGCAGCAATCAACCCCCTGAGATTCGCCAGCTCAATCTTCATATCCGGTTGTGGCAGGGAACGATTGAACGCAAACCGCACGTGTTCAACTTTCCAGCAGGCAAAGGGAAAGATCGGCGGACGAAGAACGTTGGATTGTTTCTCCGTAGCGGGCCCGAGAAAAACAAGAGGCTGCGCTGGTTCCACATGAGAAGCAGCAATTCCCGCCTGCGGCGGAGACGCACTCCCTTCAGCAGCCATGGATTTCCTTGATCTTCGCCTGAGTTTTCGGTCCGCAAATGCCATCAACCGTTAGATCGTGATCGCACTGGAACTCTTCCACTGCGGATTTGCGCATTTTTTTGGTTTCCGGATCTGTCGAGCCATCCGGCTGCAGCGTGTCGGTTAAGCCGGCACGGTAGCCGAGATTATTCAGGCGGGCCACCCACCCATTTTCCGTGTCAACAGGATCGAGATGCCCCACACGTAACTCCAAACGCTCCGGGAAGACGAGATCTTGCCCTTGAAAGGAGAGGCTCGCCTGTTCAACGCTTGGCGAAATTGGCTCATCAATAAGGCCCTCAGCGTCCGATTGCACTTTACTCATTCGGCCATCCATCAGCAGAATAGCTTCCTGATTGGGAAGAGGCTGTCCGGTTTGGTCTTGCACCACCAGGCGAAGGCGCAGTGGCTTTCCCTTGAGCTTATAGGCGTGGGTCTTTTCAGTAACCGCATTGCGCGACTGGATATCCAACTCTGGAATAAAGAGTTCGTCACCCGGATAAAGCACATTTGGATTTCCCCGCTGCGACTTCAGCTCATGATTTTGGGGATGGTTCCAGATTGTCAGGTAGGAAGCCAAACCATGTTCCTTCGCTAACCGACTGACATGCTCACCCTGACGAACTTTGTGTAGCGGCATTGATCTGAACAGATTAACGCATGTTGCACTAAGCTCGCTTTGATCTATAAAGCGGCTGGTATGTGGAACCGACCCTTTACACTTTAGGGGATGAGCAACATCAGCCACCGAGTCACGTAATCGTTTCCGTTTGTGATTACAAATGACTTTGTTATGCGTGTCTTGTTGTCCAAAATAATAATGGGCCACCCCGGTGCGGATTTCCCAGCACCGGCTAAATCGTGTTAGGAAATCTGAGAACCCCGCATGATGCGCGAACGCGCAACAGCCAACCTTTCCACCGTAGGCTCTAACACGCTAGTTCAACTAAGCCGCTGTCAGAGTAAACTAAGGCACGATGGCAAATGTTCTCGCATTGGAGCAGGTGTATGGATTGGTATTTGCGCTTCCAGCTAAGCTATAGAGACACAGCTGAAATCGCCTTTACACTTGGCGCTGTGATTGCCCCTTGTACAATTCCGCATAGGGTTTGTTCGGCATGCTACTGAGTTTGAAAAGCGCTGAAGCACCACGGACAACCGCGCCTGATTCCTTTACCAAGCTGTGCAGAATGAACATTGGACCTGCCCTGCCTTTGTACCCGTATAGAGCAACGCACTAGCTTGTCACTAGCTTCTTCATGCAATACAAACCTTCTCTTACCAGCCTACCGGCTTGCCTTTGTTCTGCTCGTCCAACCATTTTTGCAGGGGTGCGAAGTAGTCCAGAATGGCGCTGGCGTCCATTTGTTTTGAGCCAGTTAGCGCGGCTAACGCTACGGGCCATGGACGGCTGGCACCCATGCTGAGCATGGCGTTCAATCGCTTGCCTGCTTCCTGGTTGCCGTAAATGGAGCAGCGATTCAACGGTTCCTGGCAGCCTGCAATTTGCGATAAGGAACGATGAAATTGGAACTGGAGAATGTCCGCCAGGAAGTATCGCGCATAAGGAACGTTGGCGGCGACGTGGTACTTTGCGGCAGGATCAAAATCTTCTTCGCTACGGGAAACCGGAGGAGCAACACCTTGGTATTTCAACCGCAGTGCCCACCACGCCTTGTTGTAATCAGCGGGCTTGATCTGTCCGGAAAAGACCTGCCAGCGGTACTGATCGATCATGAGGCCAAAGGGAAGAAATGCAATCTTCTCTAACGCCTTTTGCAGCAGGAGGCCAATGTCCTTGGACGTATCGGGAGCCTCCTTCAGCAGACCGATCTTGACCAGATATTCCGGCGTAACGGAAAGCGCAATGGTGTCTCCAATGGCTTCATGGAAACCGTCATTCGCGCTATCGCGGAACAAAAACGGTTGCCCGTCATAAGCACGCTGATAGAAGTTATGACCAAGTTCGTGATGCAGCGTAAGAAAATCCTCTTCCGTGATGTCGATGCAAACTTTGATCCGGAGATCACCTGCAAAGTCCACATCCCATGCGCTGGCATGGCAGACCACATCCCGGTCACGCGGCTTTACAAAAAGAGAGCGCTCCCAAAAAGTCTGCGGAAGCGGAGCAAAGCCGAGCGAGGTAAAGAAGCTTTCCGCATAACGCACCATGCCTTTAGGGTCTGTGTTCCGGGATTTCAAAATAGAGGTCAGGTCATAGCCGGGGCTGGAATCTTTCGGCTGAACAATGGGATAGATGTTCTCCCAAGATTGCGCCCACATATTGCCCAGCAGATGCGCCGGAATGGGGCCATTGGCAGGAACCACATCTGCCCCATATTGCTCCCGCAATCGGTTCCGCACGTAAGCATGGAGGGAAACATACAAAGGCCGCACCTGCTCCCATAGACGGTCCAATTCTTTAGCAAAAGCATCGGGCGGCATATCGTACTTTTCGCGCCACATCGCACCGGTATCCGCAAATCCGATTTCTCGCGCTCCCTTGTTGGCCAGTTCCACGTAACGCGCAAAGGGCTGGCGAATCGGCTTGGAGATAGCATGCCATCCGGTCCATGCTTCCAAGAGCTGTTTCGGATCACGGCTGTTGGCAATGATCTTGGAAAGATCTTCCAAGTCCTGGCAATGCTCAGGCTGCGGACAATACTTTCCTTTGCCGTAGGTGCCTTCCATGCTGGAAACAATCTTGGTCAACTCTTCGCTGTCATGGGGATTGGAGGGGGTTGCAATCGTGAGTGCAACACGCAGGAGGTGAATCTTGCGTTCCAAGTCTTCCGGCAGAGGAACATCCTTGAAGTTGGCTGCTCCTTTGGCGAAACGAACGGCTGCATTGATTTGGCGTTCGTCTGCTAAAGCCGCTAAAGCTTCCGTATCGTCTGTGATGAAATTGCTCTTGACCCAATCGGCGCGGCTTTGTTCCACGCTTAAACCGAGAAGCTGTTTCTCGGCATCATCCACAAAGGTTTTTGCCTGTTGGATGGTCGGTTTCGGGGCAGCCGCAAGGCCAAAAAGGAAAAGGGAGGCAGGAAAGAAAATCAAAAAAGAGGCGCGCACCACCTTAAGCGTACTCTAGTGGCGCGCGCCGTTTCACAAGGAGAGATTTCAGGCGGCCGCGTGTTCTGGCTGCGCTGTTTCGCGCACGATTCGAGCAATATCATAGTGCCGTTGAAGGTCTGGCCAATCTACCTCTACTTCACCACCCCGTTTTCGGTAGTTTTCTACCCAACCATGAATCGCATCCAGGCAAGTGTGGTCAATGTAATAAAGGTGATCTACATAAAGATGCACGGTGCGGCCTGGCTCGATATTTTCTAGCACTTCAGAGATGCGAGGAAGCCGGACAAAACTCGCGGTGCCATTCAGGTAAACATTGGTTCTTTTGCTGTCAGCGGCATTTTGGAAAGTTACTTCCAGGTGCGTTGCCTTATAAACCAGCTTCAGGAAAGACAATCCCAAGCCTACCAGCACACCGGTTAAGAGGTCTGTTGCTACCACCATCAGCACGGTTGCCCCATAGATCACCAACGGGAAAGGTCCATACGGCACTAGCTTCTTTACGTGCTGCCATTCAATCAATTTGAAACCGGTATAGACCAGGATTCCTGCCAAGCAGGACACGGGAACAATGCGCAGCACACCCGGTGCCAGCATAACTAACGCTGCTAACCATACGCCATGAAACACCGCTGAACGCCGTGTGGCAGCGCCTGCCAACACATTCGCGGAACTACGGACAATCACGCCTGTCATGGGGAGCGAACCAGCAAGGCCGCAAAGCAGGTTACCTAAACCTTGCGCGCTTAGTTCACGGTCGTAATTGGTGCGAACACCATTATGGAGCTTATCCACTGCAGCAGCGGAAAGAAGTGTTTCGGCACTGGCCACAAAAGCCAGAGCCAGCGCTTCGGCCAGAATGTGAAGATCGCCCAGCTTGGCCCATACAGCAGCAGTAGGCCAGTGAAGACCTTCCCACAAATGGGAAGGAATGTTGATGCGTGCCACCGGCATAGAAAGCTGGGAAGCAACTGCCGTTGCAGTGACCACAGCTACCAGAGCACCGGGAAGAAACCGCAGCTTCTGGGGCCGGAATTTTTGCCACAGCACAAGAATGGAAATCGTCAGAATGCCGATCAACGCGGCATGTTCGTGTCGGCTTCCATCCAGAGGAAAGATACCGCCAAAAATTTCTCCTGGAATGGCGAGAAGATTCTGCAACCCATTGGCTTTGGGTTTTCCATCCAGCATGACGTGAAATTGGGAGGCCATGATGAGCACCCCAATTCCCGACAACATGCCGTATACCACTGCAGGCGACATGGCACGAAACCATCGGCCAATGCCTAGAAAACCGGCGCAGAGTTGAATCAGCCCTGCCACCATTACCACCAGGCCAAGTGTTTCTACCCCGTATTTCTGCACCAGGCCAAATACAATCACAGTGAGGCCGGCTGCCGGACCGCTGACCTGCAAAGGTGAGCCGGAAACCATGCCAACAATCATTCCTCCGATAATGCCGGTGATCAACCCGGCAGCGGGTGGCAGGCCGGACGCAATTGCAATTCCCATGCACAGCGGCAGGGCAACTAAGAAGACTACAATGGAGGCCAGCAAATCCCGCGTGAGCGGGGAAGCAGCGTTGGTTTCGGGGTTCGCCATGAGGATACCTTCTGTTTTTCTTTAGGAAGCGAGCGGGAGTAAACGGGGTCGCGGAGTAGCGGAAGAAGAGGTGTGCTTTTCTAGCGGCTGGAATGAGCCTTGCTCGCTATCAAAGCTGTGAATGTGACCGTGTTCAATGTTGTAAACCCAACCATGCAGTTGCACCTGACCACGCACTAACCGGGAAGCCACAGTGGGATGTGTTTTCAAGTTTTCCAGTTGTGCCATCACGTTTTCTTCCGTGAGTGCATTTAGTAGTTCCTGTTTGGAAAGATCCTGATAGGTTTCTTGCACAATCCGCAGAGCCGATTCAGAATGGCGCAACCATGTACGCATGGAAGGCAGAGGTTCCAGTTTTTCAGGATGCAGGAGGCCGTTCATGGCACCGCAATTGGAATGTCCGCAGACCACAATGTGTTCTACCTTGAGAGCCACCATTGCATACTCGATGGAAGAAGCTACACCTGCGTGCAGGTCGCCATAAGGCGGAATAATGTTGCCTGGGTTGCGGGACACAAACAATTCGCCGGGGCCGCTTTGTGTGATCAACGAAGGAATCACACGGGAATCAGAGCAGGTGATAAAAAGAACTCGTGGGTGTTGCTCATTAGCCAAAGCGCTAAACACGTTGCGCTGATGCGGAAACACCTCATTTTGAAAGTGCAGATATCCGTCAATTAACCGTTCCATACCCTTCCGGAAAGGCATACTGGCAGCCAATGGAGAAACTATTTGTTTTCAGAGAGATCGATATCATCTAGGTTCTTGGAGGTCCTGAATCTGCCCGATATCAGGCACTTGCTGACTCCAATGAGGCAGAGTGCGATAGGCTAAACCATTGTTGTTTCCGACCCGCACTGTTCTGCAGATTGCTTCTTCGGTGGTGGTGATCGCCATTCTCCAATCGCTGGTTCCACTTTCCCTGATTCATTGGCAATACGTTCTGCAACGCTTGTATTACGTGCCGATTGTGTTAGCGGGTCTATTCTGCGGTTGGCGCGGCGGTCTTGCGATAGCGATGATTTGCAGCGTGGGTTATGGCATTGGAATCAACCTGGAAAACACGCCGAACTATGACCTTTTGGACGATTTACTCGAACTGCTGGTGTTCGTGTTGGTTGGGTCGATTACCGGAATCTTAGCTGACCGGCAGAAAAGCACAGCAGAAGAGTTGCGACGTGTGTATCAGGAACTGCAAGAAAATTTTGAACGCATGAAACGGGCAGAGCGGCTTTCCGCCATCGGACAGCTTTCTGCAGGGTTAGCACATGAAATTCGAAATCCGCTGGCCAGCATTGAAGGCGCGGCGCGAGTGGTACAGAAGCAACCGGATGACGCAGAGCGTCGTCATGAGTTTCTGGACATTATTCAAAAGGAATGCCGCCGTTTGAATGGGTTGCTGACGAACTTCTTGAACTTCGCCAAGCCTCGTGAACTTCATTTGGAGCAAGTCTCGCTTCCGAGCTTATGTGATTCGGTAATCACCTTGGCTGCTACGAGTGTGGAGGCCCAGGCTATACAGTTTCGGAAAGAGATTGACTCTGACTTGCCTCTTCTGCAATGTGACGCAGCGCAGATGAAACAAGTGCTGCTGAATCTTGTATTAAATGCGGTGCAGGCAATGCCAAAGGGAGGCGAAGTAATATTGGCGGCTCACCGGGGAGCAAAGGGGGTTCAGATGGAAGTAAGAGACCAAGGGCAAGGCATTGCTCCTGCCCAGAGAGAACGGATTTTCGATCCATTTTTCACCACAAAACCAGCGGGCACCGGCCTGGGACTTTCGGTGGCTTACCAGATTGTGGAGCAGCATAAAGGGGAACTCCGGGTGGAATCAAGCAACGAGAACGGTACGGTATTTTCCATTTCCTTGCCTGTGTGGAAAGAAAAAGAACATGACAAATAGCCCGAACATTTTGGTAGTGGACGATGACCAAAGTCTTCGACGCGTATTAACGGTGCAACTGGAGCAGCTTGGCTACTCTGTTCTTGCCGCTGCCTCAGGAGAGGAGGCGCTGAACATACTGGCTCGTCACTCCGTCAGCCTGGTGCTCACAGATTTCCGAATGCCTGGCATGTCGGGCATGGAACTGCTGACGCAGATTCATGTGCTGTATCCGGAGATCATTGTAATTATCCTAACCGCCTTCGGCACGATTGGCACAGCAGTGGAAGCGATGAAGGCCGGAGCGTACCACTACATCACCAAGCCCGTTGATCCGGATGAATTGAAGCTGGTGTTAGAACGTTCGCTGGAACACTTCCGCATGGCGGAAGAGATTCGTTGTCTCCGCCGCGACATTGATCAGAAGTATGGTTTTGAAAATATCCTGGGGCATTCGGAAGTGTTGCTCAGCGTGCTGGAGCGAGCGGCACGCGTGGCTCGCACCAGTTCCACTGTGTTGATTCAAGGGGAAACTGGTACAGGCAAGGAGTTGCTTGCTAAGGCGATTCACTACAACAGTCCGCGTAAAGATCGTCTGCTGGTTACGATTAACTGCGGCGCAATTCCGAAAGAACTGCTGGAATCTGAGCTATTCGGTTATACCAAAGGCTCTTTTACCGGGGCAATCGGCAACAAAAGAGGCAAGATTGAAATGGCCGATGGCGGCACCCTGTTTCTGGACGAAATCGGAGAAATGCCATTGGAGTTGCAGGTGAAGATTTTGCGCTTGCTGCAAGAAGGCGAAATCGAAAAAGTGGGCGCAGTCGGCGGCAATAAAGTGGATGTGCGAGTGGTAGCTGCCACACATCGGAATCTGCCTTCCATGATTGAAGAAGGCACGTTCCGCGAGGACTTATATTACCGGCTTGCCGTGATTCCTCTTGCGCTGCCACCTTTGCGTGAACGCGCCGAAGATATTCCCGAATTAGTGGAAAAGTTTTTTCTTCGTAACAAGAATCGGAACGGACGCCCGGAATTGGTGCTGCCTCCAGAACTGCTTCCTTATTTCAGCCACTATCGGTGGCCGGGAAATGTGCGCCAGATTGAGAATGTAGTGGAGCAGATTGTGGTGCTGGCACGCGGCGAAGAAGTGACAGTAAACGATCTTCCTGAATTTCTCCGGCGCAACAAGCCCCCTTCCGAAGCGCTGGAACTTCATCTTCCGCCGGAAGGCATCAGCCTGGAAGGCGTGGAGAAAGATCTGATCATGCGTGCGATGAAGAAGTTCGAGGGAAACCAATCACAGGCGGCACGATATCTGGATATTAGCCGCAAAACACTGCTGTACCGCTTGGAAAAACACGGCATTAAGTAGGGTAGGGCACTCTCTTGAAATGAAGTTGAGGATAAGCGATGTTTCCTGTAAACGGGTGCCCTTGTACAAGCGAAATGGGGCGATGATTCTGATCCCCTTATTGGGAAAGAGCTTTCACGAATTCATAGAGAAACGTCTGGCCCTCATAGAAGGAACGGACCAGCATTCGCTCATCCCGTCCGTGAGCGCGAACATCATCGCGGTCCTGAAAAAATCCCTGTATCCCATAGGTGGGAATTCCGGCAACCCGAAGATATCTTCCATCGGTTCCGCCCACAGCCATTGTCGGTACCGTAATCACTCCGGGCCACATAGTGTCGGTGATGCGGGCGAATGCCTTCATGATGTCAGTGCGGAGCGGAGAGGATGGGCTTGCTCCCTCATTGGTGGTAACCGTGATCTCCACTTGATCTGCAGCAGTGAGTTTCTTGAATTCAGCGACAACACGTTCCACGGAATCGTCCGGCAGTAACCGGCAGTTCACGTTGGCGGCTGCGAGTTGAGGTAAGGCATTGTCGGCGTGCCCGCCCTCGAGCTTCGTGGCAACGCAGGTGGTACGCATCATTGCATTCAAGGCAGGCGAAACTTCGGCGACCCGGCGCATTGCCTCGTGATCCCCTTCGGCGACTCGGGCCATGTCTGCTGCTAGGGAGCCCGAAACCGTCTTGGCAGCCTGCCGGAAATACTCGCGAGTGATATCGGTCAGGTGGAAGTCAAAATCAAAATTGGCAAGGCGATCCAGGGCTTTCGCGAGGTGGTAAATCGCGTTATCCCGCACCGGGCGAGCGCTATGGCCTCCTTTGTTGCGGACTTCCCAACGTAGATTCACGAATTGCTTCTCGGCTAATCCAATGTCATGCTCCACTCGCTTGTCGTTCACCAGCGTGCCGCGTGCGCCTTCGTTGATCGCGAATTCAGCTTCAATGAGTTCGCGGTGTTTTTCCAGAAGCCAATTCACGCCATTGTAAGGACCACCGCCTTCTTCGTCCGCAGTAAGGGCGAGAATCAGATCGCGATCGGGTCGGTAGCCCTCTCGTTTCAACCGCAGCAGCGTGGCAACCCAGACTGCTGCCTGGGCTTTATCGTCCGCTGTGCCGCGTCCGTAAAAGTAACCGTCCTTTTCCAGGAACACGAAAGGATCAAAACTCCAATCTTCTCGTTTGGCCTCCACCACGTCGATGTGAGCTAACAACAGAATGGGCTTGCGTGCGCCGGTACCCCGATAGCGCACCACTACGTTGGCTTTGGTGGGAATCGCACCGCCTACAAAGATGTCAGCGTTTGAGAAACCGGCGGCTTTGAAACGGGCTGCCACGGATTCCGCGATGGGCGTAGTGCTGCCGGTGCTGAATCCGGACTTTACCTCGATCATCTCCTTGTAGATCTCTTTCGCCAGACGTTGCTCTCCATCAGGAGGCATGGTGTCCGCACACCAAGCTGTGAAACAGCACAAGAAGAGAAGAGTAATCCGCATCGCAATATTCTCACATAGCCTGTGGGTGCTCCAGCATACATACTTTCCTATTTCTTACTGCCGAGCCTTGCCTTGTTGCCGGAGAATAAGAGATTAAATTGTCAATTGGTCTTCATTGCACATGCCTGAAGAGAACTGGATCGAAACGAACATAGCGGCTCGCCTGGACCGATTGCCCTGGAGTAAGTGGCATTGGCTGGTGGTGATTGGACTCGGCATTACCTGGCTCTTGGATGGATTGGAAGTCACTCTAGCAAGTGCTCTTGTGGGAATGATCAAAAACCCGAAAAGCCTGGGCTTCACTGATACGCAAGTGGGAATGACGGCGACCGCATATTTGGCTGGAGCCGTTTGTGGGGCCGTCGTGTTTGGATATGCAACCGATCTGTTCGGTCGCAAGAAGTTGTTCTTTGTGACCTTGATTCTTTACTTAGCGGCTACGGCAGCAACAGCATTTTCCTGGAACTTTTTCAGTTTTGTTCTGTTTCGCTTTCTGACGGGGGCTGGAATTGGGGGAGAGTACTCCGCAGTGAATTCCGCAGTGGATGAACTGATTCCAGCCAGAGTGCGGGGCAGGGTAGATCTGGCCATCAATTCTACCTATTGGATAGGTGCTGCTCTGGGAGCAGGTGCATCGGTTCTTCTGCTGAAGCCTCAGTTATTCAGTCCGAATTTGGGTTGGCGTCTCGCGTTTGGGATTGGCGCAACGCTGGGATTGTGTATTCTCTTCATTCGGCGCTATGTTCCGGAAAGCCCAAGGTGGTTGGTCACACACGGCCAGAAAGACGAGGCAGAGCGTATTGTCGACGAAATCGAAAGCCAAGTGACCCAAGACAAAAACTCCCTTCCCCAAGCAGAAGGAACTGTGAAATTGCGGGTAAGGCACCATACACCTTGGCGGGAAATCTGGAGAGCCGTGATGCTGGATCAGCCTAAGCGATCGGCTTTGAGTTTCACGCTCATGGTGGCTCAAGCGTTTTTTTATAATTCTCTTCTGTTCACTTACGGCTTAGTGTTGATCAAGTTCTACCAAATTCCAGGCGAGCGTGTAGGAATCTACTTGCTTCCGCTTGCACTGGGAAACTTCTTAGGGCCTTTGTTGATCGGAAAGCTCTTTGACACGATTGGCAGAAAAAAGATGATTGCCGCCACCTATGCCACTTCCGGCCTGCTCCTACTGATTACGGCATGGTTATTCCGTCAGGGTATCCTTACAGTCACCACACAAGCAATTGCCTGGTCCGTGATCTTTTTTGTTGCTTCTTCGGCAGCAAGTTCAGCCTACCTTACTGTTAGTGAAGTGTTTCCCTTAGAGATTCGCGCCTTGGCAATTGCCATTTTCTACGCGTGCGGAACTTTGATTGGAGGCGTTGGTGCGCCTTCCCTGTTTGCGAAACTGATTGAATCCGGGTCCAAGACAGAGTTGTTCTCCGGTTATCTGGTAAGCGCTCTTTTGATGGTTGGCGCAGGAATCACAGAGATGTTTATCGGAGTGGATGCGGAAGGCAAGTCACTGGAAAGCATTTCCGCACCCCTTTCCAGCAAGAGCTAAAGATGCTCAAAGAGGCTTTGCTGCAAACGGTTATCTGAAAAAACAGGCTTGGATTTGGGCGGAACAGGCTGAAACGTTCGCATCAGATTTAGAGCTTTCTGGTGAAGCTCATAAATTTGCATCAAGTCCGCACAGCGCGTGCAATTCCCCCGGATGGCCCCGGGACCATCAGAAGCCGGATCGTAACAGGGATGTCGGGAGCACTTGCCGCGCCACTTCACGGAGCCGATTTTCAGCATTCAATCTTTTGAAACTTAACACAGACTCAGAAGCCGATGCTGGTGGATGGCCTTACAGTAACATGGCCTCCTCGCGGTGAATCTGGCCTGAAAGTTTCATTTGGCTCTGCTCATTCAGGATTTCGCGCAGTTTGGGAAACTCCACTTCTTCTTCCTGACGCGCATGTGGTTCAATCAATCCCCGCAGGCGGCGTACATTTTCTACCCACTCCGCGCCGGTGGGATTTGCCTCCAACTCATAGAGCAGGATTTTCATATCGGCGTGTTCTTGGTAAAGGTGCTTGGTGTCCTGTTCGTGATGTGCCTGGTTGTGAAGCAGAGGGTAAACCACATCTTCTTCCGCCAAGGCATGTTTGCCCAAGGTGCGCTTTAGCCTTAGAAAAAGCCGCATCCGCTTCCACCCTTGCTCTGGCGTAGTCTGCTCCATCTTGTCAAGCAAGGAGAGCAACAGACGGTGTTGTTCAATCAGAAGTGCAAAGGGGTCCGCACCTGCCTTTTGCCGGACGGCTCCCACTCGCTTGTGCAAAAAGGGGCGGCAGTAATCGACTGAGAAGAACTCCCGCAATGGTTCCTCCCACCAAAAGCCCTGCATCTTGTTTGGAAAGTCCTTTGCTCCCAAAAGCCATACAGAGCTATCAGCAAATTGCGACCCAATGTAATAAACCGCAAGGTGCACAGCGAGGGTATCAATCTGGAATATCCTAAACAGTAAACGGATACTCTCCTTTATTATATGTTTCGCTCTCTCCTGCTGATCAGTATGTTCGGTTTTACCCTCCGGGCGGAGGACCCATTTCTTGGGAAGTGGAAGTTGAATCTGGCAAAAAGCAAGCTAACGGGCCAGATCATCACCATACAAGAGGCACCTGGGAACAGCTACCAGTTTCAGGAAGATGAACACATCGATATCATCCTAGCCGACGGCCTGGACCACCCCACCCATTTCGGGGGAACCATGGCTATTACGCAGAAAAAGTCGGATACCTGGGCGATTACGTATAAACGCGATGGTCAGGTTTCCATGAACACTGTTTGGAAGGTGTCGCGAGATGGGCAAAAGTTAACTTATACCGCTACCGGTACAAGGCCGAATGGCCACCGCTTCCAAAATGAAATGACGGCGAAACGCACTGGTGGCGGTTCGGGTCTGGTCGGCGCTTGGGAAACCACCGGTGTTGCCCTGAGCAGCCCCCGGGAAATCTATATTGAGCCGTTTGGTTCAGAGCGGGCACTCCATTACTTTTCCTGGCCGAAAACAAACCATTCGCATGAATTTTGATGGCAAAGAGTATCCGGAAAAAGGTCCCACGGTTACAGAAGGCTCCACTTCTTCCGGGCATCGCATTGACGAAAGAACTATTGAAACAACGGAAAAAATCAAAGGGAAAGTGATTGAAGTGGCAAAAGCAACCATTTCCCAAGACGGCAGAAACACATACGATTGTGGTGAACGAACCGGGAGACAAGGCTCCGATTGTGCTGGTATATGAGCGAGAGTCTAAATAATTCTCTGTTGTTCCGGCAATTTTTCGCGAAAATGTAATTCCGCCGATTCCCTTTCTGCTGAAAATGCCTTCCTGAGCTATGGAAATAGCCTGCGTGGTATCGTGGGTTGAACCCGCGATAAAACGTACTTTGAAACAGGGTATCTTCTTGAATTTGAAACGCTATTTACTTGTTCTGGGTATTCTGGCGCTGCCTGTTTTCGCACCCGCTCAGCCCTTTAATCCGAAGCCTGTCAGGGCTCTTGGCGCCCCTCGCCTGACGGCGACCCAGTCCTCTCCCGCCACGCTTGATTCGGTCAGCCCTAACTATGTGGAAGGCAAAGAACTCTTTAACCCTTCCGCTGTGGCTCTGGATAATTCCACTTCGCCGCCTGCTGTATACGTAGCGGATACCTCCAATAATCGTGTGTTGGGGTGGCGATATTCCACTCAATTGGCGAATGGCGCACCGGCGGATATTGTGCTTGGCCAGCGTGATAAATTCAGCACTCTGAATCAAGGCCCCGGCGGGCTTGTAACTGGCGTGAGCCTTCCCACGGGCCTGGCAGTGGATAAGGCTGGCAATGTATATGTAGCGGATTCCGGCAACAATCGCGTTCTTCGCTTTCCGCAACCCTTTCGCCAAACCACTGACGCCAAGGTTCCCGATCTGGTATTGGGGCAATCCGGCTTCGGTTCCAATACGCCAGACCCTACAGGTGTTACCAGCACGGCTTTGTATTTGAACACCGCCAGCGGTTTTCCTCCGCATATTGGCATGGCGCTGGACAGCGCAGGGAATCTGTTTGTTTGCGATCCTGGCAATAATCGAGTTCTTCGCTATCCTGCTGCTTCGCTTTCCGCTGCGCAGCCTCCCAATGGTTTGGCTGCGGACTTGGTGATCGGGCAATCCAGCTTTATCACGAGTGTCACCGCAGGCGACCGGACTTCTAAAACCAATTTGCGCGGTCCCACCGGCATTGCTTTTGATTCAGCAGGCCGATTATATGTTTCGGATGCTCTTGCCCGTGCCTTGATCTACCCTTCTACCCTGACCAACGGAGTCACTGCGCTGCGGACGTTGGGCGTCGGTTTTCAAACGAATTCAATTCCTGTGGGACAGTTGAACGCCGGCTATGTCAGCAGTGTCACCATTGCGGCTGGACATCCCATTTTGATGGATACCCCCAACAACCGGCTTCTGGTGTATGACACGTTTGACAACCTCCCTGCGGAAGTAATGAGCGGCTATTCCCCGCCTGCCAGCGCCGTAGTGGGGCAGAATGATTTTACACAGGTAAACGCGAATGGTGGATTAGCGCAAGCCAGCTCCACCAATTTGTTTTATCCCTTTGATGCAGCCGCTTCTTCTACAGAGATTTGGGTAGCGGATACCAACAACAACCGTGTGGTGGTATTCCCTTTGAACCAAACCGGCCCGGCACAGAGCGCTTCCCGCGTTCTGGGGCAAATTAATTTCACTCTGAATACCGTGAACCTGATTGAGGGCCGTGAGTTTTGGTTGGCCACAGGTACCCGAACCGGCAGTGTAGTGGTGGACCGGAATTCTACGCCGCCTCACCTTTATGTAGCGGATACCGTGAATAACCGGATTCTTGGGTTTAATGACGCCAGAACTGCGAAAGCAGGCAATATTGCGGATCTTGTGATCGGACAGCCGGATTTTCTCCATTCTTTGGCTAATTACCCCACCAATGACAACGCCAAGCCAGGGCCGAACACACTATATAATCCCACTGCCTTGGCCTTGGATGCGAGTGGAAATCTGTTTGTAGCAGATGCTGGCAACGGGCGCGTGCTGCGGTTCCCTCAGCCTTTTGCACAGTCTAATCGGTCGCTTCCCAGTGCTGATTTAGTGATCGGGCAGGGTAGTTTCACCACCACTGTTACCGATGCCACCAACAGCACCATGAACTCGCCTTCCGGGGTTGCCATTACCAGCGACGGTTCTTTGCTGGTTTCGGATTCGGTGCTGAACCGTGTTCTGTATTTCCCCAGGCCGCTTTCCAATGGAATGGCCGCCACCAAGGTGATTGGGCAGTCTGATTTTAATTCTCCTGTTTTGGGAACAGGTTCCACGGTGTTTACCCCGACGCCTGCTCGTTTGAGTTCCCCCCGTCAGATTGCTGTGGATGCCCAGAACCGTGTCTATATATGCGATGCGGGAAACGGGAGGGTAGCGATTTTTGACAACATTGCGAATCTGCCCTCCACCTTGCCTAACCCCACCACAAACCTGACAGCGAGTTTGAGTCAGCCGGTGGGCATTTCTATAGGTCCGGCGAATACTCCTAATGCGGGCCAGATTTTTGTGGCGGACTATAACCAGAACTTTGTGTTTCGTTTTCCCAATTACCAAAGTACGACTGCCGATGTGGGGGTGTTTGGCTACCATCCTCTTTCCGCTGCTCTTGATAGCTTTGGCAATTTGGTAATGGCGGATAGTGCCAACCGTGTTCTGTTCTTTGTGCCGCTATTAACGCTCACCAATGCCGCGGACTATGCCACTGGTTCGCTGGCTCCTGGCACTATTGTTTCCGTGTTTCCGGCAGCGTTTGTTACGCCTGCCACGATTGCGCCTGCTACGGCGAATTTCAACAGCTTGCCGAATCCACTGCCACTGCCCACCACTCTAGGTGGCGTACAGGTATTGGTGAATAATCAACCTGCGCCCTTGTTTTATGTCTCACCGGGGCAGATCAACTTTCCGCTTCCTACCAATCTGCCTACTTCCGGCACTGTGGACCTCCAAATTGTGAATTCGCAAACCGGGCAAATCTATGGCTTGTCAGAAGTGCCGCTTGCCGCTCAATCTCCGGGCTTGTTTACGGCCAGCGGTTATGGAACAGGGCCGCTGGCAGCTTTGAACGCTGATGGCTCGTTGAACTCTTCCACCAATCCTTTGGTGCGCGGCCAAGTGATTGTGTTGTTTGGAACCGGCCAAGGACCGGTGGTAAACGGCCCACCCGATGGCACAGCGGCAACCGGGTTAACGCCGACTGCGGTACGGCCTTCCGTTCTGATCGGCGGAGTGCGAGTAGACGATTCCGATATTCAGTACTCGGGTTTAGCTCCTGGTTTAGTGGGCGTGTGGCAATTAAATGTACGAGTGCCACCTACAGTGACAGCCGGAAACCAGATTTCCGTGGTGGTGTACGTGAATGATGTGGGCAGCAACCCTGCTGCGGCACCATTTGTTATCAATACAACTATTGCACTTCGTTAAAGGCCACCCGCCAGAACTTAGTGGCCTTTCCGGTTACCATAGAGAAAGTGCGGGAGTGGTGAAATGGCAGACACAGCAGACTTAAAATCTGCTGGCTCGCAAGGGCCGTGCCGGTTCGAGTCCGGCCTTCCGCACCAGCCATTTAAGAACGAAGAAGATTTAGCCCAATACCTGAAGCGGGTTAGCGCTTTTGGGAACTGGCAAGCGACGGGGCACCTGTAAATCCGGCATCGGTTTTGCCTGAAACAATCGACGTGTCAGCTTTGCGATACGTCTAGCCCAGAGGTTTGCTCGTTCCCGCCGAGCACTGTCTGTGGCAATTCCAGTACTCGCATACATCTGCCGGTACAACTTCGAAATGAATACAAAGGCCAGGCGAGCACGCAGGTTTGGTGTGCACCGTGAACGCTTCCAAATGGCCGAAAGACTATAAAAGTGATCCCAAACACTTTGAGTCCGGGCACGCATTTCATCCGATGTCATGGTCGGGTGAGGCATGAACATTTTGGGTCTTTTGTCGGGCGGGATCAGCCAGTAGCGCGTAATGGGAATTCCTTCCACTTGCGGCGGATGTTCCCCAAAACCTTTCTCCCAACGCTCGAAGTCGACAGTGCCGCAAAAGGGAGTCAGCATCACGAATTGGGCAAAAGCTAACCCTGATCGTTGCGCAAGCTCTTCTGTTGCTTGAAATGTGTCCTGCCGGTCCGTTGCCAATCCGAAGATGAAAGAGCCAAGAACATGAACACCGTGTTCTTGAAACTGGCGAAGTTGCTTCACAAGATTTTCACCAGTCAGATTGAAGTCTTTGAATACGGATTTCAGGCCTTCTTCTGTAACGGCTTCAATCCCTACCAGAGCGCCTTTTATATGGGCCTTATGCATCGCATCGAGAAACTCAGGGTCCTCGGCGGATTCCATGGTGATCTGCGTAAAGAACACCATGTCTTTTGGCAATTCGGCGAGACGAGCCATGAGCTCAAATCGCTCTGCTCGGATTGCGCTTAACCGGGCAACCAATGCTACATTGTTCTGCCGCTCCGCTAGCTTGATATCGGTCAGGGAAACAGGGTAGAAGTTATCGTCAGCAAGCGCAATGAAACGGAAGCCCAAACGTCGAAGCGCCACAATTTCCTCAAGAACAGGGTCCGAAGGTCTCTGCCGAGGGCGCTGGCCGTCCGTGCGCCATACGGAGCAGAACGAGCAATGTTTCGCGCATCCACGAACGGTCTGAACTGAGGCCCACATATAATGAGAGCGGTCCAGCAGATCCCACCGCGCTGCTTTAAACTGATCGGCTTCTACTCGCCCGCCCTCATAAATTCGTTGCACCGATCCACTGATGTGGTCCCGAAGAGCCTGACCCCATGCCAGATCTCCGTCTCCTCGAACCACACAATCGGCTGCCCCACGCTCAAAGGCTTCTCCTGGATAAAGGGTGGAGTGAATACCGCCAAATACCACGAAGGCGCCTCGCTCTTTGGCAAGCCGGCCCATGGCATATCCCCGGAGAGCATTTCCGGTATGAATTCCAATCCCTACAACATCCCCGGCAGAGATCGTATCAGGATTGAGTGCTTCCAGAGTTTCATCGCATAAGATCGGATCTCCGAACTCTTCAGGGGTAGCAGCAGCTAATACGAAGAGCCAGCGGGGCGTAATTACTGCCGTGCCAAAAGCAGTATCGCTTGGATTAATTAAATGAACTTGCAAATCAGTCTTTCTAGGTTGCTGTAATTAAGCTTTGTCATATCCCGCACACCATTCTACTGAATTGTGGCGTTTCTGGATCGAGCTTAGGACTTCACTGAAAATTGAAGGATTTCCTGCAAAGGAATCTTCAATTTACTTGGGTTTGCCGTTAGTTCGGTGCGCAATTCAATCAGCGACTGTTGCAGCACAAAGGCATCCAGCAAGATTCGCAAGTCTTCTTGCTTTTGAGGCAGATAGAGAGTCCCGGAAGAGTTCGCCAGGTATCCCCGCAGGAATTCCGTGCTTACCCACAAGTACCAGACATGCGACCATTTCTGGAGGTCGGCTGGTTCCCCTTGCGAGGCCACTCCCGTCACTTCACCGAATAAAGCGGCATATGCGGCGTACTGGAAGGAGTTCAGCATTTGCGCCACGTCCCGCAAGGCAGAACGTTTAATGCGGCGTTCGCTTAAAGGCCGGCTTGCATCCCCTTCGAAGTCGAATATCACAAGGTCTTTGCCGGTATCCAGCACTTGCCCCAAATGGTAATCCCCATGAATGCGGGATCGCACTGCTTGGACCGGATAATCCAGAACAGTCTGAAACTTGGAGCGCATGTCATCTCTGCGCTCCAGCACGCGTTGGGCATCCGCTCGAAGATCATCCGGCAAATTGCTGAGACGTTGTTGCAGTTGTTCAAAGACACGATCCGTTAGCCCCACCATGCCTTGGTACAAAGATCGCCGGTAGAACTCATTGAAAGCTTCCGGCTGAAAAGCAGGGTCCAGGGATTCCTGCGTGAGCGCCTTGTGCATTTCTGCCGTTCGCTCCCCTAAGGTCCGCACACGGCCCAGGTAATCGCCAATGACTGAAAAAATCGCTTCCGGTGTTTTCTCCTGGAGGAGATCAAGCGGATGCCGCTTTTCTTCCAGCAGAAATTGATATTGAGAAGGATTCAGTTGTGTCCATTCAAAGAAGCGGCTCAGGCTGTTGAGTGTCAGTTCATAAGCATTGCCTTCATTGCACACAAAGCCATGGAGCACGGCCAAAGTAATGGGTTGCCCGTTCGGACCTTGGTATTGCAAGCCACCCGCCAACACGGGGGCATGTTCCATAGGCTTATTTTTCAGGAAAAATCCGCCTATCTCCACTTCCGAATGAATGCCGGGTTCCAGCTTTCGGAAGAGTTTCAGAATGAAGCGATCCCCAAACACAATGGAAGTGTTTCGAAAATCGCCTTTGATGCGGTACGGGTCCAGGTTCGGGTGCCGCTGTCCCCAAAGCGGATGAAATGCAGTGGTGCGCCATGCCGAAAGCTCGCCTTGTTCGCCACGGAACTTTCGCCGCCGTGCGATCCCTTCCAGCAGCGCATTGCAGAAATCCTTGTCGGAAAAGGCACCCCACAAAATGCCCTGCCTGTCCTCAGCATCACGCACTTCCACTAATGCCAGTTCCGGCGTGTCTCGCCGAATTTGCTCTATCTTATCGCCTAAAGCCAGAGCCATGGCCAATGCGTAAGTATCCGGTTCTCCCTCGTCGAAGTCGATCTGAACCAGAATGAAATACGAAAGGTTCTTCTGCACCGGCACTAAATCCAGCACACTGACCTGGCGAATGTTCCGTCGCTTTCCCAGAAACCAGTGCTGGCTCCTCAGAAATCTTGGCAGCGTTCGCTCCAGTTCCACACGGCCCTGTTCACCCCATAAGTCTTCCCACGCTCTGACCTGCAATACGCGCAGTTGGTCTCTTCTGACTTCAGCGGGAATCTCCAATTCCACATGCCGGTGTTCCAGAGAGAACCAGTAGAAGGCGTTCGGCCCCATCGTAAACAGATAGTGCTGATCGCCAATGGGAGGAAATTCAGTGCCGCCGAACATTTCCACTGGGGTGCGCCCTTGGAACTCACTAAGATTCAGCGCTACAGGCTGCACAAAACGGGAAAGATTGGCTACCACCAGAATCGTTTCGTTTTGGTAGCGGCGGTAAAAGGCCAGCACTCGCCGATTGTCGGGGTTCAGAAAATCCAGCGTGCCGCGGCTAAATGCCTGGTACTTTTTGCGAAGCCGGATCAGGCGGCGCATCCACCACAGCAGGGAGTTTGCGTTGCCTTCCTGTGCTTCTACGTTTCGCGCTTCAAAATGATACTCGGGGTCAATGTTTACCGGCAGATACAGCTTTTGCGGATTGCTACGGGAAAAGCCAGCATTCCGGTCGCCGGACCATTGCATCGGCGTCCGAACGCCGTTGCGGTCGCCCAGGTAAATGTTGTCTCCCATGCCGATTTCGTCGCCGTAATAAATCACGGGTGTTCCGGGCAAAGAGAACAGAAGAGCGTTCAGAAGCTCGATTTTGCGGCGATTGTCCGCCAGCAAAGGAGCCAGCCTGCGCCGGATGCCTAGATTGATGCGTGCTTTGCGATCATCCGCATAGGTGCGGTACATGTAATCGCGCTCTTCATCCGTCACCATTTCCAGCGTCAATTCGTCATGGTTGCGAAGAAACAGCGCCCACTGGCAACTCTCCGGAATGGCCGGAGTCTGCTTCATGATGTCGATAATGGGAAAACGATCTTCCAACCGCTGTGACATGAACAGCCGGGGCATCAGCGGGAAGTGGAAGTTCATGTGGCATTCATCGCCGTTGCCCATGTACTGAATGGCGTCTTCCGGCCACATGTTGGCTTCGGAAAGCAGCATACGGCCTTGGTAGTGAGCATCCAGATGGGCGCGCACTTCTTTCAGGTAACTATGCGTTTCCGGCAGGTTTTCACAGCTTGTGCCTTCCCGCTCGAACAGGTACGGAGTGGCATCTAAACGGAAGCCATCCACGCCCATGCCTGCCCAAAAATCCAGCACTTTCAGCATGGCTTTGCGCACTGCCGGATTATCATAATTCAGATCCGGCTGATGTGAGTAAAAACGATGCCAGAAATATGCTTTGGCGACTGGGTCCCAACTCCAGTTAGAAGTTTCAAAGTCCTGAAAAATGATGCGCGTGCCACGGTACTTATCAGGCGTATCACTCCATACATAAAAATCTCGCCAGACCGAGCCGGGAGCCGCACGGCGGGAACGCTGAAACCATTCGTGCTGGTCAGAAGTATGATTGAACACCAGTTCGGTAATTACCTTCATCCCGCGCCGATGCGCTTCCTTCATGAAAAGCTGAAAATCCTTTAGAGTGCCGTAAGCAGGATGAACGCTGGTGAAGTCCGCAATATCGTACCCATCGTCTTTCCAAGGAGATGGGCAGAAGGGAAGCAGCCACAAAGCAGTGACGCCCAAATTTTCGAGGTAATCGAGTTTCTCCGTTAATCCGGCAAAGTCGCCCATGCCGTCTCCGTTGCTGTCGGAAAAAGCACGGACGTGCAGTTCATAAATGACGGCGTCTTTATACCAGAGCGGATCGTTATTGCCGTTCAACTTTTGCTTCCTCCTGATGCGCCAGCCAGCCTAGAAAAGATGCTACTTCCCCAGTGTCGCGGAATGTGTAACGAGCTGCTGTCTGCTCGGCAGCGCCCACTCGAATCGTAATCCCCTCCGGCAAAGCCATGAAGGCATCTTCATCGGTGGAATCATCGCCAATATAGATTTCCACGGCATCTTCCAGGTGCAGTTGCTTCCGAATCCAGAGCACTGCCTGCCCCTTGTTCCAGTGGGCACGAGGCCGGATTTCCAGAACCATTTTGCCGTGCCGCAGCAGGAAATGGTCTTCCTGTTCCACCTGCTGCGACACAATGGCCGCTACCTGCTCCCAATCCGAAGGGTCCACATTGCGGTAATGGACGCTGGCGGTTAACCCTTTATCTTCAATTTCCACGCGCGGAATCCCTTGCAAACGGTCGCGCAAAATCAGCAGCACTTCCCCTAAACGGCCTTGCTGTTCCAGAGCGGCCTCCGCAGTAAATGCCAAGCCCTTTCCGCTGATTTCAAAGCCATGATTGCCTGCATAGACCACGTTGCTGATGCCTACTTTTGGCTCCAAGTCCGCTAATGCACGGCCACTCACCACGGCCAAAGCGATGCGTGGCTGTGCCGCAAGGGAAAGAAGGTAGGAGCGAACCTCGTCCGGCAGTTTCGCTTGATCCGGATGGGCCACAATCGGGGCAAGCGTGCCGTCAAAATCCAGGTAAAGCCCGATCTTCGGTGCTGATTCAATGAGGCCGAGGTTGATTTCCTTCATTCAAATTTCAACAAAGCGGACAGCAACTCAGATGCCCATCGGTAGATATTGTTCTGGCTTACCACGTCTCGCATCTTTTGCATGCGCCGCCGACGTTCCTGTTCCGGCATCTCCAGAGCGGCCCGATAGGCGTGAGCGATCTCCTTAACAGAGAATGGATTTACCTGCAAAGCGTCTGAGAGTTCCCGGGCGGACCCGGTGAATTTACTCAAAATTAGTACTCCATCTTCATCCGCGCGCGTCGCTACAAATTCCTTGGAAACAAGGTTCATGCCGTCATGAAGGGCAGTTACCGAACAGAAACGCGCCAGCCGATGAAGGCCGGCCATTTCCTGTGCGCCATGTTGTTTCTTGTACAAAATGACAGGTTTCCATCCCTCATTTCCCCATCGGGCATTGATGGATTCCGCCAGCGCCGTCACTTCCTCGTCAAGCATCTTGTACTCTCGGATTTCGCTCCGGCTGGGGACAGCGATTTGCACAAATACGAAGCGATTGCGATATTCCGGCCAGTGCTCCATCAGGTAATCCACAGCGCGGAGGCGCTCCGGAATACCCTTGGTGTAATCAATTCGGTCAATGCCGATGCCGAGGAGCTTGCCCTCCAGATTCAGCTCCTCCATCCAATGCCCTGTATCCGCTTCATTTCCATACGCGGAAAATTCTTCAAAATCCACGCTGATGGGAAAAGCACGGACCAGTGTTACATGGCCTTGGCGGGTCAGGTCGAAACCTGTATGATCGGCACGCGCTTCCAGGCCGAACCGGACCGCTTCAGTGAAGTTGCGCGAATGGTAGCGCATATGGAAGCCAAGTAAGTCGTTCCCCAACAAGCCCTCCAGCATTTCTTCACCCCAAGGAAAGGCTCGAAAAATTTCTGGTGTTGGCCAGGGAATATGCCAAAACTGAGCAATTTTTAAATTGGGCTTGCGATTGCGCAGCATACGCGGCAAAAGCGCAAAGTGGTAATCCTGAATGAACACAAACGCCGGCTCGTCGTCTGCTTCTTCCAGAACTGCTTCCGCAAACAGCTCATTTACTTCCCGATAAGCTTCCCAATACCGTTCTTCAAATACGGGACGCGTGAATACCACATGGCAAAGTGGCCAGATGCTCTGGTTGGCGCAGCCGAAGTAGTAATCGTTTTCCTGCTGCTCGGTCAACCAGACACGGCGAAGCGTGTAGCGGGGATTGGCGGGCGGAACAGCGACGTGGTTCTGCTGATCTACTACTTCACGATCTGCATTGCCGCTGCCATGGGCAATCCAGGTGCCCCCGCACGCTCGCATAATGGGGTCGATGGCGGCAGCCATCCCGCTGGCGGGCTGCTGCACTTCAATCCCGTCTTCCCCATGACGATGGACATACGGCTCCCGGTTGGAAACAACGATCAGTTTATGGCCAGCCAAACGCGCCTGGACCATCTGAAATAACTCTTCCTTGGTCCACATATGGAGGGGCCGGGAAAGCAGGATGCAGCTATTTCTTGATCACTCCGCAGGCTACGCGGTCACCGGCATTTCCGGCGGGGTCAGACTTCATGTCATCCGCTTTGGCATGAATCACCAGAGCCGTGCCATTGGGCGTGAAAATAGAATGCTTGCCGTCCCCCATGGTGGCTTCCGGCGCGGAAACTACCACTTTGGCGCTTCCGTCCGAATTCACGGTGAAATTCCGCATATCTCCTACGTGAGGACCTTCCGGATTCTCAATGCCATGCTTTTTCATTTCCGGGTTGAAATGCGGGCCTGCGGATTGGAAGCCGGGGCCTTCGCACTTGCCGACGGAATGAATATGCACTGCATGTTCGCCAGGAGGCAAGCCATGGACATCCAATTGAATCTGTACACCTACCATTGCCCCTTCGCTGGCGGGGGAAAGCTCGGCAGTGCCGATACTTTGGCCTTGGCCATTTTTCATATCTACTTTGACAGTGTTCTGGGCCGCCAGAGGCAGGCTCGCCGTCAGCAGTGCGGCAATGGTCATCAGCTTAGTCATACACAACATCTTATCCTGCCTATATGCAAGCCACCGAACCGGTGCCGATTGATGGCGTGATCTTTGACTAGGGAGAAGTGATTTCAGAGCGTAGGGCCGACTCGCGATTCATCCGTTGCAGCAGGCTGCCAAAGCTCCACACGATTTCCTTCCGGATCGGTGAACCAGCCGAACTTTCCGAAATCGTAGCTTTCCCGTTTGGGATCGACTGTGACTCCTTCCGCTACCAAACGGTCCAGCACTCCATCGAGGTCATCCACTTGGAGATTGATCATTGCTTTCTGTGCGGTAGGAAAGTATTCATCCGATTGCCCGAAGAAGGCGAAGACGACCTGAGCGCGTTGCCCTGCGGCAGGAAACGTGAACGACCCTTCCGGTCGCTTTAGACCGAGATGCCGCTCGTACCATTGATATAGAGCTTCTGGATCATTCGCGCGGATAAACGCACCGCCAAAGCCGGTGATGGCAGCCATGGAGCCTCCAATAAGAAACGTGTTGGCGGAGCTTAGCACAGGGCGAGCGTAAATCTCAACGCCGTCGCTGAAGCCTTGATCGCTGCGGGCTGTGTTGCCCTTAGCTAGCCATTTCCAATTCGATTCGCTTCTTTTCCGCGTCCAGACGCGTGATCCGGAAGCTCCGCACCTGTCCGGCGCGTGCCGCTTCTTTGCGTGCCGGTTGGGATGTATCTGCCGCGCCCGTTTTCCACTTATTGGCCAGCATGGAACTCAACACCGAAACGTCCGCTTTGGATTCGCCTCGTTTCTCGTCTCGGGCATCGGCACCGGGTAAAGGACAGGAAGCGTGAACGCCTTCGCCCAATTCCACGCTGACCCGCCCGCGCGAAACTTCCGCCACACGCCCGGTTACCACATCGCCTTCCTTGTGCTCGGCAATGTATTCATCCACGGAAGTAGGCTGTAGCTGCTTGATGCCCAGGCGTAAACGACGCTTGGACTTGTCTAATTCCAGCACCACTGCCTTTACGGTTTCCCCTGCCTTCAGCACATCTTGCGGATGATTGATGCGCTTTTCATTGACGATGTCCCCGACGTGAACCATGCCTTCCACGTCTTCGGCCAGTTTCACAAAAGCGCCAAACTTAGTCAGGCTGGTAATGGGGCCTTCCACAATCGATCCAGGAGCAAATTTGGTTTCCGCATCCGCCCAGGGATCGCCCAATGCTTGCTTCAATCCCAGAGAAATCCGATGTTCCGGCGCATGAACGGCTAATACTACCACTTCCACCAGATCGCCAGGTTTTACCAAGTCCGAAGGTTTACGAATTTTCTTGGACCAGGACATTTCGGAAAGGTGCACCAACCCATCCAGACCCGGCTCCAATTCCACGAACGCCCCGAACTCTGTGACACGCGATACAGTTCCTTTAATGCGATCCCCGACATGATATTTCTCCCCTGCCACTGACCAGGGGTCCGGCAGCAGTTGCTTCATGCCAAGCGAGATGCGGCGCTTTTTCGCATCCACCTTGAGGATTTGCACGTTTACCTGTTGGCCAATGCTGAGCACGTCCGAAGGCTTGTTGACGCGTCCCCAGGCAATTTCGGCCACATGGAGCATTCCATCCACGCCGCCGATATCCACGAAAGCCCCGTAATCCATCAAGCTGCGCACCGTGCCAGTCATCACCATGCCTTCGTGAAGCTCACTGACCAGACGCTCCCGCGCCTGCTTTTCTTCTTCCTCCAGCACAACGCGGCGGTCTACCACCACGTCTTCATCCGCCACATCCAGCTTGATGATTTTGCAGCTTATGGTCTGATTTACCAGCTTTTCCAGCTCTGCTACGTCCTTGGCACCGCTGCGAGAAGCTGGCATAAAGGCACGCGCACCCACGTCTACCGTGACGCCGCCCTTGATGGTGCCGGTTACCAATCCACTAATGGTCTGTTTTTCGTTGAACGCTTTTTCCAGACCTGACCAGTCCTTTGGCCGTTCGAACTTGATCAGAGAAAGCAGGTAATACCCTTGCGGATCGTGCCCGGAGATGGACACCTGCATTTTGTCTCCAGGTTTCGCGGTCATTTCACCGGAAGCATCACGCAGACTGGCCGCTGGGAGCGCGCCCTCTTCTTTCATCCCAAGATCCAGGAACACCAGATCGCCGGAGATCGCGATCACCGTTCCTTCACGCCCTTCACCGGCGGCCGGTCTCTTGGGGTGCGTTTGCTCGAATTCTTTAAGGAGGTCGCCAAAGGAAGAAACTTCCGTTTCGCGTTCCGCCGAGGATTGATTTGCCATGGGGGGATTACGATTTTATTCTTGCATAAACCTCCCTCGGGTTCACAGACGGCACGCCTAGGAACTAAGCTTGTAACGGTGGCCAGCCCCCTTCGCTTTTTACGTGCGCAAGATGCTGTGCTCATCCTGCTGTTTACTGCCATTGCGATCCTGAGCCCTACTCATGATGTTTCGGAGATAGGACTGATCGCGCTGCTCGGCGTTTTGCAGATTCTGGAATCCAAAATTCCCTTTGTTTCCACCACCACCGGAAAGGTGATCTGGATTTTAGTAAAGCTTGTGATCGCCTATCTGCTGGTTGGCCTTACCGGCGGCGTGACCAGTAGTTATTACTTAATGCTGCTGCTGCCGATTGTATCTGCTGCTACGGCGCTGGAAGTGTTCCCCACGCTGCTGTTCAGCCTTCTGACGTGTGCGGCATACCTTTCCTTCTTGTTGTATATCGACTGGTCTCAATTTCAGATTGAGCCGGATCAGTTACGTATTCTGATTCTTCAGAATTTGTTTCTGGCGGTGGCCGGCAATTTAGTAAACGCTCTGGCACAGGCATTGCGTGACCAGAACACGCGATACCGCATATTGACGGAAGAGTTAGCGGCAGCGAACCGCAACTTGCGGGAGGCGGAAGCCGCGATGCGCCGGTCTGACCGGTTAGCGGCACTAGGCCAGTTATCTGCCGGACTGGCGCATGAACTGCGCAATCCCTTGGGAACAATCCGCGCCTCCGCCGAAATGCTGAGCCGCAATGTGGCAAAAGAAAATGAGTTGGCCGTGGAAATGGCCGGGTTTATTTCCTCGGAAGTAGACCGTACGAATGCGCTGGTGACACGCTTTCTCGATTTTGCGCGCCCTTTAACGTTGCATCGGAACGCAACGGAAATCCGGAATGTATTGGAACAGGCAATTGTTCTGGTGAAACGCGAAAACAAAGAAGCCGTGATCGAGTCGGAATATGCCAAGGATGTTCCTTTGCTCTCCCTAGATGCCGACCTGATGGAGCATGTGTTTTACAACCTGATCTTGAATGCGGTGCAGGCAAGCGCTCCGGGTAACCCCGTCGTGGTAAGAACACGTCGTTTAGAAGAACAGGCGGAAATTGGAGTGATTGACCAAGGCAGCGGCATCGACCCGGCACTGAGTGAAACTATTTTTAATCCCTTTTTTACGACCAAGCCTACCGGCGTGGGATTGGGCTTGCCAATTGTGGCCAAGATTGTGGATGAGCACGGCGGCAAACTCGCTGTGGAAAGCGAACAGGGCAAAGGAAGCACGTTTCGCGTGCTGCTTCCTTTGTAGTCCTTATGAAACAGCGCATTCTGATTATTGAAGACGAAGAGAAGCTGCGCCGTGTGCTTCAGCTTCAACTGGCTTCCGCTGGGTTTGAAGTGGAGCAAGCCGGAAGCGCCGAGCAAGCATTGCCTCTGCTGGACCGTGCTGACCTGATTCTGACGGATTTGAAGCTGCCGGGTATGTCCGGCCTGGACTTATTGGCACTGATTCAACGTCAGAACTCCCGTGCTCCGGTGATCATGATGACCGCGCATGGTTCCGTTGAAGTTGCTGTGCAAGCGATGAAATCCGGCGCGGCGGATTTTGTGCTCAAGCCTTTTGCTTTGGATCACCTGATGGCTTTGGTGCACAAGGCTCTGGAGGTGCGGGGACTCAAAGACGAGAACCGGAAACTCAAGGAGGAGTTGGGGCGTCGCTACGAATTTGACAACATCATTGGGCGCAGTCCCCAGATGCAGGAAATTTTCGCGGCTGTGCTCCGTGTGGCTCCTACGCGAGCGACAGTGCTTCTGACCGGGGAAAGTGGCGTGGGAAAAGACTTGATTGCTCGTGCGATTCACTTCCATTCCCCACGCAAGGATCTGCCATTGGTAAAAATCAACTGCACCGCCCTGCCCGAAAATTTGATGGAAAGTGAACTGTTCGGATATGAAAAAGGGGCATTCACGGGCGCAACGACATCTAAGCCGGGTAAGTTTGAGCAGGCAGATACAGGAACGGTATTTCTGGACGAAATTGGGGATGTGCCGCTTCCGGTGCAGGTAAAACTGCTGCGCGTGCTGCAAGAGCGCGAGTTGGAACGGCTGGGGAGCAATAAAACCTTACGCATCGACGTTCGTATGGTCGCGGCCACGAATCAGGATCTGCGTGCCGCATTGGAGCAAGGAACGTTTCGGGAAGATCTGTATTACCGCTTGAATGTGGTGCCGATTGAGATTCCGCCATTGCGGGAAAGGAAGCAGGATATTCCGCCGCTGGCCAGCCATTTTGTGCAGAAGCTCGCTCCGGATCTGGGAGCGGCAGTGGAATCCATTACCGCCGCTGGCATGGAACGGCTGCTGGAGTATTCCTGGCCCGGCAATGTGCGGGAACTGGAGAATGTGATAGAGCGCAGCTTGGTGATGGCAACAGGCAAGCAACTGGATGCAAAGGATATCCGGCTTGACTTGCCGCGCGCGCGCATGAACAGCAGCACGGAATTAGCACTGCCGGACGGCATGAGCCTGGACCAGTATGAGCAAGAGTTGATTAAGCAGGCTCTCAAAAAAGCTAATGGAAATAAGAGCCAGGCAGCACGCTTGCTCGGCTTGACTCGCAACGCACTGCGGTACCGGTTGACTCAGATGGGAATGGAAGCAGGAGGAACAGAGGCTTGAGCGAAGTGTTTTTGTTGTACAACGATTTCTGTGGCCCTATTATTTCCAGACCACCTCAAGACCTTCATAGTGAACAAATTCTCGATCTCCACTGATGATCGCTACTTTCAAAGCAAGCGCAGTTGCCACTAACATTCTGTCGAACATATCTGTCCGTTGTGGAAGGCGAAAAAGCCCAAAAGCATGTGCTGGTGAAAACGGAATCACTCGCACTTGAAGATCTCTGATAGCCATTTGTAACTCAGCCTCAGTAATCTCGAGTTTACCGAGCATACTCTTGATTCCAATTTCTACGATGGAGACTGCACTCAGAAGACGATCAGCCCTGCTGTCTTCCATAATGCTCCGGGCCTTCTTCGGAAGTTTGCCAGGGGAGAGAAACGCGAGGATTAAAGTCTGAGTGTCCACCAAATAGGAGGCCACGGTCTCAGTATGAGCCCTTTTGGATCAGATCAGTCATTTCTTGCTGTGTAAGCGGCTTCGCCCAATGGGGATCGACCACTTTGACGGAACTCGGCGCAGTCCCTAATCTTGGTCCTTCTTGCTGAGAACTTTTGTAGGGGACCAGACTCGCAACAGGTTTGTTATAACGCGTGATCTGAACTGTCTCTCCGTTCTGGACAGCTTTCAGCAACTCGGGAAGTTTTGCTTTGGCATAGGCCGAGGTAACCTGCATACTAACTAGTATGCCAAATTTGTACAAGAATTCTGTGCAACATCACATCTTGAAAAATGGAAACCGAAAAGTGCGCCTAAGTTTTGGGTTAGCTCAATCTCCGTATTTTTCTCTGTATAGTAAATTTTGAGGTTAGTGTACGGGTGAGGGAGGTTGGCGGAAGGTATCTGTAAATCCGTCGGCCAAGGCGCTGCCGGATATTTCGATAGGACGCATCTATTTCCATTTACGGAAGTCGGAGTGGTAGGACTGAATGATGAGCCAGCCTCTTGATGGTTTCCGATCATCCTTTCCAACAGTAACAGCTACAGACAGGGAGTTTGCTAGTTATGTTTCGGAAGATGACGTACAGACGGTAGTCCTTGCAATTGTGGAGTCGGGCTATGCCCGCTTGGGCAAGGTCTGCTATGTACGAGGCATGGGGCATCAGCCGCGATCAGTTTATTCTCAACTGGAACGCCTTCCGGGCACTCTTGTTGTGAACTTCGAAAGCCCACTCCCTCGTGGATTACGTTTTATCCCTAGTCACCGCGGTCTCGTCAAAATCGAAGATCCATCAAGGCTGCCTACCGTTTTTAATGATCTGACTGCTCAGTCTATGGCGATGATTTACATCTTTGACGCTTCGCTTGAGGCAGGTTTCATCGACGCTGTCCGCCATGCCCGCTTACAGGGCGATGATAGCTTCGGGGTTAAGCAGGATCCTAGCTACCTAATCTATCTGGTGGACGAGGACCGCGATGACTCCCCGACAGGAACGGTCGACTTCTTGTCGTACGACGAGTCGGGGCCATGGGGAAAAATGATCCAAAGCAGGGCTCGTCGAAGTTGAGACCAAGTCCATCTACGACACGATGTGGAACTTAGTGGCCGAGTACACCAACAGCACCTCGTCAGCGAGTATGGGCGCGTTGTAGCAAGGGACTTTTTGGGAAGATCTGTATTACCACTTGAATGTGGTGCTAATTGAGATTCCGAACTTGTAGGAAAGGAAGCAGGATATTCTGCTGCTGGAGTATTCCTGGCCCGGCAATGTGCGGGAACTGGAGAACGTAATAGAGCGCAGCTTAGTGATGGCAACAAGCAAGCAACTGGATGCGAAGGATATCCGGCTGGACTTGCCGCGCGCGCGCATGAACAGCAGCACGGAATTAGCACTGCCGGACGGCATGAGCCTGGACCAGTATGAGCAAGAGCTGATTAAGCAGGCTCTCAAAAAAGCTAATGGGAATAAGAGCCAGGCAGCACGCTTGCTCGGATTGACTCGCAACGCACTGCGGTACCGGTTGACTCAGATGGGAATGGAATCGGCAGGAACAGAGGCTTGAACGAAGAGTTTTCTGCTATCTCAGTTCGATTTCATTTACTTCCGTGATCTTAAAATCGTCTGGTGTCAGGCCTGTATGCTTTGCCATTCTGCAAGCATTTTTGACCCAATTGTTTCACCTTCGTGGAAAGAAAACGTGTAATCAGGCCATCCGTCTCGAACTAATTTCTTGTGAGAGCCTCCTGGCTCGGACTTAATCTGCCAGCCGATTCGGAGAAGTGCTTTCAGAAGTTGATTGCTTTTACAACTACCCCACTGACTCACGCGTAAGCAAAGCGAAGTTCTTCCCAAGTCGCTGTGTGGCTTTCGTCAATTTGATCAGCCAGAACGCGTAAGGCAAGAGCCTGAGCTGCGGCAAAAGCTTCCTCTCGAGAATTGCTATAAGCCATTACCCCAGGAAGATCAATTATTTCCGCAATCCACCGTCCGTCTGTTTCTTGCTCAAGTTCAACGGTGTAGGACATCGACGCTGTTTTGCTCCTTCAGAACTGAACGGAGGTTTTCTATGACGCTCCGTCAGCAAAACTATACCATGGTGGAAGTAGGTTGCTAGCTATATCCCAGAGGGATAAACTCGAGCCCAGCTTTCCTCCTCTTTCTTGCCAGCTATCTACTGTTGAGGAGCCGGTTCAAAGCGAATGAGCCGGGTTCGCACTTCCCCAAGGGTGCCGTGGTGAATGTATTCTTCGCTCACGATTCCTACGCCTTTTGTAAACCAGATACTGCCTGTTTCGCCTGATCCGAGGTAAGCGGAAACAGAAGCAATGTGGAACGATGTCTGGGAAGCAAGGCTGAATTGTTCTTGTAGTACCTCGACAACTTTCCAGTCCTTCGCATCTGCAGGTTTACGCCAGTTGCCCCAATGAGGTGCTCCCCATGTCATGCCGACTGTGAGAGGAAAGCAAAAGTCCGCTGCGAGGCGACCTGCTAGTAAGTCTTCCCGAAATGTCCGGGTGAGTTGATGGTCCGGCTGCGTAAAACTCAATGGACTTCGATACAGGCAATTCCCGCGCACCAAATACATTTGGTCAGACATCTCGCGATAGCCTGTTCCCGGCGTTCCTTCGGTGACTTGAATACGCCTTTTGAAAAGTGTGCCTTCGGGGATGCTCCAAGAGTTGGTGATCGTTTCCTCTGTTCTCCAACGCTGGGTTCTTAGCTGTGCAGCCCCGCTGCCATCTTCATCGCGAGTTTCATGCTCATACACCCATCTATCGCCGGGATGAAGGGGAAACCAGTCTGCCACGGCTACCTGAGCGAAAGTTTGGCTACTCAAAATAAAGAACAAGGCAAGAGAGTAGCTTTGCATTGTCATGGCGGTGAATTATGATGCCAAGGCTGGCACTACGCGAACGAGTTCATTATATAAGCCTGTGGAGAGGCTACGGAGAAAGGTTGCTGTCAAATGGCCACTGTCCCGGTAAATGATGATATCGCCTTGCGTCAGATCACAGCGCGAGGGACCGCAAATCCGGTCAGAAAGATCGATAGAAACTGCTGGAGAGACTTCTTTTAAACCATTCACCTGAGCGCGATAGATATCTTCATTCAATGCTTCGGCTCGTGACAATGCCGGGCAGGAATGGAGTTGGTTCCAGGCAGCGCGCGCCAGGCATTCGGTTACGTTGTAGCGAGCCCAAGGAGTATCTCGGAGAAATACCAAAGGGAGATTGCTGCCCTGAAAAGCCGCGGAGGTTTTGTGCGCGCCTGCTTGCCACGCGGCAGGAGTTTGGTAGACCTGTGGATGGGCAACATCCAGGTAGCCGGTAGCGCTGGAAAGAATCACAGCGTCAGGGTTGAGCTTACGGATGCGCTGTATGGCCAGATCACGCCAAGTGTTGCACCAATGGTCTTCTCCGCTTGCCTGGCTGGCAAACACGGAGATGGCCAGGGCTGGGCAAGCAGACTTTACGAACAGTGCGATTTTCCAGTTCTTCTGGTCTGCAACTTGATGAAACGCCGGCAGCCATTGCTCGATATGCGAATCTCCGAACAGAACAATTGTTTTGGAGGGAGTCTTGCTGCCGAAATCACATTCGCGGGGAATCGATTCTCCGAAGCCAATCTCGCAGCCCATGCTTGAGTCTTCCGGAAGATCCAACATCACTTTGCTGAAAGTGGCATAGTCTTGTGTCCGGGCCACCCATCGTTTCCATGCCGAAGCTCCGCCAATCCCAAGCAACATGATGAGCAATGAGGCTGCGACGCACGCCTTTGCGTGGTCTTTCAGGTAAGGATGGAATCGAACCGGGTTTTCCACTGTTCTGTAGGTGATCTCTGCCAGCACAAACGAGGCGAGCGCGCAGCCGAGCCGGACAGGGAGGGAAAAAGGCTGCACCAGAGCGGCACCAAACACAAGCAGCGGCCAATGCCACAGGTAAAGCGCATAAGACCTTTGGCCAATGTATTGGAGCAGAGGTGTGCTTAAGACATTGCTTACCTGGGCGGCGTGATCTTTCATTCCAGCAATCAGTACTGCTGCGGTTCCCAATACGGGAAGGATTACTTTGGAGCCTGGAAAGCCAATGGGAGACATCCAAAAGCCACTCGCCACAATGGTGGCCAGCCCAGCCCATCCGGATATCTGCAGCCACAACGGATGCGTGCGAAGACGGTCTATCGGAATTTGGCTCGCCAAACCACCAACAGCGAATTCCCAAGCACGAGGAGGCATCAGAAAGAAAGCCCAGGGCTGATTTCGATGGGTGAGCCAGACAGAGGCGACAAACGAGACCACCCCAATAGCAGCCATCACTACCGAAAGTATTTTTCGGGAAGGCCGCAGTTTGAAAACCAACAGAATCAAAAGCGGCCACACAAAGTAGAACTGTTCCTCCACTGCTAACGACCATGTATGCAGCAAGGGATTCTCAGCCAGATCTGATGCGAAATAGTCTCCACTGCTGAGTGCAAAATACACGTTGCTCAAGTAAGCAAACGTGGCGCGCACAGTGATGGAGACCAGCGACTGTTCTACGGGAGGTAAAGCAACATATGCGACAAGGGCGACTCCGAAGAGCACCACAATCGAGGCAGGCAGTAAACGGCGGATGCGCCTGGCATAGAACTGAAGCAGAGCAATCTTTCCGTTTCGGGAGACTTCTTTTACCAGTAATCCGGTGATCAGATAGCCGGAAAGGACAAAGAAGACATCCACGCCAATGTAGCCGCCTTCACAGGCAAGCACGCGAGCATGGTAGGCAATCACCAACAGAACGGCAATTGCCCGTAAACCTTCAATATCTTTTCGGAACCCTGTTTTCCCTGCTGACATGGCTTACTTTTGCGTAGAGCGAAGAGTAAGTTTTGCCCTCAGCAAGCCAGGTAGTTTCCACCAGCTAAGCGGTAACAGGCTGTTTCGCTTCCGCAGAGAAGTATTCAAGGGTCTGCTTCAAGCCCTCTTCCAGCGGCACTTGAGGGGACCAGCCAAGAATGCGTTTCGCTTTGGAGATATCGGGCTGGCGCTGTTTCGGATCATCCTCTGGCAAAGGATGGAAGGACAGTTCTTGTTTGCTGCCGGTAAGCTTTTGGATCGCTTCGGCAAATTCGCGCACCGTCATTTCACGCGGATTGCCGAGGTTCACCGGGTATCGCTCGTCCGACTGCATCAGGCGATAAAGCCCATCTACCAAGTCGCTGACATAGCAAAAACTGCGCGTCTGACTTCCGTCGCCAAAAATAGTCATCGGAGCGCCACGCAATGCCTGATCCACAAACGCGGGCACAATGCGGCCATCATTCAGTTTCATGCGCGGTCCGTAAGTATTGAAGATCCGGGCGATATTGGTGCGCAAACCGAATTTCCGGTGGTACGCCATGGTGATTGCTTCCGCAAATCGTTTGCTTTCGTCATAGCAGGAACGCGGACCTACGGGGTTTACGTTGCCCCAATACGTTTCCACTTGCGGATGGACATGCGGATCGCCGTAGCTTTCCGAAGTCGAGGTCAACAGAAATGTCGCATTGTGATGGCGGGCTAATTCCAGCATCTGGCGCGTCCCAATGGAGCCTACATCCAATGTTTCAATCGGATGTTCCAGATAGTCCTTCGGGCTTGCCGGAGATGCCATATGCAGCACCGCATCCACAGGCGTATCCACCACAACCGGCTTCGTTACGTCCTGTCGAAAATACTGAAATTGCGGATTGCCCATCAGGTGGGCAATATTGCGCTCAGCGCCCGTGAGCAGATTGTCGTAGGCGAGAACAGAATGCCCTTCCGACAACAAACGGTCGCACATATGCGAACCGATAAATCCGGCTGCTCCGGAAACAACGATCTTCAATGATTTCCTCCGAATTTCTTATTATAACGATTGTAAGAAATGGCACTTCCTCCAAGAGCGAAGCGCATGGGAATCGCAATCCAGTTAGTTCTATTCCTTTTTTGGCCAGGAGGGAAAGCGGAAGCGCCAAGCATTGGCGCGAAATTCATTTAGTTCCGCTTCCGTGAATCCGAACTGATCGCGAGCCAAGGCAAATTCACCCGCCAAGGTGGTACGAAAAATTCCCGGATCGTCCGTATTCAATGTGAGCGGCACGCCAGCCTCAAACAAACGTCGAATGGGATGTTCGGCCAGGGAAGCAACTGCCCCGGTACATACGTTGCTCGTGAGAGAGACTTCCAGAGGAATTTGGTGCTTGGCTAAATGTTGCAGCAGCAGCGGGTCGTCCACGGCTCGAATGCCATGCCCAATCCGCTCCGCACCAATTTCCAGCGCGGCCCAGATGGATTGCGGCCCCGCTGTTTCCCCGGCATGGGCCGTCAGGCGCAAACCACTTGCGGCAGCGGTGCGGTACACCTCGCCAAACCACTCCGCCGGACCTCGGACTTCATCCCCGCCAATGCCAATGGAAACCACGCCGTTCCCCACTTGCCCAGCGGCAAACTCTGCTACCTGCATCGCTAATTCCGGGCCTAGATGGCGAATCGAGTCCAGATTCCAGAGAATTTCCACGGCGGAACGCTGGCTTTCGGCACGCACGGCCTGGTAAATTGCGTCCAAATCCTGTTCTTTCCAGATCACCACTCCGGCAGCCAGGGTCACTTCGGCATAGGTAATTTCCTGTTGCTGCAAACGCTCACACAGACGACGAGTAACCAAGGCATACTCTTGTGGCCCGCGCAGTTGTTGCGAAATCCATCGAAAGCACGCGATAAACCCGGCAAAGTCCGTAAAGTCATGGTAGCGGGCAATCTCTTCCTGGCTAATCTCCGGATTCAGCAAGAGAAAGGTATCGGGTTCAATCGAACCTTCCAAGTGGAGGTGTAATTCGGCCTGCCCCATATAATGAAGGTCGCATGACCGGTGAAGAAATCGAAGCAATCGTGGGTGGTTACCACGGCGACGCGTTCCGGGTATTGGGCCCGCACACGTTAGAGCAGGGCTGGGAAGTTCGGGTATTTTTGCCGCAAGCCCGAACCGTTTCCGTACTGAGCGACCAGGGCCCAGTTCCCATGCTGCGAAAGAATGAAGCAGGTTTTTTCCTAGCAGAATTGCCTGGCGAAGCCGGCCCTTACCAACTGCAACTGGAACGTTGGGACGGAACCACGGAGGTGATAGAAGACCCTTACCGCTTCCCTTTGCTGTTAACCGAATACGAGATTCATCTTCACGCGGAAGGAACGAATTATCACAGTTACCAGACCTTGGGCGCGCACCTGACTGCCGTGAAGAGAGTAGAGGGCGTGCGGTTCGCGGTATGGGCGCCGAACGCCATCAGCGTCTCCGTGGCAGGGGACTTCAACGAGTGGGATACGCGCCGCCATCCGATGCGCATGCGCAATGGCGGGCTGTGGGAGATATTTCTGCCCGGCGTGCAAGGAGGGAGCAGCGTATAAGTACCACGTCCGCTCGCGGTTCATGGGTATGAACAACTGAAAGCCGACCCGTACGCTTTTGGTTCGGAAGTGCCGCCGAAATCCGCTTCGGTGGTTGCGAGATCTGACGAATTACGAGTGGAACGATGCGCGAGTGGATGACAGCGCGCGGCAAAGAGCGATTGGCTGCGCGAGCCGGTCTCCATCTACGAAGTGCATTTGGAATCGCTGGATCGGAAGGCCGCACGGGCGAATCGCTGACTTATCGGGAGATGGCGGAAAAGCTGGTCGAATATGTGAAGAGCATGGGCTTATACGCATATGGAATTGCTGCCCATGATGGAGCATCCGTTTGGCGGCTCCTGGGGCTATCAGGTGACCGGGTATTTTGCACCCACCGCGCGCTTCGGCTCACCGGATGACTTCAGGTATCTCGTCGACCGCTGCCATCAGGAAGGGCATCGGGGTGATTGTCGATTGGGTGCCGGCGCACTTTCCCAAAAGATGCGCATGGACTGGCCTTTTTCGATGGCTCCGCTCTGTACGAGCATGCCGACCCGCGCAAGGGCGAGCACCGGGATTGGGGCACGCTGATCTTCAACTATGGCCGCAATGAGGTCCGAGAGTTCCTGATCTCCAATGCGCTGTTCTGGCTGAAGGAGTATCACATCGACGGCCTGCGCGTGGATGCCGTGGCGTCCATGCTGTACCTGGATTACTCGCGCAAAGCGGGCGAGTGGGTGCCGAAACCGATACGGCGGCAACGAAAATCTGGAAGCCATCGACTTCTTGCGGCGCTTCAATGAACTGGCGCACGAGGTTCCCGGCGCGATGACGATTGCCGAAGAATCCACTGCGTTTCCCGGCGTGTCTCGGCCTGTGTATCTGAATGGCCTGGGCTTCACCATGAAGTGGAACATGGGCTGGATGCACGACATGCTCCATTACTTCGAGAGGATCCGGTCCACCGCAAGTACCAGCCACAACAACATCACCTTCAGCATGGTGTATGCATTCACGGAGAACTTTGTGCTGCCGATCTCGCATGACGAAGTGGTGCACGGCAAGCAGTCGCTGCTCAACAAGATGCCGGGCGACGAGTGGCAGAAGTTCGCCAATGTGCGCGCCTTTCTTGGCGTACATGTATGGCCCATCCAGGGAAGAAACTGCTGTTCATGGGGTCGGAGATCGGCCAATGGGAAGAGTGGAACTACGCCAGCAGTGTCCGTTGGGACTTTTGCAGTATGATCGTCACCGCCAGTTGCAGAGGTTGATGCAGGAACTTAACGGTCTATACCAGCGATACCCTGCTTTGCACCAAGTGGATTTCCACCATTCGGGTTTTGAATGGATTGACTTTCACGATGCGGAAAACTCCGTAATCGCCTTTCTGCGGCGCTCGGAAACAGCAAATGATTTTCTTCTGTTTTGCTGCAACTTCACTCCGGTTGTGCGGGAAAAGTATCGTTTTGGAGTGCCCCAAAGCGGTTTTTACAAAGAGATTCTGAATACGGATGCGGAAATCTTCGGCGGAAGCAACGTGGGAAATGGCGGTGGCGTGCTGGCCGAAGCAATACCTCAGCACGGGCGCTCCCAAAGCATTATCGTTACCTTGCCGCCCCTGGCAGTGATTGCCTTTCGCTTACAAGGATGAAGCCGTATGATGCCGTGATCGTCGGCGGCGGGCACAATGGCCTAGTGGCAGCGGCCTATCTGGCGCGTGCCGGCAAGCGCGTGTTGGTGCTGGAACGTCGCGAACTTCTGGGCGGCTGTGCCGTTACGGAAGAACCTTGGCCGGGATTTCGTGTTTCCACTGCTTCTTACCTGGTCAGCCTGCTGCGTGACGAAATTGTGCGGGATCTGGAACTAGGGAAGTTCGGCTATCACGTATACCCGAAAGATCCGCCCTTCTTTACGCCTTTTCCGGATGGGCGTTACCTGTTCCTATGGCAGGATGCGGCTCGCACAAAGGCGGAAATTGAGCGGTTTTCCAGCCGGGATGCGGAAGCACTGGCCGGATATGATGCCCACCTGGAACGGCTTGCTGAACAGATGGATGCACTGCTTCTTTCCCCACCGCCGGAAAGCGTGCCGGAGTTGGACGAAGTGCTCCATAGCAGCGCGGAAGAATTTCTGAGTCGCTGGTTTGAATCAGAAGAAGTGAAAGTGACGCTGGCAACCGATGGCGTGATTGGCGCAAATGGCGGTCCTCGTACGCCGGGAACAGCCTATGTGCTTCTTCACCATTGCATGGGAATGGCAGCGGGTAGACGCGGATTGTGGGGTTATGTACGCGGCGGCATGGGGGCGCTATCGGAATCGATTGCAGCCTCTGCCCGGAGCGCCGGTGCAGAAATCCGCGTCAATTCCCCTGTGGAAAAGATTCTGGTCCGCCATGGTGCAGTGAGTGGAGTGGTGCTACAAAGTGGGGAAGAGATCCAAGCGCCAGTGGTGCTGTCCGGACTTGACCCGCGCACCACGTTTCTTCGCTTGATGGACGAACGGGACCTGCCTTCTTCCTTTACAGCGAAGATTCGAGGGTATCAGTGCGAAGGCGTTTCGTTGAAAATGAATCTTGCTTTGGACGGATTGCCGGAATTTCGTGCATTGCCCGGTGCTCCCGGTCCGCAGCATCGCGCCACCATGCACATCTGCCCTTCTATCGATTACGTGGAAGAAGCATGGCGTGATTGCCAGCAAGGTAAACCTTCCCGACGGCCCATGATTGAGATGGGCATTCCCAGCATGTATGACCCGACTCTGGCTCCTGCGGGCAAGTATGTGATGAGCCTGTTTGTGCAATACGCTCCTTATACGTTGCGGGAAGGGAACTGGGATAATTTGCGCGATTCCTATGCGGATCAGGTTCTGGACTTGATTGCTGAATATGCGCCGAACATCCGCTCGATTCTGCTCCATCGACAAGTGCTGACGCCATTGGATCTCCAGCGCCGCTTTGGCTTAGCAGGTGGCAACATCTTTCACGGCGAGCTATCCCCTAGTCAATTGTTCGCCCATCGGCCTGTGAGAGAAGCGGGACAATACAGTACACCCGTAAAGGGGCTGTATCTGTGTGGTTCCGGCGCTCATCCCGGCGGCGGGGTGATGGGCGCGGCTGGCCACAACGCGGCACAAAGAATTTGCCGCACTCCTATTTAACTCACGAAAGGAAACTCGCGTAAAGTGCGAAGGGCGGCTGACATAGACCCTAGTGAAACGACGAGCATGGTGCCCAAAATACCTGTGTCGAAGCCTGGCGGTAAGTATGCCCTCACAATAAGGTTTGCCACCAGGGTCCCTGCCTTCACAATGCCTTTCTTCACTAACAACATGCTTACCTCTCCTTGCCACCTTGCTCATTACGGACCGCTACTGTAAGGACGCGTCTTCCTTCCGATAGGTAAGTAAAGAATTGTTAAGGTATGTTTCGTTTTTGTAGCCTCCTTCCGGGGAAGAAATTTACAAAAACTTAGCGTCTCCTTGATTTTTTGGCCTTGATTTTTGGGAAAGAAGGGAGGTCCATTTCCCCTGTGTTTCTGCTCTGATTCCGATAGGATGATTCTGATGAAGCTGCTCTTCTTGCTTGCCTTATGCGGAATCCCTTGTGCTGCCCAGCAGCGCTCGTTGGAATTTCTTAACCACAATCGGCCGATAGTGGATGCTCATAACTGTTACCCTTTGGAAGGCCAATTCGGGAATCGAATTGAGCGTGCTCTTCAGCTTGGCTACCCTATCGGGATTGAGCAGGACCTTGCCTGGTTTGTGGACCCGGCAACCGGCCAAGGACGCGTCGTGGTTTCCCATACGCCTAAGACAACCGGGCAAGAACCGACGCTCCAGAGTTACTTTTTTGAACGGGTTCGTCCGCAGATCGAGAAGGCGCTGCGGGAAAACCAGCAGTCCCAGTGGCCTTTGATTGTGGTTCACTTCGACTTCAAGGACAATCAACCTGCGCTGCTCCATGCAGTATGGGATCTGTTAGGGAAATATGAAGATTGGATTACAACGGCCAAGAAAGGAACTGATCCAAACCAACTCGCACCTTTGGAAGCCAAGCCTCTGCTGGTGATGACGGAAGACTCGGACGCGCAGGAAGCCGTGTTTTTTAGTCCTCTTACCGAAGGAAGCAAGCTTCGCCTGTTTGGCTCGGCTCACACCACATTTCCCTCTGCTAAGACTGAACAGGAACGCGTTCACATTGCTGCTACCGCAGCGCCGGAAGTGCTGCTTCGGGAAAAGCCGACCAACTACCGGCGCTGGTGGAATAATTCCTGGTATGAGGTGGAAGAAGGAGGGCAGCCCAAGGCAGGCGAGTGGCTGCCGAAGGAAGCGGCGCGGCTAAAGGCTTTAGTCAACTTCGCACACCAGCAGGGTTTCTGGATTCGCTTCTATACGCTGGACGGCTTTCTCCCAAACGAGGATCAAGGCTGGGGACAAGGTTATAATTTCGGTTCGCATCCGGCTGTGGAAGTGCGCTGGAAAGCATCGTTGGAAGCAGGAGTAAACCTCATTGCAAGTGATCAATATGAAGAGCTGGCGACTTGGGTACATGGCGGAAAGCAGTAAGACAAAAAACATATCTCTGTGGCAGCCCTAACTCTTCAACAACTGCGAAATCACGCCATTTCGCATTCCTTGTTCCGCCCTACCACGCTGAAACAGGCAATACTTCGTCTTGGATTTGTTCAAGCCGACCCGATCCGTTCTCCAGCACGGGCGCAAGACTTGATTCTGCGCCATAGGGTAAAGAATTATTGTGCTGGCGATTTGGAGCAGCGATACCCATCGCTTGATATTGAAGAGGATGTGCTTTACGCGTATGGTTTTCTGCCTCGAAATATCTGGCATCTCCTCCATCCTCGCAACACAAGGGACTTGTCTCCCTTGGAGCATCAGGTGTTTGCTGTGGTTTCCCAATGGGGTGAGACCCACCCCAGAGAGTTGGAAGCGCATCTTGGCTGTGACCGGGTAATCAACGCTTGGGGTGGGTACTCAAAGTCTACAACGCGTGCTTTGGAAGGCTTGCATCATCGAGGGCTCTTGCGCATTGTACGCCGCGAAAACGGAATTCGAGTGTATGGGGCAACTCTTCCATTCCCGGAACCAATCTCTTCCCAGGAACGGATGAGAAAACTGATTTTGACATTGGTCAACATCTTTGAGCCAGTTCCGGAAAAGAGTCTTTCGCAGATCATGGCTCCCCTCCGGCGGGCAGTGCCTGACTTTGCTCATGCACGCATGGTGATAGCCGATCTCCATCGTGAAGAACAGTTGCAAAAGCAAACCGTGGAAGGGCTGACTTACCTATGGACTGCTCCAAAAAGAATAAGTACGCAGGTGCCAAACTCCGTTCGTTTTCTTGCTCCTTTCGATCCCCTGGTGTGGGACCGTCGCCGTTTTCAGCATCTTTGGGGATGGCCTTATCGCTTCGAGGCGTATACGCCGGTAGCCAAACGGCTGCGCGGCTATTACGCCATGCCGCTTCTCTGGAAGGACAGCATGGTCGGATGGGCGAATGTAACACTGGTCAAGAAACGCTTGCAGATTAAGTTAGGATTTGTAGGGAAACGGCCCAAAGATGCCGATTTCCGTTGGGAACTGGATCAGGAGACCGTACGAATGAAAAGCTTTCTCAATGGATCTGCTACGGAAGAAATGCTGCGATAAGGCAAACAGACGTTATGAATCGAAGAACCTGTTTACATGCTCTGGCCGGAATCGGCAGCCAACTTATGTTCAGTCCGCGATGGCTCATGGCAGCCGACACGGAAGTGGAAATCAATCCTTCTAACCCTGGGCCGGAGATTAGTCCACATGTTTATGGGCATTTCATTGAACATCTGGGCGGCGTGATCTATGACGGCATCTGGGTAGGGAAACAATCCCGCATTGCCAACATAGAAGGAGTGCGTCGCCGTTTTGTGGACGATATGAAGCAACTGGCGGCGCCGAATATCCGGTGGCCGGGCGGCTGTTTTGCCGATGGATATCACTGGCGCGATGGCGTAGGTCCTGTGGAGAAGCGTCCGCGTACTGCGACGTATTGGGGCAATGAGGCTCCCCCTGCTTTGCATGGTGCGGAGCCAAACTGGTTTGGCACGCAGGAGTTCCTGCGGCTCTGCCGTGCTATTGGCGCAACTCCCTACTTGGCAGCGAACATGGCTACCGGCTCGCCGCAAGAGTTCCATGATTGGCTTAGTTACTGCAACGCCCCGGCAGGTACGGTGAGTTTAGCGGATGAGCGGAAGGCAAATGGCGATGCAGAACCGTTTGCCGTGAAGTATTGGGGCATCGGTAATGAAGTTTGGGGATGCGGCGGCAACATGAAGCCGGCTGAATACATCTCCTGGTATAAACGTTTTGTCACGCAGTTGCCTCCTGGTGATTCGCTTTACCTGGTGGCGTGCGGTCCGCGTGGTCACTCCCGCAACAGCGATGTGGAATGGACGCAGGGCATATTTGAGGCACTGGCGGGGGATCGCCGCGTGAAGATGTCAGCTCTTTCGATGCACTTCTATACCGACTTCCGACCCACCGATGTGCCTTCGGATCAATCCACGCCGGAACAATGGTACGCCGTACTCAAGGAAGGCACGCGCATTGAGACAGCCATTCTGGAAAACTGGGCCGTGATGTCCCGGTATGATCCGCAACACCGCCTCAAATTCGTGGTGGACGAGTGGGGACCTTGGTACTCACACAATCCGAAATTCGTGCCGGGTTTTCAACTCGTACAGTCAGTGACGCTTCGTGACGCGGCGGTTAGCGCCATGCACTTTGACATCTTCAATCGCCATGCGGATAAGATTGCCATGGCGAATGTGGCGCAAACGATTAACTGCTTAAACTCGCTGTTTCTTGCTCATGAAGACAAGTACGTGCGAACACCGGTGTACCACGTCTTCGCCATGTACAAACCCCATATGGGTGCTGCTTCTCTCCCGGTAAAAATTCAGAATGGCGATCTGAGGGTGACCTCCACCAAGGGGCAAGTGACACTTCCGCAGCTTTCCGCTTCGGCGTCCTTGCAAGGAAAACGGCTTACCGTGACATTGACGAATCCTTCCGCTCAGGATGCGGTGAGTGTTCGTCTCCGATTGACAGGCTCCTTCCGGCCAACGGAGGGTAACGGAATCGTTCTGACTCATGCAGACCCGGCAGCTACGAACACCTTCTCCAAGCCGGAGGAAGTAAAGCCCGTCTCTTTGGCAGTAAACATTTCCGGGAATGCCGCTGCCGTGCTGTTGCCGAAACAGTCCATTGCGCGCGTTCAACTGGAACTCGCTTGAGTGGCATTAAGGAAAGGAACAATCCTCGGCATGGTACATTTTTATGCAATGAAATTCCCTCTCGCTAGACTGAAACAACTACCCGTATTGCTTGCTGCAGCGCTATTCATGAATGGTCTTTCTGCGCAGGCAAATGAGTACGGGCCGGAAAAAGGAACGCTCGTCATCCAGGGTGGCGGCTCCGCTGAAGGTACCGGAATCATGGAAACCTTTATCAACCTTGCAGGCGGAAAGGACGCCAACATTGTGATCGTTCCGACAGCGGGCGGCAACAGAACGCAAGACGGAAAAATCCAGGTCTATGAAGAAGCCAGGATCATTGCACCCTGGAAGGCTTTGGGATTAACCAACGTTCGAATGCTGCACACGCATGACCCGAAGGTAGCCAACACGGAAGAGTTCGCAAAAGTGCTGCGAGATGCCAAGGGCGTATGGTTCAACGGCGGACGCCAGTGGAACGTTGTGGATTCCTACGCCAACACACTCACTCTGCAAGAATTTCGGAAAGTGCTGGAGCGTGGCGGCGTCATTGGCGGCAGTTCGGCAGGCGCTACGATTCAGGGTGATTACCTGGTGCGCGGAGCCATTGCCGGTTCCGAGATTGTGATGACGCCTGAGCCGGAGCACGAACATGGATTTGCATTTCTTCGTCGAAGCGCGATTGATCAACATATCAATACCCGAAATCGCTGGGATGACATTATTCCTGTGATTAAGAAATATCCGAATTTGCTGGGCATCGGCTTATCGGAAGGCACAGCAATTGTGGTGACGGGTGACCGCTTTCAAGTAATTGGAAAATGGAAAGTGGCGATCCACGATAACACGCGCGTCTATCAGCCTTGGGAGAAACCGTATTATGTGCTTTCGACCGGCGATGTGTACAACATGAAAACTCGCACCGTGGAAAAATATGGAACCGGCGTGTTAGTTCCGGCAAAGATCAAGAAAAATTAGGTATTTTTATTTACCAATCGACATCGGCCAGAATCAATTGGTTCTGGCCATCTACTTCCACTCGATATGTTTTCAGGTCGCACGCTCCTAAAAGCGCTTCTCCTGTGGATAGATCAAACTTCCAGGAGTGAAGGGGGCAGACCAAGACCTTGCCCCCCACTAAACCATCTGCCAGCGGCCCCCCCTTGTGGGGGCATTTTGCTTGCACGGCGTACACCTCTCCTGTCCGGGTGTGAAACACAGCAATTTGTTCACCCCCGACTTGGTACGTGCGGCCTTCCCCAGCAGGGATTGCTTCCAATGTGCCGATATTGACTTCCATCTTAGGTTACCTTTCCTTGCATGACAGGCAGAATGGAAACGAACTGGTTTGCTGTCACGGGCGCAATGGCTTCCTTCCATGGATCGAAGTAAGCATCTACGGATGCCTGCATGGCTGCATCCAATTCCGCCGCAATGCCTTCCGCATCTTCCACAACCACTTGCCTGAGCCGTTCCATGCCAAGGCGCTCCACAAACCCATAGGTTCTTTCCAGGTGCTTTGCGGTTTCACGGTAATACTGAATGAAGCGGCCTATATAGAGAAGCACCTCTTCCTCCGTATTTACCACGCAAAGGATGTCGCCTTTTCTGACATGCGCTCCGGCAGCGCCTCCTACATAGATTTCCCACTTGCCGCCTTCCACTGCCACTGCTCCTACATCTTTGACCATCGCTTCAGAGCAATTTCGCGGGCACCCGGCAGTGGCAAGTTTGAGTTTGCCTGGGCAATCCAGCCCTTGGAAGCGCATTTCAATTTTGATCGCAAGTGCGGTACTATCGCCAACGCCGAAGCGGCAGAACTCCGTTCCTACGCAACTCTTACAAGTGCGAAAGCGTTTGCCATATGCAAAACCAGAAGGCATATCGAGATCGCGCCATACGTTCGGAAGATCGTCTTTCTTGATTCCGAGCAGATCGATCCGCTGTCCACCAGTCAGCTTGATCATGGGCACGTTGTACTTATCGGCAACATCCGCAATCCGGCGCAATTGGGCGGCACTGGTAACGCCTCCAGCGATTTGGGGAATCACTGAGAACGTGCCATCTTTCTGGATATTGGCGTGAACGCGATCATTGATGAAACGCGCATCACGTTCCTCCACATGATCGCCTTTCCAAATGGTGTTGAGCAATGTGGCAAGACCTGGCTTGCTGGCGGCATCTTCTTTGCCATCCGCGAGTGCCTGAAAAACGGCGGAAACCGATCGGAGATTTTGTTCTTTGATGGCGCGTGTCAGTTCGGGCTTGGTGAGCGGAACACCCGGTACAAAGTAGTGAATGGAAGGATCTTCTTCGGCCTTTCCTCCGCAAGCCCATTCCACAATTTCATTCACTAAGCCTTTGCAGGAGCCGCATCCCATTCCGGCGCGGGTGGCTTCCATCACGCCTTTAAACGTCCGTTTTCCTCCTTCAATGCACTTCACAATTGCGCCTTTGCTCACGCCGTTGCAGTTGCAGACCTGCGCCTCAGCAGGCATTTCCTCCATGGTGACTTTGGTCGGGGGAGCACCGATATCAAAAAGCAGTGACAATCGCTCTTCGGGAAGGGGAGTTTCCCGGTCAAAGGCTTGCATCAAGTAGGCAGCTTTGCTGATATCGCCCAGAAGAATACCTCCGATCAGGCGTCCTTTGCGAATGATCAGCTTCTTATAGGTGCCTTTCTTTGGCTCGGTAAATTGGACCACCTCATCTTCTTCATCCACCGCCTGCGTCACGCCCATGGATGCGACTTCCACGCCCATTACCTTTAGCTTGGTCGCCACTTTGGAGCCGTGGTATGCGGCTTCCCGGTTGTGTCCCGTAATTTGATCTGCCAGAACTTTGGCCTGTTCCCAAAGAGGCGCTACCAAGCCGTATACCTGGCCGCGATGCTGTGCGCATTCCCCGACCACATAGATATCAGGATCATCTACGGAACGCATGTGGTTATCCACCACAATGGCGCGTTCCACTGTGAGCCCGGCACGTGTGCCAATTTCCGCATTTGGTTTAATTCCGGTGGAGATCACCACCATGTCGCAATCCAGCGTTGTGCCATCCGCGAACAAGAGCCCAGTTACTTTGTGATCACCAAGAACTTCTTTCGTATTCTTGCGAAGATGGACCCGAATCCCCATGCTCTCAATTGAGGCTTTGAGGACGTTTCCCCCTTCACGATCAAGTTGAGCACTCATCAGATGGTCACTGATATGAATCACATGAACATCCAGTCCAAAGTTCTGAAGGCCCCGAGCAGCCTCCAGGCCCAACAAACCGCCTCCGATCACAGCCGCGCTGCGGCAGTTGCCCGCATACGCAGTTATTCTTGCGCAATCGTCAATGGTGCGAAAAGCGAATACACCCTGTTTCCCTAACCCCTCAATCGGAGGAAGAAACGGACGGCTTCCCGTGGCGATGATGAGCTTGTCATAAGGTTCCGTACGGCCATTGTTGCCGATCACATGCTTGGCTTTGCGAAGAATGCCGGAAGCGCGCACTCCGGCATGTAGCGTGATTCGGTTTTCGTTGTACCAAGCCATGGGGTTCAGAAAGATGTCCGTGACATCGCTCTGCCCATTCAGCACATTGGAAAGCAGGATGCGATTGTAATTGCCATACGGCTCATCACCGAACATGGTGATATTGAACATATCCGCGCCACCACGGGAAAGAATCTCTTCCACGACCCGTGCGCCAGCCATGCCGTTGCCAATCACCACTAAGTTTTGCTTATTGTCCTGAGTCATCTACACCTCGATTAATCCGATATCGATTACTACGTGCCCTTTCACGGAAGCGGGCGCGCCTATAAAGACTTCCAGCAGTGTGTCCGGAAAAATGTCTTCCACCACAGCTAACGGTACGTGGACGGTGCTTTTGGCTCCGATGGGAAACCATCGCATCGGCGTGTGAGCACGCCTCAGCACCACAAAAATCAGTTCCTCAGAGGAGTTGCCTGCTCTGAAGTAGATCAACTGCGCCCGCTTATCGTAGGGAACGGTATAAGACAGGCTTACGTCCAGCAGTGTTGGTGTGTCCAGACCTTTGCCTTCAAAGGCGAAAACACCTTGGAGAAACTTTGGCTTTTCTAACATAGAGATCCTGTGTTGACAGATTCTTTTTCAATGCGTGCCGCACAAACCTTGAATTCTGGCATGCGGGAAGTGGGGTCCAGCGCCGGGTTGGTCAGCAGGTTCGCGCAGTTGTTTCCTGACCAGTGAAAGGGAACGAACAATGTATCCATGCGAATGTCAGGCGTCAGATGCGCCTGGAAAGTGGCGGAACCACGGCGCGTGGAAACACGAACCGTTTCCCCTTGCCCAATGCCAAAGCTGCGAGCCATAGAAGGGTGGATCTGCACAAAAGCTTTCGGAGAAGACTCCATCAACTTGGCAACACGCCGTGTCTGCGTACCGGACTGGTAGTGAAGCATGATGCGCCCGGTAGTGAGATAGAGAGGAAAGTCGTGCGTCGGTTCTTCGGCGGAATCGCGATGTTCCACTGGGTAAAACTTGGCGCGGCCATTACTGGTGGGAAACTTGTCCAGGAATAAGCGGGGTGTCCCCGGATGCGGAACTTGCTGGCCGGAGGAATCGCTGGGGCAAGGCCAGAACACACCGTTCTCCTTGGAAATTCTTTCCCAAGTCATGCCGGAATAATCGGCTACCCCGCCAGAGGAAGCTACGCGAAGCTCTTCAAAGATGGCGCAGGGATTTGCAGGAAACTGATGGCCATGGCCCATGCGCCTTGCCAATGCCGAAAGAAACTGAGCATCCGTCCAGACACCCGGAGGCGGTTGCTGCGCTCGGCGGCGCAGAATCACACGACCCTCCAGGTTGGTCATAGTGCCTTCTTCTTCTGCCCACTGCGCAGTGGGAACCACCACATCGGCGAGTGCCGCTGTTTCGGAAAGAAAGAAATCGGAAACCACTAAAAAATCGAGAGCTTCCAGGCGTTCTCGAATGTGGCCGGCACGCGGCGCGGAAACAGCCAAGTTCGACGCCATTACCATCAGGGCGCGTACGCCATCCGGCGTTCCCATCCTGTCAAGCAGTTCATATGCTGACTTTCCAGGCTGCGGAAGTGTTGCTTCTTCTATGCCCCAAACGCTGGCAATATAAGCCCTGTGTTCTGGATTATCGATTTTGCGGTAGCCGGGAAGTTGGTCTGCCTTTTGCCCGTGCTCTCTTCCCCCTTGCCCATTGCCCTGCCCAGTCAGGCATCCATAGCCGGAGTGCAGTTTCCCTACTTTGCCGAGAGCCAAGGCTAAGTTGATAAACGCCTGCACATTCTCTACACCCTTGCTTTGCTGCTCAGGTCCCCGAGCAGTCAGGATCATAGCGGTTTTTGCTTTTCCTAACAGGCGCGCTGCTTGGGTTAGCTGTTTAGCGGGAATTCCAGTGATCCGCTCGACACGGTCTGGCCAGTAAGAAGAAACGGCACGCTGCACCTGTTCAAAACCCTCTGTGCGGGCAGTAATGAAAGGCTGATCAAGGTAGCCTTCCGCAATCGCAATGTGCAGCAAGCCATTCGCCAGGGCAGAATCCGTTCCCGGAGTGATTTGCAAGTGCAGCGTGGCGGCTTTCGCAGTGGGTGTAGCTCGCGGATCTGCCACGATAAGCGAGCCTCCGTTCTTTCGCTGCGCATCAAAGTACTGCATCACCGGAGGCATGGTTTCCGCAGGGTTGCTGCCGATCAGCAAAATCACTTCTGCATGAGGGATATCGGCCAGTGGAAAGGGAAGGCCGCGATCCACTCCGAATGCTTTGATTCCCGCAGCCGCAGCGGAAGACATACAAAAGCGGCCGTTGTAATCGATCTGCGAAGTGCGAAGCGCCACTCGCGCGAACTTGCCAAGAAGGTAGGATTTTTCGTTAGTAAGGCCGCCTCCTCCAAAAACACCGATGGCATCCCGTCCGTGTTGTTCCTGAATCTTCTGGAAACCTCCTACAACACGGTCCAAAGCTTCGTCCCACGAGGCAGGCCGTAAGTCGCCACCACGGTAGTCGCGTATCCAAGGAGTGGTCAACCGGTCAGGGTGATCCAGAAGCTCTGCTGCGGTCCATCCCTTCTGGCACAGACCGCCCTTGTTGACCGGAAAGTCGCGGGGTTCAATGGTGACCAGGTTTCCAGACGTTACCAAGTTCATGCCACATTGAAGAGCGCAATACGGACAGTGCGTGGCTGTTACAGTGCTGTCAAGCTGTGGTGGCATCCACTCCCACAGCACCGGCAACAGTGCCAGTTATCAACCCTGCTCGTATAGCAGCTTGGGCATTCCATGTCCGGCGCCAAATACTCTTGAGGTACACCAATGCCAGAGAGCCTGTGAGCATCAGGGCAGCAACAATCGCAAATCCCACTCCAAAACTGTCGGTTTGCTGCTTCACCACACCCAGAAGAGAAGGCAGCAAGAAGCCGCCTAATCCGCCCGCTGCTCCTACAATTCCGGTCATGATGCCGACGCGAGCGGGAAATCGTTGCGGCAATAACTGAAACACGGAACCATTGCCCATTCCCAGCATTCCCATGGCCGGCTGCCAAGAACAAAAGAGTGACCCAGGCAGGTGGGAGCGTACCCACAGCCCCAAGACAAAGGCTGGCTCCGGCAAGCAGCACAACCAACATGCGATGACCGCCAACTCGATCTGCCAGCACGCCGCCTATGGGACGCAAAAAGCTGCCAAAAAGAATTACGAACGTGGTGAAATCGCCTGCCTGTACCCTGGTCAGGTGGTATTGGTCGTGAAAAAAGATGGGAAGGTAACTGGCTAAACCAACAAAACCCCCAAAGGTCAGGCTATAGATAAAACAAAACCAACCGGTATCAGAGATTTTCAACAGTGAAGAATAGTCGCTCCAACGCTTTACCTCGCGTTCCCCTGGAGCGTCTTTGGCCAAAAAGAAGAAGACTACCCAGACAACGGCAACGGGAATCATGGCAAAGCCAAACACGCTGCGCCATCCGAAAGCTTGGGCTAACCGAGGCGCGAAAAGGGTGGCAAAAAGAGTGCCAGAGTTGCCTGCTCCGGCAATTCCCATGGCAAGCCCTTGGTGTTCCGGCGGATACCACCCGCTGGCAAGCGGCAGTGCCGCCGCAAAACTTGCGCCTGCCACTCCGAGCAGAATTCCTAAAGCCAGAAATGCCGGAAAGCTGTTGGCAAACTGCCAGGCGATGAGAAGTGGGATCAGCGAGACGCTTAGGCCAATTAGCCCCGTTCGGCGACCTCCCAGGCGCTCTGTCATCCAGCCCAGAATCAAACGGAAAAATGAGCCTCCCAGAAGAGGGACTGCGGTTAACAAGCCTTTCTGAGCAGCGTCCAGGTGATAAGCTTCCCCGATGAACGGGCCCAAAGGACCCAGGATGACCCAGACCATGAAGCTGACATCAAAATACAAAAAGGCAGAAAGAAGTGTAGGGGGATGTCCGGCTTTACGAAAATCGCGAAAAGACATACGTCACCTCGTGAGAACGGGTACTAAACACACGGCATCTCACAAGGGCCGATATCTAACAGGGACTATTGAAATCTTAGCAAACAGTAGTAGTGGGGTAGGTTCCGTTATCCCTTTTCCACTTTGATGGAGGAGGAAATCAAACTCCCAATGCGGGCAGGGAATACGGGTGGGCGAATCGATTCCGGTTTCCAGCCCAACAGAAACTCGACTGCGGGTCCGCAAATGCGACCCTGACAAGGACCCATACCGCAGCGAAGATGTAATTTGACAGCGCGCCAGGAATCTGCGGCTCTCAGTGCCCCGAACGGTACATCTTCACACCGGCATACAAGTGTTTGCTGATCAGGCAAATGGCGCAACTCCGCGCGTAAAGCGAATGCCTGGTCAAGCTGTTTGGCAAACTGGCGGGAATGTTCTCTTTTCGCAAAGAGCTTGGTTGCTAAATCTTCACGACCCGCAGTTGCGTATCCGGCAATTTCGCCTTCCACCAAAGAAAGATCAACTCCGCCGAGCCCTGTTACTTCTCCTGCACAAAATACATTCGGCAATGATGTTCGCTGAAGATGATCTACCGCGATCACTCCGTTTTCCATATGGCAGCCCAAGAATTGCGGTAACTCCGTATTGGGCACAAATCCATACGCAACGCCCAGGTAATCACAATCCATGTTTTGTGTTTGGGATCCAGCTTGAATTTGAATGCATTGGAGCTTTTCCTTCCCTTCCGCCCGTTTCACCCAGGAACCCGTCAGATACCGTGTGGAAAGAAGCGAGGTTTTCAGCGCAGCCGCCTGCCAAAGTTTTCCGGGATATTGGGCGAGACAGATTCCAAAGCGAAGCAGTTGACCCCACTGCGCCTGCTCAACGATTGCCGTAACGAGAGCGCCATGTTTTTTTAGGTAAGCGCCTACCGCCAGCAGCAAAGGCCCGCTGCCAGCAATCACAATTCGTTTGCCTCGCACAGGCAGACCCGACTTTACTAAGGCTTGCAGGCCGCCTACTCCCATCACATTCGGCAACGTCCAGCCGGGAAATGGCAGAAAAAGCTCGCGTGCTCCTGTGGCGAAAACTACCTTTTCATACTGAATACTGAACGAGTCACAAAGTGTTTCCACATGCAAGGTGCGCGTGTGGGTATCTGCTCCAATGATCCGGCTCCCGGTAAGTACCTTTGCGGAAGTGCTGCCCAATTTCTGGAACCAGCCGGAAGCTTGCCGACCGCCGGAATGGGTTTTTCCTCCACGCCAGATCTGTCCTCCTTCCGTGGGGTTATCATCCAGAACCACAACCTGCTTGCCGTGTTCAGCGGCTCGCACTGCGGCCGCGATTCCTGCCGGACCTGCACCCACCACCAGAACTTCGGCGCTTTCCATTTTCTGATTTCCTTGCATGTTGCTCTAAATACAAGATTGTATTCAATGACATGTCAGATCACAGAGTTTCAGGGTTTCACCCGCTATAGATCAGAGCCATGGAAAGGTAATCTAATAGTCAAGCAAGAATGCCGACACCGTTGTCACCTGCACGCCCCGTCGCCAAGCGGAAACCAGGACCTGCCATGCGCGGCAATAGCCTGAAGCTGGTGTTTCATGAAATCCGAGAGTTGATTGTGCGGGGCAAACTTTCTCCTGGCACCTGGATCATTGAAGCAGATTTAGCAGAACGACTCGGCTACAGCCGCACGCCAGTACGGGGTGCGCTTCACTGGCTGCAGCGCGAAGGCTATGTGATGGCTTCCGGTAACCGGACCAAGAGCCGCATGTTAGTGGCGCCATTGACTAAGGAAGATGCCCGCGAGTTGTACTCCATTATCGGGCACTTGGAAGGGCTAGGCGCACGGTTAACGGCACAATTGCCTTCCGCAGAGCGGAATCGAGTAATCGGAAAGCTGAAGGAGATTAATGAAGGGTTAGCGGAGTTGGCGCAGGCCCGGCGATTGGATTCCAACCGGATCTTTGACCTGGACATGAGTTTCCACAGCGAAATTTTGCAGGCCAGCGCAGGGCCGCGCTTGCGGGAACTGCATAAATCTACGCAGCCCCAAGCGGAGCGGTACTGGCGATTGTACGCAAGCGCCATTCTGGACGAGCTGGGAACCTCAGTGGAAGAGCACAACGGAATCATCCGGGCGATTGGGGAAGGTAATGCAGATGATGCAGAGCGCGGCATACAGGAGAACTGGAACAACGGTGCCTTGCGTCTGGCAAAGGTGATCGATAGCTTGGGCGAACGCGGCAGTTGGTAGCGAAATAAAGCAGTACCAGCTAGGTTGCAGCCCTGATGGTAATCTGGATACACTTTCGTATCCAATTCAATGCTGAACAAAAAAGTTCTTCTTCCTTTCCGGATGGCCCTGTTTTTGGGACTTTTGCCACTGTTCGGCTTTCAGCAACCGCCGAAGACCGGACCCGGTGATTTGGACCTGTCTGCCAGCCCTATGCGGCCTTACATTGAGGCGTTCACGTTGGACCGCACCAACCTGATGCGGTACTACACCATGGAATTGGACCCGGCTCGTAACCCGCGTATGAAGCGGTTCTTTACGGAATGGCGGGAACGATTAGCAAGGCTGGATTTCAACTCTCTGCCGCAGGACGGCAAAGTGGATTACGTAGTGTTCCGCAACTACCTGGATCACCAGTTGCAGCAGTTGGATTTCACGGCAAAATCGCAGGCGGAAACAGCGCCTTACATGCCATTTGCCAGCATCATTGTGGAACTGGAAGAATCCCGGAAAAAGACCACTCCTTTCAAACCGCAGCAAGCAGCCGCAAAGCTAACTGAACTTGCTGCGGAAATTGAGAAGGCTCGCCGCATGGTGGAGCAGCAGATAAGGGCAGCCAATGGGCAGGAAAACGTGCAGCAGCGCAAGGTAATTGGGAATCGTGCTGCCGGGGAAGTCGCTTCCTTGCGAGCGACACTGCGTTCCTGGCAAGGTTTTTACGACAATTATGATCCGCTATTTACCTGGTGGGCGGATGCGCCATACAAAACAGCGGACGCCGCTTTGCAAAGCTATTCCGCGTTTTTACGGGAACGGATAGCAGGTCTGCGAGCCGTATCAGAAGCGGTGGCTGCTCCCGTACCGAATTCCGGCGGCGGAGGTGGTGGAGGACGTGGTCAGGGTGGCGGTGCTGGTCGCGGAGGTGCAGGTCCTGTAGGAACCGCAGGCGCACGCGCTGGTGCTACCGATGACATTGTGGGAAACCCGATTGGGCGCGATGCGTTGATGAGCGAACTGGCATTCGAGATGATTCCGTATACGCCCGGAAGAACTGATTGCCATTGCCAATAAAGAGTTTGCCTGGTGCGAAAACGAGATGAAGCGCGCCTCCCGCGAAATGGGATACGGCGACGATTGGAAGAAGGCGCTGGAAAAGGTAAAGACCATGTATGTGGAGCCGGGTCAAGCAGCCTGAGATTGATCCGGCAACTGGCGCGTGAAGCGGAAAAGTTTCTGGACGATCACGACTTGGTGACCGTGCCTTCCGTAGCACACGAGACATGGCGCATGGAGATGATGTCGCCGGAGCGGCAGCTGGTGAACCCGTTCTTTACGGGCGGCGAAACCATCAGCGTGTCGTATCCCGTGGCTGCCATGACATACGAGCAGAAGATGATGAGCATGCGAGGAAACAACATTCCGTTTCTCGCGCGCCACTGTGTTTCACGAACTCATTCCTGGACATGAACTGCAGGGCTACATGGCGCCAGCATTTCCGCCCATATCGCGCGGCAGTGGGGGGCACGCCATTTGTCACAGAAGGCTGGTCACTTTATTGGGAACTGCTGTTGTATGACATGAAGTTCCAGAAGACTCCCGAAGATCGCGTCGGCGCGTCTGTTCTGGAGAATGCATCGCTGCGCCCGCATCATCTTCTCATTAAGTTTTCACCTGGGCAAGATGACACCGGACGAATGCATCGATTTCCTGGTGGATCGAGTCGGTCATGAACGGGAGAACGCCGTCGGTGAAGTGCGGCGATCCTTTGCTGGCGGCTTATGGACCTTTGTATCAGGCCGCCTATCTGCTGGGCGGCATGCAACTCTATCGCGCTACGCAAAGAACTAGTAGACGCGGGCAAGATGACCGAACCGGCAGTTTCAATGATGCGGTGTTGAAAGAAAATCGGATTCCGATTGAGATGATCCGAGCGGACTTGACGAACCAGAAGTTAACGCCGGACTACCATACCACTTGGAAGTTCTATGGCGAACATCCAGGGCAGTAAAAGTTGCACGGAAATTGACTAGCTATACTGGAGCCAGTGTTCAGGTCCGGCGGATTATTGCTCTTTTTTGCGACAACCGTGCTTGACCAAAACTTCGAGGTCGGTGTAAAGGCGGGAGTTCCATTTACATCGTTCTTTGAAACCGGCATAACCGGCAGTTTACATGGAAGCTCAGTGTACTCATCCGCAACCAGAAGGTATACGGTTGGGCTATCAAGCGAATAGCATATCTAACTCATACTGTGGGGTTTGAACTGGACGCGATGTATCATCGGCTTGGTTACACCGGAACAGTCACCTCTGTAAATGTCAACAACTACACGAAATCCACTTTTCGTGTAAGCGGGAATGCAGGGGACTTTCCTGTGCTATTCAAGTATCGTTTCGGACGTGTGATTCAGCCTTATGTAGTAGCCGGTGGAACACTACGCTACATGGGACCGGTACACGAACAAGGTGAGGAAACATCCATGGTGTCGAATGCAACAACAACGTTTACTACGACTTCACCAACAGATCTAAACAAGCGCATATACACAGGAGTTATTGCTGGTACAGGCATAGAGTTCGTAATAGGCCGCTTCCATGTTTTACCCGAAGTTCGCTATACCCACTGGACGGCAAATATCTCCGGGTCGGAAGGAGTGCTGCGCCTTACCCCAAATCAGGTAGAGTTCCTGGTTGGCCTTAGCTTCTAACTCTTATTTACCAAGCTTTTTGCTGAGACCTGGTTCCTTCATCAGCCGTTCGATGTCATCCACTTCGATTGGCACAAATGAGGACAGGTTCTCGTAACCGGATTCCGTAATCAGGAGCATATCTTCTAATCGGATTCCTACGTGTTCCTCCGGAATCTGCATTTCCGGTTCAATGGTGAAGACCTGCCCAGGCTCAAGCGTGGGTGTTGGATTGCGAACGTCATGTACTTCCATGCCGACCGAGTGGCCTAGGCTGTTTGCTTTGCTCTTCCGGTAATTGTCAACGAACTTCACTGCCGCCTGTTTGATGTGATCGTCCGTGAAAGGGTAGGAAGCGAGAATCGTATCCATTTTCGTAACGGCTTCCTTGATGATGTCGCGAGGGGCTACATGCACCTGAATGGAAGTCATCAGCGCCCGGTACAGCAAAAGATAGATGTTGTAGTATTCGCGCTGTCGCGGCGTAAACTTGCCGTTGGCCGGAAACACACGAGTCACGTCTGAGGTGTAGTTCTTGTAATCGGGTGCGTAGTCGAACTGCACCAGATCGCCATCCTGAATTTGTGCCGTGTTCTTGTGATAGTGAGTGTAGAAAGTGTTCTTGCCTGTGCCGATCAAGGCAAAGTAAGCAGCCCCGTAAGAGCCATACTTCTTAAAAATAAACTCCGCGTCGGCTTGTAGTTCGTACTCATACATGCCCGGTTTGCAATCCCGCATGGCTTCCATAATTCCGAGCCCGGTAATGCGCGTCGCTTCCCGCAAAATAGCAATCTCGCGTGGGCTTTTGGTGCCTCGCATGGCATCGAGAATCGGATCAAGATTCTTGATTTCCGCATTCGGCGAGGTTGCTTTCAGTTTCTCCATAAATGCTTGTTCCCTGGAGATGCGCCCGTCCCAAGGATCTTCCTTGGTGTTGCGGGCAAGTGCTACTGTGTCAGAGGAAGAAGCCGAGCCCAGCACTTCCGGGCGAAAGCAGGTGTAGATCACGCGTTTTTCTTCGGCAAACTTCACCAGCATCGCCTTAAATTCATCGCGTGGAATGACCTGCCCGATTCCGGTCGCAGCCACGGCTTCCGGGCCGGGATACAGGCCAGGGCCAAACATCATGGTTTCCCGGCGTTCATTTCTTGGGTTCAGAAACAACGTGGAGTGTTTTGTGCGTCCATCCACCACCAGAATGGCGCGAGGTTCCACCACTCCGGTTAAATAGAAAAACTGATTGCTTTGGCGCAGCGGTTGCTCTCCGGGACGCTCTGTGGTTCCTTGCAGAATGGCAACACCTGTGCCAATCTGCTCCATCACATGGGTGCGCCGGGCCGCATACTCGCTGGCGGGAAACACGTCAGTAAAAACTGGCTGCGCCGCAAGCGGCAGCCATCCAAGCAAAGAGCAAAGAATCCATCTGCAGTTCATAAGGTTGGGCAACCCGAAGGGTTGGCGGGTGTAATGAAAATTGAGTTTTGATTTAAACCTTGCAGCAAGGTTGCAAGATGTTCCACGTCTGATCGCTCTGGTCCGGTTGCGGCTGCAATGGCGCGTTCTATCAGTAGATGGATCGAAAGCCAATGATTCATAGCGGTGTCACGAACTGTTGCGTTGTCATCCTGGTAACCAAACATCACATTCAGAGCAGTGACAAGCAACTGGACCGACATGCGATGCAATGGATTTGCGCCAGACGCTTTGTTCAGCCAGCCATGCAGTTGATCATAGGCGTCACGGCCGGAACCTGACACGGTGAAACGGGTGCCATCCTCGTTAACCAAATAGAGCTTCTGATTGACCAACTGCTTCCACTCGGATTCACGCCCTTGGAGCAGCGCTTGATTGCCACGCTTCAGCCAGTATCGAACGTTCTGAGCACCCCGATTGCGAATGGTGCATACAGCGCCGATATCCATCCCGGTTACCGCATCGGGAGGAGTGAGTCGCACAGAAGAAGGCGCCCTGGTGATCGTCCAACCTTTGTGAGCAGGAGATGTAATCGTAAGTACCGGGTCCATGTAAGCAGGGTCAGCAGGAAGGGAAACCTGAAACTGTCCATTCGCATCCGTGAGGAGCTTGCCTGTCTGGACGCCGCTATAGGCAAGAATTTTGGCTCCTAAGCCCTGTTCTTCGGGGTTGTGCTTGCCATCGTGGTTTCTGTCGAAATACAGGGTTCCGCTTGCCGTACCATGCAAACATCCTGGCACGCGAAATGAGCCGATGCGAGAGCTGTAGCTTGTGTTTCCTGCTTTCAGGTAATCGCCCACATACCAAAAAGTGCAGTCATCACGGGGGTCCATGGCCGTCGTGGTGTAATCTTCCCATCGCAGTGTGGTGGTTTGCGAGGCCGTCCCTTCCGCCAGCACCGTCTCATGAAAAGTGAGTGATCCGGAAGGATCATCCGCAAGTCTTGCAGCAAATCGCTGCCCCGCGAAGTGCGGACTGCCCCCAAAAGAATAACCAATACCGATATTGCCTTGATGATCTATGCCGATACTGCCCATCCATCGGTAGAAGTTGTCAGGTGCATACGTGCTTTGCTGATGGAGGTAAAGTTCACGAGTCTTGTTGAACCGGAATTCATACCAACGCACTCCGCCACCGCCTGCTTTGGTGTTGACCGAGTGCAACCCTACAAGGGATTCGCGCCCATTGATGTTCCGGTATACCAGGCGCTGCATGATTTTATCTCCTTGGGCATCCAGCTTTCTTTCCGTACCTGGCTGCGAAACACAGTTGGTGAGTTGTCCGTTGCAAAGGTAATGGTAAGGCGCGACAGTGATTTTCAACGGTCCTGTAACAGCCGTTTTCGCTGGAGTTTCCCAATCCACATGGAACTGATACACATACACTCCGTCATCACTGAACTGATTTCGAAGCTGGCTTCCCCCTGCGGCAATCATGATATTTGGAGCGCCGGGAGGCGGCAGACCGGCGCCATCGATATCTGCATTATTCAGGAAGTTCGGCCCGTCCAGAATGATGCACTGCTCCGTTGCGGGAAGCCCTTGCAGCATCTTGGCACGGTCGGCAACGCAAGCGTGTTTTTGAATCACGTTGTCGCCGGTGCTGGTGGGAATGTAATAGCCATCAGGCCAAATGGCCGGACGGGGGTAATCAGGAAACAAAGGCCGCTTGAATTCGTAACGGTAATACGGGCCTAAGGGGTCTGCACTCTGGCTGATGGCGTAACACATGGAATAAGGCCCATTGGGCTCACCGGGCGGTCGCCGGAACACAGGCAGAATATATAACCAGCGTCCTGCTAGTTGGTCATAACGCACTACGGCGTCCCCGCTAATCTGTTTCTCGCATTGTCCGCCGAAACCGGCAAAGATCGTGTTGGTCACCACAGGGCCGTAAAGCACTTCGCCAGTGGAATTAAACTTCTGCCCTTTTTGCTGAACACTGCCAACCGCGAGTTGACAATTTGAACAATGTGATCCGGTCCTATGGCCAAGCTATTATCAGAAGGATTTCGCAAGTTCGCCGTGCCTTGCGGACCGGTAAAGCCTGCTCCTAAGCCATCAAAGCTTGCGATTAACTTGGCTGGGCTGCGAGTGCCTTGGGACGTCTGCTCCACTGCTGCACCAGCAGCCGTTACAGTGGAGGCAGCAGGCTCATTTTCCTTCTGTTTGTTCTGAGCGGATTGTTCGGCTTCTTCCTCTTCCCGTTCTTCCGGATCACTTGGAGATGTGCCGCAGTCCGCTTTGTCTTCTTCACAGCCGGGCTTTTCCACAACAGCACCAGTGCGCAATTGGGCAAGCGGTTGGGAATGGTCAAATGCCGCTGCGTGGTGTATCTCCGCCAAGCTGGAACCCAACGCCGTGTTACGTGGCGTCCGCAAGTGGAACCACCAAACAGGCAAAAGAACTCCCGCTACAGCAAGTGTTCCCGCAATGGCGGCTCGGCTTCGGGGCATAGTGTTTCCCTAGAGTTTCGGATGCTTGGTATGCCAATCCGTAAGGCGCTGATAATTGCGAGCGACAGCAATCACGGCATGATCATTGCCAGCACGCCCAATGAATTGAATCGCAATGGGTAGATTCGTGGAAGTAAAGCCGCAAGGCACAGCCAGAGCAGGCAAGCCGCACAAGCTGGATACTCCATCGGGCGCACGGTTTTCTAACGGTCTTTGCTGGCGTCGCGGCGGGTTGGCGGATGGTGTTGTGGGCCGCACTTGCGGAGTAAGTGGTTGGGCAGGTCTGGATTGTCCAACCGTGGTCAACACATCAAATTTCTCAAACAGAGCATCGACCTTGCCCTGTAAGGCTGTGCGAACACGCTGAATCTGTAAATAGTCGGAGGCTGAGAATGTTTCGCTGGCGTAACCGTTAATCTGCCCGAGCGGATCAACAAGCTTTGCGCAATTGCCGGAATGAATCAGGTCTTTAAATGCGGCAGCGGCTTCCATCAAAATCGTGAGCTCCGCTGCTTCCTCAAATGGTCCATCCGGCATCTCGACATCTGAGACGTGAACGCCATCTTTCCCCAGTACGCGCAAAGCTTCCGCTAAGGCCGATTCCATCTCGGCATCCAGCCGATTCCATACGTTAGTCAGTCGCCCAACCCGTAAAGGCTTTTTGGGTTCTCGTTCTGGAGCAGGATAATGAAACTCCGAACCTGTTAAGGAGTCATGATCTTTGGGGTCATGGCCACCCATTACGGAAAGAATCAGTCCGCAATCATCGGCAGTGCGGGCCATGGGGCCAAGCTTGTCCATGGTCCACGCAATCGTCATTGCTCCATAGCGGCTCACGCGACCAAAGCTAGGACGCATCCCGGAGATACCGCACCAGGAAGTAGGGCAAATAATGGAACCACGCGTATCGGAACCAATGGCCCAAGGCGCAAGTCCGGCTGCTACGATGGCTCCCGAACCGCTGGAAGAGCCACAAGTCCAACAATCCGTGTTCCAAGGATTACGGCAAGGGCCTGTCAAGGAGGCTGTGCCGCCGGAATACCCGAGCCCACCAGCCAGCTCAATCATGGCGGCTTTCCCGATCAGCACTGCGCCCCCGGCATTCAGCTTTTCAATCACTGTTGCGTTATAGTCAAACCGCTGTTCTGCAAAGGGAGGTGCGCCCCAGGTAGTCGGATAGCCTTTCACTGCCACCAAGTCTTTTGCCGCATACGGAATGCCGTGCAAGGGCCCTCGAAAATGTCCCGCTTGGATTTCCCGTTCGGCAACACGCGCCTGTTGCAGGGCAAGCTCGGAAGTCAGGGTTGCATATGCGTTTAATTTCGGCCCAGTTCGCTCGCTCCGGTCCAAGTAACTCTGCGTGAGTTCCACCGGAGAAAACTCCTTTTTGCGCAATCTTCGGCCTAGTTCACGAATGGGTAGATAAAGAATGTCTTCTCCCAGCATGGCTACTTCACAGCCTTCCCGAAATCCATTTCCCCTGGTTGCAGCTTCAGTGTGGTGGCCATGGGATCTCCGTTGGAAAGCGAGAAATTCCGCACTGTTTCCAACATGCGTTCATTACGAACCAAAGTCCGGTGAATACTGTCACGCTGTTCTGGTGAGAGCCGGTCTCCATATTTGCGAATGACCTCTGCCATCCGAGCCTCTACTTCCGCGCTATCGGCAGCATTCAACTCGGTGCCATTCGTTTGGGCGGAGCTGGTTGCTCCACTTGCAAGAAGACCGAGAGCGGTGCCGAACCCACGCCTGGATAATTTTCCGGGATTCCTGTTTTTCATTTTTTAGCCTTGAGCAATGAAACTCTTGACGGACTGTATCCAAAAAAGTATACGATGACACATGCCGGGAACCCACACCGACAAAATGTTACGGCTCTTTCTTTCCCTGATTTTCTTGATCTGCTGGAACTTAGAGGCCGCCAATTACCCTGATTCTTCCGAAGGTGACTGGATCGCCAAAGACTTCCACTTCACTACGGGCGAAGTTCTGCCCGAATTGCGGCTACATTACACCACGTTGGGAACACCCAAGCGTGATGGGAACGGCGTGGTGCGGAATGCGGTTCTGATCATGCATGGCACTACTGGCACCGGGCGCGGTTTTCTTTCGGACGCATTCGCGGGTCACCTCTTCTGTGTGGGCCAGCTTCTGGATGCAACGAAATACTACATCATTTTGCCGGACGGCATTGGGCACGGAAAATCCAGCAAACCGAGCGATGGCATGCGAATGCGGTTTCCCAAGTACACCTATGATGATATGGTCCACGCTCAATACCTGCTGGTAACGGAAGGGTTGAAGGTGAATCACCTTCGGCTGGTGATGGGGACCTCCATGGGTGCCATGCATACCTGGACTTGGGGCGAAACTTACCCGGATTTCATGGATGCTTTAATGCCGCTTGCCAGCCAGCCCGTAGAGATCGCCGGACGGAATCGAATCATGCGCAAGATGATTGTGAACGCCATTCAGCATGACCCGGAATGGAAGAACGGAGATTACACAAAAACGCCAGTAAATGGACTGACTGACGCCATGTACATTATGTCTTTCATGACGGGTATTCCGCTGCAACTGCAGAAGCAATACCCCACGCGCGAAAGTGCGGACAAAATGGTGGAAGAAACCTTCCCCGCGCGTGTTGCACGACAGGACGCGAATGACATGATCTACGCCTATGAAGCGTCCCGGTTTTACAATCCAGAACCCAATCTAGGAAAGATCAAAGCGCCACTTCTGGCCGTCAACTCCGCAGACGATCAGGTAAACCCGCCTGAGTTGGGCATTGGTGAGCGCGAGATCAAAAAAGTAAAGCAGGGGCGCTTTGTCTTAATCCCGATTAGTGACCAGACGCGTGGACACGGCACGCACTCCATTCCGGCGATTTGGGGCAACTATTTGGCGGAACTGCTGAAAGAGTCCGAGCGGTAAATGTCTATGCGAAGGCTAAATCGAACTTGGACCATTTGCCTATTTTCTGTAAGCATTGCTGCTGCACAGGATCTAGCCATTGTGGGCGCAACCCTGATGGATGGAAATGGTGGCGCGCCGATCAAGGACAGTGTGGTGCTGGTAACAGGTTCACGCATCAGCGCAGTCGGTCCCCGGTCAACTATTCAGGTTCCCGCTGGAGCAAAAGTGATGGAGGCCAATGGCCGTTACATTGTTCCAGGTTTTATTGATACCAATGTCCACTTATCTCTCTATGGGGGCGCAAGGGATCGTTACGAAACCCTGGCGAAATACTATTGGCGTGAGAACGAGATTGTATTGGAAGCCGCGCAGATCCAACTTCAGCACGGAGTGACAACTGTTCGTGATAGCTACGGAATGCTGGAACCGCTCACGCTGGTAAGGGATGCCATTGCACGTGGCGAAGCTATGGGTTCGCGCATTCTGGCTGCAGGCAACATTGTGGGATGGGGTGGCCCTTACTCTACGACGTTCAGCTTGACTCCCCAAAATAACCTCACCTTATTTCAGGAGCAAATGAATGACGCCATTGCGCAAGGTGCTGGAGAAAATCTGCCGGACCTTTCCGCTTCTGAACTGAGAGTAGCGATCAACAAATATCTGGATAAAGGTCCGGACTTCCTGAAGTATGGTGCCACCAGCCACTTCTCTGAGCCTAGCTTTATCGGCTTTTCGCCGGAAGCGCAGAAAGCTATGGTGGAAGAAACTCATAAGCGCGGAAAATCGGCTGAAGTGCATTCCACCACTCTGGAAGGACTGCGATTGTCGCTTCTGGCAGGAATTGATTTAATCCAACACCCGGAATTGCTCACGCCCCGGGAACTCACGGACGATCTTGTCAGGATGATTCGAGAGCGCAACGTCATCTGCTCCATGCTGGTGAGCACCATTACGGGCGAAGCCTGGACCAAGCATGTGCAGGGGAAGGAAGCTGCGCAAAAGAAGCTCGACGAAGAAGAACGGAAGGGAACCGCGCACCCGAAAACCACCGCTGAAGAACGGAGGCGTGCGGCTTTGCTCGGAACAGATCTGGAAACACGTCGACGAAATGCCCAAAAGCTGATCCAGGCCGGTTGCACGGTAACACTGGGAACAGACAGTTATTGGGGTACTGCTCCTGAGTTTGCCGTGGAGCCAAAACCCGATAACCAAAGCCATGGCATCGGAACCATTATGGCGATTGAAGGGCTGGTGGAACTCGGTATGACTCCTTCCCAAGCTCTGGTGGCAGGAACCAAGAACGGAGCGATTGCCTGCCGTCGGTTAAAAGAGTTCGGCACCCTTGAACCTGGGGAAGTTTGCGGATTTGGTCATTCTGCAAGCAAATCCGCTGGAAGATATTCACAATATCCGCAAAGTGCAAACCGTGATGAAGGAAGGCAAGGTGATTGACGTGGCTCACCTGCCGGAGAAACGGGTGCTCTCCACGAGTGAAAGCAATCGATCCCTTTTGCTGAACCCAGATGCCCCGGAGATGAACGGCCACGCGCCTGAGAAGTCTCTTGTTCGTCTATATACCAGTGAAGGCGTGATCCAAATTGAGCTGCATCGCGAGTGGTCACCCAACGGAGTAGACCGTTTCTATAATCTGGTACGCGCCGGATATTACGATGGCAATCGCTTTTTCCGAGTGATTCAAGAGAAATGGGCGCAGTTTGGCATCAACGGAGACTCAGCCGTTTCCAATGCATGGCGGAAACGCACCATTGGAGACGACTCGCGCAAAGTTTCCAACACACGCGGCACAGTAGCGTTTGCGTTTGCCGTTCCCCATGGTCGGACCACAGAAATCTTTATCAACCTGCGGGATAATTCCGCTACCCATGACAAAGAGCCTTTTGTTCCGATCGGCAGGGTAGTGCAGGGAATGGAAGTAGCGGATCGGCTTTATACCGGATATGGAGAACAGTCCGGTGGTGGAATTCGAGCTGGCAAGCAAGATGCGCTTTTTACACAAGGCAATGCTTACCTTCAGCAAAACTATCCGCACTTAGATTGGATTCGGCAAGCAGTGATCGTGGAGCCTTAAGCTAATTGCGCGGCAGCTTGCAATGGTAAATCAGCGCCAACCAAAAATTAGGAGATAACGATGGCTTACAAATCAAGAGAAGTGACCACACGCTCCTTCCTCGTGGTAACTTGCGTTCTGTCTGTGGCTCCTGCTCTTTTCAGCCAGGGAACTCTGGCGGATTACCAGCGAGCCCAAACCCTACAAGCAAAAGCCCGCAATCTGGTGGTGAACGCTCCCGGAGCAGCTACCTCCATCGGCAATGGGGATCACTTCTGGTATCCGCGTTCGGTGAAAGGAGGCACGGAATTCATTCTGGTCGATGCGGGGTCAGGCACCAAAAAACTTGCCTTTGACCATGGCAAACTAGCTGCTGCTGTTTCTGCCGCAACTGCTCACTCTTACACGGGATTGACGCTTCCATTCGCCCCAGCGCCAGGTGCGCGGACAGGAAGGGCCGCAACCACTGCTGTTACTACGGCTCCTTTGACGTTTTTGGATGGTGAGCAGGCTATTGAATTTGGCGCCGACGGTTCCATGTACCGCTGCACCTTGACCAGCTACGAATGCAAAAAAGAAGGGCCGATTTCGGCAACTGGTATGGGGAGGCGTGGCACAAGCCCGGTAGAGGAATCTCAGGTAAACCCGGAAGGCCCAGGTGGTGATCCGGTGGATGGATTAGAGTATCAGCCGCCTGCTCCGCAGGATGGCGACGAAGGTCTTTACGGTCGTGGGCAAAGTTCCTGTGCGCCACGCACTCCGCGTAATGCGCAAGCACAGGGTCGTAATGGACGTAGCGGTGCTCGGCTCGGAGTCGGCTCACAATTTCCCACGCCGGAACCTGCAGAAGTGTGCGCTTCCTTTGATGGCAAGTGGGAAGCCTTCATTCAAAACTTCAACGTTTTTGTGAAGTCAGTAACGGGGAATGAGCCAGCATTTCCCCTAAGCTTTGATGGCTCTGAAGGCAACTATTACACGCTGCGAACGGTTGCCTGGTCGCCGGATTCCAAAAAGATAGCGGCTTATCACACGCGCCCCGGCTATGATCGCGAAGTTTTCTATATTGAATCTTCTCCCACAGATCAGGTTCAGCCGAAGCATACCTCCATTTCTTACCGGAAGCCGGGGGATGCGTTGGATATCGCGTATCCTGCGCTGTTTGACGTGGCATCACGGACTGAAATCGAAATCGACCATGCCTTGTTTCCGAATCCTTATTCGCTGAGTCCTCCTATGTGGTGGAAAGACAGCCGAGGCTTTACGTTTGAGTACAACCAGCGAGGTCACCAGGCATATACCGTGATCGAAGTGGATGCGCAAACCGGCAAGGCGCGCCCGCTGATCTCGGAAGTCACAAAGACTTTCTTCTACTACAACAGCCTGGGAGCAGGGCTTTCCGCTGGCAGAAAATACCGTTTCAACGTAAACGACGGCAAGGAAATCATCTGGGCTTCCGAGCGCGATGGTTGGGAGCACTTGTACCTGTACGACGGCACTACTGGCCAGGTCAAGAATCAGATCACCAAGGGAAACTGGGTCGTCCGCAATGTCGATTTTGTGGATTCCGATAAGCGGCAAATCTGGTTCGAAGCGGGCGGCATGAACCCGGACCAGGATCCTTACTTCACTCACTATTATCGCATCAACTTTGATGGCACGGGCCTGACCAAGTTGACCGAAGCGAACGGCACTCACACGGTTACCTTCTCGCGTGACCGCAAATACTACGTGGATTCCTGGCAGCGCGTGGATCTTGCTCCGGTTGCCCAATTGCGCCGCACCGAAGATCAGAAGCTCGTTACTGGATCTGGACAAGGGTGACGCTTCCGCATTGCTGGCAGCAGGCTTGAAGTTCCCGGAAGTGTTTGTGGCCAAAGGGCGTGATGGCCAAACCGATATCTGGGGCGTGATTATCCGCCCACTGAATTTCGATCCATCCAAGAAGTATCCTGTGATCGAAAACATCTACGCCGGGCCGCAAGGTTCCTTTGTTCCGAAAACATTTAGCGCGGTTTCCGCCGACCAGGCGATGGCTGAACTCGGTTTCATCGTGGTTCACATCGATGGCATGGGCACCAATAATCGCTCCAAGGCATTCCATGATGTGGCATTCAAAAACATAGGGGATGCCGGGTTCCCGGATCGCATTCTGTGGCACAAAGCGGTTGCGGCAAAATACCCTTCCTATGACATTTCTCGCGTAGGCATCTTTGGCACTTCCGCTGGTGGACAAAATTCCCTAGGCGGTGTCTTGTTCCATCCGGAATTTTACAAAGTGGTGGTCACCAATAGCGGATGCCACGATAACCGCATGGATAAGCTTTGGTGGAATGAGCAGTGGATGAGCTGGCCATTAGGACCGCAGTATTCCGCCTCTTCCAACGTCGATAACGCTTACCGGTTGCAGGGCAAGGCGCTTGATTATTGTGGGCGAAATGGATAGCAACGTCGATCCTGCCTCTTCCATGCAAGTGGTGAACGCCTTGGTGAAAGCACATAAGCACTTCGACATGCTCTATATTCCGGGCCAGAACCATGGTGTTGGCATTCTAGGCACGGAACACTATCGTGATGATTACTTCGTCCACCATCTGCTCGGGGTGGAGCCGCCGGATTGGAATCAGGTCTCTCTGCCACCCGTAGACGCTCCCGGTAGTTCACCATCGGGCAACTGAGGCTACTGGACCACTAGCGCGCAGTAGGCGACATAATAAAAGATACGCCTACTTATATGGAATCTGAAAACCTCTCCAGCACCTCTGCCCCGGAGAGCCGCGCGGCAAAGCTGCTGCGCGAAATTTTTGAGTCTGGCCGGCCTCTTGTGTATGTTCGCTCTTCGGAAGAGCAACGTGTGAAAAGAGTATTACATGAGGTAGCCCAGCGTCTTTCTTTGGAGAACTGGACATGGAGCCTGACGGAAGGGCTTCACCGTGAGAGTGAACCGCCGCAGACCGGCACGGAAAGCCCGCGTGAAGCCTTGGAGTTCATTGCCGCATACGGCAAGCCTGCCATTTTCCAACTCAAAGACTTTCACGAACCGCTACGGGAATCTTCCGAGATCCGGAGGCGCTTTCGCGATTTACAAGAGAAGTGTCGGGATCGGCAAAAGTTTGTTTTGATCACTTCTCCCGTGCGCGCCATTCCAGAGGAACTGGAAAGAAATCTTCTTTATCTGGAACTTCGTCCGCCAGACCTTACCGAATTGATCAGTTTTCTGCGGGACGAAACGCAAAACGCTAGTGACGAGGTTCTCCATCAACTAGCACCCGCTTTGCAGGGCCTTACACTCGATGAAGCGCGATACGCTTTGCGCCGTGCCGTATCAGGAAACAAACGCCTGGAACTGGATTCCCTTCCTGCATTGCTGGAAGAAAAGCGCCTTTTGATCAATCGGGGCGGAGTGATCGAGTACCTGGCCGAAGGAAAAGATATCGGAGAAATCGGCGGTCTGGAGGGGCTTAAAACATGGCTGCTGGATCGTCAAAAACTGTTCCAGATGGGCGACAAGCTCAGCGCGGAAATTGTTCCCAAGGGCGTTCTGCTGATGGGAATTCCGGGTTGCGGAAAAAGTCTTTCCGTCAAGGCAATTGCTTCTGCTTTCCGACTCCCGCTCTATCGCGTGGATATGATCGAAATTTTTTCCGGCAGGCATGGCAAACCGGAAGGCGCGTTTGCGGAAGCCTGCCGGACCATGGAAGACATGGCTCCGGCGGTATTGTGGTTTGACGAAATTGAGATGGGCATCACCTCCGCAGACTCCGGGGGCGAGCAGGGCAGAATTTTTGCTTTCTTTCTGACCTGGATGCAGGAAAAAACACGCGGCCTTTTTGTTGCTGCTACCGCCAACCGGATTGATCTCCTTCCTGCTGAAATGATTCGAAAAGGAAGGTTTGATGAAGTGTTTTTCGTGGATCTTCCGCTGGATGCCGAACGCTTGGAAATCTTCAGAATCCATCTCGATCGCCGCGGTGTGGATGCCTCGAAATTTGATCTGCAACAGTTGATTCAGCTTACAAACGGTTGGAGCGGCGCGGAAGTGGAGCAATGCGTGATTGGGGCGATCACCAAGGCGCAACTAGGCAATCGACAGCCCACGAATCATGATCTGATCGAAGCTGCAGTAAAAATTGTTCCCTTGTCACGCACCATGAAGGAACAGATTAATCAAATCCGAAGCTGGGCATTTGAGCGCGCGGTTCGGGCCTCACCTCCACCTCGTCCGGGCGGACGGTAAAAGATTGTAATACAATCCGCCAAAGTACGTATTTTTATTCGCGGTGTCATGACGAACTTAAAATTGAGGCACGAATGTTGAATTTTTCTCGTAGAAAAGCTATCAAAGCTGCCGGAGCAGGTATGCTTTCTCCTTTTGCTGCAAACATGCTGGAGAGCGCTCAAGTACCGGCTCCTCCCAAAGAAGGAAGCAACACCCCAAAGATCGCAGTCAGTACCGGAGATGTGGGCGCTGGCGCGGGAGGCCGAGGTTCCACCACACCTTCCGGGGATCCAAGCGCTGGTCCGCGTCGGATCAAGCAACTTGGCGTGGATCACGTTCTCGGCGGCGGTCCGCCTGCTCCTTGGACGGAGCAGCAGTTAACCACGCTGATGGAGCCGTGGAAAACCGCTGGCATCCAAGTCAGCAATCTGATGATTAACCTGTCGTCCAACATTATCTATGGAAAGGCGGGTAACCAGCGTGACGAAGACATTGAAAAGATCAAGCAGTCCATCATCGCGGCTGGCAAAGTAGGCTTGCCGGTCATGGAATACAACTTCTACGCGCATCGGGCCATGGAAGGGTATTTCGAAGAAATCGATACGGCTCGTGGGAATTCCGGTTGGACGGGCTTTGATTACGAACTGGTCCAAAGTGCAAACCAGCAATACCAAACGCGCTCTGCCGAAAAGGGGATGAAGTTTAAAGATCTTCCTGCTTTGCCGGAAGAAGGCGCTCACAACCTGGATGAGATGTGGGCCAATGTCTCCTATTTCCTAAAGGCTGTGATTCCCACTGCGGAAAAGGCAAATGTACGGCTCGCCCTACATCCGAATGACCCTCCCGCTCCCATCAGCCGTGGCTCCCAACAAATCATGGGTTCCGTCGCGGGTTGGAAAAAGCTGATCTCTCTGGTGAACAGCCCCTCCAACGGAATCACTTTTGATTGCGGCGTAACGCGGGAAATGGGCGAAGATCCGGTGGAGGTATGCCGCTATTTTGCTTCTCGCGACCGCATCAATCACGTGCATTACCGCAATGTCCAGGTAATTAAACCATATGAGCGATACCGCGAAGTATGGATTGATGAAGGGTTGAATAACATGTTCGCCATCATGAAGGAATTGGTGAAGCATAAGTACAGCCATCTGATTTACCCGGAACATCCGCGAAGGCTGGATTATGATGCAGAACGCGGCCCCATTCCTGGATACCCTGGTGGTGGTTCCTACACGGCAATTGCCTACAACGTCGGCTATGCACGCGCCATGATGCAAGCCGTTATGTCGGCATAAAGAAAAAAGCCATCACGAACGGCGAATCGGCACGCCGCTCGTGATGGCCTACTGCTCGAGGGAGAGCACTTCCCTTACTCAAAACAAAGTGCCTCCGATAACGCCAACCAAACTCGTAGTTCCATTCTTGATCGAGCTTTCGTTCGCCAGTAACGTTTTTTCATCTGCCCCTGTTGTGCCATCTTCCACAAACTTTGTATCCGGGTACTGCTGAAGCCAGGCAGGCTGTCGGAACGATTCCACGTTTAGAATGGTATTCTTCTGGAACTTGGTGCCTTTGGGAACGGAATCCGGACCAATGCGGCCATCCTCAAAAAGCTGCCACCCGAACATGTTGTTCGTCACAACCATGTTGGAAGGCGTTGTATCTCCTGCTATCCACCACCCCCCATTAGCTGCTGCATTGGACCCATTGAGAACTTCACTGATATGGATCGTGTTGCGGTTTATCACTAAACTATCTGGTGGACCGCTGAACTGAAATCCCACTCCTCTATCTCCCCAGGTAATACCGGAAATATCATCCAGCAGATTATTTTGAAACAAAAAATCTTTTGTTTTTACCAGGCTGGATGTGGGAAGTCCTGACAAATCATCATACGCAGAAATGCTAAATCCTTTTCCGGCATGCCGGATGATGTTGTTCGTAAAAGTGACGTTCTGGATGGTGTTCATCGGCATTGCTCCGTTCCCAGTTCGTGGGACTAGCAGCACAGCCGCTCCACTTTGGTTTGCTTGCCAGATATTTTCAAATATATTCTGATCGATTGTGATGTTCAAGCCGTTCTTGAACTCCAACAAGTTCTTCACAATGTATCCCGCGTTTCTCCAGGAAAGTGGCTTAAAGAAGTAGTTATGGCGAATCTCAATGTTAGCGGGAATCATGCCAGCAATGGTTTCCACTACACCACAAAAAATCATGTTTTCTCCGGCTGCTTCGAGGTAGTTGTTGAGGATATGGTACGGACCTGGAGAGGTGTACATGGCAATCGCGTTTGCTTCCATGAAAGTTGACTTGAATCCGCTGAAGTAGCTGTCCTGGGCAGTAAAGTTACTCACATTGGCCAGGATGCCCCGGACCGCATCTCCTTGATCTCCAGCATGGATATAGCAGCGTTGGAATTCAATATCATGCGGAATATCTGCAGCGGTGGGCTGATCCCCTGGATCGAACAAAACTAAATTCCAATTAAAAGAAGATGTGGTCGTAACTTCCACGCCAATAAAGCGGTAATGGTGGGCGGGTCGGTTGGAATGCACAGCGGAATCGTATTCATTCGAAATGGCAGGATCACTGTCGGGTGAAGAGAGGGACGGCATGTGTGTGGAATTTGCTGGTTTCACACGTGTACCTGCCGGAAGTGCCGGAAAGTCGGCAGTCATGAATGTAATGAACCCGTTTCCTGGGTGATTGTGTAGCTTCAAATGGCCCTTCCAGTGATAGGTAGTGGGCAGCAGAATTACATCGCCGCTCGTAGCTTGATCAACAGCTGTTTGTAGGTCATCACTAGGATTGAGTAGCCGGGTACCAGCATGGAGAGAAGGCGTTGCGCAAAGCAGCATTCCTGCAAGGGTAAAAAGTTTGGGTAAACGATGGCATAACATATAAGTTCTCCATTTCCCTAAATAAAAGGCTTAAAGAATAAATAGAAGCGATCTATTTGTTCGAAAGAGGGTAGAAGCAGTACCTGCAAAGCCCCTCAGCACGAACAATACCAAATAATTAAATGGGAAATAAATTGAGGTTTTTCTGGGTCAATTTTAAAATGCGTAAATAAAGGAGGCCGTTTCTGCATGCAGAGTGTAAGGCGGGGTGTGGCAAGGAACTGTTTTACATACGGCAGGAGGAGTATGTATTTTTTTTGGGGTTAATTTTGAGAGACTCGAATGTCACTCTGCCTCGTTGTATGCCGACATGCGCCCCGGTGATTCCCGCAAAGTTGCTCACTGCGAATGATGCAATACTAAAACCTCTTGTCCCTTGCGCGCCGATTGAATTGTTTCGACATCACCATGATCGTGATGGGTGGAATCATTGGTTCCGGTATTTTCATGAACCCATATGTGGTTGCCCAACAAGTGCCGGTGGTGGGCGCAGTGCTCGGCGTATGGCTCTTTGGCGGTGCGGTCGCCATGGCGGGGGCTTTTGTTTACGCTGATCTAGCAACGCGCAATATTAGTTTGGGCGGCCAGTATGCGTATTTGCGTGATGGCTGGCACCCCTCTATCGCCTTTCTTTACGGATGGTGCCTGCTGCTGGTGATACAAACCGGCGGCATGGCTGCTGTGGCTGTTACCTTTGCTCACTACCTGAGGGAAATGGTGGGCTTTTCCTGGCCTCCAGCAGCCATTGCGGCTGGCACGCTGATTGTCTTGGCCGGGGTAAATCTGGTTGGCGTGAAAGCAGGCAGTTCTGTGCAGAATCTGCTGATGAGTTTGAAAATACTTGCAATCGTAATGCTGATCGTAGCGGGAATGCTGGTGCCGCAACATGCTCCTTCCGGGGCTGCACATACTTTATCAATCGGATCCATTGGCGGCGCACTCACGCCTGTTCTGTTTGCCTACGGAGGTTGGCAAACGGCCAGCTTTCTTTCGGGGGAGATGAAAAATCCCCGGCGTGATCTGGCGCGTGGCTTGCTTTTGGGCGTCGCTGGCGTGGTGGTTTTATATCTTGCTGTGAACTGGGTCTGCTTGCGCGCGCTTGGTCCTGATGAATTGGCTCACACTCCCACTCCCGCAAGTGCCGTTATGACGCTGGCTTGGGGAAACAGAGGAAAGCACATTGTCGCGGCGGGTATTGCCATTTCAACGCTTGGCTTTCTGAGCCAAAGCATGTTGACCGCTCCAAGAATTTACTACGCCATGGCGCAAGATGGTGTCTTCTTCCAAAGCATTGGAAAGCTATATGAGCGCACGCAGGTGCCTGCTGCGGCCATTCTGCTGCAAGCAGCACTGGCGGCAGCAATCGCCTTTACTGGCCGATACGACCAGATCTTAAATTATGTGGTCTCCATTGATTTCCTTTTCTTCGGATTAACGGGCGCAGCTTTGTACCGCCGGAAATCCAAGCCGGAGTATCCGCTGACCACATTGTTTTTTGTCGCGGCTTGCTGGATCACGGTACTGGCGACCGTGATAAAAGCACCAGGGATTAGTTTCATTGGATTTGGAATTTTAGCAACGGGCGTGCCAATTTACTTCTTATGGACTGCGAAGAACCGATAAACAATCGGGTGTGGGAGTCTGCCTACATGCATTGGGCCAAGACTCGCTCCCGTGCAAAATTCAACTTGGCGACAAGCGGCGTGCCAGGGTATCCACTGAAAAATCTGGGAGTATCAATCGAAGACCTGGAAATCAATGGGCCAGGTGGATATGGCTATACGCCTCTGCGCAATGCCATCAGCAAAGAGTACGGCGTGCCAGGGGAATGCATTGTGGCAGGTGGAGGCACTTCGGGAGCAAACGCGTATGCCTTTCTGCTACTGCTTGGATCGGGAGACGAAGCTGTAGTGGAATCTCCGGCTTACGACATTCTTTCGAATCTGGTGCAATACACGGGCGCGAAACTGAAGCGGTTTCACAGAAGGCCGGAGCATGATTGGGCCATCGACCCGGAAGAAGTCGAGAGTTTGATGACTCCTCGAACAAAGCTCATCGTCCTAACGAACTTGCACAACCCTTCCGGTGCATTGGCAGAAGAATCTGTGTTGGTGCAACTCGGAGAAGCGGCAGCCCGGCATGGAGCATATGTGCTGGTGGACGAAGTGTATCTGGATTGCGTGTGGAACAAACGACCCCGTTCCGCATTTCATCTGGGTCCCAATTTCCTGGTGACCAGCAGCCTGACCAAAGTATACGGATTGAGTGGGCTGCGGTGCGGATGGATTTTTGCACCTCCGGAAATTGCCAAGCGGCTTTGGCGTCTCGTTGATCTGTTCGATAACATTCCCTCGCATCCGGCTGAATTGTTAAGCGTAGTTGCGTTTAGTAAGCTAGCGGAGATCAAGGAGCAGTCCAGGCACTTGGTAGAAGGCAATCGTGAGGTTTACCGAGAGTTTGCCGCAACACGGGGCTGGGAAGTGCCGGAATACGGAACGGTTGCTTTTCCCTGCATCATAGAGGGCTCAGCAAATGAGTTCTGTGAGGTGTTGCGAGAAAAGTATGAAACAACCGTAGTACCCGGGGCATTTTTTGATATGCCTTCGCATGTGCGAATCTCGCTAGTAACAGAGCCGAGTGTACTCCGCGAGGGATTAGCAAGAGTAGGGGAAGCAATGCAGCAGGTAAGATAGCTACTCCGGTATGTACATACATCCCTACACCGTTTGGCCACCGTCCATAACCATGGCATGCCCGATCATGAAGGCAGCCGGATCCGAACATAACCAGACAACAGCCGCCGCGATCTCCTCGGCCTTTCCCATCCTTCCGACTGGCTCCTGCTCAATTACCCTTTTTCGCCCTTCAGATGTGCCTCCGGTGAACCGGTCCATCATCGAGGTCTCGATGATCCCCGGGCACACGGCATTAATGCGGACATTTTGAGAGGCGTAGTCGAGAGCCGCCGATTTGATCAGGCCGATGACGCCGTGCTTCGCGGCCGCGTACGCCGCTTGACCCTTAAAGCCCTTAATTCCAGCGCCTGAAGACGTGTTTACGATTACGCCGCCACCATTCCGCAGCATCAGCGGAATCTCATATTTCATGCACAGGAACACACCACGGAGATTGATGTTGACAATGCGATCCCACTCTTGTTCCGTGAGGTCGGCACTCGCCGTGATCGCCTGTTCGGAACCGGCGTTGTTGAAAGCGAAATCGAGACGGCCGAACGCTTCAATCGCCTTTTCCAGTGCAGCCTTCACGTCCTCGGTTCGTGTTACGTCGTACCTGACGGCGAGTGTGCGACCCCCGAGTTGTTCGATCATTTGAGCAGTTTCTTGATTACTTCGTTCGGAAACATCAGCCACCACCACGCTGGCACCCTCACGGCAAAACGCGAGTGCTGCCGCGCGGCCAATGCCGCTTCCTGCTCCCGTGACAAACGCCATTTTGCCTGTAAAGCTTCGGTTGGTATTTCCTGTAATTGCTTTGCTCCTTAGTGCGGCCTGTTTTCTCCTGAACGGTATTGCTGTTCCGTGACATGTTCCAGCCAGTCAACTACCTTGCCATTGAGCTTTTCCTGGATGGCAATGTGGGTCATGCCCGTTGTCGGCGTGGCTCCGTGCCAGTGCTTCTCACCAGGCGAAAACCAGACGACATCACCCGGGCGAATTTCCTCGACTGGGCCGCCTTCGCGCTGCACCCAGCCACAGCCCGCCGTAACGATCAGCGTTTGTCCAAGCGGATGTATATGCCAAGCAGTCCGCGCACCCGGTTCGAAGGTCACGCTGGCACCTTGAACAAGCGCGGGATCAGGTGCCTGGAAGAGGGGATCGATCCGTACGTTCCCGGTGAACCAATCGGAAGGTCCTTTTGCGGATGGTTGCGAGCCAGCTCGTTTGATTTCCATTTTTGTGCTCCTCTTGTTACTGCTTTTATTTCCAGTTGTTATTTGTCCCGTCACTTGCGCCACCAGCAGGCAAAACAATCTGCGGTCCATCGTGTTCGCCTCCAAAGAATTACGGACGAAGCAGTGTCTTGATCGCCCGCCGCTCGTCCATCGCGCGGTACCCTTCAGCGACTTGATCGAGCGGCAGTGTCAAATCGAACACTTTCCCGGGATTGATCTTCTCGTTCAGCACAAGGTTTATCAGCTCAGGGAGATAGCGGCGTACTGGGGCCGGGCCGCCGTGCAGATGCACGTGGGCAAAGAACAGCTCCTTGCCGTCGAGTTCAACCCCGTGCGGAACCCCAACGTAGCTCACGAACCCGCCGGGACGTGCGGAACGGATTGCCTGCATCATGGATTCCTGCGTTCCAACGCACTCCAGCACGGAATCAGCGCCGATTCCCTTTGTTAGGTCTTTGACCCGCGTAATGCCTTCTTCGCCACGTTCGGTTACGATGTCGGTGGCTCCGAACTCTCGCGCGAGTTTTTGCCGCGATGGGTGTCGACTCATGGCGATGATCCGCTCAGCACCCATCTGCTTGGCTGAAAGCACAGCGAGCAGCCCGACCGCACCATCGCCGACAACTACAACGGTTGATCCCGGCTTCACATTGGCAGCATCCGCAGCGAACCAGCCGGTGCCCAGCACGTCCGAAGTGGTCAGTAGGCTCGGCACAAGGGCATCGGACGGCACGCCTGGCGTTGGCACCAGTGTTCCCTCCGCCAAGGGTACGCGCAGCAACGGTGCCTGCGCCCTGGTGATGAACTCACGACCCACACACGAAGACTGGTAACCGTGTTGGCAATGAGGACAAGTGTTATCCGATGTGGCAAATGAACCAACCACGAATTGGCCCGGCTTCACGGACTTGACCGCACTGCCGACCTCTTCGACAAAGCCGCAGTACTCGTGTCCCATTGGCGTCGGGTTGTTGATCGGCTGCAAGCCTCGATACGGCCAAAGATCCGATCCGCACACGCACGTCGCGGCCATGCGGATCACTGCATCAGTCGCCTCAATGATCTTCGGTGTCTCACGTTCTTCGAACCGAATGTCACCCGGTCCGTACAGCACAGTTCCTCGCATATGGAATCTCCTTGTTTCCAGCGTACAGATCGCACGAATTGTTTGCTTATCGTCAGGCGGCGCGATCACAGCACCGTCATTCCACCGTCCACAGTAAGGGCATGACCCACCACGTAGCTCGCCCCGGGACTGCAAAGCCACAGCACGGCCGAGGCGATCTCCTCGGGCCGGCCCGCCCTGCCGATGGGGACGCTCTTTGCGATCTTGGCGTACGCCTGCTCGTCTCCGCTAACGACATCTCGGCCTATCTGCGTGTCAATCAGACCAGGGTTGACGGCGTTCACGCGGATGCCCTGCTGAATGTATTCCAGGGCGGCCGTCCGCGTCAGGCCGACCACGCCGTGCTTGGAGGCAATGTAGGAACCGATACCGGGGTTGCCGGTCAATGCGCCGACTGACGCGTTGTTCACAATCGTGCCGCTGCCCTGGCGTTCCATCTGACGCAGTTCGTACTTCATGCAACTCCACACGCCGCGCAAGTTGATCCCGATTACGCGGTCCCATTCTTCACGGCTGCTGTGGGCGGTCGGGGCGATGCGGGCCATCACCCCTGCGTTATTGAACGCAGCGTCAAGTCGGCCAAACTCGGCAACAGCGCGATCCACCATTGCCGCCACTTGGGCGTCGTCACTCACGTCGCATGGAACAGCAATGGCCTTGTGACCGGCTGCCACCAGTTTCTGGGCCTCTATGTTTACAGCGTCCTCGGTGACATCGGCCAGCACGACTGCTGCACCTGCCTCGGCAAACGCCTGCGCCGTTGCCAGCCCCATGCCAGTGCGCTGCTCCGGTCACGAGTGCGACTTTGTCTTGGAATGGTAAGTTCATATTCGTTTGCGTTTTCTTTCGTTTTGATGTGCCCGTGCCGGCGGCGCTCACATCGTGTATCCCGGCTTCTTGTAGAGCTTGCTAGCTTGGTTCACGATATCGGGATTGTAGACTTTCTCTTTCCAGTCGTGCGGCCCAATTTCTTCAAACGCTACGGACACGGATTCTTCTCCGTAATCCAAAGCGCTCATCACATCCTTCGTGATTGCTTCGGCAAGCTGGGTCTTCTGTGTTTCAGATTTGCCGGGCCAGAGCTTAACAATAACGTGTGGCATGAATACTCCTAGCAAGCTTTGTTGAGGGAGCGGGGCACGGTTTCGAGTGTGGCCGCGAAAACGATGGGAGAGAACCGCGATGCGATTCTCAAACGAGCAATTCGGCTTGCATCCTTGCTCTTTCTCTCTAAACCCAGGGTAAAGGGTAACTGGGCGCTTGAGAAGGCCCGCAAGGGAAAAGGAGTTGTGAATATAATTCACAAATGCTGCAGAACAATCTCAGTGCATTATCAACGTTTCTTGCAGTGGCGGAGGAGCATAGCTTTACGCGCGCGGCGAAGCGTCTGGGCGTCTCGCCTTCCGCTATCAGTCATGCCATGCGAGCCCTCGAAGAAGACATAGGAGTGCGACTGCTCTCGCGAACCACAAGAAGTGTCGCTCTTACCGATGCGGGAGAAGACCTCCTTGGCGCGGTTGCGCCCGGCACTTACAGAAGTTCAAGAAGCTTTGGACCAGGTGTCCGGTCTCAGAAACAAACCTGTCGGCCGTGTCCGCCTGCTTGTTCCTCGGCTGGCAGCAAGCACTGTGCTAGCACCAAAGCTCGGTCGGTTCGCGCGCGATTACCCGGACATTGTGCTCGATATCACGACCGACGACAGTCGTATGGACATCGTAGCCGAAGGGTTTGACGCAGGCATTCACTTTGGTGAATACATTGAGAAAGACATGATCGCGGTTCGTTTGTCTCCGGATCACAAACCGGCAATTGTGGGTTCGCCCGGTTATGTGAAGTTGCATGGCAGGCCGAAATCACCACGCGACCTCCTGCGGCATCGATGTATTAATTTCCGACACGGAGATGCGGGCTTATACCGATGGGAGTTCGAGAAAGGCAAGAAATCCCAATCGGTTGCGGTCAACGGGCCACTGATCGTAGACGATCTGGAACTGGTGATTTGTGCTGCTCTGGAGGGTATCGGTCTCGCTTACATGTCGGAAGAAAAGGCAGCGCCGCATCTCGCGAGCGGGGTATTGGTGCGTGTGCTGGAAGACTGGTGTCAATCCTTTCCTGGTTTCTTTCTCTATTATCCGAGTCGGCGGCAGCAGCCAGCCGCCCTTTCAGCTTTGATTAATGTTCTCCGGTTATAGACAAACCGCTAGGGGCGTTAATTATTCCCTTGAAATGCTCGCCGAGCGCGTTCAATCTCATCGCGATATTGCTCTGCCTAAATCCAAACTCCGCAAAAAGCCGCGCCCAAGCTGCGGCCAAGTTCTGTAAGTTGATATTCCACTTTTGGGGGAATGACAGGATGAACAGTACGCGTTACCAAGCCATCACATTCCATCTGCCGGACGGTTTTGCTGAGCATCTTCTGACTGATTCCACCCACTAAGTTTCCCAGTTGAGTGAAGCGGACCACTCCATGCTCCTCCAACACTTCCAGCACCGGCATGGTCCATTTATCTGCCACGCGTTCAATAATCTCTCTTACCAAAGCCTCCAATTGGGGATCTGTGGTTTCAGAATGCACCGTATTCACTAGTAAGTCACTCTCTTCCAGGTAATTATAAAACTTTCAGGTGCCTACTTCCCAATGGAGAGTGATTGGAATAATCTGGATTCAGAAGGAATCAACAGAATCCATGAAAATCACTGGCAACACCATTCTGATCACTGGGGGAGGCTCCGGCATTGGTCGTGGCCTTGCCGAAGCTTTACAGCAAGCAGGCAACCAAGTCATCATTGCCGGTCGTCGCAAGCAAGTTCTGGAGGAAACAACTGCCGCTCATCCGGGAATCAAAGCAATCACTCTGGACATTGAGAACGCCGCCAGTATTCACTCGTTTGCGGAACAAGTAGCAACCGAATATCCGGCGTTAAATGTGCTGATCAACAATGCAGGAATTATGCGGCCTGAAAACCTGCAAGCTCAACCAGAAGACTTGGCCGATGCGGAAGCCATTGTCACCACCAACCTCCTTGGCCCGATTCGTCTCACTGCAGCACTTCTGCCTTTGCTGCAAAAACAGCCAAGCTCCACCATCATGAATGTTTCCTCCGGGCTGGCATTTGTTCCATTAAGCCTTACGCCGACCTATTGCGCTACCAAGGCCGCGATCCACTCCTACACGCAGTCTCTTCGCTATCAGCTCAAGGCAACTACTACGGAAGTAATGGAATTGATTCCCCCTTATGTAGCTACTGATCTGATGGGCGGCGGTTCCGATCCTCGTGCCATGCCGCTGGGCGAGTTCATCGCGGAAGTCATGAATATTCTGAAGGGAGAACCGAATACTGCTGAAATCTGTGTGGAACGTGTGAAACCGCTCCGTTTTGCCGCAGAAAGTGGCAAATTCGAAGCAGTATTTCATGGACTTAACGATGCCATGGCAACTCCCCATTAACCAGAAACATTGGCGAAACTCTTAGGGGTTGATTTGAGGCGGGTGATCTGGCACACTTTAAGGGGTTTTTTACATGGTGTTCGCTTGCTTGCTGTTCCGAAAGTCTCTGGCTACGAAGCTTGCTTCGTAGCTTTTTTCGTAAGGAATGGCGGAGCCGCGAACATGAGCCAGGAGAGTTTTTGTGAGAGAAAAAGGTATCGTGAAGTGGTTTAATGCCGCGAAAGGCTTTGGTTTTATCCAGCGCTCTACCGGAGATGATGTGTTTGTGCACTTTTCTGCTATTCAGTCCAACGGCTATCGCAGTCTGGATGAAGGCTCGGAAGTAGAATTTGAGGTCAAGCAAGGCCCGAAAGGGTTACAAGCCGAAAACGTCACCCGCGTTTAGTGAGTGCTTCCACCGTATATGTTTACAGGCTCTCTTTACCCGGGAGAGCCTTTTCCTATTTGGGCGGCTTCGGGGGCGTTTCCGTCCCTTCGAACGTCACGCTGGTGGCACTGCCAAACTTCTTGTAAGCATCATAATGAATCGTGAGCTTGATCCGTTGAGGTCCGGTGCGGAAAAACAGAGTGTCATCTGCCAATGTGTAGACCGGAAACCAGAAACCATTCACCTGCCGCCGTATCGTGGTAAAGCGAGGAAACAGGTTCTCTGATTTGGTGGTGCGAATCTGCGGCACTGCCTGGCCTTCTGAACGCACCACGGAATAATCCTCTTTTCTTACCCACAGAAGACCGTCAAATAAACGCTGGCCTTGCAAAATCTGCCTCGGTCGCACTTGCAACACCCAGCAATCCTGGTCATCCATGCGTTCCTCGCCGCGAAACTTGGTTTCATAGATAGGCAGAAAATCTTCCACCAGCACAAAAGGCTGAATGTCCCGGATATCGTGAAAATCTTCCGGGGTGAGCTGGAGCCGTTTCAACGTGGAGCGAGGAGCGCTGACTGCCACTTCCCCTCGTTCTTGTTTCGGCGAAAAAATGATGTCCCGTAATTCGCGGTATTCGCCCACGGCGGCTCCATGGTCGTTTAACTCCTCAATCCTCACCGATTGCCGGTACGTGTACTGGTTGCGCTCCGCCTCTGCTTCGCTTTCCCGGTGCGCCACCAACCGTGCCAAGTTCGGTGGCGGCGTAGCAGCCGATGCGACAATGGTAAAAATGCAAAAGGAGGCGGGACTCCAGAGCTTTTTCATGGTCTGTCTCATTGGATGGCTGGTTTTCGCGGTGGCCGGTTCGGTGTATGCAGGCGAAAAGCACTTTCCTGTCTGGACGGCGATTCCTGTCATTGCAGCGTTTCTGGCGGAATTTGTATTTTATCTTGTTCCGGGATTTGAGTCTGTACGGTCAGCGCTGATTCGCCGCTTTCCCAAGCGTCAGTTGGCACTGCTGCTGATGGCCAGCGGTCTTCTTCCTTACTTCCTGTATTCCATTCCTGCCGGAACGTTTCATTGGCAGCAAATAGCGTGGCTTGCTGGCATTACCGCCGTGCTGAGTTTCTGGTTCGTGGTGCTCTCTGCCTCCGTTGCTGCGGATCTAGGCTTTCTGGCGATGTTGATCGTGGTATCGCTTGCCAAGCCTTTTAAGCAAATTTACCTTTCCCCGCTTCCGCATGTGCACCTGGATGTTCTGGGGCATTTGATGATTATTCGGCTAGGCGCTTCTGCACTTCTGTTGTTGCGCCGTTTCGCCGGGCTGCGATACGGTTTTATCCCTTCCCGGAAGGAATCGCTGGTGGGATTGCGCTTTTATCTCTACTTTCTGCCGGTCGGGGTGCCGCTTGGGTGGTGGTTAGGCATTTTGACGTTTAGCGGCCAGAGCCGCCCGGTGTGGCAGGGCATCGGGATCTTTTTTGGAATTCTTTGGGTTACTGCCTTATCGGAAGAATTTGTGTTCCGCGGCATTCTTCAGCAGCGGATGGAACGCCTCACCGGCAACGTGGGCGCAGCATTGGTAACGGCTTCTGTTTGTTTTGGCCTGTGTCACCTATGGTTCAGCGTCTTTCCCAACTGGCGCATGGCAGTCTTTGCTACGGTAGCGGGGTTGTTCTGGGGGCAGGCATTTCGCATGGGCGGGGTACGCGCCAGCATGGTTTCCCATGCTCTGGTGGTGACAACTTGGCAAATGTGGCTTCGTTAGCTCCCCTGATTGTGACGCTGGAACTGGATGATGCTTCCTTTCTCCGGTTCCAAACCTTGCGTCAGCAACACTTTCCGGCTGCGCTCAATAAAATACCTGCGCATGTCACGCTGTTTCACCATTTGCCTGGTGAGGAGTTTTCCACGGTGCAGGCGGACTTGGAACGCCTGTGTTCCCCGCTTTCCCCTCTTCCGATTCGGTGTTCCGGAGTCCGATTTCTTGGCAAAGGCGTGGCTTGCTCGCTCGAATCCGAGCAATTGGTTCATCTGCGAAAACGTTGTGCGGAAGCTTGGCTGCCTTGGTTAACGCCGCAAGACCGGCAAGGTTTTCGCCCGCACATCACGATCCAGAACAAAGTTCATCCGGCAGAAGCTCGAACCTTGTATGAGCAATGGAAGCAATCCTTTACGCCTTTCGAGATCACCGGAGAAGGTTTGGCGTTATGGCAATATCTGGGCGGTCCCTGGGAAAAAGCAGGAACCTTTCCTTTTCGCGGTTGAGCAGAACAGAAATAAAAAATAAATATTGATCTAAACGGTGATCTGTTTTCGCTTATACAAGCAGAAACAAAATGTCTGCTCAGCCATTTGCCTTTTTTGCTGCCCTGTTGATGCTTGCGCCTGCCCTCCGTGCAGAAACTCGTTTTACTCCTGTTTCCATTCTGGAGGTAGCAGAATCCGGTAGCCTGGAATCACTCAGCCTTCTGTTGGATGCCGGAGCGGATGCCAACGCAAAGGATTACTCCGGAAACACTGTACTCATGCATGCGGTCGCGGACCCGGCAAAGGTACGGTTGCTGATCCGGCATGGCGCAAATGTAAAGGCCAAGTCTCCGGACGGGCGAACAGCGCTTGCTTTAGCCGCGGCAAAGCCGGGCAATTCCGAAACAGTGAAAGTGCTGTTGGCATGGGGAGCGGCTGTTACGGTTCGCGATGAGGGAAAACGCACCGTACTGCATGAAGCAGTGGAAGCAAACGACTCTGCTTCCGTGAAGCTGTTGCTGGAAAGTGGAGCGGAAGCAAATGCGCTGGATGCAAACGGCAGAACGCCCCTGGCCATTGCCGCCCTGCACGGAAATAGGGAAATCATGCAATACCTGTTGGCGCGTGGAGCAGATCCGGCACAATTACGAGGACCGGAAATGGCCATTCGCAAAGCCCTACACTAGGCATGAATGCTTGGCGCAATTGCAGGCGATATGATTGGGTCCATTTACGAATGGAACCCAATCAAAACAAAAAATTTTCCTCTTCTGGGAGCACACTGCCGATTCACGGATGATACGGTTCTCACTGTAGCCACAGCGGATGTCCTTCTCCATGGCGGCACATATGCGGAGCGTTATCGCGAGTACGCCCGGCGGTATCCTCAAGCTGGATATGGAGCCTCTTTTCAGCGATGGGCGCAAGCCGCCGACCCAAAGCCGTACGGAAGCTTCGGAAATGGCTCCGCCATGCGCGTCAGCGCTGTGGGATGGGCGCTCTCTGACCTTCCATCGGTTTGGGAAGAAGCAAAACACAGCGCGGAAGCCACCCACAATCATCCGGAAGGAATCAAAGGCGCGCAAGCTACCGCAGCAGCGGTATTCCTAGGTCGGCAAAGGGCCGCAAAGGAGGAGATGAAAGCCTATCTCCAGCGTGAATTTTCTTACGACCTGAGCCGGACCCTAGAAGAAATTCGCCCTCCTTACCGTTTCGATGTTACCTGCCAAGGGACGCTCCCGGCGACAATTCTCTGCTTTCTCGAATCCACCGGCTACGAAGACGCCATTCGGAATGCCATTTCGCTGGGAGGAGATAGCGACACGCTTGCCTGCATCACGGGAGCTATGGCGGAGGCCTTTTATGGGCCTATCCCCCATTCCATTGCGCAGTGGGCGCTTGAGAAACTAGACGCGCCCTTGCGAGTAATCACAGAAGAGTTTCGCTCCCGGTTCATGGAAACTGCCTAATTCCCGGAGGCTGGTGTATCTGATACACTCTCCTCCAAAGCAATATGAAGTTTTTCAAGCCTTTGATCCTTGCTGCTCTGGGCATTTCTTCGCTGGCCTTGGCACAGACGCCGCGTTCTGCTCCTGATAGTGTGGTTTCCCCGGAAGTTCATCCTGATCATTCCGTAACATTTCGCATTCGTGCTCCCCAAGCTACGGAAGTAACGGTAAGCGGCGATTTCCTGCAAGCCGGAACCAACATGAAGCTGGAAAAGGGAGAGAACGGAGTTTGGAGTGTTACCACTCCTCCGCTGGACCCCACCATTCACTTGTACTTCTTCTCGGTGGATGGCATTCTCATGGCGGACCCGGTAAATCCCTTCATTAAACTCCGTCAAAGAACTTCGGCCAGCTTGGTGGAAGTGCCTGCGACTCCCGCCGCGCCGTGGACATTCCGGAATGAAGTGCCGCATGGAAGCGTGGACGTAAACTGGCGACCCTCCAAAGTGATTACCTATACAGTGCCGCAAGTTTGGGTGTACCTGCCACCGGGATATGAAAAAGGCAATACACGGTATCCGGTGTTATATCTGCTGCACGGAAGCGGGGATGTGCCGAGTAGCTGGACCACCGCCGGGAATGCCAACGTGATTCTGGATAATCTGATTGCTGACAAAAAAGCTAAGCCCATGATTGTGGTGATGCCATTGGGCCACTCTGTTCCGCCGCTGCCTGCTTCGGCAAATGGACCGGAAGTGCGGGCTGCAGTAGGAGGAGCAACCCAACCCGCTCCGGCACCTATCGCAAGTGCTGCGGCAGGGGCCAACAACACACAGGTATTCGAGGATTACTTTCTCCATGAGCTAATGCCCTTTGTGGAAGCGAAATACCGGATCGCACCAGGACGGCAGAATCGCGCCATGGCTGGTCTTTCTATGGGGGGCGGGGAAACTTCTTATGTAGGGTTTGGCCATTTGGACCTGTTTGGTTCTTTGGGAATTTTTAGCGCTTCCGGCGGGGCCCAATTCGCCACCAAGAACGCTGCCATTTTAGCGGACGCGAAAGGCACCAATGCCAAGCTCAACGTGCTCTGGGTTGGCATTGGCGACCGTGACCCTGGCTATAACAATGCGAAAAAGTTCATCGAAACATTGGAACAAAGCCATATCAAAAATACCTTTCGTGTGATCGAAGGTGGCCAGCATACATGGCCGGTATGGCGGGTTTGCCTGAGTGAATTTGTGCCGCTGCTGTTTGGCAGCAGAACCACCACTTAGCGGGAAAACTGAATCGACTGCATCATCTGCTGGAAAGTGGGTTGTAACTTTCCGAACTGCGCTTCCGGCGCAATAAAGACGACATAGAACAACCCTTGCGGCGTGGAAACGGTAAGCAACTGATCGTTTTCCATGTTTCCGAACGGCGAGTTGCTTTGGAGCAGGGTGAGCATTCCAGGGCGTCCTCCCACTCGCACGGCTTGGCTGTTTCCTGCTACTTCCATGCCGGAGTTCTGGGCGCGCAGGTGATGAATCAGGTCGTCAGTAGCGGCAGCTAAGCTCTGGTTGCCCTGATTATCTGGGGAAAAGTAGTTCACAATTGCCCCGTACCCCACGGAAGAACTGCCGTTATTCCCCTGTACGATTCCGTTTCGGGGAGCAATGGTCAGCGAATCTGACGAATCTCCCCCGTATGCCTGCCAACTGGACGGGTATTGAAGGGAAAAGTGACTGCCGCGAATCTCCTTCATGCCGCCGGTTGCCTGCCCGTCTGGAAGCGCTGGAGTATTACGAAAACCATTACCCGCCGCCGCAGGGGGTTGGTTGGGCACCTGCCCCAATTCCTGCTTCATGCGTTGGAAATCACCGGTTTCATACCCGTACTGATGCTGAGGCAGGGTTTTTACCTCTGCCTCGATATCTTTTTCACGGTTTCCTGGGTTGGGGTGGTCGGAAAGGAATTGCGGTCCTCGGGACCCGCCAGATTCATTCAACTTCTGGAAAAACCGTGCCATCTGGATAGGGTCATACCCGGCTTCTGCCATTAAGTGGGAGCCCAAGGCGTCCGCTTCGCTTTCGGCAGAGCGCGAAAAACGAAGCAGAACGGAATTAGCACCCAGCCCGATTCCTAATTGCGCCAAACTCCCCAGCATGGAACCACCTGCTACGGCTCCCGCCAGCATGGCGGGAAGTTGGATCAGATTCGCTTTGGATGCCTGATTAGTGCCATGGCGAAGAATCACGTGGGACATTTCATGTCCCATCACGCCAGCCAGTTCCGCCTCATTATCCACGGCTTTCAGAAGGCCCGTTTGAATAAACATAGGGCCCCCCGGCAAAGCGAATGCATTCACGGTAGGGTCATTGATTACGGTAAAAGTGAACGGAAAGCCGCTATTTTTGGCTTCCGGCTGTGCGGCAAGGCGCTGCCCGATCCGGTTAATGTAGTTCTGCAGGAATTGGTTTTGCACCGCTTGATATTGCTTGCGAACCTGCTGGGAAGCTTCCAGCCCTAGCTGAACATCCTGTTGCTTATTAAAGGTGTTGAATCCAGGCCGCAAAGGGGAACCCGGCGTACGGGCGTTGCATGTGGCGCACCCAATCACGCTTGCCAAAACCAACAAGGCCTTTTGCTTCTTGTGCATTCCTTCCGCTACTCCTATCAGGTGGCTGATTCCACTTTTCTTAGGCAAACGAAAAGCCATTTTGAAGCGAAAATGAACAGAGGGAAAGAGAAAAAAGGAAGGAATTTGGCTGGGAGACAGGGACTCGAACCCCGATAGGCAGATCCAGAATCTGCAGTCCTACCATTAGACGATCTCCCAGCGACTTCTACATCTTAACACTCTGTCTTTACAACTCAATACGTGTGCCGAGCACTCGGAGAAATTGAGCAAGCCAGGCCGGGTGAGCGGGCCACGCAGGTGCAGTTACCAGCTTCCCATCGGTATGTGCTTCTGTGACAGCAATGTCCTGAAAACTGCCGCCGCATCCGGTGACATCAGGGGAAACTGCCGGGTAACAGCTAACCGATTTTCCCTTCAGCACCCCTGCCGCCGCAAGAATCTGAGCGGCATGGCAGATGGCGGCAATCGGTTTCTCTCCGTTGTGGAAGTGGCGGACGATTTCCAGCACGCGAGGGTTCAGGCGCAGGTATTCCGGGGCACGGCCACCGGGAATCACTAAAGCGTCGTAATCTTGCTCTCGAATCTGATCGAAATCAGCATTCAGAACAAAGTTGTGCCCAGGCTTTTCACTGTATGTCTGGTCACCCTCGAAATCATGGATGGCAGTGCGGACAAACTCTCCCGCCTTCTTGTTTGGGCAAACAGCATGAACGGTATGGCCCACCATCAGAAGCGCCTGAAAGGGAACCATCACTTCGTAATCTTCCACGTAATCGCCGACCAGCATCAGCAATTTCTTTGCAGGCATGGCTTAATTTAATAACCCATCTGGTAAAGAGCGAATACGCCAGCGGCGGCAATCAAGCAATAAATGCCAAACAGGTACCAACGGCCACCTTCCAGCCATCCGCTTAGCCAACGAAGTGCCAGCAAGCCCGCCAAAAATGCAAACACTGCTCCAATCAGACTGGGTACCATGGCGGATGCCAAGTCTCCACTGCTTTCCAGTCGCTGCGCTTTGACCAGCCGCAGTACTTCGCGCCCCACCACAGCCGGCGTTAACACTACCGCTAGTGCGAAACTGAACGTTTCCGCCCGCTGCTTGGCGACACCCGCCAGCATACCGGCGGAAATGGTGGCACCGGAACGGGAAAAGCCGCGAAAAGGCAGACACAGCCCTTGTACCGCGCCGATCAGCGCAGCTTGTTTCGTTCCCAGGCCTTCAGGCCCGTCAGAATTGATGGGGATTCGTTGTTTTTCTTTTAAGCCCGCGATCAGGATCACAATTCCTGCCAGTGCTAAAGCAGGAGCGATCAGTTCCAGATGGCTAAATAATTGTTCCACTTCCGCTTTCGGTTGCCCCTGGAAAGCGGTTTTCTCGATGATTTTAATCAATGCCTCACCGAGCACTCCGGTGATCGCTGTAGCAATCATGACGAGCCAGGCAAAATTGAGAAAAGTATCTTTACTTTGGAAATAAGTGTTACGCCACTGTTTCCAGAAGTAAACAATCACGGCAAACATCGTGCCCGTGTGGAGCATCACCAAAAGCAAGGTCATCTCCGGTGAGGATGGGTCGAGCCCCATCAGTTTTTCAGCAACTACCACATGGGCTGAGCTGGAAACCGGTAACAGCTCCGCCAAACCTTGCACGATTGCAAGGATAATAACTTGAAGAATAGACATGCTCACGCAATTATCGCGGTCTCCAGGGGACTTCTCCAAGTCTTCTGTCTTACAAGCTCTTAACATTCCTTCTGTAACCCCAAGTCGGAACTGGCTCGTCGAATCAATCATGCGGTTTTGGTTTCGCTTGCCTGTTTTGACTTTGGTGTGGGGCGCTCTTGCCTTTGGCGCGCCTGCTTTTCGATATGCCCTGATTTTGGAAGATGAGCCGGTATTGACCCGTAGCGGAAATCTTTCCACTATGGCAGTGGAGCCTGCCCGGCAGACGATTTTGCAAAAACAAACTGCGTTGCGGACGCAATTAGGGCAGCAAAACATCCCTGTCATGGGTGCCACCCAGAGTCTTTTAAATGCTGTGTTTGTGCAGGCCACTCCGGAACAAGCGCAAGCGCTTTCCAGCTTGCCAGGCGTAAAAGGAGTAGTGAAACTCGGCGTCCGACATCTCCATCTGGATAAAGCCGCGCAGGTGGTGAATGCTCCTGCTGCCTGGAGTGCTCTAGGGGGCATTCCCAATGCCGGCGCGGGGATGCGAATCGGCATCATTGATACAGGCATTGACCAGACTCATCCCGCTTTTAACGATCCTTCTTTACCTTCTATCGGTTGCCGGGGGGATTGCTCCTTTACCAACAACAAAGTGATTGTGGCCCGCTCTTATGTGAATCCGGCGACTTTGGGAGGCACGGTGGACCCGGCTAGCTCCCGGCCAGATGACTTCACTCCGCGTGACCGGGTTGGCCACGGTACAGCGGTGGCCATGGTAGCAGCCGGAATGACCAACACAGGGCCGAATGGGGAAACCATCACAGGCATGGCCCCAAAAGCATACCTGGGCAGTTACAAAGTCTATGGCTCGGACGGAATCAGTGATTTTGCTACGGATGATGCTTTCATCATGGCCGTGGAAGATGCTTTCAACGACAAGATGGACGTCGTTAATTTGTCTTCGGGCGCATATCAGTTAACTGGTCCCCTGGATACCGGCTCCGCTTGTGGCAATGCAGCGGGGGTACCTTGCGATGCACTGGCAATTGCCTGTGAAAACGCGGTGAAACAGGGTATGTTGATGGTGGTCTCGGCTGGAAATGAAGCGGACCAAGGTGTTTACCATACCTCCACGCCCACGCTGGCCACGGTAAACTCCCCGGCGTCTGCTCCGGATGTAATTGCCGTGGGAGCTTCCACAAATTCCCACACCTTTGTGAGTGGCATTCAAGTGAACGGACCCAATGTCCCTTCCAGTATTCAAAATATTGCGGCTGAATTTGGAAATGGGCCAGCCCCTGCTACCCCATTAACCGCTCCGGTAAAGGATGTCAGTTCTGTTGGTGACCCGCTCGGCTGTTCTGCGTTTCCAACAGGTTCGCTCACCGGGGGAATCGCGATCATCACTCGGGGAACCTGTACGTTTGTGACAAAGGTACAGAATGCCCAGAATGCGGGAGCTGTGGGTGTGATTATCACCTTAGCGAATGCGAGTGACACTTTGATCTCGCCGGACGTGACAGGCACCATTATTCCCACTGCCTTGATCGGCCAGGTAGATGGGCAAACATTGCGCGCCTATGCTCTTTCCACTCCCCAGGCCACGGTAACGATTGATTTCACCTTTCTCACCCAACAAAGTACGCAATCAGGACGTAATGACGCCGTGGTCCTCACGTGGTCCGGCGTTGATTAGCGGCTCCATGAAGCCGGAGATGTCGGCTGTTGGCACGGATATCTACATGGCAACGCAGCACATTGATCCCAATGGTGATCTCTATGACGCTACCGGTTACGTAGTGGCTTCCGGTACCAGCTTTTCCAGCCCGATGACTGCGGGAGCCGCCGCATTAGTGAAACAGAAATATCCTTCCTATACTCCTGCAAAAATCAAGTCTGCCTTGGTGAATAACTCCAATGCCAACGTGCTTACCTATAACGGAAGCACTGCGCCTTTGAATGCTGCTGGCGCAGGCAGGCTGGATATGGCGGCTGCCCTGAATGCCACGGTAACGGTTTCTCCTCAGACCATTTTCTTTGGGGCCTTGAAACAAGGCGCCACTGCCGCTGCTGTGCCGCTGCAATTTCAAAATAATGGCTCCAGCGCTGTCACTCTAACTTTAACGGGCACGTCGCTGATTGCTCTGGATCAAACATCTTTAAATCTGGCCGCTGGCGCTACGGGAACCGTGAACGTACGCCTTTCCAGCGTGGTTCCTGCCCCTGGCAATTATGAAGGCCAGATTCAGGTGAGTGGCACTCCCACTTCGTTGCACATTCCCTTTTCTTACGTTGTTGGTGATGGTGTGCCTTATAACCTGCTTCCTTTGTTTGGGGATGGCGATGTGGGCACGTTTGGGCAAGTGATTCCGGATGGAGGCATTGCTTTTCAGATTACGGACCAATATGGCGTTCCTGTACCGAACGTAGCTACCCGTTTCACCGTCTCGAGTGGACGTGGCGGATCTCTTTCGCAGGCCAGCAGTGCTACGGACCAGTATGGAATTGCTTATGCCGTTGCTACTTACGGTACGGCATCCAGTACGTATGATTTCACGGCAAGCGCTGGCGGGTTGAGCTATACATTTGAGGATTACGCGATTTCACAACCAACCATTTTTGCGGGTGGTATTGTAAATGCCGCTAGTTCCGCGCTAGGGTCAGGAATTGCTCCGGGTTCCTACATCACCCTTTACGGTTCTAATTTAAGCCAAACTACCAATGCGGCGACTTCCTCCACCTTGCCGCTTTCCTTGGATTCTGTAAGCGTCAGCTTTGACGTGCCTTCCGCGCATATCAGCGTACCGGGTCTTTTGTATTACATAAGTCCCGGACAGGTGAATGTCCAAGTGCCTTGGGAGTTGGCTGGACAGTCCTCCGTGCAAATCAAGGTCAGCTACTACGAGGTTTCCGGCGTGCTGACAACAGTGCCAATTTCCACGTATGCGCCTGCTGTCTTTGTATACGGGCGAAACTTGGCTGCGGCTCTGGATGAAAAAAACATCTTAATCAGTTCCACCAATGCCGCGCAGCGAGGCCACGTCATTAGCTTGTATGCGAATGGACTAGGGCCAGTCACCAACCAGCCTGCCTCGGGTGCGCCTGCTCCTTCGTCACCGCTGGCGCAAACCACGCAGACTCCTTCGGTCACCATTGGCGGCGTAGCCGCACCGGTGCAATTCAGCGGCTTGGCCCCCGGATTCACGGGATTGTACCAGATCAATGTGACGGTGCCGTCCAGTATTGCGGCGGGAACACAGCCCGTAGTCGTGAATATCGGAGGAGTCGCTTCCACGTCTGTGAGCTTAAACGTACAATAGTGGTAACAAAGGGATACATATGCGCCTTACGCTTCTTGTTCTTCTGCTTGGGTGCGAGTGGCTCAGTTTTGGGCAGCGCCCGCACCTTTCCCGCAAAGGCTCAGAGGACGCAAGCGCCCTGAAAACCGTACAGATCAAGGGCGTAGTGATGGAGACCAAGCCTTCTTCTGTGATGGTGGAAGCTGCAGATCACCGGATGTTGACGTTTAAGGTAAATGAGGCCACTAAATACGGAAACGGAGCTTCTTTATCTACGCTAAGGGAAGGCGATCAGGTAGACGTAGCGGCTACGCAGGATGATGAATCATTCCTGACGGCCACTTCCATCATGGTGGACCGTTCCGCTCCAGCCCAGCAGCAATCTTCGGCAGCAAGCAGACCTTCCTTACGAGGTGGCAATCCCAATGAAACTGCCGCCTCTGCCAGAAAAGCGCCCGAGTCGGAAGTGATGAAACCTGCCAAGCCGGACCCGGAGGATGAAGGTCCGCCTCACCTGCGTTATGGCAAGCCGGACGAGAAAAAAGTAGCTTCGCGCCGCGTGGTGCAGGACGACCGTGTGCCGGTGCCCCCTCCCGTGATTGCTTCCGCAAAGGAAAGGGAAGAGGAATCTGCCCCGGTTCGTCCCGTTTCCGTTCCGGCCAGGGAAGCCCTTAGCCCTAAACAGGAATTAATTGAACGTGCCCGGCAGGAGGCTTTAGGCTTTACGGCGTCCCTGCCTAACTTTCTTTGTGCGCAATACACCACACGGTATGTAACCGGCCCTGGTAGCGGAGGCTGGCAGGCGAAAGACGTAGTCTCTGCGAACGTGGTGTATGAGAACGGAAAAGAAGATTACCGCAACATCCAAATCAACGGCAAAGCCATTACCAAGAAGATGGAAGAAATGTCCGGTTCCTGGTCCACGGGTGAGTTTGCCACTACGTTGCGCAGCTTGTTTCACCCTAGCCGCGAGGCGGATTTCAAATATGTGAAGCAGACGCAGATGAATGGCATGACGGCATGGGCTTACGATTATTCCGTGAAGCGGGAGCGCTCAGATTGGCGCATCCAGCTTGGCTCGCAAGCCATTATTCCTGCTTATTCGGGGCGTGTCTGGATTGATTCCAAGACCGCGCGGACATTACGCATCGAAATGCAGGCCGATGATGTTCCGGCTGAGTTTCCGTTGGACAAGATCGAAGCCACCAACGACTATGGTTTTGTCCGATTAGCGGCAAATGAAGAATTTTTGTTGCCGACCCATGCGGAAAACCTGAGTTGCGAGCGGGGAACTTCCATCTGCAGCCGCAACGCAATTGATTTCCGGAACTACCATAAGTTCTCTGGCGATGCGGTAATCTCGTTCGATAAATAGGCGGACGGTATTAAATACCGCCGCCTGCGCTAAACGGCTCTTGTCGGCTAGGAAGAATTGACTCTGCTTCCAGTTTGCGGCAGATAGATTCCACAGTAGCTAGTTCTTCGTCTGGCTGAATGCGGATCACAATCAATCCGGCAGCCATAGCAAGCTCCAGCGTATCCTTGGTATTTTGTTCCTCGCCTAACACCACTACAAAGCAACCACGTTCAAACAGTTCGCGCTCCAGATTATAAGCAGTGTCTTCGTCGGCCACATCCACCACGGCAGGCTGATGCTTGCTTCGCGCAAACCGCTCTGCTGGCGTCACGCGGCCTGCGCCAAACTGCAGTTCTTCGCGTTTCTCTGTTTCCACTTCGGCGCGGGCCGTGATCATGCCTGCTCCTAATGTTTCATTGGTAGTGGGATCAATCAGGATGAAAGCGCCGGTCGCACGATTGTCCGTGTAGCGATCAAAAAATAAAGGCCGGTGTGTATGGAGCGTAACAGCACCGATTTCATTTAATTCCAGTACTTCCGCTTGCTCATGCTCGAGCGTATCAATGTTGACCCGGTAGCGAACCGATGTCACATTAGCGCGGATGGTGTGGGTGGTATGTTTCAGCAGGTATGTCCGATGGGTATCCAGCGCCCGCTGATTCATCCACACAATGTTGGCGTCCACATGGCGTGCAATGAATGGCGCTTGGGAAGGCGGCACCAGCATATCGCCACGGCTGATATCAATCTCGTCTTCCAGCAATACCGTGACAGACATTGGAGCAAACGCCTCCGCTAAGTCACCGTCATAAGTCGCAATCCGTTTGATGCGGCTGGTTCGTCCCGCAGGCAAGGCAAGCACTTGATCGCCTGGCCGAAGTACCCCGGAAGCGACCTGCCCGGCATAGCCTCGAAAATCTAAGTTGGGCCGCAACACCAACTGCACCGGAAAGCGGGCAGGCAAGCGATCCCGTTCTTCCGCCAGATTCACGGATTCCAGGTACTGGAGCAAAGGCGGCCCCTGAAACCAAGGCATGTTCGGGCTGGTGGAAATCACATTGTCACCGCCCAATGCCGCAATCGGAAGAAAGTAAGGTTCCGGCGCGCCAATCTGACGCACAAACTGAAGAAATTCTTCGTGAATCCGGTCAAACACGGCTTTCTCATAGCCCACCAGATCCATCTTGTTGACTGTTACCACCAAGTGGCGAATGCCAAGCAGCGTAGCAATATAAGCATGACGCCGTGATTGGGGCAGCACGCCGTTGCGTGCATCAATCAGAATAATGGCCAAGTCTGCCGTGGAAGCGCCTGTGGCCATGTTGCGCGTGTACTGTATGTGCCCTGGCGTATCGGCAATAATGAATTTCCGCTTGGGAGTGGAAAAGTAGCGGTAAGCAACGTCGATCGTGATGCCTTGCTCCCGCTCTGAACGGAGGCCGTCAGTCAGCAGCGCCAGATCGAGCTTGCCGGATTTGGTGACGGAAGCAATCTGATCTTCATATGCACCCTTGGAGTCATAAAGCAGCCGGCCAATCAGAGTGGATTTCCCATCATCTACGCTTCCGGCTGTGGAAAGACGAAGAAGGCTGGTGACGCTCAAAAGTAGCCTTCCCGTTTTTTCAATTCCATGGAGCCTTCCTGGTCATGGTCAATGATGCGGTTTTCCCGTTCCGAGCGCCGGACCAGCTTCATCTCATCAATGATCTTGCCGACCGTATTGGCTTCCGAGCGAATCGCTCCCGTGCAAGGGCTGCAGCCAAGCGAACGCATGCGGCACATCACCATTTGGGGCTTCTCTCCGGGCATGAGCGGAATTTCTTTTTCCACCGGGAGCAGGGAGCCATTGCGCACAATCATCGGTCGCTCTTGGGCGAAGTACAAGGGAACAATCGGAATATTTTCCAGTTCGATGTACTGCCAAACGTCGAGTTCGGTCCAGTTTGACAAGGGAAACACGCGGATTCCTTCCCCCTTATGAATCCGGCTGTTGTACAGATTCCAAAGCTCCGGGCGTTGATTTTTCGGGTCCCACTGACCTAGGTGGTCGCGAAACGAATACACCCGTTCCTTGGCGCGCGATTTCTCTTCATCACGCCGCGCACCGCCAAAGGCCGCATCATAACCGCCTTCCGCCAAAGCATCCAGCAATGCCCGTGTTTTCAAAAATCCGCAGCAATTCTGAGTGCCAATTCGGAACGGATTCGCGCCTTCCGCAATCGCCTTCCGGTTGGTATGAACAATCAGTTTCGCGCCAATTTCATGAGTGAAGTTATCGCGAAACTCAATCATTTCGCGAAACTTATAGGTCGTATCGATATGGAGCAGGGGAAATGGAATTTTGCCTGGATAGAAGGCTTTTTGGGCAAGCCTTACCATGACGGAGGAATCCTTTCCAATCGAGTACAACATCACAGGATTGGAAAACTCTGCCGTTACTTCCCGGATAATTTGAATGCTCTCGGCCTCCAGAGAGCGAAGATGAGACAACACCTAACTCTTGTATACCATGATCTTGATCAACTACAGGGGCTAGGAATTTTTCGTGGTCCGAATGGTCTATGCGGCCCTCCGCAATGCAGGAACAAAGGAACACAAAACTTTACAAAACTGTTGTTGACCCTCCCGATTGCGAGAAGTAGATTGAGCTTGTGAAACGGCTCTTCTTGTTCCAAGCGCTCCTGATAGCAGTCCTGAGCGCTCAAACCAAAGATATTTCGGGCACCTGGGTGGCGAAAACAAGCAACCCGATGTCAGGCGAAACCGAAATTGTGTACGAACTCAAAGTAGACAAGAACGGCAAAATCACCGGAACGCAGAAGCTCCCATTCGGGGATTCACCCATTACGGATGGTCGCATCGAAGGCGATAAAGTCACCATGACCGTGGAAGTGGAAAGCTTCGGAACCATTTCCAAAGGAACAGCAACAGCCACCATCGTCGGGGATGAATTGCACATCACGCCTGCCATGCCGAACTTCGGCGGACGGCCAAGGCCCAACGGAGCTGGTCCTGGTGGGGGCGGTCCACCTCCTCCAGGCGGCGGTGCTGGCGGACCTAGACCGGGTCGGCCATTCAGTGGCCCGCTTGTGGCGAAACGCGGCGTTCCCACGCCCTCTTACCGAGCCCCCTCCTTCAACTACAGCGCAATCCAAAAGGTGGAGCTTCCCGCGATCAAGGAATTGAAGCCAAACGGCTTTGCTCCGACGCCGCCTATGGGCTGGAATAGTTGGAATAAGTTTCACGCCAAAATCGATGACGCTACCATCCGGCAAATCGCAGATGCCATGGTCAGTAGCGGGATGAAGGATGCGGGTTATCTTTACATCAACATTGACGATGGCTGGCAGTGGAAGCGCGACGATGCCGGACGCCTGCTTCCGAATCCCAACTTTCCCGATATGAAAGCATTAGCCACTTATGTCCATTCCAAGGGGCTGAAGCTGGGAATCTATTCTTCCCCCGGGCCGCGCACTTGTGGAGGATACGAAGGCAGCTACGGACACGAAGAACAGGATGCCGAAACGTGGTCGGAATGGGGCGTAGATTACCTGAAATACGATTGGTGCAGCGCTTCCCGCATCTGGCAGGACGACGATATGCATGCCGCTTACCAGAAGATGGGCGAGGCGATTAGAAAATCCGGGCGTAACATCGTTTACAGCCTTTGCCAATATGGGCGTGCCAATGCAGGCGAATGGGGTGCACAAACCGGAGGCAACTTGTGGCGTACCACGGCGGACATTCGAGATTCCTGGCAATCCATGGCGAATATCGGCTTTTCGCAAAGCGACATCGCGCGTTATACCAAGCCGGGCTGGTGGCCTGATCCGGACATGCTGGAAATCGGCAATGGCGGAATGACGGACACGGAATATCGCACGCACATGAGCCTTTGGGCCATGATTGGCGCGCCCTTGATTGCCGGAAATGATCTGCGCTCCATGAGCGCGGAAACCAAAACAATTCTGACGAACCGCGAGGTACTTGCCGTGGATCAGGACAAACTAGGCAAAGGCGGTCAGCGCATTGCCAGCAATGGCGACACCGAAGTCTGGTCGCGGCCACTGGAAAAGAACGCCTGGGCTGTGGCGTTGTTTAATCGCGGAGAAGCAGAGGCAAAAGTATCTGTTCCATGGTCGCAGTTGCACCTTAGCGCTGCTCCTCAGGTTCGTGATCTTTGGGCTCATACAGATGTGAAAACTCAGTCGGACTCTTTTGAAGCAACTGTGCCATCGCATGGAGTGGTTATGCTGCGAGTCGCTGCGCGGTAGAGTCGTGTCTGAAAAGGATCACTGCTCGCGAATGAAAGCGACATGAACTAACTGCCTAAGCTTCCCGAAAAATCCTCCACATTGCGTGGTGCTGACGCCGTTGCTGGCAGTGGGCTTCCTTTCAATACGACCCTCAATGCGGGAAGCAGTGACTTGAGTAATCTCCATGTAACCTGAACCTGGACAATCGCTCAGTGACGAGTTGCCGGAGTACAGTTCAACGCCGTTCTTATTCTTGCCAAAACCGAGATCGGCAACAACTTTTCCATCCTGCTGCGAGATATACAGATGTCCTGCGTTGACGCGGATTTGATAAAGCTGATTGTTAGTGAGATTGCGCCATAAGACAGGCTTTGGCGGCGCGGTATTTTGGGGAGCCGGTGCCGCTGGTTTCGGATTAGTTGCTTGATTCGGGTTAGTTGTTGGGTTCGGATTGGGCCGACGAACTGCCTCAGTAAGACCGACGAAAGAACTGCGCGAGTACCCAAGGGCTTCCAAGGTTTCCAGCGCGGCATCAATTTTAACGGCCACCGACAATTTATAGCCGCCGCGCGCGGCTTTCTTCACGTGAATCCCCATTAACAAGCCTTTGTCGTTGAAAACAGGAGCGCCCGAATAGCCTTCTCCCACTGAAACCTCCGTATATTCAAAGAGTTGCGGGTTTCCTTCGTGGTCAAGCCGAATGATCGTGTTTGGAACCGGCTCCCAGCTTCCGTTTACGGTCCAGAGGTGCTCTGAAACGTGCATTCCATCTTTCGGTACCCACGGCAGGATCATCAGTTGCGGGGGAATTCGAATCCCTGGAGCTAAGCGCAATTCCAAAACGGCAACGTCGAGGGCATCGCTCATCTGCGGCAGCACTCGAACGGGCACGCTGGTAACTTTGTCGGAGCTAAAAGTTACATCCACTTTGGTAGCGTCTCTGACTACATGCGACGCAGTAAGTATTCGTAGAACACCGCCACCCAGGGAAACAACAAAACCGGTGCCAGTTTCGTCTGGATCTTGTTGCTCAGTAGGATGGTCACGATGTGCGCGCACCTGGACGATGTTTCTGTCCAAAACTTCAAAATTGGGAGATTGACCAAAGCATAAACTGGGAAGCAAGAGGAGCAGAAGGTAGCGCAACATGATCAATCCTTAAACTTTGTATTCTCTCGAAGAAAACTTTTCTAAGAATTCCGGAATGGCGTTGGCGGAGACCGCGAAACCGGTAAGAAAGGTCAATAAAGAAAGAACTATGGTGACCGACCCAGTTATAAAGACCCCTATAGCAAGCAGAAAACGGCCATGCCTGCCCTTGCTGTAATAATCAAAGGAGTTAAGGGCTTCATTGGAAGGCTCATCGCTGTATTGGCTATAGAGTTGAATTCTATCGGAATGGCCTGTGATGACGGTTTTCAAGGAAGTGATCGCGTTTTGAGACCGTATCCATGCGATGCTTCGAATCCGGGCGGAATGAAGATTCTGCAATTGGAGCCTGCTGTCTTTCAGCTTGATGTTTTTTCCGAGCCGGGCAATGGTTAAAGTATTTTTTTCCCCGACCAGAGCGGACTCGCTTCCTGTCTCAAAATAAGCGGCGGAGTTCTCAGCTAAAGGAATGTTGTTTTCCCCTGGCAGGGTCTCTTTATCTGCTTCCGTAATCCTGAGCGTTAAGGTGGAATGCGCGGGCAAGACCAGCCATTGCGACCGCTTGCCTTCCAGCTTATTTAGTACCACACGGATTGATTTTGCGTCCCCTCGCTCCGTCAAAAAAATTTTGACCATTCCAGATTCAACAGTGATCTCCACCCGCGAGCCAGGACCAAAAAGCAGCGTATCGAGTTTCACCTTCTCCAAACGGGAATAGCCATCGTTGCACTGGTTTTGGGTGTTGTTATCACCGAGTGGCCGTATAGAACCGCATCCGTCAACTTGCACGTTCAAAAGACCGGACGGAGCGAAAAGCCCGGCATTGTTACTGGCCTCTTCCACAGCAGGATTGGCAGCTACGAAACTGAGATGCGTGGTCTGCACCTCGGCGGCAAAGGGAGTAGATTCGAAGTGGTCGATTACCTTGAAAAGGAAAAACACAGTGACTAGCAGCAGAAGGAAACATAGCAGCGGCATGGCCCCCAGCAGAGCCACCACTATATAAAAACCTTTCGGGCGCTGCTTTCGCAAGGTTTGTAATTTGGCCATTTACCGTGGAAGATCGTGATGATAAAAGTGGACGGCAGCCAAGAATTTGTCATTTGCGGAATTGCGAACGGACCCTTCGAGTTGAATGGTGACCTCGCCTTCCTTCAACTGGTTCGCGGCAAAAGTTACGTTGACGGGCTCTGAAACTTCCACCTTAGGTGGTTTGGAGCCTTCTATTTTGCATTTTTCCTGGAAGGCGTTTTCCGAAACTATGCAAGTGAAGTCTCGGAGAGGCTTATGGACCACGAAATATAGGCTGTAGTTTCTTATTTTTTCCGGCTTGGAGGATGAGTAAAGGAAAGCTGGAGTAATTTGCCCGGGCATGGCATCGTTTTTCAGGCGGACCAGGATACCTAGATTTTTTAACTCTACGTGGTATCGCTTGATGCCCAATTCCAAAGGCCACTCGCTGACAGCGAACCATTGCTGCCCCAAGGGCTGAAGCCGATCTTCCTTAAACAGCACTAGGTATTGCGTGTCAGCATGAAGCTCCTTTCCCGAGATGGAGGCTACCTCTGTATGGGGAGGCACATAAAACATGAGGTGCAATTGATTATCGGGACTATTGGTGTCCATGGTTCTGTCCCCAAAGAGTGCTAATATCTCATAATCGCGTTTGCCGTTCGGGACATCCATAATTCCTTCGTACCGGTTGCCTCGATCATTTTTGGCACGCCAGCTTGCGTCCTGCGCCACGGAAAGAGGGGAGAATCCCAAGAGTAAGCCGATAAGAAGTGCAAGTAATAAAGAGAGGAAAGGGATTCGGATCGCGCCTTGTGTTTTGCGCATCATGGGATTATATCCATTTCCCAGGATATGGTGATTCTTAATCATCAAATGTTACTTGCAATAAGTGAAATTATCTACAGTGCTGATTCCCGTTTAAGCGCTTGCTTCAGGCAGTGCCCGCAGGAGATTTCGCTATATCTGAAGCAGCAAGGCGATTGCTTGGGCTTCAGCGGAGCGACCTTCCCCTACCGGGCCGACCTTTTCCGCCGTTTTGAATTTCACGGAAACCTGGCTGACTTCTAACTGCATAGCGTCTGCCAGCGTTTGCCGGATGAGAAGCCGGAAGTCTTTCAGCTTAGGCCGCTCCAGAATCACCGTGGAGTCGATATTGGCAATGGTCCAGCCAGCTTGCTTGACCAACTCGCAGGCATGGCGCAAGAATTGAAGACTGTCAGCGCCTTTCCAACGCGGATCTGTATCGGGAAAGTGCATCCCGATATCGCCTAAGGCTAAAGCTCCCAACAGCGCGTCTGTGATGGCATGGCTAAGAATGTCTGCATCGGAATGCCCATCCAAGCCGAACTCTGCTGGAATGGTCACGCCACCCAGAATCAAGGGGCGGTTCGGCGCAATGCGGTGCGAATCCCAACCTAGACCAATACGAAAACCGCTCAAGAGACTTGCTGCACCGGTAGGGGAAATACGGGCGGAGTATTCCGGCGCTCCTGTTCCAAAAACAGACGCGCTAACTCCATATCACCCGGACGCGTAATTTTGATATTGCGTTCGCTGCCCAGCACGACGTGGACTTCCACCTGTTCTAATCGCTCCACTAAACTTGACTCATCCGTACCGTTGAAACCATCTACGCGAGCCGTGGTGAATGCGCGCTGCAGCAGTTCATAACGGAAAACCTGTGGTGTTTGCGCCAGAACCAGCCGTTCCCGGGAAATAGTGGCACGGATTTTTGCGCCGCCGGCCTGCGCACCGCTGACTTGCTTTACCGTATCCACGGGAACAATCCCTACAATGGCCGCGCCAGTTTCCGCTGCTTCCCCTAGCACGCGATGAATGGTTTCCAGATCAATGAAAGGCCGTACTGCGTCATGCACAGCCACCAGTTCCGTGCCGGATTCCAAAGCGGTAAACGCATTTTCCACGGATTCCTGCCTGCTGTTTCCCCCTTCCACCACTTTGACGGGAACAGGGAAACGCTCTTGGGTGAGCAGGTCATGGACCCACTGGAGATCATCTCGCCGCAAGGCCACAACGATTTCATTCACTTCCTGGCAGGAAGCGAACTTACGCACGGTATGCACCAGAATGGGGGAACCGTCCAAAAGCATAAATTGCTTTCGGCTGGTGCCTGTGGGGTCAGAACCTGCTCCTCGCACCATGCGGGTTCCTAATCCCGCGGCAGGGAGAATCACTGCAACTTTCATAGATTTATGCCTGGAACAAATGCCTGAGCGGAAAAAAGGCTAGACTTCGCCTGCCGGATGTTCCTTTCGGATTTGTGCACTTTCGCGGTGGACACCGTCCCGAGCACCGTTTTCCCGAGCGTAGCCGTTCCCCAGCACTTCACGGGGAGCGGGCCGTTCCTGGGGGTTCTGGTGGCGCTCGTCATACTTACCGAAGATCATCTTTCCTGCTGTAGTCTGCAGCACGCTGGTGACCGAAACATCAACAGTTTTTGCGATCATCTTCTTCGCATTGTCGACTACCACCATGGTACCGTCATCCAGGTATGCCACGCCCTGGTTGTATTCCTTGCCTTCTTTCAAGATAAATACCCGCATCAGTTCGCCGGGAAGCACAATGGGCTTCAGGGAATTCGCCAATTCATTAATATTCAGCACTTCCACGCCGCGAACCTGCGCCACTTTATTTAAATTGAAATCATTTGTGACGATTTTGCAGTTATAGATTTTGGCAAGCTCGATTAATTTCATGTCCACGTCACGGACTTGCGGAAAATCCTCTTCCACAATCTGAATATTCAGGTTGGACATTTTTTGCAAGCGCTGCAGCACATCCAGCCCGCGCCGGCCTCGGTTGCGTTTCATGGAGTCTGCGGAATCCGCTACCAACTGCAGTTCACGCAGCACAAACTGGGGAATCACCAATACGCCATCCAGAAAGCCGGTTTCTGCGATATCGGCTATCCGGCCATCAATCACTACGCTGGTGTCCAAAATCTTAAAAGTCTTCTTGGGACCGCCTTCCCCGCCAAATACGCCGCCTAAAGCCGAAAGATTCAGCATTTCGCCTTTAGCCGCCCCTACAGTGCTGCCCAGATAGGTCAACCAGAGCAGAAGCGCTACTTCAAAAAAACGGAATGTGGTGGAATTGTTCGAATTCGCCCGCGCTAACACAACGGACATCAGAACCGCACTGGAAATTCCAATCAGAGATCCTAAAGCCGCCCCGATCAAACGCTTCAGTGTGATGCGCTCCAGTCTCTTTTGGATCAGAATAATGAATACCCCAAGCACACCCCCGCAGATAGCGGCAGAAATCGGCGAAGTATCCAGAGGACGGAGAAAATAAGCGCTTGCGCTAACGGCGACAACGAAAACAACGCGAAATAATGTCAGGTCCAACAAGAGAATTACCCCAGTCCGGGTGAGTCGCCTCTCTTTTTGCTGCGAACCCGACCCTTTGTCGCGAGCGACAGGGACCGCTGGAAGATCATACCATTCCGCGGGATTAAATGGTCTATTCCACAATATAGTGTGCGGATTGGAATTGATTCGGGTGGTACATTTACGGACTTTATTGTTCTCCATGACGATGGCCGATTGGAAACATTCAAAATCCGCTCTTCTCCTGCCAATCCGGCACAGGTCATTCTCCAGGGAATCAACAATCCTCACAAGGGATTACCCAAGCCGATGTAGTGCATGGCTCCACTGTTGCCACCAATGCTTTGCTGGAGCGCAAGGGAGTCAAAACAGCGTTTGTCACCACCGCTGGTTTTGAAGACATTTTGCAGATTGGTCGCCAATACCGCCCGCAGTTGTACAACTTGCAGCATCCGCTTCCACGCTTGCTGGTTCCCGCTGATCTTTGTTTTGGCGTGAAAGAACGCGTGTACTTTGATGGCACAGCGGCCCTTTCTCCTTCGGCTGAAGATCTAGCAAAGTTGCGGGGAGCACTGCAAGAGGCTGGTGTGAAGTCAGTTGCCATCTGCCTGCTGCACGCCTATGAAAATCCGGCTCACGAGCAGGCCATTTTGCAAGCCTTGGATGGACTTGCGTATTGCTCGGCTTCCCATGACATCTCTCCGGAATTCCGGGAATTTGAACGAGCTTCCACCACCGCCATCAATGCCTATGTGGGGCCGCTGATGGATTCTTATTTGGGCGAACTGGAACGGGGCTGTCCGTTTCCTGTTGCGATTATGCAGTCTAGCGGCGGCTTTCTCCAGGCCAGCGAAGCGCGTCGCCATGCTGTACGCACAGTGTTGTCCGGTCCGGCTGGCGGCATTGTAGGCGCGTCCGCCATGGCGAAAGCGAGCGGTTTTTCCCAAGCTCTTACATTTGATATGGGCGGCACTTCCACGGATGTCAGCCTTGTGAGCCGGGATACGCAACTCACCACGGAAGCCACCATTGACGGAATGCCAGTACGCATTCCCATGCTGGACATCCACACAGTGGGAGCAGGCGGAGGTTCCTTGGCGCATGTGGATGAAGGAAGCCGCTTGTTGGTGGGGCCGGAAAGCGCGGGAGCCGATCCCGGTCCTGCCTGCTATGGAACCGGTGTGCGAGCCACCGTCACTGACGCCCATGTAGTGCTGGGCCGCATCTCCGCCAAACAGTTTCTAGGAGGTGCCATGCAGATCTATCCGGAACGTGCGGAACAGGCGGTAGACCAGATTGCAACCCGCATGGGAACCACTCGCGTCAAGGCAGCATTGGGAATCATTCGGATTGCGAATGCCAACATGGAACGGGCCATACGCGTGGTATCCGTGGAGCGCGGGCAAGATCCGCGTGATTTTCCTTTAGTGGCGTTTGGCGGCTGCGGCGGTTTGCATGCCTGCGAAATGGCGGAAGAGTTAGGCATTCAGACCGTGCTGATTCCCCGTTATGCAGGAGCGCTTTCCGCGCTTGGGATGCTGCTGGCAGACAGGACGCGTGATTATTCCGCAGCCGCTCTCGGCGCTTCCGACGTGGAAGCACGCTTTGCCCTTCTGGAACAGCGTGCCCGGAAGGAAATGCCCGGTGCCGCGCTCCATCGCTTTGCTGATTTCCGCTATGCCGGACAAAGCTATGAGTTGACGGTTCCTTGGAATCCTGAGGCTCCTGTTGCTGCTTTCCATGAAGCACACGGACGTGTATATGGATACGCCGACTCCCATCGACCGACGGAGATTGTAAATGTTCGCGTGCGTGCCGTGATCGTGGAAACCAAGCCGGTGTTCTCCCCATCCGGTGCTGTGGAGCAACACACCTTACTAGTGAGCGAATCGCGTGTGAATGTGAACGGTGGTTGGCTCCACGTGCCGGTCTATGCTTTTCACGCGATTCATGGCACAGTATCCGGACCAGCGCTGGTGCTGGATTATGGCTCCACTACGCTGATTCCACGCAACTGGACAGGCCGTAAAGATCATGGAGGCAATCTCCTCATTACACTGAAAGAAGCATGACTTCTAAATCTTCTGCCGAGGAGATACGCCGACGCTTTGATGCGGATGTGGAGCGCTTCTCCAACTTAGAAACCGGCCAGACTGCCACCATGGATGCCGCTCTGGTATTGGATTTGATTTCTGCTGCTGCCAAAGAAGCGACACCGAATGCCCACGCTATGCTCGATATCGGCTGCGGGGCAGGGAACTTCACCTTGAAGATGCTGCAGCGCGTTCCTCATCTCGATTGCACGCTTTTGGATCTCAGCGCGCCCATGCTCCAGCGCGCCGGGGAGCGCGTGAGCGCGGCCACAACCGGCACGGTGCATACTTTGCAAGGGGATGTGCGCGAAGTGGACTTGGGCCATGACGCATTTGATTTGATCACAGCGGCTGCGGTGCTCCATCATCTCCGAACGGAAGGGGAGTGGCGTCTGGTCTTCGGGAAATTGTTCGCGGCCCTGCGGCCCGGCGGTTCCTTATGGATCAGCGATCTTGTTTCGCATGAAATACTCGCTGTGCAGAGTGTGATGTGGAAACGCTATGGCGAATACCTAGCGGCTTTTAAAGGCGAAGAGTACCGCGACCATGTGTTTCGCTATATCGAGCAGGAAGACTCGCCGAGCCCGGTTTTGTTTCAGTGCGAATTACTGCGTGAGGCGGGATTTCGGGAAATCGACATTCTCCATAAGAACTCCTGCTTCGCTGCGTTTGGTGCCCGGAAGTAGTTCCACGGTAATGGCGTGGGAGCGCGGCGTACCCCAATCAAAAACTTCTGCCCATTGCCCACGCGAACCCCAATGCGCCACCAGGCGCAGGTGAAGCATTTTCTCCATCTGTTCGCGAGTCGCCTGCGGCTCATAGCCGTAATATCGGTGAAGCCAATCGGCGATTTTTTTGTTCTCCAGCAGGTGAAGCGGGTCCCACATGGTGGAATACACGATCAGCGCATCGGGCGGATTTTCGTTCAAAGGCAGCAGATGGGCTGGCTGAAAATCCTCGATTTCACGCACTTTCATGGATTGTGACACATAGCCGAACTCGGGGCGGCGAAGCGCTCCTGTAAGGGGGAATACACTGGCAATGGTGCCGCCTGGGTATGTATTTTCCACAAAGTCCGTTGCCCGTTGATGCAGGGTAACCGTGGTCACAAATCCCAGATTGTTTTCCCATGGGTAAGGGTAGGGCGGATTGACAAAATTCGCGAGAAGCAGCAAGGGAAATAACAGAAAGGTCCCAATTAACCGGCGGCGAAGGGATAACGTGGCGAGTGCCACTGCAAATGCAATATACAAGATGGGGAGAAGCGGCATCAGGTAACGCTCCAGCACGGCTCCCCCAAACAAGCTGATCAGCAATGTGTGGGCACCGGCAAACAGAAGAACAATTTTCCATTCGCGATTTTGAAAGATCCGGGTATGCCGCCACGTCCATACGAGTGCCAGTGTGCCAATCCAGTGCCCGGTGCCGAGAAACAGATAATACAACCGCCTGAGAATTGCTAAGGCAAACCGGACAGGGTGAAGCAGGTACACCGCGTTGTAAGCGGCAAAAGGAGCGTTTCCCGTCCAATATCCAGTGGCGCGATGAAGCACCACCAACCACACCCCGAGCGGCAGAAGGGGAGCAGCGAACAGAAGTGCCTCGCGCCCTCTCTTTTCCCATAAGAGCCAAGCTCCGAATACCATGGGCGCAACGATTCCGGTTTCTTTCACCATCACCAGCATCACGGAGGCAAGCGCCGCGCTCTTGATTCGGTTCTGGAGAAAAAGCAGCAAGCTTAACGTAGTCAACACCATGGCAGGCATGTCCAACTGAGCCAACATGGCTTGCGCTACAAACAGGGGGGAAAGGCACAAGAACAGCAGCGCAGTAAAAGCTGGAAAGCCCGATGATTCGCGCCCTAGCCGGATAGCTAGCAGAAAGGTCAGAAACGCGCCCACAGAGGCCAACAAAAGCATGGCGCAGCGAGTGGCTGCAATGGAATATCCGGTGACTGACCAGAACGCAGCCAGATACGCCATCACACCAGGAGGATGGATGTTCGGCAGCGTGGTCTGGGGTATCCACGCGCCATGGTGAAACAAATCCAGGGAGGCGGGCACAAACTGCCCTAGCTCATCCCAGTAAAAAGGAAGTTCCAAAAGCGGCAGGTGCGTGCAAAACACAACAGCCGCAATCAGTGCAAAAAAAAATAGGTAGGACCCCGGGCGGATCCGCCGGGCTACGTCAATGACTACAATCCGCTCGGCGGCCACCCTTTACTGAACCAGTCCCTCGCCGCCACTCTGGGGTTCCAGCTTGATTTCCCCAAAAGCGGATTCATATTGGCTTACGTTCTGCTGGAGCACGTTCAGCAATGCTTTCGCCTGCTGCGGGCTGACATACACACCTTGAAAATTCTGGATACTTACGCGATCCGGGGCGGTTTGATTCACCACGCCAAACAGGAGAAAGAAATCCCAGAGATTTACCCGTATCTGCACGCTGTTGGCGTAGCCTTCCCGATATTCTGTGGTTTTCTCAAGTTGAATGGTCTGTGGCGGTGCTTGCGTCATCTGAACTCATGGTGACTGACGCGGTGCATGGCGTCAACCCGCCGATTCTTTTGCCTTTCACAAGGATTTTCTTTGTGCACTCTACATTTGGAGTGTATACTCCAGATGTAGAGTATGGCTCGTGCTCTTCCAATTGCTCCCACACCGCCTCCCGTTTCGGCAGATCAGCGGCAAGATCCTGCGGTACGGCAACGCTTAACGGCCCCTGCGTTGCGCTCCTTTTTTCAGATTGCTTCTGCCTGGCAACTCAGTGTGCAGGAACAACGTTGCTTGCTGGGCTGGCCGCCGGTTTCCACTTTTCATAAATACAAGGCAGGCCAGGCGGGAACGCTTTCCTATGACATGCTGATTCGCATTTCCCTGGTGCTTGGCATATACAAAGCGCTTCACATTCTTTATCCCGATCCCCATTTGGCAGATGGATGGATCAGGCTTCCCAACACCAATCCGTTGTTTGGGGGAAAACCCGCGATTCACTTTCTAGCGGAAAGCGGCATAGATGGGTTGTTGCAAGTCAGAAGACTTTTGGACGCACGCCGTGGTTGAAGAAAATCCGCCTTTCAGCACATTACATGTCCGAGGCAGTTACCGGCTGATTCCTAGCCGTTACCCTTCTGTCGGCATTCTGGATCGGATTGCCGCGCCAGAAGACCTGGAAGCTGTGATTGAACTGGAATCCTGGACAAACGATCGCATTTCCACGGAGCTTGGCATTCTTCACCGTGTGCCGAAACAGGAATGGACCATCGGAAAACCGATGTCCAGCGTGATCATGGCCGCTTTTTGCCATCCTCGGCCCCACGGCGGACGCTTCAATGGTTCAGAACGAGGAGCATGGTACGCCGGTTGCACTCTGGACACGGCGCATGCCGAAGTGATCTACCATCGGACGGCGGAACTGGCGGAGATAGGCGTATGGGATACGTTTGTGCAGGAACGAGCTTACCTGGCGGACTTTCGTGGCCCCTTTGCGGACTTGCGCAATGGATTTGAGGAATGCCACTCGCCGGATAGCTATATGGCTTCGCAAAAACTGGCAGCCATGCTGGCTGCTGAAGGAGCAAATGGCGTAATTTACCGCAGTGTGCGTCATCCTGGAGGCGAATGTATCTGCTGTTTTCGTCCACGGCTGGTATCCAATGTACGGCAAGGTGGCCATTATGAATATCGGTGGAATGGTTCCCCAGTACCATCTGTTCGCAGATTGACGGCTCGATAGAAATTTTTTGCTTCACCAGAACCTTTTGCACTTGCTAGGGCGTCTGTTTTGGTAGGAAAAGAAATGCAGAACGAAACAGAACGAGCTTACGCCGGAAAAGTGTATTGCCCTATTTGCACGCACACAGTTGCCGGTGAAGTACGAATGGTAAAGAAAAAGCCGTATGTGATTCCTGGGCAAAAGTGTTCCCGCTGTGCTTCCCCATTGGATGCTGGAATCGTACTACTTGTTCGGGAAGCCGCTTAGACGATTTGTGTCATAGTGGTTACTGTATGAAGCGCAAAGCCAAGGCGAGACCAGAAGGGGAAGAAACATCGGTTTCGGAAGTGACCTCAGAGCCGGTCGTGGCCCAGCAGGATTCCGGAAAAGTTCCCACTCAGGTTCCTTGCATTGTTTGTGGCTCAGAAAGCCGCTCAGACCTGGCAGAGCAGTTATGCTGGGTGTGCCGTCGCTTAAAAATCAGCGCTTGGCGTGACAGCGATGCTATGCCCTTGCAGGAATAGGCGTTTGTCGCTGCTTCCAGAGCCGGAAAAATAACAGAATCGCTAAAATTGTTCCGTATAAGGCTGGTAATCGGATATCCGACTTTACCAGCCAATAATAATGCACCACTCCGGCGATGGCGCTGAAGTAAACTGCCCGGTGCAGAAGCTGCCATCGTTTTCCTCCTAGCCTTTTGATCCAGCCTTTCGTAGAGGTCAAAGCTAAAGGAACCATCAGAAGGAAACTGAGAAAACCTGCCGTGATAAAAGGACGCTTATAAATGTCCTTGCCGATTTCACTCCAATCAAATACTTTGTCCAGCCAAAGGTATGTCGTGAAGTGAAGGCAGCCATAGAAAAAAGCAAACAGCCCAAGCATGCGGCGAAAGCGGATGAGCTTCTGATTATTGGTCAGGAATCGAAGCGGGGTAATCAGGAGTGTCAGCAACAGAAAACGCAGCGTCCAATCTCCTGTCAGGTGAGTAATATACTCCACGGGATTGGGTCCCACATCCTGCTTCCAGACTCCCCAAGCCGCTAAGGGAACCGGAAGCAGGCAGAGCACGAAGACCAAGGGTTTCATGCAGGGCTAGTGATACTTTTTCAGGTCCATTCCGGTGTAGAGTTTCGCGACCTGATCGCCATAACCGTTGTAGATGAGTGTTTCACGCATAAGAAAGTCGCCTAAACGACGTTCGTTGCGCTGGCTCCAGCGAGGGTGGTCCACATTGGGATTCACGTTGGAGTAGAAGCCATATTCGTTAGGCGCGGATGGTTCCAGGTAGTAGGCGGCTCGCTGCCCACAAATCTGATCTTCACGAGCGACTTGATGCTCTTATAGCCATACTTCCAAGGCACTACGAGACGCACCGGGGCGCCATCCTGATTCGGCAGCGTCTCGCCATACATGCCAAAGCACAGGATGAAGCGGGTGCATGGCCTCATCCATCCGCAAGCCTTCCACATAAGGGAATGAGATACCCGCCTGAAACTGAGCATGATCTTGCTGTCATACGCCTTTGAAACGCAACATATTTCGCTTTGTGTGGGCTGGACTTGTTCAATCAGTTTGCAAAGGGAAGCCGATCCAGGGCACCACAATTGACCAGCGCTCGACGCAACGATGACGGTAGATACGCTCTTCCAGCGGAGCGATTTTCATCAGTTCGGCAAGGTCATACTTACGGGGTTTCGCGACGGCACCTTCCACCGAAACAGTCCAGGGCGAAATTTTCAGTTTCTGCGCCAACTGCGCCGGCTGGTCCTTAGCGGTTCCGAACTCGTAATAGTTGTTGTAGTGGGTGACATCATTCATGGGCGTCACCTTTTCATCGATACTCAATGGGCTTTTGGCTGCGTTCAGTTTGGTCGCCGCCAAAGCCTGACCGTTGCTGCCAACCAGACCAGCCCCTGCAGCCGCCAAGCCAGTTAAGAATTCACGCCGATTGGCGTAAACCTGCCGGGGGGTGACTTCCGAGAAAGGATATCGCCGGGTTTTCGAATGAGCATCGCGTCTCCTATAGTATTCGATGCAGAAACAGGACGAAATAGTTCTTAGCTATGCGCTTCAATCAATTCCGCTACTTCTTCCCATTCCGTCATCAGGTTTTGAAGGTCAGTACGGCGGGTCTCCACTAATTGATTCAGGCGCATGGTTTCTTCCACGCTCTTGAATTGCGACAATTCCTGCTCATGCCGTGCGATTTCGTCTTCCAGGGAGGCTACGCGCTCTTCGATTGCCTGATGACGGTCCTTGATGGCCTGAAGTTTAATCGGATTTAAGCGAGGAACTGCTGGTTTGGGCGCAGGAGGCGAAGGTGGTGGCGGAGCCGCTACTACTGGAGCCGGAATATGCCCATTCAGGGAAACTTTGCCGGCCAGCGTATCGGCATCCGCTGTTTTGCGCCAGATATAATCTTCGTAGTTGCCCGGGAAAACCGCACCTCGCCGTCGCCCACTTCGAACACGCGCGTCGCCACTTGTCCAGGAAGTAGCGATCGTGCGAAACGAACACGACAGTGCCGGTAAACGTCCGCAACGCTTCCAGCAGCACGTCCTTCGAGCGCATATCCAAGTGGTTCGTGGGCTCGTCCAGCAGCAGGAAATTGCCGGGCATCATGCAGCATGCGGGCCAGCGCATAACGGTTGCGCTCACCGCCGGAAAGCACGCCGATGCGCTTAAACACGTCGTCTTCGGTAAACAGGAAACAGCCCAGCAAGCTGCGCAGTTCGGTTTGCGTCGCGCGCGGCGCGACTCTGCCCAGATCGTCCAGAATTTCGCCGTCAGCGTCCAGTTCCTTGTACTGATCCTGTGCAAAGTAATCGACGGCTCACATTGTGGCCCAGCGTGAACTCGCCCGAAGTCAGCGGTTCCGCGCCGGCCAGCATTTTGATCAGCGTGGATTTTCCAGCGCCATTGACCCCACCAGCGCAATGCGGTCGCCGCGCTCAATCATAAAACTGGCGTTCCCCAAGCACGTGCTTCGAGCCATAAGACTTCGAAACATTCTTAAATTCCGCGACGATGCGGCCGCTTTGCTTAGGCTGCGGGAAGCGGAAATGGATGGTCTTCTCGTCCGGCGGGATTTCGATCTGCTCGATTTTTTCCAATTCCTTGATGCGGCTCTGCACCTGCTTGGCTTTGGTGGCGGTGTAGCGGAACTTGTTGATGAAAGCTTCGAGCTGCTCGACCTTGTCGCGCTGATTCTTGAAGGCCGCTTCCAGTTGCGCTCGGCGTTCCACTTTCAGCACTTCGATACTTCGAGTAATTGCCCGAGAAGAAGTGCACCTTTTTGTTCCAGACTTCCACCACCTTCTTCACTGTGACATCCAGGAAATAGCGGTCGTGCGAAATCAGAATGAAGGCGTGCGGATAATCGTTCAGATACTGCTTCGAGCCAGTCTCGCGCCTCGATATCCAGGTGGTTCGTGGGCTCGTCCAGCAGCAGGAGGTTCGGCTGCTGGAGCAGCAGTTTAGCTAGAGAAATGCGCATCTGCCAGCCGCCGGAAAATTCTTCCGTGCGTCGGTCCCAATCGTCCGCGATGAATCCCAAGCCGGTGAGAACCTCGCCTACTTTGGACTTCGATGTTGTAACCATCACGTGCTACGAACTCATTCTGAATATGGTGGAAGCGGTCGGCCACGTCTGTGTATTCGGGACTGTTCGGGTCAAGGGTGGAGAGTTTATGCGTTAGCTCTTCCTGCTCGACCTCCATGGCCTTTAACTCGTCATAAACGCTCAGGCACTCGTCAAAAACGGAACGGCCAGAAAGGGCCAGACCATCCTGCGGAAGGTAGCCCGTGGTTACGCCTTTGGTGCGGTTTACGGAACCGTAATCCAGGCTTTCGATCCCTGCCAGGACTTTCAGTAGGGTGGATTTTCCGGTGCCGTTTCCGCCGACAATGCCGACTTTTTCCTTGGGGCCAATAAGCCAGTCAAGTCCTTGTAAAGAACTTTCGGGCCAAAACGTTTTCCGGCCCCTGAGAGTTGAATCATGATGCTGAGTTCGTGAGAAGAGGTTTGGCGGACAACGGTTTGCGTTGCGCTATGTATATTTTACTACAGCCAGTATGCCCACTGATCGTAGCGAAGTACGTACCACGCCAGAATGCCGTTCGTGACGGCATGCATCAGAATGCAATCCCACAAACTGCGAGTACGAATCATCCACCAGTTGAAAATGATGCCGGTCACCAAACCCACATCCCAAAAGGAGCCATGCTCAGAGGCAAACAGCACAGCTACAATCCAGAATGCTTTTGCGTCATAGGTGCCTAAGGGTACACGCTCAAAATCGGGATTGATGAGCCAGCGCATCAACCAGCCGCGCCAAAAGAGCTCTTCCAGAATGGGGACTGCAATCACGCTGATCAGGATGCGAAACGTAAGCCATAGAATATCCGAGCGCTGCGCGGGGGCCGTGGAAGCAGTGGGATGGCCCATGACGCCATTCGAGAATAACCAGAAATTATGGTAGCCGGGAAAGAAGTAATCCGGGCCCACCCAGAGAAAGAAAACAGCAATGCCGACCAAAATGCTCCCAAGCGGTTGCACCAGACGAAAACGTAATGGCCGCCGGGAAACGCTGATAATTACTGCCATGGTGACGAGAAACGTCAGCCAAGGCGGAACCGGGAAAAGCTGTTTCGTCCCTAAGAGAACAATAAATACGAGAAAAGGAAGAGCGTACGGGATAGCGGCATTCATTAATTACTATGTAAGTGTCGCCACGCCTCGACGTATTTCTCTGTTTTTCCGTTCTTTTCGTTCCATTTCGGCGGATCAGTCCTGTTGGCGATTTCCATTAAGCCAAGAGCAATCATGCGATCTACCTTAGCCATATTGTCGTAATCGATCTTCTGCCACTCATCGCCAGGAGCATGGTAATCGGGAAATTCGAAAGCAACAGCCAAGGTATGGGCGGGAATGCCTGCATCCGCCAAGGATTGATTGTCGCTGCGAGAAAAGAAATCATCCCCGTTGGCCGGGCTGTTGTAAACCTTGATGCCCGTGGCTTTGCCTGCTTGTTCAAAGGTAGTGGGAATGTCAGAAAAGTGAAATCCGGTAAAGGTTGCTGTGGCGACCTGCGGACCATCGTTATCATCCGTGCGGCCCAGCTGCTCCAGATTGATCTGTGCCACGGTTTGCTTTAGCGGAAACAAAGGATGAGACGCGTAATAGCGGGAGCCGAACAATCCTTTTTCCTCCCCGAAGAAGGTCATAAAAAGAATGCTGCGGCGCGGGTGCGTTTTCATTCCAGAAAACGCGTTCGCTAGTTCCGTCACGGAAACAGTGCCGCTGCCATCGTCATTTGCCCCGTTGTTGATGTGATCTTTTCCCCGGGAAGTAAGCCCAATGTGATCATAGTGGGCGGTTACCAGAACGTAGGTCTCCGCCAAAGCGGGATCAGAGCCGCGTAACAACCCGGCGACATTCCGAAGTTGCACCGGTTTCTGTGTCGCTGCTTTCAAGTGGAGAGTGATATGTGCTTTTCCGGCTTCCAGCAGCTTGGCTGTTTCCTGGTCACGAATCGTAAGAGTAGGCGCTGCAGGCTCTTTCGCGACCGATGCAGCTTCCAGCAAACGCCCACCCGGACTGCCCATCTGCCGCGAACTTCCTTCCGGAATGAGGAAAATGGCAGCAGGGTTCTTTTCCCTCGCCGCTTTTAAATGATTCTGGTAAGCTTCGAGATTTTCACGGCTGCCCTCCCCACGAAAACTCGGTACGGAGAGCACTGCTGCTTTACCGGAAAGATCTGGAATGCCGCTGCTGCTTTTCACTTGGTAGAGGGACGCTTCTTTCAGGTCAGCAGCCGCGACATTGCGCACACTCACGTCTTTGGTGAGATGCGTTGTTTTTTCGCCATCGCTCACTGTTAACTCAAAGCTTTCCAGATCCGGCGTGATTTCCACGTAATCTGCTTGCTGGAAGTAGCTATCTTTGGTAATCGGTTCCAACCCGGCTCGACGAAACTCAGAGGCAATGAACTCCGCCGCAATGTCCAAGCCACGGGAAGGTGTATCCCGGCCTTCCAGAAGGTCGGAAGAAAGAAACGAGAGATTGCCGCGCAGGTCTGCCGGGGTAATCCGGTTGAGAACAGTTTGCTGTTCTGGGGAGATTCCCGCAGTTGCTGCAAAAAAGAGAGCAAGAAGGGCGGACTTCATTTCAGTAGTAAAGTAGCAATTTCTGTGGCGCGATGAAGCATCATAGAGACTTCATTGCCGCAACTGAGAAAGGTCATGCCATTGTCTTTCCAGAACTTCGCCTGCTCCAGCGAGCGAGTTTGCGTACCGGGCGCGATGCCACGGCGCAAACAGGTATCACGTACCGCTTCCATCGCGCTGATGAGCTTAGGATGGCCAAACTCCCCAGGCACTCCCAAAGAAACAGATAAATCCGCCGGACCGATCATGACAGCATCAATGCCGGGCACCGCCAGCAACTCTTCCCGACGCTCCACAGCATACTCTGTTTCAATCTGTATCACGACCATGGTGTTCCGGTTTACTTCGGCAATGATTTCAGGAACCGTAAGCGATTCGTAATTGACCTGAGCTGCGCTGAGACCAAAACCACGTACCCCTTCGGGCGGAAACTTTGTCCATTGGATAGCAGCGGCTAACATTTCAGGCGATTCCACGCGAGGAAAAAGAACACCCTGCGCACCGCAATCCAGTGCGCGGGCCACCAGAGTGTAGTGAAGATCCCCAACCCGCACGATGGGGCAAAGACCGGCAAGGTTGGCCACACGGCAGATATCCTGCGTGGTTTCTATGCCAAACCCGCCATGCTCCATGTCGATATAGGTCCAATGAAAACCGGCAGCAGCGTAGATGCGCGCAATCTCAGGAGACCGCAGTTGCCACAAGCTGGTGCCAAGTTGGATCTTTCCTTGTTGGAGCGCCTGCTTAACGGAGTTGGGTTTCATGGAAAACACCTCCTGGGGAGGCCGATCTCTCAGGCTACCAGCAATTGGTGGTCAGGGCAGTCCAGGTGAACCTGTTCGTAAATCTCGTCTACCAAACCGAAGCCATGACGCGCCAAGAACGGAAGAATGGAATAAAAACGCTCCTGTAAGCGGCGGTGCGGAAACACAAGATTGTAAAGGGATTCCGTGTCGTGCACTGCTTTTTGATCTCGCGCCAAGGTTTCCCGTGCGATTTTGCGTTCCATTTTTGCGAGCTGGTATTCCATTTTCCGCACACTGCGATCCAAGGCTTTTGCCAAAGTCGGGTCAAACCCAATCAATTCCCCTTTCAAATGGGCGAGAGCGTGGGTTGTGGAGGCTTTGGCTTTTTCCAGGGAGGCAGAAACAGCGGGTGACACCAGAGTGCGCGAGATTTTTTCTTCCAGGGCATGTTCGCCGTGAAAGAACGAAGGTAACTCCAAACCGTACCGGCCAAACATCTTGCCGCTACGGGAATCCAGGAGAGTAAAACCGCTGCGATGCAAGGCCAACGGCTGCCGCCCCAGCAGTTCACGATACAGAACATTAGATTGCGCGAAATAGGAAAGCTCAGCCGGTCCGCCGATATATGCCACCGTAGGCAGCATGGAATCCTGAATCACTGGGCGGAGCAACGCATTCGGGGAAATCTCGTGGGCTCGCTGCTTTAATTCTTCGGTGCTGAAATGCCGTCCTTGTGTGGCATAGTCGTTTCCTTGGCGGCGCAGCGCCAAGCGTTTTCCGTTTTCCAATAAAAAGAATAAAGAAGTATGCGGCTCCACATGTACCTGGGCGTGGTATCCAGCCCGTTCCAGTTCTTTGTTTCTTTCCATCAGTTGCTGGCCTAGTTCGGGAGCTTGGTCCAAGGCTTTTTGGATCATAGGGGCAGCGAGTTCCCGAATGGAACGGCGCATGGGATCGATCTGCAGCACTCCATAGGAGCGCAGCAACTCTTTCAATAACGCACCAAAGCCTTGGCCAAATGTTCGCCCGGGCTGGTAGCATTCCGCTACTAATGAGGCGACATCATCTGCAAAGGGGTGCCCGGATAACGCATTGCGTAGCGCTTCCAGAGGAATATCCGTAAGGAAGACTTCCCCCACTGGCCGGGTTGATTCCCCCCGAGCCTCGATTTGGAGGCGTGTAGGCGTATTTGCTGAGTTGAAAACGTAGGCGTGGTTAATCTCAGCAAAATCATGATCTTCCGTAGCAAGCCAGAAGACCGGAACCGCTGGAATTCCATCCGCTGTCAGTTGGCGGGCCAGCTTTACCGCAGTTAACGCTTTATATAAGGTATATGCCGGACCTGAAAACAAGCCGACCTGTTGACCGGTGACTACGGCTACCGTGCCCGGTTTTGCCAATTCGGCTAATAAGGGATTGCTGCCGTCGGTTTCCCGTAAAGCTTCCACCAGGGCTGCACGCCGTTCGGGCGACATCTGTGCCTGTGCTGCTGCCTCACGAAAAGTCGGCGGCGAAGAGAAAAACTTGGCAGTGCGATCAGGATGGTAAACCAGATCCGCGAACAATCGGCTCGCTCCCGGCAAATCGGTCTGGCGGATACAGGTACACTGCATGCAGTCGCTTCAGGGTACCAGATGATCTCCCGATTTGCCGACAGCTAACCCTGAGGAATTAGCTTTGAAATGTCATTGTAAAGAACCAGAACCACTACCATCATCAGGAAAACGAATCCGACCTTCAGGATATTTTCCTTGACAGCCATGCTGACATCACGCCCCATCAGCATTTCCACCAACAAGAGTACGATCACTCCCCCATCCAGAATGGGAATCGGAAGGAGGTTGAAGATAGCAAGATTCAGGCTAACCACCGTCATAAGCGCCAGAAATGCTACTGGGCCTTCCCTGGCAGCCTCCCCGGAACGACGCGCAATGCCAATTGGGCCTTCCAGCGATTTGGCAGGAAGACGCCGCTCCAGCATTCCTTTCAGGAAACCCACAATTAATGTGGCATTTTTCGTGTTCTGGGACACAGATTCGTGGAGAGCAGCCGGAAAGGAAAGCTGAGAATTTAAAATATTGCGCTTCAAGTCTGGAATTACACCAATCATCCAGCGTGGCTTGGCTTCCGCTTTGTTGAAAGTCGGAGTAACAGTAAGACTCAGTTGCTGCCCTTTGCGAAGCACCTGCATCACAACAGGCTTTCCGTTGCCGCCTTTGATGGCATCTAACACGGTGAAGCGGGAGCGGATGGGCTGACCGTCAATGGAAAGCAATATGTCTCCGGTTTGCAGTCCGGCTTTATCGGCAGGCATTCCAGGCGAGATTGCCGCTGCTTCAATCGGCCCATCTTCATCCCAACCAGCCTGCCCGATTCCTTCTTTATCATCCAGCAAAGGAGTGATCTGGGTTTTTACAGGGGAGCCATTGCGCTGAAGCGTCAGGCTCAGAGACTTATAAGCCCCTTCAATCGTTTTCAGGCTGATATCTTCCCAGCTTGGGTTGCCTTGGCCGTCAAATTCCGCAATCACATCTCCCTTTTGGACACCCGCCTTGGCTGCTGGCGAGTTTGGTTCCACATGGCCTACTACAGAAGGACCTTCCTGCACCACCTTCTGGTAATGCACCATGAACAAGCCAGTCAAAATGCCAACAGAAAGCAAGATATTCATGGCCGGGCCAGCCGCTGCAATAATGAGCCGCTGCCAGCGAGGTTTGCGAAGGAAAGAACGAGGGTCCTCCACGGCTTCTTCGCCGGGCTGTTCCCCTGCCATTTTGACGTAACCGCCAAATAACACTAAAGAAAGGCGATAATCTGTTTCCCCGCGCCGGAACCCAAACAAACGGGGACCAAAGCCGAAGCTAAATACTTCCACATGCACGTCAAAAATGCGTGCGGCCCAAAAATGTCCAAGTTCGTGGACCAGGATCATGACCCCAATCAAAACCAGGAGCCAGATCACGTTATGAATAGCTGCCATCCGTTACACCCTATATGTGGACTGCGCCTACTTCCACGATTTCCCTGGCCACCACCCGGGATTGCTGATCTATTTCTAGAATATCGCCAATCGAATGTGGCTGGCGATGGGGAAGTCGCGCCAGAGTCTCTTCTACAATAGACGCGATTTCAGGAAAGGAGATTCTTTCCTGAAGAAACGCCTCTACGGCTACTTCATCCGCTGCATTTAAGGTACAAGTAGCAGCGCCGCCAGCACGTAGGCAGTCATAAGCAAGGCGAAGGGCAGGAAAACGATCCAAATCCGGGGCAGAAAAGTCCCAAGTACGTGGCTGTGCCCAATCAATTTTGGGTACAGGAGCAGCGTTTCGGTCTGGCCAAGTGAGGGCATACTGAATCGGCATCCGCATATCGGTCGCGGAAACCTGGGCGATGACGCTGCCGTCGTTGTATTCCACCATGGCGTGAACCGTGGATTGAGGATGCACTACTACGTCTACTTCGTCCGGTGAGAAGTCAAACAGCCAACAGGCTTCAATGACTTCAAAACCTTTGTTCATTAAGGTAGCGGAATCAATGGTAATGCGATTTCCCATTTTCCATGTAGGATGCCGGAGTGCCTGGGCGGGAGTGACGGTCAACAATTCCGCTTTGGGAGTATTGCGAAATGGCCCGCCAGAAGCCGTCAAAATCAGGCGAGTGGCTTCGGAACGCCGGCCAGCACGCAAACATTGATGCGCTCCATTGTGCTCACTATCTACAGGGATTAACTCACACCCGCTTGCCCGAACGGCATTCATCACCAGTTCGCCGCCCGAGACCAACACTTCCTTATTGGCTAGCCCGACGCGCTTTCCACAACGTACTGCCTCATAAGTTGCTTCCAAGCCTGCGACACCTACAATAGACGACATCACGATCTGAACAGAAGGATCTATGGAAATCGCAATCAGGTCACGGGAAAGTTCTGGAATTGGGATTTTACAATTGCGAAGGTTCTGAGCCAGGAGATCAGGTTCTGGTACCACCACAACAGCAGGCTGAAATTCCTGGATCTGTTGTGCCAGCAGCTCGAAATTTTTGCCTGCGGCTAAGGCATGAACACGGAAAGCATGGCGATTCTGCCGGATTACATCTAAGGTATTGGTGCCGATGGAGCCTGTGGAACCTAAAACAGTAACGGTTTGCAAACTTCCGAGTTTATCAGGAGGAGAGAGGAGCGAAGTAAACCCTTACGGGCGCCGGAGAGGTTTGCTTCAGGGGTCTTAAATTAGAGGTTAGTCTCGCTTTGGTGGGAGTTACCTCCCCGGCTTGATTCCAATAATAGAATATGTAATTTGGGATTGCAACAAAAAATAGTAACCGGAAAATGGAATCTACGCATTTTCCTGTGGTTTGTATCAGGTAATGTAATTTATCGTACTATTTATGGATTTTTCACTTTACAGCGTCTTCCTTTGAGCTAGACTGATCGGAACTTATGCGTACGTTTTTGCTTACGCTCCTGCTCGCGGTCTTTCCAGCTTTAGGCGCGAAGACTGAAATCCTTTGGGACCATTACGGAGTACCACACATTTTTGCCACTGACCGGGAAGCCATGTTTTATGCGCATGGATGGGCACAAGCACAGAATCAGGGAAATCTGCTGCTACTGCTATATGGAGAATCCAGAGGCCGGGCAGCAGAATACTGGGGAGAAACTCACCTAGCACTTGACCGCTGGGTCCAGCTAAATGGCGTACCAGAGCGGGCAAAAAGCTGGTACAACGCGCAAGATCCCGTTTTCCGGAAATACCTGGATGCATTTGCACGGGGCATTAATGATTATGCAAAGGCACATCCGGAGGCCATTGCTTCTGAACAGCGCAAGGTGCTTCCGGTTTCTGGCATAGATGTGGTGGGGCACTCTTTGCGAGCCGTGCATTACATGTATATGGGTTCCATGGAAAGGGCTCGCCGGGAAGTAACGGCGTTGATGCGCAGCCAAGAACAGGCTCGCAGAATTTTGCCGGAAGAACCGGAAGTGACAGCAGGTTCCAACACATGGGCCGTCGGCCCTTCTCATTCAACCAGCGGAAAAGCCATGCTCCTTATTAATCCGCACCTTGCCTGGGGCAACACGTTCTACCGCTATATGGAAGTGCACCTAGTCGGACCGGGTTATGACTTGTATGGAGCACCGCAGATTGGTTTTCCTGTGCCTGTAGTGGGATTTAACCGCCGAACGGGTTGGGGGCGTACGGTAAATACGATTGATACGGTGGATCTTTACCGACTTACGGTAAAGATGGGGCAATACGAACTGGACGGCAAGCTGCAGCCATTCGAGCATGAGACGAAGTTGCTGAAGGTGAAGCAACCGGATGGATCGTTTCGCGAAGAGAAATTAGAAATTCGCCGCAGTGCGCAAGGTCCTGTGGTGTACGACCAGAACGGAATAATCGTAACGATGCGGGTGGCGGGTTTGGATCGCCCCAAGATGCTGGAGCAGTGGTTTCGTATGGGAGAAGCACAGAACTTGGCACAGTTCCAAGATGCCCTACGCATGATGTCAGTACCGATGTGGAACCAAAACTATGCTGATGCGGACGGGCACATCTTGATGGTGTTTGATGGCTTGGCTCCCAAGCGCAAAACTGGCGACGTATCGTATTGGGCAGGCGTTGTACCCGGCAACACTTCCCAAACTTTGTGGAACAGTTACCTTTCTTATGAGGAGTTGCCGAAATCACTAGACCCGGCGGGCGGTTTTCACCAGAACACGAATGAGCCGCCCTGGTGGATGGCTCTACCTCACTTGAATCCCAGCAACTATCCGGCTTATCTGTCTTCTCCCAATATGGGAGCCACGCTGTTTCGTACCAAGCGTTCGCTTCGCATGTTAATGGAAGATCAAAAGATCAGCTATGAGAAGCTGCTGGAAGATAAACTTTCTACGCGTATGGAGAGCGCGGATGCTTTGCTGCCGGATTTGCTGGAACAAGCGAAAGCTTCGGCAGAGCCGGGTATTCGAGAAGCAGCACAGGTGCTTGCCCGGTGGGATCGGCTGACGGAAACCACCAGCAAAGGAGCCGTGCTGTTTAAGCTCTTCACCGATTTCTACCTGATAGGAAATATAAATGATCGCCTGCGAGTGAAATTTGATGGCGAACATCCAGTGCAATCTGCCTACGGAATTGCAGATGGTCCACACGCCTTGGCTGCACTAGGAAAGGCAGCGGAACAGTGTCGCCAATTATATGGATCGCTGGACGTGCCGTGGGGGGAAGTGAATCGTTTTGCCAGCGGCAATGCCGATATGCCGGGCGACGGGGGGCCAGGAAAGCTAGGCGTATTCCGAACCATTGATTTTGGAAGAGACGGAAGGGAACCGCTCCTATGCTTCACACGGGGAAACGTTTGTATGTGCGATTGAGTTTGGAACCCCACAACGGGCACAGTGCGCATTAAGCTACGGAAATTCCTCTCAGCCGGGTTCCCCACACCTGGAAGATCAGCTGCCGCTCATGGTGCAGAAGAAATTGCACCCGGTCTGGCGTGAGCGCAAAGAGGTGGAAGCCAACCTGGAAAAGCGAGAAATTTTTTAACCCTGCTTATAAAATGCGTATGCTGAAGAAAGACCATGTTCTGTACACAGTGCGGGCGACAATTGGAATCCACAGCTCGATTCTGCCCCTCTTGTGGAAAGCCGGTTTCTGAACCACCTAGCACTGCTGCCGTGCCTCCCTTTTCGGCAACGACGCGCCGGCTGCAGCGGATGATGAGTGAAAAGAAGATTGCCGGCGTATGTGCGGGATTCGCTCATTATTTTGAGGTGGATGTGTTTGTGATGCGCGTCATTTTTGTTGCCATGGCTCTGTTGCCTCCTGCGGTAGGGGTGATCGCTTATTTGATCGCATGGGTAGTGATACCGAAGGACACTGCTGTAGTGGTTTAAAGCTCTAGTGTTAAGGGTAGGAGGGCCATAGAAGTGTTTGTATGCCTCTTGGCCCTCCGTTCATTACGACTGACAGGGTGTTCCGACGTGCGCTTCTGCCCAGGACAGCGCAAAATCTGCGACTTCTTCCCACCCAGCTTGGCCCAGCGTGTAATGCGTACGTTCCAGATACTCACGGTAATTCGTGACCGCTGTTGATTTTCGGTAGAGCTTGTAGTTTGCCTCCACGACTGAAGGCGGAGACACATGATCTTTCCCGCCGGAGATGAATAACAATGGGGCACGCTCATTGTTGGAGAAATTCACCGCTGTTTCGGCATGGGGATTGAAGTTTGCCAGGGCCGCTTGGAAAAGGACATGATCCGGACCAGGAACGGCATACCGATCATAGACTGCTTGGGACTCTTCTTCACTAAGGTTGTTCGTGAAGGCGTAATGGAACTGTTCCGGTGTGAGAGGCACCGCTTTATGGTTATTCGCTGGATTGCTCAGAGCAGGAAAGCTTACCTTCAAGGTTGAGAATGGCAGGAAAAAGATTCCTTTCACGGGTGCTGGTGCAATTGCCACTCCTGCTGCTCCCAGTCCACGATCAAGCAGAATCTGTGTGATTAAGCCTCCGAAAGAGTGACCTATGATGATGGGTGGGCAAGGAAGAGCCTCAATGATTTTTTGGTAGTGATCTACAATCTGGCCAATTCCCAGTGTTGCGATGGCAGAAGGATCACGCCGGAGTTCTTCGATATCTGCTTCCAGACCCGGCCAACTGCGGGCAATGACACGGTAACCTTTCGCGGCATAGTAGTCTATCCAGTGTTCCCAACTGCGGGCAGTCATCCACAAGCCGTGAATTAGCACAATCGATTCGTCTTTTTGGTTCATTTCTTGTTCTCCTTGTTTGTGTTTGAGGGTTTAGATATTGCCGAGTCCACCATCCATCAGCAGATCGCTTCCCCCGGTGAATGCAGCTTCATCAGACGCTAAAAAGACAACGGCACTTGGTTTGGTAAGGCCTGGTTTTCCGTAGATTCGAGGGGAGAATCAGAACTTCGGTGCCGAGCACCTGTGCAGCACTTTCCAGCGCGATTCCCGTAGTTCTTCCTGTGATTAACGCGTGTTTTCCTTTGAGTCTGTTCATTAGTGATTCATCTCCTGTTTTTCACGACCAGCACTATTTTTCCACGCCCTGTCGAGCTTTTAACATTCTTGGCATAAGCGGAATCGGCTTGGTCCAAAGAAACAGCTACATCGACCGTGGTTCGAATGTGGCCTTCTTGCAGCAAGGCTCCTAGTTGCTCTAATTGAGGACGGCTCGGTTCCACAATGAAGAATGCTTTTTGGGTTCGTTCGTCCGTGGCGTTCTCGCCATTGGCGGCAACTGTAACCATGCGCCCTGTTGATTTCAGGCATTTCCAGGATCGTTGGAGTGTTTCACCGCCGACCGTGTCGAACACTAAGTCCATGTCGGAAGAAAAATCTTCGAAACGTTGTGTCTGGTAATCAATCACTTGCTTTGCCCCTAACTGGAGAACGAAACTCGCATCTTTAGCGGAAGCTGTTGCCATGACTTGCGCGCCCTTTGCGGATGCAAGCTGCACTGCAAAAGCACCGACTGCACCTCCACCGCCGTGAACCAGAACGCGCTCGCCGGGCTGAAGATTTGCATGTTCAAATAAGCCTTGCCATGCGGTTAAGCCGCTGATTGGCACTGTTGCCGCTTGTTCATGAGTAAGGCCGCTTGGCTTCGCAGCCACAGAGCCGGGTTCTGTTAAGCAGTATTCTGCTGCTGCTCCCTGCTGGAACCAATCATTCATCCCAAATACTTGGTCACCGATTTGAAACTCGGTGACCGCTTCGCCAAGAGCGGCAACTACACCGGAGAACTCATGTGCCGGTATCGCATTGTGGCGAGTCTCGCCAGTCTTTTGATGCAACGTGGGATACCAAATCAGTTCGGTTGGAGTTACGCCTGCTGCGTACACCTGTATCAGCAGTTGCCGTGCTGCGGGTTCAGGTTTGGGAGTATCGGTTTCCACTAGGCGAGGCCGCTCTGGCCGCCCGAGAAAGTGCATAGCTTTCATGTCGGTGAAAAGCTAGTGTCGCCCATGGCAGCGAAAGACGCATCCCGCAAAATGCGTGATTCTTTTTACCTCGAATGAGTTAGTGCGACTAGAGTTGAATAATGCCTCGCCGTAAAGCAATGGCTGTTGCTTGCGTCCGATCGCAGGCACCTAATTTTTCCAGGATGTGCTTGATGTGAACTTTCACTGTTTCTTCTGAAATATAGAGATGCTTGGCGATCTCCCGATTCCGGTTTCCCTCGGCAACATGACGGAGAACATCAATTTCGCGTTGGGTAAGCGATTCTTCGCCTAGGTGTTCGGCCAGGTGAGTTGCCACTTCCGCAGGGATTCGTTTTTTGCCCGCATGCACCTGGCGAATCGCATCCAGAAGCTCCTTGGGAAGCATGCTTTTCAGAAGATAGGCTCGCGCTCCGGCTGCAAGCGCACGCTGGATCTCCACATCTCCTTCAAAAGTACTCAACATGATGATGCGAGATTCCGGAAACTGCGCCCGGATGGCAATTATCACATCAATGCCGCTGAGATCCGGAAGCCGAAGGTCCAGCAGGGTAACATCCGGTTGGTAGTGTGGAAATTTTTCAATGGCATCCTTGCCGTTGATGGCTTCCCCCACCACCTTCATGTCCGTTTGGCTATTGATAATGGCGGCAAGGCCCTCTCGAAGAAAGGGATGGTCATCCACTGTCATGATGCGGATAAGGGGTGCACTTGCTGGGATCGCTTCCATGGTTTTTCTCCAACGTTTCCAAACGCTTCGTTGTTCACTACTTACTCGCTTGGCTCTTTCCTTCAAAGGCCATGGAACTGGGGACGGATAACTGCACTTCCGTTCCCTCCTGCAGACTGCTCCAGATCTGAAGGCGAGCTTTGATTTTGCCGGCTCGTTCCCGCATACCCTGCAATCCCCAATGCCCTGTGCGTCCGGATTCCATAATTTGTGGATCTATTCCACAGCCGTTATCTTTCACCGTGAGTCGCAGTTGCCTTGGACTGTATAGAATTTCCGCGTGGATCTCGCTGGCTTGCGAGTGGCGAAAAGCGTTCACAACTGCTTCACGGCCAATTCGGTATACCTCGTCGCGAATGAGCGGATGCATGGGCCGGCTTCGGCCTTGTGTCACGATTCGGTAATCCACATCTTCTCTGCCGAACTCACTTTGCAATTGTGCGAATGCTTTTTCCAGGTCGAGCGAATCACTTTGCGCGCTTCGCAATCCTTTCACGGCGTTTCGCCCTTCTTCCGTGACCTTTCGCATCAACTCCAGAATGCGTGTCAGTTGGGCATGCATACGCGATTCGGGTTCTGCTTGTTCCGCCGCTACATGTAATTGCATAGAGGCGCTCAAGATTCCTTGCAGCAATGTGTCATGCAGTTCTTGTGCAATGCGGGTGCGTTCTCTTAGCCTTTCTTGAAATCCGACTTTTAGCGTTTCTGTGATCTGATTCAGGCGAAGTTGATACAGAACTGCTATTCCTGCCAAAGCCGCCAGCGCAGCACAGATTCGAAACCACCAAGTCTGCCAGAAAGCAGGGTCCACAATCACCATCATGCTGGTTTCCTGCCCATTCCAGGTTCCGCTGGGATTTTGAGCCGTAACTCGAAAGCGATATGTGCCCGGCCCCAGATTCGTATACACTGCGCTATGCGATGAGACAGGATCGCTCCAGTTTTTATCAAAGCTGTCCAGTTTATAGCGAAAGCGAACACGGTCAGGGAAAGTGAGGCTTAACCCCGCGTAATTAAAACTGACCCGTTGCCGCTGGGGAGGGATGTGAATGGTTTCCGACGGACGGATGATCGCTCCGTCTGCCTGGACCGTTTCCATCCCAGAAAATACAGGAGCGGGATCTTCATGGAGCCCTGCGGGATCTACCACAGACAAACCTCGAAGCAGCGAGAACCATACGCGCCCTTGTGAATCTGTGGTGACTGATTTTTGTCGCTTCATGCCTTCTACGCTAAGAAGACCGTCTGCCAAGCCGTACTCACGAATGTCCCCAATTATGGGTTTAGACTCTGATCGCCCACTACGGTTTAGCCGCAACACTCTGCTGGAAGTTGCAATCCAAAGGTAGTGCTCTCTGTCTTCTGCTATCCCGAGCACTTGTTCATGCAAGGCAGGAGAGGTTACTTCTTGAAAGTGATCCCCCTCCAGGTAGGCAAGACCTGTTGCTGTTCCTACCCAAAGCACGCCCTGTGTATCCACAAGCAGGCATTCCACATTTTCTGAGGGTAAGCCTTCCAGCATGGTGTAAACCCGCCAGTGATTCTGGGAAAATCGGGCCAATCCATTGATGGTTCCTAGCCAGATTGCTTGGTCTTTTGTACTTGCCACCGAAGTTACGGCATTGGATGGCAAGCCGTTGCGAGTTGTGAATTCCGTGACAGCGCCATTGAACGCTCTTACCGCACCTTCCCCCAGCGTGCCTGCCCAGATGGCACCATTCTTCTCGTGATAGATGGCTGACACTGCTTTGGATTGCAAGCCAGGCATTATCTGGTGTGTATCTTCGGCAACCAAGTTCTTCGTGAAACGCAGGTAAGATAAGCCCCCTTTCTGCGTTCCAATCCAGAGGCCGCTTGCATCCCCGTCAATGGAGTAAACCACGCGATGTTCCAATTCCTTGACGCAGTGGCACTCGTATGTAGGGCGCTGCAACCAACACAGCCCTCCACTGACTGGGGCAATCCAGAGCCGGTCTTTTATATCGGAGTAGATCGCGCCTGTGGCTGGAATATTCTGGTCTTCAGAGAAGGTGACAAAGGGGCTGTTGCGGATTCTTTCCAGACCGCTGTCCCTTGCGAACCAGATGCTTCCTTCCCGATCCTCAAACATGGCAGTTACAGTTTCAGGTGGTTTATCCGTTTTCTCTGGGACAGAAACGATTCCGGTTTTATCAATTCTGACTACCCCTTGCCGGTCAGTGCTTGCCCAAATGTTCTCATCCCGGTCACGCAACAGAGCTAACGTCCGGGTGGTTTGAACCTCTTTGGGTATGCTGGCTTGTGTTATCTCTTTTCCATTCCACTCTGCGATGCCGTTATCTGTTCCGACCCAAAGATGTCCGTTTGGCAGTGGAAGAAGCGTATTGATTTTGGCGTCCGGCAGTCCATCTTGCACCCATCTAACTTGATTTCCCTTTACGCGGAAAAGGCCGTTATCCCAAGAGCCGATCCAGATTTCTCCGTTAACCGCCTGTGCCATAGAGAGAACGGGAAATGGAGATTCCCCTTTTATTTCCGCCTCCTTTTGAAATCCTTTCTGATCCCGCACGTAGATTTGGGTGTTGCCTTGAGCACTTACCAGAACCATGAGCGTTCCGCTACTCGCTCTGGTGATAAAGGTTTGAGACTCCGCTAGGCCGGGAATTCCTAGATCGCGACTAAACTCTCCGTTTCTATGCCGAACTAAAGTGGGACCTGAAAGACGCAGCCACAAATCCGCTCCATCATTTACCAGATTGAATACGGAGTGATTCGTCGAAGAGGAACGCTGAACAGAGAGCAACTGAAAGCTTTGTCCATCAAACCGAACCAGCCCGCGTTCTGTTCCGATCCATAAGTAGCCATCCATGGCTTGCGAAATGGAGTAAACCGGCCCTGGCGGGAAGCCTTCTTTCACGCCCCAATGATCCCGAACATACTGCGAGAGCGCCCGATTCGGATCAAGTGCCAAGAGCAGTGAGCTTGCTGCGAGCCAACAACTCAATAGCGCCACTACCACCCGCCGAAGAGAGATGAGACGGACAGGCATTCTAAGGGAAATAGCGAAATCGCTCAATGAGTACCTCAGCCTCATGCTGCAGGGGATAACGAGGCTTCCGATAGTTGTAAAGCCCCATATAAACCGACTCGCCTCCTGGCGAGGGCACGCCTGAGGAAAAAGAATAATTAGCCATTGTCTGGCCAGAACTTAAATTGCGAGCAGCAAATTCAGCTAAGCCTGAGCGCCAATGGAGTGAATATTCGATTGCTCGATGCGGAACACGAAATCGCACTAAATTTGCGGGCACAAAAAATGGCTGGACAACAAACTGGACATCTTTATTGAGTGGATAGCCCCATGGACTGATTTCCACGTCCATTTCACGATTATTCTGACTAACCGCTGCGGTGTCCCAGGTATATAGAGCTAGCACGGAAGCAGGTTCCAGCGGTGTCACTTCGTCCACAACGAACGAGTAAGTTCCATATCCAAGGCCGTGCGGCAACATCACCTCGGCACATTCCCATCCATTCGCCATTTTGCTGATTCGGAGATGCAAATGCCCTTTTCCATCTACCCAGGCATTAGCCGGATTAAAGGTGTTTGAAATTCCTCCTCGGTCACTGCTGGTATTCCGGACATTCCAAGTGTATCCACTGAATTCGAGATGCTTGGATGGATACAAACGCATTTTGGGAGAAGCAACCGCTTTGCCTGTGCCTTTCACAACTGCCCTGGCAAGAACGTCACCTCCTATTTCGGGAAGCTCCTGCAATTTTGTTGGCGGAAGGTAACTTGATTTCACCAGCAGTGCGGCATACTCCGTTCCGATGTGAGTCGTATTCTCCCAACTAGTATTCTGATGAATCGAGGTGAACGGCTTGCTGGCGAAGGGCTGTATCCACCAAATTCCGGATTTTGCAAAAAGAACGATGCGATGCTCTTTGGTTGCTCCCCATGCCTGACCACGAACAGGAGCCAAACGTTCTTCGCCACCCAGACCTGCAAAAGGAATTGCCGTAAACCGTATTTCCGGCTTGGGCGTTGCTGATTTTCGGCATCCTGCAATCTCCAGCAGAAGCAGGAGAGCAACACGGAATATAGCAGGGCATGGAGAGAAACGCTCACCACCCATCATGAGTTCTAGAGTAGCTGGAAAAAACGAAACAGTCCTCCCTTACTCGCATAACCACGACGTACCTCGATTTAGGTATAGGCTTTAAAAGTTTGTTCTATGCGAGCGGTGCAATTAGGTGATTACCCCAGAATGCACATAAATTCATCAGGACAAGGAAATTTCCAAAGCAAGTATTCTCAAGTTTCTTCTTACCTCGAATGTGTTACAGAAAAATTCTGGCAAGGAGGGATGCCAATTGTCAGCAAGGCTTGTTACAGTCGCCATGAACACCTGGAGGAATTCTTATGTACAGCAGCACAAAGTTGGCACAGGACCCAACCAAAATCACCAATGCGGATGAGCTCGCAAAGCGACTTCCCTCTCAGCTCGTGCAGGATCTCCATTCTGCGTTTGGGGAGCACCATGCCCGAGCAGTCCACGCAAAAGGCGTGATCTTACAAGGGAGCTTTACACCGAGTCCGGAAGCAAGCACACTGAGCCGAGCCGCGGTATTCAGCGCCACAGTTCCGATTATTGTGCGCTTCTCTGATTTCACCGGCATACCGAATATTCCGGATACAAATTACAACGCAAGCCCTCGTGGTTTTGCGATCAAGTTCCTGATGCCTGATGGGGCAAATTTCGACGTTGTGTCGCATAACTTCAATGGTTTTCCCGTTTCCAACTCCGCTGACTTTGGTGCTTTGATGCAAGCCATTGGAGCCAGTGGAAATGGAGCAGCCAAACCGACAGTGCTGGACCAATTCCTTGCCTCGCACCCTATTGCCAAGGTGTTTCTGACCACTCAAAAAGCACCTCCGGAGAGTTACGCCACTACGGCGTATTTCGGCGTGAACTCATTTCTGTTCACAAACCATGCTGGTCAAAGCTCTTATGTCCGCTACCGGTTCATTCCTGAAGCAGGTGAACACTATTTAGAGGAAGCCACGCTCAAGACAAGGAGTCCGAACTACCTCACCGAAGAAATCAAGAGCAGGGTTGCGGAGGGGCCCGTGGGCTTCACTTGGTATGCTCAACTTTCCGAGAGTGATGATGAGATTGAGAACCCTGCCGTTGCATGGCCCGAGAGTCGGAAGTTAGTCAAGCTGGGGATGCTTACAATTGACCAAGTCGCATCCAACGATGACATTGCGCAGCGTTCCTTGTTATTTCTTCCTGGCACCTTGCCGAATGGAATTGGCATCGCTGATCCGATGTTGAGTATTCGCAATGCCGCTTATCCGGTTTCTTTCCACCAAAGACAATAACTCTCCTACTCGTATCGTAATGCCATGGTTGGATTCACACGCGTGGCCCGCTTGGCTGGTAAATACCCGGCCAGCAATGCGACAGCAGCAATTCCCAGAGTAGCTAATATAACGCTCCCTGGATCACTGGGTGAAATTCCGTAAAGTTGCGAGCGTACAAGCTTAGCCAAGGCCCAGGCGCTTGGAAGGGCGATGGCAATTCCAACCACAACCAACACGAGCACTTCACGCATTACTAGCCAGATCACATCCTGAACGGAGGCGCCGATCGCCATTCGAATTCCGATTTCACGCGTCCGCCGTGCCACTGTGTATGCCATCACTCCATAAAGCCCAACAGCAGCCAGCAAGGTTGCAAGAATTCCAAATGCAGTGGAAAGGGTCGCCACCAAGCGTTCTGTCACGAGCGAGTTTTCCATCTGCTTTTCCAGTGTTTTCATGCCAGCTACAGGGAGATTTGGGTCCATTTCATGTACAACACGGTAGAGAGAGGCCATCATCTGCTCTGGGTTTTGCTGGGTACGTACATAGCACTGCATGCCGAGCGTGAACGGCATTTGCTGATAGGGCCGGAAGACTTCCTCAGGAACTTCGTCACGCATGCTTTCATACTTCATGTCTCCGGCTACTCCAATGATCGTGATATCCGTTTTTGTTCCGGGGTCACCACCTTGCCCGATATGGTGTCCTACCACGTTCACTGTTCCTAACCACTTTTTGGCGAATTTTTCATTTACAATCGCAACTTTGGCTGAAGTGCTGGTGTCATTTGTTGTAAAGTCTCGCCCCAGTTGCAAAGGTACCCGCAGCGAATCAAAGTATTGCGGGGAGATGAAGTTCATATGTGGCCCAATATTCTGACCCTGCTTCACGCCTTCCACCGTGTAGCTTTGGTCCCACTCGTTACCGGAAAGGATCGGCATAATGGCTAAACTCGCAGTTTGAACCCCGGGTAACGCTTTGACTCGTTCCTGCAAATTCCGGTAGAAAAGTCTTGTTCGTTCCGGGAGATACCCGTTTAAGGGTGGATTTACCGCAAAGGTAAGCAGGTTACTCGTGCGAAATCCGGGGTCCAGGGTTTTTAGATTTTGGAGGCTCCGAATAAAAAGAACGGCACTGATTAACAGCAGCAGGGAAAGTGTTACTTGTGCGATCACCAGAGCCTTTCGCATTCCCACTGAACCTCCGCCCGCTACAGCTCCCGCTTGATCTTTCAGGGTTGGCGCCAAATCTGGCCGTGTGGCCTGCAGGGCTGGTACAAGTCCAAACACGATCCCGGTAGATACTGCCAGAACAAAATTGAAAAGCAGTATCCGCATGTCCGGAAGTGTACTGATGGCAAGAGGTGAATCAGACTGCGGCATGAAGCTAATCAGCATGTGATCAATGGCAATCGCGAGCACGATTCCCAACAGTCCCCCAGAAAGAGACAGCAACAGGCTCTCTGTCAGGAGTTGGATCACGATGCGCCTTCGGCTGGCACCTATGGCTAAGCGCACCGCTATTTCCTTTTGCCGCGATGTTGCCCGTGCAATCAGGAGGTTGGCGATATTGGCACAAGCGATGAGCAGCACCAAACCAACAATCGCCATCAGCACCAGAAGCGGACTGGAAAACTGCCGTTGTAAGTTGGATAAGCCCCGCGCTGCAGGCAGCAGTGCGATATACATTCTCAGAAAGTCTTTTTTCGTCTGCGGAGCCGCGCGACCAAAAGCACTTTCCCGTACTTCCTGCTCGAGCATCTGGTGCATGAAAGGCTGGATGCTGGTTTGAGCTTGTTGCAGCGTTATGCCAGGTTTCAAACGACCATACGCGTTTACCCATCGCCCTCTGCGATCCTGAAGATTGTAGAAGCCCAACTGATCCATCTGCGGCTTCATGTGGATGGGAATACGAATCTGCGGCGAATCTCCCGGCTCAAGACCATCAAATCCTGCAGCACTCACGCCCACGATGGTTAATGGATATCCATTGACGATCAGTTTTCTCCCAATTACCGACGGGTCACGTGCAAACCGGCTCGTCCAATACCGATAGCTGAGAACGGCAATGGGATGTGCCCCTAAGAATTTGTCATCTTCTGCGGTAAATACCCGTCCGAGGGCGGCTGGAATCCCAAGAACCGGAAAGAAGTTTCCAGAAACCAGTTCCCCAAAACCGTGTTCCGTTTTGCCCCCGTAACTTACGCTAATATCTGTATCCCAGCTACAGAACATTCCGCTAAAAACCTCGTTATGGTCGCGGAAATCCGCATACATAGGGTAGGAAATTTTGTTGTATCCGTTGTTGCTTCCGTAGTGGCGGCCCACTCCTTTGAACCGCACCAGTTCCCGAGGGTTTTTTACCGGCAACAAGCGCAGCATGACTTGGTCGACCAATGTGAAAATAGCTGTATTCGCTCCAATTCCGAGTCCCAAAGAAAATACCGCCACAAATACAAACATGGGTGATTTTCTGAAACTCCGGATGGCGAAGCGAAGGTTGTGGCCGAGATCCGTCAAGCTCATTTGCAACTAATACGCATGAGGGTCGCGATCGTTAGCAAACAATCGCGATTTGGGAGGCGGCTTATCATTGAAGTGATTACTTTGGTTCGCACATGGAAAACCTTGAGTACCTGGATCAACTCCGAAAAGGGCTAAAAGAAGCAGTGGAGCAGGAACGCGCCAGGGAGGACGAGCTTTGGGAGGCGCTGTCTCAGGATAAGAACGACTTCAAAACTCACGCAGCCTACAAAAAACAGCGCGAAACGACTCAACTGGCTATAGCGGCGTTTAAAAAAGCGAATGAGGCGTATTTAGCGGCTCGGCAGCGAGCAAAAGAGATGAAGTAGAAGGACAGGTAAGCCCAGCTTAGGCAGCAGGACCGAATGGAACTGCTGCCATTTTGAAGAGAGATGAGATGAAATTAACCGAACATCCGCTTGAAGCGAACCAAGCGTACAGTGAATAGCCACATCGCGACAGGAACCAGAAGGAGCAGGAAAAGTGATACAGCGCCATTCTCTGTGGCTAAATTTACAACGGGTTGCAGGTTCAGCGCAGCGACAATCTTTTGAAAGTTCAGAATCACCGTCATGATCAGAAACAGAGCGGGGAAGGGTACCCACACTGCTTTCTCCGAATGAAAGGACATAGATATGGTGACAAAGAACGAGTTCGCCAGCCAGTGAAGCAGTACCACACCGGCAAAGGTGGTTAGCTCCAACGGTGGTTCCGTACCGAAGCGCCCGCTCTGTTGCGCAATTGCATACAAGCCGAACAGGATCAGCAGATTCAAAGTGACCATCAGCAGATTCACAGCAAACTTTGCCGCAATAATTTCTTCCGTGGAAAGCGGCAAAGCCCGCAAAAACAGCATGGCGCGGTTCTTCTCTTCGGCCAGCATGGTGCGGTAACAAATTAAGAAGTCTCCCACCAAAGCCACTCCCACCGTGAGGAGAAACAAAAGGCCGGAAAGGTTCCAGGGCATTTGTATGCGGAAGATCAGCACTCCGCCTACTTCAATCAGGATCAGAGGCAGCGCAAAGCTGCGCTGGAGCCACAAGTCTTTTTTGATAAGCCGAAGAATGTTCATTTGACTAGCCCTAGGTAATAGTTCTCCAACGACCATGCTTTTTCCTGCGTACCATGTTTTCTGGCTTCCGTGATGCTTTCGTCCGCCAGAACCTTGCCTCTATCGAGAATGATCATGTGATCTGCTATTTCTTCCACTTCCAGCAGATTATGAGTAGAGAACAAAACAGCGCGCCCTTCCTCCACCGCCATTCTGCGCATGGCTTTCATGGCATTGGCACGCGAGCGCGGGTCTAAGCCAGCGGTCGGTTCATCCATCAGCACTACATCGGGATCATGGGAGAAGGCCAGCACGATGCTGAGTTTCATTCGATTCCCTTTGGAAAGATCTCCGACGCGCTTTCGCGGGTCCAATTCTAAAGAATCCATGAGTTCGGTACAAAGAGCGTGATTCCAGCGTGTGTAAAACGAGGAGGTGAACCGGATCAACTCCTGCACAGTGAAACGATTGTAAAAGTAGCCTTCATCCGGCACAAAACCCACGCGTTCCCGAAAGGCTTTCTCCTGCTCCTGGAAAATCTTGCCTCCAAGTGATACCTGCCCTTTGTCTTTCCGCATCAAGCCCAGAATTAAGCGAAGGGTGGTTGTTTTGCCTGCCCCATTATGGCCTAGCAAGCCGGTGATTTTGCCTGGTTGCAGCACAAAAGAAATACCGTTAAGTTGAAAATCCGGAAAGGCAACAGCAAGGTCTTGTATCACTAACGGCTCGCGAATCAACAAGTCCGACGCTCGTTGTGGCAGGTGATCTATTGTCATGGTTGACATTTCACTGGGGTTACGATTCACACAGGCAAGGGTTACAGAAAAAATCTAGCTAAATGCCCCGCTGCGCACGGCTTAAAGCTTGCATTTCCCGCCGGAGGTGAGGAAACACAAGAACTGCCACGGCGGCTACTACGGCATAACAAGCCACTGTGCCGAATACCGGGAAGCGATCCACCATCCAGCCATGAAGGGAATGAACCGCGACTCTCAGCATAAGAATGATGAAGGCAAGCGCACTTACTCCGTAACCAAGCAAAATGATCGATTCCGTGCGGCTGGGTTTCCGCCAAGGACGAAAGGCTGTTCCCGTGACAGGTAGTTTGGAAAGCAAATACCCAAACGACTTTGCACGCAGGTTGTTCATCTGCAGCAAATCACAAAGCACCCAGTAACCATCCAGGCGCAATAAAGGAACTAGATTAAACAGAAATCGCGGGGAAAGAACAATCATCGTAACAAACGCGATGTTGCTCGCGATGGTTTCCGGGGCAAAGTGCCAGGTAAAAACTGCTGCCATCCACACCAATGCTTCCAGGTAAAGTCCGCCAAGGCTGATCACAATCCGTTGCCAGCGATCAGGAAGCATCCACGCCCCGGAAATGTCCGAGAAAGCCCCCGGATTGAAAAAATAAAACAAAAGGCCAACGCTTTTTACCTCTACGCGAAAACGCCGGCACGCCAGAACATGACCCATTTCATGCAGCAATCCGGAAGCAGCGGCAATCAGATACACCACAGGCCAAAAAGTGAAATGCGGGAACACACTGAATGAGTGAAGAAAATCCAGCCAATTCGCTTTGAGCAAAAAAATTGCACTGCTCATGCCCGCTATCCATATAGCCACTGCTGGTAGAGAAAACAGCCCTGTGGCGAATGGCTGCAAAACAGGGTTGATCCTTTGCGGGTTAAATAGGGGAATCTTGATGTAAATCGGGTTCCAGGAAGTACGAGGGTGTGTTCCGTTGGCAGGCAATGGTTTGGCGGCATCTTCCGTTGCTGCTGTTGCGAACAATCCTGCGGTTGCCGCTGCCTGGATCAAGCGGTCTGTTTTCGCAATGATCTCCGGGGAAGGCTCTCCAACCATAACGGAAGTTAAGAGAGCACGTGTGTCCATACCCGGTTCCACTTTTTGCAGAATCCGAAAAGATGTTTCGGAGAACACGTAGTTTTTCTCCGTTTGCGGATGGAGCACCAGCACGCGAGTACCTTCTTTGCTGGTCTGCTGTACCACTTGCAAATCTCCTCGTAAACGGCCCCAAGTGGCGGGTAATGGTGTTTGTTGTGTGCTCATCATGCGAATGGATGCGGATCTGTGTTGAGTGTGTGTGGTGTTGCTGCTTGTTGCCGGTAACCTAACTGGACCGGCACTTCGTAAAGCCGGGAATGCCCAAGCCAAGGGTAACGATGGTCGGGATGTAACGGTACGGCTTCTGGAATAAATGCCTTTACCGCATGAACACCAAGTTCAGCGAACTCCCGCGTGGTGAGATCTACAACAGCAATCTCCTTGAAATGTTGGCGGAGCCGATTCAACGTCCATTGAAGACGGCTTGTGCCTCCTTGGGAGTGTTCCAAAGTGGGGAAAGATTCCAGCGGCTGTACATGCTCCGAGGCAGTAACGAAATCCATCAACTTCTGCAGGCGGCTATCTGCATAAGCCAAGCCATGCCAAGTCCAATCCGTAATGTTGGAGTAATCTTCCGCAGGCTGCCATGAGCTGCCTAGATTTTCGATTTGAGAAACAATGCGCCCATAACCATCGGCAGCTTCCGCGAACGCTTTTCGGCAGGCTTGTTCGGGGTCCAGTTTTGTGGACGCACCCAAAGTCACTACAGGCCGCCCCATATAGGTGTAGCGGAATACCGCAAGCACAGTGGGAATTCCAAGATCGTTGGTGATGTTGACGAATTCCACTTGTGCTCCGCCTTTGCCTAACGCCCGCGCCAGTTGTTTGCCAAAGGGAGAGTTCGGCGAAACGGCAATGCGCGGCATGGAGAGACGATTCATCCACATCATGGTGAAAGCATCCCGTTCGCATAATTCCAGAACCGCATTCAAAACGGCATCTTCCCAGGACCAAGAAGCCGCCATGCCGGTAGATACGCTGGGGCCAAGCCATTCTTCCTGGCTGGATGCGCGATAAGGAACATGAGTGAAGACGGCGGGCACCCAGACCGGACGATGGGTCACCAAGGACCTGCCTTCTGTCCACCAAATTTCAGATTGCTCCGTTAATCTTCGAAACGGCCAATTTTTTTGTTCATATTGGTGATCGGCATATAGAGGATAGTTCCCGGCATAGAGATAGTCTTGGGGGAGTGCCTTTCCCCAGGCCATCCGGCTATGGTCCACAAAGGCTCCGCAGTAACGCTCCACTGTTTCGAATAAGATGCGCGCCACGGATTCGCCAGTGGTGAATCCGCAGCCTCCTGTGGGATCAATCGCTCCCATCCCTGGCAACCGTTCGAAGTTTCCGAGTTCCGCCATAGGGCACAGCATGGAGGGTTCATCGCTGCAGTGTGGAGATACAATGATGCTGCGCAGAATTCCGGTAACCGGAGAAACCAGAAGCTCAGTCAGTGCCTGCCAGTTTCCACTCGGCACCGGCGCTGCGAACGGGAGAGCCGCCACGACGCTACTCCGATTGACCTAGAAGAAAGCAGATGACCGGTGCTTCGTCCACATTGTTGATGCCGAGCAGATCTCCTAACGGATCATCAAAGAAGCCGCCCAAAGCACAAGTCCCTAAATTTAACGCGGTGCCCGTCAGGTAAAAGCTTTGCAGCAAAGCTCCCACATCATTCATGATGAAGCGGTATCCGCGATGGAGGTATTTACTCATGTTTCGCTTGAACACCGCGGAAACGGCAAATACGACCGAAGCATTCTGGCACATCTCCACGTAGGAGGTTACTTTGAGAAACTCGTTCAGGCACGGGCCAGGCTGCACCACTTCTAAAGCATGATCCGGCACGCTGTAGTGATAAATTCCTTCCGCCAAGCCATCCACGCGAAACACAATCGGGTAAATTTCCAAGGGATACAAACCACCGGCTGAAGTGGTAGCGCGTAGATGCTGCTCCTGGTTGGCACCTGGAATTTTGCGTGACCGAGTAATGCCGTAACTCATGCCTAACACAGACCCTAACTGTTCCAGCGTGACCGATCTGCCGGAAAAGATGGCATTTGGGCCGGAGCTAAGAGATTTTCGTTGGCGCAGTGCGTCTTCCAAAGTCATGGAGCCGAGATGAGCAGGAGGCAGAGCAATCCGCTCGTGGCCCCGATAAGTCTTCCAACTGCGTGCCATCATTGCCCGCATCTTGGGGTCACGCACAATGGTTCCTACGCGCTTGCCCAGATCCTGAATATTTTCTCGATTCAGCTTGGTGTACTCATGATACGTTTCGCTGATGGAATGATCATCTTCTTCAAAGATGGCGACTTGTGAATATTGAAGTGTTCTAATTTCTTCGGTAGTCATGGGTGGCTCCTGATCTGAATCTCGAATGAAAATCGCTCGGTGATTTATGGAAAAGGATGCGGCGCAGGATGAAACAGGCTGTGTATGGGATCGGTCAAGCCGAGACGCTTGGGTACTTCATTAAATCTTGGCGTGGCGAGTGCAGGCAGAATATGTGCTGACGTCAGCGCAGCTAATCCGGGAACCATGATCTTCGGAACATGAAAGCCAAGCTCCGCAATTTCGGGAGTGGTCAAGTTGACTTCGATTGCTTCCAGGCCCCACTTCTGCACTTCGTTTAAGCAATTTTGTAAAGCTACCTCTGAATTGGCGCAGGAGCTTTCAGAAGCTACTTCCCGCACCTTTTCCGTTTTCATAATGAAATCCATATGGGGTGCCATGTCTGGTTCGCAGTAAAGCCTGACGTGATCTTCAAAATCCCAGATGTTGCTGAAGTCAGGGAGCGGTCGCCAATTGGGCTTGGATTCAATCAAGTCACGCGCCCACACTGCGCCTTGCGTGGCTTCCTTCATAGCTTTCAGAATGGCTTCCCGTTCCGAAGGACGAGTCGCCACGCCGATATTCATAAATTGGCCTCGGGGAGAGTTGCCCGTGGTGACGCATAGGGCAGTGGGCACCTGGATATCCAGCGTGACCGTGAAAACATGGAACTCCAAACTCTTGCACTGGAAGTAACGTTCAAACAGACTGTTCAGATAAGGATCGCACCGGTAATCAATACGCGTCGGGGGAATACGACGCATCCAACTGATCATGAAGGCGTCCCGCTCAATTGCTTCGCATAACCCGGAAAGTTGAGCCTGCACTAAATCGGTATGGCAAGCCTGGCCGCTGGAAACGGCAAAGCCTAAAAATGGGGAACGATGAGGATCATCATTACGGAATGGAGTATAGACCAAGATCGCAGGCACATAACGAAGCTCTCCTGTGTGCATAGATCTGCCTGCCACCCAATAGGTAGGCAGATCCGGATGCCAGCGTTGCAACCGGGTGTTCGGACGATTATAGATTTCTTCCGTGTAGATGCCGAATTGGTCTAGCCCAATAGCCGCATTGCCCAATTCCGACTTGCTGGCATAGATCAGATTCTCCCATTCGTAACAGGCAGCGCAGTAGCGCTCAACCGTTTCGCCAATTGCGCCGATCCATGCTTCTTCTCTGGAAAAACCAGAGGCTCCTTGCGAACCTGGAATCGAGATGTTGCACACTTTGTCCAATGCCGCCGTAACACTGGAAGTGGTGTAAAGCCTCGGTTCCCCTGGTGCAGCCAGAATCTCCTGAACGGAACTGATGAGCCCGGCAGGACCAATCAACGTCCGATTGGCAAGATCGATAGCATCCAGCATTGCCTGATTCACCATGATTAGCTCCACACTCTCTGGCTGGGTTGATTGCGCGCCGGGCTGCAAGCCGGGCATCGCGGAAGCTTCAGAATGGGATGAAACGTAGTGGTTAAGTCTGAGATGTTGAACATCATCAGCTTGCCGCTGGTTCGCGCTACTGTATCAGGGCTTAAAGTGCGTACCGTTTCAATAGCTGCTAAGCCTGCCACGATTTCCGCAACGGGTGGCAGGAATCCGAAATCGATGCGTTCCTGGTTCTGATGAAGGTAGGCTTCAAACGCTTCGTTAGAATCAAGCCGCGCCAGGTTGCTCTTCAGGCGTAATTCGAAACATTTATAACAAGCTGTTACGCCAGGGCGAATCGTAGGGCCAACATGGATAGAATCGCCATCCAGCAAAGCCACGCTCGTCCAAGGCATGCCGGCGGCGAGTGCTGCCGCATTCAGCTTCTCCAGCCATGGGTGAAACACAATTGGCCCTTGTAGGAGAACTACTACCATGCTCAGGTCGCGAACCACTTCTGCCCAATCCGTAATCTCTACGGGGTTCACTGCATGGATGTTGAGTTGAAGGTCTTTTGTTCCTGCCAGTGCACTATTGCGGAGAACGCTGCTGCGAGAATCTTTTTTGTCCGCACCTTGATAGAAACGGGATTGCTGTGTTTCCACGATCTCCAGTGCATCCGGTCCAATCAGATGCATCTTCTTTACGCCGAATTGAGCCAGCGAAGAAACCAGAACCGGCAACACAGGACCGGCATTCACGATGCCGATATTGGCACTCTTTAAAGCTGCAAGCGTGGCATAGCGCGAGCCGCGACGACCAAAGAATCGCGCAAGCGATTCATAATTTGCCAGATCTTCGTCAGCCAATTCCTGCGGAACTTCTTCCACTTCGCGAATCAAAGACTTCTGTTTCAAAAACTCCAATACCTGGGTGACATGGGCAGCAGGCATCACATCGGACAGCTCTGTAAAGAGTTGCTCCTTGGTACGTGTTCCATCCAACAGGGGAAGCAGCTTGGGGAAAATATCCTTCACAATGCGACCACTCAACACAGCCGACTGTGTAGCGCTTCGCACCTGCATCCCATTCTCAAAAGGCACTGAGTAATGCTCCACTAACTCGAGTTTTGGCGCCGCTTTGCTATTGCTGATCGTATCTGTCCCTGGCATTTCCGTTTCCTTGTTCTTGAAGATTTTTAAATTGTGTTTGGCATCCGCAATGAAAAAGGAACTTCCACAGCCGGGTATAAGCGCGGAAGTTCCCTTTTTGCTTGGTAAGTTATGCCATAACAATGCAGCTGCTGGAAGAACAAGAGCAGCTAGACGAGGTGGCGCACCCACCGCTCAAGGGAACAATGCGTTGTTCCAGTTCTTCAAACATCAACTCTTCTGTCAGGTTCTTTACTTCCTGTTCGGTTCCGGTCTGGTTCAGTTCTGTGTTGTTCATTTTTGTTTTCTCCTGTTTCGTTTTTGTTTTTTGCCGTTCGAGTTTTATTTCGTCGGCTGATTTATTGGGAGTATTCCATGTAAATTTACTGCTCGTCAATAGAAAAATCAAAGAAAAATAAAACTTTATTTTTGTAACTTGATGCCGCAACCACCGTATAACTCCCTGCGTGTTTTGACGGTGAAAAAAATAACTTTTCAGATTTTGTAACTTCTGAAATGTTGGTTCGTATGGAAGAGGTAAAGCGAAACTTTGAGCGTTTTTGCCTTACTTTTGTATTGTTTCCGGTGAGCTTTGCCAGCCGTCAGAATTTTCCCCCTCTTCAAAAAAAGTTTGCTTCTCTTGTAACTTCGCTTCCGCTGCTTCGTAATCAGAGCGGCAAGCAAAAAGTTACTAGTTATGAAATTCACTCTCCCTAGTCAAAGTGTATTCATACTTTTTCTAACGCCAATTTCCTTGTTTGGCTCGGAATTATCTTCTGCCGCAACGCGCTCTGTGGAGATCAGCGGTGAGGTAAGGGACGGCTCAGGTCTTGCAGTGCCGCATGCCTTGGTGCAGTTGATGATTGCAGGAAAAGTGGCTTCTGCGGAGCAGACCAATGGTGAGGGTCAATATCGGATTCGTTCCGAACGAAAATCTCCCGCATCTCTTCAGGTTTCTGCCACAGGTTTCGCCAATGTGCTTCTGCCGCTTGATTTTTCCGCCTCTCATTCGCAAATCCATCTCAACGTTGCTCTTGCTCTGGCTAAGCAACACACCGTGGTGAGCGTAGATGAGGAAGAATCGAAACCTCTTTCCGGCAGTGGCACTGGTCCAGGCACTCTTGTGCTGGCTGGAAAGCAACTCGCGGCACTGCCGGATGACCCGGATCAGTTGATGAAAAGACTTCAGTTTCTGGCGGCTGCTTCCGGAGGTGCGCCCGGCTCGGCTGCAGTGAAAGTGGATGGATTTCTGAATGCCTCCCAATTACCATCGAAGTCTTCCATTCGAGAGGTCCGAATCAATCCGGATCAATACTCTTCGCAGTACCAGAGACCTCCTTATATGGGCGGGTTGATCGAAGTATCTACAAAGCCCGGCACCGATGGAATCCAGGGAGCCGTTTTCTTCCATGGGAGTGACTCCTTGTTTAATGCGCGGGATGCATTTGCCCCTACTCGCGCTCCAGCGAATACCAAACGATATGGATTGGAGTTCAGTGGTCCCTTGCAGCATGGGAAATCCAGCTACGCCATCAACCTGGAGCGCCGGGATATCAATCAGTTCGCTGTGGTGGATGCGGTGACGTTGAATAGCAGTCTTCAGCCAGCAAATGCTATGGCTAACGTGCTTGCACCCCAGACACTTTGGCTCGGAGGAGCGCGAACCGATTGGCAGTTGAATGCGGCAAACAGTTTAACTCTTAGCTACAATCTGAATCGGCGAAGCTCCCAGAACGAAGACGTTGGAGGGTTGATTACTGCAGATGCGGGTCACCGCTTACAAAACCAACAGGATGATATTCGCGTTACGGAAACAGCAGCGCTAAGTCCGGCTGTGATGAATGAAGCTCGCTTCGGTTTGTACTTCCGCAATACACTGCGTTCCCCGAACTCCACCAGCCCGGAAGTGATTGTTCCTGGCGCAGTGCAGTTGGGCGGTTCGCCTCTGCAGTCTCTGGATGAGCATGGGCGTAAGTTCGAGTTCAACGATGTTCTTTCCATCGAACGGAAACAGCACTCCCTCCGAGCAGGTGTTCAGATTTTCCACGACAAGGTGTCTCAATTTCGCACAGATGGCTTTAATGGAACTCTGCTGTTTGCCGGTGGCAGTGCGGAAGGTTTAACCGGGCTTCAGCAGTATGGTAACTGGCTGGCGCATATGCCTGGTGTGCTTCCTACTGCCGTGACGCTGACGGCTGGTGATCCGTCCTTGGCATTGCAGCAGTGGCAATTGGCTGGTTTTGTGCAGGATGAGTGGCGGCCTACCGGGCGGCTCAACATCAGCACGGGCCTTCGGTATGAAGCGCAAACAGCTCCGCTCGTGCGTGGAGTGTGGGCGCCGCGATTGGGCGTTGCCTACGCACTGGATGCAAAGAGCCGATGGATTCTGCGGGGAAGAGCAGGCTTGTTCTACCGCACTCTGGACGAAAGCTTAACTCTGGATGCGCTTCGATTGAATGGCGTTCGCCAAACACAAACGCTTGCTTACCCCGACTTGACGGTTTCCACCATACAAACGTTAGCGACAGGACTGCGTCCCTCCCTATCTTTTCAGCCGCAAATCAGCCTCCAGCATGATTTTTACCATGGCATGTCACTGCAGGCCAGCTATACCCTGGTCCGCACTTGGCATGAGATTCGTTCGCGAAACATCAATGCTCCAGAGGATGGCGTAAGGCCACTCGGTTCCAATCAGAACATTTTTCAATATGAATCTACAGGCCGCGTCAACGGCAACATTCTGTATGTAGGGTTCAATCAATCCGCGTTTAAGCACCTGACTACTTTTGCCGGTTACATCCATATGGATTTTCGCAGCACGGCGGATTCGGCCAGTTTGTTTCCTCAATCCAGCTATACAAATGCCGGTGAGTGGGCTCGCCCCTCCTGGCAGAGTACACATCGCGCTTATGCAGGCGGCGTTGTCCTTTTGCCTTGGAAAATGGAAAGCACCTTCTTGATCGGCCTCGCTTCCGGAAATCCTTACGACATTACAACAGGGGCAGACAACAACGGCGACGGTGTTTTTAATGATCGTCCTTCTTCCGTAGCACCTGGAACAGCGGGAGCGCTTGACACCCGTTACGGGTGGCTGAATCCGCTCGCGATCAATGGAAATCTGGCAAGAAACGCGGGAACAGGGCCAGCCGTGCTTACGGTAGACTGGAATGCGAGTCGCCGCTTTACTCTTTCTGGTAAGCCAGGAGGCTCAGATCACACTCGTTCGATTGTGGTCAGCGTGCAAGCCACGAATCTCACGAATCATCTGAATGCTACCAACGTGATCGGCGTAGTCAATTCGCCGCTATTCGGAACAGCCAATATGGCAAGTGCGCCTCGCCGTTTCGAAGCTGGTCTGCGGTTTCAATTTTAGAAAACGAATCTGGAGAAAAGATATGTCAAAGTTCCGAACTGCTGTTACTGCCACCATCCTGCTTCCGGCTCTTTTGCTGGCGGCCTCCACTGTTACGCATCCGCCTACTAATGCGAACCTGACGCTAGAAGGAATCAGTGTGATTTCGCTGATGATGCGCTATGAGTACTTTCCTCACTACTATGCGCAAACGCTGAACGATAGCCCGCAATACTCACAAATTGAGGCCATGATTGATGACAGTGCTAAGGACAACGCAAGCCGTATCGTTCTGACGGAGAAGAGTACAGGTAAACCGGTTTACTTTGCCAATAACCAAGCCCTTGTGGATGCCTTGACGCGGGCAGGGAATCGCGCCTATGCCTCCCCAATCGACATTAAAAATCCACAGCAGACGATACAGAAAGCAACGGCAGGGTTCGCATTGCGGGATGACAAAGGTCAACCTGTTCGGTGGCGTTTTGTCTACGCGTACAGTTCTTCGGCGATGGGGAGCGGGCTGACTCCGTTGCCCACTGTTCCTGGATTAACTCTGCAATACCGCACGGAAGGTTCTGTGGCCGCAGAAGGTTCCGCCGTGGAAGTAGCCGACAAGGTAAGTTACGCCCAAGTCTGGAAAGAAATCAGCGCACCTCCTTACTTTGTGGCCTATCGTGGTTACTCAGGTGAAGGATTTCATGAGGGGCGTTTTGCGACAGTGGATCAAAAATGGCAAGTTACCAACGTTCCAGCCGACCTCTCTACCGGAGCCAAATGGGACATTTTAGATAACTCCGGCAAACACCAGACTTTCACAGTGACCAAGGCCGGAAAAGAGGAAGTGGTGCTTTCCACCCTCTTGCCGGATTCACAAACCACACTGGAATCTACTTTGGAACCTTCCGGCAGCGGACAGAAACTCCGTTCCTTGCGGGCATCGCAAAAAGGGCACAGCATGTTGGTTTCCTGCCGTCCTTCGCTCGCTCTGAATGAAGAAAATAGCAAGCCAGTGGAATTTCAGATTGATCTGGATAAAAACAAGAAAGTGGCTCACGGCACGGTGGAGCAAATCAAGTCCAGTGATGGTTACCACTTAGTCTGGAAATTCAAAGGACCGGATTGGGCAAAGGCTCGCACCTTAGATGAGGTGGTGAAAGCTACTCCTGCCGAAGTTAGCTTGCGTGTAACGCAGAAATAGCATAAGGGGCTGATGCCATGGTGAATGCAGAAATAACTCCTGCGGCTTCGGTGATTGCTGCTCCCCCTGTTCGCTTGTGGAACCAGCTATATCGGGCTCCTAAGCAAAGCAGGGAAAATGACCGGCTTCATTCGGCTGCGGAAACTTTGGAATTGATTCGTCCCTTTTTCGGCCAAGCAGGAATCACGCGTCTGGCGAACATTACCGGGTTAGACCGTCTTGGTTTTCCGGTAGCGTTAGCCATTCGCCCGAATAGTCGCAGCATTACCACCAGCGCCGGAAAGGGGCTTACGCCCGATGCCGCCATGGTATCTGCCGCCATGGAAGGCATTGAGGTGTTTCATGCCGAAACACTGATTCCTACACTTCATCGCACCACTTACCGGGAAGTCGAGAAACAGTATGCTGTAATTCCGGTGGAGTGCCTGCATTTACGAAAACACACTACGTTTCAACCTGATTGGCCGCATGACTGGCTGCTAGGGTGGGACATGCTCCATCATATGGAAACCGCTGTGCCATACAGTTCCGTGAGTCTCTCCGGCCCAAGGCAGGCATACGATTTTGCTATTTTCGAGAGCAGCTCGAACGGGCTTGCTTCCGGAAGAAGTCTTTTAGAAGCAGTTATCGCCGCGTTGTTAGAAGTAATTGAGCGTGATGCGGTTACATGTTACTCCTATCGATGGCGAGCGCAAGTACCTCCTCCTCTTATTAATACGCGTTCTCTTCCGTTTCCCGCTCTAAGGGAAGTTACAGAGAAGTTGATCGCGAAAGGCGTAGGGGTGCTGCTGAGAGATTGTACCGGTGACACGGGTATTCCCGTATTCCAAGCGTACTTGTATGACCGTAAACTACCAGCCTTGGGCGTTTACCACGGTTACGGAGCACACCTCAATGCAGAAACTGCCGCACTGCGGGCTCTGTTGGAAGCTGTGCAAAGCCGTGCTGTTTATATTGCAGGCTCCCGAGACGATCTGTTTCAGGAAGAGTTCCGGTTGCTGCGGAATGTCCGGCACTCCATTGAACAAGCAGCCACGCTTCGGAATAGTGCCACTACTATTGCTGTTGCTTATCCGGCTCAAACAACGCAGAGCTTGGAAGGTGACGTTGAGGTTCTGCTGCGCTCTATTCAAAAGGTGGGCTGCCAGCAGGCGATTGTGGTGAACCTGACCCGAGCCGATTTCCCGGTCAGCGTGGTCAAGGTGATTGTGCCCGGTCTGGAAGGGCACATGGGAGAACATTACACTCCCGGACGCCTTCTTGGCAGAAGGACGCAACTGCAATGAAGCCCGTTATTTTTCTTGGTCCTAGCTTAGCGCGGCAAGAGGCTGAGGCTTTGCTCCCTGCAGTCTATCTGCCTCCGGTACGGCAAGGGGATCTTGTCAGCGCCATCCAAACCTATCAGCCCTCTGTGATCGGCATCATTGATGGCCTTTTCGGGCAGGACCTTTCGGTTTGGCATAAGGAGATTCTGTATGCCTTGGAGCAAGGGATTTCCGTGTTCGGAGCAAGCAGCATGGGCGCGCTTCGTGCAGCGGAGTTGGATGCATTTGGTATGCAGGGCGTCGGGTTTGTTTACCGGCAATATGCCAGTGGCGAACTGAACGATGATGATGAAGTTGCTCTCACGCATAGTCCGGCGGACTTAGGCTATCAAAAACTCTCTGAACCGCTGGTCAACATTCGTGCCACTCTCCGAGCGGCAGAATACGCTGGGATCCTGACTACAGCGGATCGGGAAAGCATTATCGCCCTGGTGAAATCCATCTATTTCCCTGAGCGTACTCTTCCCCGAATATTTACGGAACTCACCGCCACCGAGTTAGGAGCTAAAGTTCCTGTTCTCCAATCCTTTTTTGAGACAAACTATGTAGACGCGAAAAAGGAAGATGCCCGTGAGCTTCTTCAATTGATCCATGATTTGCCGGCTTGTTTATCTCGGCCCGTAATGCCACAACCTTTTGAAAGAAGTCCTTTATTTGAATCTCTTTATCAGCGTGACCGTGTTGTGGAGCAGGGAGGGTCGCAAGTCCGTCTGTCAGCCGTGTCACGGTATGCAGCCCTTCACTATCCGGGATTTGAGGAACTGCGGTTTCAAGCTCTGAACCGCAAAATGGCCCTCTGGCTCAGCCAGATTCTAGGGCTGGAAACAACCGAAGACGAAGTCCGCCAGGAAGCGAGAAGATTTCGCGCTTCAGCACAATTAGGAGGGGAACCGGAATTTGAAGCCTGGCTCCTGCGAAATCACCTGAATGAAGCCGAATTTCAGGAATTGATGGGGGAACTGGCAGCTTGCCGAAAGGTGCAGAGAATGTGGCTTTCCACCTCCACGCGGCGTGATGCCAGATGCAAATCCGTGTTGGACGAACTGCGCCTCAGAAATCAGTATTCTGCCTTGGTGACAGAAGCTGCAGCTCTGGAAAAAGCAACAGCAGAGGAGGAAGAAAGCTGGAACTGCTCTCTGCTGCCATTGCCCGCTTTTAAGGATTTAGTGCGAACGCATGCTCGTGAAACAAGCTTCCAGGTTGCCATGCCGCTTTCCGATTGGGCGGAAGAGGCTGGCTTTCTGTCACTGGAAGACCTGCAGATGGATCTGCTTCGGGCAAAAATGCAAAGAAATACAAAAAAGGAACAACTTATACCATGCAAACTCTGATTTCTTCTCACCCTTTTTTTTCTATTCTTTGTGATAATGACCACAAATCGGGTGTAACAGACTGGTATCTTCTACAACTACTTGATCGGGTTTGCATGGACTTTCATGAAATGTACGAGCAATACGCCCCGAAGGTACACCGTTTCGCGCTGTTTCTCTCAGGGGATGCCACATTGGCAGACGATATCACTTCTGAAACGTTTTACCGGGCCTGGACTTCCACTGCTCCCATTCAGCAGGCCACCGTACAAAGCTATTTATTCACGATTGCCAAGAATTATTACCGGGATGTGCAACGGAGGGAAAAGCGCAGCGTCCCCATCGGGGAACATATTTTAGATCCCACAATCAGCGTAGAAAAACGTGCACAAGCTTCGTCGGACCTGAAAAAGTTGCTTGCTGGATTGAAGACGTTATCTGAACTGGACCGTGCAGCTCCGTTGCTGCGATCGCAACAGGAAATGTCCTTATGAAGCCATAGGGGAAACGCTGGGTTTAAGCCCCGGAGCGGCAAAAGTGCGCGTTCATCGGGCACGGTTGAAATTGATGGAGGCAAGTTGAGCACGAGCAAAGATTCCCCTATGAATGTCACCTCGAATGTGATTATCGATCTGCTGCCGTTGTACCTGGCTGGGGAAGCGAGTGAGGATACCTGTAAGCTCGTCGAAGCATACGTCCAAGAAAACCCCTCTTTCCGTGAGTTTGTGAATCGCATGGAAGAAACGGACAACCTGTTGGTGAAAACCAAAAGCGGACCCGATGCCGATATGGAAAAGGTCACTTTTGAGCGGGCTCGCAAACAACTGCGGCGAAGAAACCTGGTGCTCGGTGTTGCTATCGCTTACAGCATTGCGCCCTTTAGTTTTTTCTATGGAAGCAATGGCTACAACTGGATCATGTTGCGGGATGCCCCTGTGATGGGTTCTGTTTTCCTGGTAACCGCGATTGCCTGCTGGATCGCTTACTTCTTTTTCTGGAAAGAAACGCGCCGCAGCGGACTATAAACCTGCGGGTCAGCGCCGTAAGCTGATTTTCTTGCTGTTGAATACTGTGGTTTCCTGCTCGTATTGCTTGGCTTTTTCGGGTTGATTCAATTCTTTGTAGATGCTGGCAAGATCCATGCGGGCAGTTCGGAGAAAAACAATGGAAGGGCTGGCTTGCTCTTGAACAATGTTGAGGCCCAGAAGAGAATGCTCTTCTGCTTCCGCATACCGCCTCTGACGAAGCAAGGCCCGGCCCAACTTGATTTGCGCGACACCTATGTTGAAATGATTCGCGGGAACAAACTGAGTAAGTCGCTCAATCTCCCCTCGTAATATACGCTCTGCTTGCACATAATTTTTTCGATCTAGGTACACCGTCGCGAGATTTCCCCACGCGACTTCTGCCTGAAGACTGTGGTTTCCGGAAACGGACTTATGGATAGCAATCACCCGGCGGTAATACGACTCTGCTTCAGCCAGCCGGTTAAAATGCGCGGCGATAATAGCCAATTCATTCAAAACAATGGCAACACGCGGGTGATTCGTCCCATAAACATGCTCCTGGATTGCAAGAGCCTGTTTCAGCAAAGTTGTCGCTTCGTCAAAGCGGTTTTGAAAACTAAGCGCTTGAGCCACTGTCATCAGATTGGAAGCAGTTTCCGGATGGGAGTCACCGTACCAATGCCGGTTAATATCAAGCGCTTGTCTGTACAGTTTCTCGGCCTCCGGATAATGCCCGCGCTGGAATTGCACGCTGCCGAAGTCAATGAGATCATCGGCAACGAGCGGATGCCCGTCTCCAAAAAGCTCGCGATGGATAGCTAAGGCGCGTTGGTTCAAAGAATCACACACATCATAATGGCCCAGGTAAAACTCGGTTCCTGCCAATTCATGTAAACTTGCCGCTAAATCACACGATTTTCGGGGGAGTGAGATTCAAGTTTTATCGCTTCCTCCAGCTTGGAAACTGATTCGGAATAAGCACCTTTCTGTTGCAGCACTTTTCCCAGCGCGGCTGTAGCTTGGGCTAGGATTTCATTGTCCGAAGGTGTGGCGTTCCTTAGATCTTTAAGAGCACGGCGAATATATTGTTCCGCTTCCCCTAACTGAGCTTGGCTGACGCGCAAAAGACCGAGGGCAGTTAAGCTTTTTGCTGTTTCCACGCTTTGCTCGCCGAAGATGGCTCTTCTGCTTTTCAGAGAGGACTGGAGCAGCGATCGGCGCGATCCAGTTTGCCGAATTTCTGGTAGATGTTGCCTAACGTTTGGTACAGTTCAGCCTGCATGGCAGGCTCGTTGTTGAGGCTTCGGGCTTCCCGCGTGCCCCGCTCAATCAACGTGATCACACGCAGATCTCCCGCAGGTCCTACAGAGGGATCGTCTCCATCAAAAAGGCGCAGCATGAATTTCTGCACGCGTTGAGTCCGCTCCGCGGAAGCAAGAATCGCTTGGCGTGCTTTAGACAGGCGAATCGCCGAATATGCGCCCATCAAGAAAATGAAAGTGGCTACTAGCGCTGTTGTAAGCAACGTTCTTTGGTTCCGTTGCACGAATTTACTCAGCCGGTATCCAAATTGGTCAGGCTGTGCTTCCAGGGGTTCACGATGGAGAAAGCGATCCACATCCCGCGTAAGCGCCTCCACCGACTGGTATCGCCGATGGATCTCCTTTCGCATAGCTGTTAAACAAAGAACATCTAAGTCAAACCAAGCAGAAGGAGTAGCCATGAACAAAATGTTGAGGAGAAGAACGAGCAATTGCCGAGGGTTTTTCCGGTTCCTGGGTAAGAACGGTTCGTTCTACTTCCGCCGGCGTACAATTGGCAAGATCATAGGGAAGTTGTCCGGAAAGCAACTCATACAGCAGCACGCCTAATGCGTAAACGTCAGTGAAAATGCCCGTCTGTTCTCCAAGAAGCTGCTCAGGCGCGGCATAAGCAGGTGTCATGAGCCGCAGTTCGGCCCTGGTCTGGTTCCCCGCACTAGAAAAATCTTCCAATTGCTTGGCAATGCCGAAGTCCAGAAGTTTCACGGTTCCATCAGCTTTTACAAGAATGTTGGAAGGCTTCAAATCCCGGTGAATCACAGCACGAAGATGCGAGTAGTGCACCGCATCGCATACCGAACGAAACAGAGTCAGCCTCTCTTGGAGGGAGCATTGATGCTCCAAACAATATTCCGTGAGGGAAATGCCGTCCACGTATTCCATTGCCAGCCAGGGAGTTCCATCGGGCAGCGTATCCGCATCATAGAAACGAGCGATACAAGGGTGATCGAAGTGGGCCAGAATGCGCTGCTCGCTGGCGAATTGTTCCCGGCGGGCAGGAGACATCCACGCATCTCCTAGAAATTTAATCGCAACCGGATTACAAAAATCTTCCCGCTGTGCTAGCCACACTACGCCCATGCCACCCTGCCCAAGTACCCTTATCAGCCGGTAAGGCCCAAGAAGTCGGGGAAGCGGAGGAGGCGTGTTCAAGCCCAACCATCCGGCTGGCATAGCTGGCCAGGCTTTGATCAAGCATGGAATCACCGCGTGCGTCTTCTGCCAAAAGGGCCAGCACTTCCGATATAAGAGCCGGATCTTCCGGACAGGCGCTGAAAAGAAAGGTGTGCTGTTGCTCCGGAGGCTGTTCGACAGCCTCATGAAACAGAGTCTGGATCCGTTGCCAGCGTGCGCTATCCATGAACTCTGCCTGCTAGGCGTGAGTGCGGCTGAGCTCATGCGCCAGCCATGCTTTAGCGGCGCGCCAGTCGCGGAGAATCGTAGCTTCCGAAACTTCCAGAAGAGACGCAACCTCGGCAACCTCAAGCCCGCCAAAGAAACGGCTTTCCACCATCAAGGCCTGGCGGGGATTCAAACGCGCCAGGTCATTCAGGGCCGCGTCCAGCGCCAGCAAGTCCTGCCCGCAGGCAATTGCTTGTTCCACTGAATCATCGAATGTCACAAAAATCCCCTGGTCTGCTCCGCCGCGCTTATGGGCATTTCTCCGCCTGGCGGCTTCAATCAGCAACTCTCGCATAGCGCGAGCTGCAATACGTTTGAAATGGAGGCGCGAAGCGGCAAAAAATCCCGGAGAATTTGCCAGCTTAAGCCATGCTTCGTTCACCAGGGCTGTAGGGCAAAGTGTGGTGCTTTGCTCCCGTCGCCTAATGGTGGAGGCTAGACGCCGCAATTCTTCATAGGTGGCGCTGAATAACTGGTCTACCACGTGACGGTGCTGGGAGGTTGATTCTAATTCCATCTAAAACCTATATGTCCGAATGACGGTTTTCATTACGGACTTACGCAATGCGGATATGGAATAGTGCGTAAAAAGAATACCACCGAGGTAGTTCTCCTGCAACCGGCCAGTGCAGGAGAACTACGTCTTCATAGGGTTTTCCCGTGATGAAAAATCATATGAAGGTTTATGCCTGCTCTCTGCGCAATGGAGAGTGAAGGACTCTGCCGTTTGTGGCAAAGGCATTTATTTCATTTCCTCTGTTGGAGAAGTTTACCTATGAATATTACTCGTTTAATGGATAAACCAGAAAAAGCTGTTGGGACTGCTTTTTCGAAGCTTTCGTGGGGATCCGTCGCTTTTCAGAAGCTGCCCTTTTTGTTTCTCTTTCTGTTGATTGGCTACTCTCAGGCACAGACATTTGCCCCTATACCTGGACTCGCGTTTACAAAAGTTTTTGCGGGGGCAGATCCGTTACAGCAAACCTTGACTATCACCAGTACCGGTGCAAATTTTCTTTTCTCTGCCTCTGCAGCAACCAGCGCCGGAGGAAGTTGGCTGAGTGTTAGTAAAGGTTGCGGCTACTGCAACACTCCGAACGCGGTGACTGTCACGGTGACTGCTACTCCCACGCTGGCGGTTGGCACATACACTGGGCAGGTTGTGGTCTTCCCTTACAGCAGTGGTGTGTCAATGACCATTCCGGTCACCTTGACGATTGTGCCAAGCAATATACCGTTTCTGGACAACTTGCCTGGACAGATGAGTTTTTCCATGAAAACCGCAGGCACTACGATCACTTCGCAAACCTTCAGGTCAGAAACGGCGGAGCGGGAAATGTGGACTGGACCCTGGAAGCAAGCACTTCAGACAAGGGCAACTGGCTAAGTGTATCTGCACCAAGTGGAACAGCGCCTTCTCTGGTTACGGTCGGCATCTCAGTGGCAAACCTACCCAATGCAGGGCTGATTGCCGGAAGCTTCACAGGCGAGCTTGTGTTCCGGTCGGCCAATAGCACAATCACCATTCCAGTAACCGTAGTAGTAGGCGGTGACACCTTCACCCAGGTAAACTCACTTAGTTTTACTAAGGTGTTTGGAGGGGCAGATCCGTTACAGCAAACATTGACCATCTCCAGTATCGGGGCAGACTTCCTTTTTTCTGCTTATGCGAACAATGCTACCGGAGGAAGTTGGCTGAGTGTTAGTAAAGGTTGCGGCTACTGCAACACTCCGAACGCGGTGACTGTCACGGTGACTGCTACTCCCACGCTGGCGGTTGGCACATACACTGGGCAGGTTGTGGTCTTCCCTTACAGCAGTGGTGTGTCAATGACCATTCCGGTCACCTTGACGATTGTGCCAAGCAATATACCGTTTCTGGACAACTTGCCTGGACAGATGAGTTTTTCCATGAAAACCGCAGGCACTACGATCACTTCGCAAACCATTCAGGTCAGAAACGGCGGAGCGGGAAATGTGGACTGGACCCTGGAAGCAAGCACTTCAGACAAGGGCAACTGGCTAAGTGTATCTGCACCAAGTGGAACAGCGCCTTCTCTGGTTACGGTCGGCATCTCAGTGGCAAACCTACCCAATGCAGGGCTGATTGCCGGAAGCTTCACAGGCGAGCTTGTGTTCCGGTCGGCCAATAGCACAATCACCATTCCAGTAACCGTAGTAGTAGGCGGTGACACCTTCACCCAGGTAAACTCACTTAGTTTTACTAAGGTGTTTGGAGGGGCAGATCCGTTACAGCAAACATTGACCATCTCCAGTATCGGGGCAGACTTCCTTTTTTCTGCTTATGCGAACAATGCTACCGGAGGAAGTTGGCTGAGTGTTAGTAAAGGTTGCGGCTACTGCAACACTCCGAACGCGGTGACTGTCACGGTGACTGCTACTCCCACGCTGGCGGTTGGCACATACACTGGGCAGGTTGTGGTCTTCCCTTACAGCAGTGGTGTGTCAATGACCATTCCGGTCACCTTGACGATTGTGCCAAGCAATATACCGTTTCTGGACAACTTGCCTGGACAGATGAGTTTTTCCATGAAAACCGCAGGCACTACGATCACTTCGCAAACCATTCAGGTCAGAAACGGCGGAGCGGGAAATGTGGACTGGACCCTGGAAGCAAGCACTTCAGACAAGGGCAACTGGCTAAGTGTATCTGCACCAAGTGGAACAGCGCCTTCTCTGGTTACGGTCGGCATCTCAGTGGCAAACCTACCCAATGCAGGGCTGATTGCCGGAAGCTTCACAGGCGAGCTTGTGTTCCGGTCGGCCAATAGCACAATCACCATTCCAGTAACCGTAGTAGTAGGCGGTGACACCTTCACCCAGGTAAACTCACTTAGTTTTACTAAGGTGTTTGGAGGGGCAGATCCGTTACAGCAAACATTGACCATCTCCAGTATCGGGGCAGACTTCCTTTTCTCCGCTTATGCAGCAACTAGTACCGGAGGAAGTTGGCTGAGTATCAGCAAACCTTGTGGCTATTGCAACACTCCGAACACGATTACAGCGAAGGTAAGTGCTAGTTCTATACTCGCCGCTGGGACATACACTGGGCAGGTTGTTGTCTATCCGTATAGCAGTGGTGTGTCCATGACAGTTCCAGTTACCTTGACTATCACCGGAACTCCTCTCCCTCCACCTGTCATACTCGGACCTGGGAATGGATCAACCAGTGTCTCCTTAATCCCTGCATTAACGTGGACCGCCTCCAGCGGAGCGATTTCCTACGATGTCTACTTTGGCACCTCCTCTACCCCGCCATTCTATGTAACAACTACTTCTACCAGCTATACCCTGCCCATTCTGACTTCCAATACGCTGTATTACTGGCAAGTGGTTGCCAAAAATGGTGGCGGAAGTGCTTCATCCGGTATTGTCTCTTTCCGCACTGGCTCTATACCGACTTTACTCTGGCAAAACGATTCCAATCGCCAAGTCACGGTCTGGTACATGGGGGGAGCGCAAGGCAGTACGTATTTGTCACAGAACTACATCGGTGCGGCTCCGGGCTGGACTTTGCGTGGCGCGGCGGATATGAACCGCGACGGTGTACCTGATCTGTTCTGGCAGAATGACACCACAAGAGACGTCGCCTTATGGTACATGGGCGGTGCGCAAGGCAGCACTTTTCTAGGCCAAGTTTATATCGGCTCAACTCCGGGTTGGAGTCTACGAGGGGTAGCAGATTTCAATCGTGATGGTGTACCTGATCTGCTCTGGCAGAATGACACCACCCGGCAGGTAACGGTGTGGTTCATGGGAGGAGTCCAAGGGAATACGTACTTGTCCCAAAATTACATCGGCGCTACTCCCGGCTGGACATTGCGCGGCACGGGAGATTTCAATCGCGATGGCGTGCCTGACCTGCTCTGGCAGAATGACACCACAAGAGACGTAACCATGTGGTTTATGGGAGGAGCGCAGGGCAGCACCTATTTAACCCAAACCTACATCGGCGCCACTCCGGGCTGGACATTGCGCGGCGCGGGAGATTTCAATCGCGATGGCGTGCCTGACCTGCTCTGGCAAAATGACACCACAAGAGACGTAACCATGTGGTTTATGGGGGGAGCGCAGGGCAGTACCTATTTAACCCAAACCTACCTCGGCGCAACTCCCGGCTGGATGTTGGACGCGTCTCAGCAATAACGACATGGCGGGCCAACTCGGAAAGGGTTGGCCCGCCTCTCTTTTTTATTAACTGCGATATAGTTTGGGGTGCAGGGAAATGTTACATACCGCGACATGTCTTACCCTTTCCCCATCTCTCGACGATCGCTCTTAGCTGCTGCCAGCGCTGGGATTACCCCTCCTATTCTGCGTGCGGCTACTCCGGCCAGTGGCCTTAAGGTTTCCATTTTTTCCAAGCATCTGCGCTTTTTGGAAGGTCCTGCACTCGTTTCCGGTGCAGCCTCTCTCGGCTTTGATGGAATCGATTTAGCAGTCCGCAAAAATGGCCACATCGAGCCGGACCGGGTTACGCAAGAACTACCAGTGCTGGTGAGAGAGATTCATCAGCATGGCCTGATCATCCCGATGATTACCACGGATATCGCAGACACCAGTTCTCCTTATGCGGAAGACATCCTGCGGACCATGCACGAACAGGGCATCCGTTATTACCGATGGGGCGGTTTTAAATACAATTACAGTCTTCCTCTGGCAGCACAGTTGGAAGCTTTCAAACCCCGCGTAGCAAAACTGGCAGAACTGAACAAGCGCTACGGCGTGACCGCGATCTACCATACCCATTCCGGTGTTGGACTCGTAGGCGCCTCTATTTGGGATCTCCACATCATTCTTCAGGACTTTGATCCGGAAGCAGTCGCCATCAACTACGATATTGGCCATGCCACCACGGAAGGCGGCTTTGGCGGTTGGATCAACAGCTTCTACATCGCCAAGCCTCACATACGCGGACTTTGCATAAAAGATTGCGTGTGGACTAAACAGGGAGATGGAAAGTGGAAGTCAGGATTTGTTCCATTAGGAACCGGCATGGTTCATTTTTCCGAGTTTTTCCGAATGGTGAAAGAAAGCGGCTTCTCCGGTCCGTTGCAGCTCCATTTTGAGTACCCGCTGGGAGGCGCGGAGGATGGCCTGAAGAAACTCACCATTCCGCAGGGCGAAGTCTTTTCCGCCATGAAGCGTGATTTAGGGCAATTGCGAGCTTACTTGAAAGACGCTGGCTTATCAACGACATAATGGAATTCTAAGCTCACCGCAGCACTCACTCTTCGTCTTCCGTATGGCGAATTCCTGCAGCCGATACGATCTTCTCCATTTCGTAAGGCGGCACAAAATCGTAATGGTCAAACTCCATGGTGAAAGAAGCACGACCTTGGGTGAGCGACGTTAAATCGTTCTGATAACTCAACATCTCTGACATGGGAACATGGGCCCGAACGAACTGCACAGCCCCGTCCATATTCATGCCGGTGATGCGTGCTCTTCGCCCGTTCAAGTCAGCGATTAAGTCGCCTGCATATTCCCCTGGCGATTGTACCTCCACTTTCATGACTGGTTCCAGCAAAGCCGGTTTCGCAGTGGCCATTGCATTGTGGAATGCTTTGCGCGCAGCCAGCTTAAATGCCAACTCGGACGAATCCACATCATGGTAGGAACCGTCATACAGAACAACGCGAAAATCTACCATGGGATAACCTGCCAGAAAGCCTTTTTCCGCCGTTTCCAGAATGCCTTTTTCTACGGCAGGAATGTAATTCTTGGGAATGGCCCCGCCAAACACTTCATTGACAAATTCAAATTTGGCGCCCCGTGGCAATGGCTCCATACGAATCCAGCAATCCCCGAACTGGCCATGTCCACCAGTTTGCTTTTTGTGCCTGCCCTGCACGTTCGCAGTTCCACGTATTGTTTCGCGATAAGGAATTTTTGGTGCTTTGAGCGCGACATCCACATGGTAACGATTCTTCAATCGGCTTACCGCAATTTCCACATGCTGCTGAGCACAACCGGCCAGCAGAAAATCTTTTGTTTGCGGGTCACGATAGAAGCGTAAACACCGATCCTCTTCCATCAGCTTTTGAATCGCTTGTCCCATGCGGTCTTCATCCTGGCGTGACTTGGCTGCAATTGCAAAGGCAATGGAAGGTTCCGCAGCAGGCGGAGGTGTAAAAGCAACAAGAGCCTGCTTCTCAGCAAGACTGTCACCGGTGAGTGTGTCCCGGAGTTTCGCGATTGCGCCGATATCTCCTGCATAGAGTTCGGGAACAGGAATCACAGTTTTCCCAAAAGGTACGCCAAGGTGTGCTAAACGCTCTTCACTGTTTTGTCGGACATTCATCAGGTGAGCATCGTTCTTAAGAACCCCTGAATACACTTTGAAAAGTGAAATTCTTCCTGCAAAGGGGTCAGCAATCGTTTTAAAAACAAAGGCAGAAACGGAACCCGTTGAGCTTACTTTCTGTGTTGTTTCTTTTCCCTGCATTTTCACGCTCAGAGGTGCACGCTCTAAAGGTGATGGGCACATCTCCGCAATGAATTGCAGCAGCAAATCTGAACCAATATTATTCGATCCGGAAAGGCAGAGAACCGGGAAAAGCCGCATCTCACGAAAAGCTGCTTTTAAGCCGTCAACAATGTGCTCCACCGGCAGCGTACCTTCCGCGAAAAACTCTTCCAGTAAGCTTTCATTCCCTTCTGCCACCATCTCCACCAACGCCTCGTGCGCGCCTTTGGCAAGCTCAGCATACTCTGAAGGAATCTCACCTTCTTTTCCTTTTCCGTCCCCGCCGGAAGTATACCGATGCGCCTTCATACGGATCAGATCAATCACACCCTGGAACTCCTTATCGGAACCCATAGGCAGTTGAATCGGAATGGCAGAACGGCTGAACCGAGCGTGAATACTTTCCAGGGTCCGGTCAAAATCAGCACGGTCACGGTCGAGCCGATTTACCAGGATTGCCCTTGGCTGCTGGTAATTGGTTGCAAACTGCCACACCTTTTCGGTTTGCAATTCCACACCAGCGACGGCATCCACCACCACAAGAGCACTTTCCGCCACACCTAAACACCCCTGCGTGTCATTCAGAAAAATGTTGTGGCCCGGCGTGTCAATGAAGTTAACCTTGACCTTTTTCCATTCGGCCGCAGCAACCCCACTCGCAATTGAAAACTTGCGGTGAGTTTCTTCTTCGTCAAAATCGGTAGGAGTGTTGCCTTCCTCTACGCGGGTGAGTTTGGGGGTGGCTCCAGAGGTGAACAGCAGAGAAGCTGTTAAGGTAGTTTTGCCAGAGTGACCATGACCGATAATGCCAACATTCCTGATGTCCTGGGAAGTGTAGGTTCTCACGGAATCTCCTGATTTGGTCAGGATCGTATCACAACTGAAACACAGGTATCCACTGGAGGGGGTTGCTGCCGCTTCTAAACCTTACCCCTGGGAGTCTTTCCTGCTTCTGGCTTTCTTACTTTGAACAGAAAATAAATTTCCCCGTGTCCGTATCCTGAACGCCACTTTGCGGTAATCAATAATGATTGCGGGCAGAAGAAGCGTTTGAATATTATCACGAAGCATTGTTCCGTTTTGTCTATCGGCTAACGCTTCGTACTGACATTGCGGAAGATGTTAACCCAGGAGTGTTTCTTGATTCTGGTACGCACTCCAGAACGCTTTGATAGTAGTCGGGGCACTGTGAAGACTTGGCTCTTCGGGATTGCGCGGAACCTGGTATTGAAGCAGTATCGTGATCACCATGCTGAAGAGCCGTGGAAGTGCCGGAGTGGATCTGGGTACAGTGAAATCCCGATTGCACCCGGCAAGTGGCGCTTCCTCGTTTCCGTTGCGCCACATGAAGGCTATCACTTCAGGAAAGCTGGAACCATCAAGCGCAATCATATTGAGTTTGATTTGGACGGTAGCCGGTATGAAGCTGGAATGCTTATGTTTTATTTGACCCGTCATACCAGCCAGAGAAAGAAAGCGCCGAATTTGGTGGAACAGACCGGGTAGAGAATATTCTTCCTCATCAGTGAGGAAATACAGACAGCGTAGCGCAATCAAGAGTATGGAATCGCTGTGATAGGATACTGCCAACACATGACACCAAATAACTGGAACGATATTCCAGAAGAACGAATGAATGACCGGGTCACGCGCCGCGTGATTCATACCGCTAACATGACCATCGCGCGAATCCGTATGGATCAGGGTGCGATAGTTGCCTTGCATCACCACGTAAATGAGCAGATCACGATGTTGGAGCGGGGTCGCTTGGTGTTCCGTATGAGTGGGCAAGAAGTGATCGTAAATGCAGGGCAGATGCTGCAAATTCCCCCAAATGTTCCTCATGAAGTAGAAGCTTTAGAAAATTCCCTGGCAACCGATTTATTTGCTCCTTCTCGCGAAGATTGGAAGCGCGGAGATGATGCCTATTTACGCAAATAAAAGATCGCAGTCGACCGTAGGCTCCTGACATAACAGGATTCGACCCTGCTCTGTTTCCGTGATCTCGAACAAAAATTCCCCCGATGGAGATCATCGAAAAATCAGGTTAATCGTTCCTTCCCTCCACAGTTTTTGTAAAGATTACTAGTACTCGCTCACCAGCAACAATCACCAGAATTCCCGTAAACACTATATTTATCCAGCTATTTATTGATAACTTTAAATAACAATGCGTGTCCACGATGTTGCTTCTTCTTCTGGATTACAGAAGAGCAGAAGCCGGTCGGTTGTCCTGCCGACCTGGACTCGAACGATTCTGAACTGCCCGCGTTATTGCTTTAAGATTATTTGTGGCTTATACGCCATCGGGCATGCTCGGCGTTGCGCGGAATTTATCGGCCGAAGCGAGAACTAGCCATGGATCTAACGAAAATTCTTTCTGAAATGCGTGAAGAGCATAATCGACTGAGTGAAGCCATTCTGGCTTTTGAAAGGCTGCGTCAAGCTCACTCGAAGAGAAGCATTTCCTTGCCACTCAGTGGTCAAACGGAAGCAAGCGCTCCTCGGAAGCGGGGAAGACCAAAAGGCTCCAAGAATAAAGTTGCTCCCTCGGAGTAAGCAATACAATAAGGTGTCCTTTGCAAGCCCCTTATGAGCCACAACGATGTTCCCCAACAAGAAATTCGGCGCTTTGACATCTTTGCCGAATGGAACCGCCTAAAAGCTAATAAAAAACTGCATCTCTCCGCCTCTGCATCCAGGGCCTATGGTTTGGCTGTGGCAAAAATCGTAGCTGCTCGCAAGTTCTCCGGTCACGAGCCGTCGCAAGTCAAAGACTGGAAACAACGAGCCAAAGCGGATAATACGGAAGAGGCTTGGTGGGAACATCTCGGTTCAGAGAAAGAGTTCCTCAGCAAAGTGGTCCAGCGTATGGGGGAAACGTTCTACCAGAATATCTTCCAACCAGAGGTTCTCAAAGCGTGGAACGAAGGCAAGAAGTATGAAGAAATCCGGGATACATTGCGCGCTTCCTGGAACAAAGCCCTTCCTAAGCCTTCAAAGCAAAATTGAGTGTTGCCGAACTGTACCGTAACAAGGCATAAAAGAGGCAATCAGCAGGATGTTCGTGCCGACGCAAGGATACTTATCTCGTCTTTGGCCGGGGAATCACACCCGCGCGTTTTCCAGTTGCCTGACCCGATCTGCCATTTGAAGCAATGCACCTGCAATACGCTCCGCCTCGCCGGGCGTTAATTCCTGAGACGCAGAAAAGTCCGCGCTAGAAAGTTCGTATTGATCCAGGACCAAATTGACGCTGAAGCCATTAGCAGTGTTGACTACCTGTACTCGTGTCATTCAGTAGATTATGTATTTTGTAACACGTTTTTCATCAAACGTAAAACAAAAACTTCAGCTATGTTCGAACTCGGCTTCCCTTTCGGCTTAACCACAGAATCCGGTAGTTCCAGCGTTGGTTGGAATGAAAGTGTCCAAGCAAGTTTTGGAATACCGAAAATGTCAATTTTTGTAGTCTTTATGGAAAGGGAAACACAAGTCCTGGAAAGTGGTAGGCGCGGCATGACTCGAACATGCGACCCTTTGCTTAGAAGGCAAATGCTCTATCCACCTGAGCTACGCGCCCACATCGTGATGCTCAACAACGAGTATAACGTAAGGCTTTTCTGACCCGTTTCGCCGCCGGACGTCGGCGATACGGAAAACCCATTCACAGCCTCCGCAAATCTATTTGCAGCGTATTCAGAACACTTTAGGATGGTTGTGATGCCTGCTCCCTCTTTCTTGCCCCGTTACGATGCGGTCAAGGAGAGCCATGAACATTATTTCTATGGGCAGGGTCAATGTGGCAGTGCCAGGAACGCCCATTCCCCTTTCCACCGATTCCCGGCTTCGAGTAGCCCGCGTGCTGTTTCAAAGCATTCCAGGGTTAACGGGAAAAACCTACGTTGGTACGCACGGCATGAATAAAGCGACCTTGAGCGGTGTAATCCGCATTCTGGCTCCCACCGGGAGCAGCAGCATATCCGACACATATGAAGTGGAAACCGCAAACAACAATGATGGTATTGCTTTGTCGCAGTTGTTTCTGGATGCGGATATTGTTGGCGAAGGTTTGCTGATTAGTTATTGGGTCGAATAGCCGTTGGGGGGCGGTACGTGGCGCAGGATACATCCGTCTCCCAAAGCTTCACTTCTTGCAACGTACCGGTGGAAAGCTGAGGAGCAATTTCATCGGAAAAGTATTTGGCAATGTTTTCTGCCGAAGGATTCATCACATCAAAGGGCGGCAGTTCATTCAGGAACTGATGATCCAACCGATCTTTCACGGCACGCACCAGCCGCTTCAACTCTGCAAAATCCATCAGCAGTCCGTTTTCATCTACATCCGGGCCTGCTACCGTGACGCGCACCCTATAGTTATGACCATGAATGTTCTCGCACTTGCCATGGTAGTTGCGTAGCGCGTGCCCTGCCGGAAATACCTCTTCTATGGAAACCTCAAACATTGAAAAACTGTTCCACCTCTTGCAATCTGGTTGTAAATGAATAATCAGGCAAACTGTCAAAAAAAATCTGGCCGTATCGTGTACGGGTGATGCGTTGGTCCAAAAGCGCCAGCACGCCTCGGTCGGATGCGCTTCGAATCAGCCGGCCAAATCCCTGTTTCAGCGCAATTGCCGCTTGGGGAATCTGGTAGTCATAAAAAGGATTCCCGCCCTCTTCGCGGATCTCCCGAATGCGGGCTTCCACCACCGGGTCGTTCGGTACGGCAAATGGCAATCTATCGATAATAACGCAGCTCAACTGCTCCCCCGGTACGTCCACGCCCTGCCAGAAAGAAGACGTCGCAAACAGCACGCAGTTCGGCGTGCTCTTGAACTCTTCTAAAAGCGCATTACGCGGGCCTGTGCCTTGCAGAAGCATAGGAAATTCAATCGCTAATGAGACGCGGTCATAGACCAGGCGCATCTGCAGATAGCTGGTGAACAGCACAAAAGCGCGGCCTTTGCTGAGTTCCAGCAATCTCTGAATTTCCACGGATGCTGCGGCAGGAAAAGCTGCGTGGCGGGGATCGGGCAGGTGCTGCGGAACATACAAAAGGGCCTGCTTGCCGTAATCGAAATGGCCGGGCACAATCAGCTTGCGAGCACTCTCCAACCCGAGCCGCTTCTGGATAAAAGCGAAGTCTCCGGCCACTGCCAGTGTTGCCGAAGTCAGAATCACGCAATCGAGCTTTTCAAACAAATTGGACGCCAGAAGGTTGGAAACATCAATCGGCGTAGCTTGCAGAAAGGTGCCGCGAGCGCGTCGCTCCATCCAATAGACGTAGGATTTGTCATCCTCCTCCATCAGAAACTCAAGCGATTTGCGCAATTCCAAACATCGCCGGAACAACGGAATGATTTCCTCGGGAGCATCTGCCAGCGTTTTCAGGGTGGCTGCCGTCAACTCCAGAATCGTCAGCAAATCCCGATATTCTTCTTGCAAAAACTCCTTGCGATGGGGAAACGCGGTACGCCCTTCCGCGCTCGGCAGGGAAGCAAAGAAACTGCTTGCCAACTCTCCCAAGCGCGCCACGGCGTTATCCAGTTCTTGGTTTCCAAATTTCTTCAGGCGTGACGTAATCGCAATATCACGCTGCAAGTCCTGCACCTGAAAGCTGCTCAGAGATACACCGAAGTATTGGCCCGCAATGTCTTCTACCTCATGCGCCTCATCAAAAACCACAGCCCAATACTCCGGCAGAATGCTGCCGAATTCGCCGTCCCGCAAAGCAAGGTCAGCGAAAAACAGATGGTGGTTCACAATCAGAATGTCGCTTTCCGCAGCACGCTGATGCATCTTGGTAAGGAAGCATCGCTCAAACTGAGGGCATTTCTGCCCGCTGCAAAGCTCTCGCCGCGCATCCACCTTAGACCAGGCCGAACTGTGCTCCGGCAAATTCCGGATCTCTGCGCGGTCGCCAAACTCAGTTGTCTTTTCCCAGTCTGCGATGATCTGGAAATCCGCCACTTCTTCCATTCCTGTCAGAATGGCTTCGCGCCCGGCCTCATACACTTTCTGGCGGCACACATAGTTCGAGCGCCCTTTCATGTAGCTGACTTGCAAAGGCCGGTCGAAATGCTGCTGCAGAAAAGGGAGGTCTTTAAAGAACAACTGCTCCTGCAGATTCTTGGTTCCGGTAGAAACAATTACTTTCTTGCCGGACATCAGGGCAGGCACCAGGTAGGCCAGCGTCTTGCCCGTGCCGGTTCCCGCTTCCACAATCAGGTGCTTACGGTCTTGCAGCGCCGCCTCCACTGCTTCGGCCATCTCCACTTGCCCAGGTCGGTATTCAAATTGAGGATGCCAGCGCGAGAGTGTGCCCTGGCGGCCAAAGAACTGGCGCGCTCCGCTGGTTTTGACTTGCACTTGCTACAGTTTAGTGTATGCCAACCGTTGTGATCATAGGCCGTCCGAATGTCGGCAAATCCACTCTTTTCAATCGGATCACGGGGGAACGGCGCTCCATTGTCGGAGATGAGCCGGGCATCACCCGAGACCGTATTCATGGTTCCGCCACCTTTCGCAGCAAGCCTTTTGAGCTAATTGATACAGGCGGGATTGTGGTGCAGGATTCGGATTACATTCCGAGCCAGATTCTGAAGCAGGCGGAATACGCTTTGGAACAAGCGGATCAGATCATCTTCCTGGTAGATGGACGAGCAGAAATTACCGGCTCGGACCGGGATCTAGCGCAAATGCTCCAACGCTTAGGGAAACCGGTGACGTTAGCCGTGAACAAAGCGGACACCGGCAAGAACCAGGACCTTGTGCATGACTTCTACCCTTTGGGCATCCGCGACATTTTTCCCGTTTCCGCTGAACACAATATAGGCGTCGAAGAATTGCTGCAGCATATTACGGCTAACTTTCCGGAAACAGAAGCGGAGTCTGAGTCACATGCCATTAAAGTAGCGATTATTGGCCGTCCCAATGTCGGCAAATCTACACTCTTAAATGCTCTTACCGGCGCCGAGCGCGCCATTGTCTCACCAGTGGCAGGCACCACACGGGATTCTGTAGACGAGCGAGTCACCTACAACAACACCGAATACGTTTTTGTAGACACTGCGGGAATTCGGCGCAAAGGGAAGACCACGGAAATGGCAGAAAAGCTGAGCGTGGTGATGGCTCGCCGCAATATCCGCATGTCCCATGTGGTTCTGCTGGTGCTTGATGCTTCTCAAGGCGTAGTTGGATTAGACGCCACCATTGGCGGCTATGCAGATGAGGGCGGACGAGCGATCTTAATTTGTATAAATAAGTGGGATTTGATTGGAGAAGGCAAAAAGAGGGAATTTGAACGAAATCTGCGCGATCAATTGAAATTTCTGGAGTATGCCCCCGTATTCTTTCTTTCTGCGCAAACGGGATCAGGGGTAAAACCGCTATTCAAGGAAATCAAAAATCTCTATCAATCTGCTAGCAAACGAGTCACAACAGGGGAACTGAACCGTTTTGTGGAAAGCCTTCACTTTGAAGAAAGAAAGGTGCTTTACGTGACCCAGGCTTCCATCCGTCCCCCGCACTTCATCTTCTTCACCGATGGCCAGGGACCATTGCACTTTTCCCATGAACGCTATTTGATCAACCAGTTGCGGAAGCGCTTTGGCTTTGAAGGAACACCAATTGTGCTCACTGTGCGGGGGCGTAAGCCAAAATCAGAGCGTCGTAAAGGGCTTCCTTCTACAGCCCGTACCAAAAGCTAAAGCGCTTCCTCTTGAGGTGCTGCTAAATTCTTCCCATCAGGAGCAGAATCACAATGATCAGAACTACCAATCCTAAACCGCCGCTCGGGTAATATCCCCAGCCAGTGCTATAGCCCCATGTGGGCAGTGAGCCAATTAAAGCCAGTATCAAAATAATCAGCAGAATCGTTCCAAGCATGTTGATGCTCCTTTGCGCAAGTACTTAGCAATTACACTGCCGCAGATGCGAGTTTTTCCATACGCCAATCTGCATACACTTTGGTGAATTCAGCCCCAAAAAAGAAAATCTGAGAAGAGTAGTAGACCCAAACTAGTAAAATTACTAGTGATCCTGCCGCGCCGTAAGCCGATCCGATACTCGCTTTCCCTAAATATAAACTCAACGCGGATTTTCCTAAGGTAAACATCACCGATGTAAATGTTGCTCCAATCCACACATCTTTCCAGGAAACAAAGACGTCAGGAATGAATTTGTAGATCATGGCAAATAAGAGGATCACAATGGTAAGGGAAACCGAAGGTTCCACCAGCTTGGGAACCACCGGAGGAATATAAAAACGGCCATTCACGTATTGCTCTAAATATGCCAGAACCGCGCTGATGATTAAGCTGGTGAGCAGCAGAAACCCAACGCTCAGCACCAGGGCAAAGCTGAAGATGCGAAAACGTATCATCCCTCGCCAACCCGATTGTGTCTGCTTGGCGGACCAGATCAGGTTCAAAGCATCCCGCAACTCGCCGAATACCGCGGATGCCCCTAACAGCAATGTAAACAGGCCGCCCACAGTAGCCAGAATTCCGCTCTCCGGATGATGGGCATTTTTGAGAAGATCCTGAATGATCTTTGCTACTTCCGGGCCTACCAGGCTGCTCACCTGCCAAACGATTTGCCCCTGCACTGCTTGTTGGCCAAAAATCCAGCCGCAAATCGCAACCGTCAGCACCAAAAGGGGTGCCATGGACAGCACAGTGTAGTAAGCGAGTGCTGCTCCCATGCGTGGCGCATTATGGCTATTCCATCGGGAAGCTGTTGCTTTGATCAGTTGCCAAGTCATAGCCATAGTAGATTTGCACTCTAGTTGCAAATAACTGTCCAACAGGCGCTATGTAAGCGCATATAGCAACTAAATTTCGCTTTGCTTGTTTCATATAGTTGATTTAACGGATTCATGCTCATCTCTTCTTTTCTATCCGATAAAGGCCGGGTACGCACAACAAACCAGGATTATTGCGCAGTCGTTCCCGAAATTGGCCTTTATGTTCTGGCAGATGGAATGGGGGGCGCACGCGGCGGAGAAGAGGCTTCCCGGTTGGCTGTGGAAACGGTAGTTAGCTCATTGCAACAGGCGTATTGGCGTGATCTTTCCGTGTTGCTGGAAGCGGTCAGGCTGGCCAATCAGCGCGTACAGGAGGAAGCCTCTCGCGATTCGAGTCTGATGGGTATGGGCACTACTTTAGTGGCTGCCTTGGCACAAGGGGAAAATATTCTGATCGCCAGTGTAGGCGATAGCCGGGCTTATCTTTTCCATGACGATGATTTGCAGGTGATTACCCAGGACCAGACATGGGTGAGTGAAGTGGGCATTCCGCTTGGCCTAAATGCAGAAGTCCTACGAACTCATCCCATGCGCCACGTGCTCACCATGGCGATTGGGGTTAATACCGAGCTAACAATCCGGTATTACACAATCCGGCTGGATCCAGAGGCAACACTGCTGCTGTGTTCGGATGGCCTGCATGGCGTAGTGGAACAGTCCGTGATTTCCTATGTTTTGGGAACGGAAGACGCTGGGTGTTCCACTCTGGAACAGAAATGTCAGGCCCTCGTGAAAGCCGCCTGTGATGCTGGAGCTCCGGATAATGTTTCCGTAGTCCTGGTGAAATCCGTTTGGGAAATCTAAACCATGTACATGCCGCCATTGATTTCAATGGTTTGGCCATGAATGTAACGGGAAGGTTCCGTGCAAAGAAACAGGATCGTATCGGCTACTTCTGTGTTGTCGCCTAATTTGCCTGCCGGGGTTTGCGCGATTACATTGTCCAGCATCTGCCGATTGGAAAACTGAACGTGAAAATCGTTGTCCACTGTTCCCGGAGAAACAGCATTGACATGGATATTTTGGGGAGCAAGTTCTTTTGCTAACCCTTTTGTAATAGTTGCTACGGCTGATTTAGCGGCTGCATAAATAGTCGCGCCGGGACCGCCGCCATTCCGTGCGGCAATGGAGCTGAGGTTCACAATGTGTCCGCCGCCTTTGGCAATCATTCCAGGAGCCACTGCCTGAGCCAAAAAATAAGCACTCTTTACGTTGAGGTTCATCACCCGATCAAACAGCTCCGGTGTATATTCGGCAAGCTTGGCTCGATGAACCAGTGAGCCAGCGTTGTTGATCAAAATATCGGCAGTGTAACCGGAATCCTGGTAACCCTTAATGGCCTGCTGAATGCCGGCATCTTCTGCCAAGTTGGCTTGTAGCAGATGCGTCGTAGCTCCAAAACCGTGAAGCCCCTCTGCTACTTCCTCAGCCCCTTCCGAATACGAATTGTAATGGAGAAGAAAGCGACGTACTCCGGCAGCAGCAAATGCTTGCGCAGTTGCTGCCCCAATGCCTCGGGATGCGCCGGTAATGAAAACGGTGAGTTCTGAAATTGGTGACACCTATGTAGTTTGCCGCAACCAGTCTTTCATTGCATCCCGATACAGCAAAATTCCCTTACGCGAATAGCGCAGGTAGCCTTGCCGCCGGAACTGGTTCATATAGTGCGTCACAATTTCGCGGGACGTGCCCACATACTGTGAAAGCAACTCATGAGTGAAAGGGATCATCTGGATGGAACCGTCATCCTGACCCGCGCCAAGGCGTTCCGAAAAGCGAATCAATGTGCGAGCTAGCCGGCGAGCAATGTTGTCAACGGAAAAACTCTCGATACGATGGGCAAAGTCTACAGAGCGCTGCACCAGCAACTGCATCATCGCAATTGCCAATTTCGGGCGCTTCATGGAGATCTCTTCAATATCAGAGGTAGTCCAAGTCATGACTTTGGTGGTTTCCAAAGCCACAGCTATTTCCGAGCGATTCGCAAAACCAAGAAAGGCAGATTCTCCAAAAAATTCGTCAGGCTGATAAATGTCCACTACTACTTGGCGCCCATCATCTGTTAAGCGGCAAACTTTTACCTTTCCACCAATCACAAGGTATACACTACTGGAGGGCTGATCATGATCATAAATGGTCTGGCCTCTTTTGTATTCCAGAATTGTAGAACAGGGCAGGTGAGACAAAGGATCTTCTAAAACCCGCTGTTGCGGGGCGACCATAAGGGAGGTACTCATTCCAAGGGGCTCCTACAATTAAACGTTATGACAGCCGCTGAAAAACTTCCTCAGGGCTGTGCCTAGGCAAGCGATCGTAAGAGTGATTTATAGCACTTTTAATGCCAATTGGGCTGGCTGTAATGCGCCATTCTTCGCTATGTTCTACGATTTGGACAGAGATTCTTTTATGCCTCTCTGCCGCCTGTACATCTTTTTTATTCTACTAAGTTCTCCCGAAGCATTGATTGCCTTTCAGGCCAGCCACTACGAATCCCCTGCTGGTACACGGCCCGTGTTGCGTCGGGTTTTTAATGCGGGCATTCTTCCAGGCGGCAGAATTCTTGCTCCCCAAGGAAAGCAGTTCTTAACGGGACCTGGTCCGTTTGGTTTGGCAGTAAGTCCTGAAGGGAAAGTAGCCACAGCGAACTTGGGACCGGAACGGCCCTCCATCACGCTCCTTCAAATGGACAAAAAAGGAACATGGCTCACCCATAACTTCTTAGCGGCCCGGCCCTCCCTTACCGAAGACGGAGATTGGCACGCGGTCTTTACCGGGATTGCTTTTGCTGGGGAAAAGCAGCTATGGATATCAGAAGGGAACTCCGGGCGCATTCGCTTACTGGATGCGGAAACTGCTTCCAAGCTGCGCGTTGTGGATCTGAATCAGAATGGCGCAAAAGATAGTTTCGCCGGGGATTTGGCTTTTGATGCTGCTCGGGGTCTTCTTTACGTCGTGGATCAAGCCAACTTTCGTGTTGTTGCTGTGGATACCAAAAAAGGAAAGATTTTATCTTCTGTGAAGGTAGGCCGTCTCCCTTTTGCGATCACTCTCTCGGAAGATGGGCAGTCTGCATTTGTGACAAATGTGGGAGTGTTTGAGTACCAGCCCATTCCTGGTGCTGATTTTGCAAAAGCACGCGAGACCGGCTTGCCTTTCCCGGCTTTTGGGTTTCCTTCAGAAGATGCTGTGAAAGGGGTCACCCGCCAGCGCCAAAACGGCACAGTAACAGTCGCGGGATTAGGCGATCAGAACCGGCAAGAATCGAACTCCGTTTGTTTTCTGAACCTATCGAACCCAAATGCTCTGAAAGTGGAAGGGTTTGTGAAAACCGGCAAGCCCTTTGGTCCTGAAACAGCAGGAGGAAGCAGTCCTTCCGGCGTGCTTGCTGCAGCTGGCAAACTTTATGTTTCGAACGCACATAACGATTCCATATCGGTAATCGATATAGCGACTCGAAAGGAGGAAGCAGAGATCCCGATTGCGATACCAGGGCTGGAGAAACTGCGTGGCATCATGCCGCTCGGCTTGGCCTTTGATGCGGCTTCCAGCCAATTGCTGGTGGCAGAGGCAGGCGTGAATGCGATTGGAGTACTAGATACCAAAACCCGAACTGTTTTGGGTCATATTCCCACGGCATGGTTTCCCACGCGCGTTGCAGTGCAGGAAGGCAGCATCTATGTGGCCTGTGCCAAAGGCTATGGAACCGGCCCCAATCTTCCGGGCAGGGAAGCATATCAGGATGGCTCAGGATTGATCGATATTCTCCGCCGTGGCTCCGTTTCCATTTTCCCTATGCCTCCGCGCGAGCAACTGGCCCAATACACAGGCGAAATGATGAAAGCGAATGGGTTTCTGCCCGTAGGAGGAGTGCCGGACGCTATTCCCGAAGCTGTGAAATACGTGGTGCTGATTGTGAAAGAAAATCGGACCTTTGATGAGATGCTAGGCGATATGCCAGCAGCCTCGAACGGCGCTGTAGCGGGCACTCCACGCCTGGCGCGTTTTGGATTGAAGGGATTTGCCGATGGCAGCCGTACCAGGCTCAGCATTCACAACATTAACGTCACTCCCAATCACCATTCCTTAGCGTCTCGCTGGTCTTTCAGCGACAACTTCTATGCGGATGGCGAAGTCAGTCTGGATGGCCATCACTGGCTGTTGGGAAACTATCCCGATGCTTGGACGGAGTCGTCCATGATGGCGGCTTACGCGGGGCAGAAAGATTTTCGCCTTTCCCCTAACGCTCCAGGACGGCTTTCTTTCGCTCAAAGCAACGCGTCGATTCACCCCGAGGAAATACCCGAAGCAGGCACAATCTGGCACCATCTCCAGCGCAACAAAATTTCGTTTCGGAACTTTGGCGGAGGTTTTGAACTGGCAGGAAATCAGGAAGAAGAAGGAGAAAAACCAACCGGCTCACGATTTCTGACCAATGTGCCAATGCCGGATGTACTCTACCAGAACACCTCTCGCACGTATCCGGGGTTTAACTTGAACATTCCGGACCAGTTTCGGGCAGACCAGTTCATTGCCGAAATCACGGAGCAGTACGCAAAACCGGGCAAGGAACTGCCTCGCTTCCTCCTGATTCACCTCCCAAATGACCATATGACAAATGCCCGGCCAGCCGACGGCTATCCTTATCCCGTTTCTTACGTGGCGGACAATGATTACGCCCTGGGCCGCATTGTGGAATACCTTTCCCATTCGCCCTGGTGGAAGCAGATGGCAATCTTTGTGACGGAAAGCGATGCGCAAGGAGGCCGCGATCACATTGATGGACACCGAACAGTTTTGCTAGGCATTGGGCCGTATTGCAAAAAGAACTATGTCCTCCATCGAAACACCAGTTTCCCCGGACTGCTGAAAACAGTGTTTCGGATTTTGGGATTGCCGCCGCTGAATCTGTTTGACGCCACAGCGACTGATCTCAGCGAAGCGTTTACCAGTCAGCCGGATTTCAGTCCGTATTCCGTTCTCCCTGTGGACCCCCAAATTTTCTTGCCTGCTCAGGCAAGAGACCCGCTGGATTCTAAACCTTCAGAAAAAACAGAGGCTTCTCATTAATATCCGGCAGAGCGGGTGAGGGGTTTGGAGAAAATCTGATGAATCTCCCGGTCCATCACGGGAGAGAAGTCACGGTACCAACGGCTTACGGCAAAGAATGGAGTAGGCGTCATGGCAGCCACTACCTCTACGTCCACTTCCTTTTGAATGCCTTCTGCGGCATCCACAGCAGCTACCGGCACGGCAGCAATAATCTGTTTCGGGGAATGCTGACGGAGAGCCGCAATTGCCGCCCGCATGGTGGAACCTGTCGCTAATCCGTCATCCACCAAAATCACTACGCGGTCTTGAAGATCTTGCGGAGGACGATTGCCCCGATACCCTTGCTCACGACGGCGTAATTCCTTTCGTTCTTGCTCGGTGATTTCTTCCAGTTGAGCTTGGGAAATTCCGAACTGGTCAATTACTTCCTGGTTCAAAACGCGTACTTCCCCGGAGGCAATGGCACCCATCGCCAATTCTTGTTGATGCGGAGTGCCCAGCTTTCGAACCAGGAACACATCCAAAGGTGCTCCCAGAATCCTTGCAATTTCTTTAGCAACCACAACTCCGCCGCGCGGCAATCCTAGAATCACCGTTTCGGGCTGATTGGCATAGGTCGTTAATAGGCCCCCTAAAACACATCCTGCTTCTCGACGATCGTGAAAGAACATGGAGAAATGTTCAGAAACAGAAAGGTTGGCTTTGGAAATCGTTGCCATGTAAATACCTGTGAATATGACGTTTACGATAAAATATCGAGTACGAGCAGTTTCTTGGAAGCTGCTCCTTACCTATTATCGATAGAAAATTTTTATCTGCCAAATAAACAGGACTGAAATGTGTGAGGTTTTGGCCAACTACAAAGAGGAATCAGTGGTCAATGGCCCAGTAGCTGCCTAGCTCGATGAGCCAGCCATCTGGATCGCGGAAAAAGATCTGCTGGATGTTCCGCTCCGGAATCAGCTTCTTGTAATACTCCACTCGATGTTCCTGCAGGCGAAGTTCCACATCGTCCGTATCTGCTATGGAAAAAGCGATATGGTTTTCCCGGGGAACAGCCGCAGTTTCTCTGGAGGGCAAGTGCTGCTCCGCAATGAGGTGAATCTGAATTCCGGCTAGGTAGATCCAGCTTCCGGCGAATGAAAAAGGAGGCCGCGAGATTTCACGGCCTCCCAGTAGTTCGGTATAGAATCGCCTGCTGGCATCCAGATCTTTGCACAGGCGGGCAATGTGGTTCAGCGCGAGTAATGGCAGCGGCTCAGGCATGTGTTTGCGGGCGAAGCTTTTTTTCAGAACGAGCGGCAATGGCTTGCACTGCTTTTCGGGGCAAGGCTTTTTGCAGGGCGACCCAAGCCTGGTATCGCCAGCCGGGAATCACATATAGTTCATCACTGGCAAGGCCACGTAAGGAGGCATCCACTACTTCCTCCGCGCTGGTCCACAAGCTTTCTGGAATTTGGGAAACATCCATAGCCAGGGAATCATGAAATTCAGTTCTTGTAAAACCAGGGCAAAGCGCTTGCACGCGAACCTGTGAGTGGACGCGTTTTAGTTCCAAAGCCAAGCCTTCTGTGAAGCTATTGATCCACGCTTTGGTAGCCGAGTAACTGACTCCCCCGCCAGATTGCGCAAAACCTGCTACCGACGAGACATTAATGATTGCTCCCCGGTCTCGAGCCACCATGGACGGGAGCGCCGCACGCGAAAGGCGCATGGTTGCCATGATGTGCACCTGGTGCATAGCAATTTGGCTTTCCGGGGTGGCTGTCCAAAAAGTTCCTTTAGTGCCAAACCCGGCATTGTTTACCAAAAGGTCCACCGTTCCCTCGTTTTGGATTCGTCGCTCCACCTGGGAAATGCCTTCTTCGGTGGAAAGGTCCGCCACCAGAAGTTCCCCACCGGTTTGTTTTTGCAGTTCCTGTAACTTGTCTTCCCGCCGGGCGACCAGCAACAGACTATAACCGCTTTCGGCAATTTTGCGCGCAAACACTGCTCCAATGCCGCTGGAAGCCCCGGTGACCACTGCCAGCGGCTTAGAATTCGATAACAATTTTTCCAAAATGAGCTCCACTTTCCATATAACGATATGCTTCCCGCGCTTCCCCAAACGAAAACACACGATCCACCACGGGATGCATGTTGTGGAGGGCCATGGCTCGGTTCATGGCTTCAAACATATCGCGTGAACCGACATAGATGCCTTGCAGCCGAATGTTTTTCATCAGCAGCGGCGTGGGGTTGACCTCTCCGGTATTGCCCGTCAGTACACCAATCAAGCTGATAGTGCCGCCTACCCGGATGGAGCGCATGGATTTGGACAGGGTTCCCGCACCTCCGACCTCAATAATATAGTCGACCTGAGTTGCCTGCTTTTCCCAATCCGGCACTGATTTGTAGTTGATGGTTTGGTCCGCGCCCATGGTTTTCACACGTTCCAGCTTTTGATCGCTGCTGGATGTGGCAATGACCCTGGCACCCGCCATTTTTGCGAACTGGAGGGCAAACAGGGAAACACCCCCCGTGCCCTGCACCAACACGGAATCCCCTGGTTTCAGACCCATTAAGCCGTGCCACGCGGTGACAGCGGCACAGGGAAGCGTAGCCGCTTCGTGGAAGGAGAGGTGTTCCGGAATCCGAACCAAACCTTCCTGAGAAAACACCACATATTCCGCTAGCACTCCATTGATCGCTCCGCCGAGTGCTGTGCGGGATTTTGCCTCATCCAACTGGCCGCCCAGCCAACCTTGCATGAAAATGCCAGCGACCCGGTCTCCCTCTTTCCAGCGAGTGACGCCGGAGCCAACTTCCACCACCTCGCCGGAGCCATCCGAGAGCGGGATTAAAGGTACCGGTATGCCTCGCCCATAAGAGCCCCGTGCTACGGATAAATCCCGATAATTTAAGGACGCCGCCCGAAGCCGGACCAGCACTTCTCCATAGCCGGGTTTTGGGTCGGGCCGTTCGGCAAGCACTACCGAATCAATCCCTTTCGGTTCTTGTATTTCGTAGACTTGCATTATTGTCCTTTCGTTATTGTGACGTGAGTCTGCCGGTACCGCTGGATCAGAATTTCACGTACTCGCTTCCCAAAACCCTGGAGCATCGCGTGCAAGTTGGCTGCCGCATTCTGGTGCCTTTCGGCCCACGGAAAATGACCGGAGTGATTGTGGCGTGCTATAACGAAGCACCCGCGACTGCTTTACGGGAAGCGTTACGGCTGATTGATTCGGAGCCTGTGCTTCCGGCGGAAATGATTTCGTTAGGGAAATGGATCTCCGGTTATTACTGCGCTCCCCTGGGAGAAGTATGGCGGTCTATGTTGCCGCTGGCTTCCGAGTTCCATTCCGGCAAAGTCTATTCCCTTACCGATGCTGGTCGCGATGCTTCCCGGCAATTGCTGTTTGAGCCAGCGCCGGACGACTATTCCGCCCAATTGCTGCGTGCCTTGGAGGTGCGCCCACTTTCCGCAGGCAGTCTGAAGAAGAAGTTCCCTTTAGCCGACAAGGCGCTCCGCTCTTTGGAAAAGAAAGGATTTGTGTTCGCGGAGCAAAAACACGAACTTCGTGATCCTCTGCGTGCCGCGTCGGAAAATCTTCGTGTGCAATGGAATGGAGCGGAAACCCCGCAGAAACTTCCCAAAGCACAACGGGAACTGTTGGCGTTTCTCCATTTGCATCCAGGCAGCCACAATCTTGCTGCTGTGGAGCAGCAGGTCAAAAATGCGAGTCAGGCAGCGCGTGCTCTAGGGCGCAAAGGGCTGCTAACGGTGGTGGCGGAAGAAGCGGCAGCTCCGCAAGTTTCCCCTCGCGCTCCTCACAGTTTGAATGCTGCTCAGCAAGCGGCATATGAGCAAATTTCCAATGCCATCCAGAGCCGCGAGTTCCACACCCTTTTGTTGCACGGCGTAACCGGATCAGGAAAAACAGAGGTGTACCTCAAGGCCATTGATTCCACCCTAGCCGCCGGGCGCAGCGCCCTGCTAATGGTGCCGGAGATTGCGTTAACTCCTGCCATGGCTGGCCAGTTCTTCGGGCGATTCGGGAACCAGGTAGCTATTCTTCACAGTGCGTTCTCCGATTCGGAGCGAACCGGGCAGTGGCGCAAGATTCGTTCGGGCAAGGCGGGCGTTGTGGTCGGCACGCGTTCCGGCGTATTTGCTCCCGTGCAAAATCTGGGACTGATTGTGGTGGATGAGGAGCACGACGGTAGCTATAAGCAGGAAGAAACTCCTCGTTACCATGGCCGTGACGTTGCCATTGTCCGTGCGCAACATGCTGGCGCGTGCGTGGTGCTCGGTTCTGCTACGCCTAGCCTGGAAAGCCGGTACAACGCGGAGCGCGGGAAGTACACTTTGCTTCAGTTGCCGGCGCGCATCGAAAGCCGTCCCATGCCACGCGTGGAACTGATCGACATGCGCCAGGAGTTTCTGGAAACCCGGCAGCAAGCTACTTTTTCTCGCCCGGTGACTCAGCCAACTGGAAACGCGCATGAAAAACCGCGAGCAAACCATTGTGCTGCTGAACCGGCGGGGATTTTCCAGTTTTGTGGCGTGCCGTGCCTGCGGAGAGCGCATTCAATGCGTAAACTGCTCACTGACCTTGACCTATCACCGGCGCGACCGACGCCTGCTTTGCCATTACTGCAACTATGCGGAAAAGGTGCCTTCCGTATGCCCCAAATGCGGCAGCGAACATATTTACTTTTTGGGCATTGGTTCGGAAAAAGTGGAAGAAGAGCTTCACCAACTGCTTCCACAGGCGCGGATCGCCCGCTTGGACCGTGACACGGTAACCGGCAAGCGGCACTACGAAACCATTCTTCAGGGTTTTCGTGAACACCATTTCGACATTCTGGTAGGTACGCAGATGATTGCGAAAGGCCACGATATTCCCAACGTAACCCTGGTGGCGGTAGTGTCGGCGGATATTGGTTTAGGAATGCCGGATTTCCGGGCTGCGGAACGAACGTTTCAATTGCTGACCCAAGTAGCGGGGCGGGCTGGGCGAGGCCACTTGCCAGGGATTGTGCTAGTGCAAACGATCAATCCGGATCATTATGCCGTGCAATTGGCAGCCGCCCAAAATTATCAGGGGTTTTACGAGAAAGAACTGCAGTTCCGCCAATTGATGCGGTACCCGCCTTTTACCGCACTTGCCAACATTCTGGTCAGAAATGAAAAACAGGAGATGGCGCTGCGGATGAGCACGGAACTGAGTGCGCTTCTGGAACCTGCGCCGGAAGGCATCAAGGTGATGGGACCCGCTGCTGCTCCGGTTCCCCGCTTAAAAGCCGAATACCGGTTTCAATTCTTGATCAAGGCAACCAGCCGCAAAACCTTGAATCACTTACTGCGAAAAGCACAGGAATTTGCCCGGGCACAGAAATGGAACGCGACTGCGCTAGTAATTGATGTGGACCCGCTTTCCTTGCTTTAAAACATTGAGCTAGTTCTTGGGTGCAATGGCTGCTATAGGAATACGCTCAGAGTATGTGCCTTGCGGTTCGATGCGAATTCGCTTCGCACCTGATAAGTAGGGATGCACCGCGTTCGGGCTGGCGTACTCAATAGCGGCATCTTGGGTCGCAAAAAGCAGATACTCTCCCGCGACCACATGCTCTAAATCAAAACTCCCGTCACTGTCTGTTAGAAAGCCTCTTGGTGTAGCTGTTGTAGAACCCGTCGTCGGTGTAAGCACCACCATGCACCCTGCTGCGGCTTGCTCGCCATTCATGGCAAAGCCCTTTACACGGCCAGTCTCGTCACTGGCTACGAGGGACAAGGTTACAACCTCCCCTTCTGTTAGCTCAAGCGAGCTATCTCGAATTTCCGTCTTCGAAATAGGGCGAATTTCAGAAGCAAAGTAGCCGTCTGTGCCTCGTATGCTGACCCGGTATGTTCCCGGCTGTACACCCGGAAAAGTGAAGCTGCCATCATGCCTTATTGCTGTGGAGAGAACTGCGCCGGAATCGCTCCGAATCAGGGAAACAAGAAGAACTCCACGCGGTCTTGCTCCAGGGTTCTTCAGCTTCACAGTGCCAGATACTTTTGGCAAAGCCTGTAAGGCCAGTTCAACTTCCACCGGAGAGCCGTTTACTTCCACAGTCCGGCGGCCGGAAAGATCGGAAGTGCCAACTGTGCCAGTCGCACGCACAGTGTAGCGACCAGGAGGGACGTTTGAAATCGTTTGCGAACCAGCTTCACTAGCAAATCCTTGTCGACGCTGGAAAGTTTGAACTCCGCCAATGCCCTCCTCAATTAGGCTGAGCGTGCCGTATACACCTGGGTGAACATCAAACTTTACTGAAACTGTTGTTCCCGATGTTGTACTGAGCGTAAAATCCGCCTGAACTTCTGCTCCTGAAGCTACTTGTAAGGCGCTGGCTTGTGCCGCATCCGGAGTGCCGGGATAATACGCGGGAAGGTATGCTGCTGAACTTCCTGGTGTTCCTCCAGGTAGCAGGCTGGTATTGGCGTGCCAAGGCTCACCGGTAACATACAGATAGTAAGTTCCCGCAGGAAGCGGCGCAAAGCGGTACTCTCCTTGATCATTCGTCCACTGCGATCCCGCACTTGCTGTCAAGCGGCGGCCTGCTACAGTGCGCAAGCTAATGAGTTGCACAAGCGCATTCATCACCAGTTCGCCAGAGTTGTCTGTGATCTTTCCTGTGATCGATGCCGCGGGAAACCATCGGAATAACAAGTTCTCCGTATGTTGGTCCGGTCCAACTACCACTGCACTGCCGGTGAAAGTATCAGGCGAAGGCAAGCCATAAACCTGAGTACGATCACGCCCTCCAGCCCGGAGGCTGTATTTGCCTTCAGGAAGATCAAAGCTGAACTTTCCATCATCGCCCGTCACCATGCTGGTGAGAACGCGAGCACTGCCAGAAGGGAGAATAAATACATGTGTATTTGGCAAAGAAACGCCGGATTGGGCGTTGATTACTGTGCCAGACACACGGTATAAGGGTGCTGCCTGCAAACCGATTGCGAAAACCACTGCAGTCGCCCAATTCCACTGCGAACCGGGATTCCTCATCGTACAAATTCTGTAACGGTGACAGAAACCGGTTCGTCGCTTTCCACGCGAACAGGTGTGCCTTTTGGCAGGGATTGAAGGAATTGAGAGCTGTGGAACTCAATTCCCTCATTCCTGGAAAAGGCGTAAACAATGTAATTGCCTGGGGCGAGATCAGAAAAGAAAAAATTGTATGCATGGTTACCACTTGGATCACGGTAGATCTCGCTTACCTGCGGCCCATTGCTGGTGGGGAACTGTGGCACTAGCAAAACAGCGGCCCGTGTGGTCGGAATAGCATCTTTGCTCGTTACCGTGCCGTGCAGAGTCGATCCACCGTGAACAGCAGTGATCTCGATAGGCGATGGGGATGTACCGGGTTGCACGACAATCTCAGGATTTCTGAGTAAATCCTGGGTTCCTGAAGAGGCCGAAGTTGCATATCCAGCTGAACACTGAATCCCTACTTGATACTTTCCTGGTGAAACATTTTCCAGAACCAAACCGTCTACTCGCTCCTCCAGGATTGGTATTCCTGAGTCTGCCTTATTCCGCTTGCTAACAGGAAACAAAGAGGGTGCGCAATAACCTTTCCGTTCTACTTCTCTGTTTCCAACACTGACTGTTTTTGCAGGGTTGATGAATCGGGTGAGTACCGGGATCTTGGTCGGGTTCGTCAGACTTATGCTCAGCCCATCAATGTCCGAATCCTTCACTGTGAGTAAGAGTTCCCCCGTTGCATTACCTTGTTTTGCATGTAATAAGTAGGAACCAGGCAAGACATCCAGAATCTCAAATCTGCCTGTATCTCCATTGATGCTGACTCGAGCAGGGGAAACGTTCTCCTCACCGCTCCATAGTTCGAATACAGCGGTACGACGCGATGCGAAATTCGTAAGGGAACCGCGAACTTTGTAGGCTTGTTCTATATCTACAGAGAAGTTCGCTTGCGTTTTTGTGCCAGCCTCAATCTCAATGGGGTCTGCTGACTCCATGCTGTTGCCGCCTCCGAAATACACTGGCGCAAAACTCTCATTCACCAAATGCATTGGTGTTGTGTCTCCAGCAAACAGCGCAGTCGCCCCAGCTAAACCGGTGGCCTGAATAAAGTACTTGCCCCGTTCCAGATTCGAAAAGCGATAGATGCCGCGATCATCTGTAGTAACGCTGCGGTTGATTCTGATCTCACGCATTCCGGTTTGAATCGAAACACTTAAGCAAACAACATTAGCCCGATAAACCGGCTGGCCGTTTTGATCTACCACTTTGCCGGTGATTACGCCAAGCGGCAAAAGGCGAAAACGAAGCCCTTCTTTGGAGGTCGTTAGATCTACTCTGGTTATTCCTTGCTCCTCGTCTTCCCGCACAGGAGCAAACTGAGGCTTTTGAATTGTGAAAAAACAAAGTCTTGGAGGAATCGCATCAAATCGAAATGCTCCAGCAGAGTCAGTGAAAACTTCTTTGTCAAGATTGGTCCGATTTGAATCAGGAGGCTCACTGGTGCGGGAAGCAAAACAATGCACGCTTACCACTGCCTGCCGGATTGGCTCCCCTGTTGCTGAGTTCACCACAACTCCGCTTGCCGAGCTTTCTAACTGTTGGGCGAGCAAGAGCACTGGCAAGAAAGACGCTGCCAAAACACAACTCCGAATGCCATTTACAGTCATAAAGGAACTGCTTTCCAAGATTATCAGGGATTAGGTGTGTGGTATTCTATGCCACTCAGGAGTAAAAACAAAGCAACTGTTCGGATTGCGGGAAGCGATTGCTACCTGTCTCTGCTTTCATCCCATCGAAACAATGAATCGGGTATCCTGTAGTGATCCGCATTTGCTTCGAAATTCTATGAGGTTAGGTATGCAAAGTCTCACCCCCCTTATACGCTGGATAGCGACAACGCGCGCCCAATGCTATCAGCTAGTACTTTTTATCTGTTTTGGCGTAATTGCCAGTTGTCCCCTTTTGGCACAGAGTTCCGGCTTCGGATCTGTCTCTGGTCTGGTGAAAGACGCTACCGGAGCTGCCATACCCGCTGCCAAAGTCACCGTGCAGAATGCTTCCAAAGGCATCCGTCGTGATCTGGAATCCAATGAAGCGGGTGCCTTCAGTGCTCCTGCCCTGGTTCCTGCAAGTGGTTACATCGTTACAGTATCAAAGCCTGGATTTACCACTTCGGAAACGCGGGAAATCACAGTGGCAGTCGGGGAAACGGTTACGTTGAACCCTGTACTGGCTGTTTCCTCTTCCGCCACTCAGGTAGATGTTACTTCGGAAGCCCCTACCATTGACGAAACCAAAGTGGATGTGTCGCAGGTCATTACCAGTCGTCAGATCTTGGATTTGCCCATCAACGGACGCCGCGTGGATTCCTTTGTTCTGCTTGGCCCTGGCGTGACCACAGATGGCTCCTTCGGGCTTCTCTCGTTCCGTGGCAACCCGGGTGGAAATACATTTTTGACGGACGGAAACGATACCACCAATTCTTTTTATGACGAAAATGCGGGCCGTACTCGCACTTACAACATCGCCCAGGACGCCGTACAGGAATTTCAGGTAGTTACCAGTAACTTCTTAGCGGAATATGGACGCGCTTCCGGCGGCGTCGTAAACACAGTCACTCGCAGCGGCGGCAATGAAGTGCATGGCACTGCTTACTGGTTTTTCCGTAATCGCACACTGAACGCTACTGACCCAACGTCCCGAGGGTTAAATCCGCAGGACTGGCGTCATCAGGCAGGAGCCAGTGTGGGCGGACCGATTAAAAAAGATAAGCTGTTCTACTTCTTTAATGGGGAGCTGCAGCGCAGGTATAACCCAATTGTTTCTTCCAACTTGGCAAACCTGACCAGCTTGAACGGTTTATTCGATGCAAATGGAATTTACCGAGGAGGTGCCTCTCTGCACTACTGCAACTGCTGCGCAGTGTGCTGCCGCAGGAGCTTTTATTCAGAGCCGGATTGTGACACAGCTCGTGCCCCGTACTTCTGATGTCAATCTTCTGTTTGGAAAAATTGATTACCGTCCTACGGAAAAGAACACTTTCAGCTTTAGCTTCAACTACCTGGATTTCCGTTCCCCGAACGGCATCCAAACCCAGCTTTCGCTTGCGGATGGTTCAGGCGTCGGCAACAACGCGGATACAAATGTTTTCGACCGCACGGGACGCGCAAGTTGGACCTCCGTGATCTCAGCCTCGTCCGTGAATGAATTGCGCTTCGGGTATTTCAAAGACCGGCAATACGATCCGGCCAGCCCCAGTCTTCTCCCTGCTACCGGGCCTGTAACGCTAACCGTGAATGGAATCTCCAACGTTGGATATCCGAACGGTTACCCGCGATTGAATCCCAGCGAAACACGTTTTCAGATTGCGGATACTTTGTCCTGGATCTTCGGAAGCCACAGCTTCAAATATGGGTTTGATTACGCTCACACGGAAGACTACGTTAACCGTTTAGCCAATCGGTACGGCTCTTACACCTACACCACGTTCAACGCCTTTGCCTTGGATTTTACCGGCAATACCACGGGAGCACGGAATTACACTTCTTACAGTCAGGCATTCGGAAATCCAGTCGTGGATACCAACCTAAATGAGGTTGCCTTTTTTGCGCAAGACCAGTGGCGCATTACTCCGAAGCTGACTATCACGCCCGGACTGCGCTATGAGTACACGCGTATTCCGCAACCAGCATCTTCCAATCCGGCTTTTCCGCAAACGGCCAGAATTCCGCAATACAACAAGAACATTGCTCCCCGTTTTGGCTTTGCTTACGCCATCAATGACAAGACGGCATTCCGGGCAGGGTACGGCCTTTTCAATAATCGCTACACCACGTCCACGATTGAAAATTTCTTTGTGGCGAATGGAACCTATCAGAGCGACCTACACTCTGAATACAGCGGCGCAGATCACTGCCGGAGGACCAGTATTTCCGACTGCTCTTCCCACACAGCCCAACGTAGCTGGCACGGCGAGTGTCGTTTACGCGGCTAACGATTGGCGGAATCCTTATTCGCAACAGTTGGACGCTGCGATTGAACGTCAGATCGCGAAAAATACAAGCCTCACAGTTTCCTATGTATGGAGTCGCGGCTTGCACCTGCTGCAAACACGAGATGCCAATGCAGCCGATCCGACTTCCAGTTATACCTTTCCCGTCTTAGATGCAAGCGGAAATCAGGTCAGCAGCTACACCACGCCGCTCTATACAACTCGCATTAATCCAGCTTACGGCAGCGTTTACCAGTTGGAATCAGCCGGAAACAGCTACTACAATGCCCTGTTGGTCCAGGCCAATCGCCGGTATTCGAACTGGCTGCAAGGTTCGGCCTCTTATACCTACGGCCATGCGATTGACTATAACCAGGGCGGCGGTGGCAATACACTGTTTGGCTCCACGTTCCCAACTTCTGTATTCAATGGCGATTATAAAGGCGAGAAAGGCTCTAGCTCTATTGACCAGCGGCATCGCTTAGTAGTCAGCGCCATTGTTGCTCCTACTTTTATGCATAGCGATAGCTGGACAGCCAAATACCTGGTGAACAACTGGCAACTCTCTATTATTGATATTGCTGCTTCTTCCCAGCCTTTAGTGCCAACCATTCGTGTCCAGGACCGTGTCACTGGAACCTTGAGTAGCAGCACGCTGAATGGCTTAGGTGGCTCTACTCGGGTTCCCTTTGAATCCATTTCTGCTCTGGATATCGGCTCTCAGTTCCGAACAGACGCGCGCCTCTCCAAGATTCTTCCTTTTGGCGAGCGGTTGAAGGTATACCTGCAGTTCGAAGGCTTCAACATCTTCAACAACATCATTCCCGGTGGTCCCGGTCCAAGAGTAGCTCAGCAATATACGGCGATTCGGCAGACCAGTGGATCTCTGAATGGGATTGTTGCTTTGGTGCCGAATGCCTCATACGGTGCGCTCCTCCAAACGCAATCTCCGCCGGACGGCACCACTGCACGGCGTGGACAGGCTAGTGTTCGTATCGTGTTCTAAGCAGCAAAATTGAGTTAGTACGAAAAAGGCCCGGAAGAGAAAATTTCCGGGCCTTTTTGCATTTTCGTGAATTTCCCCTTGCTTTCTCCCTAGCATTCCCTTTTTGTTCGCCATACAATGAAGGCATGGCACTCACGCGGCGACAAAAAAGAGGTGGTGGAGTTCATTGCAAAGTTTGTGGATGAGAATGGCTTCAGCCCCAGCTACGAAGAAATCGCTCGTGGACTCAGCCTTGCTTCGCTGGCAACTGTCCATAAACACATCAGTGCCTTGGAAGCAAAGAATTACCTGAAGCGGGGGTTCAATCAGAGCCGATCTCTGGATGTGGCTCCCAAGTATTTGCAGGAACAACGTCGGCAGCGCCAGGGAGCTTCGCTGGAGATTCCACTGCTCGGAAAAATAGCGGCAGGGATGCCCGTAGAAGCGGGCGAGCAGCGAAACTCACTCAGCTTTGCGGATTTTGTAGGTTCCAAAGATACTTATGCTTTGGAAGTGCGCGGGGAATCCATGATTGATGACCATATCTGTGATGGAGACATGATCCTGGTGGAGCGCATCAATGAAGCTCGCGATGGGGATATCGTGGTGGCTCTAGTGAAGGGAACCGAATCCACGCTGAAGCGTTTTTACCGCGAAGGAAACGGAATGGTGCGCCTACAGCCTGCTAACTCCACCATTAAGCCCATCTATGTCCATTCACGTGACTTGCATGTACAAGGGCGTTTAATGGCTGTGCTGCGGAAGTATTAAAACCCTGGAAAACAAAAGCGCTCGTTTAGCGAGCGGCTTTGCTTTTTAATTCTGCTTCGGCTCGGGCCCAATCCTCATCAGGAGAACCGCCTTGATGGCCGCGTTTTTCCCAATATTCATAAGCTAACAGAGCAATCTCTTCATGCTTCAAATCTGCCACTGTGGGAACAACAGGAGTTGCAGCAATCACTGTTTCCGGCGTGGATAATGTTGGTTCTTCCGCAGGAGTTTCTACCGCTACCGGATCTTCATTGATAGCTCCCTTTTTTGCGGATTTCACAGTTGTTGTTCGCCGTGGTTTCAAGTTTTCTACACGCGCCGCAGCGGCTCCCACTGCAGACGCAACTTCGGAGGCAAGTGTTCTTTTAGCCATAACTAATTAATCTTATTATTTTATCTGTGAATGCATTTAGATTGCCTTAAAAGGTTTCTATTGGGCCTATGGCCTTTGTTTTTATGAGCGCTTGCTACTGATGTATATTCAAAGTGCCGTGCGCCTTTTTTTAGCGAGTTTGCTGTTGTTTTCCCGTCTTCCTGCGGCACAGCCAACTGTTCTTTCTCTCCATATTCACTCCCCTATCACGCCTGTAACCGCTGAAATTCTTTCGCGGAGCTTAGAGCAGGCCCACGCCGAAGGCGCGGCCTTAGTGATCATTCGTTTAAATACTCCGGGTGGATTCATGGATTCCATGCAGGCCATGATTCAAAAGATGATTGCTTCGCCGGTCCCAGTCGCCTGTTGGGTGGGGCCAAGCGGGAGCCGCGCAGCGTCTGCCGGGTTCTTTCTGTTGGAAGCATCTGACATTGCTGCCATGTCCCCCGGCACCAACACAGGCGCGGCGCATCCAGTGGCCATGGGCAGAGAGATGGATTCGGTGATGAAGCAGAAGGTAGAGAATGATGCCGCTGCTGGTCTTCGTAGCTTGGTTGCACAAAGAGGACGCAACGTGGAACTCGCTCAACAAGCAGTTCTGGCCAGCCGATCTTTCACCGAAAAAGAAGCATTGGATTCCCATTTGATTGAGTTTGTGGCAAGCAGTGAAAAGGAACTTCTCAACCAAATAGATGGAAAAGAAATTACCCGGTTTAATGGGAAAAAACAAATCCTCCATACGGGCGGCGCAATAGTAATTCCGTATGGGGAAACAGTGCGGGAACGCGTGCTCACATTTCTGAGCGACCCGAATCTGGCATTGATCTTTCTGGTGATTGGCGCGCTCGGGATTTACGCGGAATTTAATGCGCCGGGCATGGTGTTGCCGGGCGTAGTAGGAGCCATCTGCGCACTTCTGGCATTATCCGCGCTTTCCGTGCTGCCGGTGAGTTGGATGGGGGTGAGCTTGATTGTGCTCGCTTTTATTTTCTTCGGATTGGAATTAAAGGTCACCTCGCACGGCGTGCTCGGTGCAGGGGGTGCCGTGGCATTGACGCTAGGCTCTCTTCTTTTGATTGATACAACCATTCCGGAAATGCGCATCCATTTAGGTACGGCGCTTGGCGTCACTTTTCCTTTCGCCCTCTTAACGGCGTTCCTCCTCTCTCTTGCTGCGCGGGCCAAGGCCAATAAAGCAGTAACCGGCGTGGAAGGAATGGTGGGCGAAATCGGAGTCGTGGTGGAGCCCTTAAGCCCGCAAGGGCATATTCTGATTCATGGCGAGTACTGGAATGCGGTTTCTGCGGCGCAGATGCTGCCGGGCTCGCAAGCAAAGGTCACTGCCATTCATGGCCTCCAATTATCTGTGGAACCGGTTGGTGCATCCAGTAAAAGCCTTAAGATAGGAGGCGACATATGATCGGCATCCCTGTTCTGCTGTCCTTGTTTATTGGCCTTTACCTTCTCTCCTCCATCAAAATTCTTTCAGAATATGAAAGAGGCGTGATTTTTCGCTTAGGCCGCATGTTGCCGAACACCAAAGGGCCGGGCGTGATCCTGGTGTTTGCGCCGATTGATCGGATGGTCCGTGTGTCTCTCCGCCTGGATACGTTGGAAGTTCCTGGGCAAGACGTAGTAACGCGCGACAACGTGTCCGTCAAAGTCAATGCGGTGATTTTCTTTCGAGTAGTGGACCCCCGGCTGGCGGTGGTGCAAGTGGCTAATTTCTTGTTTGCGACTTCTCAATTGGCGCAAACCACTCTCCGCAGCGTGCTGGGCGAAGTGGAACTGGATGAGTTATTGAGCCAGCGCGAAAAGTTGAACCTCCGGCTCCAGTCCATTCTGGATGAGCATACTTCACCGTGGGGAATCAAAGTCACCATGGTGGAGGTAAAGCAGGTAGATCTTCCTGAGCAAATGGTGCGGGCCTTAGCAAAACAGGCCGAAGCAGAGCGGGACCGCCGGGCCAAAATTATTCACGCGGAAGGCGAGTATATGGCAGCGGAAAAGCTTGCCATGGCAGCGCAAGTGATTCAGCAGCAACCTGCCGCACTCCAGTTGCGCTACCTGCAAACGCTGGTGGAAATCGGAGTGGAAAAGAACACCACCATTGTGTTTCCCTTACCTATTGATATTTTGACTACCATTCACAAGGCATTGGAAACAGTGGCAGACTCGCGGGACAATAAAACCAACGCATGACCCAAACGGAAAATGAACAAGAACTTGTGCTTGGCAATAAACAGTTGCTGAGCGCATTTTTTGTAGTGGTGGCCCTGTTAGGGGTTTTCTTCACCATGGGGTACATCATTGGCCGCAATACCGGCGGAAGTGCCTCTTCTGCCAAGGAAACCGGCACAAGTGCGGCTTCCCTTCCAGAAACAAGTGGGCGCCCTTCCCCTGTTCGCTCGCTGGAACCGGAAACGGAACCCGTTCCTGCCCCTGCCCGGCAGCAGGAGCCACCTCCAGTAGCAGAAAAAACCAAACCGGCACGTTCTGTGCCGGCAAGAGAGGCTGTTGAGCAAAGCGCTCCCGTTGTGGCAAAACCGGTAGCGGTGCAGAGCGGTACAGGGCATCTCTATTTGCAACTGATGGCGGTAAAACTGGCCGACGCGGAAAATATGGTCAAAGTCTTGAAAAAGCGCGGCTTTCCGGCTTTAACCAGTGAAAGCTCGAAGCCGGAACTATACCGTGTACTAGTGGGGCCCTTTCCCGATATGCCTGCCCTGGCAAAAACCAAAGGGGAACTGAAGAGTGCCGGGTTTGAGTCTGTAGTGGTGCGCTGAAGTGAGTACTCTTGTTCAGCTGGAGCCGAACCGTGGGCCGCGCTTGCCGGAGTGGGCGCGGAAAAGTCGTACCCATTTTGAGTCTCTCCATCAGCTAAAAACAGGGTTGCGCGCGCTGAACCTCCATACCGTTTGTGAATCGGCACGATGCCCGAACATTCACGAATGTTTTCACCGGGGTGCGGCGACGTTCATGATCCTGGGAAATCTGTGTACACGTGGCTGCACTTTCTGCTCCGTGCCCAAAGGGAATCCGCGCAAGCAGGACATGCGATTGGACCCTTCCGAACCGGCCAACGTAGCACGCATGGCGGCGGAGATGAAGCTGAAGTATGTGGTAATTACCAGCGTCAATCGGGATGACCTGGAAGATGGTGGTTCCCATCATTTCGCCGAAACCGTAGGGGAAGTCCGAAGGGCACTGCCGGATGCCAAAGTGGAAGTGTTGACGCCGGATTTTTGCGGAAATATGACCGCAGTGGCCAACGTTTTAGATGCTGGGCCGCATGTGTTCAACCACAACATGGAGACCGTGCCTCGCCTGTACCGCAAAGTTCGTCCCCAAGCAGATTACCAGCAGTCGCTGGATGTGCTTGCCTTTGCGCGTGCTCATCGGCCGGAGGTACTGACCAAGTCCGGTTTCATGGTGGGCTTAGGGGAAACCGATGAGGAAGTGCGGCAAATCTTGCGCGATCTCAGGCGGCATGATGTGGATGTGGCCACCATCGGTCAGTATTTGCAGCCTACCCGGCGCAACCATCCCGTACGCGAATTTGTTACGCCTCAGCAGTTTGATGAGTGGCGCGATTATGGGCTTTCGCTCGGCTTCGGGAAAGTTTTCAGCGGTCCACTGGTGCGTAGTTCCTATATGGCGGATTTGGTCAGCGCTTGATTGCTCTGTTCAGTGCGGTTCTGCTGATTCTGGCGCTTCCGCATTTTGATTGGACTTTTCTCGCGCCCGTTGCTCTGGTTCCTTTGTTTTTTGTCGTTGAGCAGGAATCGCGTCTCAAGCAGCGCTTGCTGTACGGCTACGCCACAGGCGTTCTTTACTGGTTCGGCGTTTGTTATTGGATACAGGCCACGCTGGCGGAACACGGCGGCATGAGTGTTCCTGGTAGTTGGGCGCTGTTTGTGTTGTTCTGCCTGGCAAAAGGGATTCAAATGGGCCTGTTTGCCTGGTTAGGGCACTACTGCAAGGGAAGTTCCTGGAGTCCCTTAGCCTTAGCCGCTTTGTGGACAGTTCTGGAATGGACGCATAACTACACCGGCTTTGCATGGCTGGTGTTAGGCAATGCCGCTGTGGACTGGCCGTTTTTTGCCAAACTGGCGCCTTGGACGGGTGTTTGGGGAATTTCCTTTGTGCTTGCGCTTTGTTCCGCCACGCTGGCGCAATGGAAAAACAAAAAATGGAAAGCGTCTGCTGTGTATCTTCTCGCCGTTTGCGGGCTGGTGCTGCTGTTGCCTCCTTTGCCGAAAGCATTGCCGGGCCGTTACTCTGCTTTGGCAGTGCAGCCGAACCTTGCCGATGAAACCACGTGGTCGGAAACTTCCCTTGGGGCATTGGAACGCCACTTGGCACAGCTTTCCATTCCCCAAACGCCTGTTCAAATCGTAGTCTGGCCGGAAGTGCCTGCGCCTTTATATGACAATGATCCGGCACTGCCGGAAATTGCGCGTAAAGCCAATGCGCAGTTCCTGGCAGGGGTAGTCAGCCATGATGATCATGGCGGTCCCCTGAATTCGGCGTTGCTGCTTTCCCCGGATGGGAAGTCGGTGAGCCGCTATGACAAAGTGAATCTGGTTCCGTTTGGGGAATTTGTGCCGTGGCCCTTCGGTTTGGTAACGCAGAAAATCTCCACGGAAGCAGGTGATTTTCACCCCGGCACCCGCGTAGTGGTGGCAGACCGGGTTGGAACGTTTATTTGTTATGAATCCGTGTTCCCGAATTATATCCGCCAGTTCGCGAAAAATGGTGCGGCAGTGCTATTCAACCTTTCTAACGACAGTTGGTTCGGTACCAGCGCGGCCCGCTTTCAGCACTTCTCCCTTGTCAGAATGCGTGCGGTCGAGAATCATCGATGGTTATTGCGCGTCACCAACAATGGAATTACCGCTGCCATTGATCCAGGAGGCCGTGTAGCGGAAACAGTAGCGCCTTACCGGGAAGTTGCCCAGATTCTGCATTACGGCTACCAGAGTGACATTACCTTCTATACACGATGGGGCGATTGGTTGATTGCCCTATGTGCTCTTGTTGTGTTTGCGCAACTCCTGAGCCGGAAATTCGCTCGTTAGTGCCTGCCGCTGCGGTGTAGCCAGTGCTGAAACATGTGCACATATCCTTGCGCTTGAGGATCGTTGTGCAATTGCTCAATGGTGAACTTCATCTTTTTGCACCAGTTGCGGTACTGCTCGGTGGTGCCGGGTAGATTTTGTTGCGCCGTTTCCTTGGTTAAGTCTTCCTGATTCATCACCATCAGCATGGAAGGCGTGGAAACCAAAAAGCCCACAATGGCATTGTGCAGTTCTCCCGTAAGTTCGGGAATCTGTGCTGCATTGTGCGGCACATACTGAGGCAACAAGCCAAGGGACAGCAGCACATCCAGCATCTTCTGCTTTTCGCGCAGCCGGTCCGCAATTTGGTGGTGGTAGCCGGCGTTATCTACTACGCCTGCCTTTCGGCGCGACTCAATGTCCTGGTTGGTCCAGAAACCCGCAATGGTGGGAAGATCATGCGTAGTGGAAGATACCAAGGCTTGACGCGGATACTCGTCCGGACGCTTGTACTCGCCATTGGGACCGCGCTCAAAATACAGCAGCCGGTAGCTCAGAATGCCGAACCGGCTGAGCCGGTCGCGAATTTCCGGTTCCACGGTGCCCAAGTCTTCTCCAATCACTAATACCTGATGGCGCACGCTTTCCAGCGCCAGAATGCGCAGAAGGTCTTCCCAGTTGTCCCGCACATAAGTGCCTTCAGCGGCGGTGGTTCCGTCCGCAATCCAGAACAGCCGGAAGAACCGCATCACGTGGTCAATCCGCAGTGCGCCTCCGTAGCGGCAAGTCTTTCGAATGGATTCCACGAACAGCCGATAGCCATCGGCGCGGTGCGCTCTTTTGTTTGGCGGCGGAAAAGCCCAGTCTTGCCCTTGAGGCGAGAAATCGTCTGGCGGGGCACCCACGCGGCAGCCTTCAATATAAAAAGGACGGTGTGCCCAGAGATCAGAACCGCAGCGGTCAGTGGCTAAAGCAAGGTCATGGTAAAGACCGATGGCCATCCCGCTTTTCTTGGCGTGTTCCTGCGCTTCGGTAAGCTGACGGCTTAACTGCCACTGAACATACTGATAAAACAGAATCTCTTCCGCGTGTTCTTCCTGAAATTGCTTGGTTTCTGCCGATTCCGGGTCTTGAAAGCCGGCGGGCCAATTTGTCCACACCCAAAGATCGGGATTTTGGGAATGGAGATGTTCATCCAGAGCGCAATACGTGGCAAAGCGTTGAAGCAGATCGCCTTCCTGCTTTACATAGGTAGAAAACTGCAAAGCACGCCAAGGGTCAGGGTTGGCGCAGGACCATTGGGACGCAAGGCGCAAAAAACGGAGTTTCAGGGCATGAACACGCTCGTACTCTACATATTCCGTTGCACGCAGCTGCCGGATCTCTTCTTGGATTTCTGCACTTTTCCAAAGTTCCTGTGCTTCGGAGGAATTTTGAAAACCTTCTATTGCTTCCAAATCCAGATAAATAAAGTTCTGGTAGAAAATGCTGTTCGGCAGGTACGGGCTGGCATTGTAGGGCTGGCGATTATGAATCGCGTGTAACGGGTTCAGGGCGATGAAACTGACCCCTACTTCCTTGGCGGCCCAATCGCATAACGCACGAAGGTCTCGAAAATCCCCGCAGCCCCAGTTATGCTCAGACCGCAATCCGTACAAGGTGACTGCAATGCCAGCGGTCTTTTTCCCCTCTTCCAAAAAGCGCGGAAAGTAAGCTCGGTCGGGAGCTAAAATCAGCCGTAAGTCTGCTGGAGGCAAACCTTCGGCGGAAAGGTGAAGGTCATGATATCCAAGCGGCAGATGGTCCGGGAGCGTAATTTCTTTCTCCACATATCGTTGACCTTCTATATGAGCTTCCCCTGTTTGGTGTTCCTCTGCTAAAGAACGCTCAAACTGCTCCGTGGTTCCGTCTTCCCGCCGCAGTTCCCCATGCAGCACCGCGTTTTGCGCCGTGTGCGGCACATGGACCTTGAGCCGCACTGGCTGCTGGTGAATGCTTGCCACATGGCTCGGTTCGGCTAACCGGGTCCACTGTTCCTGCTCTGCCTTGCGAATGCCTCCTTCCAGTTCCGGCAACCCTTCTGCGGGAATGCCTAATGCGGAAACAATGGCCTTTTTGGTCTTGGAAGAAGTGGTGTGCCGATGGCCGAAGATGTCCCAGAACTCCGGTTCTACTCCACACAGGGCTGCCGCCCGGTCTAACTGTTTTTCATAGGATTCAACGGACATGGGCAAGAAACGTACAGCCTCAAGTGTAGCAACGGCATCCATGCGAGAATCGAAGTATGAAAGCACCTATGGCCAGCGGCCCGGCGGAGCTATTCGCGCGGGTGGATAACGCGGCAGTAGAGCATGCCGCTGCCGAAGAAGGAATCGTCACAACGCGCTTAGACCAAGCAATTAACTGGGCACGCAAGAACTCGATTTGGCCAATGACGTTTGGGCTGGCCTGTTGTGCGATTGAAATGATGTCCATGACGGCTTCGCGGTTTGATGTGGCCCGGTTCGGAGCGGAAGTGTTTCGCGGCTCGCCTCGCCAGTCTGACCTGATGATTATTGCAGGGCGTGTTTCCATCAAAATGGCCCCTGTAATCCGTACCCTGTACGAGCAAATGCCGGAGCCTAAGTGGGTAATTTCCATGGGGGCCTGCGCCACTTCCACGGGGGTGTTCAACAATTACGCCCTGATCCCCGTCAATCAGGTGGTTCCTGTGGATGTGTATGTTCCGGGTTGCCCGCCCCGCCCGGAACAGCTTATTCACGCTCTGATGATGCTGCAGGACAAAATTCAGGCCGAAACAGGAACTTTGCGGCAAGTGCTGCGTTTATCTTAATCCGATGAAACCATTTTCGTTGCGTGCTGGAAGGGTAGCCTCCGTGCTGCCCTTTTTTGTTTTTTCTTGCTTCGCCCAGAGAAACCTTTCGGGTACGCCGGAGATCAAACTTGCGCTGGAACGTCTGAATGTGCTGGGCAGCGTCCTGATGATTGCCGCCCATCCCGATGACGAGAACACGGCAGCGCTGGCGTATTGGGCACGCGGACGTCACCTGCAAACAGCCTATCTTTCGGCCACCCGAGGCGAAGGGGGCCAGAACCTGATTGGCTCGGAGCAGGGCAGTCTGCTGGGCGCGATTCGCACCCAGGAACTGCTGGCAGCCCGGCGAATTGATGGAGCGGAACAGTTCTTTACCCGCGCAATTGATTTTGGTTTCACGAAAACCCCGCAGGAAACGCTGCAGAAGTGGGGGCATGACGAGATTCTGGCGGATATGGTGTGGGTCATCCGTCGCTATCAGCCGGACGTAGTGGTGCTCCGCTTTTCGGGTACGCCTCGCGATGGTCACGGCCAGCACCAGGCATCCGCCCTTTTGGGGAAAGAAGCCTATTTTGCCGCTGCGGATAAAAATCGCTTCCCCGAACAGTTGAAAAGTGTTGCCCCCTGGCAGGCCAAACGGCTGATGTGGAATGCGTTTTCCTTTACGCCAGAGGAAGAAAAAGCAGTGGCTGCTACAGCGGGGCGGTTAGAGTTTGATACCGGTGTTTACGATCCCGTGCTGGGCATGTCGTATGCGGAAATCGCAGGGTTTAGCCGTGATCAGCATCGCAGTCAGGCGATGGGTACGCTGGAGCACCGTGGCGCATCCCGAAACTTCCTCACCCTGGTAGCCGGAGATGCCCCTAAGAAAGACTTACTCGACGGGATAGATACCACATGGAACCGGATTCCCGGCACGCAGAAGGTTCGTGATCTGCTTGCTTCCGCTTCGCTCCATTTCGTTCCGGAACATCCGGAGAAATCCGCAGCTCCTTTGCTGGAAGCGCGGCCTATGGTGGTTTCCCTGGCTGCTTCGGGAAATCTTTGGGCAAAGCGAAAGCTGGTGGAACTGGATGAAGCAGTTGCCCTTTGTACAGGTCTTTGGGTGGATGCCGAGGCGGATCGGTATACTGTTACGCCTGGTGGCAACCTCCGCGTTACCCTTTCGGCGTTGAATCGTTTGCCGGCAGTTTCCGTGACTCATGTCACAGCCAACTTGCAAGGTGCAGGTTTAACCGAGGATGTGGATCTAGGAAATACGTTCGCTTACAACACCAACGTTGCCAAGCCAGTGAATCTGAAGGTGCCTGCTACCGTTCCGGTATCCGAACCATTTTGGTTAGTGAAGCCGCCTCAAGGCAGCCGGTATGATATCGCCGACCCGGACCTGATTGGCCGAGCAGATCCGGTTCCGGTCATGATGGCCGAGTTTCAGGTAAGCATCGGCACCGGGCAGATTACGCTTCGCCGTCCTGTGCAGTTTCGATATGTGGACCGCGCCCGTGGGGAATTGCTTCGTCCCCTAACGGTAGTGCCTGCGGTTTCCGTGGACCTTCCCGACTCCGTTCTTCTGTTCACCAATGCCAACCGGAAACAGGTGCAAGTGCGTGTGGCTGCCAACACGGCGCAAGTGAAAGGCGATATTTACCTCCAAGTGGAAAATGGATGGCGAGTAGAGCCTTCCTCGCAGCCTTTTGAATTAAAGGCCGTGGGAGATCAAAAAGACCTGACGTTTACCGTTTCGCCGGTCAATTTTCCTTCTCCTAACACAGCCTCGCCTGCGCATTTTCACGCGTATGCCAATGTGGGCGACGCCAAAATTGATTCCGGTTCGCTGGTGATTGCGTATGAACACATTCCTCCGCAAACACTGTTCTTTCCTTCCACTGGCACCTTGCGGGAAGCTCCTCTGCAAATGCTGGCGCACAACATCGGATACATCATGGGAGCTGGCGACGAAGTGCCGGAATCCTTGCGGCAGATGGGCTGTGAGGTTACGCTTCTGACAGATGAGCAATTAACCTCAAGTGACCTGAACCGCTTTGATGCCATTGTTACGGGCGTGCGTGCTTTCAATGTGCGTCCATCGCTGCGTGCCAACTATCAGCGCCTGATGGACTACATGCAGAATGGCGGTACGTTGGTGGTGCAATACAACGTGGCGGAAGAACGACGCGGCGCAAGGGCACCGGAAAGCGGCCTGGATCGAATGGGTCCTTATCCTTTCACGCTGAGCCGTGACCGTGTCACGGTGGAAGAAGCGCCAATCGAGTTCCTGAGCATGAAATCGCCTCTGCTCCGAGCACCAAACACGATTACCGCCAAGGATTTTGAAGGATGGGTACAGGAGCGCGGCTTATATTTTGCCTCCCAGTGGGACCCGCGTTATGAAACCGTGATGTCCTCGCATGATCCCAATGAAAAGGCCTTGCCAGGGGGAACCCTCTATGCCAAATACGGCAAAGGCGCATATGTGTTCTCTTCCTATGCGTGGTTCCGGCAACTGCCCGCAGGCGTTCCCGGCGCGTATCGTATTTTTGCCAACTTCCTGAGCGCCGCAAAAGCCCAGTAAGCGGAACAGCAAAATTTTTTCAAACTTCCGTCCTGGCGGACGATACAGCTTTGTGAGCAGCTTTCTTCAACATGCCGAGCAGATTTTCGACGTTGCCCGGCAAAGCGAAGAACCGGAAGAGCTGACCATTCGCGTGAGCCGGGAAGGCGGCATTCATATCATTGCGGGATTGGATTACTCATCCTGCTTCTCAGGCGCAACTTACCGCATCCGGCGCGGCCAAGGCGTGGTGCAAGTGGAAGGTGAAGCAGCAGGGAAAAGCTGCACCTTGCGTGCCGGTCAATCCACGCGAAGCTGGATGATGGATCAGCCGATGTACCAACTCGCTTATCATGATTAGGATCCGGCCATTGACTTTGTGGAACGGTCAACGTTTCCTAATGATCGTTCTGCTGCCGACAATGCATACGACACAGGCGAATAATGAACAGGGTCTTGGCTGGCCTTCTGCTGGATATATCTTACTTGTTTGTTGAAGTGTTCCTTGTCACTGTAGACCAACAAAGAAAGCGTGCCAGTAATGATGGTTTTTTGGTTGTTGCCGTCATGAGGAAGCACGCCCTTGCCAGAACGCTTCATCTCTTCCACTCTCCACTCAAACGCTCTGTAAGCTGCGCACTCTGCCGTATATAGGTCCTTTGCATTGAGGGAGCTTTTCCGTCCGCACAACTTCACAGTATCTTTCCATGACTTCAGCGTAGGCATTAGAGAACACTTTCATACGTTGCTGCTGAAACCCTTTCGGATTCAGCAAGCCACTATTTGGTGTGATCGCATAAACGAACGTTTCAACCTTTCACGAAACTCACCGTCCAAGTCCCTGAGTCAGTGAAGATTTCTACTGGTTGGAACATCAACGCTTGAAAACCATTTTGGCTATCTAACTCGTTCTAAGCTTGATTACCTGATGCATTGACATCAGTATTCACATTAAGATGTTTGATCCATTTTTTTGTCGTATTTTACTCCAATTAAAAAGCCAATAAGAACAAGTGGAAGGGAAAAGATAGGAGCAGTGATCAAAGCAATTGAGTTTAGAGCATCTGCTGACAAATCCAGGGAAGCGTAAACCAAAGTGGGAAGTGCAAAACCGAAAATCACAGGGAACCAAGCAGCTTTTTGGTGTCGATATACACTAACAGCCAAAAAAATACTTCCCCAACAAATTAGGCTTGGAATGTTGATGAATAGAAAAATGGTAAGACCATCGCGAGTAAATTGCTTTAGCCAATGAAAACCTTTAAATAAGGCTGCTAAACTGCGAACCGAGTAAGGCAGAGTAATTCCGAGACAAACAACGAGTAATTTAGCTGTTTTCATTAAGACTGTTATTCAAATGAACAGAAGATCAGAACTTCAGCTTCATTACGAATTGCAGGATACGGGGGTCAGCCGCCCCCGTAATCTTGCCGAAGTTGGAGGAATTCAGAGCGGTTGTCGGGTTGTTCAGATTCACATGATTAAGTGAATTGAATGCTTCTGCCCGTGCTTCCACCTGCCATCGCTCATGAATGGCAAATATGCGGCTTAGGGAAACATCGATGTTAAAGCTGGTGGGTCCACGAAAGGCATCACGTCCTACGTTTCCAAATGTGCCAGGAGCGTTGTTTGCAAAGGATGCGCGGTTTAGCCAGAGTGCTGCGCTTTGTGAAGCTGGAACTGCATCAGACGGGTGCAGATACTAAATTTGGCCGATCTTGGCCGACTCCGGTGAGGGAGGTGTCGGAGCCTGTGGTGATCGTGAGTGGTCCGCCGCTTCGCATCTGCACAATCGGAGCAATCTGCCAGTTGCGCGAGATCCTGTTCACAAATCCTTCTCCCCAACCTTTGCTTTGCGCAATGAAAGAAACGTTCGCCACATGACGGTAATCAAAGTTGCAATCGCCCTTGTTTGCGCTGCGGTTTCCGGGTTGCTGATATTGCGATCCGGCGAGTTCCCCTGTGAAATCGAAATCACTTGTGCAGTGTGACCAGGTGTAGTTCGTGAGCAGTGTATAGTTATGGGCGAAACGGTGCTGCAAAGAAAGAAGCAGGCCGTTGTAGCGTCCGTTGCCGCCTTGATCTGATTGCACAATGCTGCTGTAAGCAGCTCCTGCCGTGGGGTTCAGACGGGAAAGAAGGCGCCGTGAATTGGTGTTTCCCGTGGTGGAAGCACCTGGAATGTAAAGCGCCGGATTGATCTCTTCGCCTGCCCAGAGATGTGTGGTCTTGTTCCCTAAGTAGGTAACGGAAGCAAGCCAATTTCCTGTAAGTTGGCGCTGATAACTAACATTCCATTGCGCCATGTATGTGGGATGCGTATCCGATGGCATATTGACATACACGCCATTTGTGGGAAAGGCAATGTTTTTGGAGATGGAGTAAGCCGCCGGGAAAGGACTGCCGCCCGGATATCCCGCATAAGGATTCGTGAACCCACCGGTAGGCGAAGGAATATCAATCGAGGTGCCATACGGTGTATTGGTGGTCAGTCGCTCTGCATAGAATAGTTCGGCGCTGTCCCGCAGAATGGCTCCAGAGATTCGTATGGTCTGCTTGCCATGTCCATCGGGATCAAACACCAATCCTGCACGCGGCGAGAATAACGCCCATTTATTTTGTGAGAACGCTTTTGGAATATTAGGATCGCCGTAAAAGAACAGCCCAGCAGGGGCATTTGTATACACAGAGGATTTTTGCCCGGCATTAAAGGCGTCCTGGGAAAAATAGGTGCCTTTGCCGAAGTAGTCATAGGCGGGAAGGTAGGGGTCCCAGCGAAGGCCAAAATTGAGGGTGAAACGCTGACTTACCTTGAACGTATCCTGTGCATACAACGCTGGCACGGAAGCCCGGGCCGCGTATTCCAGCGTGTTGCTTTGCGTTAAATCATTCAGAGTACCGGTAAACAGATCAGCAAGTGAATCTCCCGTGGAGATTGACCCTGCCGCCGTAGAACCGGTAAAAGTAAACACGCCGTTGCGGTTCCACTGGTTAATGAAGTTGAGCTGATACCGAATGAAATTCACGCCAAACGCCATCTGGTGGCGACCATGAATGATGTCAATATCATCGGCATATTGAAACGTATTTGCATTAAAGTGAGCAGCCGCGCAGGTACCGCAGCCGACATTGAAGTAGTTGCTCACTGTGGCTTGAAGAAAGTTTTGCACTGGAACTTCAATATTGATGCCCAAAGCTGAGGGATTAATGAGATTTGCGGCGGGACCCCGATTAATCCGGCGGCGGGATACTGTGGCGTGAAAAGAGTTGATCGCGTTAGGGCTGATGGAGTATGTATCGCCAAGAGTGAGGGACTGAACACGTTCATCGTTTCCCGCAGCAGTGGTAGTCAGGAGATTCTTGCCGTCAAACACAGCAGGGTTTTGATAATCCGTAATGAAATAGCGGCCAAATAGGCTGTGCTTCGTGTTCTGCACCCAGTCTAAGCGCCCGATGCCTTGGTTCTCATCGCCAGTTGTGGGAATGCCATATGTGATTTTGCCGCATGGGTCGCTGGAAACCGGAATGTATTTCAGCAAGGCCAGCGTACTGGCATTGAAACGCGAAACAGGAATCTGGTTGTTTGCAAATGGGACTTTCGTGTTCGGGTCTACAAGCTGCTTGCCCGTGCCGCCGGAAATACAGCCCGGTCCATCAATCACGCTGAAGTCTCCGTTCAGCGTGGCAGCAGTGGGCACATAGGCAACCGATTGAGGCGGGTCTGAACGCTGGCGAGTCGCCTGGAAGCCGCCGAAAAAGAATAACTTGTCACGAATTATCTTGTCGCCGAAGGTTCCACCAAACTGATTGCGTTTCAATGTGTCGTGCCGGGCGGCAAAGGTGTTGCGGGCATTCACATCCCCGTTACGAAGAAATTCAAACAGATTGCCATGCATCGTGTTAGTGCCGGACTTAGTTACTGCATTCACTACCGCGCCAGGGTGCAATCCGTACCTGGCCGGAAGGCTGCTGGTTTGCACGCTGAATTCCTGTAAAGCATCAGGGAAGGGAATAGGGAGATTGACATTGGTGGCGTTGTCGTTATGGTCGCCTCCATCCAGCAAGTAATTGACACCATTTGCTTGTCCGCCTGCCACAGAGATCGTGGTGGAACTCGCATAGTTTTTGCTGCCAGTCATGCCGCCACCAGGGGCGTTCACTGCTGCGCCGGAGAGCACGATCAGTTGTGTCGGTTGCCGTCCGTTTAGCGGAAGGTCGACAATGCGCCGTTCGTCAATTACTTGGGCAACGGCATTTTCACGCGTTTCCACCATGGCCGCGCTGGCTGTTACTTCCACGCTTTCTCTGACCGAACCGACTTGCATGGTGGCATTGATTTCCACGTTGTTACCGACTTGCAGAATGATGCCCGACTGAATGTAAGTCTTGAAGCCGGAAGATTGGATTTCCAGTTGGTAAGGTCCCACAGGAAGGTTGGGCAGGGTGTAGCGGCCTTCCGGGTCAGTCGCGACTTGGCGCACCTGCTGTTTCTCTGTTTCGGTGATGCGCACCTGTGCGCCAGCAATCGGCGCGCCGGAAGAATCTGTTACTCGCCCGGCAACTTCCGCAATGGCAACAGCCTGAGCTTTCGCTTGTGGCGCAGAGATGCTGATCGCAATCGCAAAGGAAAGAAAAGCATACAGTGCTTTTCCATAACGCGAGATGAACATACGAGGTCCCCCTCCTGTATTACTGCGTGCTATGCGGGTAAACACCCCGACCCCAACTGTGGCGAAAGTGTATCACTCCTTTTTCCGGAAGGCAAACAAGAGGTAACTGGTCGGAGGAAAAACTTAGAACAAAGATAGGGCGCGCTGAATTACCCAGTGCGCCCTGGAAGGCAGGACTATGCTTAGAACTGCATGCGAGCGGCAAACTGGATCTGCCGTTCACTGGAAAGTAACGTACTGGTAATGCCAAAGCGAAATGTTTCCGCGCTTCCATTTGCTCCTGTTGCTGATCCGTTCGGTACGCCACGCGTTACACCGGGCAGCAGCGTAGCAAGCTGTATGAAGCTACGACCATTTAGAGGTAATTCTGTTACTTGGCGGCCCTGGATGGTGGCTCCAATATCTGAAGCAGCGCTATCTACTCATGCGGATTGCTCCGTTACATTTACTACTTAATTGGAAGCTCCAGCAGTAAGTGTAACGGTCGCGCTTGCGATTTGGCCTGGATCTACTTGTACATCCTGCTGATAAGTCTGGAAGCCATTTGCTTCCACTCGGATTTGGTAACGGCCTACCGGCAGACCGGGCACAGTGAAGGTGCCATTTGTTGTATCTGTAGTGGCATTAGAGGATCTGCCAGTTGGTTGATGATGGTGATGGAAGCACCAGGAACCACTGCTCCAGTGGGATCTAAAACAGTTCCTTGTAAACGGCCTGTGTCGCTTTGAGCATAAATGCTCATTACGGAAATGAGAAACAAAACAAACAGAGGAAACTTTCCTATGGAGAATGGTTCGACTTGGGACATAACGAACCTTGGTACACGGCCTGACAGGCAGGCACCCCTTCTCTCTGTCTGAACAATTCGGAAACAAAGGAGATGGCACTTTGATGAACAGATTTGAGAAAAGGACTGAAAGCTGGGGCGAAATATTACGAAATTCAGCTAAACAGGCTCTCACGAACCTTGGGAAATCGGTTCAAAAGAACTCCGTATAGAATGTGTCCGAGCAGAATCTGGCGGTCCGGGCTATAAAGAGAAGCCATTGGACTCATGGATTTCCAGACCACGCGCACAAGTAAGAAATCTGCCAGCATGGCAAGCAGAACACCGACCAAAATGGCGCGAAATCCGCTGGATTGCTCTCTCCATATCAGCCCGAAAAGAATTCCTACAACTCCATACACAAAAATATTCAGCGCAAATCCTGCCAGAGTGTATCGGGCAAAGCCGAAGCGAAGAGAGGAATTCCCAAAAAAGATCGCGGCGAACAGATTCGGAATCCACCAAACTGTACGGTGAGACCACAAAGAGCCAAAAGCGAACCATGCCAGCATTGCCAGAGTTCCCGTAACACCGGTTTCCAGGCCTGCAAGCGCAAAACGTACGTTACGGTTCATTCGGGCGACTCTTGGGCACCGGCCATGGATTCAGCCTATACTGACGAAAGGCTAAACGCAAAAATTTCCCGCACATGAAAAACCGCGTTGTGGTGACTGGGATTGGGGCTGTCAGCCCCAACGGGATTGGCAGAGAAAACTTTTGGCGCGCGACGAAACAAGGGATCAGCGGCGTGGGCCGAATTACTCGCTTTGACCCTTCCGAGCATGTGGTGCAGATTGCCGGAGAAGTACGCGACTTTGATGAAAATCAATGGGTGGATTGGAAAGATCGTCCACATGTTTCCCGCGTGGTGCCATTGGGTCGCGCCGCGGCTGCGGAAGCTCTAACCGATGCCGGTGTGGAGTGGCAATCCATGAGCAGAGAGGATCTGCGCAGTATTGGCGTGATTGTGGGTTCCGGCGGCGGCAGCCAGGAGTTTACGGAAGAACAATACCGCTTGTTCTATAACGGCCAGCAGAAACAATGCAGCGTTTATACAATTCCTACCTCCACCATTGGAACGCTGTCGAGTGAGATTTCCATGCGATTCGGCTTTCGAGGCATGAGTCACATTGTGTCTACAGGCTGCACTTCCTCCACAGATGCGATTGGCTATGCGTATCGGAACATCCAAGCAGGCGTGATGGATTGGATGGTGGCGGGCGGCGTGGATGCACCGATTGCTCCTCTGATTTTGCGTGGTTTTATGGTGATGCGGATTCTTTCCACACGATGGAATGCTGAGCCGGAACGCGCGTCCCGCCCATTTTCGCGGGATCGGGATGGGTTTGTTTTAGGCGAAGGCGCATGGTTTTTTGTGCTGGAAAACCTGGAGCACGCGCAGGCGCGAGGTGCCAAAATCTACGGGGAAATTGTGGGGTATGGTTCCACCTGCGAGGCTTATCATCGCGTCCGGTTAGAAGAGTGCGGGGAAGAGCCTGCCCGCACCATTCAGATGGCTGTGGAAGAAGCTGAAATCAGTACGGATGCCATTGACTACATCAACTATCATGGAACCTCCACGGATCTGAATGACCGCATTGAAACCCGTGCCATGAAACTTGCTTTTGGAGACAGGGCGTACCGGGTTCCGGGATCTTCGCTGAAGAGCCTGATCGGCCATCCCCAAGGTGCTTGCGGCGCGGCGGGCATTGCTTCCACTCTGCTTACCATGCGTGACGGTGTTGCGCCACCGACTCTGAATTTGGAAAACTCCGATCCGGAATGCGATCTGGACTACATTCCGGGTGAGGCTCGTCCGCTTAGTGTGGAATATGCGCTGGCAAACTGCATCGCTTTTGGCAGTAAGAACTCGGCCATGGTGCTGCGCCGATTGTGACCAAAATCTCTGTGATTGGCGGCGGCCCCGCTGGCAGCAGTGCTGCCTTGGCGGCACTCCGCACTGGGGCTGATGTGGATTTGTATGAGAAATCTACATTTCCCCGACATAAAGTGTGCGGTGAATTTCTTTCTCCGGAAGTGGCGGATTTGCTGGATGGCTTGGGCGTTTGGAATCGTTGTCAACAAGCTGCCCCCGCTACCATTCGGCGTGTACATCTTTATCTAGGAAAAAGCGAAAAAAGCTGGACCTTGCCGGAACATGCCCACGGCTTAAGCCGGTTCGCTTTAGATCAAGTGCTGCTGGAATCTGCCGTTTCCGCTGGAGCCGTACTGCGGAAAGCCATTCGCCAGGCAGGAAACACGCCCGAAATTGTGGCGCATGGCAGGCAAGGCCAAGCGCCGGGAAAAAATCGGCTTTTTGGATTTAAGGCGCACTTCACCGGTCCCGCAGACGACGTTATGCGACTATTCTTCTTCCAAGGCTGCTACGTAGGCGTGAACGCCGTAGAAGGCGGAAAAACAAACGTATGCGGTTTAGGTCCTGAGTCGCTACTCCGCAAGGCTGATTTCACCATGGAGGAGGTATGCGAAGAACATCCTGCCCTCCGAGAACGGCTCCTGCCAATGTCCAGAAACATGAAGTGGCTGGTGACCGGGCCGCTGGTGTTCGGCAGAACTGCTGCTTCTGTCTCTTCCCCGCATTACTGGGCTGGAGATGCGCTGGGTTTTGTAGATCCTTTTACGGGATCAGGAATGTTGGGGGCTATCGCCACAGGCCAGTTGGCAGGCGAATCTGCCGCCAGAAAGCTACCAGTGCAGGAATATCTGCGTGGTTGCCAGCAAATCTTAGGATTGCAATACCAAATGGCAGCTTTTTTCCGGGCCGCTATTCGGTTGGGGGCTGCGGAAACCCTGCTTCCTTACTTGCCTGGCCAGATCTTGTTCCGCCTCACCCGGCCGCATGGAAAAAGAAAAAGCCGATAGGCGCTCGGAGGAATGCACCTATCGGCTGGTCCGCACAACCACGATTGTCAGCTTTCGCTTCCCTCGCGCGGCGGGACCAATCGGAAAAAGCTTAACGAAATTTAATCGCCCGACAACAGTATAGACGCTTGGAACTAGGAATGGTTACAGGTTGTCATACTGGCAAAAGGCCGTTTGCCTAAAAACATGTGTGCTTTCATGCGGTAACCACGTTAATATGACGATTTCCATGCAATCCAGACTTCTTTTTATTTTGGTGATGCTCCTGATAGCGGGTTCTTGCCGTAAGCCTCAGTCTGTTGAGAACAACTCCATTCATAAAGCTGATTTGCCCAACTCTAGCCGGACGCCAGGTGACATTCTGGAAGTAACCAAGGCAGATATTTGTGTGCCAGGGTATTCCAAGAAAGTCCGGGATGTTTCCGCAAGCCTGAAGAGACAGGTATATGAAGAATACGGAGAACAGAAACAAGAGGGAATTTGCTGTGAAGTGGACCATTTAATTTCTTTGGAACTAGGAGGATCGAATCGCGAGCGGAACTTGTGGCCGGAAAGGTATGACGGCGAATGGAATGCACATGTGAAAGATCAACTAGAGGAACGGCTGCACAACATGGTATGCGCGGATAAACTGGATCTTCCCACAGCGCAGCAGGCAATTGCGCAGAATTGGATCACCGCTTACCAGAAGTATATTTCTCCTGTACCACTACGTAAGCTGCCACCGATGAAATGAACACAGCGAGAATTTAATTATGACGGTGAACCAAAAGCTGACTCATACCATTGCAAATCGCGTTGTTTCCCAGATCCATCAGGACGGCAAGATTTTCCAGATGGTATTCACAGACGGCTCTACTTTGCAGATCAAATTGGAAGACCCGGCTTCTTCCGTGATGCTCCGTGCTGCAGGTGGAGAGTTGCAATACGCGGATTGATACAAAAAGGCTCCATTCTCTAAGAGGGAGAGATTGTGATGGCAAGGTTTCCTTTACCTACTCGCCGACATGCAATTGCCGCTGGATTCGCTACGCTGCCTTTATTGGGAGCAGCAGGGCCGATCATAGATACCCATGTTCATCTCTTCTCAGATGATGGAAAACGCTTCCCCTTTCCCGCTAACGCGCCTTACCAGCCTAAGCCACAGACAGTGGAAGAGTATGTCCAGTTCGCCTCAGCAGCAGGAATCAATCACGCGATCATTGTGCATCCGGAGCCATATCAAGATGATCACCGCTATCTCGAATACTGCTTCTCGCAGGAACGCACTCCGATGTTTTTCAAAGGAACGTGCCTGTTCGATCCGATTGCGCCCGATACGCCAGACCGAATGGCAGCGCTGGTAAAACGGAATGCCGGACGTATTGTGGCGCTTCGAATTCATGAGGTGAGAGCACCGGGCACCCCAGCAACAACAAGTGGTGCCATTAAAGACCGAGACATGCATTCAACTGCGATGAAGGCGACTTGGCGCCGAGCGGAGCAGTTGGGCCTTGCCATTCAGATGCACTTTCTGCCTTACTACGCTCCACAGATTGGCGAACTGGCTGCGCAATTTCCGAATGTGCCCGTGATACTCGATCACTTGGCTCGTGGGGGAATGGGAACGGAAGCAGAGTTCACCAATGTTCTGAAGTTGGCCAGCCTGCCACGAGTGTACATGAAGTATTCCGGGGCAAACTATTCGTCCAAAGAAGCGTACCCCTTTCGTGATGTAAAACCTCTCGTGCGGCGTGCATTCGATGCATTTGGAGCAGATCGCATCGTATGGGGAGATCTAGGTCATGACCGTAAATACTTCGATCAACAATCCCAAATGTTGGATCTGATGTTCGATTTTACCAGCGAGAGTGATCGAGTGAAAATCCGTGGGGGAAATGCCCTGAAGTTGTTCGGATGGGCATCACGATAAATAATGGGCAGATATCTTATAGAACTAGCGAAGATTTGGTCGGGGCGGTGTGATTTGAACACACGACCCCCTGTGCCCAAGGAGCAACCCAGTGGCTGAACAGATCTAGTTTGGGCATAGTTCTGGCCTAGAAAAAGCAGGGGTATTAGCGTCCCACACGAACTTCAGAATTAACTTCGGGGTAGTCACCGGTCCGTTCGGCCCAGTGTTGTAGCTGCAGGGTGAGTACTTTCGAAGGAGTCTCACCGCCATCAACAACATTGGAAAACGAGCCATACTCTTTCGAAAGCCCGCAATGCCAAATCTTGCCTGCGGATCAGGTAGTAGAGGCGACCTACGTCACCCCACATCATGTTGGCATTCTCATCTGAATCGACTTGGAGCAACAACTCCCAGTTTACGGCCTCCTGCCAGAGACCCAACTCTTTCCCTCGGTTGTATCCGGTCGGATCGCCGCAATAGAGACCATGTGAAACAAGTTCAGCTTCAAGTTTAGGGTCCCCTTGAACCGGTTCTGGATATCCTCCAATGCGATGGTAAATTTGCGATCTTTGCGCACCCCAGGCTTCCAGAAAATCCCAGTAGCGTTTATGCTCCTCAGCGCTAAGAGTTAGTTGGTCTAAGGTCTGATCTTGTCCATCTGGTAAAGAGGTTTCTGATGACCCAGGTTCCAGTCGTACGCCCCTGAAACGCCACTCATCACGTATGTCGTTTGGTGCAGCACGCGGCTGATGCTCTGTGAGACTGGTAGGCGAATAGATAACCTGCGCACTACCTCTGTCCTCCGACTGGAGTCCCCATGCCTCTTCCCCACCTTCGTAGAAGAAGTAAAGGGAACTGTTAAAGGGTAAATCCAGGCCATGACTTTTCGGGATTGTCGCCAAATCCAACTGAGCGACAAATGGCAGCCCATGACCTCGCCACGTTGGCCATGGCACTTTGCTCGGCAAATTCGGCTCGCCGCCGAGTCGGCTGTACGCGTCTGCTGACTCTTTTCCGGAAACCAAAAGCAGGGACGGCTTGGCGACTGCTTCGACGGTGTCCGCTATTCTTGCGAGGCCGTACGTGGTCAATAGTTCACGAATGGACGCCACGATGCTGATCGTATCAGCTCTAATGAACCCAGTTGGTCGCTTCGGACGCGGACGCCTCGCAGCAGCGGTGTTCCCGCTCTGACGTCCAAAATTACAGCGGCAATCGCAGTATTTGATTTACCCAATTCTCTGCTTCGGTGACGTGCCAAATCAGCAATAGATCCTCAATAACATCGCGAATCGGCAGCTTGTCGGGGACGAGGATCAGCCCAGCACAACGGCGCTTTTCTACGCATTGCCGAAACCATTCGGGCATTGTTGTTACATCGTGCGTAACAAGGACACGCCCTAATGATTCCGCAAGGTCGAGGACCTGTGGGTCTGGCGTCTTCGCAGGAATTATCGACTCAGGTCGTTCGAAGTCGACTGCCGACTCCCTGATCAACAGGCCTCGGACGATCTTCTGATTGAAATTAACGTCAGCGAGGAAGCGGACTTTCAATGTCGCCCTGCAGCGGTATGCTCTTTGGCCTCCCGCAACCGCTTAGCCAGCGGTGAGTCGGACTTTGCCTGGATCTGCGCAAGTTCCTCCCAACGCCGATCTTGCTCCTTTAGGTACACCTCCACCTTTTCAGTGTTTTCGAGATAGAACGTAATCGCCCCGTAGATTTTGACAAGTGGACCGGCCATGGGAAAAGACCGGAGAATTTCGTCCGGCGGTTCGCCAGCCTGGAATGCATCAACAATGCTGTCGAGCGAAATGCGAGTACCTGCGATATAGTAGCCGCCGTCACGCTCCTCCACATAGCTTTGCATGTTCACGAACCCCCAATCTTTAGTCTACCGGGCTAGTCTACCGGGGGCTCAGCCCCAAGGGCAAATGGCGCTATGGAACAGCGAAAACGACGAGATGCTGATTGATGAACTCTTTTGGAAGCAGCAAGGGATTTGGTCGGGGCGTCCGGCAATTCTGGTCTGGAACCCGCCAGCGATCTTTTTTCTTTCGGCACTCGCAGTTGGTCATCTCCAAACGACGGCTTCGACAGGCAGACGTGATACAGATGGTCCGACAGAAGCGGGAGAGCGAAGCACAGAACCTGGGGTTCTCGTCGCGGCCGATTGTCCTCTGTGAACTTCCGGTAAAAAGGCCACCAGCCGGATGTCTCCTTCACGAACGGCGCAACGGACGCTTCGTGCTCCAAGTCACCGGTCACCCCAGCTATGAACTCCCGTGGGGATAGGATCGGCTGGTTCCGATCTTTTTGGCAACGATGGCCGTTCGGCAGCAGTCCGCCCGGATCACCTTCAATAGTGCCGCCGAAATACTCGATAAATTCGATATCCAGCAGGGCGGTTCCCAATACCGGAGACTGATCGCTGCTTTCCAGCGCATCTTCGGCGCTACGATCTTTTTCGGGCCGGACACCCAAAGGGGCCGCGCCGCCGTAGTTCATTGTGCTCGGTTCAACTTCATGACGGAGGCGCGGATTTGGTATTCGCGAGATCCGGAACAGAGGCTTCTACCTGGCGATTGCCAGAATACAATCGTTCTGAGCGAAGAGTTCTATCGGGAGATCTCTCCAGCCATCCGATTCCGACGGATCTAGAAGCAGTCAAGGCTCTTTCCTCAAGCCCGGCAGCGCTCGACCTGTTCACCTGGCTTTCATACCGCTGCTGCACAGCTCGTGGCCGAGAGCGTTCCGCTGTTTGGTGAATTCGGACTTGTCAGCCAACTTGGAAGCAGTGACTATGCGAGACCTCGAAAGTTCCGTATTTATGAGTTTGTCGTGAGCGCCGGAAAGAGGCTTTGCTCTGCTGTTGACTGGAGTCCTGAAAGTCTCGCCCAGCTAAACGTAATGAGAGGATGAGCCGGTACCATCCTCCTCTTCGTCACCATCTTCATGGTGCGATCCCGATCCAAGGCCAAGCCCACCACTCACGCCACCCATACCCATACCCATGCCCATGCTGCCACTTTGACGCCCTTCCGATTTATCAGTCTTTTCGCGTCCACCAGAGGCAACCGGCCGCGCCGGGCCTTGTAGCGGAATCGCCAGGTTGGCCGGGATAGGATCGAGATCGAGCGCCTCGCGAATGAAAGCCCGCAGCGCTATGACCAGTTCCTGGGTATGGACGAGCTTGCCGGTGGCCAGCTCGTGCGCGGCACGCGCTGCCAACCGAACCTGTTCCTCGGTGCCAAGCAGGATGATGTCGGACAAGGCCGCCTCGACCGCATCTCGGACCCGGCGTGCGCGGTCCGAGCCCGGCGAATCAGCCGTACTCAGATCCAATGGCGCCGTTGGTTCGGTCGCTGGAACTTCGGTTTGCCGACGCAGATCACGACGGTGTGTGGGATCAACCGTCAAATCGCCGGTAAAGGATCCGCCTAACGTCTTGTACGCGGCGATCAGGGCGCGCAACCGCTCGTTGATCTGGCGATTCATCCGCTCCCGGCGCTGCTGAATCGTGACCATCGTAAGCAGGCGGATACCGACGCCGATGAGCGTAATGATCGCGAGGCTCAGCAGGGTGGTGACGAGCGCATGCAGAGAGCTGAAATCGAGATTGCGCAACTGGACCTCCGCAGGAATTAGCCCGGATGAATCATTGTCCTGATTCGAACGTTGCCCGAACCTGCCGCTGCAACGAAGGCGGTCGTGGTCAACTGATGCTCAGAACCGTCTTTGCGATAAAGGGGCGGCATAACGAGGAGAATATCAGGAGGAGAACAGTTCGTACACATTTCACAACAGATTTTAGTTTTTCAGAAAACTCCCTCATAAAACATTGGAGACGGCCTAGTTGTTTCCATATCTTACACAGTTTGTACAAACCGGGTCGAACGGATTAGTGTTCGATAACTCTTGAGAGGCATGATCCAGATACGTGGAAACAATTGGTTTCAGGCTTGCCATAGCTCGTTGTAATACAAACCCCAACCAAGCCTTTGTTGAAACCTGTTGTGAAACGCGTACGAATCCTTCTCGGGGTTAGATACCGATCAATGAAGATCAAGATCGATTGCGTCCGGGTTGCCGGAAAAGGTGCAAAGTTTCGCGAAACGGTACGGAGTTACCGCCAAGCTGTTAGAAAGTGTTGCCACCAGCAACTATTATTATTGTGAGTGTCGACAGAGAGTGCGATGCGGAATCCAAGCAGCAGGAGCTTTACCCTGCCGCCATCAAAGCCTATGGCTCCATGCTTGACCGTCTCGCCTCCGGCTACGAGGCCGATCCCGCCAAGCGCCTCGATCTCCGGCAAGAAATCCACCTCCAGCTCTGGCGTAGCCTGAAGCTGTTTGATGGACGCTGCTCGCTCGCTACCTGGACGTTGCGCGTGGCCCACAACACGGCCACCTCGTATATTCGCCGGGAGCGTCGCTTGAGTGCTGGCCTAATCGGTCTCGAAGAGATTGAGCAGGTGGCTCACACGGGTACCGAAGCTCCCGACCTGGACCGCCAGCGCGCACTTGTCCGACTCACCCGCTTGATTCACCAGCTCAAGCCGCTCGATCGCCAGATCATGATCTGCTACCTAGAGGAAATGAACGCTGCTGCCATTGCTGAGGTCACCGGACTTTCCCGCGCAAATGTTGCGATGAAGATCTACCGCATCAAGAAGGTGCTGTTCGGTCACTTGCTGAAGGAGAATCCGCATGTCTGATGATCTACGCCCTCACGACCCCTGTGTCATCTGGAAACAACAACCCGAGGAGGACGCCCCCGTCATCATTGATCACATCCTGAACCGCCGAACGCAGCAACTCCAGGAGAGCACCCGCTGGGAGATCATTATGAGCATGCTCGCCGCAGTGTTTTTCGTTGGCGTTCTGGCCTGGCGTCTACCGCCCGTCGGGTTCGCATTACAGCCCATCGGACTTGCTGGGGCCGCGCTGTGGATCGTGACTACTGCCATTCGCTTTCGCTCTCTCATTTGGGGCCGTAGTTCGCCGCTGAATGCTGCCATGAGCGGAAGTGCCTTTTACCGACGCGCACTCGAAATGCGCCGTGACCATCTCCGCAACACTTGGCTCTGGCACGGACCCCTGCTACTTGCCTCCGTACTTTTCGTCGCGAGCTTTGCTGGGCACAGTTTCCCCGGCAGAAATCAGTTCCGCAATGCTGCGCCGTTGTTTCTGATTCTCGGGCTATGGATCGTAATTGGGGTTTGGCGGCGGTTTCGCCAAGCCGCCGCCCTCCAGCGTGAGATTGATGAGGTTGCCCGCTTAGAGAAGCGCTAAAGAAGACGTGGCAGCCCTCCTACTAAGCCTTGTATACATAGCAGCTTATACGTGGTTTTAGCGCAATGGTGTGTTACTTCGCTCCCTTTTGGTTTCGACGACAGTGAAGCTCTATTTCACCTCACCAGCATTCTCCTCGCTGTGCCAAGTTCAACCTGCAATCCGGGAGCACTGGTGGAATTCCTGGACGCATGGTCGAGAGATCCGCATATCCACACGCCTTCCAGCTCAGGGAGGCTCGACACCTTCGTAATCCCGGCATCTGGTTCCTTTCCATCTCACGATGCCCCTTAGGTGTTATCCGGCTAATAGCTAGGCTAAATCACCAGAAACCATGGGCATAGAATCTGGGCGCAAACATTGTTATACATTTGTGATCCCACCGACTATAAGCAATAGACGCAAGAACCAGAGAAGTTCACCACAGCAGCGGTGAGCAAACGCAAAAGACCAGGATCAGCGTCGAAAGGAGTGAAAGCTATGAGGTGTGTATTGGAAGTATGTTTAGCGGGAAGCATCCTGATGTGGGGTGGAGATGCCCTCCATTCAAGGGCGGTTGCTGAAACTCAGGGCATTTCCGTGCAAATGCCAGTCGCTACTCACGTGGCGGAGATGAGGGCAGCTGACGAACCGAACGCAAAGGTAGTGGCCATCACGGCAGACGGAAAAGTGTTCATCGGCACCAAAGCCACCGAGCCAGGCTCGTTGAGCAATTTGAAAGAAGCAACTGTCTATGTAAAGGCCGACTCTCGGGCGCCGTATCAGACGGTACTCACGGTTTTGGATACTTTACGTGGTAAATCCGTGGTGTTGCTGACTGCGTCTCCCGAGAAACCAGTAAAGCAAGGAACTGTACCATCGTACGGGATGAAGCTAATCGTATCGCGGTGATGCGAAGCGCACGAGCTAGGCAATAAGATGTCCGGTTCCCGTACGTGGTGTGAATTGCTGTTGAACGCCATGTACGGGTCAACTCGTTAGTTTTCCAACGCTTTTCTTTCCACCTTGTCGATGACCAGCACCTGCACCGGCCATTTTACCTTATCCAACTTCAGCCGCTAAAGGTGAAATCGTAACCTCCTTCCAGCCCTGTGGCATCCACCACATTGGTCCGTAGACACCCTGCGCGATATTCGGCAGCATTTCCGCGAACTGTGCCATAGTCACGTTCTGGCAGGTCACCAGCCTCCCAAGTGCCGGATCTGCATTTCTTGTCGCCCTTTGCATCTGGGGCCATACCTTCCTGGCAGCGCGTCCGTGACGTAGGGTCCGCCTTCTTCAGCTTGGGTTTGTTTGCCACAAGAGTGTACGCGTCCATGGGGCAACCCTCCATATGCGCGACCCCTTCGGGCACTCAGGAGCGCTCCCGTGAACGCCGCCATCGTTGTGGGTCGCCAGATGAAAACGTTCCGTCAACAACGATTGGAGCATCAGCCTTCGTGATTCCGCGCTCGACTCTTCTATTGCCGTGGCGCTGAAACAAGCAAAAACACGCATCATATGTTTCCTTTGTTCCCTCGACGAAGTATCGCCCTTATTTGACTTCAGAAACTTCGGTTTTGTTCCGCTTACGTTTTAGCAGATGGAATGTCAAAGTTCGATGAAAGCAAAAAATGAGAGCAAGTGAGTCTTGGAAGGTGAGTAGTTGTCAGGCGGCGATGGGGAACAGCTTGGCGATGAACTTTGCTTCCGCCACTACGTCTTTGCAATCCACCTTCTACTCTATTCCCAAAACATGTGAGGATGCGACAGGAAGGCCATCGTGAATCATTATGTGGGAAAGCTCCTAATGATGCGTACACAGCGGAGCAACTGAGACGATTGCCAGTGTAGCCATCGGGTTATGATTGATCCAGTGAAAATCGCGGCACTTCTCCTGGCTTTGCTATGCCAACCATACTCGCCGCTGGCGGCCCAAGACCAGCCAGATGTCAAAGAGCCGGAGGCGCTTGGTGAATTCTGCTATCTGGTCTCGGCCAGAGACATCAGGCCGCTTGAGCGGCAGACGCCGCGGAAAGGAACGGACATCAAGGGGAATCACTCCCCTATCAGGTTTGTACAAGGGGAGCCGTTAGCGTTTGTCGTCAAACTCCCGTCTCAAGATGTCGATCCCAAGACGATCATTCAGTTCCTTCGGCTGACCGTGAAAGGCGAAGAGCGGGTCATGGCGGAAGTCGCCAGAGGGGCTAAAAAAGATGGAACATCAGGATCTGTTCCGTTCGAAGTGACCGGGTACAGTGACAGCTCATTCAAGATCAAGCCGAAAGCTGATCCTGGCCCAGGAGAATATGTACTGCGGCTAAGCAGCGAACAGGAGGTTTACTGTTTCGCAGTGGACCCTGTCAAAACAGACCTGAAGTGATCCTGGGCGCTTTCCATGCCGATGGTGCGGCAAGTACGCGATTGCGATCAGGAAAGGCAGGAGTTTTGACGCAGCTATCCAGACGTTCACGCGGTGGCTATGTTGCAAAACTGTACGGTGCGGAGGTATGACTAGGGGCATGGCTCGCTGGAGACACGCTCCAGCGGTAACGTTCCTGAAGGGCTGAAGCAAGCCTTAACATACTGTAGGAGGATCATTTATGAACTCAAAGACAGCCAGCACTCAAGGAGAAGGACCACTCGTCGATCTTGATGAATGGGACGAGTTTCTGGAGGGTCGTTACAAGGAAGGTAAATCACAGGAGGAGTTTCGGATCTACGATGCGACCGCTACTCCGGGTGTGGCCGAGTTCTATCAGCTAAACCACGAAAACCAAACGTTGGATTATGTCCTTGAAAAGGAAAGCACCTACTTTAGCTTACAAAAAGGGCAAAAGACCGTTTGGGAATCGGCTGATTTCCTTAACACTCTGATCGACGATAGTGATCCCGATACGGACCTGACTCAAATCGAGCACCTCCTTCAGACTTCCGAGGCAATCCGTCGCGATGGACATCCGAGGTGGATGGTACTCACCGGCTTCATTCACGATCTTGGAAAGTGCTTGTGTTTATATGGCGAGCCCCAATGGGGTGTTGTCGGCGACACCTTCCCTGTAGGTTGCGCATGGTCGCCGGACATCGTCTTCTGTGAGTATTTCGCCAACAATCCAGATCGTAACCGTCCCGAGTTGCAGACGAAGTATGGCATTTACCAGCCAAACTGCGGACTAGAAAACGTGCATATGTCTTTTGGACACGATGGCTATATCGCGGAAGTAATGAAACCCTATCTGCGTGACGAGGCGCTTTACATGCTGCGGTTTCACTCTTTCTACCCATGGCACCGCCATGGTGCATACGATCACCTTTGCAACGACAAAGATCGGGTAATGCTGGAGTGGGTCCTGAAGTTTAATCAGTACGACCTTTACTCTAAGGGTCATACAAAGCCAAATCTGCAAGAATTGAAGCCCTATTACGATGACCTGTTCGCAGAGTTCTTGCCGTTAACATTGGCTTGGTAGCAAACTTAGTCGGCACCTTGCAACTCGATAAGTTGTCAATGCCGATTGCAGGTCATGTTGCATTAAGAATTCAGTTACAAGCGAGTATATTACTCCACACCAGCCAGCACTCGCTTGGCGTTATAGAATAACTTCCTCCCAAGCATCGGTTGCGTGTGGAATTTGGTTCGGCGATGGTCTTGCTCAAACGACTATTTCCTATTTACCCGCTTTTGGTAGAAGTTTGATTGTGCCGGCGGCTTCTCGTGCATGCAGCACCGCCATGAGATCGGCGAGCGGCAGCGGCGTAAATTCCCCGGATAAGAAGTCGCGAATTTCCAGAGCGGTTTTATGTTGACCAAGCAGGATGGTGAATTCGGCATTCATTTCCGTCGGAACCGCGGGACCGGCAGGGGCACCGCCGCGCCCGCCACCCCACCTGTCTCCTCCACCAGCCTCCCGCGTCCGCCGCCGCGCGTCACCCACGGATTCGACTACCAGATTGGCTGCTTCGCGTTCCTGCGCTGTCATGACGGGTTCTGAAGCCGGCACGCCGCGCTGCATGGCCTGCAATTGGTAAGCTGCTTTTACTTCGTTCAACAGCACGGAGGCGCGCTGGTCAATCAGCGGCACAAAAGCTGCCGTCTTTTTCTTACCCTCATCTGCGTTCGTCCACAAGACATTTGCTGAGCTCACAACGCCCTTCTCGACTTCCGCTTGATGGAGGATAGCGATTCTTGCTTCCTTGTAGCCATCCGTCAACGTCGCGGCATCTGTCGCATCGGCCATATAGCCCAGACCCTTGGTGTGCGACTCGCCCATTCTCGACAATCCGCGGCCGATGTTTTCACTCAGAATCCGCGCGGCCATCTCATCCGTACCGGAGGCCAGAGCGACCAATGCTCCTGTCCCGACGGAAGCTGCCCGTTTGTACTGCGTGGGGTCCTGCTTGTCCGGAGTGTCCTGCGAAGAGTGATACCACATGTCCGGCCAGGTGATGAACATGACGGCGGGAATGCCGTGCTGCATGTAAGTCACGTGATCGCTCGAGCCGTAGTGCTTGTCGATCTTGATGTAGAACGCATCCGTGCTCCCGTTGGGCGAGTCCACCGGCTGCGAAGCGCCATACCCATTTAAACCTCTCCGGTAGCGAACACGTTCCCGCGAAATCTCGGCGACATACTCCATCATGCTTTGGGCAATGTCGTTGAGATAGGAAGGAAAGGTATCCGGGGTGCGCTGGAGCAGCCAGAAGCTGCGGCTCTGCGTCAATCGAATTCCTTCCATATCGAAATTCAGATCGCCGATGAGGACCTTTTGCTTTTCCGGGTGCGCCTTGAACCAGGCGTTGGTGCCGCTGATCTCCTGGACCCAATTGAAGTTGATGGTGCGCTTGGGACGCGGCAGCTTACCCTCGGCAATCAGCTTCAGGTAGGCGCGGCCGATTTCCAGGGTCAAAGCGCAACCCGAATTGTCGTCGTTGGCGCCTTGCTTGATGTATGACTCGAAGAGGTGACCGCCGATGGCTACTTCCTGTGTGGTGCTGCCATCGCCTGGAATTTCGGCATGAACGATTTCCTGTTTGTTGGGTACTTGTTCGGTCTTGGTCACGGATCGGATGGTGACCTTGTTTCCGCTATTGATCATTGTTTCGAGCTCGCGCGCCGCTCTCGGCGATACGGCCCACGCAGCGGTATTCGGTTTGGCGTTCACGGTGGTCCACACGATTGCGTTCGCGTAGTCCGTCGCACGGTCCCCGGCTCCGATGGCGCTGATGCCGATGACACCGATGGCGCCAAATTCCACCGCGCGATTATAAGATGGCGGCAAGGCCGTTTGGCGCGAGCGACAGCACGAATTTGCCTTTGACGTCTTTGCCTGCGAAGTCCTGATTCGTACCTTGTCCCACACTGACGAGTTCGCCGCTGATATCCCCATTGGCATTCGTCGATGCAAGCGCTTCCGGTATGTCGTGAATGTCGTAAATCTTCGTGGCTTTTGGGCGCGGTGGTCCACAGTTCGCCCACCACAGGCTGATAGGTCTGGCCATTGGGATAATCTTCGATTGCCACGTTGCTGAAGCCGTATTCCTTGGCAAACTTCGCCATGACCTCCGCCTCACGAAAGTGGGCTTGATACTCGGATGGTGGGCGGACAAACTGGTACGGCACCAGTTCGAGCACATGATGCATGGCGCGCTCGCCTGAAACCTCATTGATAATGGCCGTCATCTGTTGATGCGATAACAGCGTCCGGTCTTCTTTCTCCTGTCCAATCAGGATTCCGGCAGCGCATACCAGAAAGAGCACACCTGTGAGACCGACCCATTTCGCTTTCATGACTATTTCCCCTCAGCTCAGGCTACAGTAGCAAATTCGGTGATGCTTCTGTGTGATCACACCCTTATACGCCTCCTGAAAGCTGATGAAGTAGATGATTCCAGCGGTTATTGGGGAGACGCAGTTCACCAAAACGCTTGGTCCGGCTGAACTCGCCGCACTGGAGGAGTTGATTCGAGCGCGGCTTGAGGCCAAGTCGGTCGAGGAGGCATACGACCGTCGCTGGCGCAATCTCCTGCAGGCGATTTACATCGCACAACGAAATGCGGAAGTTTGGTCAGCAGTATGCCTACTGTTTCCAGGCTAACCAATCCGTTAATGCTTTCTGAACCTCTGGCAGACCCACTGCCAGCACGGCAATGCCGGTTCGCATTTGAAGAGCCAAGCGTTGCGTACGAGAACTTTCCCAGGGCTTGTCTTGGGCTGCTTGAGACAGAAACAGTTTCACCCAAGCTGAGGTGAGGTTCGGCGGTACTGCGGATAGATCCTGAAACAGGTACTTGGCAGTGACCATTTCGCCCGGCCGTAACGGTTCCAGCACTGATACAAGATAAGGACCGTCAAGGTGTCCGCCCGAGAACGAACTAAGCAGCGCAGCCGCCCTAGCGTAATCATAATGACTTAGAATCCAGTCACTCGTAAGCGATAGTCCTTCTGAATCCACAGTTGGAATGTAGGTAATATTTAGGTGACTACGCGAGATTGATTTCTCTATGTCCTGGACCGCAAATATCTGCGTCAAGTAAGCATTCACAGCCTGAACATAGCGTTCTCGCGTTGCTTCAGATGGTGCAGATCCAAACAACAGGTAGCTATATAGGCCGTATCCCTCCGCCTCGTGACCGTTCCTCATCAGGAAAGTACGGCCAGAAACTCTCGGCCCACGAGTGTCTGGTTTGATAACAATCAATTGTGAACACTCGGAACTTTCTGCGTTACGCCCATTCACCTTAGCAGTCGCTGAGTAGAAACCTGGCATCAGACCTGACAGAGACCAAACAGCCTCCGAACCATTTCCACGCACCTTGCCTCCCGACACCGACCAGCTATAACGAATTGCATTCGGAAACAATACTTTCAGGTGAACGATCTCTTCTGAAAGGGCTGCCAATTTGTCCGCCTCGCAGGCTGCAAAAGAAGTATCTGGGCTTGCTTTAGACCGGAAAGATCCCATCAGAAAAACGACTACAACTAAACAGAAAATTCTCATGTGTTCTTCTTACCGAGGCGTTTAAATAAGACTGAGCCAATCCACTTGGCACTAAATACAACTAACGCAACAAGGCCGACGACAACCGTTGTGTCGCCTGCTTGCAGAGGCCAGCCCATAGCGTAGAAGAAGGCCCACGCTGATAACGAGAGCAGTAAGATGCTGACTGTCAACAGAAGGGATATTTTTGGCATTGGATTTACTCTCCCACAATGCGAGAATACTTGGCTGCCCATCGCCTTACACCGGCATCACCCGAAAACGCAGTACTCGCTAATTTGTATGCGGCCCGAGCAGTATCTAAGTCGCCAATTTTGATGTAGTATTCTACGATTTCTTCCAGCAATTCAGCATCGGCAGGAGAAAGGTTTTTGGCTGCTTGCAACTCCCGCCATGCTTCGGGTTGGCGATTTTGCTTAGCACAAACGGCAGCAAGTTCACGGTGTGCTGCGTCCATGTTCGGGTACCATTTGAGAAGGCTTCGGTATTGTTGCGCCGATTCCGCCCATCTTCCCCGGGCAGCTAGATATCTGGCGCGGGCCAGCAATGAAGGCAAGTGCTTTTCGTCTTGCTCCAGATTGAGGCGCCACAAATTTTCGGCTTCTAAAGACTGTCCAGAAGAACTAGCCAACAGGAGCGCGAGATTTTGCCGCACTCGAAGGTTCGACGGATTTTCAGCAAGGGCTTCGCGATAAAGCTTTTCAGCCTGTCGCAGGCGGCCTTTCTCGGCGGCAATTGTGCCCAATGCGTTTTTCGCCTCTGCTTCCTCCGGTCGTGTACCATCATTGTGCACCACAATACCCTCACTCCTGGCAGCCTCAGCAGTAGTTAAGGCTAGAGTGTATAAATCACTTGCATCGCTGAGCCTATTAAGGCGCTGGTAAAGCAGGCCGAGGTTATAGGCTATGTATGAGTAGTGAGGCGCTAAGGGAATTGCATGCCGGTAATAGTTTTCAGCGTCCAGATACCGACCCTCTTCAGTGGCAACCAATGCTAAGTTATGCCATGGATAAGGCCAATACGGCGCGTATCGTATGGCATCGTGCAAAGCTGCGGCGGCAAGCTTGTAAAATCGTGCGTCGCGCGCGGCCTTTTCAAGATACACAATGCCAAGTGCATTGTAACTGTAACTGCGGGCAGGGTCGATCCGGATTGACTGATGTAACATCTCAATTGCCCGGTCAAAATCATAGTCGCTTCTGCCCGGAAAAATCAGAGCGCGAGCACGGCAGAACAAAGCCCTGCTTTCATCGAAGGGGGCAGACCCCGCCAATTGGCTTGCTGCTTCGAAATCGAGAGCGCCCCGGGTAAACTCATCGGGATCTGGCTGAATTTGATCGCCCTTCAAGTAGTGGAGAATCGCCAACTGGCCACGATCTTCGAGAGCTGTTCGAAGCCTCTCACGTTGCGCAGCCAAAAGATCCGGGCTGGCTCCGGAAACACGAGAATTTTCCAGTTGGGTCCAAGCATTGCCTGGCTCGTCGGAGCGCAACCGACCCCTCTGAATTGCCGTGCAAAACTCATCGCATTCAGCAGGCGCGGGAGCGGGATGATCCAGGCGCGGTGCCGAAGGCCGTAGGCCGCGAGGCCTCCGGAGAATCTTTTTATCGGAAATGGGAAGGGCGCCTGAGAGTTGGATGGCGGGCAGAGAAGGATTGTCAACCACGAGCATCGCTTCATCAACAGCTCGCCCGATAGGTACTTGCTGGTCCCGAGTGACCTTGCGAACGCCAGTCTTAATAAAAGCCATCAGATCGTCGAAACGGATGGGGGTCCGTAAGCCGCGCTGGCTCATGCCTGATACTGCGTAATAGGTGAAAGCACCATGGCCGCCACCAAAGCGCTGATCTTCATACGCGTCGTTCTTGGCTTGGCTCGCCAGCAAAATGCCGATACTCGCCTTCTCGAACCTGAACGCTTGTTCAACAGCCTCTTGGTGTTCAACTGTGCCCGCCATAGGCCCGATGTTTCCGGCGCGGCATAAATCAGCAAATACCAACACCTTTCCGTAAACAAGCCCTTGCTCCGCCACTCGAACACGCAGATCATTCATCAGATATCCGCTTACTTTCGCCTCGTTGTAATCGCTGTCGTAAGTCAGAATGACCGGTTCCTTACGAACTACTTTATTGTCTTTCCAATCGGCCTCCATAGCCGGGTCTGCGCCATGGGCGGCGACGAAAAGAATCAGCGTGTTCTCTTTATCGGCGTGCTGCGTAATGAAAGTTTCGAACGCGCTGCTCACACGTGCGAGAGTAGCTGCACCATTAGTTAGAAGAAGAATTTCGCAATCCAAGGGGTTTGAGTCCGTGCAGGTCCGCAACCCACCGCCGCGCTGCGACTTTAAATACTCTGTGAATGTTAACGCATCTTTGTCCGCGTAACGGAGCCAGGGTAAACCATTTTCACTCCGGTACTCTGAAATGCCCACAACAACTGCGAATGTATGGTGAGTTGACGACGCAGGCCGCCGGTTTTTCGCGGCAGCATCCGCTTTGGCGGCTAAACGTCGTATTACCTCATCCGTCCACACGGCGGCAGGCCATTCCGCCCGAATTCCGCCGTATTCCACCATGGCATTTTCGAGCAAGCCAGCCTTTTCCAGTGCTTGGGCGCGGGCCATGTGCCAGAGCAATTTGGGCTGTTCTGTGGTATTGCCCAATGTAGCATCCACAGCCGTAACACGAGAGTCCGAAT